>CAWGDD010000003.1:0-806804 GCA_963821285.1 uncultured Acidobacteriota bacterium
GCCCTCGTCAGGCTGGCCACGTAGTGCCGCTGGTGGATGGCCAGACGGTATTCGGGATGGACGCCGCCCGAGAGCATCGGTGCAAGGGCAGCCCGATTGCCGTGGACGAGCGCGTCCCGGATGGCGGACTGAATGTCAGCAAGTGCCGGCATGGCGGGGCTCGTGTGCGTGTTCGCGAACGCGATCGGCGTTGGCGGCCTCTCCCGCCAGGACCGCCAAGCGTTGGCAGATCGTTATCCCACTCGACGATCGTGGGCTGCGGCCCAAACCGGCGAATCGCGTGCGCGTACAGGTCCCAGGACGGCTCGGCGACCGCCTGCGCGTGCGTATCCACCAGCAGGGTGGCGCCGGGCGTCGCCTCGTCCTCTTCGGGCGTGAAGCCGCCGAGATGGAGTTCTGCGACCGCCTCCGCAGGAAACCTGTCGATGAAGTCGTACGGGTCGTACCCCATGTTGTGCCCGCTGAGATAGACATTGCTGACGTCACAGAGCAGCCGGCATCCTGTTACGTCAACCAGTGCGTGCAGAAACTCGATCTCCGTCATCGTCGAGGTCGCTATCGAAACGTAGGTTGAAGGGTTCTCGATGACGTAGGCGCGCCCGAGGGCATCTTGCACCTGGGCCAGATGCGTCGCGACGACGCGCAGCGTTTCCTTCGGTGTACGGCAGTGGCAGCAGGTCGTTCAGATAGGCGCCGCCGTGGACGGACCAGGCCAGATGACCCGACACCAGGACTGGATTCAGCCGATCGACCAGCGCGCGCACTCGGGTCAGATGGTCGCGATCGAGTCCATCGGTGCTGCCGATCGAGATCCCGACGGTGTGAACGGAAATCGGATAGTCGCGGGCGAGATCCGTCAGCAGCTCGAGCCCATGCGGATTCGCCAGGAAATTCTCGGGATGGATCTCGAGCCACCCGACAGGCGGGCGAGTGGCCACCACCTCCGCGATGTGCGGCAGCCGAAGACCGATACCGGTTCGTTCAGCCACGTGCACGCGCGAGTCATTGGTGATGGCCACGTTCCGTCTCCTTGTCGTTACTTCGGCTGGAGGCTGCCGCCGACGATGCGGTCGCAGTAGCCGGCGGGGACGTAGATCCACGCCTTCGGGTCGCTGCTGAGCTTCGACGAACCGCCGCACGAGTTGTTGCCGGTCGACGCGCAGTCGTTCTTGCCGGCCTTGGCGATGCCGTAACACTTCTCGGTCTTGAACGCCGTCGGTGGCGGAACGGGCTTCTGCGCCGACAGGATGGCCGGGGCGGCCACCGCGGCCGCCAACGCCGAAGCCGCAATGAGAACACGGGTATTCATGCAGGTCCTCCGCTGAAAGGGCTGGCGATGGGAACGCCGACATGGCGCGGGTGCCGCCTTCCAGACTCACCCGGGTAGTTCGGAGGCGGCGTCAAAAAGGTTACGCTTGACGCGCACAGTCACAGGCAGATGGCCGAGCCTGAAACCCACGAAGAGCGTCTGGCGGCGCTGATGAGGTCTGCTCAAGGCGGCGATGCCGAGGCCTATGCGGCGTTGATGCAGGAGTTGGCGGTCCGCGTGCGCCAGATCGTCCGGTATCGGCGCGCCTTCCTGGAGCGTGCCGACGTCGAGGATCTCGTGCAGGAGGTGTTGTTGTCCGTGCATGCGGTGCGTGCGACCTACGACGCGACCCGCCCGTTCATCCCGTGGCTGCTGGCGATCACGCGCAATCGACTCGCGGACGCCGCGCGCCGGTATGCACGGCATGGCGCGCATGAAGTCGCGGTCGATGACCTCGACGTAACCTTTTTCAGCGAAAACACGAATACCCTGACGGCGACGTACGGCGATCCGGACGCGCTCCGGGAGGCGATTGCCGAGTTGCCGGCAGGTCAGCGGAGCGCGATCGAGATGCTGAAACTGCGCGAGATGTCTCTGAAGGAGGCCGCGGCGGCGAGCGGGACGAGCGTGGGCGCGCTGAAGGTCGCAACGCATCGCGCGATGGACGCGCTGCGCCGGAAGCTCAAAAAGGAAGTCGAAGGGCGATGAGGGCCACGGACACGGAGACGCTCATTCGAGAACTGGCGGACCGGACCCCGAAGGTGCGGCCGCTGGCACGGCCGTGGGTGCGTGCGGCGGCGTGGCTCGCGATCGCTGTGCCGTCTGCGCTGCTGGTGGTCGTCATGATGTCGATGCATGGCGATTGGGTATCACGGCTGCTGCTGCCGCGTGTGGTCAGTGAGGAGGCGTTTGCGCTGGCGACGGGCGTCCTCGCGGCGATCGCCGCGTTTGCCAGCGTGGTGCCCGGCTACAGCCGCAAAGTGCTGTTCCTACCGCTGGTACCGCTGGCGCTCTGGCTCGGAGGACTGGGGCAGAGCAGCGTGCGCGACTGGCTGCAGCTCACCTCGCAAGGTTTTTCGATGCAATCTGAATGGGTGTGTCTCCCGGGGACGATCATGGCGGGCGCCGTGCCGGCGATCGCGATGGCCGTGATGCTGCGACGCGGTGCGCCCTTGACGCCGCGCCTCTCCGCGCTGCTTGGTGGTCTGGCAGCGGCTGGGCTGGGCAATCTCGGCGTCTGCGTGACACATCATGCGTACGGCAACGTGCTGGTGCTGGTGTGGCACGTCACCATCGTCCTGCTGTTGACGATGATCATGGGCAGCGTGGGCCGGCGCGTACTGAACTGGCAGTCGCTCGTCGAGCAGGCGAGACGAGCCGCGACCGGACGCTAGTTGATTGCGTCGGCCACACCGCTCGCGCTCATTCGACCACTGTGAAGATTTCGCGATACCCGGATTCCACAAGGGCTCCAATCTTCTGATAGTTCGCCTGCCAGTCCTTATCCCCCATGAGCCGGGGTGCGTTCCCTTCGAACGCCGCCAGGTTCGGTGCCGTGATTTCCAGGACGACCGTGTAGAAGGGGCCGGTCACATCGGTCAGGAGGCGATTGGAAAAGTCCAATCCGACTCGCTTTTGGATGGCGATGCCTTCCTTGAACAGCGCGACTGCCTCACGAGCCTTCCCGAACTTCAGCCGAAACACGTTGCGGATGACCACCATGATCGATTCCTTTCCAAGTCAGGTTGCTACGGATGCGTCATGATCCGGTTCTCTGGCGGGAAGAACTCCACGGGTGAGATGGTCCCCGCGTTCACCTGGGCGAGTCCACGGCTGACCTCTCCAGCCTCATCGGGCCGCTAGGCCCTCAGGTAGTCGCTCTGCCACTGCTTGACGGCCTTCTTGATTGCGGTCGTGTTCTTGAGCGACCCGGCCAGCACCTGCCGCACAAGATCGGGCAGCTCTCCATCGCCCGCGAAGCGCAGCCCGACGAGCTGTTCCCTCGTCAGTTCCGGGATCCGGCCGTGCAAGTCTGCCGGCAGCACCTCTCGCAGGCGTAGTCGCATCTCCATCCGAATCACCCGATCCTGGACGGCGAGCACCATCACGCGTGCCGCCAATGCGCCGCCGGCCAATGCAAAGGCCACAATGCACGGCCACAGCCTGCCGAGCGAGGGTGTTCGGATGAGCAGCCACGCTGACACCAGAGCGTTGATCATCAGCACCGGCAGCACGAAGAAGTGAAGAAGGGGAAAGAATCGGACGTGGTTGCTGTAGGACTGCTGGGATTGGGCCACGATGTTCCTCCGATGCGTGAATTCCCCATTGAGCCAGATCAGAGTTGAGGCCGGGGACGGTCCTGACGGCGGGCGGACAGTGACACATCGCCTAGCCCAGGGTCAAGAGACCAGACCTAGGTGGGCCTGGCCGCCGTCATGTGGAGCGCCGCCCTAGAATGGGAGAGAGTGTCTGACGCGCCGCCCCTGGTTCAACTCGTCCGTCGCTGGCTGAATTCCGAGACCCGCGTCCTTTTCACGCTGACCGTCGTCGTCGGCTGCCTGAGCGGTCTCGCGGCGGTCGGCTTTCACCTCTCCATCGACTTGCTCACGGTCCATGTGCTCGACCCGCTGCTGGCCAGGCCGCTGGCGCAGCGCCTGGCGCTGATCCCGCTGCTGCTCGTCCTCGTGGGCCTCATCGTGGGCCTGCTGCTCGACCGGGTCGTGCCGTTCGCTCGCGGCAGCGGCATTCCGGAAGTCAAGACCGCCTACGTGTTTGGCCCCGGTGCCCAGCTTTCGTTGCGGACGGTCGTAGGCAAGTTCGTGCTTGGCGCCCTCTCGATCGGATCTGGATTTTCGCTGGGGCGGGAAGGCCCGACGGTCCAGATCTGCGCGGCGATCGGTGCAGCGGTCGGCAAGGCGACCCGCCGTCCGTCCCGGGTCGTGAAAGCCCTGATCTCGGTCGGCGCCGCTGCCGGGATCGCCGCGGCCTTCAACACGCCGATTGCCGCGATCACCTTTGCGATGGAGGAAGTGATTGGCGATCTCAACCAGCGCCTCGTCGGCGCCATCGTCGTGGCGTCAGTGGCGGCAGCGGTCGTCGAGCGCGCTCTGCTCGGGGGCCGGCCGTCGTTGACGGTCCCGGGCTATAGCCTCGGCAACTGGCAGGAGTTGTTTGCCTACGCGCTGCTCGGCGTGCTGGCCGGGCTCGGCGCCACGGTGTTCGTGCGTGCGTTGCTGGCGGTTCGTGCGTTCGTGCGGGGCCTGGCCCGGCTGCCGCCGTGGGCGCGCCCGGCGGTTGGCGGTGTGCTGATGGCGGCCATCGGTCTCACCCTGCCGCAGACGTTCGGTATCGGTTACCCGACGCTCTCGGCCGCGCTGCTCGGCAGGGTGTCATGGCAGCGCATGGCCGTGCTCAGCGTCGGCAAGATGGCGGCGACGGTCACGTCGTACGGATGGGGATTGTCCGGCGGTATCTTCGCGCCCGCGCTGTTCATTGGCGCCACGCTTGGCGGATCCGTCGCCCACCTGATCCATCCGTTCGCGGGACCGACTGTCGAGATCGTCGGGTCGTTCGCGCTGGTCGGTATGGGCGCGTTCTTTGCCGGGGCGATTCGCGCACCGATTACGTCGATCCTGATCATCTTCGAAATGACCGGCGACTACGCGATCATCCTGCCGTTGATGATCAGCAACGTGATCAGCTACACCGTCGCGGTGCGCCTGCATCCCGTGCCGATTTACGATGCGCTCCTCCAGCAGGACGGGGTGCCGATGCCCGAGCACCAGACCCACCGCGATCTCCGTGCCCTGACGGTCGAACAGGCCATGCGGACCGATCAGCCCCTCGCGGGTTTTCGCGAACCGATCGGCGAGGTCGCGAGACGGCTCGAGACTGCGGGCGTGCGCGCGTGTGCCGTCGTCGACGATGCGGGACGGCTGTGGGGCGTGGTCGGTCGGCGCGAGCTGACCTCGGCCCGAACGGCAGGCCTGGTGATCGCCGACGTTGCGCGCGGAGACGTGGTGACCGTGTTTGCCGATCAGTCGCTCGATCTGGCGCTGCTGAAGCTGGGACGGCACTCGGTTCGTCAGGCCCCCGTCGTTAGCAGGGCCGCGCCGGACCAGGTGGTCGGCATGCTGTCGCTCGAAGACATTTCAGCGGCGGTCAACCGATCGCACGCGTGAACAGCGTCGCCAGGTCCGCGATCGACGTCACCACGTGAGTCGCTGGAAATCCCAGCTCTTCGGCCGGCTCGTCAAGGTGGCGCTGCATCCAGAACGTCGTCAATCCTGCCGAGGCCGCGCCGGCGATATCCCACGAGTTGGATGAGACAAACCCCAGCCGGCCGGCGGCCACTCTCAGTCGCGTGTGCGCCAACTTGTAGACGCGGCGACTGGGCTTGAAGACGCCGAGCGCGTCGGCGCTGATGGTCGCGTCGAGCAGGGGACCAATGCCCGCGTGCTCCGTGGCGGCGTCGAGCATGTGGGGTGCACCGTTCGACAGGATGGCGAGCCGCAGCCCGAGCTGTCTCAACGCGTCCAACCCGGGTGCGACGTCCGGAAACGCGGCGAGCGTCAGGTAGGCGTCCATGAGCTGCCGGTGCTTCGGACCGGAGAGATCCAGGCGCAGACTCTTCGCGGCATACCGGAGGCCATCGTCGGTGAGCTGCCAGAAGTCTTTGTACCGCCCCATCACGGTGCGCAGGAGGCTGTACTGGAGTTGCTTGGCACGCCAAAGTCGGGCGAGCGCCGCGCCCTGTCCGGGAAAGAGCTGCTCGCAGAGCGCGGTGACGGAATAGACATCGAAGAGCGTCCCGTAGGCATCGAACGCCAGCGCCTTGATGTGCGCGAATGGCCGCCTGGCCTTCCGTTTCGGTGGTTTGCCTTTCCTCACGCGACGCAATGCGTCAAGATACACCATTCTTATGAAGACCCTTCTCTCAAGCATCGTGCTCGTCTTCCTTGGGGCCGCGACCGCGTTCGGTCAATACGCGCCGCTGAAAGTCGATGTGAGCAAGCTCGGCCCGCAGGTCGGCGAGCGGATCGCGGACTTCCGGCTGCCGGATCAGAACGGCACCGTGCGGACTCGCGAGGCCCTCATGGGTCCGAATGGCTTGATGCTGGTGTTCTCGCGGTCCGCGGACTGGTGTCCGTACTGCAAGACCCAACTGGTGGAACTGCAGTCGCGCCTGCCGGAGCTCACGAAGAAGGGGATTGGGCTGGCGGTGATGACTTACGACTCGCCGGCGATTCTCGCGGACTTCTCGCGGCGGCGAGGCATCACGTTCCCGCTGCTGTCGGACGCGGGCTCGGCCACGATCAAGGCGTACGGCCTCTTGAACACGACGGTCGATGCCGCGTCCACCAACTACGGCATTCCGTTCCCGGGCACCTTCCTCGTCAATCGACAGGGCGTGGTCACTGCGCGGTTCTTCGAGGAGGCCTATCAGGAGCGGAATACGGTGGCCAGCATCCTGCTGAAGCTGGGCGATCCCGGGCACGAGACGGATGCCCGGCGAATCACCACGGACCACGTGGACATCACGACCTATCTGAGCGACCAGGTCGTCGCGCCAGGCACGCTGTTTTCGATCGTCGCCGACATCACGCCACGGCCTGGCATCCACGTGTACGCTCCCGGCACGCACAGCTACAAGGTGGTCGCGCTTCGACTCGACGCGCAGCCGCTGCTGCTGGCGCGTCCCCTTCGCTATCCGGCCTCGGACATCTACGTGTTCAAGCCACTGAACGAACGCGTCGAAGTGTTCCAGAAGCCGTTCCGGCTGGTCCAGGACGTCGCCCTCAATGGTTCGGCCGACGGGCGAAAGGCCCTGGCGTCGGTGGAGACGTTTTCCATCACTGGCGTTCTGGAATATCAGGCGTGCGATGACAAGACGTGCTTTCTCTCAAAGTCGGTGCCGGTCACGTACACCGTGAAAGTGCGGCAGCTCGACACCGAGCGAGCCAACGTGGCGAACGCGCCCCGATAGGCTGACACTGCTCTGGCTTCAGTGGACCTTTCATCTGGCAGGAGGCTCGGATGAGCACGACCTTCAAGGCGACGATCGAACACGTCAACCACACCACGTCCAGGGCCACCGTGCGGACACACACCGTCCTCGTGGACCGGGGGATCGCGAAGGGTGGGCTGGATCTCGGACCCGCGGGTGGCGAGTATCTGCTGGTGTCGCTGGGTGGCTGTTTTACGAGCCATCTGGTGGCCGCGATTCGTGCGCGCGAGGCCGCCGTGTCGAACGTCCGCGTGGCCGTGACGGGCACGATGGACGGTGCCCCGGAGCGATTCACGGCGTTCACGATGGATGTCTCGGCCGAATGTCAGGACTCCGCGCTCGTCCGTAAGCTGATCACGATTGCCGCACGTTCGTGTCAGGTCACTAACACGCTCAGCGAAGTGGCCCGGATTGTGATGACATACCAAGGTTCGCCGATTGAATTGAACGAATCGAAAGCTGTCGGTCTCTAGTCACGGGACATGGATTGTGCGTCGCGAAAGAAAGCCCCCGCAGCCGATGTTGTGGCCCTACCGCGTTCGATCGAAAGTCGACAACCGCCCCAGTGCGCTGTTTCCGCCACTCTCGACAAGGGAGACGCGACACGCGGGCACAAGAAGGGACAACACGCGGTGTGGAACGGTCGTGCGACCGCGGAGTCATCGATTGCTATAGACATCGCTGTATCAACGTGATGCCGATGGCGTCCCAAAGCACTCACAATTGGAACCAAATCGCTAGCTTTCTGGAATCGATGCAGCGATTGCGGGACTCCGTCGGATTCGCGGGGGTGATGGCTCGGCGAGATCGTGCAAAATGCCGCTCTGAGCTATCCCTCTCCGGATTGGAACAGCGCAGATTGCGGATTGGGTACCGCGTCGAAGTGAATACGCTAGCCGGACTTGGCTGATTGCTGTACGAAGCAAAAGAGCCCCCGGGCATAATCCGGGGGCTCTAGTTCGCGCGGGCAGGGACCAGCTTACCGGCTGACCTGGACGCTGGTTCCACCACCCGGGGCGCCGTTGCCGGGGTCACCGCTGGAGACAACCTTGACCCAGAGCGAATCCTGGCCCTTGTAGTACGAGGTGACGCTGGCCTTGCGCAGCGCATCGAGGCTGTCCTGCGGCGTACCCGACGCTGCAGCGGTGAATCCCGGCAGCTCAAAGATCACCCACGAGCCGCTATCCAGTTCCGTCAGGGTGAGGGGCACGGACGGCCTTTCGGTGGTCACCTTGATCTCGGTGCCGGCTCGTACGTTGCTGCCCCCGGTTGCGGTGTACTCCCTGCCATTGCGGCTGAGTACGACTGGCGGCTGAGCAGGCCCACCAGCACCGCCTCTACCGAAACCTCCTCCACCAAAGCCGCCGCCTGGACCACCCGCTCCGCCAAGACGGGCTGCTTCGCCCGGACCACCGGGTCCGCCAGCACCGGCAGCTGCGCCTCTGCCAGGACCTGCGCCACGAGCGCCCCCGAATCCACCAAAGCCACCGCCGCCGCCGCCGAAGGTCAGGCGCCCGACATCCCCCTTGCACACGGCAGCGTTCCAGGTGGGCTTGATCTCACAGGCTTCCGCGTCGACCGCGATGCTGTCGTTGACGCCGTCATTGATGAGAACGTAGGAATTGGGACCACCGCCGAGCGAGCCGTCTTTGTCGCGGAACGCCGCGGTCCTATAGGACGTACTGCCTCCATTGTCGCTGGCCCACTTACGCTCCATCGGCGGGAAATACACCGGCTTGGCGTTGACGAATTTCAAGCGCTCGAAGGCGTTATTGGTGCTGACCCCGAAGCTGCTAAACATCAGGTTAGAGATCGCTCCCGTCTTGCGAGTGGCGTTGTCCTCGTAGTTGCGGAAGGTGACATTCTCCACGTCATGACGGTAATCGTAGTACTCGTAGCCGCGGATCGGGAAATCCGGCAATTCGCGCTTCGGCACGCTGCGACCGTAAGCCTTTTCCGCGTCAGTCGTGGGGTTGCCGATGTTCTCGGTTTCGCCCACGAACAGCGAGTCCACGACCTTTGACGTAAAGGCGTAACGACCGAATGCGCCAGACGCGTGCGTAAAGCCGATAGCGTTGTCGGCCAGCTTCACGTTCCTGAATACGTGCATCTCGCCGCGGCCCCAGATGGCGCCATTTCGGTTCTTGTAGGCGGTGAGATCCTCGAAGACCGATTCCAACGCCCTGCTGTTCGGGTCAGCGGGATTTTCAAGGCCGGTATGCGAGCTGCCGGTCACACCGAACGTGTTATTGGCCGCAATGTTTCGGTCGAACATGAACGCGTCGTAGTTGGAGTGGGCGACGTTGCCCTTGAACTCGCGGAATGGCGTTCGACGCGGCCAGGTCTTCGCACTGATCTCCGTGCCTTCGAATTTGCCGTTCGGGTGCTCCGGCAATGACATCCAGAAGCCGTTCGAATCGGAACCCGCGGCCACGTTGTCGCGGTAGACGTTGTCCGGGTTGGTAATCCAGAAACTCGCCGCCGTGTTGTCCGAGGGCAGCAGGACATCCTTGGATTGCTGGCCATTCGTTCCGTTTCTGGTCTCGCCGCTCGCGGCGAGGTTGGTCGGGACGCACGGCTTGGACGTATGACACTTGGTCTGGATCGCCAGGTTGTGAACATACTCGTTGCCGTGCTCCACGCCGTCCTCGAGGAAGAAGCAGTGACCCACGGTGTTGTAGGTCACGTTGTTCTCAACGCGCAGGAAATTCGTGCCATGCACCGTCACACAGCGGTTGTAGGTGTCGTGGATCGCGGCGTTCCTGATGTACTGCCCTTTGGCATCGCCGACCAGATGCCAGTGGATCGGATACCGGGCCAGAGTCAGGTTCTGGCCCATGCGATTGAACTCGACGCCCTCAACAAACATCTTGCTCGCGCCCATCGCCATCACGTGCCCGCCGTAGAACGATTGTTCCGCGTCGGCCGATGCCTGGAGACGGATATTGCGCGTCAGCAAAGCGACTTCGCCACGTTCATCCACGTCGAAGGTGATCTTGCCGAAGTGCATGAAGTCCAGCTTCTTGTCGAGCGTGATCGTATTTCCCCTGATGGCGGAAATGGTTCGCCGCTCTGCCTGCCTGGGATCGAAATCCGTGGACGCGAGGACAATCTCATCGCCGACTCGCCAACCCGCGGCGTTCAGGACCGCTATCGAATTGCTGCCTGCTTCGGCTGTCCTGGCCAGCTTGCTCCAGGTGTTCTGCCGATCGCCGTGCAGGTTCAGGGTTCCGCCCATGAGCATGATCCCGCGGTCACTGCGGTCAGTCGTTCCACCGATTCCGCTCATGTCTTCGTCTTTGACGTTGTTGGTGAGGGTAATTGTTGCCTTGCGGGTATGAGGCCTGGCTTCGGTGCCGATTTCCAGTTCCCCGTGCAACATGATCCACTCGGTGGTCAGTTCAAGGTCAGCGTTGTTTGCGAAGCTGAGTTTGCCGTCGATAGTCAGACTGCCCAGCGCCGGAGGACTGACGTCGAGGAGCACATCCTTGTCTTTTGCAATGGTGACCTTGTCGCCAGCGGCTGGTACCTTCCGGTCCGGCCAGGTGGCAGGATCAGACCAGCGCGTCTGTCTGACTGCCGGCGCTCCGGCATTCTGAGCCTGAACGACAGCGAACACGCTGCCGAGCAGGAATGCTGGAAGGAGCGAAGCAAGAAGGAACGAGCGATGTAGCTTACTCACGAAATTAACCTCCCCCGTACCGGAAGATGACCAAGAACCGCGCGGCGGCAAGGCATGGCGCGATCAATCCGGCGCCCAGCAAACATCAGGCAAACGTCCTATCAGAGACTCTCGAACCCGAAGAGAATAGCCGAATTCCGAAGATCCCAAGCATGCGACTCCCGCCCGCCCTGCTGCACGGGGCAGATGACCCCTTGGAACAGCGCAGCGATGGTGCCGGGGCATCCGACGACGTGAGGAATCGTTGTGGTTGCCGGACATCCGTCGAAGGACATGAAGACCGGGACCCTTCAAAGCGTGTGGAAGCAGGCAGGACTCGCATGACCCACAGGCACTACACGATCGCCGTCGAAAGAGCGGAAGGCAACTACTCGGCGTACGCCCCTGACTTACCGGGCGTGGTTGCCGTCGGCGGCTCGTCGAGGATGGCGAACCCGAAGTCGAACGCATGCACAGTCGGACGTCTTAACGCCACGTACACCGCCGCGCTCGCCGCGAGCGCAGCGGTTTTCGTGATAATTGGAGTGTCATCATGGACAAAGCCACGTTCGACAAGGGTCTCGAAATCAGAGCGCTTGATGCGCGAAGCGATCGTTTTGTACCTCGAGGAGTTGCGGGCATCGGGTGAGTCTATCCCTGAGCCCACATCGGTGGCGCGCACCGTGGAGGTGGTCGCCTGAGTCGTTATCGCGTCGCTCTGAGCGCCGCGTCCGACTCCCTCTGAACGTCTTCGGTTCGAACGAACGTTAGGGTGCAACGGGTAGTTGCGCCGAGTCAACGCATTGGAGTTGGCGTCCCCAACGGGATTCGAACCCGTGTTTTGGCCTTGAAAGGGCCACGTCCTGGGCCTCTGGACGATGGGGACCTGAGAGGCGATCCTTCGAATCGTATCACGCGGTCACGGCGTCCGGCTAAAGCTGGACACTACGGAAGCCGTTGCGCTCACGAAATCTGCGAGTCTGGCAGCCCCTGGAATCGGTTCAGGGCTTCTGCCGCTTTCTCCGCATCCTCGGCCCTGACCAGTAGCTCAGCTCCGCCGATCGCCGGATACATCCCGCCGGCGTTGTCCGACCGGATCATCGACTCGATCCCCGCATCGTCCAGCACGCCCTTCGCGATCTCGGCGTCCACGGCCGACGGAAACGTTGCGACAGTGACGAGCTCATCGGACTTCATATGTCGTCCCACTGCTGACTTCGTGCCTTCGTGTCTTCGTGGTGAACAGGCCTTGGTGCCTGGCCATCAGGCAAGTGAAAAGCAACTAGAAGCGGAACAAGTCGCGCCCCGCACGCATCCCCGGCCACGGGATGGCCAGCAGCATCAGCACCGTCGCGATGCCGAAGCAGATGAACAGCTTCATGCGCTTCGACTCCGGCGTCGCCTTCCGCCCGAGCACGCGCCCGACGTGCACGAGGACGACGGCCACGATCATCGACGTGATGTGCTCGACGGCCCAGAAGCGCGCGACCGGGTCTTTCATCGACGCCCCGAAGTTCGCCCGGATTTCCGCCATGGTTGGGCTGAGGACGAGGTAGAGCAGCAGGCCCAGCAGCATCTGGAGATCGAGCACGGAGACGAACGCCATCCCCCAACGCTCGAGCTTGCTGTCGCCCGCGGGGCCGGCGGCACCGCGCATCGCCAGCACGGTCGCGCCGATGCCGGCAGCGAGCGCAACCCACCGAAGCCAGGAATGAAGGAGCAAAACAACCGTGTACATGCGAAAAACGGTATCACACACGGGAAATTGGTAAGTGGGAATCGCCCAGACCGATGTAACTTGAGGGGCGGGCGGTGGTCTAAGGGAGGCGTAGAGGCTAGAGGCTGGGGGCGAACGAAGTGGCTGACCAACGCATCGAGCACCTGCTGAGGCGCGCGGGGTTTGGCGCGAGCGCCGACGACCTGGCGATCTTCGGCGACCTGTCGTACGGGTCCGCGGTTGATCGGATCATCAACTACGACGCGATTCCCGACGATGTCGATTCGAAGATCAACCAGCCGGGCTACGTCCTGACGACGACGTCGAACGCGCCGTTTTCGCCTAACACCCTCATCAACGACGCGCGGCAGCGGTGGCTGTTCCGCATGCTCCACTCGAACCGCCCGCTCCAGGAGAAGATGACCCTCTTCTGGCACAACTACTTCGCGACGGGCTACACGAAGCTCGCCGGCGCGATCCAGGCGGCCAACGCGACGCGCGCGATGGCGGCGAAACCGTCGGAGGATCCGGCCGGACAGAAAGGGCAGATCGAGCTGTTTCGGGAGCGCGCGCTCGGCGCGTTCTCCGACATGCTGGTCGCCGTCGCGCAGGACCCGGCGATGCTCGTCTGGCTCGACGGCAACACCAACACCAAGGCGAAGCCGCAGGAAAACTTCGGCCGCGAGCTGATGGAGCTCTTCACGCGCGGCGTGGGCTTCTACACCGAAGACGACGTTTACGCGGCGGCGCGGGTGTTCACGGGCTGGAACCTGCAGGGCGACACGCGTTCCACGACCGGTGCCTTCAGTTTCGTTTACAACGCGAACGCCCACGAGACCACCTCGAAAACGTTCAGCTTCCCGATTTACGGCGATGGCGGCCGCACGATTCCGTCGCGATCGGCATCGGCGGGCATGCAGGACGGCATCGATCTCATCGGCGCGCTGGCGGGGCATCCGGAAACGGCGCGCCGCCTGATGACAAAGCTCTACGCGTTCTTTGTCAGCGAGACATCCGACCCGCCGTCGAACTTCATCGACCGGCTGGCCTCGGTGTACCTGCAGAGCGGCACGAGCATCGGGCCCGTGCTCCACTATCTGTTCTCGGCCGCGGAGTTCCAGGCGCCGTCGGCGTACTTCTCACGCTATTCGTGGCCCGTCGAGTACGTCGTGAAGGCGATGAAGGAAACGGGCTGGAGAGGGTTCTCGCTCGGCAGCACGCTTTCGCCGCTCGTGAGCATGGGCCAGCAGCTCTTCGAGCCGCCGGACGTGGCGGGGTGGTCGCTCGGCCGCGACTGGTTCTCGACCGGCGCCATGCTGACGCGCATGAACTTCGCGTCCACGCTCGCCGGGAACCAGAAGTTCAACCTGGCCACGGCCGCGGCCGGCGCGAACCAGAGCCCGCAGGCCCTGCTGAACTACATGCTCGCGCGGATGACGATGCCGGACATCAGCGGCGGCGTCTACAACGATCTGCTCAGCTACGCCGGCGCCGTGACGGGCCGCTGGACCGGTTCAGCCGCCCAGCTGCAGACGAAGGGGTCAGGCCTCGCGCACCTCATCCTCGGATCGGCGGAGTACCAATTCCTATGATCACGCGGCGTCAGTTCTTCAAAGGCGGGATCGCGGCGTTCACGGTCGGCTACGCCGCCCCGGCGTTTCTCTCCGACCTCGCGCGCGCGCAGGGCGCGGCGAGCCGGAACCTGGTCGTCCTCGACCTGACGGGCGGCAACGACGGCCTGAGCTTCCTCGTTCCGTACACCGACCCGTTCTACTACAGCCGCCGGCCGACGATCGCCATCCCCGCGGGCACCGTCCTGCAGGTTGGCGCCGATTCCAGCGGCAAGCCGCTCGGGCTTCACCCGAAGCTGACGGGCCTGCGGGAGATCTTCAACCAGGGACGCCTGGCGATCGTCCAGCGGGCCGGCTACGAGAACTCCAGCCGCTCGCATTTCTCGGGCACCGACATCTGGTCCACGGGCAATCCGCCCAACACACAGGGATCCGGCTGGCTGGGCCGCTACCTCAGCACGCTCAAGCCGCTCGACCCGCTCGCCGCGTGGACGACGACGGGGGATACGCCGCATGCGCTGCAGGCGTCGGGCGTCCCCGTGGCGTCGGTGCCGAACGTCGCCGGATACGCGTTCGCCAGCCCGAACGGCGGGGCCGAGGCCGCGCTCGAGCGCACGGCGGCCGCGAACATCGCGTCGCACGTGCCCGTCGATCAGCCGCACGTGGCGTTTGTCGGATCGAGCGTGCAGGCCGCGATGGCGACCCTCGATCGCGTGGCCTCGGTCGCGACGTACAAGCCGTCGGTGACGTACCCGAATAACGGCTTCGGCCAGGCCCTGCAGGCGGTCGCCGGGGCGATGGTCAAGGGGCTGGGGACCAGAGTGTTCTTCGTCACGACCGGCGGCTTCGACACGCACGCGTCGCAGGACCCGATCACCGACAACGGCGCCTACGTGCGCCTGATGACGACCCTCGACGGCGGACTGAAGGCCTTCTTCGACGATCTCAAGGGCGCCGGCCTGTTCGGCGACACCCTGGTCCTGTCGTTTTCCGAGTTCGGCCGCCGGATTTCCGAGAACGGAAGCCGCGGGACCGACCACGGCGCCGCCAGCCCGATGCTGGCCATGGGCGGTCTCGTCCGTGGGGGTCTCTACGGCACGGCCGCCTCCCTCGAACCCCGACGCCGGCAACCCGACGCTCGAAAACAACGGCGCCGACGTGCATTTCGAGACAGATTTCCGCTCGGTTTACGCCAAAGTCGTCGATAATTGGTTAGGTGGGGACTCGGTCGGGGTCCTGGGCGGGAACTTCAGGAAGCCCGGGCTCGATTTCGTCTAGTCCTTCGGGCTCTGAATCCCGTCCGGCGCCCGCCGCGTCTAAGCCGATAAGGAGCGCAGGCCTTCAGGCCTGCCTGATTCGACGAAATCAGTTCACAGGGGAAGAGGGAAGAAGTATGGCAAAACGTCCAGCTGGGATTATCTGTCCGCGTTGCGGGGTGCCGAGCGCCAGGATCATCGGTCGATCCGAGGCGTTGCCTGTGCTCTACCTGCGTTGCGACGACTGCGGCAAGACTTCCGTTTCACCCGAATAGTTTACGCGCGCGCAATGGTGGGCCCCCCGGGGATCGAACCCGGGACACCGTGATTAAAAGTCACGTGCTCTACCACTGAGCTAGGGGCCCCGCTGCAGGGAACTTCTGACGATACCACACAGTCCGCGCAACTCACTCTCTGAAGGCGGTATACTGGTCCTTCGCGCATGAGCCAGGATCCGAGCCGCCTTGTCCTCGTCGTCGAAGACGATTTGTCCGTTCGACGGCCCCTCGTCAAATTTCTCGAAATGCACGGCTTCGCGGTCGTCACGGCTGAAACATCCGATGAAGGCCTCGAAGCGCTCGGGAAGAACCTGCTGGTGGCGGCCGTCGTCGACCTGCGCCTGAAGAAGGGCTCGGGCCGGGACGTCGTGATGGCGACGCCCGCCGAAGTGCCCGTGATCATCTTCTCCGGTGTCCCGTCGGAGTCTGCCGAGCTCGAGCGCCTGCGCCCGCGCACCCGCCTGATCGAGAAGCCGTATTCGCTCGTCCTCCTCGTCGAAACGCTCGAGGAGATGCTCGTCGAATCGAAATCAGCTAACTGATTCGTCGTCCCTGGTTCTTGGTTCTTAGGCCTTGGTCCGTCGGTGGTCCTGGGTCCGTGGACCAAGCACAAAGCACCGAGTACCAAGGACTACAGGATCTTCTTTCCCAAGGCTGAGAGGACCAATTCGGCGCCGAGCTGCGCCGTGGCGTTGCGCACGTCGAGCGTCGGATTGATCTCGACGAGGTCGAGCGCGGTCAGCAGGCCCGAGTCGGCGATGATTTCCATCAGCATGTGCGCTTCGCGGTAGTCGAGGCCGCCCTTGACGGGCGTGCCCACGCCGGGGGCGATGGCGGGATCGCAGACGTCCATGTCGAAGGAGACGTGGATGCCGGCCGTGCCCTGGCCGGCGAGGCCCACGGCCTGCTCGACGATCGACGCGATGCCCTGGCGGTCGATGTCCTTCATCGTGAACACATGGACGCGCGAGTCGCGGACGGCGACTTTCTCGCGCTCGTCGAGATTCCGCACGCCGATGAGCACCGTCTGCGCCGGCTGGACCCTGGGCGGCGCGCCGCCGATGCCCGACAGCTCGGCCGGTTCAGGCCCGAGGAGCGCCGCGAGCGGCATCCCGTGGACGTTGCCGCTCAGTGATGTCGCCGGCGTGTTCATGTCGCCGTGCGCGTCGATCCACAGCAGGCCGATCGGCATCGCCCTCGTCGTCTTCGCCCACTCCGCGGATGCGCTGACCGACCCGACCGCGAGGCTGTGGTCGCCGCCCAGCACAAGCGGCATCGCGCCCTCCGCGAGCGACGCGCGGGCGCTCTCGTACAGCGTCCGGCACACCTGCGCGATGTCGTCGATGAACTTCTTCCGCTCGTCCGATCGCTCGCGCGTTTCCGGAATCGGCGACGGCAGGTCGCCCTTGTCGACGACGGGAACGCCCAGGCTGGCGAGCCGCTCGCCGAGGCCGGCGATGCGCAGCGCCGACGGCCCCATGTCCACGCCGCGGCGGTTGCCGCCGAGGTCGAGCGGCACGCCGATGATGTGGATCGGCCTCATCGGAGCTTGACCGACACCGACATCCCTTCGGTGCCCGGACGCACGATCGACGTCGCGAGCGCGGGGTGGCGCTCGATTGTCCCGAGGAAATCGCGCATCTCACCCTGCTTGTTGACGACGTTGTGGGCGAGGAAGAGGCCGCGCGTGTTCAGCCGGGGAAACACCAGGTCGAAGAACCGCTGGTAGTCCGGTTTCCAGGCGTCGAGAAACACGAAGTCGAACGTGCCAGTGAGCTTCGGGATTTCCTTGAACGCGTCGCCCGGCACGACCGTGACGATGTCAGCCAGCCCGGCGCGGCGGATGTTGGCGGCCGCCGTCGCCGCCCGCGCGGCGTCGTATTCGATGGTCGTGAGGCGCCCGCCCGTTTCGCGGAGGGCCAGGCCGATCCAGATCGCGCTGTAGCCCTGGGCTGCGCCGATTTCGAGCGCGCGCTTCGCGTTGCTGGTGGCAACCAGGACGCGGAGAAAGCGGCCGTCCTCCTCGGAGACGCTGAGTTGTCCCTTGTCGCCGGCTTTGATCGACTCGAGCAACTTCGCCACGTCGGCCGGCACGCCCGGCGGTTGCCCCAGGGCGGCGCGCGCCGTCATGAGGATTGAGCAGACGGCCAGTGCGGCCGTCAGTGTGTGTGACGCAGCCATTCGAATGCCTTTCCCGCCGTGGCCCTCGCGTCGGCCACGCAGTCCGGAATTCCCACGCCGCGCAGGCCGCTGCCGGTCATGAACAGTCCGGGGATTCCGTCCAGGATCCGGTCGAGGGTCTCGATACGCGCCAGATGTCCCACCTCGTGCTGCGCGCTGGCGCGCTCGAACCGATACACGCGCGAGAGCAGCGGGTTGCCCGTGATGCCCAGCAGCGGCCGCAGGGCCGCGAGCGCCGTTTCCTGCAGCTGCGCGTCGGATTGTCCGAGCGCCTGCTCGTCGCGGGCGCCGCCGAAAAACGCCCGCATCAGCACGCGATCGTCGGGCGCGCGGTGCGGCCACTTGGACGACAGCCACGACGCCGCGAGGATGCCGGTGCCCTCCGTGCGCGGCACGACGAACCCGGACCCGTTCAACGGGTGCGCCACCGCGGACCGCAGGAACGCCAGGGCGATGGTCGCTGTGGATGCATAGCGGACATCTTTGCACAGGTGCGCGAGCTCGCGGTTCTCCTCGCGAAGGAGATCGGCAGCCACGTACGCGGGAGCGGTCACGATCACCGCGCGAGCGTCGAGCGTTTCGCCTGCCTGGGTTTCGACGCGCATGGGTTCGAGGAGCACGCGGCGCACCGGGGTGTTGAATCGCAACGAGTCCTGCGGCAGCCGCGCGACTAGGGCGCGGACCATTTCGCTCAGACCGCCGGGAAGCGATCGGAACGCCCCGTCGGACGACGCCGTGGGTCGAGCCCTGGCAAATGCGGCGAGGAGACTGCCGTGCTTCTGCTCGGTTTCGACCAGCCGCGGGAAGAGCGCCTTGATCGACAGCCTGTCGACGTCGCCGGCGTGGATGCCCGCGAGCAGCGGCTCGGCCAGGTACGTCGTGGCTTCCTCGCCGAAGCGCCGGCGCATGAACGAGCCGATCGACTCGTCGGCGCCGTCGGTCCGCCGCGGCACCAGCAGCTCGGCCGCCATTCGCATCTTGCCGGCCCAGGTGAAAAGCTTCGTCCCGATGAACGGGCCGATGCGCGTCGGGATGCCGAGCACCGAGCTGGCCGGCAGGGGATGCAGACGCCCGCCGCGCTGGATGAACGCGAGGCGAGGGGGGTTGGTCGGGACGAGACGATCGCCGAGGCCGATCTCCCGGCAGAGCGCGATCGCTTCGGGTTTCTGGACGAGGAGGGAGTCCGGCCCCCCGTCGATCGTGTACCCGTCCACGTCCTCGCTGATGATGACGCCGCCCGGCCGCCCCGTGCGCTCGAGCAGCACGAACGACAGCCCCCGCGCGTGCAGCTCGTACGCCGCGCTCAGGCCGGCGATTCCGCCGCCGACGACGATGGCGTCAAACATGGGCGCGTCGTGGGCTCGCAGGTCGGGCCGGCCAGGCAGGGCAGGCCGGGAAAGCGCGGCGACGACCAGCCCGCCGCCCGCCCGGCCTGCCCGACCAGCCTGACCCGCCCGACCTGCCCGACCCGCCTGGCCTGCCCGACCCGCCCGACCTGCCCGGCCCGCCCCGGTCACAGCCTGGCCCTCACGATCTCGGCGAGCGCGGCGATGAACGTGGGCGACGTGTTCAGGGACTCCGTACGTCGCAGCGCAGCGCCGGCGTCGCGCGCGGCGCGTGCGGCCTGGACGTCGATGTCGAACAGGATCTCCGTGTGGTCGCAGACGAAGCCGACCGGCACGACGAGGAAGCGCCGTTGCCCGGCCGCGCCGCGCGACGCGATGAGCTCGGTGAGATCCGGACCAATCCACGGCTCGGGCGTCCGGCCGGCGCTCTGGTAGGCGATGTCGAACCGGCCGATGCCGGCGCGCTCGGCAACCCCGCGCGCGGTGGCCGCCACTTCCTGCGCGTACACGTCGCCGCCCTCGATGATTCGCACTGGCAGGCTGTGCGCGGTGAATACCACGGTCTCGTCCGCGTGCGGCGCGGCCGCACGCACGCGCTCGGCGAACGCCTCGAGCAGGAGCGGGTGCGCGTGGTAGGAGGTGACCGCATCGAACTGCACGCCGGCCGGCAGCGCGGCGTTCGCCGCGTCCACGTACTTCTGCACGCTGAGCGTCGAGAACTGCGGCGCCATCGGGACGCCGATCACGCGCGTCGCGCCGCCGCGCGCGAGCTCGTCGAGCGCGTCTTTGATGAACGGCCGCCAGTTGCGCATGCCCACGGCGACCGGAACGCCGCCGCCGAGCCGCGTCCGCAGCGCCTCCGCCTGCGCCATCGTCAGATCGGTCAGCGGCGAGCGCCCGCCGATCGCGGCGTAGTTGTGCCGCATCTCCTCGACGAGCTCGGCCGACGGCGGCCGTCCGCCGCGGACCAGCCGGAGATATTCCGGCATCTCGTCGAGCGAGGCCGGCGTTCCATGCGCCATTAGGAGGACGGCGGAAGTCATGGGGGGCACAGGTTCAGCGGGTTCCAAAGGTTCCGGAGGTTCCGGTCCGGAGGTTCCGGCGGTTCCGGAGGTTCAGCCTAGCATTTTTGTGGCGGCGCGCGAGTCTCGGAGAACCTCTCGAACCTCCGGAACCCCCGGAACCTCCGGAACCTCCGGAACCCCTGGAACGATTACGTCTGTGTTTGCTGATGAACGTATTGCGCGACGGCCTGGACGTGCTCGACCGGGGTCATCGGCAGGATGCCGTGGCCCAGGTTGAAGATGTGGCCGGGGCGGCCGCCGGCGCGTTCCAGCACTTCGTCGGTGGCCGTGAGGATGCGGTCGAGCGGCGCGAGCAGCAGCGTCGGATCGAGGTTGCCCTGGATGGCGCGATCGAACCCGATGCGGGCCCACGCTTCGTCGAGCGGCGTCCGCCAGTCGGCGCCGATGACGTCGCCGCCGGCCTCGCGCAGCTCGGCCAGGATCGACCCGGTGCCGACGCCGAAATGGATCGTCGGCACGCCGAGCGGCGCGACGCGTTCGAAGATGCGCCGCGTGTGCGGCAGGATGAACTCGCGGTAGTCGGGCGCGTTCAGCGCGCCGACCCACGAGTCGAACACCTGGACGGCGTTGACGCCGGCTTCGATCTGCGCGACGAGGTAGTCGCCGATGAGATCCGCCAGCAGGTCGCAGAAGGCGTGCCACGCGGCGGGGTGGCCGTACATCAGCGCCTTGGTGTGCGCGAAGTTGTTCGAGTGGCCGCCCTCGATGGCGTACGACGCGAGCGTGAACGGCGCGCCGGCAAAGCCGATGAGCGGGACGCGTCCGTCGAGCTCTCGCTGGACCTGCCGGATGGTGTCGAGCACGTGGCTGAGCGCCTCGCGCGGTTCGAACCGGCGCACGGCCGCCAGGTCCGCTTCCGTGCGCAGCGGCTTCTCGATCGCCGGACCCTCGCCGGCGACGAAATCGAACGGGATGCCCATGTGCTCGAGCGGCAGCAGCAGATCCGAGAAGAGAATGGCGGCGTCCACCTCGATGCGGCGCACGGGCTGCAGCGTGACGGCGGTGGCCAGATCGGGCGTGCGGCAGATCTCGAGCAGGGAATGCCGCTGCCGCAGCTCGCGATACTCGCTCATGTACCGGCCGGCCTGTCGCATGAACCACACCGGGGTCGCGTCAACCGGCTGGAGACGGCAGGCCTGAAGGAACCGGGTGGCCCGGCTGCTCAGTGCGTCACCTTCAGAAGGTTGCGGGCCAGGCCGACGAGGTCTTCGAGCCAGAGCGGCTTGAAGCGCAGTTCGGCGCCCAGCTGACGCAGCTCGGCGGCGACGCTGTCGTCCAGGAAGTAGTCGCCGGTGACGATGGCGACGGGCGTGGGCGAGACCTGCTGGTCCGCCATGGCGCGCAGCTGCCTGAGAAAGCCCAGGCCATCCACGAGCGGCATCCGCAGATCGAGGATGATGGCGTCCGGACGGGTTTCGCTGGCGGCCCGCAAGCCCGACTCGGCATTGAACGCCGTCCGGACCTCGTAGCCCTCGAGGGTCAGCATGCGCGCAAACGTCTGCGTGACGCCTTCGTCGTCGTCCACGATGAGAATCGTGGACACCCGGGCTGTCGTCTCGACAGTTGACACGTTTTGGTATTCTACTCCCGGGCCATTGAATACGCGTACCCTATCCGGCACAAAGGCAATGGGATACGGCGGAACAACGCAAATTCGTGCTAGACTTGCCAGTTTGATAATCTCGTCGGATCCAATCGTTTGGAGGCGCTGGAGTTGAGCCCCATCCTGGTGCGACCGGTACGCGAGCAGCTGGAGCACGACCGCCTGATTCGATTGCTGCAGGTCAAGTTGCGCCGAAAATACGACGCCGGCATCAACCCGGGGGCGGAGCAGAACGTCCCGGTCGGCTCCGGCCCGGGCGCGATCTATCCCGACCTCGTGCTCTGGTCGCTCGAGAAAGGACGCCGCCTTCAGGGCGTCGTCGAGGTCGAGACCGGCGAATCGGTCAACCACCTCGAGGCCCTGGCGCAGTGGACCCACCTCTCGAGACTCCGCACGGCGTTTCATCTGTATGTGCCCGCTGCGATGGTCGAAGTGGCGCGCCGGCTGTGCGACGACAACCACGTCGTCGCGAACGAAATCTGGAGCTATCACACCATCGGCGATCAGGTCCGTTTCACGCTCGTCCACCGCAGCAAGGAAACCTCGCCGAGCGTGAAGAAATCCGCCAAGCCGGTGAGCAAATCGGCCGTCAAGCCCGACGGCGAAGCCAGCCCCCAAGTCGGCAAAGGCGCCGTCCAGAAGCGGGACGGCGAAGAAGACCAGGCCTGCCGCGAAGGCGCGCAAGCCCGCGAAGGTCAAGAAGCGGAAATAAGTGCCGTTCCTGAAGTTCTCGCGCGACAGACGAGGATACGAGCACTTCTCGATCGTCGAGCCTGGCGCCCCGCGGCGAGGCCGGCCGTCCCGCCAGCGCCTGCTGTTCTGGTTCCGCACGCCGCCGCAGGTGAAAGTCGGCCGCCTCCCGTTCACCGACGATGTGCGCCGCGCGATCGAAGCGCAGAACCCGGGTATCCGGTTCGACTGGCCGCGCCTGCTGGCGACGCCGATTCCCCCGCCCGACGCCGAACATTGGCGCGAACGCCGACGGGCCGAGAAGGCGGCCAAGCAGGCGGCACGCGAAGCGGCAAGGTGGAGCGCAGGGAGAAGCCGAGCCGGAGCAGCGCGAGAAGCAGCGCGGAGGAGCCCTCGGCGCCGGATAGCCATTCGGAGAGCGACGCTGAACGAACCCTGCAGGCCGACGTTGCCGTCGAAGCAGAAGACGCAGAAAACGCCGGCGACGGGAGCATAGAAGCCGTCGGTGCCGGCGGATCCGGCGCCGGGCCAGACCACGGCAGCGCCCGGAACGTCTCAGGTGGCAGCCGGGGCAGGCGGCCATCGGCGGCGCCGTCGAGGTCGCCGGCGCCGGCCTCGTCCGTCCGAGCCCGGGCAGGCCCAGCGGCGCCAATCGCGCCCCTCCGCCGCCGACCGACGAGGTATAATTTGTTCGTATGAAACTGAAAACCGCGGTCTCGGGGCCATCGCCGTGCGCATCGCCGCCGTGGCGATTGCCGCTGTCGCCGTGTCCGCGCAGACGCCGGCGCCGGCCCCGCCGGCGCCCGCCGCCCGCGCAACCGACCTTCCGGGTGCAGGTCGATCTGGTCACCAACGACGTGGTGATTCGCGACGAGAAGGGCAACTTCATCTCCGACCTCAAGCCCGAGGAGTTCCGGGTGTATGAAGACGGCGTGCTGCAGGACCTCGCCTCGCTCACCGTGGTCACCGGCGGCCGCGTGTACAACCCGATGGCGGCCCCTACGGCGGCCGCGCCCGAAGGCATCATCCTGCCGAAGAAGCGGACGACCTCCGACGTGTCGGGCCGCATCTTCCTGTTCTTCGTGGACGACCAGCACCTGCAGTTCGGCAACACGGGACGCGTGCGCGAGCTGTTCAAGAAGATTTCCAAGGAGCTCGTGCACGAAGGGGATTTGTTCGGCATCGTGTCGAGCGGTCCGTCGTCCATTCAGGTGGACATGACGTACGACCGGTCGCGGATCGACGACACGATCAAGAAGATGACTGGCAACGAGCTCAAGCCGACCGAGATCATCAACGGCGCGGGCGGGCCCGGCGGCCCGAGCGAGATCCGGTACCGCGCGCACGTCGCGTTTTCGACGATGACCGACGCGTTGAAGAACCTCGAGGCGGTGCACAATCGCCGCAAGGCCATCATCTGGGTGAGCGACGGCTACGATTTCGCGCCGTTCAAGGACGCGCGCTACGGCACGATGGACCCGAACTCGCCGTTCGCGCAGAGCGACAGCGCGCGGGCGCGCAACCAGGCTGCCGGCGGGCGCCGACGGGCAGGCCGCCGATCCGAGCACCGATCCCAGCGTGCGTCAGCAGATGCAGCAGGAACAGTTCGCCGACGCGGATCTGTCGCGCGAGCTGTACGAGATCACGCAGGCGGCGAACCGCGCGAACACGACCATCTACACGATCGACCCGCGCGGCCTGGTCGGTCCGATGGCCGACCTCGACGAGAACGTCGATCCGCAGCAGTGGAGCGAGTTCGTGCGCAAGAGCCAGGACAGCCTGCGCACGCTGGCCGAGGAAACCGGCGGCATCGCCGTCGTCAACACGAACGACTTCACGAAGGCGCTGAAGCGCGTGGACGCCGAGACGAGCGACTACTACGTGCTGGGGTATTACTCGAAGAACCCGGATATTCTGAAGCGCCGGCGGACCGTGGACGTCCGCGTCACGAGGGCCGGGTTGTCCGTGTGGGCGCGCAAAGAGTACGTCCTGAAGCCCACGCCCGCGCCGGTCCCGGCTACGAAGCAGTAGCCTTTCGCGCCTTCAGCTCGCCCCGCCGGCCTCTGACAGCCCTGACAGGACGCTTGTCGGCCGACGCACGCTCGAGGACGGCCTCGCGCGTGCGCGAGACCGCATGCGACAGGTAGGTTTCGTCGATGTCCGACCCGACGAAGCTGACGCCGAGACGGGCGCACGCCACGGCGGTGCTCCCGAGCCCCACGAACGGATCCATGGCCAGCTCGATGCGCGACAGCCCATGCAGGCGCAGACACTGTTCGGGCAGCCGCGAGGGAAACGTCGCGGGGTGCGGCCGGTCGCGGTCGCGCTTCTGGATCGTCTCGTACGGGATGAACCACGTGTTGCCGCGGCAGCGGACGCCGCCGGCGGCACCGCGCCACCGCGCGATGTTCGACTGGTCCTGGTAGGGGACTCCGAGCGCGAGCCGGTCGAGCCGCGTGGCGCCGGCGGGCGTGAAGTGGAACACGAATTCGTGGCAGTCGTTCAGGTAGCGGTCGCTGTTGATCGGCTTGTAGTGCCCGACCGCCAGGTCGCGTGCGAGGTTCGCGTTCGCGCCGGCCAGTTCCCGCTCGATCGCGATCGACTTCACCCAGTGGATGATGTTCTGGAGGCGGAGGTGCGACCGCGCGGCCTGGGCCACGTCGAGCGCCGTGAACGGGTCGCTCGGCCTGGAGCCGACGTTCAGGAACAGCGATCCGTCCGGCCGCAGCACCCTCGCCGCGGCGGCGACCCAGGTGTGGGTCCAGTCCAGGTAGTCCGACTGGGACAGCGTGTCCTCGTATTGGTTGTACCGGATGCCCAGGTTATAGGGCGGGGAAGTGACGATGACATCGACACTTTGCGGCGGTAGTTGACGGAAAACGTCAACGCAATCTGACAAAAAGAAGCGGCTGTCGGACCGGCCGCCGGGGACTCGATCGTAGGGTTTGAGCAGGACCGACATTGCCCATCTTTTCGGCCCGGGCACACCCGGGCGTTATGGGCCGTGTCGAAAAACGACTAGGAGGCTCTCCTGGAGAAGGCGAGAGGCGACGCCGTTGCGAGCCGATCCACCGAAACCGTGTGGTTCCGCCGGTGTCCGTGACTGCCGCAGGCCTGACCTTTTTCTTCCACGTAGCCGACTTCGCGGTTGGTCCCCACTTCGCGGTACTTGCCGATAACGCACCCGCAAGCCAGCGTTGTGAAGCCGAGAAGCCGGACGAGGCTCATCATACGATCTCCTTAGGAGCAAGTTTTGTGCCGGGTGAAGGCGCCGCGGGTCGATCGATCTCGGCCAGCAAATATCGCCGTTTTCACTGCGGCGCCCGATGTTCGATCTCACCCTCATCCAGATGATTGGATGACGTACGATTGTTTGGATTAAAGTGGACGATTTCGTGACTCATTGCTACACGCGCATAGGGTGGGGAATTGGGCTCATGGCGTGCGCGGCGCTTTCAATCGCCCATCCGGCCGGCGCACAGACGCAGAAATCCTGCCATCAGGGCGGCGCTCGACGGCGTCAGGGCTGACGAGCCGCAGGTCGCCGCCGATCAGATCCGCCTGTGTGAGATCCCTGCGCCGCCGTTTCAGGAGACCGCCCGCGCCCAGGCGATGAAAGCCGCCTTCGAGCAGTTGGGCCTGGCCAACGTCCGCATCGACAAGGCGGGCAACGTCCTCGGCGATCGGCCGGGTGTGCTGCCGCGGCCGCAGCTCGTGGTTGCGGCACATCTCGATACGGTCTTCCCCGAGGGCACCGACGTCCGCGTCAGGCGCAATGGGACCGTCCTCTCGGGGCCGGGCATCGGAGACAACTGCCGGGGGCTGGCCGTTCTGCTGGCGGTGGCCCGCGCGTTCAAGCGCGCGAGCGTGCAGACCGACGGCCCCGTGACCTTCGTAGCCGACGTCGGCGAGGAGGGGCTCGGCGACCTGCGCGGCATGAAGCAGCTCTTCGGCGAGACGATGAAGGGGCGGATCGATCGGTTCCTGGCCATCGATGGCACCGGACTGTTTCTGGCTAACACGGCCGTGGGCAGCCGACGCTACCGGGTGACGTTCAAGGGGCCCGGCGGGCACAGCTACGCCGCGTTTGGCACGGCGAACCCGATCCAGGCCATGGGACGGGCGATCGCGAAGATCTCGCAGCTGCAGCCGCCCGGCGTGTCCAACCCGGGGCGGACCACGTTCAACGTGGGGCGGGTGGGAGGGGGGACCTCGATCAACGCCATCCCGTCCGAGTGCTGGATGGAGGTCGACCTCCGCTCGACCGACGTGGCGGCGATCACCGCCCTCGAGGCCAGCGTTCAGCGGGCGGTGGACGAGGCCGTGCGAGAAGAGAACCAGCGGGGCGGCGTCCAGGGTGCGATCACGTCGGTCCGGGAGCTCGTGGGCGAGCGTCCGGCGAGGTCAGACTCCCCCCGACTCCCCGGTCGTCCAGGCGGCTCTGGCTGCGGCCCGCACCCTCGGCATCACGCTGACGCCGGCCGAGAGCTCGACCGACGCGAACGTCCCGATCCAGCTGAGGATTCCCGCCGTCACCATTGGCACCGGCGGCCGGGGCACAGGTCCGCATACGGCCGGGGAGACGTTCGATACGACCGACGCGTGGAAGGGCACGCAGTACGCCGTGCTCGTGGCGATCGAGCTCGCACGGCGGTAGTGGGTCGGGCGGGTCGGGCGGGGCGGGCGGGTCGGGCTGGCCGGACTGGCAGGGCTGGCAGGGCTGGCGAGGCTGGCTGGACGTCGCGCTGTTCCCGCCCGCCTAGCCAGGCCCGCCCGCCCCGCCCGCCCGCTTGTCTTTGATCTCAGTGAACCGCGCAAGGTCCGCCGCGCGTTGACGCGACGCGACGCGCTTCGACACGATGACGCGCACGACGAAGACGAAGTGTCCGCCGAGCACGACGCCGACTTCGAGCGGAACAGGCTGGGCGAGGATGGCCGGCACGATGTTGAGCAGCGCGGCGATCAGGAAATACGCGGTGAACAACGGGTCGGAGGTCGTGCCGCTGAGCGGCGGGCCGAGCGCCATCGCCACGTGTTCCCAACCCGTGCCGTCGTCTTCGAGAAAGACCTGGATGTAGCGGCCGATCCGCTCGACGCCTACGTGCAGGCTGAACACGGCCTCGAACGTGAGTGCAAGGATGAGCAACGGCAGGAACGTCGCGACGGGCAGGGCGGCGAGCGACGCCGTGGCGATCGTCAGCGCGCCCCAGGCGATCATGCCGGCCAGGAATACCCAGATTCGCGCGGTGCCCCGGGAACGGACCGTGGCGCGCAGCGCCTTGAATTCCTCGAGTGCACGCGGCGTCATACGGGTCGGCGCCTCCCTCTACGATTTCGTGATCTGGGACCGATACACTGAATTACAGAACCTGACCGGGGTCATTTTTACATAACAGTTGGCGCAAGAATTGCCTTCCTCACATGAGATTGTCTGCTAGAATGCCGTTACTCGTGATGAACAGACTGGGTTTCTGGATCGGGGCGCTGGCCCTTGCCTGCACCATCGGAGCAGGTGTTGTGCCTGCCGAGGCGGCAGCCGCCAAGAAGAAGACGCCCAGAACGGCCAGGACGACCCAGGGCCGCAGCCTGCTGGCGGCCAATCCGTCGCTCACCCGGAGGGCGAGGTCCGCTCGCGCGCGCGCGCTGGCGATGGCCCGCGAAATCGCTGTCACGCCGCTGCCGCGTTACAAGATGGACGCGAGCGGCGACATCGTGCCCGATCTCCGCGCCGCCGCCGCGATCGTGTACGACCCGGAAACGAATCAGATTCTCTGGGAAGAGAACTCGGGCAGCCAGCGGTCGATCGCGAGCATCACGAAGATGATGACCGCGGCGGTGTTCGTGGAGAGCAACCCCGACCTGTCCGAAACCATCACCGTCGCGCGCAGCGACGTGTACCAGGCGTCGACGACGCACCTGAAGACGAACGACCGCGTGACGACGGGCGACCTGCTGCACCTGCTGCTGATCGCGTCGGACAACGCCGCCGCCCGCGCACTGGCGCGCGTGTCGCCGCAGGGGTACGACGGCTTCATCGCGCGCATGAACGAGAAGGCCGCCGAGATGGGCCTCGAGTCCACGCATTACGCGGATCCGTCGGGTCTGCTGTCGGAGAACGTGTCGTCCGCTTACGATCTGGCGCGGCTCATCACCTACGTGTCGGGCGACGAGCGGATCGGGTCGATCATGCGGACGCCGGAGTACACGGTGTACACCGGCCGCCGGGCGATCACGTTCCGCACGACGAACCACCTGCTCGGCCGCGCCGACGTCGAGGTACGTGCGGGCAAGACGGGTTTCATCTCCAAGTCGGGCTACTGCCTCGCGACGCTGCTCCGCCTGCCCCAGAGCACTCAGCAGGTCGCCGTGGTGGTGCTCGGCGCGCGCTCCAACGCCGGCCGCTTCATGGAAACGCAGAATCTCTTCAACTGGATGTCGAACAAGGCGGCGTCGGCCGTGTTCGCCACCGGCACGCCGGTCCAGGCGCAGTAAGAAAGTTCAAAGTAGAAAGTCGAAAGTAGAAAAGTAGGCGGGCCGGAGCCCGCGCTATGCGTAGCCGCGCTGCATGGCGGCCGCGTCGAGCGGCAGCGTGGCGATCGTGTCGACGGCGATCAGGACCGGCCGCGTGGCGTTTCTCGCGTCGTACGCCTTGATGTAGCGGTGACAGGCGTCGCAGCCGTACACGCGGTAGCGGCCGTCGCGCGTGGCGAACGACGTGACGCGGGAGCGTTCGTGGTTGGCGCAGAACGGGCACGTGAAGGCCGCAAACGGCCACACGGCCGAGCAGCGCCCGCAGATGAGCTGACGATCGCCGCTTGGAACGATCACCGCGAACTCGGGTTCCCACCCACAGAACGGGCAGTGCGCCCGCCCCCACGCCGACAGGTCCACGCGCTGCGTCAGCACTTCGACCGAACGCGCGAGGAACGGCCGCAGCGCGAGCACGAGCACCTGCTCGAGGCCCTGCGGGCCGTCCGGCTTGTCGCCGCCCGCGCCGGACGTCGCGTTGTACCACTGCGAGACGATCGGCTCGAGCGCGTTGCCTTCGCGCGCGAGCGTGGTGATGGCGGTGTAGTCGTCGGGCTCGAGCGCGTCGAACCGGCGCAGGATGTCGGCGGTCTGACGGAGCGTCAGACGGAAATCGGTCCAGTCGAGCGGGATGTCGCCGAACCGGATCAGCGCGCGGCCGGCCGACTGCTGCTCGCGCAGCCAGCCGTCTTCCGCCGAAATCCACGGCAGCGGCACGCGCGACTGCACGCGCCGCTGCATCTCGACGAGCGCCACTTGCATGTCCACCGCCGAGGCCAGCTCGGGCTGCGCGGCTTTGAGCTGCTTCAGCTCGGCGACTTCGCGAGGTTCCGCTCGGGGCGGACGGGGGGGACGATCAATCACGGAGTCGATTGTACCGTCCGTGCTTTGGCGGCCACGGTTTCCAAGGTGCTTCGACGGTCACGGTTCTAACGTGCTTCTGCGTCACGGCACCAGCGTGCTGGCAGCACGTTGCGTGATCGCCCCCGAGCACCTTGCGCGATCCCACCGAAGCACCCTTCGTGATCCATCGAAGCACCTTGCGTGATCCCACCCCGAAGCACCTTGCGCCTTCACTACTACAATGGTGTCGAATGCGTCCCTCGGTGCTGATGATTGGGTCGGAAGCCGTGCCCTTCGCCAAGACCGGTGGGCTGGCGGACGTGCTGGGCGCGCTGCCGCCGGCGCTGGCGCGACTGGGCTGGGATGCGACCGTGGCGCTGCCGCGGTACCGCGGCGTCACCGCGGGCACGCTCATCGAGCGTGTGCCGGTCAGCGTGGGCGGCTTTACGCGCGACGTGGGGCTGTTCGACGCGCCGTTGAGCGACGGCGCCCGCGCCCTGCTCGTCGAGTGTGCGGGCCTGTACGACCGCGAGTCGCTGTACGCGATCGGCGGCGAGGAATATCCCGACAACGCGCGCCGCTTCGCGGTCCTCGTGCGCGCGGCCCTCGAGTTCGTCGCGCGGCGCGGGCAGCGTCCCTCCATCGTCCACGCCCACGACTGGCAGGCGGGGCTGGCGCCGATCTACCTCCGCACCCTCTTCGCGTCGCACCCGGTACTGGGCGGCGTGCCGTCGGTCTTCACCATCCACAACATCGCGTATCAGGGGTTGTTCGAGCCCGACTGGCTGCCGCGTCTGGATCTCGGCGCGGAGGAACTCGCCCTCGACCGGATGGAATTCTGGGGCCGCATCAGCCTGCTCAAGGGCGGCCTCAACGCGGCGTCGGTCATCACCACGGTGAGCCGGCGGTACGCCGAAGAAATTCAGACCGAGGCGTTCGGATCGGGCCTCGACGGCGTGCTGCGGCATCGGCGCGACCGGCTGTTCGGCATCCTGAACGGCATCGATACCTCCGTGTGGGATGCGGCCAACGATCCGGCGCTGCCGGCGCCCTACAGCGTCGATCGCCCGGACGGCAAGCTCACGGCGAAGCGCGCCCTGCTGGCGCGCTTCGCGCTGCCCGCGGACGAAGCGGCCGTCGCGCGCCCGCTCATCGGGATGATCTCGCGCATGGTGGACCAGAAGGGCTTCGACCTGATCCGGGACGTCGCTGACGATCTCATGCGCCTGGACGCGACGTTCGTCGTGCTCGGGACCGGCGAGGTACGCTATCAGGACCTGTGGAGAGATCTGGCCGCGCGCCACCCGTCGCGCGTCGGCGTGTACATCGGGTTCGACGAGACCCTGGCGCATCTGATCGAGGGCGGCGCCGACATTTTCCTCATGCCGTCGAGGTTCGAGCCCTGCGGGCTGAACCAGATGTACAGCCTCCGTTACGGGACGGTGCCCGTCGTGCGGGCCGTCGGGGGCCTGGCCGACACCGTAGACGACTACGCGCCCGGCAACCCGCGGTCAACCGGCTTCGTCTTCGAGGACTACGCGGGGGCGGCGCTGCTCGCCGCGCTGCGCCGCGCGCTGGCGGTTTTTCGCGACAAACCCGCGTGGCGGAGCCTCCAGGCGGCCGGCATGCGACGCGACAACTCGTGGGACCATTCGGCGGGGGAGTACGTCAGAATATATGGGATTGCGATGGGGTTAGGAGATAGAGGCTAGAGGCTAGAGGCTAGGGAGACCACAAATGGCAGCGGAGAACGTGCAGACCTTTACGGATTCAAACTTCGATACGACCGTCATCAACGCCGCCGGCCCGGTGCTGGTGGATTTCTGGGCGGAGTGGTGCGGGCCGTGCAAGCGGCTGGGACCGACGATCGATGCGCTGGCGACCGACTACGCGGGCAAAGTCACGATCGGCAAGCTGAACGTGGACGACAACCCGAACACGGCATTCAAGTTCCAGATCCGCGGCATCCCGGCCATGCTGGTGTTCAAGGGCGGCCAGGTGGTCGAGCAGATCGTCGGCCTGACGCCGAAAGAGGAGCTCAAGCGCGTCCTCGACAAGCACATCTGAATGTCCACCTCGCGTCACGTTGTCATCATCGGGTCAGGCCCGGCCGGCCTGACCGCCGCCCTCTACGCCGCGCGCGCCAACCTGCAGCCGCTGCTCATCGAAGGCGTGGAGGCCGGCGGCCAGCTCATGCTGACGACGCTCGTGGAAAACTTCCCGGGGCATCGCGACGGCATCATGGGACCCGATCTCATGGCCGAAATGCGCGCGCAGACGGAGAAGTTCGGCGCGGAGATCGTCCAGGGTAACGTCGTCCGCGTCGACTTCAGCCAGCGGCCCTTCGTCGTCGCGACGACCGACGCCGAGTACCACGCCGGCGCCGTCATCATCGCGACCGGGGCGTCGGCGAAGCTGCTGGGTCTGCCGTCGGAGCGCACGCTGATGGGCCACGGCGTCTCCACCTGTGCCACCTGCGACGGGTATTTTTTCCGCGGCCACGAGATCGCGGTCGTGGGCGGTGGCGATTCGGCGATGGAAGAAGCCGTGTTCCTCACGAAGTTCGCGAGCAAGGTGACGGTCGTTCACCGGCGCGAGACGCTGCGCGCGTCGAAGATCATGCAGGACAAGGCCCGCGCGAACCCGAAGATCGCGTGGCTGCTCAACACCGAGATCGACGACATCAGGGACACGGGCAAGGGCGAGGTGACGGGGATGGTGGTGCGGAACGCGGCCACCGGCGAGCGGAAGGACGTGCCGGTGACCGGCGTCTTCGTCGCGATCGGCCACAACCCCAACACGTCGCTTTTCAAGGGCCAGCTCGAGATGGACGCCAACGGCTACCTCGTCACGCACGACGGCGCCAAGACGAGCGTGCCCGGCGTGTTCGCCTGCGGCGATGTCCAGGACCACGTGTACCGGCAGGCGATTACCGCGGCCGGCTCCGGCTGCATGGCCGCGCTGGATGCCGAGCGCTACCTCGAACGCACCTCGCACGCCCAAGCATCCACACACGTCGCCGCTAGCTCGTAAGCTTTTAACCACGAAGACACGAAGAACCTTCAACCACAAAGCTCACGACGACCACAAAGAGGAGCCTTTCCTTTGTGATCTTTGTGGCCTTGGTGGTTGTCAAATCTTGTGTCGCGGCGTTGTGGTCGCTAGTTGTCGATCCAACCACCCCCCAGCACGACATCTCCATCGTAGAAGACGGCGGCCTGGCCGGGCGTGACGGCGATCTGCGGCGTGTCGAAGACGACCTCGGCGTGGCCGTCGCCGGTCGAACGGACGGTGGCGGGCGCGGCGTGATGACGATGCCGGATCTGCACGCTGGCGCGTCGCGGACCGTCGGGCGCGGTGTCGATCCAGTTCACGCCGGACGCGGTGAGCGTGGTTCGCTCGAGCGAGGCCTTCGGCCCCACGATGATGTCCTGGTTCTCCGGCTTGATGGCCAGCACGTACAGCGGCGTCCCGGTGGACCTGGTAGGCGGTAGGCCCGGTAGGCCCGGTAGGCGATGTCGCGAGGCCCAGGCCCTTGCGCTGGCCGACGGTGAACCGGTGGATGCCGCCGTGCCGGCCGAGCACGCGGCCCGACTCGTCCAGGATCGAGCCGCCGGCTGCCGCCGCGGCAGGTGCGTTGCGCGTGACGAAGGCGGCGTAGTCGTGATCGGGGATGAAGCAGATCTCCTGGCTGTCGGGCTTCGCCGCGACGGGCAGCCCGCGCCGGTGTGCCCAGTCGCGAACCTCGTCCTTCCCGCGATCGCCGACGGGGAAGACGGCCCGCGCGAGCTGGTCCTGCGTCAGCGCGAAGAGGAAATACGACTGGTCCTTCGAAGCGTCGATGCCGCGTGTGAGCTCGTACCGGCCCGCCCCGGTCCGCTCGACGCGCGCGTAGTGCCCCGTGGCGACCGCGTCGGCGCCGAGGCCGAGGGCGCGGTCGAGCAGCGTCGCGAACTTCAGATCGCTGTTGCAGTGCGCGCAGGGCAGGGGCGTCCGGCCGGCCGCGTACTCGCTGACGAAATTGTTCACCACCTGCTCGTTGAACTGCCGCTCGAGATTCAGGATGTAGTGGGGGATGCTGATCGCGGCGGCCACGCGCCGCGCGTCGTGCAGGTCGTCAAGCGAGCAGCAGCTGCCGAACGATCGCTCGCCGCCGGCGCTCTCCGACGCGTCGTACAGCTGCATGGACAGACCGATGACGTCGTGGCCCTGCTCGACGAGCAGCCCCGCCGCCACCGATGAATCCACCCCGCCCGACATTGCAACCACGATGCGCATATCAAAAAAGCAGAACCACCAAGGTCACAAAGACCACAAAGAAACTCCCGGGAACGAACATCCTTTGTGATCTTCGTGTCCTTTGTGGTTCATGAACGATCTTCCTCAGCCGTGTGCTGCCACGGGCCTTCTGGTCAGGCCGCGCAGTTTGTCCACCAGACGCGGCAGAACCTCGACGACCCGGTCGACTTCGGCGTCGGTCGAAAACAGGCCGAGGCTGAAGCGCAGCGAGTTCTGCGTACGATGGACCGGCAGCCCCATGGCCTTCAGCACGTGCGACGGTTCGAGCGTGCCCGACGAGCACGCCGAGCCCGTGGACACGGCGATGCCTTCGAGGTCGAGGGCGATCAGCAGGCTCTCCGCTTCGACGCGATCGAAGCTGATGTTGGTCGTGTTCGGCACGCGGCGGCCCGGCTCGCCGTTCACGGCCGTGCCCGGTACCGGACCGCAGCACGCCGTCCTCCAGCCGATCGCGCAGCGCGCCGACGCGTCCGGCCTCGCCGCTCATCTTCGCCGACGCGAGCGTCGCCGCGACGCCCAGGCCGACGAGCGCCGGCACGTTCTCGGTGCCGGCACGGCGGTTGCGCTCGTGCTTGCCGCCGGTCTGATAGGGCAGGAGGCGGGTGCCGCGCCTGATCCACAGCGCGCCGGCACCCTTCGGGCCGTTGAACTTGTGCGCGGAGAGCGAGAGCAGGTCCACGCCAAGCGCGCGCACGTCCACCGGGATCTTGCCGACTGACTGCACCGCGTCGGTGTGCATCAGGGCACCGTGCTCGTGCGCGATGACGGCCAGCTCCGCCACGGGCTGAATCGTGCCGATCTCGTTGTTGGCGTGCATGACCGAGACGAGCGCCGTGTCGTCGGTCATCACCTCGCGCAGCCGGTCGGGCGACACGATGCCCGACGCCTCGAGCGGCAGGAGCGTGGTGCGCCATCCGCGCCGCGCCAGCGCCTTCAGCGTGTTCAACACCGCCTCGTGCTCGATCCCGCTCGCGATGAGATGGCGCCGCTTGCCCGGCTCGAGCGCGTCGGCGGCGCCGCGAATCGCGAAGTTGTCCGACTCGGTGCCGCCGGAGGTGAACACGATCTCGGACGGATCGGCGCCAAGGAGCGAGGCGAGCGCCGAACGCGCGTTGTCCACGGCGGCCTTGGCCTGCTGCCCGAAGAAATGCACGCTCGACGCGTTGCCGAAGAGATCCCGAGTCGCGGAAGCGACGGCGTCGGCCGCCTCCGGAGCGAGCGGGGTCGTCGCGTTGTAGTCGAAGTAGATGCGCACCTGGATCTTTCATTCTAGCACTGCCGTAAACATAGGCAACAAAAGGACTAGACAACGCTGAAGGGGTTTGCCAGAATGTTGCGACCCTCTGGCGGAGGAGCCAATGTGGAAGCGTGATGAATCAGTCCGGCCCCCCGGCGGGCAGCCTGCGGCGATACCGCAACCGGCTGCGCTGGCGCCGGCGGTCGGCAGTGCCCCTCGTCAGGAGGCGGGCCACAACATGGAGAAGGACATCGTGAATATCGGCAAGTCGGTCGTCATCAAGGGCGAGCTGAACGGCAGCGAGGATCTCACCATCGAAGGCCACGTGGAAGGGACGATTCAGCTTCGCGACCACGTCCTGACGATTGGCCCGAACGGCCGCATCAAGGCGCAGGTGTTCGCCAAGTCCGTGATCGTGCTGGGCGAGGTGACCGGCAACGTCACGGCCAGCGACAAGGTGGAGATCAGGGACGCGGGATCGGTCGACGGCGACATCATCGCGCCGCGCGTGGCGATTGCCGAGGGCGCGCACTTCCGCGGCAGCGTCGACATGCAGCGCAAGGGACCGCAGGCGGCCCAGGCAGCAACGAAGCCGGCTGCCGTGACGCCGGCTGTACCGCCCGCGGCGGCGGCCGCCGCCCCGGTGCCGGCACAGCGCGCCGGAGCGTAGCCGCGGCCCTCGGCCGCGGGACGCCCGTTACCGTTAATTGACATTGACGCTTCGTGGGATTACTGGACCGCCTCGCACCTCGTAGCCGTGAATCGGACCCGCCGTCCCTGCAGCTGGCGTCGGATGCCGAGCCTCTGTTCTCGACCAAGGCGTTCCGCAAGTTCCTGACGTGCTTCGCGGGCCGCGAGGCTCCCGTGCTTCTCGACCTGGGGCCCGTGGTCGGCGCGAACATCAGCTTCTTCGGCGAGCAGCTCGGCTGCAAGATCTTCATCGAGGATCTGTTCGCCGATCTCGATCGACACGTCCGTGCCGGCACCACCGAGCGCTTCACCGAGACGCTGCGGCACCGCTTCCCGCAGGCGTCCGCGTCGGTCGACGGCATCCTGTGCTGGGACCTCATCGACTACCTCGATCGGCCGTCCGCGCAGGCGCTGGCGGAGGAGTTGTCGCGCGTGCTGCGGCCCGACGGCGCGCTGCTCGGCTTCTTCGCCACCGCCCAGACCAACGACCCGCGCTACACGAAATACGTCGTCGCCGACGAAGCCAACCTCCGGCACCGCAACTACCCGGCCGCGCGATCGCGGCAGACGATTCTGCTCAATCGCGACATCATCCGCCTGTTTCCGGCGCTGCGTGTGTCCGACTCGTTCCTGCTGCAGAACAACCTGCGGGAGGTCCTGTTCCGCAAGCCCGCATGAACGGCTTCGATCTCACCGGCGAACAGCGCCTGGTCGAACAGTCGGTTCGCGAATGGGCGGCGCGGGAAGTGGCCCCGCGCATCCGCGAGCTCGACCGCGATCACCGGTTCGACAGGGACCGCATTCTCGGCGGCATGGCGCAGCTCGGGCTCCTGGGCGTATGCGTGCCGCAGGAGTACGGTGGCGCCGGGCTGGACTACGTCTCCCTCGGCCTGGCCAGCGAGGAGCTGGAGTACGTGGACACGTCGCTCCGCGTCATCCTGTCGGTGCATACCGGGCTCAACTGCCTCTCGCTGCTCACCTGGGGCACGGAGGCGCAGAAGCAGCAGTACCTGGTGCCGCAGGCGCAGGGCCGGAAGATTGCGGGGTACGCGCTCACCGAGCCCGGCGCCGGCAGCGATGCGCGCGCCATCCAGACGACCGCTGTCAGGAAAGGCGACCGGTACGTCCTGTCGGGCGAGAAGAGCTGGATCTCGCTGGCGGATGTGGCGGATCACTTCCTGGTCTTTGCCTGGACCGACGCCGCCAGGAAACAGCAGCGCGACCCCGCCGGCATCAGCGCCTTCATCGTCGAGCGGCAGTTCAAGGGGTTCACGAGCGGGCCCATGAAGGAGAAGTGGGGAATACTGGCGGGGAACACCGGGTTCTTCACGATGGACGACGTGGAGGTCCCCGAGGCAAACATGCTGGGCCGCCCGGACGAGGGCTTCAAGATCGCGATGTCGGCGCTCGATCAGGGCCGCTATACCGTTGCGGCCGGGGCCACGGGCCTCATTCGCGCGTGCCGGGACGCGAGCGTGCGCTACGCGAAGGATCGGACCGCCTTTGGCGTCGAGATCGCACAGCACCAGCTCGTGAAAGAGATGATCGCGAAGATGGAATCGGACTACCAGGCCGCGCGGCTGCTCTGGCTCCGATCGGGCTGGCTGAAGAACGAAGGGCGGCGCAACACGCGCGAAACCGGTCTCGCCAAGTGGTTCGCGACCGTCGCGTCCGAGCGCGCCGCCGGCGACGCCGTGCAGGTTCACGGTGCCAACGGCTACTCGGACGAGTATCCTGTGGGGCGGTTCTACCGGAACTGCAAGGGCGCCGTCATCTACGAAGGCACGCGGGAGATCCACGCGATCATGCAAGCCGACTACCTGCTCGGGTACCGCGACGACCGCCCGGCACGGTGCGAGCTTCCGCCGTATGCCGGTTCCGGGCGGCCGGCGGCTTCGTCCACTGACCACTAACCGCCAGCCACCGACCACTGACCACGGTTCACTGATACTCTCACCGGGACCCGACACATGCATTCCGATCTTTCGCTCGAATTCTTACGCGTCGTCGAACAGGCGGCCATCGCCTGCGCGCATACGATGGGCCAGGGCGACCGCCACAAGTCCGATCAGGTCGCCGTCGAAGCGATGCGCCGCGTCATGGACACCGTGCCGATCGACGGAACGATTGTCATCGGCGAGGGCGAGCGCGACGAGGCGCCGATGCTCTACATCGGCGAGAAAGTCGGCCAGATGCACGCCGCCGCCGGCGCCAACACCGCTGGCCACGGGCTGCCGTTCGAGGCGGTGGACATTGCGGTCGATCCCCTCGAGGGCACCAACCTGTGCGCGACCGGCGCGCCCAGCGCCATCGCCGTCCTGGCCGCGTCCGAGCGCGGCGGCCTGCTGCACGCGCCCGATCTCTACATGGAGAAGCTCGTCGTCGGGCCGAGCTCGAAGCACGCGGTGCATCTCGACGCGTCGGTGGCCGACAACGTGAACGCCATCGCGAAGTGTCTCGGTCGCGAGATGGAGGACCTCGTCGTCGTCGTCCTCGATCGGCCGCGCCACGAGAAGCTCATCGAGGACATCCGCGCCACCGGCGCCCGCATCCGCCTGATCGGGGACGGCGACCTGTCGGCCGGTATCTCGGCCGCTGTCGCCGGCAGCGGTGTGCACGCGGTGATGGGAACGGGCGGCGCGCCCGAGGGTGTGCTGACCGCGGCGGCCATGCGGTGCCTGAACGGGGAGATCCTCGCGCGGCTGGTCGTGAGCAAGCCGGAGCACGAGGAGCGGTGCCGCGCGATGGGCATCACGGACTTCAAGCGCATCTACCGTGCCCGGGATCTGGCACCCGGCGAACGGATCGTGTTCGCCGCTACGGGCGTGACCGACGGCACCATCATGCGTGGCGTTCGGTTCTTCGGCGACGGCACGCGCACCAGCTCCGTCATCATGCAGAACTATCCGCACCAGATCCGGTTCATCGACTCCATTCACATCAGCAACAGGAAAGACGCCAAGGTCTACTTCCGGATCGATTGAGCGATGCGCAGGGTCGCCATCGACGCTCGCCGGCCGGACGCTGCGTCGCTGCAGGAAGCCGCCGCCATCATCAATGCCGGCGGCATCGTCGCCATGCCTACCGATACGTTGTACGGCCTCGCCGCCGACCCGTTTTCCCCGGCGGCGGTCGGGCGCGTGTTTGCCGCCAAGGGCCGCGCCGCCGAGCGGGCGCTGCCGCTCGTGGCCGCCGACATCAGGCAGGTGGAGGAGCAGCTGGGCGCCCTGCCCCCCGACGGGCGCCGCCTCGCGGCCGCGTACTGGCCCGGCCCGCTCACGTTGCTGCTGCCCAAGCCGTCGACCATGCCGGAGGAACTGACCGGGGGCCTCGAGCAGGTCGGCGTCCGCGTGCCCGCCCATGCCGTGACGCGCGATCTCTGCCGGGCGTCCGGGCGGCTGCTGACGGCGACCAGCGCGAACCCGAGCGGCGCGCCGGCGTCGGCTGACCCTGACGAGGTCGCGCGGAGCATGGGCGACAGGGTGGCGCTGCTCCTTGACGCGGGGATGACGCCCGGCGGGCCGCCCTCGACGATCGTCGACGTCAGCGGGGCTGTGGTCCGGCTGGTGCGCCCCGGCGCGATTCCGTGGGACGAAGTGCGGACATGCCTCGGGCTCGTGTAGGGACGCGCGAGCGCGCGGCGCTGGTCGGCCTGGTCGCCGGGGCGAAGCGCCGCCTCGACGCCGAGCGCTCCCTCGACGAGCTGGCGGGGCTGGCGCAGGCCGCCGGCGCCGAGGTCGTGCTTCGCGTCCTGCAGGAGCGGCCGAAGCCGGATCCGTCCACGTTTCTCGGGTCAGGGAAGATCAAGACGCTGGCGGCGTCGTGCGCCGAAACACGCGCCGATCTCGTCGTCTTCGACAACGAGCTCACGCCCGCGCAGCTGCGGCAGATCGAAGCGGAAGTGGGGCGCAAGATCATCGACCGCACGCAGCTCATCCTCGACATCTTCGCCCGCCGCGCGCGGACGCGCGAAGGCAAGCTCCAGGTCGAGCTCGCGCAGCTGCAATATCTGCTGCCGCGGCTCGCCGGGTCCGGCGCCGCACTGTCCCGGCTGGGCGGCGGCATCGGCACGAGGGGCCCCGGCGAGACCAAGCTCGAGACCGACCGCCGGCGGATTCGCACGCGCATCCACGCCGTCAGCCAGGACATCGAGCAGGTGCGGCTGCGGCGCGCGCAGTTGCGCGAACGGCGCCACAAGGCGTCGGTGCCGACGGTCGCGCTGGTGGGGTATACCAACGCCGGCAAGACCACGCTCTTCAACGTGCTGACCCGCGCGGGCGCGGAGGCGTCGGATGCGCTGTTCGTCACGCTCGACCCGCTCATCCGGCAGGTCCGGCTGCCGGACAGCCGGGCGCTGCTGGTCTCGGACACGGTCGGGTTCATCGACCGGCTGCCGCACGCGCTGGTCGCCGCGTTTCGCGCGACGCTCGAGGCCGTGGCCGACGCGGATCTGATCCTGCACGTCATCGACGCGTCGGCCGCCGACCGCGACCGCCGCATGGAGGCCGTGCGGCAGGTGCTCGAAGAGGTCGGCGCCACGGAGGTGCCGATGATCGAGGTGTACAACAAGTGCGACGCGCTGAACGCCGACGAGCGCCGGCGGCTGCAGGATCGGGACCCCGCCGCCCTGTGTATCTCGGCCCGTGACCGCGACGGGATCGACGATCTGATCGAGACCGTCACGTCGCGTCTCGCGCTCGACGTCCGCCGGATGACGCTGACCTTCGATCCCGGCGACCCGGCCGATCGGGAACAGATGGCGCGCCTCTATCGCCACGCCCGCGTGCTCGTCCACGAAACGCGGGACGGGCGCGTGTCGATCGTCGCCGACGTGCCGCGGCGGCTGGCGGACCGCTGGTTGTAGTGCAGGCCTTCGGCCTGCCAGCTGGCGGGGCTGAAGCCCCGCACTACACCTGTGGATGGTACGAGGTAGAATTTCCCCTCATGTCCGTTCGAGCCCCCCGCCGGATGTTTTGCCGTGCCTCCGCGGTCGCGCTGGCGATCGTCGTGGGTGCGTGCGCCGCGAAAACGACCACACCGCTGCCGGCTCCGTCGGCGGCGAAGTTCCCGGAATTCATCCAGCCGCCCGTGCCGCGTTCGCTGGCGGCCAACCCCGCCGCCGTCACCAGCCAGCAGCGCGGGTGGCAGTTTCTGCAGGCCGGCGATCTCCGCACCGCCGAGCGCGAGTTCAAGCTGGCGCTGGTCGTCGCGCCGCAGTTCTACCCGGCCGAAACCTCGCTCGGGTACCTCGAACTGGCCCGCAAGGAGGCGGCCGATGCCCTGCCGCACTTCGAGAAGGCGCTGGCGCTCGATGGGCGCGATGTGTCGGCGCTCGTCGGCGGCGGCCTCGCGTTCCTCGCGCTGAATCGCGAGAGCGACGCGCTCTTCGCGTTCGAGTCGGCCGTGGCCGTCGATCCGAGCCTCGTCGACGTCAAGCGCCGCGTGGAAGTCCTGCGGTTCCGCGGCCTCGGCCAGGACCTGGCCGCCGCGCGCCAGGCCGCGGCCGACGGGAAGCTGGACGACGCGGCGCGGGCGTACGCGAGCGCGATCACGAGCTCACCCGACAGCCCGTTCCTGTACCGCGAGCTGGCGGTCGTCGAACGCCGTCAGGGCAACGCGGAGGCGGCGCTCGAGGACTTCCGCAGGGCGCTGGCCCTGGATCCGACCGATGCCGGCTCGAGCGTCGGCGTCGGCGATCTGCTCGCCGAGAGCGGCGACCTGGAAGGCGCCGAGAAGGCGTACACCGACGCGTTGCTCCTCGAGCCGAGCGAAGCCGTGGACGCGAAGCTCGACGGCGTTCGCGCGCGGATCGAGCTGGCACGCCTGCCGGCCGAGTATCGCGCGATCGACACCGCGGCGCAGATTACCCGAGGCGATCTGGCCGCGCTCATCGGCGTCCGGCTCGCGCCCTTCGTCCAGAGCGCCCGCCGGCGCGAGGCCATCGTCATCACCGACGCGCGCAATCACTGGGCGTCCACCTGGATCATGTCCGTCGCCCGCGCGGGAATCGTCGATCCCTACGACAACCACACCTTCCAGCCGCGATCGGTCGTGCGTCGGACGGACCTCGCGTTGGCGATGAGCCGCCTGCTGTCGCGCATCGCGGCCTCGAACCCGGCGCAGGGGCGGGCCTGGGAGTCGGCGCGCCTCCGGTTCTCCGATCTGTCGTCGGGACACCTGGCCTATCCGGCGGCGTCAATGGCCGTCGCGGCCGGGGTGATGAAGACAGGGGCCGATAACGCGTTCTTCCCCTCGCAGGTCGTCAACGGAGCCGAAGCCGTCGCGGCCATCGTCCGCGTGGATCAGCTGGCCAGCGTGCCGCCGCCGGGAGGCCAGAGCCAGGTGCCCGCAGCCCAGGGGCCGAGATGACGGGGCCGGGACCCTTCACGACAGCCAACCAGATCACCCTCCTGCGGATGCTGCTCATCCCGGCCTTCGTGACGCTCGTCATCTACCACGAACTCGGCTGGGCGCTCATCGTGTTTGCGACCGCCGGAATCAGCGATGCCGCCGACGGCCTCATCGCGCGGAGGGCGGGGCAGAAGACCAGCCTCGGCGCCTGGCTCGATCCCATGGCCGACAAGCTGCTGCTCGTCAGCACGTTCGTCGTGCTGACGGTGCCGGGGCTCGGCCTCACGAACCGTCTGCCGATCTGGCTGACGGCGCTCGTCATCAGCCGCGACGTCCTGATCGTCGTGACCGTGGCAATCGTGAACCTTGCGATCGGGCGCCGGACGTTCCGTCCGTCGATGTTCGGCAAGGTCGCCACCGGCACTTATATCGTCACGGCCGTCATGGCGATGCTCTATAACTACCGCGGCTTCCACTCGCCGATGGTGGATCTGTGCGTGTACGCCTCGCTGGGGATCACGCTGGTGTCCGGCTTCCACTACATCTGGCACGCGGCGCGAATCATCCAGCCCTGAGAGCGAAGACAGCGATGACAGCGATGACAGCGAAGTCGACGGTGCTGACGACCCTCGTTGCCTGGCTGCTCGCCGTCCTCCAGACCACGCCTCCGGTGAAACAGGCGGTCGTCGAGACCACCGCGGGCACCTTCGTCATCGATCTCGCGCCGGATCAGGCGCCCGCGACAACCGCGTACTTCGTCAAGACCGCGGGCGACGGCGGGTACACGGGGACGATCTTCCACAAGGTGATCAAATACGGGATTATCCAGGGCGGCGACCCGCTGACGAAGGATCCGGCAAAGCGCGCGCAGTACGGCACCGGTGGGCTGAGCGCGGTGAAGGACGAAGCGCGCGCGGCGAAGATGACGCGCGGATCCGTGGCGGCGGTGACCATCCCGGGCAAAGCCGACAGCGCCGGCCAGCAGTTCTTCGTGGCCGTCGTCGATCAGCCGGGTCTCGACGGCAAATACACCGTGTTCGGACACGTGTCGGAGGGGATCGAGGTCGTCCAGAAGATCTCCGAGACGCCCGTGGACGACAAGGGCGTCGCCACCGCGCGCGTGGAGGTCACGCGCATCACGGTGCGCGACAAGCCGCCGGAACCGTTCGTCAACGACACCGCGCAGGACCTCGCGGCCTATCGCGCGGTGCTCGACACCAGCGCGGGCCCGATCGCGATCGAGTTCTTTCCGGACAAGGCGCCGGGGCACGTTCGCCAGTTCCTGCGGCTGGCGCAGGCCGGCGTGTATAACGGGATGGCGTTTCACCGCGTGGCCCCCGGCTTCGTGATCCAGACCGGCGCGATGAACACGCGGTCGGCGCCGCTCACGGAAACACAGCAGAAGCTCGTGCACAACATGACGCCCGAGTTCAACGACACGACGCACGTCAAGGGCATCGTGTCGATGGCGCGCGGCGACGCGCCGGACAGCGCGACGACGTCGTTCTTCATCTGCACCGGTGCGTCCACCGCGCTCGACGGCCAGTACACGGCGTTCGGCCGCGTCGTGAGCGGGATGGAGGCGGTCGAGGCAATCGAGAAGTCGCCGAGGGAAGGCGAGACGCCGACGACGAGGATCGAGCTGCGGAGCGTGCGGGTGGAGAAGAAGTAGTTGTGCGCGGGGGCAGGCCTGAAGGCCTGCACTACGCCTGAATCACTACGACGTGGGCACGATGCGCGAGACCTTGACGACCTGACCGACGAGGTATTCCAGCTTGATGGAATCGCCGGGCTCGAGGTTGGAGGCGACCGCTTCGCTGCCGACGCGCGCGACGCTGGTCTGGCCGTCGGGATCATCCGCGCTGGTGAAGTAGACGTCCATCGACATCTGGCCGTGGATGCTGACCGGCTGGAGCTTCTTCAGGATCCCGTCCCGCGTCCCCTTCAACATACCTGCGATCATACATCTAGTCATTTGGTCATTTGGTCATCTGGTCATTTTTGGGCAATTTCGAAATTGGCCAACTGGTGACCAGATGACCAAATGACTAGATGACCAGATTCTCGAACAGCGGGAGATCCACGCTGTTCGTGAGGTTGTGCACGCTGACGCCCAGGAGCCGCACGGGGCGGGCGCCGGCCTCCGTCTTGCCGAGCAGCTGCACGGCGCGACTGGTGATTTCGCTCTTGTCGCGCGTCGCGGCGACGGTCTGACTGCGTGTCACCGTCGTGAAATCCGAGTAACGGACCTTGATGGTCACGGTGCGCGCCAGCAGGCTCTTGCGCGCCAGCCAGTCGGCGGCGTGTGCCGCCATCCCGGCGACCGCTTCGCGGATGGCGTCGAGATCGGTCAGATCGGCCGGGTAGGTGTTCTCGCTGCCGGACGACTTCGCGTCGCGGTGGGGGACGACCGGCCGATCGTCGACGCCGGCCGCAAGCTGGCGCAGCCAGTCGGCGAGGCTGCCGACGGCCTCCCGCAGTACCTGCGTGTCCGTCGTGCGCACGTCCACGAGCCGCTCGATGCCTCGCGCGCGCAGCTTGCGCGCCGTGACGGGACCGACGCCCCACAGCGCATCGACGGGCAGCTGCTGGAGGAACGGCTCGACGCGCTCGGGGCTGATCACGGTCAGGCCGTCGGGCTTCTTCCAGCCGGAGGCGACCTTGGCGAGGAACTTGTTCGGCGCGACGCCGGCCGAGGCGGTCAGCCCCGTCGCTTCGCGGATTCGGGCCTTCAGCCGCTTCGCCACGGTCGTCGCCAGCGTTTCTCCCCAGGCGTTCTCCGTGACGTCGAGATACGCTTCATCCAGGGACAGCGGTTCAACGAGCGGCGTGACCTCGCGAAAAATGGAGAAGACCGCGTTCGACGCCGCGCGGTACTTCTGAAATTCCGGCCGCACGATGACGAGCGCCGGGCACAGCCGCACGGCCCGCGCCATCGACATCGCCGAGCGGACGCCGTACGCGCGCGCTTCGTAGCTCGCAGCGGCGACCACGCCGCGGCCGCCGGGCTGGCCGCCGACGGCAACGGGCCGGCCTTTGAGCGAGGGGTCGTCGCGCTGCTCGACCGACGCGTAGAACGCGTCCATGTCCACGTGCAGGATGCGCCGCATCGAGATTACAATACAGGATTACGTACGTGGAACGCAGAGATCGCAGAGGACGCAGAGTGTCTTTGGGTTCCTGAGAATCTGTTCTCTGCGATCTCCGCGTGCTCTGCGTTCCACGTCGTCGTCTATTGACTGTCCCATTACCTATGCCGCAATTCATATACACGATGAAGGGCCTCGGGAAGGTGCATCCCCCCGACGCCAGAGTGCTCGACGACATCTGGCTGTCGTTCCTGCCCGGCGCGAAGATCGGCGTGCTCGGTTTGAACGGCGCCGGCAAGAGCTCGCTGCTGAAGATCATGGCCGGGGAAGACACGAGTTTCCTCGGCGAGGCATTCCCGGCTGACGGCATCTCCGTGGGCTTCCTGCACCAGGAGCCCCGGCTCAACGCGGCCAAGGACGTGCTCGGCAACGTCGAAGAGGGCGTCGCCGACACGAAGGCGCTGCTGACACGCTACGACGAGATCAACGAGAAGCTCGGTCAGGACCTGTCCCCTGAGGAGATGGAGAAGGTGCTCGACGAGCAGTCGCGCATCCAGGACAAGATCGACGCCAGCAACGCCTGGGATCTCGACTCGCGCCTCGAGCTGGCGATGGACGCGCTGCGCCTGCCCCCGCCGGACGCTGATGTCAGCACGCTCTCGGGCGGCGAGCGCCGCCGCGTCGCGCTGTGCCGGCTGCTGCTGCAGTCGCCCGATCTGCTCCTGCTCGACGAGCCGACGAACCACCTCGACGCCGAGTCCGTCGCCTGGCTCGAGCGCTTTCTCAAGGACTATCCGGGCACGGTCGTCGCCGTGACGCACGACCGCTACTTCCTGGACAACGTCGCCGGCTGGATACTCGAGCTCGATCGCGGCCACGGCATCCCGTGGGAAGGCAACTACTCGTCGTGGCTCGAGCAGAAGCAGGGCCGCCTGGCGCTCGAAGAAAAGCAGGAGACCCGCCGCCAGCAGACGCTGCAGCGCGAGCTCGAGTGGATCCGCATGTCGCCGAGGGCGCGCCAGGCCAAGGGCAAGGCCCGCCTGAACGCGTACGAGCAGCTGCTCCAGGAAGAAACCGCGAAGAAGATCGAAACGGCCGAAATCTACATTGCGCCCGGCCCGCGCCTCGGCGACGTCGTCGTCGAAGCGCGCGGGCTGAAGAAGGGCTATGGCGACAACGTCCTGATCGAAAACCTCGACTTCACGCTCCCGCGCGGGGGCATCGTCGGCGTGATCGGCCCGAACGGCGCCGGCAAGACGACGCTGTTCCGGATGATCAACGGCGTCGAGAAGCCCGACTCGGGGACGTTGAAGATCGGCGAAACCGTGACCGTCGGCTACGTGGATCAGAGCCGCGATGCGCTCGACGCGAACAAGACCGTCTGGGAAGAGATTACCGGCGGCAGCGAGGACATCGAGCTCGGCAAGCGGAAGATCCCGTCGCGCGCGTACGTGTCGTGGTTCAACTTCAAGGGCGGGTCGCAGCAGCGGAAGGTCGGGTCGCTGTCAGGCGGCGAGCGCAACCGCGTTCACCTGGCCAAGCTGCTCAAGAAGGGCAGCAACCTGCTGCTGCTCGACGAGCCGACGAACGACCTCGACGTGGACACCCTGCGCGCGCTCGAGGAGGCGCTCCTGAACTACGCCGGCTGCGCGGTCGTCATCAGCCACGATCGGTGGTTTCTCGACCGCATCGCGACGCACATGCTGGCCTTCGAGGGCGACAGCCAGGTGGTGTGGTTCGAGGGCAACTACCAGGACTACGAAGCCGACCGCAAGCGCCGCCTCGGCGCGGCGGCGGAGCAGCCGCACCGCATCAAGTACCGGAAGCTGACGAGGACCTGACGGACGCCGCGAACTCTGTCTCCTATGAACCACGAAGATCACGAAGAGCACAAAGGGAGAGTGAACTCCCTTCGTGGTCTTGGTGGCCTTTGTGGTTCAAGATTCTCGACGACGGGCGATGGCGACGACGGCGGGCGCCTCTAGAAACCCGGAATCCCGATCAGGGTCGAGGGCCGGACCGTGCCGGTCGCCACAGCCGGGACAGCGGCGGCCGCCGGGGTGGCCTGCGGCGCCGACGAGGATGGGGCGCTGATGCCGGTTCCTCCCGGCCCCGCCTCCTGCAGTTCCTCGAAGTCCACGAGCGCGAGATCGTAGGCCAGCACGGCGGAGACCTCGTTCGCCTTCGCCTGCGCCAGGTCGCGTTGGGCCTGGATGACGAGGAAGCTGGTGGACAGGCCGACCTCGAACCGCTTCTGTTCGGCGTCCAGCCGCTGCTCGGCCAGGTTCGTGGCCGCCCGCGTCGTCGCGATGCGCTTGGCGTTCATGTCGATCTTGTAGGCAGCGTCGCGGACCTGCTGAATCGCGCGCGCCTGGCTGCCCTTGAGGCGCTCGCCGGCCTGCGTGAGCTCGAGCCTCGCGCGGGCGTGGTTGGCCTCTTCGGTGCTCTGCCCGAGCGGATATGACAGGCTGACGCCGACGACCCACGTCGGGTAGTTGTGGGCGAAGAGCTGGTTCAGCACCGATGGGAAATCGGTGATCGGCCCCGGCCCGACGATCGTGCCCGGAAAGCCGCCCGTGCGGAGCACCTGAGTGCCTCCGAGACCGCTCGCCACGTAGCTGGCGTTCAGGCGCACGTCCGGAAGCTTCTGGTTCGCGGCGTACTTCACGCTGGCGTCGGCGTTCTCGATGTCCTTCTTCGATCGCGCGATGTCGGTCCGGCCGCCGAGCGCACGCCGCACGGCCGCGTCGACGTCGAGGCTGATCTGCGCGACCGGCGGCGAGTCAATCGGTTCGATCGGCCGGTTCCAGATGCTCAGATCGGTGGGGTCGAAGATCAGCAGGCGCAGGCGGTCTTCGGCCTGGCGGACCAGCGTCTGCGCGATGATCAGCTGCTCCTCGTTGGCCGCCACTTCGGCCTGTGCCGAGACGAGGTCGAGGGGCGGCGACTGCCCGACATCCACCTTGGCCTTGTTGACCCGTGCCAGCTCCTGCGAGAGGCTCAGCGTGGACGTGCGCGCGTCCACGTTGGCGATTGCCGAGACGAGCAGCCAGTATGCGCTCCTCGTGTTGGCGGTCGTGTGCACGATGCTCTCGCGCAGCGTCGTGTCCGAGATGTCGCGGTTGATGCGGCTCGTGATCAGGTTCTGCCGCGCCGCGTCGATGGACAGGTCCCGCACGAGCGGCTGCGACACGCCCAGCGTCAGACCGGAGGTGACGAGCGGATCGTAGCTCGAGAGAAAGCTGTTGCTGTTGGTGTGGACGGCGTTGAATGCGACGTTGTATGACGTGCCGTACCAGGGCAGCCGCTGGCTGAGCCCGGCGCTCGAGGTGACGGCGTCGCTCTGCGTCGGCGTCGGAATCAGAAAGCTCGAGGGCGGCGAGATCTGGTTGTTGCGGTTGAGGCCCGTGTTGAACGTCGGCCGGAACTGCGCGCTCGCGGCGGCGACGCGCGTGTCGCTGATCTGCGGATCGAGGCGGTCCGCATTCAGGTCGACGTTATGGTCGAGCGCCATCCTGACGGCATCGTCGACGGTCAATCGCAGCGCTGCCGGCGCGGGGGTCTGTGCGGACGCCGCCGCGGCCAGTACCACCGAGAGGATCGTGAACGTGATGAGCCTGCGCATGATTACACCTGAGACGGCGCAGTGGCTGCGAGCGAGCCGGAGGGCTCGGTTCGCGCAGCCTTGCGCCCGAAGACGCGTTGAGAGAGATCGTCGAACAGCGAATAGGCGACGGGCGTGACGATGAGCGTCAGCACCAGTGCGAGCGACTGGCCGCCGAAGATGACGAACCCGATCGCATGATTGGTGCCCGAGCCGACCCCGCGCGACACGATGAGCGGGATCATGCCGGCGACGAACGCAAACGTCGTCATCAGAATCGGGCGCAGCCGGTCGCGGCTCGCCTGCACGATCGCGTCCCGCGTCGACAGCCCCGCTTCCTTCAGCTGGTTGGCGTGGTCGATCTGAAGGATCGAGTTCTTCTTGACGACGCCGAAGAGCACCAGCAGGCCGAGCGCCGACAGGATGTTGAGCGACTGCCCGAAGATCATGATCGACAGGAGCGCGAAGGGCAGCGTCAGCGGCAGGGATAGCAGAATGGTCACCGGGTGCAGCCACGACTCGAACTGCGCCGCCAGAATCAGATACATGAAGATCAGGGACAGGGCGAACGCCAGGATGAAGTTCTGCGCGGCCCGCCCCAGTTCCTTCGAGCGTCCGGTCAGCGCGCCACGGTATTCCGACCCCAGCTTCAGGCCGCCGAATTCCTCGACCATCGCGTTCTGCACTTCCGCCTGCGATACGTTCGCCAGCGTGTTGGCGAAGATGGTCACCTGGCGCTGGCGTCCGAGCCTGTTGATGTCGGAGGGCGCCGACCCCGGCGAGAAGTTCGCCACGTTGTCGAGCGACACCGAGCCGAGGCGCTGCGAGGGCACGGTGAGGGCCGCGACCGCCTCCTTCGTGCTGCGGTTGGCCAGCGTGGCGCGCAGATGCACCTCGTACTGTTCACCGCCCTCGTTGTAGGTCGTAACCTGGTCGCCGCCGACGAGGAGCCGCAGCGCCTCGGCGGCGTCGGCAATCTGCACGCCGAGGTCGGCGGCCTTGGCGCGGTCGACATGGACCGATACCTCCGGTTTGCCGGCGTTCATGGACGTGTCCACGTCCACCACGCCGGGGAACTGCTTCACGCGCGCCAGGAGCTGCTTGCTGTAGGTGTCGAGTTTCGCCAGGTCGGGACCGTTGATCACGAACTGGATGTCGGCGTTCTGGCTGCCGCCGCCGCCGATGTTGGCGATCGGCTGAACGGAGGTCCTCAGGTTCGCCGACAACGGCGGCAGCACGTCCGTCCGGATCGTGTTCATGACGACGAACTGATCGCGCCGCCTGTCTTCGATGGGCGTGAGACGAACGTAGACGTTGCCGAGGTTGCGCGTCTTGGCCGCGTCGCCCGCGATCTGCACGAGCGTGTACCAGACCTCTGGCACGCGGGCGCGGATGGACGCCGCCACCCGGTTGGTGATGACCTCGGTCGCCTCGAGGCTCGTGCCTTCCGGCGCGCGCAGGTTGATTTCGAATTCAGACTGGTCGTCGTTGTTCATGAAGTTCTTGTCCACCATCATGAACAACGGGATGCTCGAGAACAGCACGGCCACGGCCAGGCCCGCCACGGCGGCCCGGTGCGCCATCGCCCATTCGAGCATCCGCGTGTAGATCGCATCCACCACGCGGAAGACCCTCGACTGCTTCGACGAGTGGCCGTCCTTCCCGTGCTTGTTGACCTTCAGCCACCGAGCCGACAGCATCGGCGTCAGCGTGAAGCTCACGAGGAGCGACACCATGATCGCGAACGCCATCGTCAGGCCGAAGCTCTTCATGAACTTGCCGACGATGCCGCCCATGAAGCCAACCGGCACGAAAATGGCCACGAGCGACAGCGTGGTCGCCAGCACGGCGAGGCCGATCTCCTTGGTGCGCGTCGATCGCGGCTTGGAACTGATCGTCGTGCTTCTCTTCGATGAACCGGTAGATGTTCTCCAGCACGACGATGGCGTCGTCGATGACGATGCCCACAGACAGCGTCAGCGCGAGCATGGTCATCATGTTGAGCGTGAAGCCCATGTACCCGATGAGGCTGAACGTCGCGATGATCGACGTCGGAATGGCGATGGCCGCGATGATGGTCGAGCGCAGGTTCATGAGGAACAGCATCACGACGAACGCCGCCAGCAGCGACCCCACGACGAGGTGCTCCTCGACGTTGTGGATCGAGGCCTCGATGAACTCGGCGCCGTCGCGGACGATGCGCAGGTTGTAGCCCGGCGGCAGGGCCCCGGTGGTCGCCTTCAGCTGCTCCTTGATGCCGTTGACGACCTCGACCGTGTTGGTGCCCGACTGCCGGCGGATGTTCAGCAGCACCGTGCTCGTGCCGTTGATATTGGCGACCGTGTCGGCGTCGGCCATCCCGTCTTCCACCTCGGCGACGTCCGCGATCCGCACGGCATGCGCCTGGCTGGCCTTGACGATGATGTCGCCGAACTCCTCGACGCTCTGGACGCGACCGCGCGTGCGCAGCGTGACCGAGCTGGCGCCCTGATCCATGCGCCCGCCGGGAATCTCGGCGTTCTGGGAGCCGAGCGCGCGGGCCACCTCCGTGACCGTCACGTTGTAGGCGCGCAGGCGGTCGGCGTCGAGCCGGATGTTGATCTGCCGCTCGCGCCCGCCGTTGACCACCACCTGGCCGACGCCGTTCAGGCTCTCGAGCTGGCGGCGGAGCACCTTGTCGGCGTACTCGGTGATTTCGCGGACGGGCCGGTTCGCCGTCAGCGCCAGGCTCAGGACCGGCGCGGCGTCGGGGTCCATCCGATCGACGCGAGGCTGCTCGATGGTCCTCGGCAGCTGGGGCAGCACGCCGTTGATCTTGTCGCGCACCTCCTGCGCGGCGACGTCGATGTCCTTGTCGAGCAGAAAGCTGATGATCACCTGCGAGACGCCCTCCGAGGAGGACGAGCGGAGTTCGTCGATCCCGCTGATCGTGTTGACCGCTTCCTCGATCTTGTCGGTGACCTCGGTCTCGATTTGCTCGGGCGCAGCGCCAGGCTGCACCGTCGTGATGAGCACGGTCGGCAGGTCGATCTTCGGGAAGCGGTCGACGCCGAGGCGCAGAAACGAGAAGATGCCGACGACCGTCAGCGACAGAATCAGTACCGACGCGAACACCGGCCGTTTGACGCAGAGCTCAGCAAGCCATTGCATGATGCACCTTCGACAGGCCGCAAGGCCTGCACTACTTCACTTGTGCGCCGTCGATGAGCTGTGTGACGTTCTCCGTCGCCACCCGCTCGCCCGGCTTCAGCCCGCTGGCGATTTCGATCAGCCGCTCGAGCGTCTGGCCGGTCGCCACGATGCGTTCCTCGACGCGGTCGCCCGAGACCACGAACACGCGGCTCGTGCCTGATACGTTGCGAACCGCCGCGACAGGCACGAGCACCGCCCGTACCTTGTTCGCCTGCTGGATGAGAGCCGTCGCGAACATGCCCGGCTTGAGCTCGAGGCCCTCGTTCCGGACGACCGCTTCGATCGTCAGCGCGCGCTGATCGGCGCGAAGATTCGGCGAGACGTACCGCACCTTGCCCTCGAACGTGCGGCCCGCGAACGCGTCGACCGTAAACGACACCGACTGACCCACGGCCACCTCGGACACGAATTGTTCGGGAACCGTCAGCTCGATGCGCAGCGGCGTGACGCGGACGACCTCCGCCACCTTCATGCCGCGGGTCACATAATCGCCGGTCGAGACCAGCCGCTGCGCGACAACGCCCGCGAAGGGCGCGCGCACGACCGTGTCGGCGGCGGCTTTGCGCGCCATCGACACACGCGCCCGCGCGGCCTGCAGCGCCTGGTACTGCTGCTCGGCCGCGTTTTTCGCGGACTCGAACTGCTGACGGGCGGCTTCGACCTGGGTCTTGCGCTGGTCGTACTCCGATTGCGACACGACCCGCTCGGCGAGCAGCTTCTCGATCCGGCCGAACTCGGATTCGGCCAGGGCAAAGTTCGCCCGCGCGTTGGCCACTTCGGGGACCCGGTTCACGTCGAAACCGCTGGTTGCCGGTTGCGCCAGGCGCGCCTCGATCTGCGCGGCGTTGGCTTCGGCCTCCTTGAGGCTGGCGTCGGTTTCGACCGACGAGATGCGGATGAGCTCGATGCCCTGGGCGACCGGCGTCCCGCGTTCGACCGGCGTCGCGACGACGCGTCCGGCGGTTTCAGCGGCCACGCCGGCCTGTTCCTCGGGCGTGAGCGTGCCGGTCACCCGGATGAAGCGGGCGATGGGCTGCTCCACGGCGGCCACCGGCGCCACGGCAATCGCCACGGCGGCGGCCGCGTCGCCCTCCTTGGCCTTGCCGTCGGCCGTGCAAGCTGTCCAGGCCAGGGAGCTTGCGAACAGGAGGCCTGGTACGACGCTTCGAACGAATGCGCGGGACATCGGGATACTCCTCAGGAAGCCTTCGTGCTCGCCGGAACCTCGTCCGGCAGGCAATCAACGTCGATGGATGTGGATTCGAGCGCGATGCCCGACTGCAGGCCGCGCAGCGTGACGTTCAGAACGTCGCGGGCCAGCGTGTCCGCGTTCTCGCTGTGGCCCAGACGATCCGACAGCCGCATCATCGCGGCGCCCATCAGGCCCATCGTCAACAGCCGGAACGCCACGTGGGCGTTGACGTGCGCCGGCAGCGCCTTCGCGTCAATGCAGGCTTGAATCTGCCCGACCAGGCGCGTCTTCATCTCGCGGGCGAACGCGAACCGCTCGTAGACCTGGCTGATGCGCGGGACCGAACGGTCCATGAACATCAGCTCGAAATACTGCGGATGCTGGCGGCTGAACTCGTAGAGGCGCCAGAAGATCGTCCGGATCCGGTCGAGCGGATCGAGCGTGGCGAGCTCGGCATCGAGCGCGGCGGCGTCATCGCGCGCGTACAGCAGCCGGAAGCCTTCCTCGGCGAGCGCGTAGAAGATGTCGTCCTTGCTGGGGAAGTAGCCGTAGATGGCGGCGGGGCTGTATTCGATGCGCTCGGCGATCTTGCGAATCGAGACGTTGCCGTAGCCCTCGGCGACGAACAGCTCGCGTGCGGCGTCGAGGATGGCCCGGCTGATGGCCTCGCGATCCCGCTCTTGACGTTCCTTGATGCCCATGATGTTGATTTTACTCTGAACAGTGTTCAGTCAATCAACATTGTTAGACGCAGAAACGTTGTTCAGGGTTTCAATGGCTTCTAAATAGCTGACAAAAGAGCGATTAGGGCGATCAGGTAGGTCCCGGAGGCCGTCATCAGAGTGACGCCGAAGCCCCAGTTCATCGCGATGAAGATGGCCAGCGTGGCCCCGAGGACCGACAACGCTCCGTTGATTCCCCAGGCCCAGCTGACCATCTGGGGGGCTCGGGAGTAGAGCAGCCGGATTCCCGCCGGCATCGGGATGCCCAGGGCGACGCCAATCGGGGCGAGGGTCAGGACGGCGATGGCGATACGGGCCGGGCGCGAAAACGGGATCGCCCACGCCAACAAGGGGGTGGCCGCGCCCACGACCGCGAGGCCGATGCCGGCGATGACGACGAGCATGACGGCGGTGGATCGCACGAGCGTCGCGTCGTCCAGCCGGCGGCTCCAGGCGGCGCCGATGCCTGTGCCGAGCAGCAGCGAAAACAACGTCACGGTCAGCGAGTAGACCGGGTGTCCGAGCAGCAGCACGAACCGCTGCAGCACCGACACCTCGATGAGCATGAAGCCCGCGCCGAGCGCGCCGAAATAGAGCAGCCACGAGAACCAGCGGCGTGCGCTCCCGACGCCGACGAGCGCGAGCGGGCCCAGGACGAACAGCACGACGAGCGATCCGGAAATCCCCATCAGCGTCAGCAGCGCGCTCAGGCCGTTGCCGAAGAGCATCGACTTGCCGAACGCGACCTGGAACTGATCCTTCAGCTTCGTCGTGTGAAAGAAGAACGGGCGGTCGTCGGTGGTCGGGCGGAGATCGTGCGGGTAGTCGTCGACGAACCGCTGACGGTCGGCTGCGAGGACCAGCCGCGGGTAGTCGGCCGTCTCCATGCCGTCCACCCACTCGGTCGGCATGGGAGCCGGCGGCTCACCGGGCAGCTGCGGCGCGTACAGGATGTTGAAGCCCAGCCGGTCCGAGGTTTCCCGCAGCGCGCGGATCTCGTCGGCCGTGAACGGGTTGCGCTTCAGCATGAAGGTCTGCACGCGATCGAACTGCACGATGGCGAGGCGCGACTTCACGTCCCAGCCGCGCGATTCACAAGCCGCCTGCGCGAGCGACACGAGGCGCAGGCCATCGATCACCCAGCGCGTCATCGTCATCATGCCGGCGTCGGTGAGGTGGTCGAGGTAGTCGTCGAATGCCTCGACCGTGTACAGGGTGTTTTCGGTGAGCGTGTACGCGCCGGCGGCGGTGGCCGCCCAGGTGTCCACGAGCGACGCCTGGATGACGTCGTACTTGTCGGGCGACCGCCGCACGAAGCTGCGCCCGTCGTCGACCGCGATGTGCACGCGCGGCTGGGTGTAGATGCCGCCCGAGTACTCGCCAAACTGCCCGCGCATGACGTCGTTGGCGATGATCGGGTTGATTTCGACGCCGTCGACCCGGCCGGCGCCGAAGACCAGCGCGGAGACCAGGTCGCGGCCGCCGCCCGGACCGATCACCAGCGCCGAGAATCCCGGCTTCTGGAGCTGGTAGGCCATGGCGGTCAGCTCGTAGCGCAGGTACTGGACGTTGGCGAACCCCGGCTCGACGTGCAGGATCGGCGTCGAGGCGGCCGAATCGATGTCCATGTAGCGCGTGTCGGGCAGGACGCCCTTATATTTCGGGCTGAGCGACCAGTCCCCGTGGGTGCGTTCGTAGACGCCGATCCGGGAGAACGAGTTCCACTTGCTGAAGAGCACCGTGTCGCCCTGATGCCCCTTCGTGACGACCACGTCGAAGACGGCGACCCCTGACAGCTGGCCGGCCAGCGCCACGACCATGATCCCTGCGCCGGCGCCGGCAAACCGCGCCCGGCTCGCGGCCGGGGCGAACAGGACCGCCGCGGTCAGCGCGAGCGCCGCGGCCGTCAGGACCACGCCGGGTGCGCCGATGCGATCGAGCAGCGGGATCAGGACGAGGCAGCCGGCGGCGGCGCCGAGCAGATCCGACGCGTATACGGCGTTGACGCGCGACGTCAGGCGCGAGATCGCCAGCGTGATGACCAGGCCGCCGGTGAAGAACGGCAGGGCCGCCAGCGCGTAGATCGTCAGCATCAGCACGAGGTTCTCGCGCGAGTAGTTGAGGCCGACCCGCAGGCGTACCAGCGCGAAGAGCGCAATCAGGGTGAAGACGGCGTAGATGACCGACTGCCGTGCGAGCAGCGTGTCGGTCGGCCGGCCGTCGAGCCGGCGCCGCGCGACATACACGAAGACGCCGCTCGCGCTCAGGCCGAACAGGGCGATCGAGATCGCCAGGAACGCGAAGTGGTAGTACATGACAACCGAGAAGATGCGCGTCAGCGCGAGCTCGGTCATCAGGAGCGTGCCCGAGGTCAATCCGACGGCGATGAGCTGGCCGCGGGAAACGGGGAGGGGAGCAGACACCATCTTGCCGGCCGAGTAGTCTACTCCGTATCCTTTCAGCCGTGCTGTTCCGCCGTGCGCTTCTCGCCGGGGCTCTCGTCTGGGCGCCGCTCATTCCGCTCGCTGCGTTTGCCGCCGCGCGGCCGGAGGGCGTCCCGGCCGTGTACGGGTTCGCGCTCGTGGTCTATTCGATCGGCCGCGTCGTCTGCCACCAGCTGCCGGTGCGATCGTTTCACCTGTGGGGGGCGGCGCTGCCGGTGTGCGCGCGCTGCACCGGCATCTACGCCGGCGCGGCCATCGTCGCGTGCGCCGCTCTCGTCGCGTCCAACGGGCCCGGCGCGCCGGGCGCCATGCCGTCCGCCGCCACGGCCCGCCGCGTGCTGATCGCTGCTCTGATCCCGACCGCCCTCACGCTCGCTTACGAGTGGACGACCGGCGCCATGCCCGCCAACTGGATCCGCGCGCTCGCCGGATTTCCAATCGGCGCCGCCGCGGCCTGGCTCATCGCCAGCGCGGGGTCAGACGGGTCCGAGAGGTCCGAAAGGTCCTAGAGGTCCCCGGACCCCTTGGACTTCTCGGACCTCTGGGACCCCTTGGACCTTCGTACGTGAGTGATAAGCTAATGCCCAGTGCCCGCCACGACCGCAGAGCGATCGCAGTCCGGTGGCCTCGTCCTGTTGTGTCTGGCGTCGTGGGTCGTGCCCGGCGCGGGTCATCTCTGGCTGGGGCGCCGTCAGAAAGGCCTCATATTCCTCGTCGCGCTGCCGCTGATGTTTGCGATCGGCCTCGCGCTCGAGGGCCGTCTCTTTCCGTTTCAGCTGGCGGACATGCTCGTCTGCCTCGAGGCGTTCGCTGAACTCGGCGTCGGCATCCCTTATTTCGTGGGGTCGGCGCTCGGTCTGGGAGCGGGCGACGTGCGCGCCGTCACGTACCGAGTACGGCAACGCCTTCCTGATCGTGGCCGGCCTGCTCAACCTGCTCGTCGTCATCGACGCGTACGACGTCGCGAAAGGCCGCAAGTGAAGAGTCATCTGCTCCTCATGGCGCTGTTCGCGTTCTTCGTGTCGCTCGTGTTCGCCGTGATTGCCAAAGACGATATCCGCGACCAGGCACGTCTGGGCGGGATGATGTTCGGCGGCTTCATGCTGGCGGCTGCCGTGCTCGGCTGGTTCATGTATCCGTTCCCGCTCTGACGCGCCCATGTCTTCAGACGTTCTCCTCATCGAGCGCGACGGGGCGGTCGCCATCGTCACGTTCAACCGGCCCAGGGTTCGGAACGCTCTCAACGCGGAGACGCTGGACGCGCTCCGCCGGACGATGCTCGATCTGAAGGAGGACGATGGCGTTCGCGTCGTCATTCTGACGGGCGCGGGCGACAAGGCCTTCGTGGCTGGAGCCGACATCAACGAGCTCGCCGTGCAGACGCCGACGAGCGCCCGGACGTTCGCGCTTGCCGGCCAGCACGTGTTCGACATCGTCGAGCAGCTCGGCAAGCCGGTCATTGCCGCGATCAACGGGTACGCGCTGGGCGGCGGATGCGAGCTGGCCATGGCGTGCACGCTGAGGCTGGCGGCCGATACCGCGACGATCGGCCAGCCCGAAATCACCCTGGGCCTCATCCCGGGCTACGCGGGCTCGCAGCGCCTCGCTCGTCTCGTCGGCAAGGGGAAGGCGATGGAACTGCTGCTCACGGGCGCGCCGGTCTCGGCCGGCGAGGCGCAGCGCCTTGGCCTCGTCAACCGCGTCGTCGGGGCCGGCGAGCTGATGAACGAAGCGAAGACGCTGGCGGAGCAGCTGGCCGCGAACGCGCCGCTCGCGACCCGCTACATCCTCGACGTCGTGAACCGCGGCCTCGAGATGCCGTTTGCGGAAGCCGCGGAGTACGAGGCGACGCTCTTCGGGCTCGTTTCGGCCAGCGATGATATGCGCGAAGGCACGCGGGCGTTTCTCGAGAAGCGCAAGCCGGTCTTCAAGGGGCGGTGATGGCAGCGGGATCCTCGGTCCGGACGGTGGAAGGCACGCCGGCTGTACCCGGTCTTCGTATTGCCGTGGTCGTGTCCCGGTATCACGACTTTGTGACGGATCGTTTGCAGTCGGGAGCGCTGGCCGGGCTGACAGCGCTCGGCGTCGCGGAAGGAGACATCACGGTGGTCCGGGTGCCTGGCGCGTTCGAGATCCCGTCGGCGGCTCAGCATGCCGCCGCCTCCGGCCGCTTTGACGCGGTCGCGTGCCTCGGCTGCCTGATTCGCGGCGAAACGCCGCACTTCGAATACATCAGCGCCGCGGTGGCGCACGGACTGACGGCCGCGGCCGCGGCGACGGGGGTGCCGATGGCGTTCGGCGTGCTGACCACCAACTCGGTCGAGGAAGCGCTCGAACGCGCCGGCGAGGGGAAGGGCAACAAGGGCTGGGAAGCGGCCGCCGCCGCCGTCGAGATGGCGACCGTGATCGCGCGGCTGCGGGCGTGAAGAAAGACCGTCGCCGGCGGGCGCGCGAGGCCGCCCTGCAGATCCTCTATCAGTGGGACGTCGGCCGCGGCGACATCAACCGCGCGGTGGAGACGTTTTTCGGGCACCAGTGGCCCGACGCGCAGCCGGCGCCGGAAGAGGTCCGGACGTTCGCGTCCGCCCTCGCGCGCGATACCGTGACGCGGCTCGATGCCATCGACGCGCTCGTGGCCGATACGGCGCAGAACTGGCGGCCCGAACGGATGGCGGTGCTCGACCGTCTGATCCTGCGGATGGCCGTCTGCGAGCTGATGCGGGACCTCGACACCCCGCCGGCCGTCGTCATCAACGAGGCGCTCGAGCTGGCGCGGACGTTCAGCACCGAGGACGCGGTGAAGTTCATCAACGGCATGCTCGACGCGATCAGAAAGAAGCTCGACACACGCTCATGACATCGCTCGACGAACAACTGCAGCAGCGGCGCGCCAACCTGGACGAGCTCGTCAGGATCGGGGTCGACATCTACCCGCGCCGGTTCGACCGGACCCACACCGTCACGGCGCTCGTGGACGCCTACAGCGCGCGCTCGCACGACGAGCTCGAGGCCGAGCACATCCCGACGACGACGAGCGGCCGCATTCTCGGCATCCGCTCGTTCGGCAAGGCGAATTTCCTGGTGCTGTCGGACGGCCTCGCCAGAATCCAGATCTACGTGCGTCAGGATGCGATGCCGGCGATCGACTTCCAGACGTTCAAGCTGCTCGACTTCGGCGACTGGGTCGGCGTGTCGGGCCGGCTGTTCCGGACCAAGACGAACGAGCTGACGATCTGGGCGTCGCACGTGCAGTTCCTGGCCAAGTGCCTGGTGCCGCTCCCGGAGAAATGGCACGGGCTGACCGACGTCGAAACGCGGTACCGCCAGCGCTACCTGGATCTGATCGTCAACCCCGACTCGCGGCGGGTGTTCGAGACGCGCAGCCGTGTCGTGGCCGCGCTGCGCGAGTTCATGACCGCGCGCGGGTACCTCGAGGTCGAGACGCCGATGATGCAGCCGATCGCGGGCGGCGCCAACGCGCGGCCGTTCCTCACGCACCACAACACGCTCGACATGGAGCTCTTCCTGCGCATCGCGCCCGAGCTCTACCTCAAGCGGCTGACGGTCGGGGGCTTCGAGAAGATCTTCGAAATCAACCGCAACTTCAGGAACGAGGGGATTTCGACGCAGCACAACCCCGAGTTCACGATGATGGAGTTCTACGAGGCCTACGCCGACTACCAGGCGCTGATGGCCATGACGGAAGAGATGTTCTCGACGGTCGCGCGGAAGGTGACGGGAAGCGATCGGATCACGTACGGCGATCAGACGATTTCGCTGGCGCCGCCGTTCGCGCGCGTTTCGCTGCGTGACGCCGCCGCAGAGGCCGCGGCTCAACGGCTGGGCCGCGCCGTTGGCGCCGCGGACCTGCGCGACACCGTGAAGGCTGCGGAGGTTGCCCACGATCTGCGCATCGAACTGAAACCGGGTCAGGGGGCCGGCAAGACCGCGACCGACATCTTCGAGCGGCTGTGTGAGCACGAGCTCGTTCAGCCGACCTTTGTCTACGACTTTCCGACCGAGGTGTCGCCGTTGTCGAAGCAGAAGCCGGATGATCCGGACACGGTCGAGCGCTTCGAGCTGTACATCAACGGCATGGAGCTGGCGAACGCGTTCAGCGAGTTGAACGATCCGGCCGAACAGGGGCGCCGTTTCAGCGAACAGCTCTCGGCTCGCGCCAAGGGCGATGAAGAGGCGCACGCCATGGACGAGGACTACATCCGCGCCCTCGAATACGGCCTGCCGCCAACCGGCGGCGAGGGCGTCGGCGTCGATCGTCTCGTCATGTTGCTGACGAACAGCCCGTCCATCCGCGACGTCATTCTGTTTCCGTTGATGAGGAAGCGCGAATGACTGCTGACTGACATGGAAATTCCCTTCGAGCTCCACATCGCCATCCGCTACCTGCTCGCGAAGCGGAAGCAGGCGTTCATCTCCGTGATCTCCCTGATTTCGACCGCCGGCGTGGCCGTCGGGGTCGCGGCGGTCGTGATCGCCCTGGCCGTGATGACGGGCCTGCAGCAGGAGCTGCGCGATCGCATCCTCGGATCGAACCCGCACGTGTACGTGTCCCGGGTGGGCGGTGTGGACGACTACCTCGCGGAGGTCGCCCGCCTGCGCCAGGTGCCCGAGGTGCTCGGCGCGGCGCCGGCCGTCCTCGGCCAGGCGCTGATTTCCGCCGGCCGCGGCGCGAACCCGGTGCAGATCAAGGGCGTCGACCCCGCGCTCGAGGCGAGCGTCACCGACGTGCAGCGCGCGATGCAGGCCGGGCGCCTCGACGCGCTCGTCAATCGCGGCGACGGCATCCCCGGCATCGTGCTGGGACAGGATCTCGCGACGTCGCTCGGCGTGGGGGTCGGCGATTCCGTCCAGGTGCTCACGCTCGAAGGCGTCCTGACGCCGATGGGGAACCGGCCGCTGCCGCGCCGCCGGCAGGTGGTCGGGCTCTTCAAGCTCGGCCTGTACGAGTTCGACTCCACGTACGCGTTCGTGTCGCTGCAGGACGCGATGCGGCTGTTCGACAAGGCGCAACCCGACTTCATCCAGCTCCGCGTGAGCGACGTGTACCGGGCGCCGCAGGTGGCAGCGGCCGTGAAGGCGCGGCTGGGCGACCAGGTACTGGACCGAGGACTGGACGGTCATGAACAAATCGCTGTTCTCCGCGCTGACGCTCGAGAAGATCGCCGTGTCGCTCGCCGTCGGCCTGATCGTCATCGTGGCCGCCCTGAACATTGTCGCGACGCTGATCCTGCTCGTGATGGAGAAGCACCGCGACGTCGCAATTCTGAAGACGATGGGCGCGAGCGCGCGGAGCGTGACGGCGATCTTCGTGGCGCAGGGGCTGCTCATCGGGCTCATCGGGACGTCGGTGGGGGCCGCGCTGGGCTACGGGCTGTCGTACGTGTTCGACCGGTACCAGCTGATTCGCATCCCGATGGACGTCTATCAGGTGTCGCACCTGCCGTTCACCGTGATCCCCCGAGACTTCGCGATCGTCATCGCGGTCGCCGTGGTCATCTGCTTCGTGGCGACGATCTATCCGTCGCGGCAGGCGTCGCGTCTGGACCCCGCGCAGGCGCTCAGGTACGAATGAGCCGTAACGGCATGCCATTCCTGGATGCTCGCGGCATCGTCAAGACGTACCCGGTCGGCGGGCACCGGCTCACGGTGCTGCAGGCACTCGATCTGCAGGTGGACGCGGGGCAGATGGTGGCGATCGTCGGTGCCTCCGGCGTGGGGAAGAGCACGCTGCTCCACATTCTCGGTGGCCTCGATCGCGTGGACCACGGCACCGTCACCGTCGGCGATGCCGAGCTGACCGCGATGCCCGACGCCGCGCGGGTGTCGTTCCGCAACCGCCAGATCGGCTTCGTGTTCCAGTTCCATCACCTGCTGCCCGAATTCTCGGCCATTGAGAACGTCGAGATGCCCATGCGGATCGCGCGGCTGCCGCTCTCCGAAGCCCGTCCCCGCGCCGAGGCGCTGCTGCGCCGCGTCGGCCTGGGCGAACGGCTCGACCACACGCCCGGCATGCTGTCGGGAGGCGAGCAGCAGCGGGTGGCAGTGGCGCGCGCGCTGGTGATGCAGCCGGCCGTGCTGCTGGCCGACGAACCGACCGGGGACCTGGACGAGCAGTCGGCCGACTCGCTGCACGCGCTCCTGCGCGAGATGCACCAGGCCTTCGGGCTCACCTCGGTGATCGCGACGCATAACCCCCGGCTGGCGGCCGCATGCGACCGGGTGATGCGCCTCGAGGGCGGACGCCTCGTGCCCGGTTCGTAGGCGAAGAACCGCGCAACCCTCCCTCCGCGTCTTACACTATGGGGCGGGAACCCTAAGGCTGGCAGTGACTTATCGGGCACAATGCCTTAGGCCGGCCGGCAACCATGCCGTATAATGTGGTGAGACTGAACGTGACCCCAACACCATCGGCTTTCACCTAGGGACGCTGGATGTTCGAACGGTACACCGAACGTGCCCGTCGCGTGCTCTTCTTCGCCCGGTACGAAGCCAGCCAGCTTGGCAGCAACTCCATTGAGACCGAACACCTCCTGCTCGGATTGATCCGGGAAGGTAAGGGCCTCACCAGTCGCATTTTTGCCCGCTCGCACCTGTCGCTCGAGAACATCCGGAAGGAAATCGAGGGCCGGACGGTGTTCCGCGAGAAGGTCTCGACCTCGGTCGAGATGCCGTTCAGCGCGGAAACCAAGCGCGTCTTGCAGTTTGCGGCCGAAGAGGCCGACCGGCTGCTGCACAACTACATCGGGACCGAGCATCTCCTGCTGGGCATCCTGCGCGAAGAACGGTCGGTGGCGGCGTCGATCCTGATGGAAAAGGGGATGCGCCTGAACACCGTGCGCGAGGACATCGTCCAGCTGCTGAACGAGAAGACCACGCTGACCCGCGTCAAGGAGACGCCGCTGCTCGCCGAGTTCAGCCGCGACCTGACCGAGTCGGCGATGAAGAACCAGCTCGACCCGCTGGTCGGGCGCGAGCACGAGCTCGAACGCGTGCAGCAGGTGCTGTGCCGGCGCACGAAGAACAACGCCGTGCTCATCGGCGAGCCTGGCGTCGGCAAGACCGCCATCGTCGAAGGGCTCGCGCAGAAGATCGTCTACGGCGACGTGCCGCACTTCCTCGCCGACAAGCGCATCCTCGCGCTGGACATCTCGCTCATCGTCGCGGGCACGAAGTACCGCGGTCAGTTCGAAGAGCGCCTCAAAGCGATCATGAAGGAGCTGACCGACAACCCGAACATCATCGTGTTCATCGACGAGCTGCACACGCTGGTGGGCGCGGGGTCGGCCGAAGGCTCGCTCGACGCGGCCAACATCCTCAAGCCGGCGCTGTCGCGCGGCGAAATCCGCTGCATCGGCGCGACGACGCCCGCCGAGTACCGGAAGTACATCGAGAAAGACCGTTCGCTCGAGCGCCGGTTCCAGGCGATCAAGGTGGACCCGCCCGGCGAGCGCGAGACGATCGAGATTCTGCTGGGCGTGAAGGACCGCTACGAGTCGTTCCACCACGTCGAGTACACGCGCGAGGCGATCGAAGCGGCCGTGTACCAGTCCAACCGCTACATCACGGACCGGTTCCTGCCGGACAAGGCCATCGACCTGGTGGACGAGGCCGGCGCCCGCGCCAAGCTGAAAGAGGCCGGGTACAGCGAGGAGTTCGGCGAGATCAATAAGAGCATCCGCGTCGCCGTCGAGCAGATGGAGAGCGCCGTCTCGCAGAAGGACTTCGAGAAGGCGCAGTTCTACCGCGAGCAGGAGGTCACGGCCCGCGAGAACCTGCAGTTCGTCCGCGAGAAGTTCGACGTCAAGTCGTCGGCGCGCAAGGTCGTCGTCGGGAAGGCCGAAATCGACGAGGTCGTGTCGAAGTGGACCGGCGTCCCGATGGCGTCGATCAACCAGGACGAAGGCGACAAGCTGCTCCGGATGGAAGGGGAGCTGCACCGCCGCGTCATCTCCCAGGACAAGGCGATCTCCGCCATCGCGCGGGCGATTCGCCGCTCGCGCGCCGGGCTGAAGAACCCCGCGCGCCCCGTCGGGAGCTTCGTGTTCCTCGGGCCGACTGGCGTCGGCAAGACCGAGCTCGCGCGCGCGCTCGCCAATTTTCTCTTCGGCAGCGACCATGCGCTCATCCGCTTCGACATGTCGGAATACATGGAGAAGCACTCGGTCAGCAAGCTGATCGGATCGCCGCCCGGGTACGTGGGCCACGAAGAGGGCGGCCAGCTCACCGAGAAGGTCAAGCGGAACCCCTACTCCGTGGTGCTGCTCGACGAGATCGAGAAGGCGCACCCGGACATCTTCAACATCCTGCTGCAGGTGTTCGAGGACGGCCACCTGACGGACGGGCTGGGGAACCGCGTCAACTTCAAGAACACGATCATCATCATGACGTCGAACATCGGCGCTCGCTTCATCCAGAAGAAGAGCTCGATGGGGTTCCAGACGTCGGACACAGGTGAAATCGCGAAGAGCGTCACCGACATGGTGCTCGGTGAGGTGAAGCGCACGTTCAACCCGGAATTCATCAACCGCATCGACGAGATCATCGTCTTCGAGGCCCTGGGCGACGATGACCTGCGCCGCATCATGGCCCTGCTCGTCACGCAGTTGAACGAGAACCTGACCGACCGGAAGCTGATGATCTCGCTGTCGCCCGACGTGGTGGACTGGATTATCGAGATCACGTGCAAGGACCGGTCGTACGGCGCGCGCCCGCTGCGCCGCGCCATCCAGCGCTACGTCGAAGACCCGCTGTCGGAAGAGCTCATTCGGGGGCACCTCCGCGGCGGCGAAATCGACGTGTACCTCGAGGCGGGGGCGCTGGCCTACCGGCCCGCGGGGGAGCTGGCCGCCGGCCGCAAGCTGGCCTAGCGCCCCGGCCCGATTCCACCCGGCCGCCGGCTTTCCTGCGGCGTCTAAAAACCAGTAGACTAAGAGGTTCACGCGTTCGCCTGTGTTGGAAGCTTCTTGATGTTCAAGCGTGTCACGACGTTAGTGGGGCTGGCCGTCCTCCTCCTCGGAGCCGCCCCGGTCCGGGCGCAGGAGCCACCCCCGCCTCCGCCCCCCTTGTCGTCTCCCGCGGCCCCTGTCGCCGAATCCCTTCGATTCTGCGGCCAGGACGTGCCGCCGCCGGCGGCCCTCCCGCCCGCCAATTCCCCGCCCGTCGTCTACCTGTTCGGGCCGTGTTTCGACGCCCAGGGCGGGGCCTCGGTCATCGAGCCGGAGACGTACCTTTATTACATCAACCTCAAGCCCAGTCAGCCCTCGCAGGGCAACTGGACGACGTACGACGAGGCCACCGAGAAGGTCATCCTCGAGGACTTCCGTCGCCTCTGGAACACCAACTTCCTCGACAACCTGTCGATCGATGTCGCCGACTACACGTTCTCGAACGGCGTGGTCGGGAAGCTCGTGTCCTACAACATGGAGGAGCGCCAGCGCGTCAAGATTGTCGACTACGTCGGATCGAAGGCCGTCGAGACGTCGAAGATCGACGAGGCGCTGAAGATGGCGATGGCGGAAATCCGCCTCGACACCTTCATCGATCCGGCGCTGGTCCGGAAGGTCTCGGGCATCGTGCGCGACATGATGAAGGACAAGGGCTTCCAGAGCGCCGAGGTGACGCCCGAGATCGTGACGATGCCCGGCGGGCCGAAACTCGTGCACCTGACCTTCCACATGTCGGAAGGTCCGAAGGTCAAGATCAAGAAGATCGAGTTCACGGGCAACAAGGTCTTCAGCACGGGCACGCTGAAGAAGAAGATGAAGGAGAACCGCGAAGTCTGGATGTTCTCGTTCATCAACGGGCGCGGCGTATTCCAGGAAGCCAAGTTCGACGCCGACGCCGACAAGATCACCGAGTTCTATCGCGAGAACGGATACATCCGGGCCAACGTCGGCGTCCCCGAGCAGAAGTTCCTCAGCGAGTCGAGAGAAAAGAAGACGCGCTGGATCGAGCTGCGTATCCCCGTCACCGAAGGCCGCCGGTACAAGGTGGGCGACGTCGAGTTCACGGGGAACACGATCATCAAGACCGAGTACCTGAAGCCGCTCTTCAGGCTGAATTCGGGCGACTTCTACAACGAGAAGTTCGTGCGCAAGGGCATGGAGAAGGCGCGCGAGGTGTACGGCGGCGGGGGCTACTGGGAATTCACGGGGTTCCCCGAATACAAGTTCCGCGACGATCCGAATCCGGCTGAGGCCCAGGCGCCGCAGGCGCTCGCCGCGCCCACCGAGCCCGGCCCCGCCATCGTGGACGTGTCCATGCGGCTGCAGGAAGGGCAGCAGTACTTCGTCAACCGCATCACGTTCGTCGGCAACTCGACCACGCACGATACGGTCATCCGGCGGCAGATGCGGCTGGCCGAGGACGGCGTCTTCAACACCGAGGCGCTCAAGTCGAGCATCAAGCTGGTGAACCAGCTCGGGTACTTCAAGCCGCTCGAGGGCGGCAAGGACGTCGACGTCCAGAAGACGCCGAACGAGCCCAACAAGGTGGACGTGCGCGTGAAGCTCGAGGAGCAGAACCGCAACCAGCTGACGTTCGGCGCCGGCGTGTCGCAGTACGAGGGGTTCTTCGGGCAGCTGTCCTTCCAGACGTCCAACTTCATGGGACGCGGAGAGAGCCTCACGGTGTCACTGCAGGCCGGATCGCTCGCCCGGAATTACACCGTCGGGTTCACGGAACCGTTCTTGTTCGATCGGAACATGACCGGCGGCGTCCAGGTCTTCAAGCAGGAAATCCACTACGTCAACCAGTTCACGCAGAATACGACCGGCACGACGCTGACCTTCGGCTACCCGCTCGGCAACTTCACGCGATTCTTCGCCAACTACAGCTACCAGCACGTGAGCGTCAGCGAGCTCAACACCATCTATCGCGACCCGACGCTGCTGCTTCGCAATCCGTTCCTGCAGGACTCGCTCCTGATCGGCCAGGGCGGCGAACGCGTCATCAGCAAGATCACGCCGAGTATCGTGCACAACACGGTGGACAACCCGATCTTCCCGACGTCCGGCAGACGGTTCACGGCGTCGATGGAGCTCGCCGGGCTCGGCGGCAACACCAATTTCTACAAGCCGAGCCTGGAGGGTGTGTACTTCTGGAAGCAGAACCCGCGCATGTCGCTCGGCATGCGCGGCCAGGTCGAGTATATTCACCAGTTTTCCGGCTCCTTCCCGCTGCCGATCTTCGAGAAGCTCTTCCTGGGCGGGGAGTACAGCGTCCGCGGATTCGACATCCGCATGATCGGCCCCGCCGACCCGATCACGGGCCTGGTGCTCGGCGGCAACAAGAGCCTGCTGTTCAATCTCGAGCAGGGCTTCACGATTGCCGGCCCGGTCCGCGCCATCCTGTTCTATGACGCCGGCCAGGTGCGCGCCGCCGGCGAACCGTTCTCATGGTGGGAAGACACCAGAATTCCGGTGATCCCGCCCGGCCCCGTCCTCGTCGATCCGAACCAGCCCCTCACGCTCATCGATCCGAACTCGCCGGGGCCGCAGTTCACGACCATCGGACGGCACAGTGCGTTCAAGACGTCCACGGGCGTCGAGATCCGCTTCTTCATGCCCGTGCTCAACGTGCCGTTTCGATTGATCTTCTATGCCGATCCGCAGCGCTGGGGCGTCCGCGACAACAACCTGCAGCTGCAGCAGGCGTACGGATTCCGTTTTGCCGTCGGATCGACCTTCTAGCCGAGGAAGCTGCATGCATCGATTTGCCGCCCGCGTCCCTGTAACCCGCGTCCTTATCGTCCTGCTCGTCGCCGTCGTGGCGATGGTCGGGTGCAACAACACGCCGATCATCTCCAATCCGACGGTGGTCGGGACGCCGGTCACGGACAGCTTCTCGGGGACGCTGTCGAAGAACGGGGCCTTCACGCACGCGTTCTCGATCGCCACCCTGGGGTCGATTACGGCCGCCATCGTCGCGCTGGCGCCGGACACGGCCCAGATCGTGGGCCTGCAGCTGGGCGTCTGGAACGGCACGTCCTGCACGGCGTCGTCCTCGACCGACGTGGCCACGACGGGCAGCAGCATCACGCTCAATGCCTCGTCGGCGGGGATCGTGTGCGTCCGGCTGTATGACGTCGGGTTTATCAGCGAGCCGGTTCTCTACCAGCTTCAGGTCGTGCACCCATGATCTGGGGTAAAATCAGACACTTCTGTTCACGAAAGGACTGAAACGCAATGAAGGGTTCTGCCGTTGCCGCGTCGCTCGCCGTCGTGCTGAGCGCCGCTCCCGTGTTCGCCCAGGCCCCCGCGGGCCAGGCCAGGCCCGCTCCGGCCCAGCCCGCCGCGGCGCAACCCGCGCCCGCCCCGGTGCCGCCGCCGCCCCCGCCGCCGTTTCCGGCGGGCGCGAAGCTCGCCGTCGTGAACCTCCAGCAGATTGCCAACCTTTCGGGTGAGGGCAAGATTTCGACCGCCAAGGTCCAGGCGCTCATGCAGAAGAAGCAGGCCGAGGCGCAGGCCAAGAGCAAGGCGCTCGCGGATGCCCAGGCGAAGCTGCAGACGAGCGGCGCCATTCTGAGCGAAGCGGCACGCGCCCAGCTCGAGAAGGACATCGAGCGCATGAACGTCGAGGGCCAGCGCTTCCAGCAGGACGCACAGGCCGAAATCAACGAGCTCTCGCAGCAGCTCCAGGGCGAGTTCCAGCAGCGGTTGTTCCCCGTGCTCGACCAGCTCGTCAAGGAGCACGACCTGCACGTGCTGCTGAGCGCGACGGATGCGGGCGTCGTGGCCGCGAACCCCGGCATCGATCTCACGCTCGAGGCCGTTAAAAAGCTCGACGCGATGGCTCAGGCCGCCAAGCCCGCCGCGCCGGCGGCGGCGGCCCCGCGGCCGGCCGCGCCGGCTCCCGCGCCTGCCGCTCCCAAACCGTAGGGTGCGCACGCGCAGACGTAGAACGCGGAACCTCGGACGGACAACGTCAGTTTGACGTGTGACGTTTTGCGTTCTACGTTATCAGCGCCTTGATCAACATCAACGCTCTCGTCGACCGTCTCTGCTACCGGTACCCGTCCACGCTGGTTGACGCGATCGTCGAGCACGAGCCGGGCCGCCGGCTCGTCGCCGTGAAGAACGTCACGGTCAACGAGGAATTCTTCCAGGGCCACTTCCCGGGTACGCCGCTGATGCCAGCGGTGCTGATGCTGGAATCGTGGTCGCAGGTGGCCGCCGTCCTGCTGCTGCACCGCGAAGGCGGCGCGCCGAACGCCCGCGTGTACGTCCGCGGGTTCAACGACGCGAAGTTCCGACGCCAGATCGTGCCCGGCGATCGGCTCAGGCTTGAGATTTCGCTCGGCCGGCGGCGCGCGCCGCTCGCGCGCGCGCAGGCCACCGCGTACGTCGGGGATCAGGTGGTGGCGGAGGCCGAGCTGCTCCTGGGCGTCGTGCCCGACCGGACGCAGATCGACGCGACAGCGCTCGTGCATCCCGACGCCCGCGTCGGCGAAGGCACGGTGATCGGGCCGCATGCCGTGATCGGCGCCCACGTGCGGATTGGCGCCAACTGCACGATCGGCGCGTCGGCGGTCGTGGACGGCTGGACCGACATCGGCGACGAAACCGAGATCTTCCCGTTCGCCTCGATCGGGCTCATCCCGCAGGACCTCAAGTTCAAGGGCGAGCCGACGCGGCTGTCGATCGGCCGCCGCAACATCTTCCGCGAGTTCGTGACGATCAACCGCGGCACACGCGGCGGCGGCGGCGTCACCGAAATCGGCGACCGCAATGTCTTCATGGCGTACGTGCACGTCGCGCACGACTGCCACGTCGGCCACGACACGATTTTCGGGCCGCATGCCACGCTCGGCGGCCACGTGACCGTCGAGGATTTCGCCAACATCAGCGCCGGCTCGGCCGTGCACCAGTTCTGCCGTGTCGGCCGCCACGGGTTCATCGGCGGCTACTCGGTCGTCACGAAGGACGCGCTGCCGTTTGCCCGCACGGTCGGCAGCCGGCCGGCGCGCATCTTCGGCGTGAACACGATCGGCCTCGAGCGGCGGGGGTTGAAACCCGACGTCATCGACAAGCTCAAGCGGTCGTTCCGGTACCTGCTCCAGTCGAAGCTCAACACGACGAAGGCGCTCCAGCAGATCAAACGGGATCGATCGCTGTCGTGCGACGAAGTCGAGTATCTGGTCGACTTCATCCGCACCTCGCAGCGCGGCGTCGTGCTGCGCCGCGCGTCCCGGCGGGCCGAAGAAGTGCTGGCGGACGAATGAATCGCCGGATGGCCGGACGGCAGGAAGGCAGAATGTCGAAGTCCTGCCATCAATCCCGCCATCCTGCCATCCTGCCATCCTGCAATGCGTCTAGGTCTCATCGCCGGTAACGGCCGGTTCCCGTTCCTCGTCCTCGAAGCCGCGCGGGCGGCCGGCCACGACGTCACCGTCGTCGCCGCGAAGGAAGAGACGTTCCCCGAGCTGACCGACGCGGCAAGGCGGACGGGCAGCGAGATTCACTGGGTCTCGCTGGGGCAGCTCGGCACCTGCATCAGCCTGCTCAAGAAGGCCGGCGTCTCGCACGCCGTCATGGCCGGCCAGGTCAAGCACACCAAGATCTTTTCCTCGGGCATCACGCCGGACTGGACGATGGCGAAAGTCCTGGGCAAGCTGATCTCGCGGAATACCGACGGCGTGATCGGCGCGGTCGCCGGCGTGCTGCGCGAAAACGGCATCGAGCTGATGGACTCCACCGCGCTCCTCACGCCGCTGCTCGCGTCCCCCGGCGTGTTGACGAGCCGCGCGCCGACCGAGGAGGAGCAGAAGGACCTCGCGTTCGGCTACGGGATGGCGGATCAGATCGCCGCGCTCGACATCGGCCAGACCGTCGCCGTCAAACACCAGGCCGTGGTGGCGGTCGAGGCGATGGAGGGCACCGACGAGGTAATTGCCCGCGCGGGGCATCTCGCCGGACCGGGCGTCTCCATCATCAAGGTCGCCAAGCCGAAGCAGGACATGCGGTTCGACGTGCCGGTCATCGGATTTGCGACGATCCAGGCCATGCGCGTGGCCGGCGCCGCCGTGCTCTCGATCGACGCGGGGAAGACCCTCGTCCTCGACCGCGAGGCCGTGCTGGCCTCGGCCAACGAGGCGAAGATTGCCATCGTGGGACGATCCCAGCAATCGGTGTGAGCACCGAACGCCTGCAAACCACGAAGGTAGAATCTCTTTGTGCATCTTCGTGTTCTTCGTGCCTTCGTGGTTTACGTCATCGCTGATTGCTCATGTCGCTTCGAATTGCCGTCGTCGGCGTCGGGCACCTGGGGAAGCACCACGCCCGGATTCTCTCGTCGATGCCGGGCGCCGAGCTGGTCGCCGTCGTGGACACCAACCGGGCGCGCGCCGAGGAAGTCGCGTCGGCCAACCGCACGGTGCCGCTGACCGATGCGCGCGAGCTGGCAGGGAAGGTGGACGCCGTCACGATCGCGGTGCCCACGGAGATTCACCGCGACATCGCGCTGCCGTTTCTGTCTGCCGGCGTGTCGGTGCTGGTCGAGAAGCCGATGGCGAGGAGCCTCGCCGAAGCCGACGACATGATCGCAGCGGCCGCGAAGGCGGGCGCTTGCCTGGCCGTCGGCCACACCGAGCGGTTCAACCCGGCCGTCGCCGTCGCGCGTCCGCTGGTCGCCAACCCGCGCTTCATCGAGGTGCACCGGCTGGGCGTGTTCCCCGAGCGGAGCCTGGACATCGACGTCGTCTTCGACCTGATGATTCACGACCTGGACGTCGTGCTGTCGCTGGTCGATTCGGATGTCGAGTCGATTGACGCGGTCGGCGTGCCCGTGCTGACCGGTCGCGTGGACATCGCCAACGCACGCGTCCGGTTCAAGAACGGCTGCCTCGCCAACCTGACCGCCAGCCGCATCAGCCGCGATCGGGTGCGGAAGATCCGGTTCTTCCAGCCGTCCGCGTACCTGTCGATCGACTACGCCGCGCAGAAGGTGGAGATGTACAAGCTGGTGACCGGCGGCGGGTTCCCGTCCATCCAGGGCGGCGACGTGCCGGTGACGAACGAAGAGCCGCTCGTGCGCGAGCTGGCCGATTTCGTCGACGCCGTCGTATCCCGGCGCCCGCCGCTCGTCACGGGCGAGCAGGGCCGCCGCGCGCTCGCACTCGCACAGCAGATCACCGATAGAATAGGACGACGTGCTTAACCACGAAGACACGAAGCCACGAAGGCACACGAAGTTCTCTTCGGATTGTGATCTTCGTGACCTTCGTGCCTTCGTGGTTGACAGGCCCGCGAATGTACTCAGATCTCAACGACTTCATCACCGATCTCGATCGCCGGAAGCTGCTGACCCGCATCGGCGAGCCGGTGAGCCCCGATCTCGAGATCGCGGCGGTCACGGATCGCGCGTGCAAGTCGGCCGGCGGCGGTCCCGGCGCTGCTGTTCGAGCAGCCGGCGGGCTTCGGCATGCCGGTGGCGTCGAATGTCTTCGGCTCCCTCGAGCGCATGTGCCTCGCGCTCGGCGTCAAGACCCTCGACGATCTCGGCCGCGAGATCGAGCGAGCTGATGACGCCTCCGATGCCCAAGGGGATCATGGACGCGCTCAAGCTCATGCCCCTCGTCGACCGGCTGAGCGACCTGATGCCGAAGATCGTGTCGGACGCGCCGTGCCAGGAGATCGTCCGGCGGGACGGCACGCTCGACGAGCTGCCGATTCTGACGTGCTGGCCCGAGGACGGCGGGCGGTTCATCACGCTGCCGCTCGTCTTCACGAAGGACCCCGAAACCGGGATGCGCAACATCGGCACGTACCGGATGCAGGTGTTCGACGGGCGTACCACCGGCATGCACTGGCAGCGGCACAAGGGCGGCGCGCAGCATCATCGGATCGCGGAGCGGCTGGGCCAGCGGCTCGAGGTGGCGGTCGCGCTCAGCCCGGAACCCGTGCTCACGTACTGCGCGACGGCTCCGATGCCGGAAGGCCTCGACGAGCTGCTGCTTGGCGGGTTCCTGGCCAGGAGGCGCATCGAGATGGTCAAGTGCGTCACCGTCGATCTCGAGGTGCCCGCGAGCGCGCACATCGTGCTCGAAGGGTACGTCGAGCCCGGCGAGCGCCGCCGCGAGGGCCCCTTTGGCGACCACACGGGGTTCTACTCGCAGCCCGACGACTACCCGGTGTTTCACCTGACGTGCGTGACGCAGCGCAAGAAGCCGACCTATCTCACGACCATCGTCGGCATCCCGCCGATGGAGGACTACTACCTCGGGCTGGCCAGCGAGCGGATCTTCCTCCCGCTGATCCGGAAGACCGTGCCCGAGATCGTGGACATGCACTTTCCGGCCGAGGGCATCTTCCACAACCTGGTCATCATTTCGATCGACAAGCGGTACCCCGGTCACGCCCGCAAGATCATGCACGCGTGCTGGGGGCTCGGCCAGCTGATGTTCTCGAAAGCCATCGTCATCGTGGACAAGGACGTCAACGTCCACGACGTCAGCGAAGTCGCCTGGATCGTCGGCACGCACGTGGACCCGCTCCGCGACGTGCAGATGACGAAGGGGCCCGTGGACGATCTGGACGATGCCGCCGAGTTGCCGGCGTATGGCGGCAAGATGGGCATCGACGCGACGCGCAAGTGGGCGTCGGAGGGCTACACGCGGACCTGGCCGGCACGGATCGCAACGTCCGAGGCCGCGGGGCGGAAGGCTGCGGAAATCTGGTCGCGGGTAAAAGGAAGGTGAAGCGTGGACTCTGACTTCTCCAGGATGCCGACCGTGCAGCTGCCGCGCCCGTCGCGCGTCGGGCTCGTCGTGGGGGCTGCGATCTTGTTCATTCTTTTCCTCATGGCCGGACCGTTTCGAACTGTGCCGGCCGGCAACGTGGGCGTGAAGGACTTCTTCGGCAGCGTGTCGTCCTCCACCCTGTCCCCGGGCATCGGCATCGTGCTGCCGTTGACGAGCGTCGTGCGGATGTCCGTCCAGACGCAGGAGATCAAGGAGGTCGCGGAAGTCCCGTCGCAGGAAGGCCTCATCCTCTCGCTCGAGACGTCGCTGCTGTTCCAGCTGGATCCCGCAAAGGCGGTGGACATCTATCGCACGGTCGGCGCCGACTACGTCGGGACCATCGTCGAGCCGCAGTTCCGCTCAGCGATTCGGGAAATCACGGCCTCCTACGAGGCCAAGGCGCTCTATTCGGCCGAACGCGAGAAGATCGCCGGTGAGATCTTCAACCTCTTCAAACGCATTGCGGGCGAACGCGGCATCATCGTTCAGCAGGTGCTGCTCCGGAAGATCGGCTTGCCACTGGTCGTCGCCAACGCGATCCAGGAAAAACTGCGGCGCGAGCAGGAGGCCGAGCAGATGAAGTTCGTCCTCCAGAAGGAGCAGCAGGAGGCCGAGCGGAAGCGCATCGAGGCGCAGGGCGTCGCCGATTTCCAGCGCATCGTGGCGCAGGGCATCAGCCCGCAGCTGCTGGAGTGGAAGGGCATCGAGGCGACAGAGAAGCTGGCCACGAGCAATAATGCCAAGGTGGTCGTCATCGGCAACGCCAAGAACGGGCTGCCCTTGATTCTGGGGGCCGATAAGTAAGTAGGACCGGAAGCGTCAACAGGAGGGCTCAATGAGCCGGTTGATCGTCCTGGTGCTGGCCGTCGCGGTTCTCGCGGGCGGAATCGCAGCTGTCGCGCAGGAACCGCCATCCTTCCCGCACACGAAGCCAAGAGGCCGGGCGACCGTCGAGTACAAGGACGAGACCATTCAGGTTGTCGCCTCTTATGAGTACTCGCAGCGGAATCATGCCCGGCGCTGGGTGCTGATCGACCTCGCCCTCTGGACGACCAGCCGGCGCCTGATCCTCGAACGTGAGCACGTCACGCTCCAGACGCCGTCGGGCAGCCGGATGATGCTGGCGGATCAGCGCCGATTTCTCGAAGACAGTTCTCAAGTCAGCTTTGTCAGGCAGAACGCCACGATCTGGAGGCGCCAGCTCAACTCGTATCTCAGCCCGCTCGCGCCGCTCGAGCGCTTCCAGTTTCTGGCCCTCCCGGGGGAAGGTCTCGCTGTGGATACCGCGTTGCTCGACAAGGACCGCGTGACGATCGGTGAGCTGTTCTTCGAGATGCCTTCAGGAGAGTGGGAGACCGGGACCTACGCGCTCGTGATCAACCATCCCCTCGCGCACGCCGCGCTGCCGATCACGCTCGAGTAGCTCGCCGCCCTCGGGGTTGTTGCCGGGACGGGCGGTGCCATAGAATCGTGGTTCGCGGTGAAGCGCCGCGTCCACCCACACATGCCCGTTTCGGACACCGATCTGTCGACGCTCGCCGCCTCGCACGACATCATCACCCTCGGCATGCAGGCCGACGCCGTGCGCCGCGAGCTTCACGGCGCCCGCACGACCTTCGTGCGGGTCGCGGAAGTGTCCGCCGAGGTTGGCGCGCCCCTGTCCTGGCCGCCCGCAGCCGGCGAGATCCGCATCGTCGGCGCCCCCGCGTCGCGGGCCGCGGCCCTGGCCCGCGTCCGCGAGACGGTCGAGGCGGCGAAGGGCGTGCCGGTCTCCGCGTTTTCGCTCGATGACCTCGAACAGCTGGCGTCGCGCGAGCACGTGACCCTGCGTGCGCTGCTCGAGGACCTGCACGCGCTCGGCCTGGATCTGGTGGCGGAGGCCCCGTTCGACCGGTTGCAGGATCCCCGCCGTTCCATCGAAGAGGTCAACATCGCGGGATTGGCGCTCGGACGCCTGACGATTCATCAGCTGCCCACGGCCGACGCGTTGACGCTCTTCAAACAGGTCGCCGACCTGCAGCGTGTCGTCGCCGTGATTCGCGCGTTCGCCCCCTTGCCGCGCCGCGTCAACCCGGCCGTCCCCACAACCGGATACGACGATGTGAAGCGTGTGGCGCTGGCGCGGTTGACGGTTCAGAACATCCCGTCGATTCAGGTGGACTGGGCGCTGTACGGGCCGAAGCTCGCGCAGGTCGCGCTGACGGTTGGCGCCGACGATGTGGACGCCGTGTCGCCGGACGAGGATACCGGGCAGGGCCGCCGCCGCTCGCCGCTCGAGGAAATCCGGCGTAACATCCAGGCCGCCAGCCAGGAGCCCGCCGAACGAAACGGGCGCTTCGAGACGCTCGCTCGATGATGGTTCGTCTCGGCGCGGTGGGGTACCTCAACGCGCGTCCCCTCGTCTACGGTCTCGACCGCTCGTTGCGGTTCCTGCTGCGCTTCGACGTGCCGTCCACGTGCGCGTCGCTCCTGCACGATGGCGCGATCGACATCGGCCTGATTCCCTCCATCGAGTACCTGCGCGGCGGGCCGTATGCGATCGTGCCCGACCTCGCCATCGCCTCGCGGGGGCCGGTGGCGTCGGTGCTGCTGTTCACGTCCCGTCCGATCGGCGACGTCCGGTCGATTGCGATGGACGTCAGTTCGCGGACCTCGGTGGCGCTGGTGCGCGTCCTGTGCGCGCGGCTGTTCAAGATCACCCCCAAGATCGAGCCGGCTGGCCCCGACCTGCCGCAGATGCTCGGGCGGTGCGATGCCGCGCTGATCATCGGCGACAACGCGCTGTTTCAGCCGCCGAATGCCGAGCACAAGCTGCCGATCGAGGCAATCGACCTTGGCAAGGCCTGGACGGACCTGACCGGGCTGCCGTTCGTCTACGCCTTCTGGGCCGGCCGGCCGGGCACGCTCGAGCCGGGGGACGTCGAGGCCCTGCAGCGGGCGCGCGACGCGGGCGTGGCGGCGTCTGACGATGTGGCTTGTGTGTACCTGAGGGATACGCCCGAGCGGCAGGCAGTCGGGATGCGCTACCTGCGGGAGAATATCAGGTACCATTTAGGCGCCGAGGAACAGGCGGGCCTGGAGCTGTTCTATCGGTACGCAGCGGAAATCGACGTGGCGCCGCCTTCGGACGGCCTCCGGTTTTTCTGATGCCAGCGGACCCGGCGAACATCATTCGGCTTGTCGAGAAGGTGAAGGCGGGTGCCCGACTGGACGCCGCCGAGGCGCTCGACCTCTATCGCTCGGCGCCGACGGCTGTCCTTGGCGGTCTCGCCGACGGCATCCGCGCGCGTAAACACCCCCAGGGGCTCGTCACCTACATCATCGACCGCAACGTCAACTACACAAACGTCTGCGTGGCGAAGTGCACCTTCTGCGCGTTCTACCGGCCGGTCGGATCGCCGGACGGCTACGTGCTCGGGTTCGACGAGCTGTTCCGCAAGATCGACGAGACGATTGCGGTCGGCGGCGTGCAGCTTCTGCTGCAGGGCGGTCACAACCCCGACCTGCCCATGTCGTGGTACGAGGACTTGTTCAGGGCGGTCAAGGAACGCTATCCGTCGTTCAAGCTTCACGCGCTTTCGCCGCCCGAAGTGATCCACCTCTCGCGCCTCACTCAGCTGCCGGTGCCCATGGTGATCGACAGGTTGATCGCGGCGGGGCTGGACAGCATTCCCGGCGGCGGCGCCGAAATCCTCGTCGATCGTGTGCGCAAACTCCTGCACTGCTACAGCAAGGCCACCGCCGACGAATGGCTCGACGTCATGCGCCACGCCCATCGCGCGGGCCTGCGCACCACGGCGACGATGATGTACGGAACCCTTGAGACAGATGTTGAGCGCATCGAGCACATGATGCGCCTGCGGGATCTGCAGGACGAGACCGGCGGCTTCACGGCGTTCATCACGTGGAGCTACCAGCCGGATCACACGGAGCTCTCGGGCACCGAGGCCACGGGCGTCGACTACCTGCGCACGCTGGCGATTGCCCGGATCGTGCTCGACAACTTCGACAACCTGCAGGCGTCCTGGGTGACGCAGGGCGGGAAAGTGGGGCAGCTCAGCCTCGCGTACGGCGCGAACGACATGGGCAGCGTGATGATCGAAGAGAACGTCGTCCGGGCCGCGGGCGCGAGCTACTGCATGGACGAGCTCGAGATCGTCCGCAACATCGAGGACGCCGGGTTCGCCGCCAAACGCCGGAACATGCATTACGAGGTGCTGGGCGATCCGATCTTCCGCGAACGCGAGGTGCCGCGGATGCTCGAGCTCGCCACCGCGCGCGAGGCGGGGGACACGCACGTGCCCGACGAGTTGCGCCTCTATCCTGCCCGGAGCCGCGAAGGGAAGGCGGAGCGACGGCAGGATGGCAGGATGGCAGGATCCCAGGATTGAATTCTGCACTCCAGCGATCCTGCCGTCCTGCAATTCCATGATTCGCTACCACGCCGCCTGGGTCGTTCCCATCGACGGGCGGCCCGTTCGCGACGGGTGGGTGACGGTCGACCGGGACCGCATCGTCGCCACTGGCCACCGTACCGCTCACGACGACCTTCACGAGGTGGATCTGGGCGAGGTGGCCGTCATGCCGGGCCTCGTGAACGCCCACACGCACCTCGAGCTGTCGTACCTGCGCGACGAGGTGGCGCCCGCCTCCGAATTCGTCACGTGGATTCGTGGTCTGCTGGCCGCGCGGCGGCGGCAGGGCGATGCCCTGAGCCCGGAGATCCTCGCGGCGATCAACCGCGCGGTGGCCGAAGCCGTCGCCTGCGGGACCGCCGTGGTCGGCGACATCAGCAACACGCTCGGCAGCTTTGCGCCGCTGGCCCGCAGCCCGCTGGCGGCCGTGGTGTTCTACGAGATCGTCAAGTTCAACGCGCCCGACCCCGAGGCCGTCGTCGAGCGCGCGCGTCGGGAGATCGCCGCGTTGCCGCCGTCGGCCATGGTCAGGGCGAGCCTGGCGGCGCATGCGCCGTATTCCGTCGCGCCGCTGCTGTTCCGCGCGATCCGCCGGGACGTCGACCGCGATGCCTTTGCGCCGTGCAGTGTGCATCTGTCGGAGTCGGTCGAAGAGACCGAGTTCATCAGGACCGCCGGCGGGCCGTGGCGTGAGCTGCTCGAGGAGCTCGGGTCGTGGGATCCCGCGTGGACCGCTCCGGGCGGCAGTCCCGTGCAGTATCTCGACGAGAACGGCTTCCTGGACGCGCACGTGCTGGCCGTGCACGGCGTACAGATGTCGCCGGACGATCTCGCGCGGCTGGCCTCGCACGGCACCACGCTCGTCACCTGTCCGCGCAGCAACGGCCACACCGGCGCGGGTGTGCCGCCGATCGAAGACTTCTACAAGTCCGGTGTGCGCGTCGCCATCGGGACCGACAGCCTGGCGAGCACACCGGACCTCAGCGTGTTCGCCGAGGTGGCTACGCTGCACGCGCTGGCGCCGTCGGTGCCGGCGTCGGCTCTGCTCGACAGCGCCACGCGCCAGGGTGCGCGCGCCCTCGGCTTCGATGCCGACTTCGGCACGATCGAGCCGGGGAAGCGCGCCAGGCTGCTGGCGGTCGATCTGCCGCCGCAGACCGACGATGTGGAAGAATATCTGGTGTCGGGTGTCCAGCCCGGCCAGATCCATTGGATCGGCGAGTCCTGAGCCCTCAGCCCTTAGCCCTTAGCCCTGTTGTTTTGATGCTCAACCGCCTTCGCACCTATCTGTCGTTCGTCAGGTTCAGCCACTCGGTGTTCGCGCTGCCGTTTGCGCTCGCCGGCGCGCTGCTCGCGTCGCGACAGTCGCCGATCACGGCCGGGACGTTCGGCTGGATACTCGCGGCCATGGTGTCGGCGCGCAGCGCGGCCATGGGATTCAACCGGCTCGTCGACGCGCGGATGGACGCGCTCAACCCGCGGACGTCCAACCGGGAGCTGCCGCGCGGCGCGATGTCGATGCGCGAGGCCGCGCTGTTCGTGACGGCCGCGTCGGTCTGCTTCGGCTACTCGGCGTGGCGCCTCAGCCCGCTGTGCTTCGCGCTGTCGCCCGTGGCGCTGGGCATCGTCTTCTGGTACTCGCTGGCCAAGCGGTACACGACCTGGACGCAGATGTTCCTGGGCCTGGCGATGGCCGTGGCGCCGGTGGGCGGGTGGCTGGCTGTCGGCGGCCGCGGCGGCTGGGAGCCGTGGCTGCTGGCGCTGGCGATCGGCACGTGGGTCGGGGGCTTCGACGTTCTCTATGCGTGCCAGGACCTGGAGTTCGACCGCGCGCACGGCTTGCGGTCGATTCCCGTCCGGTACGGCGTCGCAGGCTCGCTCGCCATCTCGCGGGCGATGCACGTGGTGACCGTGGCGTGCCTGCTCGCGCTGCCCCTGGTGACGCCGCTGCCGGCGTGGTACGAGCTGGGCGTCGCGGTGGTCGCCGCGCTGCTGGTGTACGAGCAGTCGCTCGTCAGCGCGGACGATCTCTCCCAGGTCAAGCGCGCGTTCGACATGAATGGATACGTCGGCATTCTGTATTTAATCGTCCTGGCGGTGGCCGTGTATGGCGGGTGAGCCCCATCGTTCGATCGCGTTGGCGGTGACCGGCGCAAGCGGGGCGCTGTACGCCGTGCGAACGCTCGCCGAACTGCTCTCCCGCGGCGTTCACGTCGAGCTGGTGGTGTCCGACTACGGCCGCCGGCTCCTGCGCGACGAGCTCGGGGAGGACGCATCGGTGGACCGGCTGCTGCCGTACCTGGCGGCGAAGTACGGACCGGAGGTGAGCGCCGGGGCGTTCACGCTCCACAGCAACCGTGATCTCGGCGCGACGATTGCCAGTGGCAGCCAGGGATGCACGGCCATGGTCGTCGTGCCGTGCTCGATGAAGACATTGGCGGGCATCGCCCACGGCCTCTCGCGCAATCTCGTCGAGCGCGCTGCCGATGTGATGCTGAAGGAACACCGTCCGCTGGTGATTGTCCCGCGCGAAACGCCGATGAGCCTGCCGGCGCTGCGCAACATGGTGCTCTGCGCCGAAGCCGGCGCCGTGGTTCTGCCGGCGATGCCGGCGTTCTATCAGCTCCCGAAGACGCTCGATGATCTCGCCGACTTCATGGCGGGCAAGATCCTCAGCGCGCTCGGCTTCGAGCACCAGCTGTATCCGGCCTGGACCGGCCAGGTGGGGTCCTGAGTACTCTCACGGCAGGCGTACCGGTCCGAACGACGGTTTATCACGAAGACACGAAGGTCACGAAGGGATCTTGTCCAAGAGTGTCTTCGTGTCCTTCGTGCCTTCGTGATTTGCAGGCGTGTCAATCGGGCGACCAGGCATTTCAAAGAACGCTGTGATCGACGTTTCAAAGAGGCCGGATCGGATCGCGGGGATGTTCGACGCGATCGCACCGCGCTACGACTTCCTCAATCACCTGCTGAGCGCCGGCATCGATCGCCACTGGCGGAGCCGGGCTATCCGATCGCTCGGCCTGACCGGACGCGAGCGCGTGCTCGACCTGTGCACCGGTACGGCCGACCTGGCGATCGCGGCGGGGCAGGCGCGTCCGCCGGCCGCGCGCATCGTCGGCGTCGATTTCGCCGGTGCGATGCTGACCATCGGCGCGCAGAAGATCCGCCGCGCGGGGCTGAGCGGCCGAGTCGCGCTGGCCAGAGGGGACGCGATGCGGATCCCCGTCGCCGACGCGTCGGTCGATGCCGTGACGATCGCGTTCGGTATCCGGAACGTTGAGGATCCAGAGCTGGCGTTGCGCGATGTGGCGCGCGCGCTGAAGCCGGGAGGACGGCTCGTGGTGCTCGAGTTCGCCATGCCCACGACGCCGTTGTTCAGGGCCGTCTATTTGTCATACTTCCGCCACATACTGCCGCGCATCGGCCGTGCCGTCTCGCGACACGATGCGGCGTACGAGTACCTGCCGGCGTCGGTCGGCGCGTTCGCGTCCCCTGAGACGTTCACGAATCTTCTACGAAATGTTGGATTTCGCGACGTGTCGGCCGACCCGATGACGTTTGGCAGCGTCTATCTATATACGGCCCGAAGGGGCTAGAGGCTGGGTTATGTGGCTGGCCCCAGCCTCTAGTCCCTAGCCTCCAGCCCCTCACTGCTATACTGACTTAACTACCTGATGTACTTCGAGATTGACGACTATCGTCCTGATATCACACCCGTCGGACGCGCGATTTCCTGGCGCGAGGGCATCCTGCTCTCGATCATCTTTCACCTGGTCGTCGTCATCCTCATCCTGGTGTTTCCGCGATTCTTCCCGTTCGATCCGAAGGCGGCGCAGGCCCGCGCCGCGCTGCTGCAGCAGCGCCAGCCGGATGACACGCGCTTTGTCTTCATTCAGCCGCGCAACGATGTCGCGGCGCCGAAGCCGCCGCCGCGGGCTCCCGATTCCGACAAGGACCGCGTGGCCCGCGCGCCCGAACGTGCGCCGAACCCGACGAACCCGCTGCCGTTCTCGCGCGGCAACACCCCGGAGCGTGTGGAGGCGCCCCCGCCGCCGGCGGCTGCGCGCGGCCAGGGGCCGGCGCCCGAACCGCCGCAGGGCCAGCAGGCGCAGAACGACGCCCGGGTGCCGGTGCCGGAATCGCAGTCCGCGATGACTCTTCCCGTTCCGCCGTCCCCTCCGGGATCGGCGTCGCAGAGCGGTGCCGGCGGCCGTTCGCCGGTCCCGGGTGGATCGCTCGGCGATGCGCTCCGGAATCTGCAGCGCTACGTTCCGCGGGAGCAGTTCGACAATCCCGGCGGGAACGGCGGCGGTTTCGGTCCCGAGATTCAGTTCGACTCCAAGGGCGTGGAGTTCGGGCCGTGGATTCGCCGATTCATCGCGCAGGTCAAGCGCAACTGGTTCGTTCCCTACTCGTCGATGTCGATGAGAGGCCACGTCGTGATCACGTTCAACGTGCACAAGGACGGCTCGATCACCGACCTCAACGTCGTGGGCCCGTGCCCGATCGAGGCGTTCAACAACGCCGCGTTCGGCGCGCTGTCGGGTTCGAACCCGACCACGCCGCTGCCCCCGGAGTACCCGGCCGACAAGGCGTTCTTCACGGTCACGTTCTTCTACAACGAGTCGCCGCCGTGACCAGGTCCCAGCAGCGCGGCCTGGTCATGCTCCTGGCCGCGTTCATCGCGTACGTGATCTTCCGCGTACGGTGACGCGCCCTCTCGTCGTCGCGGTGCTCGGGCCGACCGCCACCGGGAAGAGCGCGCTGTCGCTCGCGATCGCGGAGCGATACGGGGGCGAGGTCGTCAACTGCGATTCGACGGCGGTCTATCGCGGGTTCGACATCGGGACCGACAAGCTGCCGATGGCGGACCGGCGCGGCATCCCGCATCATCTGATTGACATCGTGGACCCGGCCGGCGAGTACACGGCCGCCCAGTACGCGCGCGATGCGTCGGCGATCATCCGCGACATTCAGGCGCGCGGACACCTGCCCATCGTCGCGGGCGGGACGGGCTTCTACTACCGCGCGCTCACGCGCGGTCTGTTTCCGGGCCCCGGGCGCGACGTGGATCTGCGGGCCCGTCTGGACGCGATCGCCGCACGGCGTGGCGTCGAACGGCTGCACCGGATCCTGAGGCGCGTCGATCCGGCGGCGGCGACGCGAATCCAGCCGCGCGATCAGAAGCGGATCGTCCGGGCGCTGGAGGTGTTCTTCATCACCGGCCGGCCGCTGACGGAGCACTTCGCCGACACCGCCTCGCCGATTCCCGACATGGACGTGCTGCCGATCGGGCTGACGCTCCCGGCGGCGGAGCTTGCGGCGCGGGTCGCTCGACGCGTCGACGAGCAGTTCGCGCGGGGCCTGCTCGACGAGATGCGGGCGCTGCTCGCGAAGGGTGTCCCCGAGAGCGCGCGGCCGTTTGGCGGCCTTGTCTACCGTCAGGCCCTCGAACACCTGCGCGGCGTGCGCGACGAAACCGCGACGCGCGCGCTCATCGTTCAGGAGAACCGCCGCTACGCCAAGCGGCAGCTGGTCTGGTTCCGCAAGGAGCCCGGCCTCACCTGGTTTGATGGTCCAGGCGAGTCGCAATCGACCCTGGCCTCGGTATTCGCCTGGCTCGGCAACAACGTAAAATAGAAGCCGCCCCGTGACCTCCTTCCGCCGCGCCATCGTCATCGTGCTGGACAGCGTCGGCGTGGGCGAATTGCCGGACGCCGACCGGTATGGCGATCGCGGCAGCAATACGCTCGGCAACATCGCCCGCCAGGTACCGCTGCGCGTGCCGACGCTGCGGTCGCTTGGTCTCGATCGCGTTGTCGATCTCGGGGCGATTGGCGGACCGCCGGCCGGCGCCGAGCCCCGGGCCGCGTCCGGCCGCATGCGGGAGTCTTCCGCCGGCAAGGATTCCGTCACCGGACACTGGGAGATGATGGGCATCGTGCTGGACGAGCCGTTCCCCGTATTTCCGGACGGGTTTTCGGCTCGCACCATCGCGGAGTTCTCGCGTCTGACCGGTCGCGCGGTCCTCGGTAACAAGGCCGCATCAGGAACAGTCATCATCGACGAGCTGGGTCCGGAGCATATGCGGACCGGCGCCCTCATCGTCTACACGTCCGCGGACAGCGTGTTCCAGATCGCCGCGCACGAGGCGGTCGTGCCCGTACCGGAGCTGTACCGCGCGTGCGAGATCGCGTACAAGCTGGTGGGAGAGGGCCTCGGCGTGGGACGTGTGATTGCGCGGCCCTTCGTCGGCGCGCCAGGCAGCTTCACGCGGACGGCCAATCGCCACGACTACGCGCTGCCGCCGCGCGGGGAGACGCTGCTCGACCGCCTCAAGGCCGCCGGGCTTCCCGTGGTGGCGATCGGCAAGATCGAGGATCTGTTTGCCGGCCGCGGCGTCACGACCGCGGTGCACACCGCGAGCGACGACGAGGGGATGGACGAGGTCATGCGGCAGATGGCCGGGACGGAGCGTGGCCTGGTGTTCGCCAACCTGGTCGATTTCGACACCCGCTTCGGGCATCGCAACGACGTGGAGGGGTACGCGGCCAACCTCGAGCGGTTCGACGCGCGTCTGGCGGCGCTGCTGCCGCAGCTGCGCGAGGACGATCTGCTGGTGGTGACGGCGGACCACGGCAACGATCCGACCACCCCGAGCACCGATCACTCGCGCGAGCACGTGCCGCTGCTGGTTGCGGGCGCCCGCGTGCGGGCCGGCACCGACCTCGGCACGCGCTCCACGTTCGCGGACCTGGGGCAGACGCTGGCCGAGCTGTTCGGGGTCGGGACGCTGGCGCACGGCACAAGCTTCCTCGCCGAAGTGGCTGCGGCGCCGGCCGGCCAGGCGGGTGTGCGCCGATGACGATCCGCGAGCAGCTCGAGCAGCGGGAACGCGACATCCTCGCACCGCAGGCCGCCCGAAGCGCGGACTCGCGCGGGCGTCTCCGTCCAGAGGCTGAAGACGATGTGCGCCCGGCGTTTCAACGCGACCGTGACCGCATCATTCACAGCAAGGCGTTCCGACGGCTGAAGCACAAGACGCAGGTGTTCTTCTCGCCGACGGGTGACCACTATCGGACCCGGCTCACCCACACGCTCGAGGTGTCGCAGATCGCCCGCACGATCGCGAAGGTCCTGCGGCTCCACGAGGAGCTGACCGAAGCCATCGCGCTCGGCCACGACCTCGGGCACACGCCGTTCGGTCATGCGGGCGAACGCGTGATCGACGAGCTGATGCCGGGCGGTTTCAACCACTACGAGCAGAGCCTGCGCATCGTGGACCTGCTCGAGAACGACGGGCGCGGAATGAATCTCAGCTGGGAGGTCCGCGACGGCATCGCGAAGCACTCGAAAGGGAAGTCGGGCGCGCCGGTCGGCATGCCGGCGGCGATGCGCTCGAGCACGGTCGAGGGCCAGATCATGCGCGTGGCCGACCTGATTGCGTACGTCAACCACGACATCGACGATGCGACGCGCGCGGGCCTGCTGGCGCCGGGCGACCTGCCGCGCGAGCCGGTGCGCATCCTGGGCGGCACATCGTCGGCGCGGATCGCGACGCTCGTCAAGGATGTCGTCACCGAGACGCTGGCCGGCGGTCTCACCGAAATCCGCATGAGCCCCCAGATCCTCGAGGCCGTCCTCGAACTGCGCCGATATCTCTTCGACGCCGTCTACGAGAACAGCATCGCGACCGTCGAGTTCAAAAAGGCGTCGGACATCCTGAGCGGGCTGTGGGGCAAGGTCCGCGAGCGGCCCGCCGACTTCCTCGATTCGCGGACCATCGAGCAGGAGGGGCTCGATGCGGCCACGCGCGATTTTCTCGCCGGCATGACCGATCGCTACGCGATCAGGCTGTTCGAGCAGCTCTTCATCCCCAAGCCCTGGGACTCGGACTAGCGGGTTTTCGCATGGTATAATCGGGGGTTCCATGCTGCTCAATTTGAGCCGGATCCGGACACCCCACGAGCACATCGAGCAGGTGTATCCGGCCGATGCGTTCGCGGCGGATCGGGAGGATTTCCGGGTGGCGGCGCCCGTGTCGCTGGCGTTCGACATCTTCAAGGATGCCGGTCACGGCGGCCACTTCCGGCTGGCCGGCCGTACGCAGACGACGCTCGAGCTGCCGTGCAGCCGGTGCCTGGATCCGATTCGCGTGCCGGTCGATGCCCCGTTCGACCTGCGGTATCAGCCGCACGCGCCGAACGACGCGGGTCATGGCAAGAACGACGAACGCGAGATCGAGGAAGACGACTTCGCGACCGCGTTCTACGAGAACGACCAGATCGACCTCGGCCAGCTGATGCGCGAGCAGTTCTACCTCGCGGCGCCGATGAAACCGCTCTGCGATGCTGCGTGTCAGGGGCTGTGCGCAGTGTGCGGTACGAATTTGAACCGGGGCACGTGCGAGTGCCGGCGCGACTGGGACGACCCCCGCTTCGCCGTGCTCAAGACGCTGGGGACCAAGCCGAACTCGACGACGAAGGACTAGAGATGCCAAATCCAAAACGACGACATTCCAAGACGCGGACGGCCAATCGCCGCACGCACGATGCCCTGAAGCCCACCAGCCTGTCCGAGTGCCCGCACTGCCACGAACCCAAGCGGCCGCACCGCGTCTGCGCCAACTGCGGCTACTACCGCGGGCGGCAGGTCAGAGCGGTCGAAGAGGACTAGAGGTTCAGGAGGTTCCAGGGGTTCCAGAGGTTCCAGAGGTTCCGGTGGTTCCAGAGGTTCCCGAGGTTCGGACACGCGGAGGACCTCTGGAACGGCCGGAACCTCCCGAAACCTCCCGAAACCTCCCGGAACCACTGGAACCGCGGGTTGACATGATTTGGATCGCCGTTGACGCGATGGGAGGCGACGAGGCACCGCGCAACATTGTCGAAGGCGCGCTGGCGGCCGTTCGTCACTTTGACATCGGCGTCCTGCTCGTGGGTGCCGCGGCGGCGATTGACGCGGAACTGGCCCGTGCCGGGGACGTCGATCGATCCGCCGTGCGGGTCGTGGACGCTCCCGACGTCGTCGGGATGGAAGAGTCGCCGGTCGCGGCGCTGCGCCGCAAGCCCGCGGCCTCCATCAGGGTGGCGGCCGACGCCGTGGCGCGAGGCGAGGCGTCGGCGCTCGTGAGCGCCGGCCACACGGGGGCCACGGTGATGGCGGCGCACGGCGCGTTCGGCATGCTGCGCGGCGTCGATCGGCCGGCCCTGGCGGCGACCATCCCGACACGGCGGCGTCCGGCGGTGCTGCTCGACGTGGGCGCGAGCGCGGAGTGCCGGCCGCAGCACCTGCTGCAGTTTGCGGTGATGGGCGAGGTGTACACGCGCACGGTCCTGGGCACTGAGTCGCCGCGAATCGGCCTGCTGTCCACCGGCACGGAAGCCACCAAGGGCAACGAGCTGACGCGCGAAGCGCATCAGTTGCTGAAGGCTTCGGCGCTCAACTTCGTGGGCAATGTCGAGGCACGCGATGTCTACACCGGCAACGCCGACGTCATCGTGTGCGATGGGTTTACGGGTAATGTCGCGCTCAAGATCAGCGAGGGCCTGGTTGGGTTGGTCGAGGGATTGTTGACCGAGGAGCTGTCGAGCACGATCACGATGCGCGTCGGATCGCTCCTGACGCGCCGCGCGCTGCGGCATTTCCGCCGGCGCGTCGACTATTCGGAGTACGGCGGCGCGCCGCTGCTCGGCGTGGCGGGCGTGACGATTGTCGGCCACGGGCGGTCGAGCGCCAAGGCCGTCCGCAACGCGATCGCGATGGCGTATCGCCTCGCCGCTGATCGGTTCCTCGAACGCGTCGGGCAGGACACAGGCGCCGCAGCGGTGTCCCACCAGTGATCGCCTTCGTCTTCCCGGGACAGGGATCGCAGAAGGTCGGGATGGGCCAGGCCCTGGCCGATGCCTTCCCGATCTGCCGCGAGACGTTCGAAGAAGCCGACGCCGCGCTGGGCTGGCCGCTCAGCCGCCTGTGCTTCAACGGGCCCGAAGACGAGCTGGGTTTGACGATGAACACGCAGCCGGCGACGCTGGCCGTGAGCATCGCGGCCTATCGGTTGCTGGCCTCACGCGACCTCAGTCCGTCGTTCGTCGCCGGACACAGCCTCGGTGAGTACTCCGCGAACGTCGCCGCGGGCACGTTCTCATTCGCCGAGGCGCTGACGACCGTGCATCGCCGCGGCCGCTACATGCAGGAAGCGGTGCCGGTGGGCACGGGCGCGATGGCGGCGATTCTCGGCCTCGACGCAGACGCCGTGCGTGACGTGTGCCGCGAGGCGGCACACGGAGAGATCGTCAGCCCCGCGAACATGAATGGAGGCGGCCAGGTCGCGATCGCCGGATCGGCGGCCGCGGTCGCCCGCGCGAGCGAACTGGCGAAGTCTCGCGGCGCGCGGCGCGTGATCCCGCTCCAGGTGAGCGCGCCCTTTCACTGCGCCCTCATGAAGCCTGCGGAGGACCGTCTGGCGCCGGAGCTGCGCGCGCTGGCGGTGCATGATCCGTCGATGCCGATTGTGGCGAATGTGGACGCGACGCCAAAACGAGAGGCGCGCGCCGCCATCGAGGCGCTCGTGGCCCAGGTGTCGGCGCCGGTCCGATGGGAAGACGTGGTGGGCCGCCTTGCGTCGGAGGGCGTCACAACGTATGTTGAGGTGGGTCCGGGCACGGCGCTGAGTGGAATGATTCGACGGATTCACCGCGAGGCCCGGGTCGCCAGCGTCGGCGCGCCCGACGATCTGGCGGCGATCGAAGATCTGATGCCGGTGAAGCGTTGATCGCGTGATGTTCGATCTGTCGAACAAAGTGGCGCTCGTGACCGGCGCGTCGCGCGGCATCGGCAGGGCGATCGCGCACCGGCTGGCCGAGCAGGGCGCCGTGGTCGTGGCCGCCGCGCGCGGCGATCACGCGGGCGTGACGGCCGCGGCAATCGTCGCGGCCGGGCGCCGGGCCGAGGCCGTGAGCCTTGACGTCACCGACGCTGCGGCGGTGCACGCGCTCCCGGGCGAGATCGTCGATCGCCACGGGCGGCTGGACATCGTCGTGAGCAACGCAGGGGTGACGCGCGACCAGCTGCTGATGCGCATGAAGCGCGAGGATTGGGACACCGTCATCGCTACGAACCTGACCGCGACGTTCGCGCTGGCGCAGGCCGCGATGCGGCCCATGATCAAACAGCGTGGCGGCCGCATCATCGCGGTCAGCTCGGTCGTGGGGCAGATGGGCAACGCCGGCCAGACCAACTACGCCGCGTCGAAAGCGGGGCTGATCGGGTTCGCGAAGGCGCTGGCGCGCGAGGTGGCCTCCCGCGGCATCACCGTGAACGTCATCGCGCCGGGCATGGTCGACACCGATATGACCAGGGCCGTCGCGGAGAAGGCGCAGGTCGACTGGACGCAGCAGATTCCGCTCGGGCGCCTCGGGTCGGTGGACGACGTGGCGGCTGCGGCGTGCTATCTTGCGTCGGACGAGGCAGCGTATATTACAGGGCACGTTCTCGCCGTCAACGGCGGGATGTACATGTAAGGCTGGAGGAGGATTGAATGGCCGTATCGGACAAAGTCAAGAGCATCATCGTGGAGCAGCTGGGCGTCGATGAGGAAGAAGTGACGCCGGACGCTTCGTTCGTGGACGATCTCGGCGCCGACTCACTCGACACCGTCGAGCTCGTGATGGCCTTCGAGGAGGAGTTCGGCATCGAGATTCCCGACGAGGAGGCCGAGAAGATCACGCGCGTCAAGGAAGCGGTCGACTACATCGAGTCGCACGCCAAAACCAAAAAGTAGACTCAGACCTTCCCCGGGGGCCGGACATTTCATGGCGGACAGACGGCGCGTCGTCGTCACGGGTATTGGCTTGGTGTCGTCGCTCGGCATCGGCACGGAGGCCAACTGGCGCTCCCTGCTGGCCGGGCAGAGCGGCATCGCGACCATCACCAAGTTCGATCCCACGCAGTTTTCGACCCGCATTGCGGGCGAGGTCAAGGGCTTCGACCCGCTCACCTATATCGAGAAGAAAGACGTCAAGAAGATGGACGTCTTCATCCAGTACGCGATCGCGGCGTCGCAATTCGCCGTCGACGACGCGGGGCTGACGTTCACGCCTGAAGAGGCGCCGCGCGTCGGCGTGTTCATCGCGTCTGGAATCGGCGGGTTCACGACGATCGAGCGCGAGCACCTGGCGCTCATCAAGGGTGGCCCCCGCAAGATTTCACCGTTCTTCATCCCGTCGGCCATCATCAACCTCGCGGCCGGCCAGGTGTCGATCCGGTTCGGCGCCAAGGGGCCGAACCTGGCGACGTGCACGGCCTGCTCGGCGTCCGCACATGCGCTCGGGGATGCCTACGAGCTCATCCTGCGCAAGGCGGCCGACGTGATGATCGCGGGCGGGTCCGAGGCTGCGATCACGCCGATGGGCGTCGGCGGCTTCGCGGCCCTGCGCGCGCTGTCGCAGAGAAACGACGATCCCGAGCACGCGAGCCGGCCCTTCGACAAGGATCGCGACGGCTTCATCGTCGGCGAAGGCTCCGGGATGCTGATCCTCGAGGAGTACGAGCGGGCGAAGGCGCGCGGCGCGCGGATCTACGCGGAGATCGTCGGCTACGGCATGTCCGCCGACGCGTACCACATCACCGCGCCCTCCGAGGACGGGGATGGCCCGTACCGGGTGATGGGCGCCGCCATCGAGAGCGCCGGGCTGCAGCCGTCGCAGGTGGACTACATCAACGCCCACGGGACGTCGACGCCGCACGGCGACCGCGTCGAGACGATTGCGATCAAACGGTGCTTCGGCGGGCACGCCGGGAAGCTCGCTGTGTCGTCCACCAAATCGATGACCGGACACCTACTGGGCGCGGCCGGCGGGCTCGAAGCCGGCATCACGGCGCTGGCGGTCTACAACCAGATCGTCCCGCCCACGGTCAACCTCGACCACCCGGACGAGGAATGCGACCTCGACTACGTCCCGAAGGTCAAACGGGAGATGAAGATCGAGTACGCTCTGTCGAATTCCTTCGGCTTCGGCGGCACCAACGCCGCCCTCCTATTCAAACGATTCCGTGCGTAGAACGCAGAGATCGCAAAGTTCGCCGAGGATCGTTTTCTCTGCGTGCTCCGCGTGCTCTGCGTTCAACGTTGTGATCGCATGAAGATAGCAATCTGTATCAAGCAGGTGCCGACCCGCGACTGGCAGCCGCGCCTGGACCCGACCGGTACGTGGATCCGCGAGCAGGACGCCGCCTTCGAGATGAACGAGCCCGACGCCTACGCGCTCGAGGAAGGCCTGCGGCTCAAGGAGAAGCACGGCGGCGATGTGGTCGTGTGCTCGGCCGGACCGGCGCGCGTGGCGCAGGTGCTGCGCGAGGCGCTTGCCCGCGGCGCCGACCGCGCCATCCACGTCGAGAGCGACGCGTTCGCGGGGGCGGACGCCGGCGTGGTCGCGGCGGCGCTTGCCGCCGCCATGGGGAGCGAGCAGTTCGATCTGGTGCTCACCGGCCTGCAGTCAGACGACCAGGGATCTGCGCAGACGGGCGTGGTCCTGGCGGAGATGCTCGGGATGCCGCACGCCACGATCATCATGGATGTCCGGGTGGAGCAGAGCCGTCTTCGCGTCAAGAGAGAGCTCGAGGGCGGCTGGTTTCAGTGGGTCGGCATGCCCCTGCCGGCGCTGCTGACGATTCAGAGCGGCATCAACCAGCTCCGCTACGCGACGCTCAAGGGCATCATGGCGGCCAAGAAGAAGGAGATCCGCCGCGTCGAGGCGGCCTCGATGGCCCCGGCGACGCAGAAGATCGCCGCGCTGTATGCGCCCGAGAAGAGCAAGAAGACCCAGATAATCGAAGGTGCTCCGGCGGCCGCCGCCAAGGAACTCGTGCGCCGGCTCCGCGAAGAGGCCCGGGTCATTTGATTCTCGTCGTCGCGGAGCAACGGAGCGGCACGCTGAACCGCGCGACCTGGGAAGCGGTCGCGGCAGCGCAGCAGCTGGCCGCGGGCGATCCGGTGTCCATCGTCGTCCTGGGCGCGAACGTCGGCGCGGTGGCCGGCGAGCTCAGTGCGGCGCGGGTGCACGAGGTCGTGACGGTTGACGCGGCGGCCCTCGAGCCGTACACGTCCGACGGGTTCACGGCCGCGCTGGCGCACGTCATCGGCGATCTCGCGCCGTCGGCGGTCGTGCTGCCGCACACGTATCAGACGCGCGACTTTGCGCCGAAGCTGGCCGCGAGGCTCGGCCGGGCGCTCGTGACGGACGTGACGGCGATCAAGACGGTCAACGGTTCAGCCGTGTTCGTGCGTCCGATGTTCCAGGGCAAGCTGACCGCCGACGTCGTCCCGCAGGGAGAGGCGCCGCACTTCGTGACGGTGCAGGCGGGGTCGTTTCGCGCGGACCAGGCGGCGAAAGGCCCGACGCCGTCGCCCGTCCGCCCCCTGTCGGTCACGGTCGACGCCGGCGCGATCCGCCAGCAGCCGGAGGCGCCCTTTCAGGAAGCCCGGCAGGCGGTGGATCTGTCCCAGGCCGAGCGTATCGTGGCCGTCGGCCGCGGCATCAAAGACCAGGACAGACTGCCCGTCGCCCAGCAGCTGGCGGACGCGCTCGGCGCGGAGCTCGCGGCGTCGCGCCCCATCTGCGACGCCGGCTGGCTGCCGATGGACCGCCAGGTCGGCAGCTCCGGCCAGACCGTGGCGCCGAAGCTGTATCTGGCCCTTGGCATCTCGGGCGCCATCCAGCACCTGGTCGGGATGAAGGGTTCGCAGACGATTGCGGCCATCAACAAGGATCCCGACGCGCCCATCTTCGAGGTGGCCGACTACGGCATCGTCGGCGATCTGTTCGAGATCGTTCCTGCGATAATCGATGCCCTGAAGCAGTGACGTTCTGGATCTTCTTCCTGGCCGGCGTGGGCGCGTTCGCCGCGCAGGTCGCCACGCGCATCCGCCTGATCGCCGCGGCCCCCGAGCCGTTCTCCTTCGATGATGCCGGCGTCCGGATCCAGCGGTTCGTGTTCGACGTCGTCCTGCAGAGGCGGACGATCCGCGAGCGGCCGCTTGCGGGCGCCGCGCACGCGCTGGTGTTCTGGGGCTTCGTGGCGTTCGCCGGCTACACGGCTGTCGAGTTCCTCCACGGCCTTGGGATCGTGGATCTCACGGCGACGGGCTGGTTTCACGCCTATCGACTCGCGCTCACGCCGTTTGCCCTGGCCGTCCTGGCGGGCATCCTGTATCTCGTGGTCCGACGAGCGTTCGTCCGGCCCGCGGGGCTGGGCGAGCACGTGTCGATGGAATCCGTCGTCATCGCGCTGTTCATTGCGACGCTCATGGTCACGTTCCTGCTCGGCTTCCGGCTCGATGAGAGCACGATCGCCGGGCGCGTGAACTGGTGGGCGCACATGCTCGTCATCCTCGCGTTCTTCGCGCTCATCCCCGCGTCCAAACACCTGCACCTGGTGCTGTCGCCGGTCACGGTATTCCTGAAATCTCCGGAGCTGGGGCGCGTCCGCAACCTGGACTTCGAGAAGGAAGAAGTCGGGCTCGAGACCGTAAAAGACCTCGGGAAGAAGGCGGTGCTCGATGCGTTCACGTGCGTCGAGTGTGGCCGTTGCCAGGTGAACTGCCCGGCCTGGGGATCGGGCAAGGCGCTGAATCCGAAGACGCTGATCCTGCAGACTCAGGAGGCACTGCTGGCCGGCGTGCCCGAGCGCAAGCTTGGCGAGGTGTACAGCCAGGAGGTGCTCTGGCAGTGCACGAGCTGCGGCGCCTGTGAGAACCAGTGTCCGGTGGGCATCGAGCACCTGCCGCTGATCATCGGCGCGCGCCGGGGGCTCGTGTCGAACGGCGAGGCGCCAGAGTACCTCGGTTCGATGTACAACCACCTCGAGCGGCGGAAGAACATCTGGGGGCTGGGCTACGACCAGCGCCAGAAGTTCGTGACAGCAGCCGCGCTCGAGATGTTCGACCCGGATCGGCACGACGTGCTCGTGTGGCTGGGCTGCGCGGGGGCGTTCGAGGCGGACTTCCAGAAGTCTCTTCGATCGCTGTTCGAGATTCTGCGGGCCAGACATGTCAGGTTCGGCGTGCTGTCCAAAGAGCAATGCACGGGCGATCCGGCCAAGCGGACCGGCAACGAGTACATGTTCCAGGAGCTCGCGAACGCGAACATCAGCGAGCTGAGGAGCGCGGGCCCGAAGAAGATCCTGACATCGTGCCCGCACTGCGTGAAGACGATCGGTGATGACTACCGCCGTTTCGGCTACGAAGTGGAGGTGGTGCACTCGTCGGTCTTCGTGGCCGAGCTGATGCGCGACGTGGCGCCGGCCCCGCGGCCGGCGGCTGCCGAAGCTGTTGAAACCGTGACGTTCCACGACCCGTGCTATCTCGGGCGCTATGCCGGCAAGTCGGCCGAACCGCGCGAGCTGCTGACCCGGTTCGGCGGCGACGCCGTCGACTTCAGGGAGCCCGTCCGGAACCGGGACAATCCCTTCTGCTGCGGCGCCGGCGGCGGGCTGCTGTTTGCGGACAAGGAAGAGGAGCCGGGGAGCCGGATCAGCGACGTGCGCCTCAAACAGCTGCACGACACCGGGGCTGGCACGGTGGTGACGGCGTGCCCGTTCTGCACGATCATGCTCAAGGGGGCGCAGGCCAGCGCGCCGTCCGGTGGAGAGAACATCCAGTTCGTGGACCTCATGACGTTCGTCAACAATCGGCTCACGCGTCCCGAAGGGCCGGAGGGGAATTCGTGACGTGGCAACCGACTGGAAGGCGTCGCGCCTGAAGCGGCTGGAAGCCGCGACGATCTCGGCTGTCGGCTATCGCCTTGTAGCCGGACTCGGCGCCACGCTTCGCTGGCGTGTTGAAGGCCTCGAACACTTCGACGCGGTAGTCCGGAGTGGCCGCCAGCCGATCATCGCGTTCTGGCACGGCCGCATTCTCCCCGGGACGGTCTTCTTTCGCCGCCGCGGGATCGTCGTGATCACGAGCGAGAACTTCGACGGCGAGTGGATTGCCGGCATCATCGAACGGTTCGGGTATGGAACGGCGCGCGGATCGACCTCACGTGGCGGCGTCAAGGCCCTCCTCCAACTTTCACGCGACATGGCCGCCGGAAAGGCGGCTGGGTTCTCGGTGGACGGCCCCCGCGGTCCCGCGCGTGTCGCCCAGCCCGGCGCGTTATGGCTGGCGAAGGCCACGGGCAATCCCGTGCTGCCGGTTCATTTCGAAGCCGACCGACACTGGACCGCGAACAGCTGGGACCGTACTCAAATCCCCAAGCCGTTCGCGACCGTCGCGATCGTCGTGGGCGAGCCGTTCGATGTGCCTCGCGATGCCGGCGACGATGGGATCGAGGGTGCGCGCCGCGAGCTCGAAGCGAGGCTGAAGGTCCTCGAAGCCCGAGCGCTGGAGCTGGCGTCGCGAGCGTGACCGCCGTGTTACGATCCGGCGTTCGCTGATGATGGATCGCACACCGTTTCCGACGATCGCCGCGGAACTGCTGGACACCGTCGAAGCCGCCGTTCCGAAGCTGCGAGCGCTGTCGGAATCCCAGGCCGGGCGGTCTCGCGCGGCGGGGAAGTGGACCCCGAAGCAGATCATCGGACACCTGATCGACTCGGCGTCCAACAACCACCAGCGGTTCGTGCGCGCGCAACAGGTGTCCGCGCTGACGTTTCCTCCCTATGCGCAGGAGCACTGGGTCGCCTGCCAGCACTACGCCGATCGCCCGTGGGACGCCATCGTGACGTTATGGCACGCCTATAACCTGCACCTGGCGCACGTCATCAGCAATATTCCCGAGGATCAGCGCGACGTCCCGTGCGTCATCGAGTCGGCGTCGCCGGTCACCCTCGGGTTCCTCGCGTCCGACTACGGCGAGCACCTCCGCCATCACCTCGCGCAGGTGGGCGTGCTCCCGTGATCCTCATTTCGAGCGAGCGCTTCGCGGAACACCAGACGCCTCCCGGACATCCCGAACGGCCCGAACGGGCGGCCGTGATGAACGCGGTCGCCGCCCGCTCCCGTGCAGCCGGCTACGAGGTCGTGGCGCCCCGCGAGGCGACGCGCGAGCAGCTCGCGCGCGTGCACGACGCGTCGTACCTCCAGCGGCTGTCGGAAACCGCGGGACAGGCGATGGCGCTCGACCCGGACACCTACACCTCGCCTGAATCCCACGAGGTCGCGCTGCTGGCGGCCGGCGCTGCCGTGGACGCGGTCGAACGGGTCATGGGGGCGGCGCACAACACGGCACTCGCCATGGTGCGGCCGCCCGGCCATCACGCCGAGCGGGGCCGCGCGATGGGCTTCTGCCTGTTCAACAACGTTGCGGTCGCCGCCGCGCATGCGCTCACGCTGGGCGCGAACCGCGTGGCCGTCGTGGATTTCGACGTGCACCACGGCAACGGCACGCAGCACACGTTCGAACGCGACCCGTCGATCCTGTACATCTCCACGCATCAGTACCCGTACTACCCGGGCACAGGGGCTGTGGACGAAGTCGGCGTCGGCGAGGGGGCCGGCTTCACCATCAACGTGCCGCTCGAATCGGGGGCGGTCGACAACGACTACCGCATCGCCTTCGACGAGATCGTCCTGCCAGTGCTGCGGCAGTTCCATCCGGACCTGCTGCTGGTGTCGGCGGGCTTCGACGCCCACGAACGCGATCCGCTCGCAACGATGCGGCTGACGTCCGAAGCGTTCGGCGCGATGACGATGGGCCTGAGAAACGTGGCGGAAGACGTGTGCCGGGGCCGGATGGCGCTCGTGACCGAAGGAGGATACGACCTGCAGGCGCTGGCCGGATCGATCGATCAGACCGTCCAGGCGCTGGCCGCGCCGCTCGCCGAGCCCGTGTGGCCGGCGATGACGGTCGCATCGTCGCGCGGACGCACGTCGGTCGAGCGCGTCAAGCGGGCGATCGCGCCGTTCTGGAAGGTAAAATAGCGGTGTGACCGAGTACAAGCCCCAGGAGCTCGACAGGAAGTGGCAGCAGCACTGGACGGCCACGCGCGCGTTCGAGGTCGAGATCGATTCGAGCCGACCGAAGTTCTACTGCCTCGAGATGTTCGCGTACCCGTCCGGGCACGCACACGTCGGGCACGTTCGTAACTACATCATCGGCGACATCTGCGCCCGGATGAAACGGATGCGCGGCTTCAACGTACTGCATCCGTTCGGCTGGGATGCGTTCGGCCTGCCCGCCGAGAACGCGGCGATCAAGACGGGCACGCATCCCGAAACGTCGACGTTCGGCAACATCAACCACATGAAAGGGCAGCTCCAGCGGCTGGGCATCAGCTATGCCTGGGATCGCGAGATCGCCACGTGCCTGCCCGAGTACTACAAGTTCAACCAGTGGATCTTCCTCCGGATGTTCGAGCGCGGCCTCGCGTACCGCCGGCGCTCGACGGTCAACTGGTGTCCGGTGGACAACACCGTCCTCGCCAACGAACAGGTCGTCGATGGCGCGTGCTGGCGGTGTGGATCCGTGGTGGAGCAACGGTCGCTCGAGCAGTGGTTCTTCAAGATCACCGCGTACGCCGACGAACTGCTGGCCGGCCTCGACACGCTGTCGGAGTGGCCGGAAAAGGTCGTCGTGATGCAGCGGAACTGGATCGGGCGCTCCGAAGGCGCACGCCTCAAGTTCCCGGTTTCAGGCGTGGCGCGGCCCTTTCAGGGCCGCGACGGCGGGGCTGAAAGCCCCGCCCTCCCTCAGATCGAAGTGTTCACGACCCGCATCGATACGATCTACGGCGCGACGTTCGTTCTGCTGGCGCCCGAGCACGCCATGGTCGACCGGTTCGCTGCCGAGAGTCCCGACCCGAAGGTGTTCCGTGAGCGGGTGGCGAAATTCCGCGCGCTCGACAAGGAAGCCCGGCGCACCGGCGAGATCGAGAAAGAGGGGTTCGACACCGGCCGGACGGCGCGAAACCCGTTCACGGGCGAAGACGTGCCGATCTGGGTCGCGAACTTCGTCCTCGCCGAGTACGGCACCGGCGCCATCATGGCCGTGCCCGCCCACGACGAGCGCGACTTCGCGTTCGCGCGCAAGTACCAGCTGCCCATCCGGATCGTCGTCCGTTCCGACGAGACGCCCGCGACGGCGGCCGAGCTGACCGATGCGACGACCAACTACGGGAGGCTGGTCGACTCGGGCGAATACTCCGGCGCCGAAGCGCCGGCCGTGATGACGCGGATGATCGCGGATGCCGAGAAGCGCGGCCTCGGCACCGGCGAAGTGCAGTACCGCCTCAAGGACTGGGGCATCTCGCGCCAGCGCTACTGGGGCACGCCGATTCCGGTCGTGTATTGCGAGAAGGACGGCGTCGTCGGCGTGCCCGACGAGCAGCTGCCCGTGGAGCTGCCGAAGGTCGCCCAGTTCACAGGCCGCGGCGATTCGCCCCTCGCCCAGGTTCCCGAGTTCGTCAACGCGACCTGCCCGAAGTGCGGCGGGCCGGCCCGGCGAGAGACGGACACGATGGACACGTTCGTCGATTCCTCGTGGTACTTCCTCCGGTTCGCTGATCCGACAAACCGCCAGCTTCCGTTCAGCAAGGAGGCGGCCGCGTACTGGATGCCGGTGGACTTCTACAGCGGCGGCGTCGAGCACGCCATCCTGCACCTGCTGTACTCGCGCTTCTTTACGCGCGTTCTTCGCGACGTCGGCCTCGTGACCTTCGACGAACCGTTCAAGCGCCTGCTGACGCAGGGCATGGTGCTCAAGGACGGCAACGTGATGTCCAAGTCCAAGGGCAACGTGGTCGATCCGGACACGATGCTCGAGAAGTACGGCGCGGACGCCCTGCGTTTGTATGTCATGTTCGTCGCGCCTCCGGAAAAGGAAGTCGAGTGGAGCGACGCCGGGCTCGAGGGCAGCTTCAGGTTTCTGGTACGGGTCTGGCGCATCGTCGACCACTGGTGCGAACTCGTGGGCGGGCAGGGCGGGCGGGCCGGGAAGGGCGGGCCTGGCAAGAACGGCCCTGGCGCCGACTACTCGGATGCCGAGCGGGCGCTGCGCCGCAAGACGCACGAGACGATCCGGCGCGCGACCGTGGATATCGAAGAGCGGATGCACCTCAACACGGCGGTGTCGTCGCTGATGGAGCTCGTGAACGAGCTGTACGCGTTCAGCGAGCGTACGCCGCACGGGATTCCCTCGCGCGCTCAGGTGCCCGCCGGTCCCGTCGAACGGGCGGAGACGCTGGCGGTTGTGGGCGAGGCGCTCGACGCGCTCGTGGTGATGCTGTCGCCCTTCGCGCCGCACACCGCCGAGGAGCTCTGGCAGATGCTGGGCCACGCCGGTGGCCTTACGCGTGCGGCCTGGCCGGCGTTCGACGCGGACGCCGCCCGTGCCGACGAAGTCGTCGTGCCAGTTCAGATCAACGGCAAGGTCCGCGCGCGCCTGACCGTGCCGGCCGGCGCGACCGAAGACGAGCTGCGCGAACTCGCGCTCGCGGACGCCGTCGTCCGCACGCACGTCGCGGGCAAGACCGTCCGGAAGGTCGTCGTCGCGAAGGGGCCGCTCGTCTCGGTGGTGGTGCAGTGAAAAGGCTTCCATCGGCGATCCTTTGTGCGCTTTGTGTTCTTTGTGGTTCGTTGAACAGCTCCTGTGGTTACGCGCTCGCCGGACGCGGCTCGTTTCTCCCCGCGTCCATCAGGACGATTGGCATCCCCACCTTCACGAATCGGACCACGGTGTTCAACCTCGAAACGACGCTGACGCAGAAGGTGAGGTCCGAGTTCATCGGCCGTGGAAAATACGACATCGTGCCCGATGCGAACAACGTGGACGCGCTGCTCACGGGCGAGGTGACGGCCGTTACCATCAACCCGTCGAGTTTCAGCGCCTCGCAGCTGGCGTCACGGTACGCGATCGTCATGACGGCCAGAGTCGAGCTGCGGGATATGCGAGCGAACATGGTGCTCTGGGACAACCCCAACCTCGTCTTCCGGCAGGAGTACGACGCCGCGGGCGGCCAGCAGCAGACAGATGCGGCGGCGTTCTTCGGGCAGGATACGCAGGCGCTGGATCGGATGAGCGCCGAATTCGCCAGCAGCATCGTGAGCGCCATCCTCGAAGCGTTCTAGTTGGCGACGCTGACCCCGGCCGCCGTTCGCAAGCAAATCGCCTCTGGCGAAACGGACCCCGTCTATCTTCTCCAGGGCGACGATGACGTCGAGCGGTCGGCGCTTGCCGCGGAGTTCGCCGAACTGGTCGAGGAGGGGCTGCGCGCGTTCAACGTCGAGACGATTCACGCGGGCCAGATGACGACGGGGGAGCAGATCGCGGAGGGCATCGCGGCGATCGTGGACGCCGGGCGCACGCTGCCGATGATGGCGCCGCGCCGCGTCGTCGTGGTGGCGCAGGCGGAGGCGCTGCTCGCGCCGAAGCGCGACAGCGAGGCGGCGGCACGGGCGCTCGACGAGCTTCTCGCCCTTTTGGAGAGGCCCGAGCGTCTCACGACGCTCGTCTTCGTGGCGGCCGCGCTCGACAAGCGGACGAAGACGTTCAAGGCGTTCAGCAGGAACGCCACCGTCGTGGACTGCGGATCGCCGGCCGATGTGGCCGGCGCCGAGCGGTGGGTGCGTGCGCGCGTGGCGGCGGAGGGCGTGGACATCGACGCTGCCGGAGCACGAGCCCTCGCCGTGCTGGCCGGCTTTCCGGAACGTCCGCGCGGCGACGGCAAGACGGGCGATGTGAAGCGGCTCCGGGGCGAAGTGGATCGCCTGCTGCTCTACGCGTTCGGCCAGAAGAAGATCAGCATGGACGATGTGCGCGAGGTCGCCGGGCCGGCGGCCCTGCAGGACGAGTGGGCGCTGCCCAATGCCATCGAAGCGGGGCAGGGCGGTGAGGCGCTGCGTCAGCTGGCGCTGGTGTTCGATGCGGGCGCGCGCCCCGAACAGATACTCGGCCAGCTCGCCTGGATGGTGCGTGCGAAGTTCCCGCAGGTGGCGCCGGCCGAGCTTCGCGGCGCCCTCGAGTCGCTGTTTCGCACGGATGTCGACCTGAAGCGGTCGGGCGGCGATCCGCGCGTCCTGCTCGAGCGGCTGGTCGTCGAATTGTCCGGGGGAAAGCGGACGCGGACCGGATCCGGTCCGCGGCGTTGGTGATGTGCGGGACGGCCCGTGCCGGGCTGTGGCTACGCGCGGGCCGCGACGCGGCGGTTCAGCCGCGACTTGTAGCGGCCGGCGGCGTTCCGGTGGATGACGCCCTTGTTCGCCATCTTGTCGATGAGCGAAATCGTCTCCTTCAGCGCCGATTTGACGCCGGCCAGGTCGTTGCCGTCGATGGCGGTGCGGATGTTCTTCAGCGCACTGCGAAGGTGCGACCGGTACTGACGGTTGCGGTCGCGGTTCTTGAGACTCTGTCGGTGCGCTTTGAGCGCGGATGCATGCGTAGCCACGTAGATTGGTCCCTCCGAAACTCCTAAGTTTAACATAGTCCATGCCGATCGCGGTCCAGCAGCTGACGCGCACCTACGGGGCCTTCGTGGCCGTCGACGGCCTGTCGTTCGACGTCGGGGCGGGCGAAATCGTCGGCCTGATCGGTCCCAACGGCGCCGGCAAAACCACCACGCTCCGGACGCTGGCCGGCATCCTCAGGCCGACGAGCGGTACCGTGCGGATCGACGGCTTCGAGGTCAGCGCCGACGGGGACGCCGCGATCGAGGCCAAGCGGCGGCTGGCGTTCATGCCCGACGAGCCCCACCTGTTCGAGTATCTGACCGTCCACGAGCACCTGCGGCTGATGGCGCGGCTCTACCGCGTCGACGATTTCGAGGCGCGGGCGCGAACCCTGATCGACGAGCTCGAGCTGAACGGCAAGGAGCGGTCGCTCCCCGGCGAGCTGTCCCGCGGGATGCGGCAGAAAGTGGTGATCGCGTGCGGCCTGGTGAGGCAGCCGTCGGTGCTGCTGTTCGACGAGCCGCTGACCGGCCTCGATCCGCGCGGCATCCGCAGGATGCGGGAAACGATCGTCGCGCGCGGACGGGCCGGGGCGGCCATCCTGCTGTCGTCGCACCTGCTGCACCTGGTCGAAGAGGTGTGCACGCGGGTCATCATCATGGATCACGGGAAGAAGGTCGCGGACGGCACGGTGGCCGATCTCGCGTCGCGCGCCGACCTGGCGCCGGCCGGGTCGAACCTCGAGCAGATCTTCCTGCACGTCACCGGGCGCGATTGAGATGGTGAGCGCGAGCCTGTACCTGATCGTCTGCTCCGCGCGTAATCGGCTCCTCGTCAGGCTGCGCCGGCTGCGCGAGCCGCGCTATCTCATCGGGGGCATCGTCGGGTCGGCGTATTTGTACTTCGCGGTGTTCAACCGCGGCGGGCGCGGAGGCAGCGGCCCGAGGGGGCCTGGCCGCGGGCTGGCGGGGCTGGCATCCGCATGGCAGGCCACGGGATCGTCGCTGGCCGGCCTCGGGGTGTTCGCGCTGGCGGCCGGTGTCTGGCTGCTGCCCGCGAAGAGCGCGCTGCTGCAGTTCTCGCGCGCGGAGGCGGCGTTTCTCTTTCCCGCGCCGCTGACGCGCCGCCAGCTGCTCCTGCACAAGATCCTCCGATCGCAGCTCGGGTCGCTCATCGCGTCGGTGGTCGTCGTCGCGCTCGTCGCGCCGGCCTCCGCGGCAGGGCGGCTGCAGTTCGCCGTGGCGATGTGGGCCTTCTTCGTGTCCGCTCGCGTGTACTTCGCCGGCGTTGCGCTGACACGGATGCGGTTGTCGTCGCCGGATGCCTCGGTGCGCCGCGCGGCGTGGGCCTCCATCGCGATCGCGTGCGCCGCCGTCTCCGTCGTCGGCAGCACGATCGTGCGCCAGTTTCTCGCCCAGCCGGCAGCCAGCTTGTCGGACTTGTGGGTTCGCCTGGCACGCACGGCCGCGATCGGCCTGCCGTCCGTCATCCTCTGGCCGTTCGCAGCCATGTTGCGTCCGCTGGCGGCCCCCGACGCCGGCGCGTACCTCGTGGCGCTGGCCGGGTCGTTCGCGGTGCTGGTCGCCACCACGTTGTGGATGCTGGCCGGCGCGAATGTCCTCGAGCTCGACGCGGGGGAGTCCATCGAACACGAAACGGATGAATCGCGTGCCCGCCGATCGGCGCCCCGGGCCCGGGCGGTCGGGTGGACGCTGCCGGCGACCGGCCGTGCCGAGGGCATCTTCGTGTGGAAGAACGGCATGCAGATGCTCAGGGCCAGCGATGCCACGCTGCTGCGCATCGTCGTGCCGACCGCCGCCGCCGTCATCGGCCTGTCGTTTGCGGTGATGGCCGCGAACCGCCTCCGGGGCGCCGCGGGCATCGTGACCAGCTTTTCGCTGGCCGTCAGCGCGTTCGGCGTGCTGTTCGGCCCGCAGCTCATGCGCCTCGACTTGCGCGGCGACCTGCAGCATCTCGATGTCCTGAAGACATGGCCGGTGCGGGCCGCGTCGGTCATCCGCGGCGAAATCCTGTGGCCCGCGGGCGTGGTGATCGCCACCGTCTGGGTCGGCGTGGCGTGCGCGGCGCTGTTTGCGGGGACCGCGTTTCCGCGCCTGTCGTCGACCTGGCGCTGGGCCCTTGCCATATCCGGGATCATCGGGGCGCCGGCGCTCGTGACCCCGCAGTACGTGGTGCACAACGCCGTGGCCGTCTATTTCCCCGCGTGGGTGCCGACCGGACTGCAGCAGCCGCGCGGTGTCGATGCGATGGGGCAGCGGCTCATCATGATGGCTGGCGTGGTCTGCTCGCTGCTGTTGTTCGCGTTGCCCGGCGCCATCGCCGGCGGCATCGTGTGGTTCGCGACGCGGGGGCTGCTCGGCGCAGCCGCGCTGGTGCCCGCGACCGCGCTGTTCACGCTGGTCGTTCTGATTGAGGTCGTGCTCGCGACCGAATGGCTCGCGCCGGCTTACGACCGGCTCGATCTGTTGTCGGTGGAACGGAGCGAGTAGAACTACTCGATGCCCCGATTCTTCTTGACCACTTCGTATTCGCCGCCAGACGGCTTGTGGTCGGAGTAGCGGGGGACTTCACGGCCGTCGACCGTCTCGGTGGTCTTGTAGATATTGGTGCCGGGCACTTTAGCCGATTGTCCCGCCATCCGGTTGATCTTCGAGACGTAGTCGCGTGTTTCCCTGTAGGGCGGGATGGCCACGCCGTGCCGATCGACGGCGCCGGGCCCGGCGTTGTAGGCCGCGAGCGCGAGCGCCTCATTGTTCGAGTAACGATCGAGCAACTGGCGGAGGTACGACACGCCCGCGCGGATGTTCTCCATCGGGTTGAAGGGGTTCCGCACGCCGAACTGCTGAATGGTCGCCGGCATCAACTGCATCAGGCCCAGCGCGCCTTTCGGCGACCGCGCGTAGGCGTTGTAGCCGGATTCCACCTGCACGACGGCCCGCACGAGGTCGGTCCGAACGCCAAAATTCTCCGCGTGCTCCCGGATAAGCGGGTCGTAGAGGGCGCTCTTCTCAGGCGCGACAAACCTCGTGGCGCGCACGGGATCGGAGGCCTTGGGAACGCTGAACACACGGGCCACCCCTTCCCTGGGGCGGTCGGAAATGACCATGTGGCCGTTGGCGTCCTGCCAGGTGTAGATCTGGGCGCGAGCTGGCACGGCGGTCAGCAGGGCACAGGCTAGAACGGCCAGCCTGAGCAGTATCTTGTGCAGAATCAACAGTTTAGCCCCTACAGTTGCGGTAGACAACTGCTTGGTCAGCTTATCGGTCGATGGCCCTGAGGTCTGTAGAGCTTGGGGCTGGGGGCTGGGGGCTAGGCCCCCAGCAGCTTCGCGATGATGGCCTGGCTGGCAGCGAGCATCTCGTCGATCTTCTCAGGCTGCTTGCCGCCGGCTTCGGCAAAATCCGGCCGGCCGCCGCCCGCGCCGCCGACGATCGGGGCGAGCTCCTTGACGATCTGACCGGCCTTCACGCGCGACGTGAGGTCGGGCGTGACGGCTACGACGATCTGGACTCTGCCATCGCCAGGGACCGCGAGCACGACGATGCCGCTCTTGATCTGGGTCCGGATCTGGTCGGCCACGGTCCGTAGGCCGTCCTTGTCGAGACCCGGGAGCGTCTGCCTGACGAGCGCGATCCCGCCGACGTCCACCACGTCGTACGCGGCCTTCTTGCCCCCGCCTCCGGTCGCCAGTTTGGTCCTGAGCTCGGACACTTCACGCGCCAGCCGCTTGCTGTCGGCGTGCAGCCGCTCGATGGCCTCCACGGCCTGGCTCGGGTTCACTTTCAGCGCGTCGATGACCGCGTGAAACGAGGCGCGCTGCTGTTGCGCCCACTCGACCGCTGCAGCGCCCGTCACCGCCTCGATTCGACGCACGCCGGCCGCGACGCCGCTTTCCGCCAGGATCACGAAGAAACCGATATCGCCGGTCGCTGAAACGTGGGTGCCGCCGCACAGCTCCATGCTGAAGCCCGGCACGCTGACGACGCGGACCTTGTCGCCGTATTTCTCGCCGAACAGCGCCACCGCGCCGGCGGCCACCGCCTCTTCGGGCGACACGTCGACGTCCGTCTTCACCGGCGTGTTCCGGTACACCTGCTCGTTGACGATGCGCTCGATGCGATCGAGATCGTCGCGTGAAATCGCCTGAAAGTGCACGAAGTCGAAGCGGAGCCGATCGGGCGCGACGAGGGATCCGGCCTGCTTGACGTGCGCGCCGAGCACCTGGCGCAGCGCGGCGTGGAGCAGGTGAGTGGCCGTGTGGTTGCGGCGCGTCGCGTTGCGGATGTCCGCGTCCACCTCGGCGGTCACGATGTCGCGCGTGCGAAGCTCGCCCCGCACGACGCGGACATGGTGTGCGCGCGGGAAGTCCCTGCGAACGGGGATCCGCCGCATGCTGTCCACCACCGCCTCGCCCTGTGCGCCGTGGATGCGGCCGCAGTCGGACACCTGTCCGCCCGCCTCGAGGTAGAACGGCGTCTCTGGCAGGATGATCCAGCCGGACTGGCCTTCGCGGAGCACGTCGGTCACGGCGGGCTGATCGTCGTAGAGGATGGCGATGGGCACGCCCACCGAGGTCGTTGTCTCATAGCCGCGAAACGCGTCGTTGAGGGCGTTGATTTCGGCGCGGTCCTCGACGAACCAGGCGGGCTCGTCGCCGCCCTTGAAACCGCTCTTCGCCCGCGCCTGGTCCCGCTGGCCTTCCATCGCGCGCTCGAAGCCGACTTTGTCCACACCCACTCCTTGCGTCGTGGCTGTGTCCTCGATGAAGTCGAACGGCACGCCGAACGTGTCGTACAGCTTGAACGCCGCGTCGCCGCCCAGCACACGCGACTTCGTGCCGAGGACCTTGGCGATCTCCGCCTCGAGGCGGGGCAGGCCCTCGGTCAGGACGGCCTCGAAACGATGCTCCTCCGCGAGAATCGACCGCTCGATCATCTGGCGGCCTTCGCGAACGCCCGGGTAGGCGTCGCCCATCTCGCGATCGAGGACGGCCACGAGCGTATGCAGAAACGGCTCGGTCATCCCCAGGTGCTTCCCGTGGCGCATGGCGCGCCGCATGATCTTCCGCAGCACGTAGCCGCGCCACTCGTTGGACGGGATGACGCCGTCGCCGATCAGGAACGTCGTAGACCGGATGTGATCTGCGACGACGCGCATCGACACGTCGCTCTGTTCGTCGTGTCCGTACCTGCGGCCGGTGATCTCGCCGATCCGGTGGAGGAGCGGCTGAAACAGGTCGGTGTCGTAGTTCGACTGCTTCTCCTGGAGCACGGCCGTGATGCGTTCGAGGCCCATGCCCGTGTCGATCGACGGCGCCGGGAGCGGTGTGAGCCTGCCGTCGGACGACCGCTCGAACTCCATGAAGACGTTGTTCCAGACCTCGATTTCGGGGTCGTGGCCGCTGCCGCCGCGTACGTAGTAGATCTCGGAGCACCGCCCGCACGGCCCCGTGTCGCCCATCGACCAGAAGTTGTCGTCGCTCCCCAGCTCGAGGATGCGATCGGCCGGGACGCCGAGCTTCCGCCAGATGTCATAGGCCTCTGCGTCGCGGGGGATGCCGTTCTCGCCCTTGAAGATCGACACCACCATCCGGCTGGGTTCCATCTTCCAGACATCGGTCAGCAGGGCCCACGCGAACGGCAGCGCGTCTTCCTTGAAGTAGTCGCCGAACGAGAAGTTGCCGAGCATCTCGAAGAACGTGTGATGGCGGTGCGACGGTCCGACGTTGTCGAGGTCGTTGTGTTTGCCGCTGACCCGCATCACCTTCTGCGACGTGGCCGCCCGCTTGTAGGCGCGCTTCTCCCTGCCGAGCAACAGGTCCTTGAACTGGTTCATCCCCGCGTTGGTGAACAGCAGCGTCGGATCGTCGCCCGGCACGAGCGGCGAGCTCGGCACCACGCGGTGCCCGCGGTTCTCGAAGAACTTGAGGAAGGAGGAACGGATCTCGTTGGAGGTCATCGCTGATCCAATTGAACCACAAAGATCACGAAGCTCACAAAGCCGGAAGGCTATCGGTTCTTCTTCAGGAGCGCGAGAACCCGTTGTGGTTCGAAGCCCTGGCCGACGAGATACCGGTAAAGCCGGTTGAACTCGCGTTCGCCGGCGATGGCGGCGCCCCCGCGCAGGCGTTTGGCGAGCGCGGACTCCAGCAGGCTATCGTCATCGAGGGCGCCGAACACCTCGTCGATCGCGCGCCTGGCCGTATCGGGCGAGATACCGGCGCTCTCGATCTTCCGCCGAACGCGCAGCCGGCCCCGTTTGCGGATGCCGGTCTCGGTCCGCGCGATCGCCGCGGCCACCCGGGCATCGTCGATGGCGCGTTCCGCGAGCAGCAGGGCGACCGCGGCGTCGATGGCCTCGGGTTCGTGATCGCGGCGGGCGAGGCGCTGACGGATCTGGGCTTCGGAGAGCTCGCGCCGCCCGAGCATCCTGAGGGCGTCGACGTAGGCCCTTCGGGAGCGGGAGTCCACTAGTGGACTCCTTTCAAACTAAGCCCCGAAGCGGGTGATGGCGTCGCGGCCCATGTCCGCGTTGGTCGAGATGCCCTGCACCTTGAGCTTGAACTCGTCGACGTTGCTGGCCCAGCGCAGCGCCTCGTCGTAGGACACCAGGCCCTGTTCGAAGAGCCCGAAGATCGATTGGTCGAAGGTCTGCATCCCGTACTGCGACGTCCCGGCGGCGATGGCGGCCGGAATCTGGGTGGTGCGTTCCTTGTCGACGATGCAGTCGCGGATGAACGCCGTCGCGATCATCACCTCCACGGCCGGCACGCGGCCGCGGCCGTCCGATCGGGGAATGAGGCGCTGGGAGATCACGGCCTTGAGCACCGCGGCCAGCTGCAGCCGGACCTGCTTCTGCTGGTGCGGCGGAAACACGGCGATGATGCGGTTGATCGTTTCGGTGGCGTCGAGGGTGTGCAGCGTCGAGAACACGAGGTGGCCGGTCTCGGCCGCGAGCAGGCCTGTTTCGATCGTCTCGAAGTCGCGCATTTCGCCGACGAGGATGACGTCCGGATCCTGTCGCAGCGCGCTCCGCAGCGCCCAGGCGAACGACCGCGTGTCGACCGCCACCTCGCGCTGGTTGACGATCGACTGGTTGTCGCGGTGCAGGAATTCGATCGGGTCTTCCACGGTCATGACGTGCGCGCACCGCGTGCGGTTGACGTGGTCGATCATCGCCGCCAGCGTCGTGCTCTTGCCGCTGCCGGTCGTGCCCGTCACGAGGACCAGGCCGCGTTCCTCGCTGGCGACCTTCTTGAGCACGACGGGCAGCCCGAGATCGTCGATGGTCTTGATCGCCATCGGGATGACGCGGAGGACCAGCCCGACCGTGCCGCGCTGCTGGAACACGTTGACACGGAACCGGCCGAGGCCCGGGACGCTGTACGCGAGGTCCACTTCCTGCGCGTCCTTGAACTTCTCGCGGTGGATGTTGGACATGACGGCCGCGCTCATGGCCACGACGTCCTCGTGGTTGAGCCGTTTTTCCTCGGTCGCCGGGACCAGGAGGCCGCGCTGCCGCATCATCGGGTAGCTGCCCACCTTGATGTGCAGATCCGACGCGCCGTTCTCGACGGCGATTTTCAGAAGGTCATTGACGTGCATGGGCATGGGGTCCGGAGGCTGGGGACTGGAGGCTGGGAGCCCGGAATGGTCCCGGCCCCAGTCCCCAGACCCAAGCCTCTAGCCCCTACTATCGGCCGCGGACCGCGACTTCTTTGGGGCCCGTGCGCAGGGAGGCTTCCGAGGGGTAGACGTAGGTCAGCCAGCCGTGGCGGTCGGGCGTGTTCCCGTTCACCACGTCGAAAAACGCGTGCTGGAGGGCCGTCGTGACCGGGCCGCGGCGTCCGGCGCCCACCTTGATCTTGTCCACCGACCGGACGGGGGTCACTTCGGCCGCCGTCCCGACGAAGAACACCTCATCGGCGGTGTACAGCGCCTCGCGGGGGAGGACGGTCTCGGTGACGGCGTAGCCGAGTTCGCGCGCCAGCGTCATCACCGAATCGCGCGTGATCCCGCCGAGAATGGACGAACCCAGCGGCGGCGTGAAAATCGCGCCGTCCCGCACGATGAGCAGGTTCTGGCCGCTGCCTTCGCTGAGGTTGCCGTTGACGTCGAGCGCGATGCCTTCCGAATAGCCGTCAGCGATCGCCTCCATCTTGATCAGCTGCGAGTTGGCGTAGTTGGCGGTGGCCTTGGCCATCGCCGGCAGCGTGTTGGGCGCCATGCGCGTCCAGGAACTGACCTTCACGTCGACGCCGTCCTCGAGCGCGTCGTGACCGAGGTACGCGCCCCAGTCCCAGACCATGATGGCCGCGTCGACGGGGTTGCCCAGCGGGTTGACGCCCAGCGTCTCGTAGCCGCGATACACGAGCGGACGGATGTAGCACGCCTTCATCTCGTTGGCGCGGATGGTCTCGAGCACGGCGTCCATCCAGCCCTTCAGATCCAGCGAGTAGTCCATGCGGTAGATCTTGGCGGACTCCATCAGGCGCCGCATGTGGGCATCCAGCCGGAAGCACGCCGAACCCCTGGGCGTGCTGTAGCAGCGCGCGCCTTCGAACACGCCGCTGCCGTAGTGGACGACGTGGGAGCCGATGTGAATGGTCGCGTCGCGCCAGTCCACCAGCTTGCCGTTCATCCAGATCTTCCCGGTGCCCGGAAACCCCATAAGTGCTCCTTATGAAGATATTCTAGCGCATCCGCCGCCGGAGCGATGCGACGGACAGGTGACCTGTCGGTGACCGCTACTGCTGTTCGCCGCAGAACGGGCAGCGATCGGCGCGGGCGTGCAGCGGCTTGCGGCAGTGCCAGCAGAACCGCGGCTGCGGCGATTCCCGCGCCCGCAGCCGCGTCTGGATGTCCTCGGCGCTCGCGCTGTCGGTGGGCGACGGCCGCGGCGTGCGCCGCGGCGTGCTGCCGCGTGCAGCCAGCACATCGTCGAGCAGTTCGCCGGCGCGCTGGTAGCGGGCGTGAATCTCGGGGGCCATCGCCTTCATGACGACGTCGTTGATGGCTTTCGGGATCTTCGGGTTCTTGAGGCGCGGCGGCGTCACGAGCTCGCCGCGGCGCAGGCGCTCGAGGTCCGCAGGCGTCGGTGTGTCGTACGGCAGCACCCCGGTCAGCATCTGGTACATCGTGACGCCGAGCGAGTAGACGTCGGATGCCAGCACGGCTTCGCCGCGGAACTGCTCGGGCGCCATGTACGGAGGGCTGCCGATGACGGTCGAACCGTGCGCCGCGATTTCGAGAAACCGCGACGTCCCGAAATCGGCGACCTTGAGCTGGCCGGCCTCGGAGACCAGGATGTTCGACGGCCGCAGATCGCGATGGAGGACGCCCTGCCGGTGCGCGTGGTCGACGGCGTTGCTGATCTGGCAGGTGTAGTCGAGCGCCAGCGCGACGTCGAGCGCGCCTTCCCGCGCGACGACGTCCTCGAGCGTCTCGCCCGGCACGAAGTCCATCACGATGAAGAAGACGTTCTCCTGCTTCTCCGCCGTGACGATGCGCACGATGTTCGGGTGATCGAGCGCGGCCAGCAACCGCGCCTCGCGCAGGAGCTCGCCGAAGTCCACGCCCTGCTTGTGCGGGACCTTCAGCGCGACTTTCTTGTTGATCCAGGTGTCGTCGGCGAGATAAACGGTTCCAAATCCTCCGCTTCCGATCGTCTTGAGGATCCTGTACTTCCCGATGATTTGCCCGCGGAAGAACATGTGGAGGGATTATATCGTTCAAGGTTCAAGGTTCAGGGTTCCAGGTTCGCGAAACCCTGAACCCGAACCCTGAACCCTGAACCCTGAACCTTGAACCCTGAACCTTGAACCCTGAACCATAATATTGCGCCATGCACCGATTCTTTGCCCCAGGTCTCGACCCGGGCGACGAGGCCGTCACGCTGCCGCACGACGAGTCCGAGCACCTGACGCGCGTGCTGAGGCTGGGCGTCGGCGACATGGTGTCGGTGTTCGACGGCCGCGGCCACGAGTTCGCGGCGCGCGTGGTGCGCGCCGATCGGCGCGATGCGCGCGTGCAGATCGTCTCGCGCGTGGATTCGGCGGCCGAGCCTGGCGTCTCGCTGACGCTGGCCCAGGCCGTACTCAAGGGCGAGAAGATGGACGACATCGTCCGCGACGCGGTCATGCTCGGCGTGTCGGCGGTGCAGCCACTGGTCACCACGCGAGCCGAGACGACCGTCGCGGCGCTCGCGCGCGGCGCGCGGCCCGACCGCTGGCGCCGCGTGGCGCTCGCGTCGGTGAAGCAGTCCGGGAGGGCGGTGCTGCCCGAGATCAGGCGGCCGCTCACGCTCGAGTCGTACCTCGACGAGCCGGCGGCCGCCCTCATGCTGATGCTGGTCGAGCCGGCAGCGAACGCCGACGTCGAGCCGCTCTCCGCGTTGCGCGACCAGCCGGTGCCTCAGGATGCGGCGATTCTGGTCGGGCCCGAGGGCGGGTGGGTGGAGGCTGAGTGGGCGGCCGCGCATGCCCGCGGCGCGCGCCTGGTGAGCCTCGGCCGCCGGACGCTGAGGGCCGACGCCGCGCCGGTGGCCGCGATCAGCGTGTTGCAGTTTCTATGGGGTGACTTATAGGACTCCAGGGTTCATGGTTCAAGGTTCAGCGTTCAAGGTTCGCGGAGAACCCGGAACCCTGAACCCGGAACCCTGAACCGTTCTATCTTCTGACTCTGAAGTTCTGCGTCTTGACGTCGCCGTCCGACAGCGTGATGCGCGTCGCGCCCTGACGGTGGGCGTCGAGATAGGCCGGCTCGAACCACTCGCCCTGCTCGGCGGGATCGACCGTCACCATGAAGTACTCGCCGGCCGGGAGGCCGCGAATCTTGAACGTGCCGGTCTGGTCGGGCCGCGCCGTCATGATCTGCCGCGATTGCGCGCGCCACAGCGACGAGTCCGTCGAAAACGCGAGCACCGTGAACTCCGTCACCGGGACGCTCTGGTCGTCGGTCACGCTGCCGTTGATCTCCGTGAGACGGTCCGTGAAGGTGAGCGTCACGTTGCCGATTCGCTGACCGCTCTTCACGTCGATCGGCGTGTCCGTGATGTCGCGGCCGTCGAGCATGACCGACTTCAGCGTCCACCCCCGAAGCGCGCCGCCGCCGTTCGGCCGGATGAGGTGCGGCCCGGCCGGCACGCCGTCCAGCGTGAAGGCGCCGGCCTTGTCCACGCGGGCGTTGGGATTCGGCCCAAGATCCGACAGCTCCGTGGACGGCGCGGCGATGCGGATTTGCGTCAGGTCTCCCGGCAGCGACGCCTGCGTGGGCTCGAAGAGAATCGTCCCGCTCACGGTCCCGCCGGTCGCCAGCATCACCGAGACGTTCGCGAGATCGCCCCCGGCCACAGCGAGCGGCTGGGATGCCGACAAAGGGACTTCGCTGTCGTTGCTGCGGGCCCGCAGCGTGTAGCGGCCCGGCGGCACGTTGTTGATGGCGAAGCTGCCGTCCCAATCGATGCGCGACCCGAAATTGGTGCCGAGGTTGCCGCGCCCCCCGGCGGCGCCCTCCGGCGTGAGGTTGACGTTCCCGCCGCTCGGCCGCGTGCCGTCGGGGTTGTCCACGTGCCCGCTGATTCGCGCCGTCCGCACCAGTTGCAGGCCGAAGTCGATGTCCAGAACTTCCTGACTGATGCCGACGGTCACCGAACGCGCTTCGTTGATCGACGACACGCCGGGAAAATACGTCGGCGCGTACGACAGCCGGTCCTGATCCTCGCCGGACCCGCCGATGAGCGCCGCGACGTTGCCGCCGAGCAGCCCGCCGACCGCGTTCGCGATGCCCGTAGTCGCACCAGGCCCGCCCGGTCCCCCGCGGCCCGGAGCGCCACGCCCGCCGCCGCCGATGCCGATGTCGATCCGCGTGACGGCGCTCACGTAGTAGTCGCCCGGGTTCAGGCCCCATACGCGGTAGGCGCCCTTGTCGTCGGTCTGCGCGGTGCCGGCGGGAACCAGCCGGCGTTCGCCCTGCTGGTACTGGTAGCGCATCACGCGCACCATCGCGCCGGGCATGGCGTCGCCGTCCTCGTCGAAAACGTGGCCCGCGAGCACCCCCCCGCGCGGAAGCCGGAAGTCGATGCCTCGGAGCTGCTGGCCGTCGGCCAGTTGAAGGGGAGTGCCCGCCTGCAGCGGCCGCCGCTGGCCGTATGAGAGGCCGATGAAACCGCTCTTCGATGCCGTCAGCGTGTAGCGGCCGGCGGGGAGCTCCGTGAAGTCGAACGTGCCGCTGTCGTCGGTCAGCATCCCGCGCCCGCCCGGCAGCTCCGCAGCCGTGATGAAGACGCGCGCGCGTTTCACCGGACGTCCGTTGTCGGCCGCCAGCACGCGTCCCGACAGACGCCCCGCCACGGCGGGCGCGTTCTGCTGCGCCGGCGTATCGCGGGCCGGCTGCTGCGCGCCTCGCGAACCCGGCTGGCCCGGCTGCGCCGTCCCGGTCTGCGGCGTCTGCCCGGCCAGAACCGCCACGCTCGCAGCTATCGTCAAGACAATGGGTAGTGTTCGGCGCATCTTTACCTTTACCCCAGCCCCCAGCCCCCAGCCCCCAGCCTCTAGCCTCTAGCCTCTGTCTGCGTTAGACAGCCTTCGGGCCGTAAAGGTTGTCCAGCCGTCCTCCGTCGCCTCCGCTTCGAGTTCGAGTCCCGCAAACGCCCGCCAGACCTCGTCGCGCTCGTCCGCCTGGAGACCGCTCATGATCAGCACGCCCCCGGGCCTCAGGGCCCGCCGCAGACGCGCCGCCGCACGGATCAGGAGACCACCCGTCAGGTTCGCCATCACCACATCAGCCGCCGGCACCTCCATCGTCATCAGGTCACCGACGACGAACAGGATGCGGCCCTTGGGCAAGCCCGGATTGAGCGCCAGGCTCTCGACGGCCGCTTGAACGGCATCCGGGTCGTCATCGACCCCGAGGGCGTGAGCGGCGCCAAGGTGGATGGCGGCCATGGCCAGCACACCGGACCCCGTCCCGAGGTCGAGCACTTCGGCGCCGGCGAGATCGATCTCCTGCAGCGCGGCGAGGCACAAGCGGGTGGTCGCGTGGTGGCCAGTGCCGAAGCCCATCGACGGTGGGATCACGAGGGCGGGCAGGGCGGGCGGGCCAGGCTGGGCGGGCAGGGCAGGCTGGTGGCGGGCAGGAGCGTGAGACGGCCGACCGTGACCGGCGCGAGATCCTGCTGCGATCGCCGTGCCCAGTCGTCGCCGGGGACGTCGACGGGGGAGACGCGAAGGTATTGCACGAGCGCTTTGGCGGCCTGGTCCCGATCGTTGGAGTTGGAGAAGAAGAAGCGGAGGCCGCCGTCGATTTCCTGGACCGCCGTGGGCGCGTAGTCGTCGGCCACATAGAACCCGCGTTCTTCCTGGCCGTCTCCGTAGACGTCGAGGGCCGGCCAGCGCTTATCCAAACATGTCCTTGACGCGATCGAACAGGTTGCGCTCGTCCTGCTCTTCGTGCCGCTTGCGCGGCTCGAACTTCTCGGCCGGCAGCGTCTTGGCGAGCTGTTCGAGCGCGTGTCGCTGGTCTTTACTCAATTTTTTCGGCGTCCGCACCTGCACGGTCGCAAACAGATCGCCCTTCCCGCGTCCGTTGACGTCGGGCATGCCCTTGCCGCGCAGGCGCAGCGTCGTGCCCGTCACCGTTCCCTCGGGCACCTTGACGGCCTCGGTGCCCTCGAGCGTCGGCACCTGGATTTCCCCGCCGAGCACGACCGTCGTGAAGTTGACCGGGATCTCGCAGAACAGGTTCAGGCCGTCGCGCCGGAAGAACTCGTGTTCCTGCACGTGGATGACGACGTAGAGGTTGCCGGCGGGCGCTCCGCCCGTGCCCCCTTCGCCCTCTCCCTGGAGCCGCAGCTGCTGCCCGGTCGCGATGCCGGCCGGAATCTTCACCGTGATCTTGCGCTGCTTCGGCAGCTGGCCCGCGCCTTTGCACGTCTGGCACGGCTTGGCGATCGTGCGGCCAGTGCCCCGGCACTGCGGGCACGTTCGGGCCACGGTGAAGAACCCCTGCTGGAACCGCACCTGCCCCTGGCCTCGGCACTGGTTGCAGACGACGGGTGAGGAGCCGGGCGCGGCGCCCGATCCAGTGCAGGTCTCGCAGGCTTCCTGCCGGGGGATCTGGATGTTTGTCTCGGAACCTTTGGCCGATTCCTCGAAGGTCACCTCGAGGTCGTAGCGCAGGTCGCCCCCGCGCTGCGGGCCGCCGCGGCGCCGCCCGCCGCCCAGGATGTCGCCGAACCCGAAGATGTCGCCGAGCCCGCCGAGGATGTCGCCGAAGTCCGCGAAGATCGTCGGATCGACGCCGGCGCTGCCGGCATTGCCGACGGCGGCGTGGCCGAAGCGGTCGTAGGCCGCCCGCTTGTCTTCGTCGGCGAGCACCGCGTAGGCCTCGGCGCACTCCTTGAATTTCTCCTCGGCCGCCTTGTCGCCGGGGTTGCGGTCCGGGTGGTACTTGAGCGCCAGCTTGCGGTAGGCGCTCTTCATCTCGACCTCGGTCACCGTCCGCGACACGCCGAGGACCTCGTAGTAGTCCCTCTTGCTCACGCTTTGGCCACCTTCACCATGGCGGGCCTGAGCAGGCGATCGCCCATCATGTAGCCCTTCTGCAGCTCGCCGATCACTTCACCTTCGCGATGGTCGGGGCTCGATTCGTGGACGACGGCCTGGTGGATGTTCGGATCGAAGTCGGCGCCCAGCGACTCGAACGCCTTCACCCCGCGCCTGCGTAGCAGATCGGTGAGCTTCTGGTAGATGAGCTCCACGCCCTTCCGGTACGCGTCGGCTCCGCCGCCGCTCTCGACGGTCAGCGCGCGATCGAAGTCGTCCACGATGAGCAGCACGTCCTGCAGCACGTTGACGACCGCCTGGTCGGACTGTTCGCGGCGTTCGCGCTCGACCCGCTTCCGGTAGTTGTCGAACTCGGCCGTCTTGCGCAGCCACCGGTCGTGGTAGTCGTCGCGTTCGCGGCGGATGTCGTCGGCGGGATCGCCGGTTCCCGGCTCTGGCGCGTCGGATGGATCGGTTGCCGCCGGCGAGGTGTCCGCCGGGTCCGGCACGTGTTTGTCAGTCATACGTTCCTAGTTTGGATCGCGCAGAACGCGCGACACGGCCTGCGCGGCGCCGTCCACCACGTCGATGGCGCGGGGATATCGCATGCGCGTCGGTCCGATCACGCCCACCGTGCCAATCGCCATCCCGTCGCCGTAGGTCGACACGATCAGGCTGAACGACCGGAGGTTCGGATCCAGATGCTCCGCGCCGATGACGACGGTCAGGCCCGGGCCGTCGATGTACTCGTTCAACAGGTGGACCAGCCGCTGTTTCTCTTCCATCATCTGCAGCAGCGTCTGCAGCGTGCCGAGCGTCAGCCCGTGCGTTTCCTCGAGGAGCGAGGCGGCGCCGTCCACGTAGATGGTCCCTGCCCTGGGAAGATCCGCGAACGTCGACGTCGCCAGGCGCATCGCTCGCGCCAGCAGCGCGTCGTACAGCATGCGCTCCTCGTTGATCCGATCGCGCACCGCCTCGCGCGCGCGGGAGAGCGGCAGCCCCGAGAACTCCTGGTTCAGGTAATTGGCCGCTTCGCGCAGGTCGTCGGCGCCGAGCGGTTCCGCGATCTCGATGACCTTCTGGATCACGTGGCCGCCGCGGGCGACGATCACCACGAGCACGCGCGACGTGCTGAGCGGGACGAATTCGACACGGTCGAACACGGCCCCCTCCTGCGCCTGCTGCAGGACGAAGCCGATGTGGCCGGACGCCTGCGACACCAGGTGCGAAACTTCGGGCAGCATCGAATCGGGCAGCCGGCCCGCGTGGTCGCGGCGCAGCCGCGCCTCGACGGCGTCGGCCGTCCGGCTCGATCGCTTCGAGTCGAGCAGGAGGTCTACGTAGAAACGGTAGCCACGGTCCGTGGGAATCCGCCCGGCGGACGTGTGCGGCTGCTGGACGAACCCTTCGTCCTCGAGCCGGGCGAGGATGCTGCGCACGGTGGCGGAGGACACCCCGAGGCCGGCCGCCGTGACGAGCACGGACGACGCCACGGGTTCGCCCGACGCGATGTATTCGCGCACGAGCGCCGCGAGGACGCGTTTGGCGCGGTCGGTGGGCTCAGCAGGCATTAGCACTCGCGCTTAGAGACTGCCAAACATTATACACCGGCGCGCGCTGCCAGTTCCCGTGCGGCCGCGCGCGCCCCGGCCGTGATGGCCGCGGCGTCCGTCCGTACCGCCCGGCCGTCGTGCACCAGCACCTCGCCGTCCACGATCGTCGTTCGCACATCGGCTGCCCGCGCGGCGTAGACGATCGTCGAGTACGGATCGGACCCCGGCACGAGGTGCGGCCGATCGGCGTCGATCACGATCAGATCCGCCCGCTTGCCGGGTTCGATCGATCCGATGTCTCCGTCGAGGCCCAGCGTCCGCGCGCCTGCGCGCGTCGCCATCACGAGGGCGTCCCGCGCCGTCAGCGCGCCGGGACGGCTCGTCGCCGCCTGCAGCAGCGCGGCCAGGCGCATCTCGGTGAACATGTCGAGGTGGTTGTTGCAGGCGGCGCCGTCGGCGCCGAGCGACACGGTGATGCCGCGCGCCCGCATCGCGGCGACCGGCGCGATGCCGGAACCCAGCTTCAGGTTCGAGCTCGGGCAGTGCAGGACGTTGACCCCGTGCTCGGCGAGCAGCGCCTGCTCGCGTTCGTCCACCCACACGCAATGGGCGCAGCACAGGCGCGGCGACGCCAGCCGCAGGCTCGCGAGGTACTCGATGTTCGACAGGCCGCCAGTCAGGCGCTGCACGATCGCGATCTCGTCACGCGATTCGGATGCATGCGTGTGCACGAGCGTCTGGTTCGCCGTCGACAGGCTGGCCACGGCCTCGAGGAGCGCCGGCGAACACGAGACGGCAAAGCGCGGGGCAAAGGCGGCGCGCAGCCGGCCCTGCGCGGCGCCATGCCACCGCTTGCCCAGCGCCACGCTCTCGTCGATCGACGCGTTCGTCTGCTCGCGCAGCCGCGCGGGGACATCGTCGCCGGAGTCCATCATGCATTTCCCGATCGTCGCGCGGATGCCCGCCTCGGCCGCAGCCTCGAACACCACGTCGGTCTCATGCACCGTTTCCATCGTCAGCACGGTGGTCGTGCCGGAGGCGAGGAGCTCCGCGATGCCGAGCCGCGCGGCGGCACGCAGCGTCGACGGGGTGTGCGCCGCTTCGAGCGGCCAGACGCGCGTGCGCACCCAGTCCATCAGCGTCAGGTCGTCGGCAGAGCCGCGGAAGAGCGTCTGGCAGAGGTGCACGTGCGTCTGCACGAACCCGGGGAGCACCCAGCCGCCGTGCGCGTCGATGACCGTATCGTGGGGCGCTGGGGAGGCGTCGGCGCCGATCGCGGCAATCCGGCCGTTGCGGATCGACACGTCGCCCTGCACGATGTCGAACGCCTCGTTCATCGTGACCACGACGCCGCTGCGAATGAGCACGGAAGACATATGAACCACAAAGATCACGAAGGCCACAAAGTCTCCTTTGTGCTTTGTGATCCTTGTGTGCTTAGTGGTTCATTCTTTCGTGGCAACCAGCTTCGGAGGTTCCCACTTCATTGACCGGCCGCCGCCGTCCTTGCCGAGGACTTTGCCGTGTTTGACCGCGATCAGCTCGGCGAGGATGCTGACGGCGATTTCCTGGGGCGTGACGGCGCCGATGTCGAGGCCGATGGGCGCGTGGACGCGGCTGAGCATTTCGGGCGCCATCTGGTCGGCGACCAGCTGGTCGTAGATGCGCGCCACCTTGGCGCGGCTGCCGATGAGGCCGAGGTAGCGCAGGTCGCGTGGCGCCAGGGCCCGCAGCGCCTCGAGGTCGTTCGTGTGCCCGCGCGTGACGATGACGGCGTACGCGTGGGCGGGCAGCTGGGTGCGGCCGATCCAGGCCGGGATGTCTTCCACGACGATCTCGACGGCGTCCGGAAACCGTTCGCGATTGGCGAACTTCTCGCGATCGTCCACGACGTGGACGCGAAAGCCGACTTCGTGGGCGACGCGCGCCAGGTGAAACCCGACGTGGCCGGCGCCGACGACGAACAGCTCGGGCGAGGGCTCGATTGGCTCGATGTACACGTCCATCTGTCCACCGCAGATCAGCCCGGTCTCCTGGGCGAAGTCATCGTCCAGCTCGTAGTGGACGAGCTCAGGACGCCGGCTGGTGATCGCCTCGCGGGCCTTCCAGAACGCATCGTTCTCGTAGCACCCGCCGCCAATCGTCCCGACGATGCGGCCGTCGGCGAAGACCAGCATCTTGGCGCCCACGCGCTGCGGCGTGGAGCCCCGCGCGGCGACGATCGTCACGAGCGCCGCCGGCTCGCCCCGTTCGAGCGCCACGGCGACGGCTGCGAAGACCTCTTGATTCACTGGTGCGATTATACGGGGTCGGGCGGGTCGGGCAGGCCTGGCCGGTGAGGGCTGGCGGGGCCGGCAAGCCTGGCAGGGCGGGCGGGTAATGCCAGGCGTTTGGCCGGCCCGGCGCCGGCTGCCTGACCTGCGCCTGCCGGCTGCCTGACGCCGGCCTGCCGGCCTGCGACCGCGACCTGCCGACCGCCCGACCTCGGCGTCACCGATGCAGGTCGCACGACCGCGTCGGTTCGGTGCCGACGATGAAGGCTTCGTGGAAGACGTGGGGGCAGGCGGGCAGCGCGAGTTTCCCGGTGTCCTTGTCGATGTCCACGAACGAGATGCCGTCGGGCACCTCGAACTCCTCGCTCGAGCGTCCGGCGAGCGCGCGGGTCATGAACTCGGTCCAGATCGGCAGCGCGGCCTGGGCGCCGCTCAACCCGACCGGCTGGTTGTCGTCGAAGCCCACCCACACGACCGTCAGCAGTTCGGGCGTGAAGCCGACAAACCAGGCGTCGCGCAGGTCGTTGGTCGTGCCCGTCTTGCCCGCGGCGTCGAGCGTGAAGCCGGCGGACCGTGCGCCCGCGGCCGTGCCCTCGTTGAGGACGCTGCGCATCATGTTGGTGACGAGGTACGTGGTGTCGCGCCGCGCGATCTCGCGGACGCCCGCGGACGGCTTCTTCGTGAGGTTGGCGCCGCCGCTCGTGATCGACAGGATGTGCTTGAGCGGCCGCAGCGATCCGAGGTTCGGGAAGATCGTGTACGCCGTGGCGATTTCGAACGGCGTCGCCTCGAACACGCCGAGCGCGATCGACGGGTACGCCTTCGGCGCGTTGCCGACGCCGAGCTTCTTCCAGAGCGCCGCGACGCGATCGTAGCCGGCCGCCTGGGCGACGTGAATCGTGGCGAGGTTCCGCGAATGCGCGAGCGCGCGGCGGAACGTAATCGGCCCGTCGTACTCCTTCTCGTAGTTTTCCGGCGTCCACACCTGGTCGTCGAACTCGAAGGTTTCGGGTTCGTCGAGCGTGATCGACGCCGGCGTGACGTCCGTGCGTCCCTCGGCTGCCGCGTGCTCGAACGCCGCGAGGTACACGAACGGCTTGAACACGGAGCCCGGCTGCCGCCGCGAGAGCACGACGCGGTCGTACTGCGACTGGTTGTACGAACGCCCGCCGACGAACGCGAGGATTTCGCCCGTGCGCGGATCGACGGCGATGAGCGCGGCCTCGGCCTTGCCTTTGCGCTTGCGCCGCGACAGCAGCTGATCGACGTTGGTCAGGCCGTTGCGCACCGCGTCCTGCGCCAGCCGCTGCAGGTGCAGGTCGAGCGTCGTGTAGACGTCGACGGCCTTGTCGGTCGTGGTCGTCAGCCCCGGGTATTGCTCGTCGAGCAGCTGCCCGACGTAGTCCACGAAGTACGGCGCCTCGGCCTCGAGCGCGCGCTGGACGACGGTGAGCGGCTCGGCGGAGGCGCGTTCGGCGGCGTCGGGCTCGATGTAGCCCGCGTCGACCATGGCCGTCAGCACGACGTTGCGGCGCTCGCGGCAGCGCTGCGGGTTGTTGAACGGCGAGAGCGCCGACGGCGACTGGATCACGCCGGCGATCGTGGCCGCTTCGGCCAGCGAGACGTTGCTGACGTCCTTGCCGAAGAACAGCCGCGACGCCTCGCTGACGCCCATGATCGCGAACGACCCGCGCTGGCCGAGCGGGACGTCGTTCAGGTACATCTCGAGGATCTCTTCCTTCGAGGCCTTGATCGTCAGGATGACCGAGACGAAGATCTCGAGCACCTTGCGGCGCGTGGAACGCTCGCGCGCGCGTTTCGAGCGTCATGCCGTCGAACTTCGGCAGGAAGACGTTGCGCACCAGCTGCTGGGTGATGGTGCTGGCGCCGGCCATGCGGTTGCGTCGGCCCGTGGCGTAGGAGAAGACCGCCCCGCCCATGCCGATCGGATCGATGCCGGGATGCTCGTAGAAGCGGCGATCCTCGATCGACAGCACGGCCTGGACCATGCGGGGCTGGATGGCGGCGAGGGCCACCGGCCGGCGCTTCTCGCGTTCGCCGGGGCTGATCGACGCGAGCACCGGCGCGTCGAGCGTCAGCCGATCGGTTTCGCTTCGCGCCGCGTTCGAGGCGCACGACGTGGTCCGAGGCGCGCGACCGGGCGCCGCGGGGGCTTCGCCGCTCGGCGGGCGCCGTTCGAATCCGACGCGCACGATCTCGCCGCGCGAGGTCGCTCCGCGCGGCATGATCGAGACGGAGCCGTCGCCGATGATGAACTCGCCGGGCTTTTCGAGGGCGCCGCGCTCCGCGTACCCCAGCTCGTTCAGCCGGTCGATCAGCTGGCGGTTGTTCATCGACTGGCCGCGCCGGATCTCCAGCGGGCGGGCCAGCACGCGCGGGAGCACGCGGTCGCGCTCGCCGTGCAGCCGCTGGTCGATGAGCCGCGAGAAGCTGACGTAGTAGTACGTCGTCGCGACGCACAAGCCCGCGGCGCAGGCGAGGAGCGCGGCGGCGGCCACGCGGACCCACGGCCTGCGCCACCACATCGAAATCTTGATGCGGACGAGTGCGCGCCTGCCGGCCCATCCGGCACCTCTGGGTGTCCGGCCGCGCGCCGCCGGGCGTTTCCGTCGTCAGATCGTGATCACCCAATGCTGTCCCATCTCAGTGGGCAGGGCGTCCCAGAGCCGTTCGACGAGCGCCGGCCCGTACTGGTTCAGGAACCAGACGAAGCCGACCGTGCGCTCCTGCGCGTGCCCGTTGGGGAAGGCGAGCGCGCGCGTGCGGAGAAACTGCCGGCGCAGCGTGTCGTTCTTGCGCTTCGCCGCCTGAATCGTCTTGCCGTGCAGGCTCTCCAGATCGTGCTGCATCCTGCCGGTTGTGTTCCGCGCGGCGCCTTCGAGCGTGGGGTCGAGCGTCAGCAGCGCGTCGACCACCCGCTGCATCTGGCTGTCGACCGCGGCGCCGGCAGCGGCAAAGGCCGTATCCACGTCCGGTGGAATCTGGGTCTTGAGCAGCTCGTTCAGGCCCCCTTCGTCCTGGGGCTGCAGGGCTTCGAGCGGAAACTGATACCTGGTGAGGAAACGCGAAGCGGCCGAGTCGAGCAGCGTCGCCGTGGCTCGCGGATAGATGAGCGGCATCGGCACGCCGAAGTGTTCGTAGACGCCGCGAAGCTGGCCGAGGTAAGCCAGCTCGCTCGGGCCGGCGACGTAACAGATCGTCGGAAAGAGCGCATCCTGAATGATCGGCCGGAGCAGCACGCCCGGGCTGAACCCCTGCGGACGTTCGCCGGCTTCCTTCGCGAGCGCCGCCGGGGCGTAGGTGGACTCGCCGATCACCAGCTGGCCGTTCTGCTGCCGGATGGCGCGCCGCGATTCATCCAGCCGGAACAGGGCCAGGCTGCCGTCGGCCGCCTGCACCTGCGCGTGGTACCCCGGGCCGCGAGATCGGCGCCGGCCTTCGACGCGGCCGTCGCCGTCTGGCCGGGCGTCGACAACTCGCGCACGAACACCGGGCTGACCGGCGACTTGGTGGCCGGATCCGACGCGTCGTACACGACGAGGCCGCGTTCGCCGAGCACGCGCTCCATCCATCGTCCGAACGCCTCGGCCATCCCGGTGCCGGGCTGGTAGGCCGCGCGGAGATCGGCGAGCAGCGCGTCGCGGAACTCGGTGGGCGGCAGCGCCTGCTCGAGCTCAGCGAGCGCGCCGCCGATGTGGTCGTCCAGTCCGATCGAGGCGACCGGTACCGGTTCGCCCGCCGGGCGCTCTGGCAAGGCGATGGTCCGGCATTCGAGGTCGGCGGTGAGGACGGTGCACGATCGCACTTCGTCCCAGTCGTGATCTTCGGCTTCGATCCAGAAGACCGCGACGGCCGGCACGCCGTGCCGCCGCGACACCTCGTCGGCGAGCTTCAGGGCCGTGATGGCTTTGAGCAGCGTGTAGACGGGGCCGCCGAACAGGCCCGCCTGCTGGCCGGTCAGCACCGCCACGGCCGTTGCGCCGGCGAGACGATCGGCGGCGGCGCGCGCCTGGGCCGGCGCGCCGCGGCGCCGCTGCTGCTCACCGATGGCCCGCGCGAGCTGCTGACGATCGCGCGGATGCGCCTGTGCGCGGGCGATCGCCGCGGTCCAGGCCGAGTCCTCCGCGGGATTGCCCGAGAAAAACGGTGCGAGGCCGGCGAAGGCGAAGGCGTAGTCGGCGGCGAGCCGCTTCACCCAGGGAAAGCGGCGCAGGTCGATGCCCGTGCGCGCGGTTGGTTCACCTGTCTGTGGAGTGGCGGCGGTAGGGTTTGCCTGCACCGGAAACCTACTTTACACGATCAGCTGCCGCGGATCAGTGTTACGATGAAGCGCCTTCCTCTGAGGAGTCATCACTGCACACGGAAGCTGTCGGCTCTACGGCCCCCGATGCCTTCGGTCCATTTCGCGTGCTTCATCAGATCGGTGCGGGTACGTTGGGCCCGGTGTTCCGCGCGTACGAACCGGACCGCGATCGGCTCGTCGCCATCAAGCTCTTCCGCCTCGATCTGCCGCCCGAGCGTGTGCACCGGCTCGTCGCCGAATTCGAACAACTGATCGAGGCGGCGCTCGACCATCCCGTCATTGCGGCGCCGCTGGCGGCCGGCATCGACGGCGTCACCGCGTACCTGGCCCAGGATTACGTCACGGCGGATTCGCTCGACGTCGTGATTCGCGAGGGCGGCCCGACGCCCGTGGCCGACGCGCTGAGCATCGTGGCCCGGCTGGCGGAGGCCCTGGACTACGCCGCTGACCGTCAGGTCGTCCACGGGGCGCTGCATCCGCGGGACGTGCTGCTCTCGCCCGACGACTTCCGCCTGGTGGGCCTGGGTATTACGCGCGCGCTTGAACACGTCGGCGTGCCGGGGCCCGTGCGGCGGCCGTACACCGCGCCGGAACGGATCGGCGGCGGCCCGTGGGATCGCCGCGCCGATATCTTCAGCCTCGCGGCAATCGCGTACGAACTCGTGTGGAGCCGGCGTCTGTCCGGCAGCGGTGCGCAGGCGGCCGCGGCCATCACCGACGCGCCCGGCGGCAACCTCTCTGCGCTGCGCGAAGTGTTTGCGCGCGCGCTCGCCGATGACGTCGCCGATCGGTTCGGCACCGCGTCGGATTTTTCCGCCGCGCTCGCGGACGCGTTCGAAGGCAGGCCCGCGAAGGTGAGCCGTATGGTCCGGCGGAATACGACGCCGCGGCTGGCCGCCGAGCCCATGCTGCCGCTCGACGAAGCCGACCCCGCAGCGTTGGCGCTCCGCACGCCCGAGCCGCCGCGCTATCAGGAAGTCGAAGCGGCGGCCGTTGTTGACGATGCCGTCGACGCAGGACCTCTCGGACATGCAGAACCCCCAGGACCTCTGGGACCCCTCGGACCCCTGGGACCTCTCGGACCTCTCGGACCTCTCGGACCCCTGGGACCAAGTGGGTCCGGTGAGCGGGAGGCTGTCGTCGAGCCTCCGTACGTGTCGGGAAGTCTGCTATCGTCCCCGCCGGCCGCCGAGGCATCGAGCCTGTCGCTCGTGTGGCCGCTCGCACTGGCAGCTGTTGTCGGCGCCGCGCTCGGGTTCGGCGCCGGGTACGCCGTCGCCATCCGCGATCGTCCAGCCGGCGTCGCGAGTGTCGCGCCGGCGGCGGAGAACGCCGCAGCTCCCGTGGCGGCCGCGCCACCCGTCGTGCGAGAACCCGAAGCCGGGGCGATCGAATCCCGGCCTCTGCCTCCCGCCACGGTACCGGCGCCGGTGGCTGTGCCGGCGCCCGCGCGGCCCACTCCGCCTGTTGCGCCGCTCTTTGCGGGCCGTGTGCTGGTGCGTTCGACGCCATCGGGCGCTCGCGTTTTCGTTGACGGCCACGGCGGCGGCGAGACGCCGTCCACGGTTCGCGATCTCGCACGCGGCCCGCACCAGGTGCGTCTCGTGCGCGAGGGCTATACGACCGTCGAGCGCCGCATCGTGATCACCGCTGCCCAGCCGTCCGTGACGCTCACGGTGCCGATGGTCAGGACGCCGCCGGCTGTGCCGGCGGGGGCCGAGGCGCCGCTCGCGATCGAATCGAAGCCGTCAGGCGCCGCGGTGTTTCTGGATGGCAGGCAGGTGGGCACGACGCCGCTCACGTTCCCGCTCGTCAAGGTCGGTGCCCACGACGTCCGCATCACACTCGAGGGGTACCGGCCGTGGTCGTCGTCGGTGCAGGTGAGCGCGACCGAGCCGAACCGCGTCACCGCGTCGCTGGAGCGGTAGAACTTAGAACTTGGAAGTTAGAACTTAGAACTTAAGGGCCGGGGGATGAGTACAGAGGCGATTCTTGCGCTTGAAGATGGCACGTGGTTCCGCGGACAGGCCGCGGGCGCCGAAGGTGTGGCTGGCGGTGAAGTCGTGTTCAACACGAGCATGACGGGTTATCAGGAAGTGTTGACCGACCCCTCGTACTCCGGCCAGATCGTGACGATGACGTGCCCGGAGATCGGGAACTACGGTGTGTCGGCGCGGGATGGCGAATCGCGGGCGACCACACGTCGCCGGATTCATCGTGCGCGAGCAGTCGCCGGTGGCGAGCAACTGGCGCGCGGAGGGCACGCTCCGCGACTACCTCGTCGCCAACCGCATCGTCGCCATCTCCGACATCGACACGCGGGCGCTCACGCGGAAGCTGCGATCGGGCGGCGTGATGCGCGGCGTCGTCGTGACCGGCCACGACCTCGATCCGCAGGCCCTCGTCGCGCGCGCGCTGGCGCTGCCGAAGATGGAAGGGTCGGACCTCGTGCGCGACGTCACGACCGGTGCCGCGTTCGACTGGCCGGCGGAGGATCCGGGCGAGTTCGGCCTGGCGGCGGGACGTCTCGCGAAGCGCCGGCTGAAGATTGCCGCGTACGACTTCGGGATGAAGCGCAACATCCTGCGGCGGCTGAGCGCGCACGGCTGCGACGTTCGCGTGTATCCGGCGACCGCCCCGGCTGCGGAACTGCTGGCGACGCGGCCCGACGGCGTGTTCCTGAGCAACGGGCCCGGCGATCCCGCCGTGCTGACGTACGCGATCGACAACGCGAAGGCGCTCGTCGCCTCGGGCGTGCCGGTGTTCGGCATCTGCCTCGGTCATCAGGTGCTCGGGCTCGCCATGGGCGGGTCGACGTTCAAGCTGAAGTTCGGCCACCGCGGCGGCAACCACCCGGTGAAGAAGCTCGAGACCGGGAAGGTCGAAATCACGTCGCAGAACCACGGGTTCGCCGTCGACCCGACGACGCTGCCGGACGACGTGGCCGTGACGCACCTGAATCTGTACGATGGCACGGTCGAGGGGCTGCGCCACAAGACGCATCCGGTGTTCTGCGTGCAGTACCACCCGGAAGCATCGCCTGGCCCGCACGACGCGGACTATCTGTTCGACGACTTCATTGGGATGATCGAGGAGGCTAGAGGCTAGAGGCCGCTCCAGCCTCCAGCCCCTACACAGATGCCAAAGCGCACCGATCTGAAACGCGTGCTCATCATCGGCTCGGGCCCGATCGTCATCGGTCAGGCGTGCGAGTTCGACTACTCGGGCAGCCAGGCCTGCAAGGCGCTGCGGAGCGAGGGCCTCGAGGTCATCCTCGTCAACAGCAACCCGGCGACGATCATGACGGATCCCGATCTGGCGGATCGCACCTACGTCGAGCCGCTCACGCCGGAAGTGCTGGAAGCGATCATCAAGATCGAACGGCCGGACGCCATCCTGCCGACCGTCGGAGGGCAGACGGCGCTGAACCTGGCGGTCGACCTCCACAACGCCGGCATCCTCGAGAAATACAACGTCAAGCTCATCGGCGCGTCCATCCAGGCTATCAAGGTGGCGGAAGACCGCCTGCTGTTCAAGGACGCGATGCGCGAAATCGGGCTCGACGTCCCGATGAGCGGGCTCGCGCGCTCGCTCGACGAGGCGTTGAACCTGGCGAAGACGCTGGGCTTTCCGCTGGTCATTCGCCCGTCGTTCACGCTGGGCGGCGTCGGCGGCGGCATCGCCTACAACATCGAGGAATTCCGCGAGCTGGCCGAGCGTGGGGTCGAGCTGAGCCCGGTCCACGAGATTCTGGTCGAGGAATCGGTGATCGGCTGGAAGGAATTCGAGCTCGAGGTCATGCGCGACGTCGCGGACAACTTCGTCGTCATTTGTTCGATAGAAAATATCGACCCGATGGGCGTCCACACGGGCGACAGCATCACGGTCGCGCCGATCCTGACGCTCAGCGACAAGGAATATCAGCGGATGCGCGACGCGGCGCGACGCATCATCAGCAAAGTCGGGGTCGAAACGGGCGGGTCGAACATCCAGTTTGCCGTGAACCCCGCCGACGGCCGGATGGTCGTGATCGAGATGAACCCGCGCGTCTCGCGATCCTCGGCGCTGGCGTCGAAGGCGACGGGCTTTCCGATCGCGAAGATCGCGGCCAAGCTCGCGCTCGGGTACCACCTCGACGAGATCCCGAACGACATCACGCGCCTCACCCCGGCCAGCTTCGAGCCGGCGATCGACTACGTCGTCGTCAAGATCCCGCGGTGGAATTTCGAGAAGTTCCCGCAGGCCGACCGGACGCTGACGACGCAGATGAAGTCGGTCGGCGAGGCCATGGCCATCGGCCGGACGTTCAAGGAAGCGTTCATGAAGGGCGTCCGCTCCCTCGAGCTCGGACGGAGCGGGTTGCTGTTCGGACCGGCGACAGGCGATCGGACCGAGGGCATCGCGGGCACGGAAGGGGAGAGTGACGCCGCGCTGCGGAAGCGGCTGGCCGTGCCGAACGATCGGCGGATGTGGGACATCTTCCGCGCGCTCGATCGCGGCTGGACGGTCGAGCAGGTCCACGAACCGACGAACATCGATCCGTGGTTCCTGCAGCAGTTCGCCGAAATCGTCGGCCTGAAACGGCTGGCCGAGGGAGGCCTCGAAGGGCTGTCGCCCGACGTGATGCGGCGGCTGAAGCGCGCGGGGTTCGGCGATCAGGAGATCGCACAGGCCGCGGGGGCGACCGAGACGTCCATCCGCGAGCGGCGCGCGAGCCAGTCGCTGGTGCCGGTCTACAAGCGCGTGGACACGTGCGCGGCCGAGTTCGAGTCGTTCACGCCGTACCTGTACAGCTCCTACGAGCCGACGTGCGAATCGAACCCGAACGGGCGCAAGAAGGTGATCATCCTCGGCAGCGGGCCGAATCGCATCGGGCAGGGCATCGAGTTCGACTACTGCTGCTGCCACGCCGCCTTCGCGCTGCGCGAAGAAGGCTTCGAGACGGTGATGATCAACTGCAACCCGGAGACCGTGTCGACCGACTACGACACGGCCGACCGGCTGTACTTCCAGCCGCTGACGTTCGAGGACGTGATGGCCGTCATCGACACCGAACGGTCGGCCGGCGGCGAGGTGTCGTGCCTGGTGCAGTTCGGGGGCCAGACGCCGCTCAAGCTCGCGTTGGCGCTGCAGGAGGCGGGCGTGGCGATTCTCGGCACCTCGCCGGATTCGATCGACCTGGCCGAGGATCGCGAGCGTTTCGCGGCGTTTCTGTCCGGCCTGAACATCACGCAGCCGAAAAGCGGCACGGCGACGTCGCGAGAGGAAGCGCGGGAGGTGGCGGCGTCGATTGGATTCCCCGTTGTCGTGCGGCCGTCGTACGTGCTGGGTGGACGCGCGATGGCGATCGTCTACGACACCGCGACGCTCGACCGCTACATGACGCACGCCGTTGATGCGTCGCCCGAGCATCCAGTCTTGGTCGACCGGTTCCTCGAGGATGCCTTCGAGTTCGACGTCGACGCCGTCGCCGACAGCACCGGCGCCGTCATCATCGGCGGCATCATGGAGCACATCGAGGAGGCCGGCATTCACTCGGGCGACAGCTCGTGCGTCGTGCCGCCGTTCCTCTGCCCCGAACGCCATCTGCAGACGATTCGGGAGCACACGCGCCGCATCGCCCGCGCGCTCGGCGTCGTCGGGCTGATGAACGTGCAGTTTGCGACCAAGGACGATGTGGTGTACGTGCTCGAGGTGAACCCGCGCGCGTCGCGCACGGTCCCGTACCTGTCGAAGGCCGCGGGCACGTCGCTGGCGAAGATCGCGGCCAAGGTCATGGCGGGACGCACGCTCGCGGAACTGGGGTACACGCGCGACCTCGAAGTGGCGGGTGTGTTCGTCAAGAGCCCGGTGTTCCCGTTCGTCCGGTTCCCGGGCGTCGACACGATCCTCGGCCCCGAGATGAAGTCCACCGGCGAGGTGATGGGCGGGTCGAGCAACTTCGGCGTCGCGTTCGCGAAGGCGCAGCTGTCGGTGGGGCAGCGCCTGCCCGAGAACGGCACGGCGTTCGTGAGCGTCAACAACGATGACAAGGCGAACCTCGTGCCGATCGCGCGCGACCTGTCGACGCTGGGCTTCCGGCTCATCGCGACGCGCGGCACGGCGGCGTATCTCCGCGCGTACGGCCTCGACGTGGGTGTGATCTACAAGGTCAACGAAGGCCGGCCCAACATCGCCGACGAGATCGTGAACCACAAGGTGGACCTCGTCATCAACACGCCGCTCGGGCGCGAGTCGTTCTTCGACGACCGCATGGTCCGGCGCGCCGCGATGATGCACGAAGTGCCCTGCATCACGACGCTCACCGGCGCCGCGGCGGCCGTCCAGGCCATCCGCGGTCTGCGCGAACAGGGCCTCGGCGTCCGCGCGCTGCAGGACTACTACGCAGGAATTACCGCGGAGAAGGTCTAACCACGACGCTGTTCCTGCGTACCCGGCAGGACTAACCACAAAGATCTCGAAGATCACAAAGCCGCAAGACTCATTGTTTTGAGTTCTTTGTGGTCTTCGTGTGCTTGTGGTTCGTGTGGGATCTGGCATTGCACCAGCTCCTGCGTGCGTGTGGTTGCGGCCGTTCCGGCGGTCGGTCTCATCGCGGGGGCTGCGGCGGGCCTCGCGGTCCAGGTCCCTCATGCGCTTGCCTATGTGGTGATGGCCGGCGCCGCCGCTGGCGCGGTGGTCGCCCTCTGGCAGGAGCGTGCGTTCTGGCTCGCCGGCTGCGTCGTCGCGGGCTTTGCGGCCGGAGGCGCGCTCCTCTCGTCTGACGCGTGGCAGCACGCTCGACGATCGTCGTTGCGGATAGCGTTCGACGAGCTCGCCGGCGCGCGTAAGGCTGAAGCTGTCGCGGCGGGCCGTAGCGTTCCGGAGGACCCGTCAGCGTTCGCGTTTGTCGAAGGCACGCTGCGAAACGACGCGTCGGCCGGCGCCGCCGGCGTGTCGCTGAACGTGGACGTCGATCGCATCGTTCGCGTCGTTCGCACCAGGGGGGCCGGCGACGTACAGGCCGTCAGCGGCGGCGTCCGCGTCACGGTCGCCGGCTCGCTCGCGCCGTCCCTGATGGAGGATTGGCGCGCCGGCCGGCGCGTGCGGCTGCCCGTCGATCTGCACCGGGCTTCGCGGTATCTCAACGAAGGCGTCCCCGATGCCGAACGGGCGCTCCAGATGCGCGGCACGTCACTCCTGGGGACGACAAAGAGCGGAGCGCTCGTGGAGCTGGTGGCCCGCGCCGGCTGGATCGACGAGCGGATGGCCGATGCACGCGCGCTCGCGCGGCACGCCATCGGCGACGCCGTAGGGCGGTGGAGCGGTCGTTCGTCTGCGATCGTCACGGCCATCGTGATCGGCGACCGCGCCGGCCTGGACGACGATGTGGAGCGGCGGCTGCAGGAGGCCGGCACATATCACGTCATTGCGATTTCGGGCGGCAACATCGCGATCCTCGCCGGCCTGCTGATCGCCGGGTTTCGTCTGGCCGGGATGCTCGGCCGTACGGCGATGCTGGCGTCGATCGTTCTGCTGGTCGCCTACGGACGTCTGGTGGGCGGCGGCGCATCGGTCGATCGCGCGACGCTCATGGCGGTCGTCTACCTCGCGGCCCGTGCCGCCGACCAGCGCAGCCCGCCGCTGAACGCGCTGGCGTGCGTGGCCGCGTGCCTGCTCGCAGCGGAACCGCTCTCGATCGCCGACCCGGCGTTCGTCCTGACGTTCGGCGCGACCCTCGCGATCCTTGCGGTCGGGCCGTTGCTGGCGTCGCGCCGCCATGGACGCGTCCTGCCGCGCCTTCTGGCGCCCCTGTCGGCGCTGCTCGTCGCCTCCGCCGCCACCGAAGCGCTGCTGTTGCCGGTCGGCGCGATGCTCTTTCAGCGCGTCACCTTCGCCGGCCTCGCGCTGAACTTCCTGGCGATTCCGCTCATGGCCATCACCCAGGTCGCCGGCATGGCTGTTGTGCCGGCGGTGTTCGTCGCGCGCTGGCTGTCGCTGGCGTGCGGGTTGATCGCGCATGCAGGCGCCGCCGGCCTCGTCTGGTCCGCTGAACTCGTCCGGTTTGCGCCCGCCGCGACGTTCAGGGTGGCGGCACCCGGCTGGCCTTGCGTTGCGATCTACTACGGGGCGCTCGTTGCCCTCTGGTTCCGTCCGCGCTCGCCCGTTCCGCTGACCGCGGCGGCTGGCGCGGCCGTCTGGATGCTGGCCCAGCCCTGGACCCTTGCGGCATCCGCGGGCGACGGCCGGCTCCACGTGACGTTTCTCGACGTGGGGCAGGGCGACTCGGCGTTCCTCAGGTTTCCGCACGGCGCCACGCTGCTCGTCGACACCGGTGGCCTCGTCTCGACGGCTTCAGGCTTCGACATCGGCGACCGCGTCGTCGCGCCGTCGCTTCGGGTCGCCGGTGTCCGCCGTCTGGACTCTCTCGTCGTCACGCACGGAGATCCGGACCACATCGGCGGAGCCGCCTCGATCCTGCGCGAGTTCAAGCCGCGCGAGGTGTGGGAAGGCATTCCCGTTCCGAGGTTCGAGCCGCTCACCGCGCTCCGTGCCACTGCCGGCGAACTCGGGCTGCGGTGGACGAACGTGAGGACCGGCGACCGCGCGAACATCGACGGGGTCGACGTCGCCGTCGAGCACCCCGATCCTGCCGACTGGGAGCGGCAGCGCGTCCGCAACGACGACTCGATCGTCGTGGACGTGCGCTGGCGGGACGTCTCGATCGTGTTGACCGGCGATATCGGCAAGGCCGTTGAACGGACCCTGTCAGGGCGGCTGCGGCCTTCGCCGCTGCGCGTCGTGAAGGTCCCGCACCACGGCAGCCTGACTTCGAGCACCCCGGAGTTCGTCCGCGCGCTCCGGCCGCAGGTCGCCGTCGTCAGCGTCGGCCGCTCCAACCGCTTCGGACATCCCGTGCCGGACGTGCTCGACCGGTACCGGGAAGCCGGCGCGGACATCTTCCGCACCGACCGCGACGGTTCCGTCACGATCGACACCGACGGCTACTCGCTGGATGTGCACACCTTCAAGGGAACGACGAAGACGTATGAACCACAAAGACCACCAAGGCCACAAAGGCAGGGCATACCCGCTCATTGATCCGGAGGTTGAACGGATCGTGCAACAGATCATCGGCGCGGGCCTGGCGGTTCATCGGCAGCTTGGGCCGGGCTTCATCGAGGCTGTGTATGAAGGCGCCGTCGCCGTCGAACTGCGCTATCGAGGTCTAAGCTTCGAGCGGCAGAGCAAGGTCGAGGTGCAGTATCGAGGCGAAACCGTGGCAGACCATCGGCTAGATCTCCTGGTTGAGCGGTGCGTCGTCGTCGAGGTGAAAGCCGTGAAGAAGCTGCGCCCGATCCATCAGGCCCAGATTCTGTCGTATCTCAGGGCCAGCGGACACCGGGTTGGCTTGTTGATGAATTTCAACGTCCGCTTGTTCGTGGATGGTCTGAAGCGTTTCGTTCGGTGAAGAAAGCCTTGGTGACCTTGGTGTCCTTTGTGGTTCATGACGTGGCCGCCTTCGCAGCTTGCCACTCGCGTTCCAATTCCTCCAGGCTCATGGCGCCCATGGTCCGTCCGGCTTGCGCGACGGAGTGTTCCATCGTCTCGAAGCGCTTCGTGAACTTGTCGTTCGCTTTGCGCAACGCGGTCTCCGGTTCGATCCCGAGGTGGCGCGACAGGTTGGCGATGGAGAACAGCAGGTCGCCCATCTCCTCCTCGGCGCGGGCGTGGTCGGTTGGCACGCTGCTGGCGACCACGTCCCGCAGTTCGTCGACCTCTTCCTGGATCTTGTCCACGACGTCGGCCGGGCGGGACCAGTCGAACCCGACCGACCGGGCGCGCAGGCCGATCTGGTAGGCCCGGAGCAGGGCGGGGAGCGCCGCCGGGACGCCTCCCAGGAGCGTCTGTGGCTTCGCCGAGCTGCCGCGCTCCCGGGCCTTGATCTGTTCCCACCGGGTCACGACCTCGGCGGCGCCGATCGAGGCGTCGCCCTCCTGGCGGGCAAATACGTGCGGGTGGCGCCGCACCAGCTTGTCGGCGATGCCGGTCAGGGCGTCGGCGACGGTGAAGTGTCCCGCCTCGGCCTCGAGCTGCGCCACGAAGACGGCCTCGAAGAGAAAATCCCCGAGTTCCTCGCGGAGCGAGGCGTGATCGTGGCGATCGATGGCCTCGAGCACCTCGTAGGTCTCTTCGAGCACGTAGGGCTTCAGCGAGTCGATGGTCTGCTCCCGGTCCCACGGGCAGCCGCCCGGTGCCCGAAGCGTGGCGACGATGTCAACAAGGCGCGCGAACTCCTGCATTTGCTAAAATTACCAGATTACACAGTCACTCAATTACCCCATGTCTGAACTCCCGTTTCCCGCCTTCATCGTGTCCCTGGCCACCACGGCGGCGATCCATCTCGGCGACATCGCCGATCCGGCGACCGGCGAGAAGCTCGAGCCGAACCTCGAGGGCGCCGCGCAGATGATCGCCATCCTCGCGCTGCTCGAAGAGAAGACGCGCGGCAACCTGACGGCGGAAGAGCGCCAGATGCTGGAGCAGGTGCTCTACGAGCTTCGCGTCCGCTTCCTCCAGGCCAGCGGCGAGACTTCGCGCATCATCCAGCCGTGAGCGGCCCGCCGGCGCCGCGGCCGTTCCGCGTGACGATGCTGGGGACGGGCACGTCGAGCGGGGTGCCGGCCATCGGCTGCGACTGCGCGGTGTGCCGGTCGGCCGACCCGCGCGACCGGCGGACGCGGCCGTCGATCCTGTTGGACTTCTACGCCGGGGGCGACGGGGATGCCAGCGCCGTTGCCGGCTCGGTCCGCTACGTCCTCGTGGACACGTCCACCGATCTGCGCGCGCAGGCGCTCGCGTACGACGTCCGCCGCGTCGATGCGATCCTCTTCACGCACGCGCACGCGGACCACGTGTTCGGCATCGACGAAGTGCGGCGCTTCAACTACATGCAGCGGTCGCCGATCCCGGTCATGGCGTCCCCGGACACGCTCGCGGAAATCCGGCAGACGTTCGCGTACATCTTCAACCCGCCGCCAGCCTACGGCGGCGGCGTGCCGAAGCTCGTGCCGTTCGCGATCGGCGGTCCGTTCTCGCTCGGCGGCCTGGAGGTCGTGCCCGTGCCGGTGATGCACGGCCCGCTGCCGGTCCTCGGCTTCCGCATCGGCACGTTCGCGTACCTCACCGATTGCAACCAGATTCCGGAGGCGTCGTGGGCCCTCCTCGCCGGCGTCCGCACGATCGTGCTCGACGCACTCCGCGATCGTCCGCACAGTACGCACTTCAACGTCGATCAGGCCGTCGACGTCGTCGCTCGTCTGAGGCCCGAACGCGCGTACTTCACGCACATCGCCCACGACCTGTCACACGCCGGCACCTGCGCGCGCCTGCCCGCAGGTGTGGAGTTGGCTTATGATGGCCAAGTGCTCGAGATTCCCGGGTAATCGTGGACATCATCCATTTTCCTGACGATGCGCGGCCGGCGCACTGGAAGCAGCCGGTGCTGGCGCTCGGCAACTTCGACGGCCTGCACCGTGGCCATCGCAAGATTCTCGACCGGCTGCAGCGGGTCGCCCATGAACGCCGGGCCACCTCCGTCGTCATGACGTTCGACCCCCATCCGCCGCGCGTCGTGAGGCCCGACAAGGCGCCGCCGCTGCTGATGACGAAGGCGCAGAAGCTCGAGGGGCTGGCGCACGCGGGCGTGGACGGCGCGGCCATCGTCCGGTTCACGCACGAGCTGTCGCAGTGGGAGCCGGAGACGTTCGTGAAGACCGTGCTCGTCGAGTGGCTGCGCGTATCGGAGGTCTGGGTCGGGGCGAACTTCCTGTTCGGACACGATCGAATCCGGGAACTTCTCGCTGCTGCGGAACCTGGGCGCGCGGTACGGGTTCAAGGCCGAGAAGATCGACCCCGTGCGCTACAAGGACTTCGTGGTCAGCAGCACGCGGGTGCGGCGTCTGGTCAGTGAGGCGCGCGTGGACGAGGCGGCCGCCCTTCTGGGCCACGCGTACGTGATTGACGGCGTGGTGGTCCGCGGCGACCAGCGCGGCCGCACCCTCGGGTTCCCGACCGCGAACCTCTGTACCGAGAACGAGCTCGTGCCGCCCGCACGGCGTGTACGCGACGAACGCCATTCTGGACGGCATCGTGATGCCGTCGGTCACGAACATCGGAACGCGGCCGACCGTCGACGCATCCGGCCGGACGTCGGTCGAGACGCACATCTTCGACCTCGATCGGGATCTCTACGGGGCCACCCTGCGGCTGGCATTCGTTCAGCGGCTGCGCGACGAGCGGGCGTTCGAGTCGCTGGACGTGCTGAAATCCCAGATCGCCGCCGACTGCGCGCGCGCCCGCGTGCTGTTCGGTCGCCTTTCACTGTAGAATCGCCCTTCGTGGCCGTTCACGACTTTGCCTTCGCGCTGACGCTGCCCGGCCACGCGCAGGACACGGAGATGCTCATCGATCTGCTGCGGACCGTGCTTGCCCACGCGGGCTATGCCGGTGACACGCTGGAGCGGCTCGTCAAGCAGGTCAGCAGCGTCCGGGCCGTGGCGGCGCTGGCGCAGCCGTGGGGCGTGCGGTTCGAGGCGCGCGGCGGCGAACTGCAGATCGTCGTGTCGCAGGCCGGGCGCGATTGGCGCACCACGTGCCCCGTGCTGACACACTAACGATGCGTCTCTATAACACCCTCACACGCAGCGAAGAGCCGTTCACCCCGGGCCCTGGCAACACGGTCCGCATGTACACCTGCGGCCTGACGGTGTACGCGCGCGGGCACATCGGCAATTTCCGGACCTTCGTGTGCCTCGACGTGCTCCGCCGCGCGCTGAAGTACCTGCTCGGGTACAACGTGAAGCAGGTGATGAACTTCACGGACGTGGACGATCGCACGATTGCCGGCGCGCAGAAGGCCGGCATGGACCTGCGGAGCTACACCGACCAGTTCATCGCGGCGTTTCTCGAGGACTCGCGGGCGCTGGGGCTCGAGGACGTCGAGGAGATGCCCCGGGCGACGGACGAAGCCAATCTCAAGGCGATGGCCGACCTGATCGCGGCGCTCGACGAAGAACGGGCACACGTATGTGAGCGACGGATCGATCTATTTCAAGATTTCGACGTTGCCCGGCTACGGCAAGCTGGCGCACCTCGATCACGAGGGCATGAAGCCCGGCGCGCGGATCGACTCGGACAACTACGCGAAAGACGATGCCCGCGATTTCGTGCTGTGGAAGGCGACCAAGCCGGACGAGCCGACGTGGACCGTCGTCGATCCGCCCGGCCGGCCGGGCTGGCACCTCGAGTGCTCGGCGATGGCGCTGCGGCTGCTGGGCGAGTCGCCGATCGACATCCACGGCGGCGGCATCGACCTCATTTTTCCCCACCACGAGAACGAGATCGCGCAGAGCGAGGGCGCGACCGGCAAGCTGTTCTCGCGCTTCTGGGTCCACGTCGAGTACCTGCTCGTGGACGAGCAGAAGATGTCGAAGTCGCTCGGGAACACGTACACGATCCCCGACGTCGTCGCGCGCGGGTTCCGTCCGTCGGCCGTGCGCTACCTGCTGCTGTCCGCGTACTACCGCAAGCAGCTGAACTTCACGTGGGACAGCCTCGGCGCAGGCCGAGGAGGCGCTGCGGCGGCTGGCGGATTTCCTCGCGCGCGTCGATCGCGTGACCACGGCGGGCGCGCACCCCGAGATCGCGGCCCGCGTCGAGGAGGCGTCGAAGGCGTTCGACGAGGCGATGCGAAGCGATTTGAACACAGCCGCCGCGCTCGGCGCGATGTTCGAACTGGTGCGCGCGCTCAACTCGGCCATCGACGCCGGCGAGATGGGCACAGGCGACGTGCCGGTCGTACGCGAGGCCTTCGAGCGGTTCGATCGCGTGCTCGGCGTGCTCAGCCTGCGCCGTGCCGAGGAACAGCAGCCTCCGCTTCCGGTCGCCGAGATCGAGCAGCTCATCGAGGACCGACACGCGGCCCGCCGCCGCCGCGATTTCGCCGCGGCCGACCGGATTCGCGAAGACCTGGCGGCCCGCGGCGTGCTGCTGGAGGACGGCGCCGGCGGCACGCGGTGGAAGCGGAAGTAGGGCGGGCAGGCCGGGCGAGCGGGCGGGGCAGGCAGGGCTGGCAGGGCTGGCGGGCGGGCAGGGGCGGGCGGGGCGGGCTGGTAAGTAGGGCGGGCCTTTAGGCCCGCCACGGTCGCGGGTTTGCATCGGCCGTCCCGTATGACCGAAGCGCGGATGGCGTTGGGGAAAAGCGGCGAAGATCTCGCGTGCTGTGAGCTCGAGCGCCGCGGGTACGCAATTGTTGCCCGCCGCTTTCGCGTCCGCAGTGGAGAATTGGACATCATCGCGCGCGACGGGGCCGTCCTGGTGTTCGTGGAAGTGAAAACGCGGTCGGGCCGGCGGTTCGGCGAGGCGGCCGAGGCTGTCACGTTCGCGAAACAGCGGCGGCTGGCTCTGCTGGCCAACGAATATCTGCTGCGCCACCGGATGTCAGATTGTCCGTGCCGGTTCGACGTCGTGTCCATTCATATCGGCGCTGGTGCACCGGTGATCGATGTTATTCAAAATGCATTCGAGGCCTGACCGTACATACTTTGAACTTTCAACTGCCCACTTCAAACTTTCTTCCTGATGCCTGAATTGCGCAAAGATCCCATCACCGGCCGCTGGGTCGTCGTGTCCACCGAACGTCAGAAGCGGCCGATGGACTTCCGCTTCGAGAAGGCCACGGCGATCGGCCGGGAGCACTGTCCCTTCTGTCCCGGGCGCGAGCATATGACGCCGCCCGAGGTCCTGGCGTACCGGCCGGGCGGCGCGGCCAACAGTCCCGGCTGGGACGTGCGCGTAGTCCCCAACAAGTTTCCGGCGCTGCGGGTCGAGGGCACGCTCGAGCGCGAGGGCGAGGGGATGTTCGATCGCATGAGCGGCATCGGCGCCCACGAGGTCATCATCGAGACGACGGACCACGACAAGGGGTTCGCGTCGATGTCGGAGCTCGAGATCGAGCGCGTGCTGTGGGCCTTCCGCGACCGCGTGCTGGATCTGAAGAACGACATCCGGTTCCGCTACATCCTGCTCTTCAAGAACCACGGTGCCGCGGCCGGTGCGACGCTCGAGCACGGGCACTCGCAGTTGATGGCCCTGCCGATCGTGCCCGACTTCGTGCGCGAGGAGCTCGACGGGGCGCAGCGCCACTACAAAGACAAAGAGCGCTGCGTCTTCTGCGACATCGTGCGCCAGGAGATCGGCGCCGGCCGGCGGCTCATTCACGAGAACGCGGACGTCGTCGCGCTGGCGCCGTATGCGTCGCGGGTGCCGTTCGAGACGTGGCTGGTGCCGCGGGGCCACGCGTCGCGGTTCGAGGAGTCGCCGCGGCACGTGTTCGAGAGCCTCGCGCGGATGCTGAAGTGGGTCGTGGCCCGGCTCGATCGGGCGCTCGAGAACCCGCCCTACAACCTCATCATCCACAGCGCGCCGTTCTCGGAGGACGCGGCGGCGTTCTTTCACTGGCACGTGGAGCTGATGCCGCGTATCGCGCGCCTGGCGGGATTCGAGTGGGGCAGCGGGTTCTACATCAACCCGACGTCACCGGAGGAAGCGGCCGAAGTCTTGCGCTCGGTTCGTCTTCCGTAGCCGAAACGTGACACCATCACATGTCGCATCCTTCCGCGACTGAGTCTTCTTGACGAAAGGTTCGATGATGTCCAGACGCAACGGCGATCGTTCGCGATTCCAGGTCAACCGAAAGCGGAGGCTGCGGCTCCGCGAGCGAATTCAGACTTTGAAGAAGGCCCTGCAGGCGGGCGCAGCCGCCGGCGTCCAGCCCGCACTGGCGGTTCCCACGCCCGCACTGGCGGCTCCCACGCCCGCACCGCCCGCTCCCACGCCCGCGCCGCCGGCTCGCAAGAAGAAGGCGCCGGCCGCCGATCACTGACCGCCGGCCGCCTGTTTGCGAACGCCGGAAGGTCCGGTATCGAACCGGTTTGGCCGGACGTTGGTTGAACCGGGGCTCGACCGTGTGGTACGGTAAGTGTTCGGGCGAGCGGGAATAACTCAGTGGTAGAGTGCGACCTTGCCAAGGTCGAAGTCGCGGGTTCGAATCCCGTTTCCCGCTCCAATATTACTCGCGGGGGCCCCTCGCCCCACTCGGCACGCTTCGCTACGTGGGGCCCCATCGCCCACTCCGCTCCGCGTGCTTTTCAGGCTTGGTTGCGCCGGCCTTCGGCGGCGCAACGTTTCTTAACGGCGCCGTCGCCAAGAGGTAAGGCAGAGGTCTGCAAAACCTCCACCCCCGGTTCAAATCCGGGCGGCGCCTCCACCCTTCTTCTAGAGTCCCACCCTCCGATGTGAACACGAATGTGAACACGTTGCGACGGGGGTGCGTCCAGCTCTGCTAGTATGCGCGTTTGAGTTCGGCGGGAATCGTCGGAGGCAAACGTGGCTGACGCAAAGCTTGGTAGACAAGTTCATGGCAGATGAAAGACCACAGAATTGGGACTGGGTTCATGCAATAGGAACATGTAGCCCTCAAGTCATGTTCGGTCAACTTAAGGAACTAGCTCGTCAAAACGTGACGAAGAGAAACGAACAACTAGGACGGGGAGTCGTGTATGCACTCCGTGAAATTGACGGAGTGTCATTTTCAGTTGGGAAAACTGAAGCCCACGGCACTGCGATGTTCTTTGGGCTTAGTGACGATCTGAAGGGAATGGACGTTTCCAGGATCAATCGCCAGAATTCGGTGCGCTATGCCGTCAAGCTGTGTGATGACGGCTTATGTAGATGGACCAAGGGCGATGTGATGCTCGATCATTGGCAAGTGCTGCGGACAGCATTGGAGCCATTGCTGTTTAGCTAGAGCTAAGCCGTGAGTTGTTGGTAGGGCGTTGCCTCGCTCTGCGCCAGTCGCGTGAGCGTCTCGCGGAAGAGGCGGGGGTCCTTCCGGTTGTTGTAGCGGACTTCGAACACCGCGCGGCCGGAGGGCTGTGGCATATCTGTAGCTTGTCCGGCTCCAACCAGCTCTATTTGGCTCCATGTGGCTCTGAACAGTGTGCGAAATCATTGAGCAAAGCAGCAAACTGCCCAAGCATTCTCATCGCCAGAGGAGTCTGCAAAACCTCCACCCCGGTTCAAATCCGGGCGGCGCCTCCATCTTCCACTGGGTCCATTCTGGGCTCGCCTGGCTCGGCTGTTCCATCCGGGACACCGGCGTCGGCCCCTTCAGTGTCACGCTGCGGCATGAACCTCGATGAGGACTTCACCGTCCGGCAACTGCTGAAGCTCTCGAACGTCGAGCTCGCCGCCTATCGCGACTGGTGGCGGCGGATCCGAACGCTCCTCTCGCCGGAACATTCGGCAGCCGTCGAGAAGCAATTACGTCGAGACGCCGACGCCTTGAATCGCCTCAACTCCTCCGATCCGAAGGAGCCGTAGAGCCGTCAGTTCGCGAGCATGTGCAGCACGACAACCGCCAGACTCCCGGCTGACGTGAACGTCGTCCCGGCGACGAAGAGCGTCGCGAGGGGAGCCGGGAGCATGGCGAGCGATGGTCGAGCAGTGATGGGGACCTCCGCGGCACGGTGCCAGCTGCCGATCAACGTGGCGCATCCGGCGGCCAGCACGGCCAGCGGCAGAATCAGCAGCAGCAACCACAGCGTCCACATCCGCGCCGAATACCACGCGACGATCCCCTGAGCGACGCTGGCCAGCTCGTATTGCGGCTCGTCGCCGGTGCCCACGAGAACGGCTGTCAGGAACAGCGCGGCGGGAAGGATGAGCACTAGTTGTAGTGCGGCTACGAGGCGGAGTGGCGTCTTCATGAAGGTCTTTGTATCACAAAGCTATGAAGGCCGCAAGACTCGCTCAGCCGAGCCAGCCGGCCGCGAGCTGCTTGCCGTGCGCGGTGATGGCGTTGCGCATGAACATCGCGACCGTCACGGGGCCGACGCCGCCCGGCACCGGCGTCACCCAGCTCGCGACCTCCTTGACGGCGTCGGTGTCCACGTCGCCCACGATCATCGTCTCGCCGCCGGGGCCGGTCACCTGGTTGATGCCGATGTCGATGACGGCTGCGCCCGGCTTCACCATATCCGCGCGGAGGAATTTCGGCTTGCCCACCGCGACGAGCACCGCGTCCGCGCGCCGCGAATGCGCGGCGACCGAGCGCGTCTCGTGATGGCAGACGGTGACGGTCGCCCCCTCGGCCATCAACATGAACGCGGCTGGCTTGCCGACGATTTCCGAGTGGCCCACCATCACGACCTCGAGGCCGTGGAGCGAGAGACCGGTCGCCTTGATCAGCTCGACGGATGCGGCGGCCGTGCACGGCGCCAGCGCCAGATCGTTGTAGACGATGTTGCCGATCGACGCGGGGTTCATGCCCTCGATGTCCTTGAGCGGGTGAATGGCGGAGGCGAGCGAGCGCCCGTTGATGTGGGCAGGCACCGGGCGCTGGAGGATGACGCCCAGCACGCCGGCATCGTCGTTCATCGCGACGAGTCGAGCCTTGCAGCCTTCCTGGCTGATCTCGGGCGGCCACGTCTGAGACTCGAATCGGAGCCCCACCTTCTCCGCGGCGCGGGCCTGGCCGCGTACGTAGACCGCGGCTTCCTTGTTGTCGCCGATGCTGACCGACACGAGGCGCCCGATCGCATGGGTCGCGGCGGCCTGCCGCACGCGTTCAGCCACCTCGCCCAGAATGCGGTCCCTGACGGCCTTGCCGTCGAGAAGCCGGTGGTCTCTCATCGCCGCTACTTCTTCGGCGGCTGGACCCGCGTTGTCGACGGGGGAACGTATCCCTTGAGCCGCAGGTAGACGACGATGTTGCCGTAGTGTTCGTTGTTGTGGGCCGTGTTGAAGACGAGGACGCCGCCGCGCGTGGCGTCGCGGGCGCCGCCGGGGGCGGGCGTCTTGATCGGCTGGCTGAAATTGGCGTCGGTCGTCGACGAGTACGCCGCGTCGCAGTAGGTCAGCGAATCGTTCAGCGCCTTGACCAGCGCGGCCTTGTCCGTCGTCTTCTCGTAGTTGGACGTGCCGGGAGATGGTTCGCCCTTCGCCTGTGAACAGAAGAAGAAGTTCGCGTTGGCGACGTGGCCGATCAACTCGCCGAAGCTGCGCACGTCGGGCGTCGGCTTGAAGGCGTAGTCTCCGGCCGGCATCGCCGCAGCCGCCTCCGCCAGATTGCGGCGGATGTTCGCGTGCATCGCCGTCGACACCGCCGCCATCGATGTCGAGGCGAGTTCGCCAAAGCCCGAGTCGGTCGTCTGGGCCGCGGCTGGCGTGCAGAGACACGCCAGAGCAGCCGTCACTACCAGGATACGCATGATGACTCCTCGGGAATCGTAGCACGCAGGCTAGCGGCGTCTGCCCCCGAGGGACTGTGGGCGCGGCCCGGATGTTACGGAGACCGGGCGAAGGCCTGGAAGGGCGATACAATCGCGCAGCACGATGGAGGTGGACATGCGGGCGGGAACGTCGCGTCGCGTCGGCCGGACGGTCGTGTGCCTGGCGGTCCTGCTGGCGGTTGCGCCGCTCCGGACGGGCTCACTGCGTGCGCAGTGGCTGCGCTATCCAACCGCCGGCGTGCCCAGGACATCGACCGGCGCGCCGAATCTCAACGCGCCCGCACCGCGAATGGCTGACGGCAAGCCGGACTTCTCCGGCGTCTGGGACGTCGAGCACAACCGGCCGTGTCCCCCGGACGGCTGCGCCGACATGCCGGTCGGACAGGAGTTCATCAACATCGGCTGGAGTCTGAGCGGCGGGTTGCCCTATCTTCCGTGGGCTGCCGCCCTGGCGAAGAAGCGCACGGAGGAGTTGAGGCTGGAGGATCCGACAACCTTCTGTCTCCCGATCGGCATCGTGCGGCTGCACACGATGGCGTTGCTCAAGAAGATCGTCCACACGCCGGGGCTTCTCGTGATCCTCAACGAGCACAACGCCACCTACCGGCAGATCTTCACCGACGGACGCCCTCTGCCTGTGGATCCGAACCCGTCATGGGTGGGGTATTCCTCGGGGAGGTGGGAAGGCGACACGCTGGTCGTCCAGAGTGCGGGCTTCCGGGACGGGCTGTGGCTCGACGCCAACGGCAGTCCGCTGACTGAAGAGGCACGCCTGACCGAGCGGTTCCGCCGGGTTAACTTCGGGAAGCTGGAAATCGACGTCACCGTCAACGACTTGAAGGCTTATCGCGCCCCGTGGACCGTGAAGCTCAATCAGTTCCTCGCGCTCGACACCGATCTCGTCGACTACATCTGCAACGAAAACGAGAAGGACGTGAGACACCTTGTCGGGAAATAGAGCCCTGAAGAACATGAAGAGGACACTGACCGTAGCGGGATGCCTCATCCTGCTAGCCACGCGGCTGGCCGTCGCGCAGACGGCCACCTCGCCCGTCAAGAGTCTGGGTAACTTCAGCCACATCGTCGCGAGCCTCGATCGGTCGCTGGCCTTTTATCGCGACGGGCTCGGCCTCGAGGTGACGGGACCGGCGGCGGTGTTCCGCCCGGACGACGTGATCATGAAGCTCGCCAACGTGCCGGGCGCGCAGACGCGCTACACGTGGCTGAAGATCCCGGGCTCGCCGATGGCCGTCGAGCTGATCGAATACAAGGACATCGATCGCAAGCCGGCGCTGCCCAGATTCCAGGATCCGGGCGCGACCACGCTGTCGGTGCGCGTGCGCGAACTGGACGGCACGATCGCGAGGCTGAAGACGCTCGGCGGCCGCGTGATCACCGTGGCCGGCGTGCCCGCCGAGATCGACGGCCGCTCGCGCATCGTCTTCATGCAGGATCCGGATGGCTTCGTGATCGAGCTGAGCCAGGCGCTCGCGCCGCCGGCGCCGACGTTGTTGTCCACAGGGCCTCCGGGCAACGTGCTCGGCGCGAGCTTCGAGCTGACGATCGCCGACACGGACGGGACGATTGCGTTCTACCGCGATCTGCTTGGGCTGCAGCCGACCATCGGTGCCGCCTTCAACGGCGACAAGGTGATGGCCGACACGGCGGGCACGCCCGGCGCGCAGTTCCGCCAGAGCCGTGTGCAGGTGCCGGGCACGTCAGACGTGATCCGGCTGATCGAGTTCAGGGGCATCGATCGCAAACCGCTCGGCGCGCGCCTCCAGGATCCGGGGATGGCGATGCTGCAGGTCATCGTGGGCGACGTGGACGCGGTCGTCGCGACGCTCAGGGCCGGCGGCGCGTCGATCGTGACCGTTGGCGGCGCGCCGCTCGCCTTCGGACCGCTGCGCATCGCTGTGGTGCGCGATCCGAACAACCTGTTTCTCGAGTTGATCCAGCGCCCGCCGCAGTGAACTTTCCGGGGGCCTCCGGCGTCTAAACCCGGCGACCCATGCGTCTCGGCCGAGTTGCTACACTGGCCGCGGCCCTGCTGCTCGCAGCCCGCGCCGCCGCCGCCCAGACGGCCCCCCTCTCCGGCGACACCATCCACATCACCCGCGCGACGGGGCCCATCACGATCGACGGCGATCTCTCCGACGCCGCCTGGCGCACTGCCACACGCGTCGACAAGTGGTACGAGACGAAACCCGGCGACAACACCGAGCCGAAGGTGAGGAACGTCGGGTATCTCGCATTCGACGACAAGTATCTCTACGCCGCATTCGAATTCGACGACCCGAACCCGTCGGCCATCCGAACGCCGTTCGCCGATCGCGACAACATCAACGGGAACTCCAACGACTACGGCGGCCTCCTGCTCGACGCGCGCAACACCGGCTCGAACAGCGTGCTCTTCGTCGCCACGCCCCGGAACACGCAGTACGACTCGATCATCGACGACTCGACGAACGAGGACTCGTCGCCCGATTTCTTCTGGGACTCGGCGACGAAGATCACGGAACGCGGCTGGACGCTGGAGATCCGCATCCCGTTCTCGTCCATCCGGTACAAGAACGTGGATCCGCAGACCTGGCGGGTCATGCTGTACCGCAACTACCCGCGCGACTTTCATTATCAGTTCTTCACGGCGCGCCTCCCGCGCGACAGCAACTGCTTCGTGTGCCGCGCGAACGTGCTGACGGGGATCGAGAAGCTCCCGGGCGGCGGCCACATCGTCGTCGCGCCGTACGCGGCCGCGAGCAACGTGGCCGAGCGGTCCGGGCCGCCCGGGTCAGCGCTGGGAGAAGCCGTCCTGCACTCGCAGATCGGCGTGGACGTGAAGTACCTGCCCAACGCCGACAACGCCATCGACCTGACGGTGAAACCGGATTTCTCGCAGGTCGAATCAGACACCGCGCAGATCGCCACGAACCAGCGGTTCGCGCTGTTCTACCCCGAAAAGCGTCCGTTCTTCCTCGAGGGCATCGACATGTTCGCGACGCCGCTCCAGGCCGTTTACACGCGCACGATCACGGCGCCGATCGCGGGCGGACGCGTGACGGGAAAGGCCGCTGGCATCCGTTATACCGTGCTGGTGGCGGACGATGACGGCGGAGGGAGCGCGATTCTTCCAGGGCCGAACGGCTCGGACTTCGCGCCGATCGACTTCGGATCGACCGTGTTCATCGGGCGGGCCAAGCGGGACCTCGGCCTCTCGTTCATCAGCGTCCTCGCGACGGATCGGGAGCATCACGCCGTCGACGCCGGTCCCGGAGCGCCGCGCGACGGCGCGGGCTACAACCGCGTCGTGGGGCCCGATTTTCAGTGGCGGCCGTCGGGGCAGGACGCGGTCTCGGGGCAGTGGCTTTACAGCAACACGAAGACGCCGAACCGCCCCCATCTCGCGGACGAGTGGACGGGGCAGACGCTGACGGGGCACGCGTCCCAGGTGCAGTGGAGTCACAACGACGTGCACGCCGACTGGTTCGCGCAGTACCGCGACATCAGCGAGGGGTTTCGCGCCGACACGGGATTCATCCCGCAGGTCGGCTATCGTGAATTGAACGGCTACGCGGGGTGGACGTTCAGGCCGACGAACTTCCTCTCGCGGTTTCGCGCCCACGCGGGTGGCGGCCGCCAGCTCGACGCGTCGGGGAACGTGATCAGCCGCAACCTTCAGCCGGGCGTCAGCATGGATTCGAAGCTGAGCGGCTTCATGCAGTTTCAGTACGTGGACAACACCGTTCGCACGCCGGCCGGCGTGCTCATCGGTCGCCGGCAGTTCCAGTACTACGTGCAGTTCAGCCCGTCCAGATATATCGCGCAAATCCAGTCCGACGCATCGCTCGGCGAGGACATCGACTTCGAGAACTCGCGGCCCGGGCACGGCCCCACGATCAACGCCAGCGCGACGCTTCGCCCGACCGACCACCTCGAGCTCGCCCTGCTCGCGAACCAGCAGTGGCTCAGCGTGGACGACGCGGCCGGCGTCTCACGCCGGCTGTTCACGGCTCGCGTCCTGCGCGTCAAGGGCACCTACACGTTCACGTCCCGCATGTTTGCCCGGGCCATCGGGCAGTACGTGTCGGTCGATCGCGATCCTTCCCTGTACATCCATCCCGTGCCCACCCGATCGGGCATCTTCGGCGGCTCCGTGCTGCTCGCGTACAAACTGAACTGGCAGTCCGTGATGTTTGTCGGTTACGGCGACGACCGCGAGCTGGCGACGATCGCCAAGGATGAAGCCCAGGTGCGGCGTCTCGCGCCCCTCGACCGGCAGGTATTCGTGAAGGTCTCCTACGCGTTTCAGCGTTAGTGAAGCATAATGGTGTTTTGGGTTCGACAAAGGATTCAGTGCCGTTCAGCCATTTCAAGCTCCATCCCGACCTCCTCAAGGGCATCAAAGACCTCGGTTTCGTGAAGCCGACTCCGATTCAGGCCGACGCGATTCCGCCGGCGCTCGAGGGCCGCGACCTGCTGGCCTGCGCGATGACCGGCAGCGGCAAGACCGCGGCGTTCCTGCTGCCGATCCTCACCAGGCTCATCGCGAAGCCGCGCGGCACGACGCGCGCCCTCGTGCTCACGCCGACGCGCGAGCTCGCGGCGCAGATCCTCGAGGACCTGACCAGCATTGCCATCCACACGCCGCTCAGCGCGGCGGCTGTGTTCGGCGGCGTGGGCATGGGGCCGCAGGAACACGCCTTCCGCAGCGGCGCGGACGTGATCATCGCGACGCCCGGCCGGCTGCTGGATCATTTCCGCGCGCCCTACGCGAGGCTGACGGGGCTCGAGTTCCTCGTGCTGGACGAAGCCGACCGCATGCTCGACATGGGCTTTCTGCCCGACATCCGGCGCGTGCTGCGCCATCTGCCGAAGCGCCGGCAGACGCTCTTCTTCAGCGCGACGATACCGGCACCGATCGCGGAGCTGTCGCGGGAGATGCTGCACGACCCGACCACGATCAACATCGAGCGGCGGTCGGCGCCCGCGACGGGCATCACGCAGGCCGTGTATCCGGTGGCGCAGGCGCTGAAGGCGCCGCTGCTGCTGGCGATGCTCGGCGGGGAAGTCAGCGACGCGCTGGTGTTCACGCGGACGAAGCATCGGGCGGACCGGCTGGCGCGCTACCTCGGCGAGCGTCACGTATCGGTTGAACGGATCCACGGCAACCGGTCGCAGGCGCAGCGCACCGCGGCGCTCGCAGGGTTCAAGTCCGGCCGCTACAAGGTGCTCGTGGCCACGGACATCGCGGCCCGCGGCATCGACGTGACGGCGCTCGGGCACGTCATCAACTTCGACGTGCCGGGGCAGGCCGAGGACTACATTCACCGCGTCGGCCGTACGGCGCGGGCCGAGCTGACCGGGTCGGCCTTCACGCTGGTGTCCCCGGAGGAAGAGGGGAGCCTGCGCGATATCGAGCGGGCGATCGGCAAGCGGCTCCCGCGGGTGACGATTCCCGACTTCGACTACGAGTCGCGTCCGGCCAGTCTCGAGGTGCCGCACGCCCAGCGCATCGCGGAAATCCGTGCAAGAAAGGCCGAGGATCGGGCGCGCGCCCGTGTCAACGCTGAACGCCGGGCCCAGGCGCTGCGGCGGGCGTCGGGCCCGGGAGGCCGCCCGGGCGGTCCGGGTGCCGGGCAGGGTGCGGGGCAGCCCCCGGACAGGGCCGGGGGCCGCGCCAGGCGCGAAAGCCGTGGGATCGCCGCAAGTGACGCGCGAACCGCTACAATAGGAGCACGCGCCGGCATCGAGCCGGCGGTTACAGGGAGAGCGACATGGCATCGATCAAAGGCACGATCAAGCGTCTGGTCAGCGACAAGGGTTTCGGGTTCATTGCGGCGGGTGACGGCAACGAGTACTTCTTCCATCAGTCGGCGTGCTCGGGAATGGCGTTCGACGACCTCCGCGAAGGACAGGCGGTCACGTTCGAGAGCGGCCAGGGTCCCAAGGGTCCGAGGGCCGAAAACGTCCGGCTCGCGTAGACGCGAACAGCCCCACCTTTTCGCCTAATCCGTCTATTTGATCACTTGACGCCTCGTCAAGTGTCAGGTACCTTCGGAGCATCCCACGCGCCTCTGCGGACGGCCCCCCAGCTCCTCCGCGCGGTTCCATGCGATTGTCTGTACGGAGCAACTCGTCAGTTGCTCCAGCTAACGGAGGTTTGTTCATGAGAAGGGTTTCGTTTGTCGTGGCTGGCATGCTGGTGCTCGGCACGGCCTCGGCTGCTCGCGCGCAGGGCCTGGTCGTCGGTCCGTACGCCCAGTTCCAGACCGGCATCACCGTTGGCTCAGTGGTGGGGGGGCTGTTCGGGGGCGAAGCGGGGTTCAGCGCCAACACGTTCGACATCTATTTCGAAGGCGGCAAGATGTTGAACACGAAGAGCTCGGAGATGGACGCAGCTGCCGCGACGATTGCGGGGGCCCTCGGGGCGACGTTCGAAGCGAAGCAGCCGACCAACTACTTCGACGTCGGGTTCTGGTACAAGTTTCCGACCACGGGAAGATATCAACCCTATGCGGGCATTGGGCTCGGCAGCGCCGGCGTCACGCGCGAGACCAAGTTTTTCGTGAACGGCACCGACATCACCGGCCAGCTCCCCCAGATGGGCGTCACGCTCGGTGGCGATCTTCAAGGCGATGAGCGGGGCTTTTTGTTCACCGTCGGCGGCGGCGCCCGGATTGGCCTGACCGGGAAGGTGTTCGCGGACATATCGTACCGATATGGCCACGTCTCGCTCACGGACGAGAGCGTGAACACCAATCGCATCCAGTTCGGCATCGGCGCGCATTTCTAGAACCCGGTGTCTCGTTAATCTTTTCCTGCGGTAGGAGCACATGAAGCAGACAGCCATCGTTCTGAGTACGGCCGTACTCATTGCCGCCGGCGTTGCGTGCAGCACGCCCGCCAATCCGTCGGCCGCCAAAACTGGATCGTCGACGCCATCCACTTCCGCCTCGTCGGCGGGCACCTCGAGCGAGGAAGCCGCGGGGAGCCTGGAGACCGACGCCCTCAGGGGCGTGTCGCTGGTGGCCCCGGCACCGTCCACGCCCGCTCAGGGCCAGACCTTCAAGTACGCGGAGCAACCGCTGACGCTCGTCGTGAAGAACGCCGTCACGACCGGCGCCGCCTCGACCTACACGTTCCAGGTGTCCGGCGACGCCGCCTTCAGCACCTTCGTCGTCAACCAGGAGGGCGTCGCGCAGGGCACCGGCGGCACGACCAGCATCACGCTCCCCAAGCTCGCAGGCGCCAAGACGTACTTCTGGCGCGCGCGGGCCACGAGCAGCGGCACGATCGGCCTTTTCGGCGCGGCGCGCAGCCTCAACGTCGGCCCCGAGGTCGTCCTGCAGGCGCCCGTGCTGGCGTCGCCCGGGTCGGGTGCCAGCGTGTCCGGCACGATCTCGCTCGTCGTGAACAACGTGCAGCGTTCGGGACCGGTGACGGCGATCACCTACCGGTTCGACCTGTCCAATGTCTCGTCGTTCAGCCCCACGCTCGCCACGACGACTATCGCTGAGCAGGCAGGAGCGGCCACGTCGTGGTCGCCGAACGTGACGCTGGGCGCCGGGCAGTACTACTGGCGCGTGCAGGCCTTCGACAACGCGAGCGCTGTCTCGTCGCCCGTGTCCACCGTCTCGGGCTTCTCGTATCAGCCGTTCAGCCTGTCGCAGGCGACGATGGTCAGCTCGCCGCAGGACTTCGCGAACTGGGCGGAGACGGCGAAGATCACGAGCGTCAACTTCTTCCCCGACTCGTTCTGGGTCGAGTTCGACAGGCGGACGGGGCCCAACCGCTGGATAGATACGCCGTTCGGCGACGGCAGCCTCCAGTACACGCTGGGGCTGTGCGGCAACCTCAACGGGCATTGGTACTGCTCGGCGGTCGTCCAGTTCTGGTTCGAGCGCGAGTTGAGCGCGTCGGGCATCCCGGGCAACGTCAGCTTCGAGTGGTTCTACGACCCCGCCCGCTGGGGACCGATGGCGGGATGGCAGCCCCAGGACGGCGAGATCGTCGGCATCTTTGCCTGCGCGGGGAACTGCCGGAACAACGACGCCGGCGACCGCTCGTACATAAAGGAGCGGACGAACGTCGCGTTCGTGCCCTGGTCGAATCGCGGAGAGGGTGGCTACACCTTTTCGAACGGGGCCCGGATCAAGCTGTCGGGCAAGTAGGATCGAGCGCGCCGTGCAGGCCATCAGGCCTGCACGGCGTCAGCGATGCCAGATCGGCGAGAACCGGACGAGTATCTCGTATGCCGCGCGCCGGTTCGTCTCGGCGTTCGGATGGGCATCAAACGGGCTGACCCACATCGTGCGCGGGTCCTCTACCTTGGAGAACGCCGGCAGCAGATCGAGGCAGGGGATCTGCTCCTCCGCGCACAGCGCGCTGACGCGCTCGTGGAGATAGGCAAACGGGTATCCCGATCCGTTCGGCCCCATCGCATCCGTGGCAGGGAAGAAGACGATGCCGCTCGGCACGCCGGTGCGGCGCGCACGGCCGACGAACTCGCGCAGCACGCCGAAGGCCGCTCGTGAGTTCGGCGAGTTCGGATCGCGCAGGTTGCGCGCGAGGTACTGCTCGTAGCTCTCGACGAGGCCGAGCTCCTGCTGCAGCCGGGTCCACTGGATCCCGAGCAGGTCGTAGAGCATCGAGGCCGGCTCGAGGCGGCGGTCGAGCGGCTCCGGCAGCAGGGGATGAGGCCGGGGACGCTCCATTTTCTCCGTCTCGAACGCCGTCAGGTAGAGCTGGAGCAGGACGAAGTCCGGCAGCGTGGACAGGGACTTTGCGAGCTGGTCGATGTGATCCTGCGTGCCGGGCTGCCCGAAGTTGAATACCTCGTAACGGGTGCCGAGGAGCTCGCCGACCCGGTCCGAGAACCGCTCGTGTGCGGCCAGGCCTTGGCCCCACGCAATCGAATCGCCCACCACCGCAATCCTGTAGCGGTCCTGTTGCTTTGCCGGAATCTCGCGATCCCTGAACCCGAGGCGGTTCACATGGATCTCCGGACCCTGCGCGTGCCGGCCGATGAAGTCTCCGGCGTTGCCGCTCGATGCCGCCGTGCGGTACGCGAGACGCGCGACGTGCTCTGCCCCGACAACGGCGGCGACGATGACGAGGGTGCGGAAAACGACCCGCAGCACGTCAATCGGCATGGGCCGCGATGCGTGCCGGTGGATCGCAGAGCACTTTGATGGCTTCCGAGAGGCAGATGAGCTCGCCGTCCTCCTCGCGCCGCATCTCGTAGCGGAACGCGATCTTCGACGGCTCGGGGTCACGCCGGAACACGCGCACGCGCGTGTGGATGCGGTCGGTCGTGGCCGCGTTCCCGAAGTACGCGATGCGCCGCTGCTGGACGACGCGCACCGTCTTCGGCCCGGCAGCGGACGTTGACGGCATCGCGTCCACGGTTTCACGCTCCGCGCGGTTCATGAACGCCACGTAGTTGGCGAAGTAGACGATGCCGGCGCCGTTGGTGTCGCGATCGATGTCGATGGCGTGGATGACGTCCGGACTCGGGTGATCGCGATCCTCGGTCCATCCGTCGAGCAGGCCGAGGTCCAGCGTCTCCTTCGCCTGCCGCGTCATCTGGTACGGGTTCTCGTCATTCGGCAGCAGAGCCAGCCCGGAGAAATCGACGCCCGCCGGGCTCGCCACCTTCAGCCGGCTGTTCCCGCCCTCAGGGGTGATGAAGATCGTCGCCATCCGGACGTAGGGATACGACATCTTGTCCGGAGTCGAGATCCGGGTAGGGGCGGTCGCCAGCCAGTCTTCGAGGCGTGCCACCCGATCGAACACCGTCTCGCTCTCGACCGCCATGCCCTTGAAGCCCCGCAGGAAAACCGCGAACGCGAGGCTGTCGTCGAGCTGAAACGTGTTCGGCAGCGCATGGTCCGGGAATCGTTCTTCGATGAAGTAGAAGGTGGCGTAGATCTCGTGCCCGCCCACCGTCCGCAGCACGGACATGGGCGTGTTGACGGCCCGCGCGAGCGAGGTCCAGTGGCAGTGTCCGGTCTGCATCAGGAGGAGGTGCTCCGCGAGGCCGAGGTAGTTCGTCTGGGCCATCCCCAGCACGAGATCGTACCGGTCCATCAGGCGCCTCCTGAGGCGCCTGAGATCGTCGAGACGAGGTTGGCGACCTTCCGGACCGTGTCGAAGTCGCGCACTTCGAAGCGGTTCACGTCGATGTCAATGGTGAAGGCGTCTTCGAGAAAAGCGATCAGCTCGAGCACGCCGAACGAATCGACAATCCCGCTCGTGAACAGCGGCGTGTCGTCGTCGAAGTGGCGTCCGCCCGATCGCGGCCTGAACTTCGTCTCGATGAACGTCCGGATTCGGTCGTTTGTGGCAGTCATTGGTTTCCAGTAGGGCGGCCCTTTCAGGGCCGCCTGGCACGGGCCTGAAGGCCCGCGCCTACATGAACAGCATCAGCCGCAGAACCCGGACCGCGTGCGGCACGTCCATCCGGAAAAATACCAATCCTATCGTAACCAGCGCGAAAGTGAGGACGACGCCGGCTGCCGACATGACGCGCGACTGATACACACGGCTCGTGGCCAGGGAGTCGGGAAGCCAGGCCTTGTAGAAATGGAACAGCGTCACGAGCGCGGCGTGATAGGCGCCCCACACGAGGAAGTTGATCGCCAGGCCGTGCCACGCGCCGACCACGAGAAACGTCGCGAAGTAGCTCGTCGTCGCGATCACGCCGGGGCGATGCCTCAGCGGTGTCTTGAACAGCTGCCGGCCCACGGTGGAGAACACGTAGTCGCGAACCCAGCTGGACAGGCTCATGTGCCAGCGGTTCCAGAAGTCCTGGATGTTGGTGGCCAGATACGGCCAGTTGAAGTTCTCCGGCACGCGGATGCCCATCACGCGCGACACGCCGATCGCGAAGTCCGAGTAGGCGCTGAAGTCCATGTAGAGCGCGAGAGCGTAGGCGGCCATGGCCTTCCACGCCTGTTCCGGCGTCGCGGCGGCGTCGGCCGTCGCGGCGACGCCGTTCAGCAGGTCCGCCAGCACGACCTTCTTGAAGAGACCCGCGAGGATACGGAAGCAGCCAACGTACACGTCTCGAGCCGACCCGTTCGCCTGGGCGACCGAGGCGGTGAAGTCGCCATACCGCTTGATGGGACCGGCGACGCGGCACGGGAAGAAGAAGACGAAGGCCGCCAGATCGGGCAGGGAACGTTCCTTTATGCGGCCCCGGCTGCGCTCCACCATGTAGTGAATCAGTTCGAGGGCGAGATACGAAAATCCGAGCGGAACGAGCGGGCTGTCTCCAAGCGGGCCGAGCGCGGTGCCGCCGGCCGCTGTCAGACCGGCGGGCCGCTTGAAGTAGGCGAGCAGGCCGACGAGCAGGGCGATGCCGACCCACTTGGTGCGCTGGCCCACGCACACGTACGCCACGAGCGCCAGGCCGGCGACCAGCCAGATCGCCTGGGGCGCAAACAGCGCGTAAAACGCGAGGCCCCATGCGGCGATCGTGTGCGAGCGGTATCGTGCCGGCACGATAGACAGCGTGATCCAGCACACGGCCACCAGCACAACGAATCGCGGTTCGATGAACACGTCAGGGAAGCGGACTGCCTAGAACCGCGCGTAGACAAAGGGGCCGACCCCTCTGCCTTGGAATGACACCAGCAGGAATGCAAGCAGGACCAGCACGACGGCGACCGACGCCAGCGCGAAGTCCTTTTCGTGCCACAGAAAGGCGCGGACATCGCGCCAGGTCGGTCGGGTTGCCATGTGTGGTTTGCCTCCGGATTCTATCGCACTGGGTTCTGGACACACCACGACGCGACCTGCGGGCCGCCCGTGCACGGTATGCGGGGAAGGGTGTACGCGTGCGCGTCGTTTTCGTCCACGCGGCGCTGGTAGTCGGGAATCCTGATGAGGTCGACCGACGCCACGATCACCCGCTCGCGCGACAGGAAGTCGATCGCGTAGGCGTCCCAGTAGATCGCACGTGCATAGCGGATCTGGTGGCTCACGAGGTAGTCGGCGATCACCCGGTGCTCGCTCGCCGGCGGGTCGGCGACCGACGCGCGAAGCAGCCTCACGTTGCCGGCCAGATTGACGGCGCCCCACAACGCGAACACAGCCGGCACGGCCGCGCGAAGGAGCCGCGACCGCTCGCGCGACATGAACGCCCCGAAACACCCGACAGGCAGCAACAGCCCCAGAAGGATGTAGCGGAGCAGCGGCGGCTGACCGGGAGTGATGTTGCACGACAGCGGGTACGCGGCGGCGGTGCAACGCGCCGACGAGACCGAGGTAGACGAAGAACGCCTCGCCGGCGTCGAGCCGTGGCCGCCGGTACCACGACCACGCCAGGCGCGCCGATCATGCCGCCGAGCACGATGGCCAGCAGCCAGCCGACGGTTGCCGAGCCATCGGTCACGGGCGTGTTCATCCGGAAGTCCAGCAGGCGCGTGAACGTGCCGCCGTACAGACACAGGCAGCGCCTGCGTGAACACGGTGGCTGCGCGGGGCAACAGTTCCGCCGGCGCGAAGCACATCTGGCCGGCGAGCGATGCTGCCTGCAGGCCGAGCGACGCGCCGGCCTGGTACAGCTTGATCGCGTCCACAGCCAGCCAGACGAGGCCGAAGCCCACGCCCATCAGCGCGGCTCGCCGGAGGTTGGCGGCGTCCCAGGCGCCGCCGCCGGCAGCTTCGACGACCAGCAGACGCCGGGCACCGCGAAGACGGTGAACTCGCGATGCAGGAACGCGACCGCGAGCACGGCGCCGAAGGCGAGCGGACGCTGGCGCAGACGCCACAGCAGCAGGACGTAGATGAACGGTTCCACACACGCCCCGGCCGTCTCGAGGAGCTGGCTCGCCGAAACCGGGGCCGGCACGATGAACGGCAGCGCGCCCGCGAACGCGACGAGGGGCCGCACGCCGAGCCGCCGTCCGATCGCCGTCACGAGCCAGACGGCCGCGACGACGTTGAGGAGGACGAGCGGCACGCGCATCACGGCGACCGACGGCCTGGCGATCCAGAAGAACGGCGCGATGATCCACGATTCGACGCCGAGGATGTAGTTGAGGCCGTCGTAGAAGAGCGGGAAGCCCGTCGAAGGCGCTCAGACGCCGCGCCATCAGGCCGATGATGGCCTGGTCCGAATCGAAGTAGAACCCTTCGTAGATGGTGGGAACGATGCCGCGCAGCAACACCAGGAGCGGCGGCGGCTGCGACCACCAGGAGTTGCTCTCGCCGGAAGCCAGTTCCTCCCGTCGAGGCTCTTCAAGGCCGCGTCTCGATCCAGCAGCCGAGGAAACGCGTATCGGTGCTCCCGCGCTCGAACTCAGCCGGCCTGGCGCCGTGCGCGGCCGTCACGCGCACCTTCATCGCCGGCGAGCCGGGAGGGAAGGGAAGCGTCGTCATTCGCTCTTCGCCAGGTGCGAGGACGAAGTACTGCCGCCAGCCGTCGCCTTCGAGCGTCACGACGTTCGAGACCGGCGGGTTGCGCACCAAGCAGTCGCACCGGCGCGGCGGTATCGGCGCTGATCACGAACTCGGCGGACCGCCCGCCTTCCACCCACGTGCCGCCTGGCTCCATGAACGCCTGGCCATTCACGAGAAAGACGACGGCCGGCCCGTACCGCACGACATGCTCCGGAAAACCTGCGGCAACTTGTTGATTGGAGCCGGCGATGCTGACGGGCCGGACAACGATACGTGACCGGTCGGCCGCCTTGATCGCCAGCGCGCGCACCGGTGCGGGCAGGCTGAATTCCCGGCGCCATGGCGCGGCCGAATCGTCGAGCGGCCGGACGTCCACTGCGGGCCGAACTCGCCGTCGACGGTCACGGTCAGCGGCCCTGGCCGCCTGGCCGCTGCCGCCTGTTCCCTCAACGGCGTAGACGCCCGCAGGCAGACGAAACAACGTGATGGCTGGCGCTTCGTGCGACGCAGGGTCGGCGCCTGCTTCCGCCAGCGTCAGGTTCGTCAGCACGTCGCGCGCGCGGACGCGGCGAATCGGGCTGTACCGGATCGCGACCTGCCGGCTGTCGGGGTCGTACGTCCGGAGGAACGCCGCAGTGGCAGCCGCCGGCGTCATCGCGGGCGCGCCCACGTGATCCCGCCACACGATCGAGAGCGCGATCGCCGAGGCCGCGATGGCGGCAAACCCGACCGAGAGGGCGACCGGTGTCCGTGCGGCGCCACGTCGTTCGGCGAACATCCCCGCGGCCGCGGTCGAGCGCGATCGCCGCGATCCAGACCAGTCCGTGCACGAGGGCGGCCGATGGCGTCGTCTGGAAGACGCTGGGGAAGCCGGTGGTGATGTTCACGAGCGGGGAAAGCCACGTGAGCAGGCGCGAGGAGCCGTCGCGGAAGTTGTAGAGCAGGATCCCGCGATCGACGCCGGCGAGCGTGATGGTCGTCAGCAGGCTGACCGTCAGCGCGCCGAGGCCGAGGAGCTTGCCGGTGTGACCGCGACGGGTCTGGAACCAGACGCCGGCCGGAATCGCGAGCGGCAACAGGATCGGAATGACGAAGCGGCCGGGCGAACTGTTGCCGCCCCACCACATCTGGTACGTGCTGACCACGAGTCCGTATGGCGTGATCAGCAGCAGAAGCGCCACCGCCAGCCGCAGCGATCGCCGCAGGAGCACGACGATCCCGGCCAGCGCGCACAGGAGCACCGGCGCGGCGGGCAGCACGCCGAACTGCTGATCGAAGAGCAGGCCGACGATCCCGCGGCCGAGGTTCGCGACGTCGCTCTGCGTGCTGCCGCCGTACGGTCCGCGCGGGTCGGGCGATCCGTAGATCACGTAGAAGAACGCGAACCAGCCGGCGGCGCTGACGATCGGAATCGACAGCAGCGCCGCGATGCGGCGGGTGGACCCGAGGCGCACGCACAGCATCAGGCCGAGCATCACCGCGGCCGCGGCGTAGCGCGTATGCAGCCAGGGCAGCAGCGCCAGCGCCGCGCCAGTGGCGACAATCCGCCTGGTCGACAGCGGCCGGTCGTCGACGAGCGCCAGCACGCCGACCATGACGAGCGCCGCGCCGGGCGCGTCCGGGTACACCACGAACGATTGGAAGAAGAACGGCGCGCTCAACGCCGCCGTGGCCCAGCCGAACCAGCTCGCTGCCGCGTCCGACGTCACGCGCCACGTGGCCATCCACGTCAGCGCCGTCGCCCAGGCGCTGACGAGCGCGAGGAACACCAGCACGCCCGGGTAGCCGAACAGGGCCAGCACCGGGGCGACGATGACGGAGAGGCCAGGCGCGTGCACCGAGTAGATTTCGCCGTTCTGGCCGCGCTGGAGGTAGTCGGGCCTCAGGTCGCCTGCGTAGTAGTCGTGATAGTCGCCGCGGCGGTGGTTGTTCTCGATTTGCAGGTCGTGGTCCTTGACCAGGCTCTGCGCGATGACGAGGTAGTGCGGTTCGTCACCCGTGGGGAGCTGCGGAAAGACCTGCCAGGCGCCCGCCAGGTACGCGGCCGCGGCGATGGCCGCGGCCAGCCACGGTGCACGACGCGGGTCGCGCGCCGTCCGCGTCAGCCAGGACGGCGCGCGGCGGATCACCGCCGGGACGACCAGGCCCGCGAGCAGCACCGTCCACAGCCAGACGCGTAGCGGTCCAGTCCAGATGTACAGCGCGGCGGGCACGGCGCCGGGCAGCCACGGCGTGATGACAATGCCGGATAGCAGGATGAGCGCGAAACGGCGGCTCGTCGAACGGGTGGCCAGGAATGCGATGCACCCCGCGACAAGCCAGACCACGAGCCACGCCGGCGACGGCGCGAGCCCGAGCCGCGCCGCACCGGGTCGTGATGAGGTGACGGTGAGCGCGCCGCCCGTCAACCAGGCGGATGAGGCGGCGATGAGGGTGATGGCGCCGAAGGCTTTGAGAGACAGCCGCTTGGCCGCCATTGGGGCGCATGGTACCATAGCGGTCTCCGCATTCCGGCGTCAGGGAGTGGCAGCCTGGGCCCCAGCCTTGGGTCTCTAAACTTCCGGTTTCTTCGATCCGATAGCAAGGTTGTGTAGCCGTGCGCACGCGCACGTACGGACGGCGACCCATCAAGAAGAATCAGGGCTGTTCATGTTTCGAAGAGTTGCGTTGGCATGCGTGGCACTGGTCGTCCTCGTGATGATCGGGTGTGTCGCGACGAAAAGCGAAGACCTGCTCAGCCCGACAGTCGCCGGACCGATTCCCGGCGTCAACATTACGCCGCCCAAGCCGGTGCAGCCGACGACGGGCGCCAGGATCGCCGTCGACAAGCAGCCGGTTCACTCTGGTCGTGGAAAACGCGACGACCTCCGGCGTCCGTCCACTGAGCTATGTGTTCGAGATGGCGACCGACGTCGATTTCGACACCAAGGTATTTATCCGCGAGAGCCTGACGCCTGGAGAAGGCGGCCGCACGAGCCTGCGCCTGCCCGATGCGCTCGCGACCGGCCGCTCGTATTACTGGCACTCGCGCGCCGAGGACGGGGCGAACACCGGCCCGTATTCGCCCGCGGCAAACTTCAACGTGTTCACGCCGATCGTCATCGGACAGCCGGTGCCCGTCTCGCCGATCAACAACGTGAAGACCGACAACAATCATCCGACGTTCCAGTTCAACAACGCGCCGCGTTCGGGGCCCGTCGGCGCGATCGGCTACGTCATCGAGCTCGCCGACACCGACAGCTTCGCCAACAAGCTGGCCGTCTGGACGGTCGGCGAGCAGCCGAATCAGACGTCGCTCCCTTCGCCGCAGGAACTCGCGCCGAGCAAACAGTATTTCTGGCACGTGCGCGCCTACGATCCGACGACGGTCGGGCCGTTCTCGGAGACGCAGGTGTTCCAGACCCCGACCCCGGTCATCATTGCGCCGCCGCCGCCGCCGGACGTGCCGAGCTCGGGACCGGCTCCGCCCGACGCCATGAATCTGAGCTCGGCAGCGGTTTACAACTCGCCGGCGCGACATCGCGAGCTGGGCGAGAACGGCCACGATGACGCGCATCAACATGTCGAGCGCCATCGGGCTCACGTTCGAGTTCAGGACGAAGGCGAGCTGGCCTGACGTCGTTCCGCCGGGATTCACCGGCCCGCTCGAATACACGGTCTGGGCGGTGGTGAACATCAACGGACGCTGGAACACCTCGGGATTCATCCAGATGTGGCGGGACCGCCAGAGTACGGGCGCGCCGATTCTGTCGGACTTCGCGAGAAACTGGGCGTACGACTCCCGCTGGGGTCCGATGGCCGGCTACCAGCCGCATGCGGGTGAGCAGATGGGATTCTTCGTGTCAGCCGGAAATGCGCGCGGAGAAGGCGGTGTGTCGTCGGTTCGCGAACGATCGAACGTCGTGATCGTGTCGCTGCCACCAGGCGACAACGGCTTCTTTCCGTTCTCGTTCGTGCCGATCCTGCTGCCTACGCTGAGGAGTCGCTAGCGCCGCCCTTGCGTCACCCCACTCTTTTCTATTGCCGGGTGTTGAGCGCACTGGTGTGCGCTCTGGTGGTCAGGCCTGCAGCGGCACGCAGACGCAGCCGACCCGCCGCCGCCCGTGCCCGATCCGCCCAAGCTGACGTGCCCGGCCCCGATGACGCTGCTTTCACCGCAGGCCACGCCGATCTCCGTGGTGTACGGGACGCCGACCGTCGCCAACGGGGCGCCGCCGCTCACGGTGGTGTGCACACCGGCCAGCGGAACGATCTTTCCAACCGGCCCGAGACACCGTCACGTGCACGGCCACGGACAACCAGCAGCGCACGGACTCGTGCACGTTCGCGATCACGGTGAACGTGCCGCCGAAGATCAGCGCCACGCGCTATGTCGCGTTCGGCGACAGCATGACGGCGGGCGAAGTGGTGTCGGCGGGCAGCGGCTTCTCGCGGATCCTGAAACTGGTCCCGGAGCAGGCGTATCCCGCTGTTCTCCAGAAGGACCTGACGAACCTCTATACAACGCAAGTTCAGTCGATCAGCGTCAGGAACGAGGGCAAGCAGGGCGAAACAGCCGTGGCCGGATACGCACGCCTGCCTGGCGTGCTGTCCCAGGGCAACTACCAGGTCCTGACGCTGATGGACGGCGCGACGAATCTTGCCAGCCGGATTCCGTGAAGGCGCAGCAGGGCCTCCAGGCGATTTGGAAGATGGTGCAGGAGGCCAAGAGCCGCGGGCTGAAGGTCTTCCTTGCGACGCTGCCGCCGCAGAACAAGAACAGCGGCCCTCCACGATATGGCCTGGCCGAGGACGAGGTCCGCGTTCAACGAGGGCGTGAGATATATCGCCGAGCGCGAGGCCATCACGCTGGTCGACGTGTACGAGGCGTTCCACGGCGACAACACGACGCTGATCGATGTCGACGGCCTGCACCCCGCCCGCCGGTTACCAGGCGATCGCCGACGCCTTCTTCGAAGCGATTAGGCAGGACCTCCAGGAATCGTCGCCGTCGTCGTTCCGGCCAAGCCCGTTTCAGCTGCCGATGCTGTTCCGTCCGCGGCGCCGCTAACGGAGGGCGGCCCTTCGTCCATCCCTACCGCCCGGGCAGTTGTGAACATCAGCGGCAGATGGTAGACATGAAGTTTCCATCTAGATGTGGTCGTTCCCGTTCTCGCTCCGACCGATCCTGCTGCCGACGCTGAGGAGTCGCTAGCGCCCGCATCGTGGGTCATGCCGCTCTTTCTTATCGCCGGGTGCTGCTAGCGCTCGCGGGTGCTCTTGCGCTCCACGCCTGCGGCGACTCACCGACGACTCCGACGCCACCGCCGCCCGTGCCGGATCCGCCCAAGGTCATGTGTCCGGCGCCCATGACGTTGCTTTCACCGCAGGCCACGCCGATCTCCGTGGTGTACGGGACGCCGACCGTCGCCAACGGCGCGCCGCCGGTCACCATCGCGTGCACGCCGGCCAGCGGCGCCATCTTTCCGACCGGTCCGACCACTGTGACCTGCACGGCCACCGACAACCAGCAGCGGACGGATTCGTGCACGTTCGGGATCACGGTGACCGTGCCGCCGAAGATCAGCGCCACCCGCTTCGTGGCGTTCGGCGACAGCATGACGGCTGGCGAAATCGTGTCGAGGGCAGCGGCTTTTCCAGGACGCTGAAAGTGGTCCCGGAGAAGGCCTATCCCGCTGATCTCCAGAGAGACCTGGTGAACCTCTACACGACGCAGGCCCAGTCGATCGGCGTGGCCAACCAGGGCAAGCAGGGCGAGACAGCCGTCGAGGGTTCTGCGCGCCTGCGTTCCGTGCTGTCCGGCAGCAGCTACGAGGTCCTGACGCTGATGGACGGCGCCAACGATCTCGGCGCCCGGGATATGCGAGCTCGCGCAGCAGGGTCTCAACGCGATCAGGACGATGGTGCGGGACGCCAAGAGCCGGGGGCTGAGGGTCTTCCTCGCGACGCTGCCGCCGCAGAACAAGGCGGGTTGCTGCCCGCAGCGTGGCCTGGCCGAGGACCTGGTTCCCGCGTTCAACGACGGCGTGAGAGGGATCGCATCCTCAGAGGGCGTCACGCTCGTCGACGTATTTGAGGCATTCCACGGCGACAACACGACGCTGATCGATTTCGACGGCCTCCACCCGACGATCGCCGGTTACCAGGTGATCGCCGACACCTTCTTCAAGTCGATCAATCAGGATCTCCAGGAACCGTCGCCGTCGTCTCTCCGGCCGAGCCCGTTCCAGCTGCCGATGTTGGTTCGTCCGCGGCGGCTCAGGTAGCGCTGAACGAAGGCGGGCGAGGCGGGCAGGGCAGCGGTCAAGCGGGTCGGGCGGGTCAGGCGGGCCGGGCAGGTCGGGCGGGGCGGGCAAGAACCCACCAAAGACAGGCGGCGCAGGCGAGCCACACGAGCCCGAGCGGGACGAGGCTCGCTCGGCCGGTCAGCCCCATCGTCATCCCCAGATTCCAGCTCGACGGTCGGGTCTGCGTGCCTCCAGATCGCGTCCTCGTCGGCGCGATAGTCCGTGAACCGCTGCGTGTTGAGCGCGAGGTGCCCTTCGAGAAAAGCCGGCACCATGAGCTCGGACACCGGCCGCATGATCGACGCCGGCGGCTGCGGCGTCGTCGACACGGCGACCAGCGTCAGCGCGGCGCCCCAGAGCCACGCGCCGGCCAGCACGACGCGGCCGCGCGGCCTCCACCCGTCCCAGAGCGGCGCCAGGCCGAGCGCGAGAAACGGCAGCGCCGGCATCACCTGCCGCGGGCCGAACGCCCAGCCGCCTTCCCAGTAGAAGTACGACGCGTTGAGCAGCGAGGTAGAAGAGCGCCGACGGCCGCGCCGCGAGCGCCGGCGCAACGCGCGGACCTGATCCGTCGCCAGGAGAGCCAGGCCGATGGGCGTGACCGCCATGAGCGGCGCGATCGGCAGCAGGCCGCGGTAGCTGCCGATGAGGATCTCGCGCATGCGCCACAACTCCGGGCCGCGAGATGCCGAAGAAGCCGGTCTGCAGCTGCTCGAAACCTTCCTCGCTCGCGTAGCCCAGGTGAAACGGCGAGCCGAACGCCGCGGCGTTGTAGGCGAGCAGCATCGACGCCGCGATCGCGCCGCCGGCGGCGACACGGATCGCGACCATCTGCGTTGCGGCGAGGCCGCGGCCGGTTCCCGACATCACCGCCGCCGTCAGGCCGCAGATGAACAGCGACGGGCACGGCGGCCGGAAATTCGGAGACGACGGCCCAGCCCGCGGACAAGCCGATCGTCCAGGCCAGTTTCACCGCGCGCTCCGGCGGCGCATCGCGTAGCGCGACGGCCGCGGCGAACGCGATCATCAGGCAGCCGGCGCAGAGCGCGTGGCCCATGAACAGCGTGGCGTAGCACCACGCCGGCGTCGCGACGCCGTACGCCGTCGCGGCGAACAGCGCCGCCCCGCGCGAGTATCCCCACGCGAGCGAGAGCCAGAGCACGCAGAGGGCCGCGGCGGCCGTGAACACCCCGACACGACGACCGTCGCCGCGTACGACGTCCACGCGATGCCGGCGTACGAATCCGGATCGACGCCAGCCGCGCTGTTCACGGCGCGCACGACGTCGACCGGAACAAACGACAGGAGCGACGCGCCCGGCGCCTTGTCGGAGTAGTAGTGGCCGTTCCAGACCGCGCGGTCGCCTGTGCGTCGCGGTACGCGTCGATCTGCAGCGTGTTGCGCTCCATCATCGCCCGCACGAGCGCGAATCGGGAGTTCTGGTTCCACCCGCCGCCCTGGTAGAAGTACGCGTAGGACAGCAGCAGCCCGGCGCCGAGCACGCGTAATACAGCAGGCGATCGGATCCCGATCGGGTCATGGACGTCGCAGCCGGCGCTCGACCTGCACGAGCAGCAGCAGCACGGTCAGGCCTTCGGCCAGCACGGTCGCCCAGGCGGCGCCGCTGATGCCGTATCGCGGGATCAACACGATGTTGAGGGCCACGTTCGCCCCGAGCCCGATCGCGGTGGTCAGCAGCAGGCGCCGGTCGAGGTTGGTCGAGATGGCGGCCGCGTGGAGAATCCAGGTGGCGAACACGAACAGCGCGCCGCCCGCGAGAATCTGCAGCGGCGGCGCCGCGGCTGCGTAGCGGCTGCCGAAGAAGGACCGAGATGATGGGCCGCGCGCGCCGAGCGCGGCGACGCCGCCGAGCACGACGGCCAGCGCCAGCGACGCCGAGGAGCGCACGCGTCAGCAGCGATCGATGTCCGGCGCGATCGTGTGTGAAGAGATACGACAGCCGGGGCGTCAGCACCGCCGCGAGAATCGAGGGCGCGTAGGTGAGGCCTTCGTAGACGCGATAGGCGGCGGCGTACCAGCCGACCTCGGCGTCGGTCCGCATGAGGCCGAGTATAACGGTGTCGATGTACGCGTACGTGTTGAGCGCGATCATGAAGAAGCCGAGCGGCAGCGCGGCCGCCTGGATGTCGCGCCACGCGCTGCGGTCGAATGTCGGCAACACGCGCGCGACGACCTTTCGCAGCAGGAGTTGCATCCCGCCGAGCATCAGCAGACGCGATCCGACGAACGCCGCCGCCAGGCCGACCAGGCCGTACCCGGCCCAGAGCGCGGCGCCGCCGGCGACGAGGAGGAGCACGCGATCGGAGACGACCGCGAGCGCCTCGAGATCGAAGCGCTGAAGCCCCTGCAGCAGGCCGCGCGCCGTCAGGAGGTACGAACGAACGGCGGAGGAGATCCCCAGCGCGTAGCACAGCCGGACGACGACCGGGTCGGACCGCAGCGCCGGCGCGAGCACCGCGAGGAGCGCGAGCCCGATTCCCACCCACACGAGCTTGACGCCGAGCACCTGCGGAAACAGCCGATCCGCCGACGCGCGGTCGCGCGCGACGGACCGCACGGTGACCTGGCTGAGGCCCAGGTCCATGATGGTTTCCACGATGGTCGTCAGCGCCAGCGCGTACGAGAAGCGGCCGTAGTCGTCGGCCGAAAGGAACCGCCCGGCGATCGTCAGCAGGACCAGCAGCAGTCCGGCGCTGCCGGCCGTGAGCGTGGCGTAGCCGCTGTCGATGAGGAACGGGAGCCGGGCGCGTCAGGGCCGATCGCATCACGCAGGCCGGGTGGCGGCGGAGGTACGTCCCGAAGCAGGTCCGCAAACCGCGCGAACACCTTCTGCTCGTCGTATTGGTCGACGACTGACGCGCGAGCCCGCGCCGTCGCCCGCTGCCTGAACGCATCGTCTGCAACCAGCGCGCGGATGGCGGCGGCCAGCGCGGCGGGACGCTGCGGCTGGCACAGCTTGCCGTTGTCGCCGTCGATCACGAAATCGAGCAGTCCGCCGACCCCCGAGGCGACGACGGGGACGCCCGAGGCCAGGGCTTCGACGGCGGACAAGCCCTGCGCTTCGAAGTGCGAAGGCTGGATGACGATGTCCGCGGTTCGCAGGAGCGGGGCGACGTCGGCGATCGACCCGAGAAACCGGACGGACGCGCCCAGGTCGTGGCGCGCCGACGAAATCCCGCGCCGCGGGCCCCTCGTTCCAGGGATGGTCCGTCATGTCCGGCCCGGCCACCAGGAGTATGGCGTTCGCCGGCCGCAGCTGGTCCCACGCCTTCATCAGATCCATCACGCCTTTTTCGCGGCTGAGGCGTCCGACGAACAGGCACACGATGGCGCCGGACGGAATGCCTCGCTCGCGTCGAAGCGTCTGGCGTTCGTCGCCCATCGGCGGGCCGGAACCGCGAGATGTCGACGGCGTTGGGCAGAAAGTGCACACGCGCGGCCGGCACGCCGGCGGCGATTGCCTCGCGCTCGAGGTCGTGCGAGATGCAGGCGAACGCATCGGCGCGCCGGTACGCGCCGATCACGGGCTGCGCGAGCAGCGCAGGGTCGAGGAGATTGCCCGGCGTCTGGGCCTGGAGCACCACGGGCCGTCCCGTCATGGCGCGCGCCGCGATCGCGGCCACGCCCACGCCGCGATAGTCCACGCAGCAGACGACGTCGTAGGCGGCCCGGTGGCGCACGAGCCAGCGCGAAGGCCGACGGCAGCAGCCGCCACTTGCCCGAGGCCGAGCGCTCGCCGTACGGTCCGATGCGCTCGATCGGCACGCCGTCCATGTCTTCCCGGTCGGCCAGCGCCGGCGTGATGCGCTTCGTCACGATGCGGACGTCGAACCGGTTGCCGTGGAGGAACCGGGCAAGCCGCTCCGCGTTGCTCTCGACGCCGCCGACGATGGGCCGGAAGTAGGTCGTCAGCAGGACGACGCGCGGGCTCATCCGGCGAGCACCGTGCTCGTGAGGAGGCGCCAGTAGCCGCGCAGGAAGCCCTCGTAGCTGCTCTTGCCGACGCGGACGAGCAGGTTGCGCGACAGGTCGTCCCGCACGATGAGCGCATCGCTCTTGAGCAGCGCGCTGTCGGGCACGCGACGGATTCGCCGCATCAGGGCCCGGTCGCGGGGCAGGCTCGGCAGCAGCGCCAGGAGCCCCGCGACCGACTTCCAGTACACGACCCCGTGGCCCTGAAGATGAAGCACGACGAGTTGCAGTGGTTCATGAATGACGAGCGCGGGAAGAATCGCGATCAGCGTCCGCCACTGGTAGTTCTTCAGCATGAAATGCCAGCGGTTGCGGATCTGATAGTAGAACAGCCAGGTGCCGCGCGGCCGGCTGCGGTGCAGCACGAGCGCCTCGGGCAGCTCGAGGATCCGGTAGCCGGCGAGGCGGATCCGGTGCGTGAAGTCGCCGTCTTCCTTGCCGATGAAGTAGCGCTCGTCGAACAGCCCGACGTCGATGGCCGCCTGCCGATCGAGCAGCAGCCCGCAGGTTGGCGCGGCGCCGATGTCGAGCGGCGCCGGCCCGCGTTCGGCGAGCGGACGGTCCAGCCACGGGTTGATCGCCTCGCAGATGTAGTGGAGGGCGCCGCCGGCGTACTGGATGACGTCGGGGTGATCCTGGTGGACCACGATGGGGCTGCCAACCTTGATGGCCGGTGCCTCGATCATCGTCTGGTGGAGGAGCTGAATCGTCCGCGGCTGCACGCGGACGTCCGCATCGAGCAGCATGACGAACCGGCGCGACGCCTCCCGGATGCCGACGTTGCGGCCGGGGCTTGGGCCGTCGTTGCGATCCAGCCGCCGGACGCGGACGAGTGGCCACTCGCGCGCCAGCCAGTCCCCGGTGCCGTCCGTGCTGGCGACGTCCACGACGGTGATGCGATCGGGAGGGCAGGCTGCGTCGGCGAGCGACGCCAGGGTGCCCGGCAGGACGTCGAGGTTGTCGTGCGCGACGATGGCGACGTCGACGTCGGGAGGAAACGGTTCCGACTTGCCGGGGCCTGTCATCGAACCGCGGTGAGGAACCACTGCCGGCCGCGGCCTGGCAGGCAGGTGAGGAACTTGCCGTTGAGCCGCATCAGCCCGTAACGGTCGTCGCCCGCGCGCACGCCTCGGCGCCTGAGCGGCTGCTCGGCGAACGCCGTCTGGCACGCGCTGTCTTGCAGGGCGCGCCGGGTCACGCGGCCGGCAATGCCCCACGGCAGCGCGACATGGCGGACCGTCGTCGTGCCCAGGCCGTCGTTCAGCAGCGTCTGGCCTTCGGCGATCTCGGCCTCGATCGCGGCCTCGCGCTCCGCATCGGTCTCAAAACGGCCGTTGCCCTGCGCGAGCCGCTCGAGCTCGCTCCGCCACGTGGGGCGTTCGAAGAACGCCGGACCTCCGGCCTGGGCGACGAACTGACGGCAGCGTTCAGCGGTCGAGGCGTCGGGCAGGAAACGGCGGGCGTCGGACATCCGCGATCGGCGCAGGTAGAGCGGCGTGCCGAGGGCGTCTGACGAATCGAGAGGCTGGTCGAGCGGATCGCCGGCGGGGCCCGGCGTGACGAAGCCGGTGACCGCCGAATCGCAGAAGATCTTCACGTGGGAGCGCGTGTGCGACTGCACATCGAACACGCCGCTCGCATGCATCGCGCGCAGCTCGGGCCACGTCACGAACGCCGGGCCCGCGGGCGCGCCGTCCGCGACATCCTCTACGGGCTCTACGGGGGCATCGTCGATCGTGGGCCGCGTGGCATCGGCATCCGAGATCCGCGCGGGGATCGCGAAGAGAATCGCCCGCAGGTCTATCTGCCGCAGCAGCGGCGTGGCGACCGTCCACGCGCTGGCCCAGGCGTCGTCGAAGGTCAGCGCCACCCGTTTCGGACCCGGATCGACGCCGTCGATCACCAGCCTCGCGATCTCGTCGCACGTGACCGTGCGATAGCCGTTGTCGACGAGGTACTGCAGGCGAGGCTCGAGCCACTCGCGAGTCACATCGTGGAAGTGAAAGACCGGCAGGGCGCCGACCGGTCCGCCGAAGAGGAACGCGGGATAGCAGCCGGTGGCGAGATCGAGCAGTCCCCGCACGGCGCCGCCGCGTTCCGCGAAAGGCACAGCCGTCATAGGCGATCGCCGCCGATTATTCTATTATGTGCGCGTGTCTGCGTTGGAGTCTCCTGAACAGCCCGCGTCCTCACCTGCTGGGGGCGCCGGCGTTCGGTGGACGGCCGCCATCCTCCTCATCGTCTCGCTCGCCGCGGCGGTTTCCGTTGATGTCGTCAAGACCGGCTTCGGCATCAAGGGAGACGAAGCGACCTACGTCTCGATGGCGCTCAGCGTGGCCTTCGACCATGATCTCACGTACCAGCGGCGGGATCTCGAGCGATATTGGGGATTGTACCGCTGGGGGCCCGACGGCATCTTCCTGAAGCGCGGCAAGCGGCTGCGCGTGCGCGTCGACGGGGCCGCGCCCTTCGTGCACGTCAACCGGACGCCGGATCCGAACACCGACCGGCTGTATTTCGGCAAGGCGCTGATCTACCCGGTCGTCGTGGCGCCGTTCGTGCGGCTGCTCGGCCTGAACGGCTTCCTCGTCTTCAACGTCCTGCTGTTGTTCGGCGTCTGCGTGTGCGGGTACATCTTTCTGGCGGCTCGGGCGCGTCCGGCCCCGGCGCTTGCGTTCACGCTGGCGTTCATCGGCGCGACCGTGGTGCCCGTCTACGGCGTCTTCATGACGTCGGACCTGTTCAACTTCGCGCTGGTCTTCTTCGGCTACTTCGCCTGGCTTTACAAGGAAGCGGCGCGGCCCGACGGTCAGCCGCCGGCGGGCGGGTTCTGGAGCGATGTTCTTGCAGCCGTCCTGCTCGGGATGGCGACGTTCTCGAAGCCCCTCAACATCCTGCTCATCGGCCCGCCCGTGCTGCTGCTCTGGATGCGCCGGCGATACACGGCCGGGTTGATCGTCGGCATCGTCTTCGGCATGACCGTGGCCGGGCTGTTCGGTATCACGGCCCTCAGCGCCGGCGAGTTCAACTACCAGGGGGGCGACCGCCGGACCTTCTACACGAGCTTTCCGTTCGACTCGCCGGAGCACACCTGGGAGCAGCTCGCCCAGGCCCGCCAGAGCGTCGAGATGACCACGAACGATTCGGACGCCGACAACGTGCTCGACCCGGCGGAGTTCCCGAATCGCTTCGCGCACAATGTCGAGTACTTCCTCGTCGGGCGTCATTTCGGCTTCGTGCCGTACTTCTTCCCGGGGTGTGTGGCAATCGCGCTGTGGCTTCTCTCGCGCCGGAGGTTCGACGCGTGGCGGGTGTTGACGTTCCTGGGCCTCGCGGCGTCCACGCTCGTCCTGCTCGTCTTCTTCCCGTACACGTGGAGCGGGGGAGGGGGACCGGTCGGGAACCGCTACTTCCTGAATCTGTACCCGGTGCTCTTCTTCCTCACGCCCCCGATGATGTCGATGGCGCCGGCGATGCTGGCCTGGCTGGGCGGCGCGTTCTTCACCGCGCAACTCGTCGTGAACCCGTTCGTGTCGGCGAAGTTTCCGATTCAGTCGACCGAACGAGGAGCCGCCCGCCGGCTGCCCGTCGAGTTGACGATGGCCAACGATCTGCCGGTGGCGCTCGACGTGTCGCGCGCCCACGTCCTGGTACTCACGAGAACCCGTCGTCCTGTTGTACTTCCTCGACACGCACGCCTACATCCCCGACGACAGCGCCGTCGAGCCGAAGCCCGTGTGGGTGTCGGGCAGCGGCCGTTCGGACATCATCGTGCGGACCGAAGGGCCGCTCGATCACTTGAAGATGACGGCCGAGTCGCCGATTCGGACCGTGTTCACCGTGTCGGCGGGCGGTCCTGTGTCAACGATTCCCATCGTGCCAGGGCAGGTCGCGTCGTTCGACGTGCCGGCCTCGGGCGTGCGCGGGCTCAAGAGCTACGCGTACCTGCTGTCGGTGCGGTCGAGCGAAGGCTTCACGGAGCACCTGCGGGTGCCGACGTCCGACGACAAGCGGAACCTGGGCGTGATGATCAGGTTTTCCGCGGTTCTCGCTCAGCCGGGACGATGAGGGGCAGAAGCGGCTGGACCGAGCTGGCCTGCGTCCTGGCCGCCGCCGCCGTGCTGACCGTGTGTTTGACGTACCCGATCGCGTTCAACCTCGGCCGCGTGGGCCGGGTGGACAACAGCGACGGCCAGTTTTCGATCTGGAACGTGGCGTGGGTGGCCAGAGCGCTCGTTGCCGATCCCCGGCATCTGTTCGACGCGAACATCTTCTACCCGCACACGGGCACGCTGGCGTACTCCGAGGCCAACCTCGCGGCTGGCGCGCTCGCGGTTCCCGTGTATTGGGCGACGCGCAATCCGTACGCCGCGCACAATTCCGCCGTGCTGATTGGGTTTCTTCTGACAGCGGTGGGCACCTACTATCTGGTTCGCCACCTGACACGCGATCGGCGGGGCGCTGCCATCGCCGCGATCTGCTTCGCGTTCTGCCCGTTCGTGTTCGCGCACCTCCCGCACATCCAGCTCCTCATGACGGCCGGCCTGCCGTTCACCATGCTGGCGTTCCACCGGCTGATCGAACGTCCGACGGTCGGCCGCGGCGCAGCCCTCGGCGCGGTGATGACGGCCGCTGCGCTCGGCTGTGGCTATTACGGTGTCTTCGCGATTCTGATGGTGGGCTACGGCGTGGTCGTGGTCGCGACGATGAGAAGGCTGTGGACCAGCGCTTCACTTTGGCTCGCCCTGATCGCGGGGGCCGTCGTCGCCGTTGCGCTGGTGGCGCCCGCATTCCTGCCGTACAGGGACCTGCAGCGTCATGAGGGCTTCGCGCGATCGCTCGACGATGCGCTGCGCTATTCGGCGAACTGGAGCGCCTACCTGGCGAGCTCGGCGCATGCGCATGCCTGGATGTTGGATTACCTGCCCAGGTGGAACGAGGTCGTGTTTCCCGGCTTTGTCGCCACCATCCTCGGCGTCGCGGGACTCTGGGTCGCGCGGCGTGAGCGGGGAGGGGAGGTCGTGGTTCTCTACGGCGGCCTCGCCGCGATCGCGTTCTGGGCCTCGTTCGGGCCGCAGGCGGGCCTGTATTCTGTCTTGTACTCGAACCCTCCCGATGTTTGCCTGGCTGCGCGCGCCCGCCCGGTTCGGCGTGCTGGTCTGCTTCGCGCTGTCGGTGCTGGCCGGCGTGGCGGTCTCCGCCTTGCTTCGCGGCATGCGCGACGGGCGCCGCGCGGGCCTGGCAGCGGCGGGCCTCGCCGTCGTCGCTGTGGGGGAATTGATCGTCCCGCTGAGGATCCCGGACGTGCGGCCCGTCGAGAATGTGTACCGCATGCTGGCGGCGTCGCCGCCAGGGCCCGTCATCGAGATGCCGTTCTTCTATCCGCAAGTGGGGTTGTTCCAGCACACGAAATACATGCTGGCGTCGACGTCCCACTGGATGCCGCTCGTCAACGGCTACAGCGACTTCATCCCGCCGGATTTCACCGAACACGTCATGACGATCGCGCCCTTTCCGAGCCGCGACGCCTTCAAGCTGCTCGAGCCGAGCCGTGTCCGTTATGCCGTCTTCCACATGTACGGGTACAACACCGAGAACCGGAACGACGTGCTCGCGCGTCTGAAGCAGTTCGAACAGTATCTGCGGCCGCTCTACATGGACGATGACGGGGCGCGGTTGTACGAGATCGTTGGCTTTCCGCCGTAACCGCTGTGGGTTCAACCAGCGCGGACGGCCGGCCGGCGCTCTGGCGCGTGGCGCTGCTCTACGCCGCAATCACGGTCGTCCTCGCGTTTCCGTTGTCCGTCAGGCCGGCGGACCACGTCATGTCCGCGGCGCCGGACACCGACCTCTTCCTGTGGACGTTGTCGTGGGACGTCCACGCGCTGGCCCGGCAGCCGTTCTCGGTGTTCGACGCCAACATCTACCATCCAGAGCGGCATACGCTGGCGTATTCGGAGAACCTGCTGGGCAGCGCGCCGCTGGCGGCGCCGGTGCTCTGGACCACGGGCAACCCGGTCCTCGCGATGAACCTGGTGGTGCTGCTGGCCACGGTGCTCTGCGGCGTGGGGGCGTACCTTCTCGCGTGCCGCCTCGGAATCGGCACGAGCGGCGCCGTGCTGTGCGGCGTGATCTTCGCGTTCTCCCCGCCGCGCTTCCTGCGGCTGGATCAGTTCCACCTCGCGACGATTCAGTGGATTCCGTTCGGCCTGGCGTCGCTCCACGCGTACCTGGAGTCGGGCCGCCGGCGCGACGCGGCGCTGACCACGATCTTCTTCACCCTCCAGGCTCTGTCGAGCGGCCACGGCGCCGTCTTCCTGCTGCTCGCGATGCTCGTCGTCGTGGTGTGCCGGCTGATGCTTCGCGGCCGGCAGGCGTTTCCCGTGAGGACCGTGGATCTGGTCGTCGTGGTGGCGTTGCTGGTTCCCGCCGCGCTCGCGCTGTGGCCCTATCGGATCGTCCAGCAGGAGATGGGCCTCAGGCGGTCGCTCGAGGATTGGTCGGTGCCGTGGGCGAGCTTTCTGGCCTCGTCGTCCCACGCCGACACGCTTCTGTGGTCGCTCGTGCCGTCGTGGCGGATCAACGACGTGATGGGACCGCATCTTTTCCCGGGGTTCGCGCCGCTGGCTCTCGCCGGCGCGGCGCTTCTGTGGGCAGGCCGGGCAGGCCGGGCGGGGCGGGCAGGTCGGGCGGGTCGGGCTGGGCGGGCCGGATTGGAACTCCTGGCGCTCGGCGCACTGGCGGTCGGCGTTTATGTGGCGGTCACCGGGGTGACGAGGATCAGGATCGGCGACGTCACGGTCATGACGATCCGACAGACGTGGCGCGCGTGGGCTCTGGCGATCCTGGCGATCGCGGTCAGAGCGGCGATCGCGCCGAGGGTTCCGCAGCTGCTGGCGTGGCTTGGCGCGGGACGCGATTGGCTCGCGAGCTGGCGCGCGGCGCACCGCGACGATTCGCGCGTGGCGTACTCGGCCATCACCGTCCTGAGCCTGTGGCTGGCCGTGGGATCGCCGGTCGGCCTCTGGCCGCTCGTCTACTGGCTGCCGGGATTGAACTTCATTCGCGCGCCGTCGCGGTTCACGCTGCTGACCGCCCTGGGACTCGCCGTCCTGGCGGGCATCGGCTTCGAGCGTCTGGCTTCACGCCTGTCGCCGCCAGGACGACGGCTGGCGGCTCTCGTTGCCGGCGTGCTGCTCGTCGCGGAGTTCGCGGCCGTTCCGTTCGCACTCACGCCCTATCGTGTCGAGATCCCTGCAATTGACCGGTGGCTCGCCGGCCAGCCCACGCCGTTCGTCATCGCCGAGGTGCCGGTGGGAAATCCGAGGAACTTCGGACAGTGGGAACAGCGCGAGGCCACCTTCATGCTCCATTCGACCGCGCACTGGCAGAAGACCGTGCACGGCTACAGCGGCTTCCGCTCGGAGCGCGTCCAGGCGCTATTGACCGAGCTCGCGGAGTTTCCGAGCGAGCAGGGCCTGCAGCATCTCGGTGAACTCGGCGTCACTGACCTCGTGGTCCACACCGATCTCTTTCCGCCCGGCGACTGGCCGGTCGTCGAGCAGCGAATCGCCGGGTTCAGCCGATGGCTGACGCTGAGACACGTCGAGGGCGATGGCCGCGTCTACGCGCTTGGCCGGCCGCGCTGACCGCACGGGTTCAGAACGTCGCGGTCGCCGGGTGCGCGCTCGTCGCGGGCTTCCCGGAGAGCGCCGATTCGATTTCTGCGTGGCGGACAAGGGCAGCAAATGGCGTTTCGAAGTATTCGACGAGCGTCTTGGACGGGTGATCGACTTCCAGACGGTACGGTCCAGTTGGCGTCACGGCCGTCAACTCGACGCGGATATTGGCGTAGGGCCCGAGGTTGAAGAAGCTGACCATGGGCCTCGGAGGAGCAAGCGGGGTGCCTGCGTGCCATTGCACGGCGGTTCCCGTCGCGGCTGAACGCTGCAGCGCGAACGGCTGACGAACCGCTGACCCCGATCACAATACCGTCGAGGCTCTCGGGTTAGAATTCGACTCTATGGTCACTCGTATACTTGCCGTCGTCTCCGCGATCCTTGCCGCGCTCGTCATCCATCAATACAGTCAGATCGGCCAGCTCCGCTCCGAAGGGGCCAGTGCAGAGGAACGCGGCTTGGCGCGCGGCCGCCTGTCGGTCATCGATTCCCTGAGCACGCAAGGGGATGAAATTCAGCGCACGATGTCCTGGCTCAATGACTTCTACAAGTCGGCCGACGGCCTCCAGCGGCCGCAGGGGCTCTGGCTCCACGACCGTCCGGACTGGGAAGGGCTCAGCGTCTGGGTGTTCTCCGTTTACCTGCCGCACCGCCTGGCGGGCGACACCGAGGAGCAGGCCCGGAAGGCCGTGATGGACGCCATCAAGCAAAGCGAGGAGTGGCAGACCAAGCATCGAGGGTAATCACCCTAAAGCCAAGCTCATCTAAACAGTCAAACCCTGGCAATATTTGTCAAAAACATATCGGCGCGCCTGACACAAAGCGTCATATGTTCGACCAAACGATTTACTAACCCTTTTATTTATAGCCACTTGGGATTGCCCATCGACCGGGCACGGGTCCTGCTGTAGTGGTGGCGGGGGAGGGATTGGTCGTGAAGATTCGACAAACTACGGGGTTCGCCGTCATCGACTTATTGTTTGTCTGCGGGATCATCGGCATCCTGTCAGGCATTGCACTCCCGCGCCTCATGGTCGCCCGGGGCGCCGCGCAGGCGGCGTCGGCGGTGGCATCGATGCGCGTCATCGGCAGCTCACAAGTGACGTTCGCGATTACCTGCGGCAGCGGCTTCTACGCGCCGAGCCTTACGACGCTCGCCAAGCCGCCGGTCGGCACCAACGACGGGTTTGTCGAGGTCGACTTGGGCTCAGCCGACACCGTGATCAAGAGCGCCTACACGATCCAGATGTCTTCCACGCCCTTTGGCGGCGCGCCCGACACGTGCAACGCCCTCGGGCCCGGCGCCACTGGACAGGCGTTCAAGGCGGCCGCGGATCCGATCGACGTCGCCAACAACGTGCGGTATTTCGCCGTCAACGCCGGCAACGCCATCTGGGAGGATCGGTCGTCGCTCTGGCCCTCGATGCCTGAGTTCGGCGACCCGCCAAGTGGCTTCACCCTCAAGTAGTCGCGTATAATTCCACAGACATGTGGACCAAGATGATGGGCGGGGCCCGTAAGAAGGCCCCGAAAACCATAGCAGTGATCGATCCCGATCGCTGCTTTGGTGCGTTTGCCTGCTCGATTTGCCAGGCGGCCTGCCCGGTTGCCGACTGCATCGTTGAAGAGCCCGATCGCGACGGCCGGATGGTCTGCGCCGTGCGCGCCGACCTCTGCATCGGCTGCGGGCTGTGCGTGACGCTCGGCAACCCCACGGCACCCCAGCAGCGCGAATTCGGATGCCCGGCGGACTACGACGCCATCAACATGATGCCGTTCGAAGACGTCGTGAAGATGCTGACGGCCGAGCCGGCTGCCGCCGGAACTTAGAACTTAGAACGTTAGAACTTAGAAGTTAGAATTCAGAACGGGGAGGAGTCACGTCTCCTAACTACTTCTAACTTCTAACTTCTAAGTTCTAAGTTCTTAGCGCCGCCGCCACCGCCTGCGCATACCTCGACGGGAGCGGGTGATCGAGCCGGCTGCCGATGAAGCTCGACGCGTCGCTCAGGGCCGGCAGCGACACGCCGGTTTCCGCGCCCAGCCCGTTCAACATGTAGATCAGGTCCTCGGTGGCCAGGTTGCCCGCTGCGCCCGGCGCGTACGGACAGCCGCCGAGTCCCCCGACCGACGCATCGAAGGTCGCGATGCCGTAGGGCAGCGCTGTCAGCACGTTGGCGAGGGCCGTGCCGCGCGTGTCGTGGAAATGCAGGGCGATCCGGTCCGCCGACACACGCGCGAGGACGGTGTCGAGGACCTGCGTCACCTGGCCCGGATGGGCGATGCCGATCGTGTCGCTGATTGCGACCTCGAACACGCCGAGGTCGAGCAGGCGTATCGCGAGCGTCGCGACCGTCTCCGGCGCCACCGGCCCTTCGTAAGGGCATCCGAACGCGGTCGAGAGATACCCGCGAACGCGCATGCCCGCGGCCGTCGCGGCATCGCAGACCGCTTTGTACGTGACGAGCGAGTCGTCGATGCTCTGGTTGATGTTCTTGCGGCTGAACGTTTCGCTCGATGCCGCGAAGATGGCCACTTCGGTCACGCCCGCACGCTGCGCGCGCTCGAGGCCGCTGGCGTTGGGAACGAGGGCCGTATAGCGTGTGCCGGGGCGGCGCGTGATGCCGGCAAACACCGCTTCGGCGTCGCTCATTTGCGGTACCCACTTCGGACTGACGAACGCCGACACCTCGATGACCGGCAATCCCGACGCGGCGAGACGGGTGACGAGCTCGATTTTGTCCGCCGTCGAGACGCTGGCCCGCTCGTTCTGCAGCCCATCGCGCGGCCCGACTTCGACAACGGTGATCGGACGGGACAGCTTCACGATTCGAGCTCCACCAGCGTCTGATCCGGCTGAACGATCTCTTTCTCTTTACAGTGAACCGCCTTCACGACGGCATCCGACGGCGCGCGCACGGACAGCTCCATCTTCATCGCTTCCACAATCACCAGCGCGTCGCCGGCCTTCACCGCCTGGCCTGGCGCCGCCAGGACCTTGACGACGGTGGCGGGCATGGGCGAGGTGAGCAACTGAACCGAGCCCGGCACGAGCGGCCGTGCCACGTGCTGTCCGGACTCGACCGGCCGGAAGACGCGGCCGTTCGAGAAGGCCCAGGTGTCTCCGCGCGGCCCGGCCACGTACACCAGATCGTGGCCGGCTTCTTCTTCCCCGCGGGGAACCGCGTACACGCCCGGACCGAGTCGCGTTACGTGCGCCATTCGCGCAGGCTCTGCCAGGGATCGGGCCGGTCCGCCTGCGCCTCGCCCGGCAATTCGGATTCGTAGGCGCCGATGGCGGCCTGCACGTGCTCGGGAACGGCCGCCCGGTCCGGACTCGCGGCGGCAAGGGATGCACCCTCGGCGTCGAGCCAGCCCGTGTCGAAGTCTCCCGCACGAAAGCGCGGGTGCTCCAGGACGCCGACGAGGAATTCGATGTTCGTGCGGACGCCCAGTATCGGGAACTCGCGCAGCGCGCAGACGAGGCGCCTGATGGTCTCGTCGCGCGTCGAACCGGTGGCGATGACCTTGGCGAGCAGTGGATCGTAGTGCAGGGGCACGTCGCTGCCTTCTTCGACGCCAGAGTCCACGCGGATGCCCGGCATGCGCGGCTCGCGGTAGAGAAGGATGCGCCCGGCCTGCGGGAGGAATCCGCGCGCGGGATCTTCGGCATAGACCCGCGCCTCGATGGCGTGTCCCCGCTGCGTGACGCCGGACGAGGACCACGGCAGCGGTTCGTTCGACGCGACGAGCAGCTGCGCACGCACGAGATCGACGCCGGTGACCTGTTCGGTTACCCCGTGCTCGACCTGCAGGCGGGTGTTCATCTCGAGGTAGTAGAAGCGTTCGGCTCCGCGGCCGGCCGACGCATCGACCAGGAACTCGACCGTCCCCGCGTTGCGGTAGCGGGACGCGCGCGCCGCGCGGACGGCCGCCTCCGTCATGCGCGCCCTGAGCCGCGCGTTGGCCACAGGCGACGGGCTTTCTTCGATGACCTTCTGATGCCGCCGCTGCACGGAGCACTCGCGCTCGAACAGGTGCGCGATGTTGCCGTGGTTGTCGGCGAAGACCTGCACCTCGACGTGGCGGGGCCGCGGGATGAGCCGCTCGACGTAGAGCGAGCCGTCGCCGAATGCCGCGATGGCTTCCCGGCGAGCCGACTGCACGGCTTCGACGATGGTTCCCATATCGCCACCAGGCTCGACGCGGCGCATGCCCTTGCCTCCGCCGCCGGCCGATGCCTTCACGAGGGCCGGCAGCCCGACGCGTTCCACGGCGGCGGCGATGCCGCTGTCCGACTGATCCCTGGGCGTTTCACCGGGAACGATCGGCACTCCCGCGGTCTCCATGAGCCGCCGCGCCGCAATCTTCGAGCCCATCTGCGTCAGCACGCTCGCCGGCGGCCCGACGAAGACGACCCCGGCGCTCTCGCACGCCGACGCGAACACCGGGTTCTGCGACAGGAAGCCGTACCCGGGGTGCACGGCGTCGGCGCCGCTTCGGCGGGCGGCGTCGATCAGGCGCTCGATCGACAGGTAGCTGTCGATGGCGGGCGCCGGGCCGATGTGCACGGACCGATCGGCGGCCGCGACATGGGGCGATCGGATGTCGGCGTCGGAGTAGACCGCGACGGTCTCGATGCCCAGCTCGCGGCAGGCGTGGACGACCCGCAAGGCGATCTCGCCGCGGTTCGCGATGAGGACGCGTTTGATCATCGGGACCAGCGCGGCGGCCGTTTGTCGAGGAACGCGCGCAACCCTTCCTGGCCCTCCGGGGACCTCCGACGGGTGGCGATGGCGTCGGCGGTGAATGCCGACGCCTCATCCGGGCCGAGGCCGGCGACCGTCCTGATCAGCCGCTTGGCTGCGGCGATCGCATCCGGTCCGCCCGCCGTCAGTTCCGTCAGGTATCGCGCGACCGTCGTGTCGAGGTCGGCGGCTGACACGACGGCGTGGACCAGGCCGATCTCGCGCGCGCGCGACGCCGGGAAGCGCGCGCCGGTCAGGAACAATTCGCGAGCCGCGGACTGTCCGATCTTCGGGATGACGAACGACGACACCACGGCCGGGATCAGCCCCAGCCTCACTTCGGTGAACCCGAACAGGGCGTCCTCCGCCGCGACGACGATATCGCAGACGGCGGCGAGCCCCGCGCCGCCGCCCATTGCGGCACCGTGAACGCGACCGATCACGGCCAGCGGCACCTCATCAATCGCGCGAAACATATTCGACAGCGCCTGCGCGTCCCGCAGGTTCTCGGCTTCCGAATAGGCCATCGACTGTGCCATCCATCCCGCATCGCCGCCCGCGCAGAACACGTTGCCGGCGCCCGACAGCACCACCGCGCGCAGCCCGCCCGCGCCCGCCGTGACCTGCGCGGCCCAATCCGTGATCTCGCCGATCATCTCGGCGTTGAACGCGTTGCGAACCTCCGGGCGATTGAGCGTTAGGTGCTCGATCCCAGCGTCTCGTCTCGTTGTCAGGAACCGATAAGGCATAAGCACTACGGAACCACAATGATCACAAAGTCCACAAAGAATCTTTGTGTTCTTTGTGTGCTTTGTGGTTCACATTCTGAATATTCCGAATCGCGGTTCAGCAATGGGTGCGTTGAACGCCGCTGACAACCCGAGCGCCAGGGCCTGACGGGTGTCCACCGGGTCGAGGATCCCGTCGTCCCACAGGCGCGCGGTGGAGTAGTAGGGCGATCCCTCGTGCTCGTATTTCTCGAGAATCGGCGCCCGGATCGCGCCCTCGTCCTCGGCCGACAGCGTCGCGCCGTCGCGCGCGAGCTGCTCGCGTTTGATGGTCGTCAGCACGCCCGCCGCCTGTTCGCCGCCCATGACCGAAATGCGCGCGTTCGGCCACATCCACAGCAGCCGGGGATCGTACGCCCGGCCGCACATCCCGTAGTTGCCCGCGCCAAACGACCCGCCGATGACCACGGTGAACTTCGGCACCACCGAGTTGGCGACCGCATGGACCATCTTCGCGCCGTCCCTCGCGATTCCCGCTCGCTCGTACTGGCGGCCGACGATGAAGCCGGTGATGTTCTGCAGGAACACCAGCGGGATGCCGCGCAGGTTGCACATCTCGATGAAGTGCGTGGCTTTGAGCGCGGATTCTGAAAACAGGACGCCGTTGTTCGCGACGATGCCGACCAGAAAGCCGTGGAGCCGCGCGAAGCCCGTCACGAGCGTCGCGCCGTAGCGGGCCTTGAACTCGTCGAACCGCGACCCGTCCACCAGCCGCGCGATGACCTCGTGGACGTCGTACGGCTTGCGCGTGTCGGTGTTGACGATGCCGTACAGCTCGGACGCGTCGTACCGCGGCTCCTCGGGCGCCGTCATGTCCGCGGGCAGGTGTTTGGCCGTGTTGAGCGTCGACACGACCGTCCGGCAAATCGCCAGCGCGTGCCCATCGTCGTTCGCGAAGTAGTCGGCGACGCCGGAGAGGCGCGTGTGGACGTCGGCGCCGCCGAGTTCTTCGGCCGTGACTTCCTCGCCAGTGGCCGCCTTGACGAGGGGAGGGCCGGCCAGAAAGATCGTCCCCGTGCCGTTGACGATGATGGTTTCGTCCGACATCGCCGGCACGTAAGCGCCGCCGGCCGTGCACGACCCCATGACCACCGCGATCTGCGGGATGCGCTCGGCCGACATCCGGGCCTGATTGAAGAAGATGCGCCCGAAGTGCTCGCGATCGGGGAACACCTCCGCCTGGAGCGGGAGGAAGGCCCCGCCGGAATCGACCAGATAGACGCAAGGGAGCCGGTTCTCGAGCGCCACCTGCTGCGCGCGGACATGCTTCTTGACCGTGATCGGGAAGTAGGTCCCGCCTTTCACGGTCGCATCGTTGGCGACGATGAGCACTTCGCGCCCGGACACGCGGCCGATGCCCGTGACGAGGCCGGCCGCCGGCGCTTCGCTGTCGTACATGCCGTTGGCGGCCAGCGTCGACAGCTCGAGAAAGGGCGAACCCGCGTCGACGAGGCGATCGATGCGCTCGCGAACGGGGAGCTTTCCCTGCGCGCGGTGCCGCTCGAGGTACTTGGGCCCGCCGCCGAGCCTGGCCGCCGTTGTCCGTTCGCGCAACTCGGCCACGAGCTGCTGCATCCGCTCGCGGTTGGCCGCGAACACCGCGTCCGACGGATCCACGCGCGTGTCGAGTACCACCATCCGCAGCAATCGGTCTTGTAACCGCAGGCAGGACAGCGCCAGACGGCGTGCATGCGGTACATCTCCGCGCCGCAACGGTCGCAGGGCATCTTGTCGTCGTTGGCGGGCGTCGTGCTGGTCTTGAGCGGCGTAATCGGTTTGACGGCTCTGGCAGCGTCGACGTCTTTCGCGGGGGGCGTGCCTGGGGGCTCCGACATGCGGGAATTATAGAGCGATAATGGCGCGGTGAAGCGAATGCGGGACCTCGCGCGGTTGACCGCCGCGTCCGCCTGGGGCGGACTGCGGGGCTTTTACGAGGACGACAACCTGACGTATGCGGCGTCCATTGCCTACTACGCGCTCCTCTCGCTCTTTCCCTGCCTCCTGCTGGCGTTCGCCGTGCTCGGACGCCTGACGGCCGACGAGAGCAGCCGGAATGCCGTGCTGGCGTTCGTGCTCCAGTATTTTCCGAGGAGGTTCGAATTCATCGCGACGCAGCTCGATGCGGTGCGCGCCGGCGGACTGTCGCTGGGGGTAGCCGGAACGCTCGGGTTGCTATGGGGCGCATTCGGGGTGTTTGGCGCCATCACGACAGCCGTCAACTACGCCTGGGGCATCCAGCAGGCGCCGCCGCGAACGTTCTGGATGCACAAGCTGACGTCGTTCCTGATGCTGTTGGTCGCCGGTGTGACGCTGCTGATCGCGGTGCTCCTGGTGAGCGCCTCGCACCTGGTCGGCGCGAGCTGGTTCACGGACGTCCTGAGGCGCTTTCCGGGCCTCTACGTCCTGCGCGGCCTTGCCGTCCGCAACGCGACGACGCTGCTCTTCATCCTGATGGTGGGCTTCGTGTACTACTTCGTGCCGAATACGAAGGTGAGGTTTCGGGACGTGTGGATTGGCGCGGTCGTGACGGGCCTTCTCTGGAAAGGCGTGCTCGAGGCGTTTTCCTGGTACGCCGGCGACATGTCTCGCTACACGAGGATCAATGGATCGATCGGGGTGTTCGTGGTCTTCCTCGTGTGGATCTACGTGCAGGCCGTCATCCTGTTGTATGGCGTCGAGTTCACGGCGACGTACGCGCGGCTACAGCGCGAACGATTGCTTCGCTGAATACCCGTACGTCGTCCGGCTTCCGCGAGGTGATGAGGTTGCCGTCCTCGACGACGGGCTTGTCGACGTAGAGGCCGCCGGCGTTCTTCACGTCGATGGCGATCGAGGGCCAGCAGGTGAGCGTGCGCCCGCGCAGCGCGTCGGCCGAAATCAGCAGCTGCGGGCCATGGCAGATGGCGGCCACGGGCTTCCCGGCGTCCATCGCATCGCGCGTGAGGTCGACCATCGCGTGGCGCATGCGCATCTTGTCCGGCGCGTGGCCGCCGGGGATCACGAGGGCATCGAAATCCTTCATATGGGCGGCGCCCGCGGCGAGATCGGAGGTGACCACCGTGTCGCCCCGCTTGCCGCGGTACTCGACGCCAGAGACCGGCCCGACCATCACGACCGTGGCGCCGGCGGCGGCGAGCGCGTCGCGGGGGCCCGCGAGCTCGCTGTCCTCGAATTCCTGTTCGACCAGAATCGCGATTCGCTTGCCCGAGAGCACGCCGGCGTCAGACATGGATGGATTCTACAGTGTCATAATCGTTCTGTGAATCGCCTCGCGCACGAACAAAGCCCCTATCTGCTGCAGCACGCCGCCAATCCGGTCGACTGGTTTCCGTGGGGAGACGAGGCGTTCGCCAGGGCACGGCTGGAGCGCAAGCCCATTTTTCTTTCCATCGGCTACTCGACGTGCCACTGGTGCCACGTGATGGCGCACGAATCGTTCGAGAACGCCGCGGTCGCCGCGGTGCTGAACGAGCAGTTCGTGTCGATCAAGGTCGATCGCGAGGAGCGGCCCGACGTGGATCGGGTGTACATGACGTTCGTGCAGGCGACGACCGGTTCGGGAGGCTGGCCCATGAGTGTCTGGCTGACGCCCGACCTCAAGCCGTTTTACGGCGGCACCTACTTCCCGCCGGAGTCGCGCTGGGGCCGGCCCGGCTTCGTCGACATCCTCGGCGAGATCGCGCGCGTGTGGGGCAGTGAACACGAGAAGGTCCAGGGATCGGCCGATGCGTTGACCGCGCAGCTGCGCGGCGTCGAGCACGCCGCGCCGGCGGCGCACCTGCCGGGCACGCGCGCCCTCGAACTGGCGGCAACGTCGTTCCGCGAGGCGTTCGACCGTGTGAACGGAGGGTTCGGCACCGCGCCGAAGTTTCCCCGCCCGTGCGAGCTGCTGTTCCTGTTCAGGGAGCACGCGCGCAGCGGCAACACCGACGCGCGGGATATCGCGCTGGCGACGCTCGGCGCGATGGCCGCCGGCGGCATGCGCGATCACATCGGCGGCGGGTTTCATCGCTATTCGGTGGACGGCGCGTGGCGCGTGCCGCACTTCGAGAAGATGCTGTACGACCAGGCGCAGCTCGTGCTCGCGTTCCTCGAGGGTGCTCAGATATCCGGCGACACGTACTACACCGAGGTGGCCGAGGACACGCTCAGGTACGTCCTGCGCCAGATGACCGATGAGGCAGGCGGCTTCTACTCCGCGGAGGACGCCGACAGTCTGCCGCCGGAGGATATAGGCAAGGCCGGCGCCCACGCGATGGAGGGCGCGTTCTACTTGTGGCGCGCGAGCGAGCTGGCGGCGATCGTGGGCGAGGACGAGCCGATCGTGCGCCGGCGGTTCGGCATCGAGGAGGACGGCAACGCGCCCGCCGATCCGCATGGCGAGTTCACGGGCAAGAACCTGGTATACCTCGCGCGATCCGTCGAGGAGATCGCGGGCGACCTCCGGAAGAGCCCGGACGAGGTGAGCGCAGTGCTCGACCGCGCCAGGCTGCGCCTGTTCGAGCACCGGGTCACGCGGCCGCACCCGTACCTGGACGACAAAGTGCTGACGGCGTGGAACGGCCTGATGATCGCCGCGTTCGCGCGGGCGGCGCGGGTGGTCGGCTCGTACGGCCAGGACGGATCGGCGTATCTCGCCGCCGCGCGCCGGGCGGCGTCGTTCATCCGCACCCGCATGTGGAATGCGGAAACCGGCACGCTGCTGCGCCGCTATCGCCGTGGCGAGGCGAGCATCGAGGGCTACGCGGAGGATTACGCGTACTTGATCTTCGGCGTGCTCGAGCTCTTTCAGGCGGATCCGGACCCGGCCTGGCTCGAGTGGGCCGAGGTGCTCGAACGCCGCCAGGACGAGCTCTTCTGGGACGACGTCTCGGGCGGGTGGTTCAGCACCACGGGACGCGATGCCACCGTCCTGCTGCGGATGAAGGAGGATTACGACGGCGCGGAGCCGACGGCCAGCTCGGTGTCGGTGCTCAACCTCCTCGTCCTCTCGCATCTGCTCGAGGAGCCGCGGTGGGCCGACCGGATCGAGCGGACGTTCAAGTATTTCGCGACGCGGCTCGAACAGATGGGCCGCGGCGTCCCGATGATGGCGTCCGCGCTGTCGGCGCACCTCTCCGGTATGCGCCAGATCGTGATCGTCGGCGACGAGACGGGTGACGGCGATCTGTCGCGGCGGGCCGGGCAGCAATACCTGCCGTTTACGGTGTCGCTCAACCTGTCGCGGGCGCGCCAGCAGGCCCTCGCCGCGAAGTTACCGTTCATCGCATCGATGAAGCCGGTCGGCGGCGCCGCGGCTGCCTACGTCTGCCGCGACTTCACGTGCCGGGCGCCCGTGACCACGGCCGCCGATCTGGATAGCGCGATCTATTCGTGAGACGATGCTCACGGGCGACGACCGTAGCCACAGAGGCACAGAGGACACCGAGGATCTTCTCTCATTGATTCGGAACGCTCTGTGGTCTCTGTGCCTCGGTGGCCCCATACGCAACAAGCATGACTATTCAAGTTGAAATCTGGCTTCGCGGCACCACGGAAGCTGCGACGCAAACCATCGACGGCGTCGCGCGCGAGCCGGACGCGTGGGTAGACGACGATGTTCGGGCGGTGCTCGAAGGGATGCTGCACGCGATGGACCGCTCGAAGAACCCGGGCCAGGCGAAGCGGGTGGCGGCGCTGCGTGGCTTCAGCTGGATCGTCAACCCCTACGAGGGCGGCGTGTTGATTGCCCTCGAGATGACGCTCGGCGCGGCGGTCGCCGGTCCGTTTGCGATCGACAAGGCGAAGCTCGAGGCGATGATCGGGCGCGTCATGGCCGCTCCGCCACCGCTCCCCGCATCGTCAGAGCGCGTGCACTAAGCCGGTCGGGCGCGTCGGGCGGGCCGGGCAGGTCGGGCAGGTCGGGCGGGCCGGTGGAACTCGTCATGCCCACCAAACCGGTGAGTGGAGGCTGAGGGTTCCAGTGAGTCGGGCCTGCCAGCCCGGCCCGCCCCGCCAGGCCTGCCCGCCCATCAGTGCACGGGGTGGCGGACGTCAGCGTCCCAGCCAGACGGCTTGTCGACGGGCATGATCTTCATGAACGCCTCGACGCCGTGGATCTGGCCGCCGTACACCTTGAACGCTTCCCACACCATCAGCCCGTTCCCCGCGCCGTACCGGCCCTCCGCCGGTCCGAAATTCATGCGGAGCAGTGTGATGCCGAGGTCCTCGTCCACCGCCACAACGCGGTAGGTGAGGCCGGGGTGCTTGGTGATCTGCTGGCCCTTGATGTCCTCGCATGAGGGTGGACGGAACGCGCAGCCTTTGCCGGCCATCAGCCGCCCGTTCTCGAAGCGGTACGCGTCGGCGGCAAACGGCGCGTTGACCGTGACGAAGCTGCCGATTTCGAGGCCGGCGGGGTAGAACTCCGCCAGCCTGATCGCCTCGGCGCGTGAGCTTCGCGCCGCCGGCTCAACCGGCCTGAGCATGGCGGCATTCGGTGACTGCAGCGCGTCGACCGCGAAGATCGCGCCCTCCTTCTGGCTCCGCGTCACCTGTGTCTCGACCTCGGCGATCTTCCGGTCGACCACCTTCAGGCGGAGCATCAGCATCACGGGCGAGCCCGCCTCCTCCACGACGACCTGAGCCGCGCCGACGCCTTGCGCGGCGTCGAGGATGTCGAGCCGGTAGGGCCGGAGCTTCGACGCCTGCTTCCACAGCCCCTCGCCGAGCTTCATGTCCACCGTGTCTTCGGTGAACCGGACGTTGGCGGCCAGCGGCAGCGCGCCCGGCGTGTGCGCCACCATCGCGTTCAGGTACTGCGTGATGAAGCCGCGGAGACACTCGCGATCGCAGTCGGCCGCCGCGGCGGCGCCTGCGCCTGCGAAGTTCCGAACGGGACCCGTCAGCACCATCTCGCCGCCCGGCTCGTTCTCGCGGCCTTCGCGCACCCACTTGAACTTCATGACGTTGCCGGTGATGGTGCCCTTCATGAAGTTGCGGCCCGGACCGTTGGCCTGGACCGACGCGTACGGCGTGTCGATGTGGTGGATGTAGAAGCTGATGTTGTTGCCGTCGAGGACGCCGTCCTCGATGAGGAAGATGCCGTCCGGATCGTCGCAGGGCCCGCAGATGACGCCGGAGATCCTGTTGTCCCGCACCTTCAGCGTCACGTTCTGCTGCGCCACGCGGCCGACCGCGACCCAACGGCCCTCGATGTCTGCCGGTTTCGGCGGGGTCGCCGCCCGGGCTACCGCCTCCCGCTTCCCGAGGACGCGCTTCAGCACCATGCTCGTGGGGGTTGCCGTTCCGCCTTCACGCCGGCTCTGCAGCGTCAGCTCCGTGCCCGCCAGCGTCGCGGATACTTGATCCCGACGGCCCTGATCGCGGTCGATCACGAACGTGACGTGCTGTGCGTCCACGACCCGGCCGTCGGCGATTCGAAATGCGGTCGTGGGGTTGTCGCATGGGCCGCAGACGATGCCGAGGAAGCTGTTGCCCTGCACTCTGAAGACGAACGTCTGAGCGGCCGGTCCGGTGCCAGACGACCACGTGCCCGCGATGCCATCGGCGGCCAGCAGTGGCGTGCCGGGCGCGAACACCACGAGAACTGCGGCCGTACAGAGCAAGCGTTTCATTGCGTCGCCTTTCCACTGAGATGAGGAACGTCCTTCTCGTTTTCGAGACACGCGTATTCGAGCAGCTCGGTGTCGAGCGCGATGTGCTGGTTGAGCGTCACGGTCCACGGCCGGGTGTACGCCCCGGGATCGTCGACGGTGACGTCCACCGCGAGCCGTCCGTACGATGGCCGCCGAATCCGCTCGGTGATCCTGGCGCGATCGGTGAGCGGGCTGCCGGCGAAATCGGCCCACAGGCCGTCGCGCAAGCCAGAGGTCCTGACCACCAGCGCGTCGCCGTCCCATGTCCCGGACGAGTAGCCGCTCCACGAGGGTTGCTGGTCAGCGGGAAGGGCGCGGCCGTCCGTGAAGATCTGGCGGAACTCCATGTTCCGTTCGTGAAGAATCACGAGGAGCCCCGGCACCTGAATGATCTTCTTCGGCAGCGGGTGGGCCATCGCCTGCAGGGGACCGAGTGGGAGACAACGAGCGTCGGGGTTGTCCTTGCCGAAATCCGCCTTGCGCTTCGCGGTCAGTTCTGCCGCCCACGGCTGATAGGGCGGCGCGCCGGTCATTCCGTGGACGATCTCGAAGAAGGGCGTCTTCGGCGGGCCGCCGGCGTTGAGCCCTTCGGCGCGGTTGGGATCGAACCCGTCGTTTTCCCAGACACCGGAGAAATCAGGCTTGCCGTTCGCCGCGCGAGGCGCGGGCGCCGACAGGTTCGGCTTGCCGTCCGCTGTCCGGGGCACGCCCGCCGTCGGATGCTTCAGCCACTGGGCGGACGGGGAAGCCGCCGCGAACGCCCACACGAGCGCTGCGACGGTGATGGCGTTGATCCTCAGAGTCCACATGATGAACCCGGAGCGCCGGAAACTCGGTCAAAAAAGAGTCAATTATGAGGCCGGCTCGATCCTCAACACCGCGCCTTCTTCCATGTCCGTGACGACGTAGAGCAGGCCGTCCGGGCCCTGTTTGACGTCGCGGATGCGCTGCCGCAGCTCGACGAGCAGCGACTCGCGCCGCAGCTCCTCCCATTTCTCGTTGAAGAGAATCCGTTCGAGGTGGCCGGTGCCGGGAATCTCGCCCGTGCGGAGGCCGCCGACGAACACGTCGCCCTTCCACTTCGGCAAGCGGTCTCCGGTGTAGAACGCCATCCCCGACACGGCGATCGACGGCATCCAGTACACGATCGGCGGCTCGAAGCCCGCGTGGCCCGGGCGCTCGTTCTGCCACGGTCCGGGATAGCTGCGGCCGTAGCTGACGGTCGGCCAGCCGTAATTGGCGCCGGGCTTGAGGACGTTGATCTCGTCGCCCCCGTTCGGGCCGTTCTCGTTGAGCCACATGTCGCCGGTGGCGGGGTTCAGCGCGAGGCCGAGCGAGCTGCGATGGCCCAGCGTGTAAACCTCTGGCTTGTAGCCCGCCTTTCCCACGAACGGGTTGTCGGCCGGCACCGTGCCATCGTCTTTGAGACGCAGCACCTTACCGCCCTGACTGTTGGGATCCTGCGCGCCGTTGCCGGCGGTCGCCACGTAGAGCATCCCATCGCGGCCGAACGCGATGCGCGAAACGCCCGTGCCTTCATTGAGAACGAAGACGTCCTTCGTGTCGGTGAGCGCGCTGCCGTTCCACTTGCCTCGCGCGATCGCCGTGGTCTCGCGCTTGTCGTCGATCGGCTTCGTGTAGCAGATATAGAGGAAGTTGTTCTGGGCGAATTGCGGATGGAGGACGACGTCCATGAAGCCGTGGACGGCGCCAGGGTCGCCCGAAATTCCGCGCATGCGTCCGACCGGAACGCCGGCAATCGGATTCGGATCGAGCACGCCTTTGCGAATGATTCGCAGCCGGCCGGCGCGTTCGGTTACGAGCATGTTGCCGTCGGGGAGAAACGCGACGGTCCACGGAAACGACAACGCTTTCGTGACCGCGACGACGCGGATGCGCTGGCCTTCGGCGGTGTCGAATTCGACGGCCTTCTCCGGCAGCTTCTTGCCCCAGAGCCCTCGCGGCGCCACGGGAATGGGGAAGCCCGGCATCATCTCCACCTTCTGTTGTCCGAATCCGATTTGCGAGCCGGCGGTCGCCGCCAGAAGTAATGCGATCGAACCGACCAACAGTTTCTTCATACCCACTGACCTCCTCAGGTGCGTGGAGATCCTAGCACGCGCACGAAACTGTAAGTCGTACTTTTGGATGGCCTCTCCATCCGCGTGGATCAATGTGAATCGATTCACCAGTCGCGCGCGCGATCGTTGGGGATTTCGTCGCGGGTGCCGTCCGATAGACGGCGGCGCGATTGCAGCGGCGACGCTTCCAGACGAGAGGCGCACGTCGTGCGTCTTAACGGAGAGCCAGCATCCGCTGGCGGACGGAGGGCCCAATGCGTCGAGCACGGATCCTCGCGGCGGTACTCGTGGTGTGGGCAGCAGGCAGCGTCGGGCATCTCGTGGCGCAGACCACCGCGCCGCCTGAAGGCTGGGTCGTCCTCCCGCTCGACGAATACAAGGCCCTTCGCGAAAAAGCGAACCCGACAACATCACCGCCGGCGCCGCCTCCGGTGGATGCCACGCTGACGCGCGTCGACTACGACCTTCGCGTGGACGGCGAGGCGGTCACGGGTCGTGCGCGGCTGACGATCGACGTGCTTCGCGACGTCTGGACGCGTGTGCAGATCCCGTCCGGGTTGCTCGTGCGCGACGCGCAGCTCGATGGTCAGCCCGTGTCGCTTGTCGGCGGACCGTCGCCGCACGTGCTGCTGTCGCGCGCGGGCCGCTTCGTCCTGGCCCTCGAGCTGGCGCTGCCGCTGGCCTCGTCCGCCGGCGCGGAGTCCATCTCGCTGCCGCCGTCGCCGTCGCCGATTTCGACGGCCACGCTCGCGCTTCCGCGGAGCGAGGTCGATCTCTCCGTGAACGGCGGGTTCGTGACCGAGCGCGCCGAGGCGGGCAGCGACAGCCGGTGGACGGTGCTCGGGCGCTCGAACCAGCCGCTGACGCTGTCGTGGAAGCGGAAGGTCCAGGACCGCAGGGGTGAGCAGCCGCTCAGGTTTCGCGCGCGTGTGAGCGAGATGTTCGCGCTCGGCGAGGAATCCGGCCAGGTGACGGCTGCCGTTCGCGTGGAGGTTCTCCAGGGCCTGGCCCGCGAGCTGTCGCTCGCGCTGCCTGCCGACCTGGTTGTCAACGAAGTGAAGGGGGCAACCGTGGGCGACTGGGACGCGGCGGACGGCTTGCTGCGCATCCGCTTGCTCGAGCCCGCGGCGCTGGATGTGTCGTTCGTGGTTTCTGGAGAGGTCCGCGTGCCGCGCGACGGCGCGATCCCGGTTCCGCTCGTCCGCGTGCCGTCGGCCGAGCGCGAAGCCGGCGGCGTCGCGGTCGACGTGGTGGGCGCCGGCGAAATCGCCGGCCGCCAGACGCAGGGCCTCGAGCCGGCGGATCCGTCGGAGCTGGGGGATCTCGTGGCCGGCCGCGAGTCGCCGTCGATGGTTGCCTTCCGCATGCGGCCGCTGGCCGGCACCGAGGCGCGCGCGCTCACCGTCAGGGTCGTCCGCTATACGCCCCAGGCCGTGCTCATCGCCAACGTCGAGGAGGCGCGCTATCGCACCCTGGTATCGGAGGATGGCCGGCTGCTCGTCGAGGCGCGCTACGCGGTGCGTAACAACCAGCGCAGCTTCCTGAAGGTCGTGATGCCGCCGGGATCGATGCTCTGGAGCGCGGAGGTCGCGGGCCGGCCGATTCGTCCAGCCGTGGCCGAAGCCGACTCGATCCTCCTGCCGCTCGAAAAGGGGCGCGCCGGCGACGAAGCCCCCACGTTCGTCGTCGGCCTCGTCTACCTGCAGGGCGGTGCGCGAGCCGCCTGGCTCGACAAGGGACGCGACCGCCTGGAGCTTCCGGCCCTCGACCTCCCGGTTTCGCGAACGGGCGTCGAGCTGTACTACCCGCCGCGTTTTCGCGTCGAACCGCAGACCGGATCGTTTCGGGTCGAGAACGACCCCGGTCCGTTCGCGGAGGCACTCCGCCAGCCGGTCGCGCGGCCCTCGGCGGACAAACGGAAGGACCTCGATCGCGCGGCCGCGGGACTGCAGGCGCTCGCCGACAATTTCAGGAATCAGCCGGGCGGCCGATCGGTCGTCGGATCGCTGCCTGTGCACGTCGCGTTTCCCACGTTCGGTCCGTCCATGTTCATGGCCTCCGAGCTGACCGCCGAAGCCAGCTCGCCATCCGTCGAGCTCGCGTACAAGCGGGCGAGGTAGAGGTGTCCTATGACCAGACTCACGACGACAACGTTGACGGTCGCGCTGGTGGCGATCGCGCATGCGGCCGCCGCACAACTGCCGCTGCGGCCCGTGGAATCGCCTCGGACCGTCACGCTCTCGGTGACGGAATACAACCGCCTGATCGATCTGGCGGGGCGGCCTCCGCAGGCGTCGACGGCGGCACCCGTGGCGGCCGTGCTGTCGAGCGCCGACCTGCGGGTGCGCGTAGACCGCGACACGGCGCGCGGCGCGTTCAGCGTGATCGGCGACGTGCTGCGTCCGGGCGTGGCCCGCGTCAACCTTCTCGCGGGTGCCACGCTTGTGGACGCCACGGCGGGCGGCCGGCCCCTGCCGCTCGTTGCTGAAGGAACGACGCACACGGCGCTGCTGCCGGGGCCCGGTCCGTTCGCGCTCACCCTCGAGTGGGGCGCGCCGCTCACGTTCACGCCGGGCCGCGCGTCGTTCGCGCTGCCGGCGCCGCCGGCCGGCACCGTCCGGGCGACGATCGATCTGCCGGGCGAACAGGCCGACGTCCACCTGTCGTCAGGCCTGGTAACGCGTCGCACCGCCGCCGGCGGGCGAACCGTGGTGGAAGCCACGCTGACGCCGGGCTCGGCCACCGAGGTCTGGTGGTCCATGCGCGACAGCGCCCCCACAGCGGCGGCGCGAGAGGCGCGAACCGTGGCCGACGTCATGACGCTCGTGACGCTTGGCGACTCGGACGTGCGCATGGTCGCGCTGATCGATGTCACGGTGATCCAGGGCGAGCCGCGGACGATCGACATCCAGCTGCCCGCGGGCTACGAGCTCACGAGCATCGCCGGCGGCTCGCTCGTGAAGAGCGATCAGAACGGGAACACCGTGACGCTGACGGTCGGCGAGCCGGCGGCACGCCGTCATCAGTTCCTGGTGAGCCTGGAACGCCCGCACGCCGGCGGCTCGTTCACGCTCGAGACGGGGTTCGTGTCGGTCTCCGACGTCCAGCGCGAGCGCGGCGAAGTGGCCGTCGAGGGCGTCGGCACCCTGGAGCTGACGGCGGCGGACCGCGACGGCATGCACCGGATTGACGTCCGCGAGCTGCTGCCGGCCCTGCAGTCGCTGGCCCGCCAGCCGCTGCTGTCGGCGTTCCGGTATCAACGCACCGCGGGGATGGTGCCGGGGCTGGCGCTCGAGGCGAAGCGCTTCGCCGATGCTGGCGTGCTCGCGGCGTTTGCGGAACGCGCGACAGCGACGACGCTCATCACGGCCGAAGGCCGGGCGCTGACCGAAGTCGTCCTCGTCCTGCAGAACCGCGCGCAGCCGTTTCTCAAGGTGTCGCTGCCCGAGGGCGCCTCGATCGTGTCCGTCGAAGTGGCGGGCGAGGCCGCGAAACCCGTCCTCGGCGCGGACGGCGTCCGCGTGCCCCTTCTGCGCGCGGGCTTCCGGCCCCACGGCTCCTACTCGATCTCCTTCGTCTACCTGCATGCCGGCACGCCGTTCCTGCGCAAAGGCAGTCTGCAGATGACGCTGCCGAAGATGGACGTGCCGGTCGGCGAAGTGGAGTGGGAAGTGTTCGCCCCCGAAAGCTACTCGTTGCGACCCACAGGCGGCAACGCCATCGAACAGACAGTCCTCGAGCACCTGTTCATCGCCGGTCGAGGCCCCGGCGGATTCGGAGCAGGCGTGACCGGCGGAGTTGCCGGCGGCGTCTCCGGCGGTGTCGCGGGTGGCTTCGCGGAAGGCCCCCCGGCGGCCAGCACGAAAGTCATTTCAGAGGGAGCGCCCGGAGAAATCCGCGGCCGGGTTGTCGACAGCAGCGGCGCGGTTCTGCCCGGCGTGATCGTCGAACTGTCCGCCGCTCAGGCTCGGGGAACGCTGGTCAGCGATGCGAACGGCGCGTTCACGTTCTTCAACGTGCCAGCAGGGAGGGCGACCCTGACGGCGAGGCTCACCGGGTTCAGCACTGAGCGCGTCGATCTGTCGGTCGACCAGAAGCCGGTGGATGCCAGCTTCACGCTGCGCGTCGGGCAGGTGACGGAAACGGTCACTGTCAGCGGCGAACGACCGCTGGTCGACACGCAGTCAGCGACGCAGACGGTTCGGTTCGCCAACGACGACTTCGACGCCCGGAAGAGCGTCGAGCCCGAACACCGGCTCGTGCAGCCCTCGCAGAACGTGATCAACCTGCAGAAGCGCGCCGCGGGCGTGTTGCCCGTGCGCGTGGACGTGCCAAGGGCCGGCACGTCGTTCAGATTCGTGCGGCCCCTGGTCGTCGATCAGGAAACGGTGGTCGGGTTCAAGTACAAGCGGCGGTAATCTGACAGTCGTAGTGCAGACCTTCAGGTCTGCCGTGTCTGGCAGGCCTAAAGGCCTGCACTACGACTGTTCAATGCTATCTCGCGAGCGGATTGGGCCGAACCTGGAACTTCACGACCTTGCCCTTCGTGCCCTTTCCGCCCTCGATGTGCCACACGAAGTGCGTGCCGTAGTTCGCGTACAGCGCGCGGCCCTTCCACCCGGCGTTCGCATCGTCGATGCGGCCGTCCATGCCGCGCGAGTAGAAGCCGAGCGGGTACGGCACGCGCAGCGTCGTCCACTCTCGTGTCTGGGGGTTGAGCGCCAGCAGCGCGTCCGAGTTCGACCCGGTGGCAAACGGCGTGTCGGCCCCGAAGCCCGAGATGTTCTTCTGATCCACCCAGTTGTAGTAGTGGAAGTCCGCCGGAATCTGCGTGCCCTTCAGCTTCGGTCCCGTCGTCTGATACAGCGACCAGCCTTCGCGGCACTGGCTGCCGTCGAGCTTCGCGGGGCCGTTCAGGTCCTTGCACTTGCGCACGTCGAAGCTGGCGAGGTGGCTGCTGGCCGCGAGCGCCGTCCACACGACGCCGTGGCTGTCCACGTCCACGCCGCGCGGATCGAAGCCGGGCTCCGGCACCTTGAAGACCTGCGTCTTGCAGGACGACGGCGGGTTGTTGCCGCGCTGCAGCCGGACGAGGAAGCCGGGGTACTGCTCGCTGACGCCCCAGATCGAGTCATCCACGGGGCTCGGAATCACCGCGTACAGGCTGTAGCTGACCATCGTGTCGAGCTTTGCGTCGAACGGCGCAGCCGCGCCGCGCTGGCCTCCGCCGCCGCCGGCCGCCGTGTCGCCCTGGTAGAGCGCCGAGCCGCTGGCATTGGCCACGTTCCAGGGCCGCGTGATCTTGCCGTCGCCGTTCGTGTCGAGGACCTGGCCGCACCAGCCGCCCGCCTTCTGCTCGTCCTTCGTCTGGTCGTACACCTTGGTGTCGATCCAGCCGAACATCGGGCCGACCAGCTCGTTGAAGTACACGGTCTCGTCCGCGTCGTTGTCGAATTGCAGATGGTGCGTCGAATAGCACGTGTCGATCAGCGTGAACTTCTTCGTCTGCGGGTCGTAGTACGACGCCTGGCGTCCGCTGCTCTGCAGCGGGAACCAGTCGGCGAACTTGTTCGTGGCGCTGTTGCACCAGGACGGATCCTGGTTGCTGCGGATCTTCGACGTCATCCAGACGCGGCCCTTGCTGTCGAGCATCGGGTTGTGGGGATCGGCCGGGTTATACGGCGGGTTCGCCCACAGATGCTCGTTGCCCCAGTGGAGCGACGGGCGAGTCGGCGCGGGGAACCGCGAGGGCACTTTCTCCCTGGCTTCGCGAGTCGGGATGTCGAGCGCGACGGTCTTGTTCTCGTTCGGATCCAGGACGACAAGCTGGCCATGTCCGGCCGACACCGCGTAGACGTTTCCGCCGGCGTTGACCGTCGGACGGTTCTTGTCGGTCGAGATCTCGTCGTGCATGAACGAGTGGTCGTCGCCCACGTCCCACAACGTGACGACGATGTTGCGCTCGACGCCTTTCGGGCGCGGCGGCGCCGGCGGGACCTCGCCCTTGGCGATGCGCTCGGTCCACCCGGCATAGCTCTTGAGGAGGGCTTTGCCCTGGTTGTTGAGCACGCTGTACATCGACGTGCCGCGCACGCCGGTGCCGAGCCGCCATTCCCAGGCCTCCGCGTGCGTCTTCAGCTCGGGCTTCGCCTTGAGCACGTGATCGACAGTCCGCGTCTCCTCGTTGCCGAGCTGATGGCAGAAGTTGCAGTCGGACTTGAGCGAGTTGATGTAGTGGTTCTGGGTCAGCATGGCCTTGCCGAGCCCGTTGCCCTCCGGCGCCGGTCCCGTGCCGGGGAAGTCTCCGGCGGGCGGAGGTTCGAACAGCGACAGCCAGTAGTCGCCCGGGTACACCTTGGCGGCTTCCTGCGGCGTCTTCGCCAGCGTCGCGGTCAGGTTGAGGTCGGCGACGCCCGGTTTGGCCTGCACGGGTGTGGAATCCACCAGGCCGTAGCCGCGCACGAACACGCGATAGCTGGCCGCCGGAAGCTCCGGCACCATGTACCGGCCCTGATCGTCCGTCACCACGATCTTGATGAAGTTCGTGGGCAAATCCTTCGTCTCGGCGATGACCCACACGCCGGCTTCGGGTCCGCTGCTGCTGCGAACGACCCCGCCAATGAAGCCCTGTGGAAGCTGTCGGGCCGCGCGCTGCTGTGCGAGCAGTGCATTTCCGGAATCGAGCATCGAGAAGGCCACCAGGCCGAGCAGAATCATCTTCTTCATGGCGCCAGATTATATAGAATCCTCAGCATGAAGACAGGTCCTGCCCTTTGCCCGCTGTTCTTTGCCCTGACGGCCGTGGTGTTCGGCGCCCCCGTTCGACCGGCGAGCGCAGAAGTCACGAAGGTCGAGGTGATCTCGCGGACTGACATCGGCGGCGGCTATGAACAGGTCGTGGGCCGCATTCACTTCGCGGTGGACCCGAAAAACCCGCGCAACGCCGTCATCGCGGACATCGACAAGGCGCCGAGGAACCCCGCGGGCCTCGTCGAGTTCTCCTCGGACTTCTCGTTGCAGCGCCCGGTCTCCGGCGGCAACGGCGCGGCCCTCATCGACGTCGTCAATCGCGGCGGCACGACCGCGCTGCGGCTGAACCGATCGACGCGGCCCGGCGACGCCGCCGACGATGGGCTGCTGCGGAAGATGGGCGTGGCGGTGATGGCCGTCGGCTGGGAGTTCGACGTCCCGAAGCGCAACGGCGCCATCCGGATCGAGGTGCCCGTCGCAACCGAGAACGGCGCCGCGATCACGGGCATCGTCCGGGCGACGTTCACGCCGAACAACAAGGACGCATCGTTCACGGTGGGCGACCTGGCGTCCTACGCGCCGGCGGATGCGGGCGGAGCGGACACCGTGCTCACGGTGCGCGACCGGATGTCCGATCGGAGTGCGGCCCAGCCCGTGCCGCGCGACAAGTGGAAGCTGGCCGGCAACGTCGTGACGATGACCGGCGGCTTCGAGCCGGGCAGAAACTACGAGATTGCGTATCGCGCGGCGAACCCGCCAGTCAGCGGCCTGGGGCTCGCCGCCGTACGCGACACGGCGACCTGGCTCAAGCACACGCCCGACGCGCTCGCGCCGGTGAAGTTCGTCTACGCGCTCGGCGTTTCGCAGAGCGGCCGGTTCCTGCGCGACTACCTGTACGAGGGGTTCAACACGGACGAAAAGCAGCGGCAGGTCTTCGACGGCATGATGGTGCACATCGCGGGCGCATCACAGCTGGATCTCAACCGCCGATGGGCGACGCCGACCGGCCTGGGCCAGTACGACGCGACGCTCTTTCCGTTCGCGGATCGCGCGCAGAAGGACGCCGCGAGCGGCGCGACCGACGGGCTGCTCGACAACGACCGGGCGCGGAAGAACCTGCCGAAGATCTTCTACACGAACACCGGCGTGGAGTACTGGGGCGGCGGGCGATCGGCCGCGCTCGTCCACACGACGGCGGATGGCACCGCCGACCTCACGATTCCGGCGAATGTCCGCGTGTACTTCTTCGCGGGCAACCAGCATGGGCCGGGCGCGTTCCCGCCGGCGGCCGGGGCGGGGCAGCAGAAGGGCAACCCCACCGACTACTGGTGGAACATGCGCGCGCTGTTCGTGGCGATGGACAAATGGGTGAGGGAGGGCGCGGCGCCGCCGCCGAGCCGGATTCCGCACCTGTCGGACGGGACGCTGACGAAAGCGACGGACGTGGCGTTCCCGGCGCTGCCGGGCGTGCAGAGCCCGAAGACGCTGACTGCTGGTTCGCGCGCCGGAAACCCGTTCGTCACGGGCGGCGCCGGCGAGGGGACGCCGTTGCCGTTGCTCGTGCCGCAAGTCGACGCGGACGGCAACGAGCGGGCGGGGATCAGGCTGCCGGAAGTCGCGGTGCCGCTGGCGACCTACACCGGCTGGAATTTCCGGAGCGCCACGACCGGCGGGACGAACCAGCTCGTGCCGCTGCTGGGGTCCTACATACCGCTGGCGCGGACGAAGGCCGAACGCGACGCGCGCCGCGATCCGCGACCGTCGATCGAGGAACGGTACGCCTCGCGCCAGCTGTACCTCGATGCGATCAACAAGTCGGCGGCCGCACTGGTGAAGGAAGGGTACCTGCTGGCGGGCGACGTGCCGAGCGTGGTGAAGCGTGCGACCGAGCACTGGGAGTTCGCGACGCATGAAGCGTCGAACTAGCGCGGTCGTCGCAGTTGCGCTGGCGGCGCTCGCGTCAGTCTGTGCCTGGGGCCTGGTGGTTAGCGCGCAGAGGGTGGACGGTGACGGCCCGCAGTACTCGGGTGCCGCGAATCTCATGCGTCCCGCCAACTACCGCGAGTGGGTGTTCCTCAGCTCCAGTCTCGGCCTGACCTACCAGCCCGCGGCAGGAGCGCCGGCCCCGCCGGCTGGGCCGCAGTTCCAGAACGTCTTCGTGAACCCGTCGTCGTACCGCGGCTTCATGCAGACGGGGAAGTGGCCGGACAAGACGATCTTCGTGCTCGAGTTCCGTCAGTCTGCTGTCTCCACGTCGGTGAACAAAGACGGGAAATTCCAATCCGGCCTCGCCGGCATCGAGGCAGAGGTCAAGGACTCACGATTCCCCGACGGCTGGGCCTTCTACGCGTTCGACCAGACGGCGCCCCCCAACGGCGTCCCGCCGCTCGCAGGCGACCGCGTGGCGCGATGCATCGAGTGCCACACGCAGCACACTGCCGTCGAACGAACCTTCGTCCAGTTCTACCCGACGCTGTTCGAGGTCGCGAAACGGCTCGGCACCGTCAAGCCGAACTACACCGACCCTTAGCTGCGATCACAATTCTCAGAACCACAAAGGTCACTAAGCTCACAAAGGGGATGCACCTTCTTCTTTGTGTTCTTTGTGATCTTGGTGGTTCAAGAATCAGTGTGAAGGTTTCGGCTTAGTTGGCGGCGTATAGCCTTTCAGTGAGTGCTGGTGCTCTGCGTAGTACTTGCCGGCGTCGTTCAGGTTGTAGCCGGGCGGGACGTGGCAGAAGGAACAGTCCTTCGAGGTTCGACGGGTGTACTCCGGCTTGGCGATCGCGGGGGTCGCGAGGCCGAGCACCAGTGCGAGCGCTGCTGAAGACAGTGCCGTGCAGACGGCATACCGCATCACGCGATCATATTAATACTACGCCGCCGACCGTGTCGTCAGCACCGGACCGCTGAGCGCCAGGAATTGCTAATTGCTGACTGCGACTGCCGACTGCCGACTGCCGACTGCCGACTGCTGACTGCCGACTGATCTATTTCCCTATTCCCGCGCGAACGAAGATCCACAGGCCGGCGACGCCGAGGATGATCTTCCAGGTGGCGATGCCGTAAACGACGGGGACGATGAAGGGCGCGGAGAGCAGGAGGGCGGCGGCGAAGCCGGCTGCGAGGTTGCGGGCCTGCATGGTCCGCCAGGAGAGTACACGATCTCCCGGCGGACCGCCGCCGGCGGTTGGCTACGGCGCGGGAACGGCGATGCGGTTGCCCGGGACGATCTGTCCTGGTAGGAAAAGACCTCGCGGCTATGGGAGTCCACGGTGACCTTCAGCCACTGGACGTCGTTGTTCTGCGTGACGTCGCTGGCGTTGTCGCCGAACGTCTCGACGCGGGTGAAGTTTTCGAGGCGGCGCCCGAGCGAATCGAGGAACGGCCGATCCGTGCGGAAGTAGTGCGAGTCGCCGTGCACGTAGGCGACCGGTCGGCGGAACGCCACGACCTCCGTGCGCAGCGCCGTGAGGAACTCCTTGTAGCCGTCCGTTGTCGAGTCGGCCAGAACGGGTGCCGCGGGCGGCGTCCACGACAGGAGCAGCTTTTCCGCGAGCGTCTTCGGATCACGGAACGGCGCGCGCGTTCCGTCGGTCAGGTCCCAGCCGGGATTGCCCTGCGTGATCAGCATGACGGCGGCGGAATGACGTTGGTTCGCGTACGCGAACGTCTCCTGCATCCACGCGATGTTGGCCGCATTGCGGGCCTGGAACTCGGCCGGGTCCGGCGCCGTGTCGCAGAGGTTGTTGCACGAACCCGGGATGTTGAGTGTTGCGTAGGTGACGTCCCCCACCCTCCACCGGCGATTCTCGAGGCACGGGACCGAGCCGGCCACGCCGAGGCAGAGCGCGTCGGTTTGCACCTGCTGGCGCAGCTTGTGCTGACCGAGCGAGAACGGCGTCGAGAAGAAGACCTGCCGCTCGTGATCGAGGCGTTCGAGCGAGTTGAAGCCGCCGTTCGACGGACGGTCGCAGTCCGTCCAGTCGTTATCGCCCGGCGTGAACACGGCCGGCGCTTTCAGCGCGTCGAGGTATCCTTTCGCCTGGACGTAGAGCGCGTCGGTGCACGGAGGCGTCGAGCCGGCCTTGAGGTCGCCGTCGTGTGCGGTGAACGCCAGACGCTGGCTGTTCATGTCCGCGATCATATTGGGCACCCCGACGGTCGCCTGGATCGGGGAGTACGGCAAATCGCCCCACAGCCCGATCGAGTACCGGTCGTCGTCGCGTCCATGATCATCGTCATCGCCGTCGTGCGCGGCCGTCGTGACAGCCAGTCCGCCGCCGATGACGGCCAGGGTGAGAATTCCCAGCCCGAGCCATTTCGCAGTCGTCTTCATCGCGCCTCCGTTTCCAAGTGACCAATCGAGGCTCAGATTGGAACACCGGAGGCGCACGGGGGTGTCACGTCCAGGTAACGGCGGCGCAACAATCCCGGGGACGGCGATCAGGGTTGCCGGTTGAAGCGGTGCACGCGGCCGGAGGCGTTGAATTCGGACACGAAGAGGTCGCCATGGTCGTTGACGGCCACCCCGTGCGGGGCGCCAAAGATGCCGAGCCGCCAGAGTTCCGGGGGAATCTGGTTGCCGCCAACACCCGCATCGGTATTCATCCCGAGGCGCTCCACGGCCGTCCCGGACTTGTCGAGGACCGTCACGCGTCCCCGCAGCTCCCCGACGATCGCGTAGTCGCGGTAGATCACGATCGCGGCGGGCAGCAGCAGGTCCTTCGCGACGACGCCAAGGAACTCGCCGTCGAGCGACAGGTGCACGACGCGGTTGTTCGCCCGATCGCACGCGATGAGGCGCGCCGGGATGAAGCGTGTATCCACAGCCAGCTTGTGCAGCGTGCTGAAGCCGTAAGGCTCCTTCTTACCGCCAAACGACGTGAGGTACTTGCCAGTGGGATCGAACCGGTGGATCACATCGCTCGCGTAGCCGTCCGACACGTATAGATCGCCGTTCGGTCCGACGATGACGTCGGTGAGCGCCAGCGCGAGCTGGCCGCTGCGGGCATTGCGGACCTTGAGCGCCTCCGGAAACGCGGACGAAGGGATCGCCAGGGCGACCGTGCCGTCCAGCGCCATCTTGACGACTGACTGCTCGCGGAGGCGGACGCCGTAGAGGAACTCGCCGCCGCGGTCGCGATTGATCACGAACCCGTGGAAGTCGCTGGGCGCGTTCGGGACGTTGCGCAGGAACCGGCCGTCCGCGCCGAATACCTGCAGCCCGGCATCCGGATCCTGCACGCTGACGTAGATTTCGCCGGCCGAGCTGACGGCGACGTCGCCGTGCATGTTGCCGATCTTGTCGCGGCCCGGCGGAAGCGTCGGCCAGCCGGCCGCTGCATGAAACGTGAGCGGCGTGTCCGCTGCCATCGTGGCGGCGGCGACCGTGGTCAGAGCGAGCAGGATGAATGTGCGCATGGAATGTAGTGCAGGCCTTCATGCCTGCCCTCGTAGTGCAGGCCTTTAGGCCTGCCTCAAGCGATCGCGAAGCCCGGCCAGAACTGAATGGACAGGACGCTGATGATGACGATCACGACGAGGCAGACGCACGCGGCGCCGAATCCGGACACAAACATCGTCCGCAGGTTGATGCCGTAGCCCGCGGCCACCGCCGAACTGCCCGCGGACGAGGGTAGCATGAAGCCGCAGTGGCTGGCGGCGATGATCACGTAGATGTACGGAATCGGGTTCACGCCCGCTTCCTGGAACACCCGCACGCAAATCGGCACCATCACGGCAACCGTCGCGACGTTGCTGATGATCTGCGCCACCGCTATCGTCAGCGCGCCGAAGACGATGGTGGCCACCAGCGGTCCGCGCGCGGCGTAGGGCACGATGGGGCTGGCGAGAAACTGCGCGGCGCCCGTTGTGTTCAGCACGGCGCCCAGGGCGTTGCCGCCCGCGAAAACGCAGAACAGCCCCCACATCATCTTGCTCTGCGCGAACTCCCACGTGACCAGCGGCTCGCCGCGGGCGCGGACGGCGAACGCGACGAGGCCCAGAGTGAGGAAGGCGTACGCCGGGGTGAACGCCGGCAGGAGGCGTCCGTAGAAGCCGCGTGTGAAGGCAAGAACGGTCGCGACGACGAACAAGCCGAGCGCGATGCGCTCGGCGCCCGTCATGGGTCCCAGGGCGCGCAGTTCCTGGAAGAAATACACGCGGGGGCGGTCGTTATCCGCGATCTCTGAGGTGAACACCGTGGCCATGTAGAGCGCGGTGGCCGCCACGACGCCGAGCGTCAGCGGCGTGAGGCGCGTTACCCACACAGTGAACAGGAACTCGTGGTGCGTGACCATGTCCTGGACGAACTTCATCGCGAGCAGGTTGGGCGCGCCGCCGAGCGGCGTCAGAAACCCGCCGAGGCTGGATCCCCACGCGACCGCGAGCACGAGCGACGTGCCGAGCTTGCTGTTCCACAGATCTTCGATGCCCATGAACCGCAGCATCGCCACCACGATCGGGATCATCGTCGCCGCGACGACGACGCGGGGGAGGAGCGTGGCCAGGGCCGTGCTGACGAGGAACCAGGCGATGAGCTGGCGGCGCGCGCCGGGGCCGAAGGCGGCGAGGGCCAGGAGGGCGATTCGACGGTCGAGGCCCCAGCGCTGCCACGCCGTCGCCAGGATGTTGGCGCCGAGCAGCAGGATGATCAGCTCGTCGGCATACGAGGGCAGGATGTCGCCCATGCGCACGAAGCCGAAGACCGCGGCGAGCGCCAGCGGCAGGAGGCCCGTGACCGCGAGGTGGACGGGCCTGACGAGCCACCAAGATCCCATCCAGAGCAGCAGGCCGAGGCCGCAGCGGACGGCATAGGGCGGGGCAGCGACGGGCATCCACGCCAAGGTGAGGAACACCAGCGGTCCCGCCGCCAGCGTGAGGAGGTGCGTGCGCCCCGTTGCGGCGATGTTGTTCACGCGTCAAGCCAGGCGCCGGCGATGACGAGCGCCAGGACGACGAACATCGCGAGCTGGTTGACCGGGTTGTGTAAGTAGGAAGTGAAGTCCCACGTCGCGAACGACGGCAGCCAGCTCGTCATCGCGCGGGGGAAGATGCTGACGCCCGGATCGTCGAGGTTGGTCCAGAGCACGCCCGGCTGCGAAATCCACCGAAGCGCGAGAACCGCCTGATAGACGCAGCCGGCAATCGCGCATACCCTGACGACCGGCTCGGCACGCGACTTGTGCCTCTCGAGCACGAACCCGATCGGAACGAGCCACAGCCACATCGCCGACCAGCCAAATCGTCCGGCCGGACCGCCCAGTCCGTATCGCGCGAGCTCCATCGAATTCGGCACGATCAGCGAAAGGTAGAGCGCCGCCCAGAACGAAGCGACCAACGGGCTGGCACGTACGAACGGCACGAGGGAGGCGACGCCGGCGAGGAACAGCGGCTGGGCAAAGAACATCCCCTGCGACTGATCCAGATGAAGCCCGAGGAAGATCATCAGCGCGCGTCCGGGCGAGTCGGTCAATTCGGTCGTGGTCCGGCGGAACCCGAGGATGGAACCGGCGATCGACAGGTGCCATGCGGCGAGCAGCACGATGCCGACAGCCACGAGCGGCATCGTCGCCGCCGCCACCCGCGCGGGCCGGGCGTCGCCCTGGCGCTTCATCCACCACACCTTCGTCGCGCCAGCAGCGGCGAGTACAACGGTCGTCCCGGCGAACTTGATGTGCAGCCAGGGCAGCAGGCCGGCCGCGAGCCAGAACAGCGCCCACCCACGCACGGACTGTGGAACGCGCGCAAGCAGCCAGCAGGCGAGGGCCGCGACGATGACACCGGCGGGGAGGTCGGGATAGAGCTGCGTCGAGCCGAAGAGGACCGGCAGGGTCACCATCGTGCCGACCACCGTCCAGACTGCGACGCGCTCGCCCGCGATTGGCGTGAGCCAGCGGGCGAAGGCGAATGCCATCAGTCCGGCAAACAGGCAGAGCGTGACCCGCGCGCCTCTGACACCGTCGACGGCAAACGGCAGCGCCACGAGCGCCGGGAGTCCGACGCCGTGGTACGGCCACCACCCGGCCGGTATCGCCCAGCCCTCCGGAATCTGGTAGACGTGCGGGGCCATCGGTCCGTAGATCGCAGAGGTGGCTGCGTCGCCTTCGTAGTTGTTTTGGAGGCGCAGGTCGTGGTCGTGCACCAGGCTGTCGACGATGATGAGGTAGTGCGGTTCGTCGCCGCCGAGCGGCACGCTCGCGGCGGTGGCAGCATACGCGGCGAGGGCCAGGAGCACGGGGACCGCCGCCACGATGAGCGCGCGCGCCATCGACGCTCGTGGCGGCACGTCTGTCACGCCTGGCCGCATGCGCCCATCATAGGTGACTTTGGCCGGACGGGCGCGAGGCGCCGGCTACTTCGATCGTGGGAGGCTGTTTCGATAGTCGATCGGCTGTCCGGGCTGAATGTTCACATCGAACTCGACGGATTCATAGCCTTTGGCGCGCAGCTCGATGTGGTGTGCGCCAGGGGTCAGCAGCAGCCGCTGCGCGTCCCCGCTGAAGTCGTCGATGAGGCCGGCGTAGTATCCGTCGGCGTACACCTCCGCGTTTTTGGGCGTGACATCGAACCGCACGGTGCCGGGAATCTGGACGAACTGCTCCGGATCGCCGGTGATGCCCTGAGACAGGACCGGAGGCTCCTCGGGTGCGGCATCGATCCGCTGGACCGGCTCCATTGTCCGCTTGTACGTAATTGTCTGACCTGGTTGCAGGTTCACATCGAGAACGAGCGTGTAGTATCCGGCCTTCCGAATCTCCACGTGATGCGGTCCCGCCGAAAGCGTGAGCTGGCGGAAGAACCCGCCGAAGTCGCCGACGATGCCGGCGTAGTAGCCGTCCACGTGAAGCGCCGCATCCTTCGGTGAGACATCGAGCTTGATGTTCGACGTCATCCAATCCGCAGCGACGGCTTCAGGCGGAAGCGGATAGCCCCAGCCCCAGGGGAACGTGTACGGATACCACGGGTAGCCATACCAGCCGCCCCAGCCGTACCGGGATAGGGAACAACGACGCCGCCGTGGCCAGGATGACCAGGGTGTCCCGGTCCCGATCCCGATGATGGCGGACGACGTTCGGCCTGGCCGGAGGGCGGATACCCGGAGGCCGTGTCCGGCCTTCGCTCGGCTGCTGCTGGGGTGGCGCCGTTCGGGGCGGTGCCGTTTCCTGCGGCTTGCCTGCCTGAGGCGGCGGCGTCGACGGCCGCGGCTGCGCGGTCTGCGGCGAGGGGCTATTCGGAGGGCGGCTTCGCTGCGAGGCGCCGGCCTCGTACAGGCCGTAGCCGCTCGCGGCGGCGAGCAGGACGATGAGCACCGCAATCAATCGCGTCTGTTTCATGGCAGTGACCTCATTCGATCGATCACGCCGCAAGCCCGATGCCACGGATTGCGGCCCACGGGTCGAGGGCAGCGCGCCGGACGCGAGGAGATTCGCCGATGCGTGGGGAAATATCCGCTGCTGACGGGCCCGGCGCCTTGACTGGTGCCGCAAGTCCGGCGCTTTGACTGAGCAAGCCGATTGCATGCGGGGAGGGAAGGAGGGTGGCCATGGCAACTGCAGCCTTCGACCGAATCGCATGTGGGGAGACCGATCTCCGGGACGTCGCGAAGGACGCCATCCGGCAGGCCGGGCACATCGCGCACGAGGCACGCGCGTTCAAGACGATGGCAGTAGACGCCGTCGAGGATCGCGTGGCCGAGACAGCTCAGCGCATCAGGAAAGAGCCGTTCAAGTTCGTCGGGTTCGCGTTTGCGGTCGGCGTGCCGGTGGGCCTTGCGCTTGGCTGGGCGTTCCGCCGCGCTGTGACGCCGCCCCGCCCGGTGGCATGACGGCGGGCGGATCGCCGCTCTCGTCGTCCTCCACCACATCGGCGTTCTGATGAGCGCAACACGCCGGCCGTCGTTCGAGGCCTTGGCTGCGTTTTTGACGAGGTGGAAGGAACTACGCGAGCGACGGAGCGCGGGGCTGCGGACCGGGAGGACGGGGGGTGCCGGGACGGCGTTGTCGTACGCGCTCTGATCGCGCAGGCTCAGCTTCCATTTTAGGCCTATCAGCGGCCGTCCTTCTTCATCCGCTGCCTGACTGCCTTCCGTGTCGCTGCGGGCGTCGACCGGCGCGCAGCCGTTGTCTTCTTCAATCGGCCGGAGCCCTTCGCCACGATGAACGAGAGGGGCAGTTCATCCGGGTCGAACGAATCACGGAGATGGGGGAACAGCTCCATGAGCATCTTTGCCTCGTGTATCAAGTCCTGAAACCGGGCTTCGGCCCCGCGTTTGGCGAGCTCGAGAATCCGTGTGGATTGTTTGGCCATGCCGTTGAGAGTATCAGGAACGTCGGAGAGTCCGGCAATCCCGTGGGCGGGAGTAAACTGTGTGCTGCTCTGCGAGGAGCGAGTTTCCTCCTCATCACGCCGGGGTGGCGGAACTGGCAGACGCACAGGACTTAAAATCCTGGGTCGCGCAAGCGGCGTGTGGGTTCGATTCCCGCCCCCGGCACCAAGTTAGGAAATTCGCGCGTCCTTCGGCGACGGGTTGTTCCCGGCAGCGGCCGAAACAGCCGACTGATCCCGTTCTGAGCCTATCGTGGGAAGAACGCGTTTCAACTCTGTCGTGACCAGCACCAAATGTTCCGCGAAGGATGGTTCAGAGTCTTGATTCTGGTCGAGCTTGACTCGGCGACTGCCAGGCGCGAGGCTGGGTGGCATGAGTATGCGAGGCGTGATCGCTGCGCTTCTGGCAGCGGCTGTGTTCGGGTGCAGCGGATCGCCGACTCAACCAAGCTGGGACGGTCGCGTGCGCGTGGCCGGAACGGTGCGGGACTTCGCGACTAACGGGGCCGTGAGCGCGGCAACCGTCGTCGTTGGCAACAGCGGCGCCGGCGACGTCAGCGCGACGACAGACGTCGGCGGCTCGTACTCATTGACCGTCCTCCAGGGCATGTATCACGTGACGATCAATGGCGAGTCCATTGCCGACGTGACGGTCAGGGATCCGAATTATCGCGGTGATTTGTTCATTCGTCTCACGGACTGTGTCGGGCGGTATGGAACTGTTCTCGACAGCCGAACGCGGCGGCCCGTGTCCGGAGCGGCGCTGTCGCTCAGCGGTGGTTCCGATCCCTATGCGACGACTGACCAAACGGGGTGGTTTCAGCAGGGCATGGGCATGGGATGCGTCCGGCCGCCATTGCCGACCGGGCCATGCGGATTCAATACGTACACGCTCAAGGTCACCCATCCTGGCTACCAGGAGAAATTCCTTGAGAGCAGCCGCGGCTTCTGCGGCGTCCGGCGGATCGACGTCGAGCTGGATCCAGGCTGAGTGCAAAGACCTCTCCCTGCCGCGGTGAGAGACCGCCGTCGAACTAGCCGAAAGTCAGCAAGTCGCCCCCGTCTTACTCGCTCGTTGCACTCGCACCTTGAACAGCCTTGACGCAGTCCCTGCACAGCGTGCCGCGATTCCCGTTGAGGACGATCCCCTCGGCGACGGAAATCGGCACTCGACACAGCGCGCAATGGATCATGTTCGGCCACGGCATGGGGCCGTCGCTTGTGCGCTCGCGCGACTTCTTTCCGTGGAGTCTTTCAAACCGCTCGGTGTCCGCCAGCACGTCGTTGCAGACCTCAACGCACTCGGAGCAGATAAACACCTTCGGTCCGGCGATGAGCTCCGGCGTGTCGTCCTGCAACTTGTTGCAGAACGAACACCGGAGAGCCGACTTGAGGGGATCAGCCTTCTTGCGCCACCACATGAGGGCTCCCAGCCTTCTGCCTTTGAGGCTACCACTCTCAGGCCTCAAACTTGAGCCTGTTCATGGGTGACAGTCGGCTACTCGCCAATCAATCTCAACACGTCCTCACATCTCTGGAAGCGCGCCCACCAGATCGCGTCGTTCCAGGCGGAGTTGCGCTTCAAACGAAGCCCCGGATCGTGCGCGATGAGCGCGCGCACCGTTTCGAGGCGGCAGCCGCCAAACATCGGACGATCGGGTCCGTGGAGCGTGCCGGCGGAGACCGCACGAGACAACGGCGTGGTTCCGTTTTCGTCCTCGGCGGTCGGGTCTGCTCCGTGGGCGAGCAGCAATTTAATGATGGCGGGATCCGTGTCGCCGGCCGCCAGGAGCAGCGGCGTCAGTCCCGGGCCGGCGCCGCGGTTCAGGTCGGCGCCGCGATCAAGAAGAAGCTGGACGGCGGCAGGCTGCCGCTCGAGAATCGCGTGTTGCAGCGGCGTCGCGTCCCAGTCGTCTCCCGTGGGTCCCGGCCGGTTCACGTCGGCGCCGGAATCGAGGAGGAGCGTGATCGCGTCGATCGATCCGGACCGCGAGGCCCAGATCAACGCCGTCCACGAGTCGCCACCCTCATCGGCTTCATGGCCGTCGTGGAGCAGTTGGCGAAGGGCGGCGACGTCGTTGCGGGCGGCGGCCTGGGTCAGCGGAGTTTTGGGACCCTTATCGCAGGCGGCAGCCGCGAGCAGCGCGGCGCCGAGCCCGAGCAGACGCATGAAACGGTGCATGACCACCTCCAGGAGACATGATATACAATGAACTTTATGATGTAAAGTTATACGGTACTGGCGGCTCGCGCTCGCGGCTTGAACGGCGTTAACGCAACCGGCGCAGAGAATTCCGAGATTTTCGATGACGAAGCCGTCCTTCGCGGGGATCGCAGCCCACAGCAGAGCCGGGGATTCCCGCCGCCGGCGCCAGAGATCAGTGGCGCTCGACGGCGTCGAGCACGCCGGTGATCGCGTCGATCACGACCTCCGGCACCTCGATGGGCATCTGATGCCCGCTGGTCGGGACGTTCGTGTAGCGGGCCTTCGGGGCGCGAGCCACGGTGGCCTTCCACGCTTCGTGAACGCGACGTATCGACTTGACGTTGGGGCCGCTGACGCCGCCAGCAGTCAGGACGTGGATGGGAATGGGAGGGAGGTCGGGGCAGTCGCGCTGCACCGCAGCGAGAGACGCTCGAATGCCGCCGCCTTCGGATCGTGCGGTCCGGATCGAAAGCCTCCACTGGGCCGGGTCGGCCAGGCGTTGCTCGACGTGGGTGCGGAGTGCGGGCGATGAGCCCGGCGGGCAGATCTGTTTGAGCAGCCAGCGCCGGCCGGCTTTCAGCCGCGCGGCGATGCCCATCAACGAGTACATGACCGGGAGCAGCGCGAAGGCCCGCGAATCCACGACCTCGTGGGTGGCGTCGACAAATACAAGGCCGACGACCTCGCCAGGGTGTGCATGGGCGAAGGCTCGCACGATGACGCCGCCCCAGCTGTGGCCCACGAGGACGTAGGGCGGCTTGACCGCAAGCGCTGTAAGAACGAGTCGCAGTTCCGCAGCCAGGTCGGCGGCAGTCCGAACCGGCAGGTAACCTGAGGGGGTCGCCCGCCGCCTGTCGTAGCGCAGGGTCCGAGCCCGCTCCGCAATCGACGGCACGACCGCGTCCCATTCTTCGAGCGCCGACGCCAGGCCGTTTTCGAACACGACGGTGACGGGGCCGCTGCCGGCGAGTACGGCTTCGATCCGGGCGCCGGCTAAATCGACGCTCCGACGTTCCATATCGACCCTTGGACACCCGTTCCCGGCCGTTTGCTCCCTCAGACACGCCCATGGCGGGCCGCGCCCGCGGATAATAGAGCATGGATTCGCCCCCAGCCCGAAGCCGTCGGCCGCGGTACTCGGGCCGGAACCCGCGCAAGTTCCACGAGAAATACAAGGAACTGAACCCGGAGCGCTACGCGTCGGACATCCAGAAGGTCATCCAGTCGGGCAAGACCCCTGCGGGCATGCACCGGCCGATCATGGTCGACGAGGTGCTGCGGGTGCTCGCGCCGAAGCCTGGGGATATCGCGGTCGATTGCACGCTCGGTTTCGGCGGCCACGCGCGCGCGATCCTCGAACGCATTCAGCCCGGTGGACGGCTGATCGGGCTCGACGTCGATCCGCTGGAGCTGCCGCGGACGGAGACGCGTTTGCGATCGGCCGGATTCGCCGACGCGGCGTTCACAGCCCATCGCAGCAACTTCGCCGGCCTGCCACAGGTGCTGGCGAGCGCGGGTCTGGCCGGCGCGGACGTGATCCTCGCGGACCTCGGCGTCTCGTCGATGCAGCTCGACAACCCCGCTCGCGGGTTCACCTACAAGGAATCCGGCCCGCTCGACATGCGCATGAACCCATCCCGGGGCGAGCCGGCGTCGCGCCTGCTCGCTCACCTGAGCGTGGAGAAGCTCGCGCGCCTGCTCGAGGAGAACGCCGACGAGCCGCACGCGGAGCTCATCGCCGCGCTCCTGAAGCAATCCCCGATGGCTACTACCGAGGACCTCTGCCGAAGCATCAGCCAGGGTGTCACGAAAGCGTTGCCGCGGGCAGGAAAGCCTGGCGTGGAGGCGTCGGTCCGTCGTACGTTTCAGGCGCTGCGCATCGCCGTCAACGACGAGTTCTCCGCGCTCGACGCGCTGCTGCGAAATCTGCCGCTCTGCCTGGCGCCGGAGGGCCGCGTCGCGATCCTGACGTTTCATTCCGGAGAAGACCGCCGAGTGAAGAAGGCCTTCGACGCGGGTCGACACGACGGCACTTACGCGGCGATCGCAGACGACGTGATCCGGCCAACCAGGGACGAGGTGCGTGCCAACCCCCGCGCGTTGTCCGCCAAGCTGCGATGGGCGGTCCGTGCGGGCGGGCAGGCCGGGCGGGGCGGGCAGGGATGAATGCGAATCGCTCCTCGTTCGTCGAGCCACTGCCCGCGCGCCCCAGCCTCGAAACGGAGCAGGGGCGGGCGGAAGAGCTGCACCGCCGCGCCTTGTCCGGCGATTCGGACGCGCTGAGCCGCATCCTGGCCCTGCATCCGCAGCCGCCGGCGCTCGACGCGCTGACGCTCTCGGATGCGCAGCTCGTCGTGGCCCGCGGGTACGGGTTCACGAGCTGGGCGGCGATGACGCGCAAGATCGCGTCGCTGATGAAGACGCCGGTCGAGCAGTTCCTCGCCGCCTTGTATGCCGGCGACGTGGAACAAGTCCAACGGCTGCTGGAGGAGCACGCGGACGTCAGGGCCGCCGTGAACGAGCCCATCTGCCACTTCAACAGCCGGCCGGCGGCGCACGCGAAGAAGAACCTGCCGCTGCTCGACGTCCTGCTGGCGCACGGCGCCGACCTGAACCTCAAGAGCACCTGGTGGGCCGGAGGATTCGGGTTGATGGAATATGGCTGTACGCCGGACGAAGCCGCACCGCTCATCGCGCGCGGGGCCGTCGTTGACGTGTTCGCGGCGGCCCACCTCGGGATGTTCGATCGATTGCGCGAGCTCATCGACGCCGACCCCGCGCTCGTCCACGCACGGGGCGGCGACGGCAAGACGCCGCTGCACTGCGCACGCACGGTCGAGATGGCCCGCTACCTGCTCGACCGCGGCGCCGGCATCGACGCACGCTGCGTGGACCACGAGTCCACACCGGTCCAGTATCTGGTCCGCGAAGCCACTGAGGTGGCGCGCCTGCTCGTCGACAACGGCGCCTGGCTGGATATCTTCGCCGCCCTCGGCTTGCGCGACGCGGTTCTCGTCGAGCGCTGCCTGCGCGACGATCGGTCAGCCCTCGACCATCGAACCTGGCACGGCCTGTACACCGTCGCTCACGACAACACGCGGGCCGCGACGCGCGAGGAGATCGGCGACCGCCGGGGCGACATCTATCGCTGGGTCTTCGGCCACAACGTGACCGCCATTGACGCGGCCGTCATGCTGGGTTACGACGACATGGTCGAGTTGCTGTTGCGTCACGCGACGCCCGTGCAGCGGCTGCTTGCGGCCTGCACAACCGGCGATCGCCCCGCCGCACAGGCCGTTGCCGATGCGCATCCAGGTGTGGTATCGACGCTGAGGAGCGATCAGATGCGGTTGATCGCCGACAGGGCCCACGCCAACGATCTCGCGGCCGTCACGCTGATGATCGACCTGGGATTCGATACGCTCGCGCGTGGCGTTGACGGTTGGGAAGCGCTGCGCTGGGGCGCGTTTCACGGAAACGCCGAGATGGTCAGGCGGCTGCTGACCCGCGCTGCGCCAATCGGCGTGCCCGATCCGACGTACGGCGGCCCGCCGATGGGGCAGTGCCTCTACGGCGCGCTGCACGGCTGGAGCCGCGGCACGGGCGACTTCGCTACGACCGTTCAGCTCCTTCTCGACGCCGGCGAGCGCCCCGAACCGGCCGTCCTGCCCACCGGCCGCGACGATGTGGATGACGTGCTCCGCGCGTACTTCGCCGCGACTCCGACGTAGCGCGGCTCTCGGGCAGGCCAGACGGGCGAGCCGGGCGGGTCGGGCGCGAAATCCTACTCCAGCGCGAACACCCACACGGCGCCGCCCTCGGGGACCTCGGGGTACTGGCCAGGGAACAGGCGGTTGAGCGCGGCCTGCATCCCGCGCGCGTCGCCGCCCCAGCCGGTCTCGACGGCGATGTACTGTTTGCCCGCAATCGAATAAGACGACGGCGGCGCGAGGATGCCCGAGTTGGTCGGGAACTCCCACAACAGCTTGCCCGTCGTCGCGTCGAACGCGTGGAATTTCCGGTCGCTCGTCCCGCCCGTGAAGACGAGCCCGCCGCTCGTCGCCAGCATCGATCCCCAGTTCGGCGATCTGACGTAGTTGTGCGTCCACGCGCGTTGGCCCGTGTCGACGTTCCACGCCTGGACTTCGCCGAAGTGATCGCCGCCCGGAGCGACGGACGATCCGAATCCCGAGACGTTCGTGTAGGACCGACCCGGCACATACGTGGAGGGCGGCTCGCCGACAGTCGAACCGCACAGGTTGTTGTTGGCGGGAATGTAGATCATGCGCGTCTTCGGGCTGAACGCGATCGGCGGCCAGTTCTTCCCGCCGTGCGCGTTGGGACAATACTCCGCGGACTTTCCCGTGCCGGGCTTGCGCGCGAGGTCGACGTCCGGACGTCCGGTCACCGGGTCGAGGCTCTTGAACACGTTCTGGTAGACGTACGGCTTGCCCTCAACGAACCTGATCGGACCCGCGCTTCGTTCGAGGAACCAGAGATAGCCGTCCCGCGCGACGTCGATCAACCCCTTGATCGTTCGCCCGTTTCGCTGGTAGTCCACGAGGATCGGCGGCGACACCTCGTCCCAGTCCCACGAATCGTTCGGATGATATTGGTGGTGTCCCTTAATCGCCCCGGTCGCGACGTCGATCGCGATGGTCGAGGTCACGTAGAGGTTGTCGCCGCCAGATCGCTGATCGCCCATCCACGGACTGCCGTTGCCGGTTCCCCAGTACGCAATGTTGGTGTCGGCATCGTAGTTGCCCGTGACCCAGACCGGCGCACCGCCCGTCTTCCACTGGTCGCCGCTCCAGGTTTCGCTGCCGGGCTCGCCTGGCGCCGGAATGGTGTACGTGCGCCAGATTTCCTTGCCGGTGTCGAGATCGAGCGCCGCGACGAATCCACGGACGCCGTACTCGCCGCCGGACGTACCGACCATCAGCTTGCCGCCGGCCACGAGCGGAGCGAGCGAGATGTAGTACGCCGCTTTGTTGTCAGCGACGGTGCGCGTCCACACTTCACGGCCCGTCTTGGCGTCCAGAGCGACGACGACGGCTTCACCAGCGGCGAAGTAGACCCTGTCGCCGTACAGCGCGACCCCGCGGCTCGTGTCGTGCGGCACGAGGGCGCCGGCAGCACGGGGGCGGCGGTACCGCCAGAGCAGGTTGCCGCTGGTGGCGTCGATCGCGATGACCTGGTTGTTCGGCGTCGTGACGAACATCGCCCCGTTGTTGACGATGGGAGCGGACTCGTGGACGCGCGCTTCGCCGGTGGAGAAGACCCACACCGGCTTGAGCTTCGCGACGTTGGCGGGCGTGATCTGTTCGAGCGGGCTGTAGCCCCAGCCGTCGTACGTCCGGCGGATCATCAGCCAGTTGCTATCTTCGGGGCTCTTCAGGCGCTCGGCGGTCACCGGCCGGTAGTTCGCCAGCACGGCCGGAAGGGGCGCCACGACGTTCTCCGGCGGGAACTGGCCGGCCGCGCCGATCCCCGCAGCGACCGCAAGCGCGCCAACCAGGCCAACGGTCCACCGTGTTGCCATCGCGGCTCCTGACGGCAGGCCTGAAGGCCTGCACTACTACAGTCTGCTGTGTTCAGTTCTCCGGAAGGCCGAACGCGACGAGCGACGTCCCCGAACCGATGACCACCTGCTGTTTGCCGTCGAGCATGTACGTCATCGCGGCGGCGCCCCAGATCGGCGAGCCGGTGGGGTAGAACCAGAGGTTCTTGCCCGTCTTCGCGTTGAAGGCCATGAAGTTGCCTTCGTTGTCGCCCGCAAACAGGACGCCTGACGCCGTGGACATCACGCCGGCAAACGAGGGAGTTCCCAATTTGAATTCCCACTTCCGCTCGACCGTGACCGGGTCGATGGCGCGAAGGACGCCGTAGCTGCGCTCGGGGTCGCGCTGAACCGTGCCGCCGGTCCGGCTGCGGCCTGGCGTGATCTCTTCCTTCACCGGGTAGTAAATCGCGCACGTCTCGCGGACCGTGACGAAGAACATCCGGAGGACCGGATCGTAGGACGGCGGCATGTGGTTCGTGCTGCCCCACATGTCGGGCAGGCAGCCCTTGCTGCCGTCGTTGATGACGATCGGATGACCATCCTGGTCGAGCTCGCGCGCCCATGTGGTGTCGCTGAACGGTTTACCGACGAGCAGCTTGCCCGTGGCGCGATCCATCACGTAAAAGAAGCCGTTGCGGTTGGCCACCATGACGACCTTGCGCATCTGGCCGCCGATGGGCACGTCGGCGAGGACTGGCACGTGATTCGAGTCCCAGTCGTGCAGGTCGTGTGGGGTGAACTGGAAATACCACTTCAGCTTGCCCGTGTCCGCGTCGATCGCAACGATCGACGCGGTGTAGAGGTTGGTGCCCTTGCGATCCTCGCCGTAGTAATCCGGATTGGGATTGCCGGTGCCGTAGTAAAGAAGATTCAGCTCGGGATCGTAGCTCCCCGTGACCCACGCGCCGCCGCCGCCGCGGGCGATGGCGTCGGTCTTGGGCCACGTCTCGCTGCCGGGTTCACCCGGGCCGGGCACGGTGTAGAAGCGCCAGGCGAGCTTGCCGGTCGCGGCGTCGTACGCGTCGATGAACCCCCGCGTCGGCCAGTCGCTTCCGGAGATCCCCATGATCACTTTGTCTTTGACGACCAGCGGCGCCGCGGTGGCCGCATAGCCGAGCTTGTAGTCGGCCATCACCGCGTCCCAGACGACGGCGCCGGTTCGCGTGTCGAGCGCGAGGAGATGCGCGTCGGCCGTGGGCATGAACAGCTTGTCGCCGAGGATCGCGAAGCCGCGGTTCACGGGAGAGGTGGCGCCGTAGGTGAGGTCGTTCGGCAGCGTGCGTTTGTAGTTCCAGAACGGACGGCCGGTGCGCGCATCGAGCGCCCACGCGTTGTTGAAGGGCCCGGGCACGTACAGGATGTCGTTGACGGCGAGCGGCGTCCCTTCGAATCCCCGCCGGGGCACGATGCCCGTCTGGAACGTCCACTTCGCCGTCAGGCGATGGGCGTTGGCCGGCGTGATCTGCGTCAGGGGGCTGTGGCGCTGTCCCGTGAAATCGCCCGAGAAGGTGACCCAGCGCGTCGGGTTTTTGTAGCCCTGCAGCAGATCCTGCCACGTTACCGGGGATGGGCCGGCCTCCTGCGCGAGCAGCACGGCGGAGCCAAGAATGGCGGCCGCGATGGCGACGGTTCTCATGGTCGTGCTCCTGTGCCCCGCAAGCTGTTCATGAATGTCAGGACGTCGGCGAGATCGCTGTCGCTCAGCCGATCGGGTCCAAACGCCGGCATGAGCGAGTTGGTGTCGCGGACGATGTCGCGGACGCCGCTTTTGAGAAACCCGCGGAGGTGCCCGCCGTCGTCCATCATCTGAATCGAGAACGCGTCCTCGCTCTTGCGGACGCCGCGCAGGCGCTGACCGTCGCGCGTGACGACGGTGACGGGCTTGAACCCGTCGGGAATGGACGCGTTGGGATCGCGCACCGCCTGTCTGAGCACGGCGGGCGGCTGGCTCTGCGCGATGGCCGACAGATCGGGTCCGAGCGGACCGCCGCGGCCGTTGACCGTGTGGCAGGTGCCGCACGACGCCCAGAAGATCCGCTCGCCGTTCGCGGCGTTGCCTCGAGGCAGTTCGGCCGCGCCCGTGCCGTTCAGGCTGCGCAGGTAGCCCACGAGGTTTCGCAGGTCCAGCATCCGGCGCGTTGCTGGAGGGCATGAGGGTGTTGGGCACGCCCTGCCGGATCGTCTGAAACACGCGATCGTCGGTCGCGCCGGAGGCCCACAGCCGCGTCAGGTCGTGTCCCGCCACGCCCTTCGCGTCGCTCCCGTGGCATTCCGCGCACCGCTCGCGGAAGATCGTCCCGCCGGCTTGAACCGCGGCTGGATCGTTGACGTCCGTCCGGTTCTGTGCCGCAACGGCGGCCGTCGCCGCGATCACGATGACGCCCGCCGCCAGAGCCCATCTCCTCATATGGTCGTCACCCAATCCTCGCGCGGTCATTCTAGCGGAGTACGGCAAGTTCGACCTCGCCGAGTCCGAGCTTGCGCAACTCGGGCTCGATCTTCGCGCGGTCGCCGACTGCCACAACGATCAGCTTCTCGAGCGCAAGATATTGTCGCGCCGCTGCCAGCGTCTGATCGGTGGTGACGGCGCCGACGCGAGCCGGGTACCTGGTGAAGTAGTCGAGGCCAAGGTCGTACACGTACACGTTCGAAAAGCTGCCGGCGGCGCTCAGGCTCGTCTCAAACGTGCCTGGCAGCGATCGGGTCAGCGAATCTTTCGCCAGCCGCAGCTCATCGCCGTTCATCGGTTTCTCGACCATCCCGCGCAGTTCCTTCAGGATTTCCGTAACGGCAGGTGCTGTCACCTCGGTTCGAACGCCAGCACCGGAGACGAACGGACCAGCGGAGCGCCGGAACACAAACTGGGAAGATCCACCGTAGGTATATCCATGCTCCTCGCGCAGGTTCATGTTGATCCGGCTCGAGAACAAGCCTCCGAGGGCGGTGTTCATCACCTGAATGGCCTGGAAATCCGGCGACGAACGCGGGGCGCCGATGCCCACGACCCGCAGCTCCGTCTGAGGAGCGCCAGGCTTGTCGACGATGATCACGCGCGCGGCCGTGGTCTGAGGGTTGCCGAGCGCGGCGCGCGCCGGCGCGCCCATCGTCCAGGCGCCGAACGCCTTCTCGGCGAGCGGCTTGAGCTCGTTCATGCTGATGTCGCCGGCCACCACCAGCGCCGCGTTGTTGGACACGAAGTTCTGTTTCCAGAAGCCTTCGATGTCGGCACGCGACAGCGTCTTCACCGAGGCCTCGGTGCCGATTTCGGTGAAGCCGTACGGATGACGCTCGCCATAAAGAGCCGACGCCGTCACCCGTGCCGCAAGCTGAGCCGGGTTCTCGCGCTGCTGGACGAGCTGCGCGAGCCGGTTGGCGCGCTCGCGATCGATTTCGGCGGCTGGAAACGCCGGGTGCATCACGACGTCGGCCATGATCTCGATGGTCCGGCCGAAGTTGTTCTTGAGCGACCGGCCCTGCACGAACGACGCGTCCATCGTGCTCCGCGTGCTGACAGTAGCGCCGACCTGTGCGAGCTCGTCGGCGATCTGCAGCGAGCTGCGCGTGGTCGTGCCCTCGTTCAGCATGGCGGCGGTGAAATTCGCCAGCCCCGGCTTGTCCACGGGATTCGCGTCGCTGCCGGTGCGGACGACAAGGTTGGCGGCCACGACCGGCAGCCCTTTCCGCGAGCTCAGAATGATGGTCAACCCGTTGGCGAGCACCGTCGATTCCGGCGTGGCGAGCTGGAGCGGACGAGCCGCGCCGGCCGTGGGAGGCGTCTTGCGCCAGGCCTCGTCGGCGTTGACCGATTCGGTCCCTTCTCCTGGCTTCGCCTGCGGCGCCGGAGGCGTCGGGACCGGGGCGCCCAGGACCTTCTCGCCTGGCACGGCGTACACGACCGCGCGAGCCGAGTTGGTGAGCTGACCGCTCGCAAACGCGCGCACCGACGCGGGCGTGACCGCGCGGTACCGCTCGATGTCCTTTCGCAGGTAGTCCGGCGTGCCGAGATAGTGGTTGTAGGAATTGAGCCGGTCGGCCACGCCGCCGAAACCACCGAGGGTCTCGAGGCCCTCGACGATGCGCGTCTCGATCGTGTTGCGCGCGCGCTCGACCTCGGCCGGCTCTGGCGGCGACGTTCGAAGCTTGTCCAGCTCCTCATCGACCGCCTTCTCGATCTCCTCGGCTGTGTGCCCGGGCCGCGCCGTGACCTCTATCTGAAACAGTGAACCCAGGATCAGCGATTGCTGCTGAGCCCTGACGTTCTGCGCGATCTGCTTCTCGTAGACAAGCCGTTTGTACAGTCGGCTCGATTTCCCGCCGCCAAGGATCGTGGCGGTAACGTCGGCGTCAGCGTCCCCGGGCTTGAAGATGGGCGGCGTGATCCAGTTCAGATAGACGCGCGGAAGCTCGACCCGGTCCGTGACGACGCGCCGGCGCTCCTGCGTGATGGGAGGCGTGAGGGCCTTGATCGGAGGAACAGGCGTCCCCCGTTTCAGTGCGCCGAAGTACTTGGCGACCAGCGTCTTCACCTGCGTCTTGTCGAAGTCGCCGACGATGGCGAGGCTGGCGTTGTTGGGCGCGTAGTACTGCTTGAAGAATTGCTTCACGTCCTCGAGTTTCGCGGCCTGGATGTCCTGATGCGACCCGATGACGTTCGCGTAGTAAGGATGTCCGGCCGGAAGCACGGTCTGCGTCACGGCTTCCTCGACCACGCCATATGGCTGATTCTCGACGCTCTGCCGGCGTTCGTTCCGCACGACGTCCTGCTGGTTCGCAAGCTGCGGCAGATCGAGCGTGTCGAGGAGATAGCCCATCCGGTCGGATTCGAGCCACAGAGCCGTCTCCAGCTGGTTGGAGGGAAGCGTCTCGAAGTAGTTGGTGCGGTCGAAATCGGTCGTTCCGTTGACCTCGCTGGCGCCCGCGGATTCGAGAAACCGAAAGTGCGTATCGGGCGGCACATGCTTCGAATCCCTGGAACATCATGTGCTCGAAGAGGTGCGCAAAGCCGGTGCGCCCGGCCTCCTCGTTGGCCGGCCCCACGTGGTACCAGAGATTGACGGCCACCATCGGCAGCCGCTTGTCCTCGCTCAGGATGACGTCGAGGCCGTTGGGAAGGGTGTACTTTTCGAACGCAATCCGCGGGATGTCTGTTGCGGCGGCGCGTTGTTGCGCGACGGGCGCCGGCGCAATCGCGGCCACGGTCAGAGCAAACCCGAGGAGCCATCGGTGTGGAGTCATGACGCGGTCATTCTACCGGGAGATCGTGGTCGGTGGTCGGTCATTCCGGGTTGGCGACGAAGCGGTAGCCGACACCGCGGACGGTCTGGAGGTGCCGCGGGCTCGAGGGTTTGTCCTCCAGGTATCGCCGCAGCCGCACGATGAAGTTGTCGATCGCGCGCGTGTCCGTATCCTCGCGGACGCCCCAGACTTTCTCCAGGATGGTCTTGCGCGAGACGGGCCGCCCTTCGTGCTCCACGAGATAACGGAGCAGCGACGCCTCCATCAGCGTGAGCGGCATCGTCTTGTCGCCCATCTGGACTTCGAGCAGCTCGAAATCGATGGTCCGGCCACTGAACGTGAAGCGGCTCGAGACGGCCGGCGCCTGCTCGCGATTCTCGCCGATCCGGAACCACTCGCGGCGGCGCAGCAGGCCCTGTACGCGCGCGATGAGGATCGGCAGCTCGAACGGCTTCGGCAGGTAGTCGTCGGCGCCGGACTGGAACCCCTGCAACACGTCCTCGGGACGGTCGCGCGCGGTCAGCATGAGGACGGGCACGAACTGCCCGGCGCGCCTCAGCTCGGCGGCGACTTTGAACCCCGTCATGCCCGGCAGCATCACGTCGAGGATCACGAGGTCGAAGCGCTTGGGATCGGCCAGCAGCTGCGCCAGCGCGGCCTCTCCATTCTCCACCACCTCCACGTCATGGTGCTCGGCGGCGAGGTTGAACCGCAAGCCTTCCGCGAGGTGCTGCTCGTCTTCGACGACGAGGATTCGGCTCATTGAGGGGGCAGCACGGGCAGCTGCACGGTGAACGTGCTGCCGCGGCCGGGGCCCTCGCTCTCCGCGACAACCTTGCCGCCAAGGCGCGTGATGAGCGATCGCACGATGAAGAGCCCCAGCCCGGTGCCTTTCACGCGGACGGCGACAGCGCCGGGGATGCGGTAGAAGCGCTTGAAGATTCGTTTGAGCTCGGTCGCCGAGATGCCGACGCCGCGGTCGCGCACCCGCAGCGTCGCCTGTGTGCTCTCGGGCTGCTCCAGCTCCACGGCGACCTGCACCTGCGATCCCGAATACTTGACCGCGTTGTCCACGAGGTTCGAGACGACAGCTTTCAGCTCGTCCTCGTCGCCGAGGACGCGGGGGGGCGCGCCGGGCAGCAGCGACTCGTGATACACCAGCGCGTCGTCGGGAAGGTGATGACGCGTGCGCGCGAGGGCCACGCATTCCCGCACGACCGCGGCAAGGTCCACGGGCACGCGGCTCGGGTGGCGGATTTTTTCGCCCAATCGGCCCGCGCGAAGCACTTGTTCGATAGTGCCCTGCAGGCGCTCCGTGTCCTCGACCATCACCTTGTAGAACTCCTGGCGCTTCACCTCGTCGATGCTGCGGCTCTGGAGCGTCTGCAGATACAGGCGCATCGAGGCGACCGGCGTCTTCAGCTCGTGCGTAACGGCGTGGATGAACGCGTCGTGCTGCTCGTTCCGCCGGATCTCGCGGACGAGGAAGATCGTGTTCAGCACCACCCCCGTGATGATGACCGGGAAAATCAGGACGCCGAGGATCAGCAGCCCGGCTTCGCGCCAGTTGAGGATGACCCAGCTGATGTTGAGGAAGATCGCGGCGGCCGTGAGGCAGACGCCAAGGACGATGAAGAAGGCGACGGACCGCCGGCGGCTGCCAGACGTCATACGCCAAGCATAAGACGATCGGGGCGGGTTAAGCGGCGATCTCTTCTTCGGGCGCCTGGTTGACCCTCGCGACCTTGACGTCCCAGACGAGACCGATCGCGCTGAGCAGCTTCAGTTCGATCCAGGTGGGGTCGAATTCGTACCAGGCGAGGCCGTGGCGCGCCGACACCGGGTGCGCGTGGTGGTTGTTGTGCCAGCCTTCGCCGAATGTCAGCAGCGCGACCCACCATGAGTTCTTCGAATCGTCTTTCGTCACGAACCGGCGGCGTCCCCACATGTGCGTGGCGGAGTTGACCAGCCATGTGGCGTGCAGCCCGACGACCACGCGGAGGAAAATCGCCCAGTTCACCATCGGCCATCCGCCGATCGCCAGCAGCACGAACCCCACTGTGGTGAGGGGCACCCAGTGATAGGTGGACAGCCACTGGTAGAAACGGTCGCGCCCCAGATCCGGCGCGTAGCGCGCCATGATCGCCGTGTCGTTGTGCTGCGCCTCGCCGAACACCACCCAGCCCAGGTGCGACCAGAAGCCGCTGACGCGCGGCGTATGCGGGTCCAGTGGCTGGTCGGAGTGCTGGTGGTGCTGCCGGTGAATGGCGACCCAGAACATCGGTCCGCCCTCGAGCGTCAGGGTGCCGCAGACCGCAAGGAAATACTCGAACAGCTTCGGCGTCTTGAACCCCCGATGCGTGTGCAGCCGGTGGTAGCCCATGCTGATGCCCAGGCCGACGGCCACCCAGTAGAGGAACGCGGCAACCAGCAGGTTGGTCCAGCTGAATTGAAACAGCGCGACGATGGCCAGCACGTGGAAGACGACCAGGACGACGGCGGTCAACCAGTTGATCTTGGAGTACCGGGATGTGCCCGGCTGCGCGACGAGGCTGCTCAATGGACGCTCCGTTTGGGGGTCAATGACCTGCCTGCTAACCCTAACAAGCCCAGGGCTTCTCGACTGTAAGAGTTCTGTAAGACTTGTATTTGCCGCCCTTTGCCCGGTTTGACAGTCAGGGCCGCCTTCGGTAAGGTGAGGGCCAGTACGTGAACGCAATTCGCCATCGTCTTATCGGCGTTGCCTCGGCGCTTCTGGCCTGTCAGGTCGCGGTCATGGGGGCGGCGCCAGTTCTCCTGTACCAGGCGCGGGCGGCCACCGACGGCAGCGAGCTGCTGTGCGACTGCAAGGTCGAGCCGGGCGCCGAGTGCCCGATGCACGGCGGCAAGGCCCATGAAGAAGCGCGGGGCAGAAAAGCCGCCCGTTTCAGCCCGGTCTGCGGCGATCAGACCGCCGCGGTCCTCACGCTGCTGGCCGGCGGCAGCGGTATCTTCGAATCGCCTTCGCACGTCGTCCGTCCGGCGGCGAACGCGGTCGCCGTTCTCGCTATCGCGGATTCGGTTCTCGACTCGGCCCGCCCTCCTACGTCTCCTCCTCCCCGCAGCTAGCGGCGTTGCTTTCGTAGCGCGGGCCTTCCAGGCCCGCGGTCAGGCGGCCTGAAAGGGCCGCCCTACGTATGTCGCTTTGGCCTGGGGGAGAAATTGTTCACGAAGATCGCCGCGTGTGTCGTGTCGATGGGGCTGGTCGCCGCATCGAGCGTGTTCGCTCAGGAAACCGTCAACTTCGCCAGCGTGAGCGGTCGCGTGACCGATCCGTCCGGTGCCGTCGTCTCGGGCGCACAGGTCGCGGCGCGCCAGACCGAAACCAACGTCATGGCCACCGCCGCCACCGACGGCGACGGGCGATTCCGCTTCCCGTACTTGCGCGTCGGCTCGTACGAAATCACCGTGCGCGACCCCGGCTTTGCGGACGCGACGCGCCGTCTGACGCTCACCCTGGGATCGGCGTTCGACCTGCCGGTGTCGCTGTCGCTGCAGACCATTGAAGCGACCGTTGACGTCGCCGCCCAGGCCACGGTCCTCGAGGCGGGGCGCAGCCAGATCGCCGGGACCGTCTCGCAGGCCGAGATCGGGTCGCTCCCGATGAACGGCCGCAACTTCCTCGACGTCGCGCTCCTCGTGCCGGGCGTGTCGACGCCCAATCTCGGCAGCACGCAGCTGTTTCCGGAGACTTCGGCCGTGCCGGGCTCCGGGCTCTCGGTCGGCAGCCAGCGCAACTTCTCGAACAACTTCATCGTGGACGGGCTGTCGGCGAACGACGATGCGGCCGGGCTGAGCGGCATCCCGTACGGCGTGGACGCGGTGGAGCAGTTTCAGGTCGTGACGTCCGGCGGCCAGGCGGAGCTGGGCCGCGCCCTCGGCGGCTACATCAACGTGGTCACGAAGAGCGGAGCCAACGCGTCGCACGGCGACGTGTACGACTACCTACGGGACGATCGTTTCAACGCCCCGAACGCGCTTTCCGGCACGACGCTGCCGATGAGCCAAACGCAATACGGGGCGAGCCTCGGCGGCCCGATCCGGCGCGATCGAACGTTCTATTTCGCCAACTTCGAGCAGCGCCTGCTGGATCAGTCGGGTCTCGTCACGATCCTGCCGCAGAGCGTCGATGTCATCAACGCCAGGCTGACGAACGTTGGCTACCCGGGCTCTCCGGTCTCAACGGGCGAGTATCCCAACCCGGTTCACTCGGTGAACTTCCTGGGCAAGGTGGATCACCAGTTCGGGAGCCGGGATTTGTTCAGCGTCCGGTACAGCCTGTACGACGTGAGCTCGAGCAATTCACGCGGCGCGGGCGGGCTGAGCGCGCCCAGCGCGTCGGCAGGGCTGGACAACGTCGATCAGACGCTGGCGTTCGGCAACACGACGACGATTTCGACGCGAACCGTCAACGAGGTGCGCGCGCAGGTGGTCTACGGCGATCTGCATGCGCTGCCGTCGGATCCGATCGGCCCGGCCGTCAGCATCGCGGGCGTCGCGTCGTTCGGCACGCTGTCGGGCAGCCCGACGGCGCGCCTGAACAGGATGTTCCAGATCGTGGACAACATCTCCCACCAGCGCGGCGCTCACGCGTTGCGGGCGGGCGTGGACTTTCTGTTCAACGACGACACCATCACCTATCCGCGGTCGATTCGCGGGTCGTACGCGTTCTCGTCGTTGACGAACTTCCTGCTGGGCGTCTACAACAACGCCGGCTTTACCCAGACGTTCGCCGAAACCGTCGTCTCGCAGACGAACCCCAACCTCGGCATCTACGCCCAGGACGAGTGGAAGGTCGGATCGCAGCTGACGCTGAACGCGGGCCTCCGGTACGACCTGCAGTTCCTGGAATCGATTGCGACCGATCGCAACAACATCTCGCCGCGGGTGGGCTTCGCGTGGTCGCCCGGCGAGTCCAGGCGGACCGTGGTGAGGGGGAGTGCCGGCCTGTTTTACGACCGTGTGCCGCTCCGCGCGCTCGCCAACGCCCTGCTGTCGGCGGGGAACACGACCGACGTCGCGAACCTCCGCCAGATCAGCATCAGCCTGTCGCCGGCACAGGCGGCCGCGCCGCGATTCCCGAACATCCTGGCCGCTGTCGTGCCGTCGGTGACGCTCTACAACCTCACGACCATGGACCGCAACATGCAGAACGCGCACTCGCAGCAGGCGAGCGTCGAGTTCGAGCAGCAGATCGGCGCGCGCGGGACTGTCAGCGCCGGCTACCAGTACCTGCGCGGCCGGGACCTCATTATCTCGGTGAACCAGAACGTGCCGACGTGCGTCGCCGCCGGCACCAACAACGGCTGCCGGCCGAACCCGGCCTACGCGAACAACAGCCAGTACTCGCCGCTTGCGCACTCGAACTATCACGGACTGCACGTGTCGTTCCTGCAGCGGCCGGCATCGTGGGGCAACTACCGCGTCAGCTACACGCTCTCGAAGTCGATGGACGATGTGGGCCAGAACTTCTTCAGCTCGCCGATCGATCCGTACGACATCTCCAGGGACTGGGGCCGTTCCGACGACGACCAGCGCCATCGCCTCGTCGTCTACGGCTCGGTGAATTCACCGAGCGGTCCGGCTACCTCCGCCTGGGAGCACATCAGTCATGGGTTCCAGTTGAGCAGCGTCCTGCGCACGTACTCCGCGCTGCCGCTGAATATCACGTCCGGCGTGACGACAATCGCGGGCACGGCGGGCCGGCCCATCGTGAACGGAGAGTTCATCGAGCGGAACAGCGGCACGGGCCCCGATTTCTTCAGCCTGAGCCTGCGGGTCAGCCGCGCGTTCGCGCTGGGCCACGGCGTGAAGCTCGACGCCCTCGTCGAAGGCTTCAACCTCGCCAATCGCGTCAACGTCGTGACGGTGAACTCGAACTTCGGATCGGGCGCGTACCCGACGAACCCGTCACCGACTTTCGGCCAGGTGACGGCAGTCGGCGATCCGCGGTCGTTTCAGCTCGGCGTGCGCGTCAGGTTCTGAGGTGTCCCGCATGAAGCAGCGCCGGCGCGCGGGCGTCGTGCCCCGCGTCGTGTCAACGAACGCGTCGACGCTCGTGGCATGGACCAGCGAGCGGAACGGCCGGTCGGTGATTCAGGTGTCGCGCGTCGCGGACTGAGAGTCCCGACACCTGCGTTTCCGGCTAGGAGGCGAAGCCGAGGCCCAGTGCCGCCACGACCATCACGCCGAAGGCCATCCACCCCACGACTGAGAGGACGCGCGAGTTGGCCTTGTCGCCCATCACCGTGCGGTCGCTCGTGAGCAGCAGCACGATCAGAATCAGGGGCGGGGCGAGGATGCCGTTGATCACGGCTGACGTGAAGAGCAGCTTGATCGCGTCGAGCCGGCTGTAGGTCAGCGCGATCCCCAGGACCACCGAAACGGTGAGGACCACGTAGAACTTCTTCGCCTGCCACGGCTTCCGATCGAGGGATCCGCGCCAGGCCGAGGCCTCGGCAATCGCGTACGCACATGATCCGGCCAGCACCGGCACGGCCAGCATTCCCGTCCCGATCAATCCCAGCGTGAACAGCCAGTACGCGCTGGCGCCGGCCACCGGCCGCAGCGCTTCGGCCGCCTGTTGCGCGGTCGTGATGCTCGTCTGTCCGCTGGCATGGAGGGTCGCGGCCGTCGTGAGGATGATGAAGTACATGATCGCGTTCGACGCGACCATGCCAGCCACGACATCCGTGCGGCACGCCGCCAGTTCCGCATGAGTCGCGCCGCGGCGGTGGGCCAGGTCACGGCCCATCGCGCGCTCTTCTTCGACTTCCTGCGCCGCCTGCCAGAAGAAGAGATACGGCGAGATCGTCGTGCCGAGGATCGCAACCAGGAGCGAGAAGAAGGCGCGCGACAACTCGACGTGGGGAATGAGCGTCGCGCGCAGGGCGAGGCGCCAGTCCACGTCCGCCACGAACGCGGTCACGACGTAGGCGAGGAGCACCAGCGTGAGCCACTTGAACACCCGCGCGATGGCGCGGTACGACGACCACATCAGCAGGAGCACGATCGCGACGCCGTAGACCGGAACCGTGAGCGCGGCCGGTGCGCCGGTCACCATGCGTGTGGCCGCCGCCATGCCGCCCAGATCGGCGGCGATGTTGATCACGTTGGCGACGACCAGCAGGGTGCACGCCAGCCACAGCACCCACCGCGCGTAGCGGCGCCGGATGACGCCAGCCAGCCCCAGGCCCGTCACCATCCCGAGGCGCGCGCACATGAGCTGAACGGCCGTCATCAACGGGAAGCACAACAGCACCAGCCACAGCGGCAGATAGCCGAACGAGGCGCCCGCGACCGAATACGTCGAGATTCCGGACGGGATCGTCGTCGGCCGCGCCCGAAATGAGGCCGGGACCGAGGTTGCTGAAGAATCGCTGAAGGTGATTTGGGCGAGCGGCGGATGACGGCATCGAAGGTCACATCGTATCGCCTGAGCGTTCGCGGGCAATGGTGACGGGCGCCCGCGTCCGCCCGGAGGCGTCCAGTTCGGGCCATGTATTGATTTAATTAAGTATGCACTTGACTATATCAATTTGTTGGCTATCATTTAGTCATTATGTCAAGTGACTGGCAGGAGCTGACCAGGTTGACGGGCGCGGCAGAGGTCGAAATCGAGCGCGTCCGGCTGGTCGGGTCCGATGTGGCGATCGAGGGCCGGTTCACCCTGCCGCCTCTGGCTCAGCTGGCCGGCGAAGACCAGATCTTCGTGGCCGCCTTCGTCCGGTGTCACGGATCCATCAAACAGATGGAGAAGTATTTCGGCGTCAGCTATCCCACCATCAAGAACCGCCTCAACAAGATCGGCAGCCGGCTCGCCTTCGTCGAGATCGAGCCGTCGCCGGCCGAGGCCGCCGAAGGCGGCTCGACGAGCGCGGTGCTCGACCGGCTGGAGCGCGGAGAACTCACCGTTGCGCAGGCGCTCGAACGCCTGAAGGAGAAGCCATGAGCGAGGAAACGCGTCGCGTGCTCGAGATGTTGTCGCAGGGAAAAGTCAGCGTGCTCGAAGCGGAGCAGCTCCTGCAGGCGGTGAAGGCGCCGGGTCAGGCGACCGACGACAAGAAGGTCGAACCGCGCTACTTTCGCATTCTCGTCAACAAGCCCGCTCACGACGGCAAGAAGGCGGAGGCGGTGAACATCCGCGTGCCGATGACGGTGGTCCGCGGCGGGCTGCGGCTCGGCGCCTTGTTTCCCGGCATGCTGGGGAAGAAGAAGATTCAGCTGGACAACGGCACCGAGCTCGACCTGTCGAAGGTGACCTACACGGATCTCGAAGCGATGATCAAGGACATCGGCGAGCTCACGGTGGACGTGGACGGCGACGCGCAGGTGCGGATCCGCTGCGAATAGCGTGCGGCGGGGATCAGAGGGCGACGGTCGCCGCCGCCCATCCCGACGGGTTCTTGTCCGATTGGTAGAACTTGTTGAGATCCACGACCAGCATGTTGTCTTCGACGCGAATGCCCAGGCGATCCATGTTGCGTGTCGCGCGCCCGGTCGTGAAGACTCCGGACGGCTGGTACTGGGACTCGTGCTTCGGACACTGAAACCGTCCGTCCTTGGGCAGCCACTTGAGCGCGGTGTTTTCGTGGGGACAGGCGAGGTTGAACGCGTAGCCCTGTCCCCGATAGCGCACCACGATGACCTGATCCTTGCGATCGATGCTGACGCCGTCGCTCGCGGGAATCGGATAGCGGCGTTCGGATCCGGCGGCGGCGACGCTGGCACCGAAGGCGACGGGAAGCGCGCCCGCGCCCTCCGGGTCGAAGCCGAAGGCCGCCGCGCCGATCACGGCGCCGGCGCAGAGGAGAAACTCACGGCGGCAGGCTTTCGTCGTCGGCATGTTCATCCGATGTTGGGGAGCGCCACGCCGCTGAGCGTGGTGAGAAGCCAGAGGGCCAGACTGATCACCGTCGTCGCGCGGAGCGCGGACCAGGTGTCGTGGCCCAGGGACGCGCGGCGTTCCGCCGCCAGCAGGGCGCCGCCGTTGACGAGGAGCAGCGTCGTCAACCCCATCTTGATCCAGAAAACACGAGAGTAAAGGTATGTCTCGACGTCCGCGGCAAACAGCAGCAGGCCGCTGATGGCGATCAGGACGAGACCGAACGCCACGACACGGTGGACCTGCTGAACCGCCGAGAGCTGCGTCCGGCGAGCCGCCTCGTCGAGGCGACGCGACGACAGCAGGCGCCAGTCCGACGTGATGGCGGCGCCGCCGCCTGTCGTCAGCGCAGCGACATGGACGAACGCGATTGACGTGCGGACGGCCGCGTGGTTCGAGTAGAACGATCCCCAGTCGAGCAGCAGGTCGTGGAGGGCGAGTCCGAACATGTGCCTAGTGCCCTCCGCCCGTGAAGAGCATGAGCAGGTAGCCCGCCGTGCCGACGCCCATCGAGACGTACGCGATGTTGCGGTGCGTGGCTTTGTTGGCGTCGAAGTTGACGAGGGCGTTTCGACTGTGGCCCGGCGCGCTGACGGCCGCCGCGATGAACCCGCCTTCCGCGGCGAGCATCATCAGCCCGTGTACCATGCGCTTGGTATGGCCGGGCGCCGCCCGGCTATCGACCAGGTTCCAGACGCCGGTCACCGAATTCACGGCGAACAGCCCGATCAGGCCTGCGCCGACCGCCCCGTGTACGCCGCGTTTGCTGCTGCTCAGACTCTGCGGATCGTTGTAGAGCGACTGGCCGAGCCAGAACTCGGTCGCGATCAGGGGCAGCGTCGCAAAGCTGGCGTATTTGTGGATCTTGGCCCGCGTCAGGTGGCCTTCGCTGTACTCGATGGCGACTGGACGCGCCGCATCCTGAGAGTCGGCGGCGAGCCGCGACGCCTCTGCAACGGCCTCGTCCGCGATCGGCGTCAACGAGACGACGACGGCTGACGCCGCGGCTTCCAGATCATCCTGTTGAGCCAGCGCCCGGCTCGGACAGGATGCCATCGTGATTGCCACCGCCGCGACCGTCAGCGCGAATCTCGTCATGCACACTCCTCGTGGCCGTCGTTCGATCGTAACAGCTGCAACGCGATCAGCGGCGTCAGCCAATCGTCAAGATGCTGTTGGCGAACTGCGACGAGAACTGTCGCAGTGGCGCCACCGCTGGACCAAGGATCACTCGCCCCGACGTGTCGAACTCGGATCCGTGGCAGGGGCAGACATACGTTTGGCCGGTGGAGTTCGACACGGCGCAGTCCTGATGCGTGCAATTGGCGGTGACGACCACGAACGTCGCCGCGCCTGTCCGCGTCGCGAGGAAGTTGCCGGCCCCAGAAGTGACGAGTGCCATGCCACCGGTCGCATCGAGGGGAGAACCCGTGCCGACCGCAACCGAAACCGAAGTGACGTTGTTGTTGGCGTCTCTGACGACCGTGCCGGTGACCGTCGGCAGCGGCGAGCCCGGTATCGTGCTGGCCGGATTTCCGCCACCGCAGCCTGGCAGGATCGCCGCAAGGCCGCCAGTGTACGCGGCGGCCGTGACGATGCGTTTGCAGAACACCCGGCGCCCGTGCTTGTCGCGTTCTTCCTGAGCCGTTCGATTCACTCAATCCTCCAGGCCGTGCGCCTCGTGCGCACGCAAGTGTCTCGCGGCATTCGAGCAACATGTTTGCCACCGATTCTTCACCGAATTGCTTGAGAAAGCCGTCGTTGGATTTCCGGCGTCGCCATTCGGTTGCACGCGCGTCCTTGAATCGGGACGTCAACAGGCCTGACTCAGCGGGTCTCGCGTGGCAACTGCCGAATCGGGTTTTCTCAGGATTTGATAAATGCAACGTCCCCGCGGCGGTACTATAGATACTCCCGGGGGGAACCGCCGTCTGTGCCCGACTGGATCGTCGATCTGTTCGCCCGCTATGGGTACGCAGTGGTGTTCGTCGGCGTCCTCCTCGAGAACGCCGGGCTTCCGGTTCCTGGTGAGACGGTGCTTCTGGCCGGCGCCGCGCTATCGCAGGTCGGGCGTCGTTGTTCCTCCCGTGGGTCGTCGCCATCGCCATCGATCGGCGCCATTCTCGGCGACAACATCGGATTCATGATCGGCCGCCGCGGAGGCCGCGCGCTCGTGGAGCGTTTCGGCCCGAAGGTCGGCCTCACGGCCCCGCGTCTGGTGCAGTTCGACGCCTTCTTCGACCGCCATGGTGCGAAGACCGTCTTCATCGCGCGGTTCGTCACCGGGCTGCGCGTGTTCGGCGCGGTGCTGGCCGGGACGAGCGGCCTTCCGTGGGGACGATTCCTCGCCTACAACGCCGCCGGCGCCGTCGCGTGGGCCATGACGTTCGGCGCTGTCGGGTATTTCCTGGCGTACAGTTGGGAGACGCTCGAAGAATGGATCGGGCGCAGCGGCCTGGCGCTGCTCGCCGTCGTGGCCGTCATCGCCCTCGTCGCCGTGCTGCGGCGGCGCAGAGCCGCAGCATGACACGCATCCCATGATCACACTCGCGTCCGGCCTGTCCTACTTCGATCTCATGTTCGAGCATCGTCCGCGGATCATCGCGACCGCGGTGGTGCACGCCTCGGGCGGCGTCGCGCTGGTGGATCCCGGACCGTCGAGCACGTTGCCGACGCTTCGCGCGACGCTCGGCGCAGCCGGCATCTCGATGGCGGATGTCACCGACATCCTGCTCACGCACATTCACCTCGACCATGCGGGCGCAACCGGCACGCTCGTGCGCGAGCATCCGCGGCTGCGCGTCTTCGTGCACGAGCGCGGGGCACCGCACATGGCCAACCCCGACAAGCTCGTGGCGAGCGCGGCGCGGCTCTACGGCGACGCGATGGACCGGCTGTGGGGCGAGGTGGCGCCGGTGCCCGCGGCGTCGATGACGATCCTCACGGGGAAGGAACGCATCGCGGCCGGCGGCCGGACGTTCGACGTCGAGTACACACCCGGCCACGCGTCGCACCACGTCAGCTTCTTCGATCGCGATTCGGGCGTGGCGCTGGTGGGGGACACGGCCGGTGTCAAGCTGACACCCGACGGCTTCGTCATGCCGCCCACGCCTCCGCCGGACGTGGATCTCGAAGCCTGGCACGAGGGTCTTGGACGCATCGAGCAATGGCGGCCCGATACGTTGTTTCTCACGCACTTCGGGCCGTCGCCGTTTCCGGGACACCTGCCCGCGCTGCGCGATCACATCGAGTTTGTCGGCACGCTCTCGAAGACGTTGCTCGCACGCGAGGGGACCGACGAGGATCGCGAGGCGTGGTTTGCGGACGAAGTCCGCCGCGAGCTCAGCCGGCGGATGAACAACGCCGACACGCGCGCGTACGAACTGGCAGGCCGATTCGATCTGAACTGGCGGGGACTGGCGCGGTACTGGAGAAAGAAAGGGCAGGCCTGAAACGGCAGGCCCCGGATGGCAGGCCTAAAGGCCTGCACTACTTCTGTCTGTCGCTGCTGACTGCCGACTGCCGACTGCTGACTGCCGACTGCTGACTGCCGACTGCCGACTGTCTACGCCGTCGCGCGGGCGGCCGCCGGCATGCTGGTGCGCCGGGGCTCGACCATGAGGCGCAGGGCGAGGCCCTGCGGGGATCCGGCCGCGGTAGCCGGCGTCACGCGATAGACCGCCGACAGCACGCGTCCGCGGCGCAGCGCCTCGGGCAGCACATCGCCTTCGCGGGCCTCGCGCTCGAGCTGGAACTGCACCAGGCGATACATCGGGATCGAGACGGCCGACTGGCACTCCACGTAGACACCTTGCTCGCTGACGTTGCGGGCGACGACGCTGGCGAACCGTTCCGTGCCCCGCTGGTCGCGCCACATCAGCCGCGCGGGCAGGGCCACCGGGCGGCGGTCCGTCAGGCGCGTGTGGTCCTTCGAGCGATTCGGCAATGTCTGAGCGGTTACTGGCGTCACGGCATCCTCCTGAGGATGAAACCCTGTGCCAGGAGATGTATCAAGGGGCAGGCCCAGTAAATTCAAGTTAACGCCGGCGTGTGGTCGACTGCACTAACGATAATAGAATCAGTAGTTTAATAAATCGTGCAAGACACTCTGTTCGCGTGCAGCATGGATACTTTGTATCCTGTTACGCTGGTAATCGAATATCCAGTATCCAGTTCAAGGGGTATGCACTTCGGCCGGCGAGTCGAGGCCGAGGCGGCGGAGCTTGAGGTACAGGCCCCGCCGGGTGAGGCCCAGGGTCCGGGCGGCTTCGGAGATGTTGCCGGCCGACCGGTCGAGCGCCGCCTGAATGAGATCGCGTTCGACCTGCTCGATGGCCGTGGCGAGGTTGGTGGGCGTGGCGCCCGAACGTGACGGCGGCGTCGTACCCGGCACCTGCGTCGAGCCGATCTCGGGCGACAGGTGCGACGCCTCGATGGTCCCGCCGGGGGCGCTCATCGCCACCGCGCGCTGGATTTCGTTCTTCAGCTGCCGGACGTTCCCCGGCCACCAGTACTGCGAGAACATGTCGAGCGCTGCCGAGCTCAGCTGGATGTCGGGCTTGCCGAGCCGTTCCGACGCCTCGCGCAGGAAGAACGTGCTCAGGTGGGGGATTTCCTCGCGTCGATCGCGCAGCGGCGGCACGTGAATGCGGATGACGCTCAGCCGGTAGTACAGATCCTCGCGGAACTTGCCCTCGGCGACGCGCTGTTCGAGGTCCGCGTTGGTGGCGGCCAGCACGCGCACGTCCACGCGTTGCGGGCGCGTTTCACCGATCGGCATGATTTCCGACAGCTCGAGGAACCGCAGCAGCTTGGGCTGCACGTCGATCGGCAGGTCCCCGATCTCGTCGAGGAACAGCGTGCCGCCGGCCGCCGACCGCACGAGCCCTGGCTGGTCCGACACGGCGCCCGTGAAGCTGCCGCGGCGATGGCCGAACAGCTGGCTGTCTGCCAGGTCGCGCCCGGTGGTCGTGCAGTTGTACGGCAGGAACATCGCGGCGCTGCGATGCGACCCGACGTGAATCGCGCGGGACACCAGCTCCTTCCCCGTGCCGCTCTCGCCGGTGATGAGCACGGTCAGGTCGTTGCCCTGCAGCCGCTGAATCTGCTCGACGAGCCGCGACATCGCCGCGCTCGCCGTGAGGAAGCCCGGCAGCAGCGGTTCGAGCGACCGATCCAGGGCCGCGACGGCCGATGATCCCGCGGGCCTGTCACGTGCCGCGCACAGCGCGAAGCCCTGCCGCGCCACCGTCGCGATCATCCGAAGCCGGCGCAGCACCGGATGTCCGAGCGGCCGGGGCGCGGCCACCAGTCCGAACCGCGGCCCCTCCTGATCGCGGCCGAGCTGCTCGACGATCATCGTGCCGCGGCCGTAGCTGTGGCCGTTCGAGGCGGTCCTGGCGAGGGCCCGTGCGGCGTCCGCATCCGCGCCTGCCGACGCCACCACGCGTACGTCGCCCCCCGGCAGGTTGACGAAGACGACGGCACAGTCGCCGGCGGCGGCTTCGATCATCGCGGCGGCCGTCTCGCGGCCGAGCAGGTCCGGCAGCGCCGCCGCGTCCACGATCCTCCGGACGATCGCATCGTCGGCATCGGCGGGCGAGATGACGTACTCGCCCGATCCGATCGACGTCAGCAGGCCGCGGGCATCCTGGGCGTCGGAGGAGTCGCGCTCTGCGCCGAGCTGCTCGAAGACGACGACCGCCTGGTTGAGATGGCGTTCGGCGACCGAGCGCGCGCCGGTCTGCGCGACGAGGCGGCCGAGGGCGAGGTGGCTGAGGGCAGCCTGATAGCGCTCGCCGAGCAGGTCGAGCAGCGTCGCGCTCTGCGCGAAGTTGTGGTACGCGTCAGCCGAGCTCCCGCCCTTGGCGTAGAGGCCCCCGCGCAGCCGCAGGTATTCCCCCCAGGCCGCGGGAGCCACCTTCGGATCGAGCGACTCGGCGGCCGTGGCCAGCCGCTGCTCGGCCTCGGGCAGCCGGCCGGCGCTTGTCAGCGCTTCGGCGGCGATCAGGGTGGCTTGCAGAGCGTCGAACGGGGGAGCGCCCGCCTGCAGGATCTCGTCGGCGCGGGCCACGGCATCGTCGAGATCGCCGCGTCGCATCGCCAGCCGCGCGCCGAGGACGCGGACGGACCATTCGTACCACTGGCTGGTCTGGCGTCCGAACGCGCCGTAGGCATCGCCGGCGCGCGCGAGGTACTCCGCGGCCGTTTCGTACGTTCCGCGGATCATGTGAATCTGGGCGAGCGTGTCGAAGACGGCGCCGGTGGTTTCGTGAAACTGGATCGGGCTGCGCACGTCGAGCGCGCGATGCAGCGCGTCTTCGGCGCGAGCCAGGGCGCCGAGACGCACGCAGATCTGGCCGAGAGTGGCCAGCGCCACCGCGAGCCCGTGGCCCGCCGGCAGGCCCTCGTGGAGCACCACGCTCCGCTCGGCGAGCGCGAGCGCCTGCTCGTACCGGTGCTCCATCATCATCACGCCGGCCTGGTTGCTGCACACGGTCGCCAGGACGTCGTCGGCCCGCACCGTCGAGGCGAGCCGCTCCGCGTGGCGCAGTGCGGCCATCGCCTGGTCGTATTCGCCCACCTGCGCGAGCAGGATGCTCGACAGCGAGTGCACGAGCGCGAGGTGGCGTCGATCCCCGGCGGCGTGAAGCGCGGACGCGGCCTTGGTGATGTGCTCGCGCACGATCGCGGTGTCGCCGACGCGGCGGTAGCAGTGCGCCAGCTCGTAGTGGGCGAGTCCGATGGCGCGCGAGTCGTGCGCGGCCTCGGCCTGCTTGAGCGCGCGCTGGTGGAGCGCGATCGCCCGCGACTGATCGCCGCGCGCGGAGGCGAGCCGGCCGTGCAGACGCCAGAGCGCGGCGAGGCGGCCCGACGATACGGTGTCGCGGAACGTGTCCGGCGGACGGCCGAGCGCGGTGGCCGCACGGTCGAGATCGTCCTGGAGCAGCCACGCTTCGGCGAGCATCGCGCGAACCGCGAGCTCGTCCTCGCGCGGCAGCGCGGCCGATCGCAGGGTGGGCGTCAGGATCTCCCCGGCTTCGGCGCCGCGGCCTCGTTCGAGCGCCGCACTCGCTCGTGCCAGCAGCGCCTGCAGGGAAGACGAGGGCATTACGTCTTGGCGCGGAGTGTGTCGAGGAACGGACGACCCTTCGTGGCGAGGCGGGCTTCGAGACGGGCCGAGCAATCACAGTCGCCGCAGGACCACGCGTCGGTCCCGTTCAAATCCTTGCAGCGGCTGCGTGCGTGGGCGTCCTGCACTTTTTCGAGGTCGAAGTACTTCTCCCAGTACTCGCGCTCTTCCGCCAGCGGGGTGTAGCAGTAGCAGACCTCCACCCACTGGACGCGTCCGTCTTCGTGCGCGCGCGCCTCGGCCATGTTGCGGAAGTACTCGTCGCCGGCCACCGAGCCCCGGCCGAGCGTCCCCTCGTCGATGGCCCGTTCGAGGGCCCTCGCCCGGTTGGCCTTGACGCGCGCCGTGACGAGGTAGCGCATGCGGCTATTGTAAGGCGATCCGCCCGAGCAGGGCGCCGGCAACCTGACGTATCAGCGCGGCGTCGGCAGCCGGAAGGTGGACGTGCAGCGCCCGCCGGCCCGCGGCGTCGAGCGAGGCAAAGTCGCCCAGCGCCTGCGCCAGTTCGAGCGTCCCGAAGGTGAACGGGTACCCCGGAATATCGAGATCGGCGTGCGGCGTGGCCGTGATCAGGACGAAGACGCCGGTGTTCGGACCGCCCTTGTGCAGCTGACCCGTCGAGTGGAGATACCGCGGGCCGACGCCGGTCGCCGTTGCGGCATGCGTGCGGTCCCGCACGGCGTTGCGGAACGAGGCCAGGTCGCCGGTCAACGCCTGCGGATCGATGTAGGCGAGGAGCGCGAAGTAGTCGCCGGGCTGGAGGAGCGTCAACAGCGCGTCGGGGCCCGCCCCGGACAGCTGCTCCCTGGCCTGGCGGCTCGCCGTCAGCGTGATGCCGCCGTCGAGCGTCATGTCGGGCGTCGCCCGCGGGAGCGCGCCGTCCGACTGGTACGTGCCCAGCAGCGCCGTGGTCGCGTCCTTCGCCTGCTTGACGTTGGGCTCGTCGAACGGGTTGATCTCGAGCAGCGCGCCCGCGATGGCCGTGGCGATCTCCCAGCGGACGAACTCCGCGCCAAGCGCGGCCGGCTCGGTCCATTCGATTGTCGCGGTCGGGTGGCCTGCGGCCTCGAGCCGGTCGATGCCGTGGCTCCGGCTCGTGGCGCCAGGTCCGGAGACTTCGACGAACACACGGTCGAGGCCGTACTGCGCCGGCGAGCCGAGCGTCTCGCCAGCGATCGGCACGACGCCGACGCCGCGCTTCCCGGTGCTCTCGGCGACGAGCTGCTCAACCCAGAGGCCAAACGGCTCCAGTTCCCGGGGAAGGAGCAGCGTCAGCTTGTCGCGGCCCTCGCGCGCGGCGGCGCCGAGGAGCAGGCCGAGCGACACCGCCGGGTTGAGGTCCGGCGTCTCGGCGGAGGCCGATAACATCGCGAGGCCCCAGCCGGTCAGCGCCGCGATGTCCTGTCCCATGAGCGCGGCCGGCACCAGACCGAAGAACGACAGGGCCGAGTAGCGCCCGCCGATGTCGGACGGGTTGATGAAGGTATCGCGAAACGACTCGGCCCGCGCCCGCCGCGCCAGCTCGGTGCCTTCGTCCGTGATCGCGACGAAATGTTCCGCCCACCGCGGGATGCCCGCGTCCTCCAGCGTGCGACGAAAATGCGACGCGAGCGTGTTCGGCTCGATCGTCGTGCCCGACTTGCTCGCCAGCAGGTACAGCGTGTGCCTGGGAGGAGTGGCCGCCGCGCGGATGGCGTCGGGATCCGTCGAGTCGAGCATCCGGAACCGCGGCCAGCCCGGTGCCGTGCCGACGATGGCTCGCAGCACTTCGGGTGCCAGGCTGGAACCGCCCATTCCAAGCAGCACGACATCGGTGAAACCGTCGCGCCTGATGCCGTCGGCAAACGACCTGAGGCGTTCGAGCGAGTCGGCCATCAGGCCGGGCGACGTCAGCCAGCCGAGCCGGTTGGCGATCGTGGCCTGCACCTCCGGCGAAGCGCTCCAGGCCGACGGCTCACGGCGCCACATCGCGGCGGCCGCGCGTTGAGCGGCTGCCGTGTCGGCATGAACCCGCGCGCTGATCGGCCCGGGTGCGATGCGCAGGCTGCGCCGCAGACGATCGCGCTTGACGGCCACCTCGAGCGCCGGCCATCGGGTGAGGAGATCCGCCGCGTGCTGCATCGCGGTAGCATACTATTTTGAGGACGATGCTCCGGGGAACCGCACACCTCAGTCTCACCGCGCTCGTCGCGGCCTGCTGGCTCACCGCCTGCGGTCCGGCCGCCGAGCCGCCGCCCGCCTCGGCCGCCGCGGAGCCGTCTCTGGCGCCTGCGCGGCGGCCCGCCACGAGCACTGCGCCGCGGCCGCGGGTTGTCGTGCTGGGCGACAGCCTGACAGCTGGCCTTGGGTTGTCGCCCGAAGAGTCGTATCCGACGCTGCTGCAGCAGCGGCTGGACGCCGGCGGGTTCAACTACGACGTCGTGAATGCGGGCGTGTCCGGCGATACGTCAGCCGGCGGCTTCTCCCGGCTCGACTGGGCGCTCGAGGGCGACGTGCGCGTGCTGATCGTCGCCCTTGGCGGCAACGATGCGTTGCGCGCTCTGCCACCCGCCGAGCTGAAACAGAACCTGTCGCGTATCATCGAGCGGGCGCAAGCCAGGCACATTCGGGTGCTGCTGGCCGGGATGGAAGCGCCTCCGAACTTCGGCCGCGACTACATCGTCGAATTCCATCAGGTGTACCCAGCGCTCGCCAGGCAGTATCAGGTTGCCCTCGTGCCGTTTCTGCTCGACGGTGTGGCTGGCAACGCTGTCCTGAACCAGCGCGACGGCATCCATCCCACCCCTGAGGGCGCGCGCCTCGTCGCGGACAATGTCTGGACCGTCCTGAAGCCCCTCCTGGAAGAACCGCGGAAAACGACCCGGAAGGAAGGCCCCACCGGGTCATGATCGAGCTTCGTGACGTCTCGAAAACGGTGATGAGCGGCGCTGAACCGCTCACCATCCTGCACCCGCTGTCCCTGCGCGTGGACCAGGGCCAGTTCCTGTCCATCGTCGGGCCGTCGGGCAGCGGGAAATCGACCCTGCTCGGCCTCATTGCCGGCCTGGACGCGCCGAGCTCCGGCGACGTCATCATCGACGACGTGAACATCACGCGCCTCGACGAGGACCGGCTGGCGCGCCTGAGGGGCGAGAAGATCGGTTTCGTGTTCCAGTTCTTTCACCTCATCCCGTCGCTCACGGCCTACGAGAACGTGGCCGTGCCGATGGAGATTGCCGGCGTTTCAGATCCGCGCCCGCGTGCCCGGGCGCTGCTCGAAGAAGTGGGCCTGACGGGCCGCGCCCATCACTACCCGTCCCAGCTGTCCGGCGGCGAGCAGCAGCGCGTCGCGCTGGCCCGTGCGCTGGCGAACAACCCGCCGATCGTGCTGGCGGACGAGCCCACCGGCAACCTCGACACGTCGAACGGACGGCACATCATGGATCTGCTGCGCGAGGTGCACCGTTCCAGGAAGACCACCATCGTGCTCGTGACGCACGACGCCGAGCTCGCGGCGATGGCCGATGCGCAGCTCGTGCTCAGGGACGGCAGGGTCGTATGACGTTCGTCCTCCGCATGGCCGTGCGCGAGATGCGGGCGGCGTGGCAGCGCCTGCTGTTCTTCTTCATCTGCATTGCCGTCGGCGTGGCCGCCATCGTCGCGCTGCGGTCGGTCATTCGCAGCGTCCGCGACGTGCTGGGCGGCGAAGCCCGGTCGCTCATCGCGGCCGACGTCCTCATCGCGACCAACCGCGACTGGACGCCGGACGCCCGGGCCACCATCGACCGCCGCCTCGCGGAGGCTGGCTCGACGGCCCGCACCGAAACGATCGAGACGCCGACGATGGTGCGGCCGGTTGACCTCGCGAGGGTCACGACGCGGATGGTCGAGCTCAAGGCGGTGCAGGCGCCGTTTCCGCTGTACGGCACGCTGACGCTCGAGGGCGGACAGGCCTACGCGCATGCGATCCTCCAGAACCACGGCGCGCTCGTGCGGCCCGAGTTGCTGACGGCGCTCGGCGTCGCGGTGGGCGATTCGCTGACGATCGGGGAAGCCGCGTTCACGATCCGCGGCGTCGTGGCGAGCGAGCCCGGGCGCAACATCGGCGCGTTCAGCCTCGGCCCCCGCGTCTTCATCGACTTCGACGACGCGCCCTCCACCGGTCTGCTCGCGTTCGGCAGCCGCGTCCGCCACGTGCTGGCGGTCCGCGTGCCCGACGAGCGGATTCCGTCGCTGGTCAAGACGCTGAACGACGACTTCGCGGACAACTTCATCAACACCCGATCGTATCTGTCGACTGACGACGCGATCGGCCGCGACTTCGATCGGGCGGAAAACTACCTGAGCCTGGTCGGCCTCGTGATCGTCATCCTGGGCGGCATCGCGGTGTCGAGCGTCACGCGGGTGTTCGTGCTGCAGAAGATCAAGGGCATCGCCGTGCTCAAGTGCCTCGGGGCCTCGAGCGGGCAGATCATCGCCGTCTACCTGCTGCAGGTGATGTCGCTCGGGCTGGCGGGCAGCCTGCTCGGCGTGGCGGTTGCCGAGGGCGTGGTCTCGGCCGTTCCGCTGGCGCTCGGCTCGTCGTCGACGTCGCTGCTGGCCGGCGTGCATTACACCGTGACCTGGGGCGTGGCGCTGCAGGGCGCGACCATCGGCGTCCTGGTGTCGCTGCTGTTTGCCATCGTGCCGCTGCTGCAGGTGCGGCTCGTGCGGCCGTCGCTGCTTCTGCGCGACGAAGCGCGGCCGCCGCAGCGCGACGGGCTGCGAGTGGCCGCCACCATGTTCGTGTCGGCGGCACTCGTCGCGGTCGCCGCCTGGCAGGCCGCGTCCCTTCCCGTGGGGCTGGTCTGTGTGTCTCGGGTTCGCCGTGCTGGCCGTGGTCCTCGTGCTGGCCGGACGGCTGCTGGTGGCGCTGCTCGCGCCGCTCGCGAACACGCCGTCGTTTCCGCTTCGGCACGCGGTCCTGCATCTGTCGCGGCCCGGCAATCAGACGCGTGTGATTCTGCTGGCGGTCGGCCTTGGCGCGTTCTTCATCGTCGGCGTGCGATCGCTGCAAGCGAGCCTGCTGGCGGAGTTTTCGATCCAGGTGAACGAGGAATCGGCAGACATGTTCCTGCTCGACGTGCAGCGCGGCCAGGCCGACGGCGTGCGCGCGTTCCTGAGCGATCCGGCCAACGGCGCCGGCGCGTGGAAACTGCTGCCCGTGCTGCGGGCGCGCGTCACCGGGGTCAGCGGACGCGTCACCACGCTGGAGACCTTCGAGGAGGTTCGGGCGCGCGGCTCGCTGGGCCGCGAGTACACCATCACCTACCGGGACAACCTCGAGGCCAACGAACGCATCGTCGACGGTGCCTTCTGGCACGGCAGCTCGCCGGAGCCGGAAGTCTCGATCGAACGGGGCCTGCACGAGCGGTTCGCCATCAACGTCGGCGACGTCGTCCGCTTCGACATCCTGGGGAAGATCGTCAACGCGAGGGTGTCGAGCATCCGCGACGTGGATTTCAAGGATGCGCGCGCCGGCGGCTTCATGTTCGTGTTCAGGCCGGGGACGCTGGAGCAGGCGCCCCAGACCTATATCGCACCGGTCAGGGGGCCCGCGTCGGGTCCCGCTGCCCGCGCGAAGTTCCAGCACGATCTCGTTTCGCGCTTTCCGAACGTGTCGGTGATCGATTTCCACGAGATCCTCGAAACCATCCGCGACGTGATGTCGAAGGTGACGCTGGCCATCACCGTCGTGGGGTTCCTGGTGCTCTTCAGCGGGGGACTGATCCTCGTCGGCGCGGTCGCCATGACGAAATTTCAGCGCGTGTACGAGGCGGCCGTGTTCAAGACGCTCGGCGCGAACACCCGCAAGATAGCCGCGATGCTGCTGGTCGAATACGGCGTGCTGGGGTCGCTCGCCGGCATCGTCGGATCGGCCGGCGCCGTGGCGCTGACCTGGGGCGTCAGCCGGTTCGCGCTGGATATTCCGTGGCGGCTGTTTCCCGGCGAGCACGTCGGCGGCGTCGTGCTGACGGCGGCGCTCGTGGCCGCGATCGGCGTGCTGTCGAGCCTCGACGTGCTCCGCAACAAGCCGCTGGCCACCCTCCGGTCGGAGTGACCCACCGCGCTGCTGTGCTAAGATCCACTGTTGTCTGAGCCCCGGCGGGCCGGCACAGTGCAGGAGTCAGAAGCGCCAATGGACGTTCAGCTTTTCAAGGACGCGCTCCTCAGGAAACGTACCGAGATCCTCGGGACGGGCGGCGTCAAACCGTTGCAGGCGTCGATGGAGAACAACACCCGCCAGGGCGACATGGCGGACCAGGCGAGCGGCAACAACGAGGTCCACATTCAGCTGAAGCTGAAGCAGACCGACGCCAAGATCCTGCAGGCCATCGAAGAGGCGCTGCTGCGGCTCGATAAGGGGGCGTACGGCGTGTGCCGGGATTGCGGCGAGCCGATCGCGGAGGCCCGTCTCAAGGCGATTCCGTGGACGCGCGTCTGCATCACCTGCAAAGAGAAACAGAATTCGTGACCTCGCAGGCGACGGCGCTGGCGCTGATTGAAGAGTTTCATCGCGAGAAGCTCGCGGCGATGATTCAGCACATGTCGCACGCGCGCCTGGTCGGCCAGTACGACGCCAACAACACCTACCAGTACGTCATCAATCGCGACGACGTCCAGCTGTCGTGGCTGTCGAAGGCGATTACCGAACTCGGCGGCGCCGAACCTGGGCCGGCAGCGACCCCGACCGAATCGATCACGTCGGGGCCGGCGTCGGTTCAGGCCCTGTTCGAGCAGGACGCCCGGGCGGCGCAGGCGATGGTCGAACGCTGGCGGCCCCGCGTCGAGGCCATGACGAACGCGCGGAATCGCAAGATGCTGCAGGTCGTCCTGGGCGAGACGACGGAGCAGCAGCGCTTCTTCGAGCAGGCCTGGGCCGGCCGGACCGACCTGCTGGGCAAACGCGGCGACACGTCAGGCCCGGCCCAGGGAGCAGTCCTGGGCGATCGGTGGATCGAGTAGTCGCCGCCGTCTCGCTCGGCAGCAATCTCGGCGACCGCCGCGCCCACCTCGATTTCGCCGTCACCCGCCTGCGAACCCTGCTCGCCAACCTCCGCGTTTCCGCGCTATCGCGACACCGATCCGGTCGGCGTGCCCGATCGTCAGCCGTTGTTCCTGAATGCGGCGGTGGTGGGGGACACGTCGCTGGGCGCGCGCGATCTGCTGGACGCGCTGCTCGCGATAGAGCTCGAGCGGGGACGCGAGCGGCCGTTTCCGGGCGCCGCGCGGACGCTCGATCTCGATCTGGTCCTGTACGGAAGCCTGGTGATGGATGAGCCTGGGCTGGTCGTCCCGCACCCCAGGTTTCGCGAGCGTCTGTTCGTGCTCGAGCCGCTGGCCGAGATCGCGCCGGATCTGGTCGATCCGGTCACGGGACGCCGCGTCGCGGAACTGCTGAGGAACGTCTCCGAGTAGGGCGGCCCTTTCAGGGCCGCCAATTCGGCGGGGCTGAAGGCCCCGCCCTACAGGTTGCCGCCCTCCATCGTTCGCAGCGCGGCTGGCGATGTCACGTGCGCGTGCGCAGCGCCCACGGGCTGGACGATCGGGTTCGTGCGGTGGCCGGCGAGCCACCGGCGCGCGTTCTCGATGTAGACGTAGTAGACCGGCGTGATGTACAGCGTCAGCAGCTGCGACACGATCAGCCCGCCGACGACCGCCAGGCCGAGCGGCCGCCGCGATTCCGCGCCGGCGCCCCAGCCCAGCGCAATCGGCATCGTGCCGACCAGCGCCGCCATCGTCGTCATCATGATGGGGCGGAAGCGGACGAGGCAGGCTTCGTGGATGGCCTCGAGCGGCGTTTTGCCCGTCTTCTGCGCCTCGACCGCGAAGTCCACCATCATGATCCCGTTCTTCTTCACGATGCCGACGAGCATGATGATGCCGACGAACGCGTAGAGGCTGAGCTCGGTCTTGAAGATCAGCAGCGTCAGCAGCGCGCCGAAGCCGGCCGACGGCAGGCCCGAGAGAATCGTCAGCGGGTGCGTGAAGCTCTCGTAGAGCACGCCCAGGACGATGTAGATGACGACGATCGCCATCAGCAGGATGAGGCCGAGGCCCTGCAGCGAATCCTGGAACGCCTGCGCCGCGCCCTGGAAGTTGGTCGACATCGTGGACGGCAGGCTGGCCGTGGCCGCTGCCTTGATCTGGTCCACGGCGTCGCCGAGCGCGAAGCCCGGTCTGAGGTTGAACGAGAGCGTGACGGCGGGCAGCTGCCCGTAGTGGCTGACCGACATGGGGCCGACGGCGGTCTGCAGCCGGGCGACGGACTCGAGCGGGATGAGCGTCCCGTTGTTGGACCGGACGTACAGCAGCGACATCGCCGCCGGATCTCTCTGGAACTGCGGCGCGACCTGCATGATGACCTGATACTGGTTGTTCGGCGCGTAGATCTGCGAGACCTGGCGCGTCCCGTAGGCGTTGTACAGCGCGTTCTCCACCTGGTTGGCGGTGAGCCCGAGAGTGGCCACCCTGTTGCGGTCCATCTCGACGGTGACCTGCGGGTTCTTGAGCAGCAGGTCGGTGCTGACGTCCTCGATGCCCGGGATGGCGCGCAGCTTCTCCTCCATGATCGGCGCGAACTTATAGAGTTCGGCCGTGTCCGTGTCCTGAAGCGTGAACTGGTACAGCGCGCGCTGGCCGCCCTGCCCGGCGCCGAGGTTGATGGGTGGCTGGTTGGTCATGAACGCGCGAATGCCCGGCAACTGCGCCATCTTCGGGCGCAGTGACGCGATGACCTCGTCGACCGACATCTTCCGCTCGGCGCGCGGACTTCAGCTCGACCCAGATGCGGCCGGTGTTGATGGAGCCTCCACTGTTGCCGATGGCGCCCATCATCACGGTGGCCATGTAGACGTTCGGATCGTTCTGGAGGATCGTCGCCACCTTCTTCTGGTGCCGTGTCATGTCCTCGTAGCTGATGCCCTGCGCGGCCTCGGTGTTCACCATGAAGCGTCCCTGGTCTTCGCTGGGCAGGAAACCCTTCGGGACGACCGTGAACAGGTAGGCCGTCGCGGCCAGCAGCAGCATCGACGCCACCATGGTGATCGCGCGATGACGCAGCGTGATCCGCAGCGTCCAGTCGTACAGACGCAGCCATCCGTCGAACATGCGCTCGAACGCGTTGTAGACCCGGCCGTGCTTCTCGGCATGCGGCAGCCCGCAGGAACCGGCTGCACAGCATCGGCGTGAGGCTGATCGACACGAAGCCCGAGATCAGGATCGCCACGCTGATCGTGACCGCAAACTCGTGCAGCAGTCGGCCGACGATGCCGCCCATGAACAGCACCGGGATGAAGACGGCGGCGAGCGAAACCGTCATCGCCAGGATGGTGAAGGCGATTTCCTTCGATCCTTCGAACGCCGCCTGCATCCTCGTCTTGCCCATCTCCATGTGCCGGACGATGTTCTCCAGCATGACGATCGCATCGTCGACGACAAACCCGACCGACAGCGTCAGCGCCATCAGCGACAGGTTGTCCATGCTGTAGCCAAGCAAGTACATCGCCGTGAACGTGCCGACCAGAGAGGCCGGCAGCGCGAGGCTGGGAATCAACGTGGCGGAGAAGTTGCGGAGGAACAGGAAGATGACCAGGACGACGAGCCCGACGGTGGCGAGCAACGTGATCTTGACGTCGTGCACCGACGCACGAATCGTCTCCGAGCGATCGTTTCTGCTGCCGAGCGACATGGCGGCCGGCAGCTGCTCGGTCATGGCGGGCAACAGCGCCTTGACGCGGTCGACCACCTCGACGACGTTGGTGCCCGGCTGCTTGCGGATCGAGATCAAGACGCACCGTTCGTCGAGCTGCCACGCCGCCGACTTGTCGTTCTCGACGCCGTCGTAGACGTGGGCCACCTCGTCGAGCCGCACCGGGTTGCCGTTGCGGTAGGCGACGATCGTCGGGCCGTACGCGGTCGCGCGCATCAACTGGCCGTTCGTCTGCACGACGAAGGTCTTGTCGCCGTACATCGTGCCCGTCGGCACGTTCGAGTTCGCGTTGGCGACCGCGGCGGCGACCTGATCGATGCCGATCGAGCGGGCGGCGAGCTCCCGCGGATCCAGATCGATGCGGACGGCGAACTTCTGCGAGCCGAAGACGTCGACCTGCGCGACACCGTCGACCATGGACAGCCGCTGGGCGATCGTCTGCTGCGCGTACTCGTCGACCATCGACAGCGGCAGCGTGGCCGATCGCAGGACGAGGAGGATGACGGACTGATCGCCCGGGTTCGACTTCTGATACGAGGGCGGCGCCGGCATCTGCGGCGGGAGCGAGCGCGCCGTGCGCCCGATCATGGCCTGGACGTCCTGCGCCGCGGCGTCGATGTTCCGGCTGAGGTCGAACTGCAGCGTGATGTTGGTCGAGCCCTGCTGGCTGACCGAATTGATGTTGGTCAGGCCGGCGATGCCCGCGAACTGTTTCTCGAGCGGCAACGCGACCGTCGCCGCCATCGTTTCCGGGCTGGCTCCCGGGAGTCCCGCCTGCACCTGGATGGTCGGGAAATCCACGGCCGGCAGGTCCGACACCGGCAGCGCGCGGTACGCCATCGTGCCGAACACGAGGATGCCCAGCATGATGAGCGTGGTCGTGACCGGGCGTTTGATGAAGAGCTCGGAAATGTTCATGGGGCCACCTGCTGCGATTCGTCGCCCTTGATGCTGACACGGCTGCCCGCGACCAGCCGCAGGTGGCCGTCGGTCACGACGGTTTCCGACGGCTTGAGCCCGCTCTTGATCACCGTCTCGAGCCCGGCCGTCCGCTCGACCACCACGGCCCGGTATTCCACGGAGTGATCCTCTTTGACCACGTACGTGTACTGGCCCTGCTGGCCGACCTGGACGGCGGCGGTCGGGACGACCACCGCGGTGGGGTCTTTCGTGAGCGCGACGATGACGTTGACGAACTGGCCCGGCCAGAGGCGGCGATCCTCGTTGGTGAACGTGGCTTTGAGCTTGATGGTACCCGTCGTCTGATCGACGTTGTTGTCGACGAACGTGATGTGCCCGTGCGACGACGCCTGCTCCTCGTTCGGCGGCTTGGCCTCGACGGCCAGCGTGCCCAGCGAGATGAAGTGCTTCAGCTCGGGCAGCCGGGCCTCCGGGACGGAGAACGCCACGTAGATCGGCGAGACCTGATTGATGACGACCAGCGGCATGGTGTCCTGGGCCCGGACGAGGTTGCCTTCATGCACCATGAGGGCGCCCGTGCGCCCGGCAATCGGCGACACGATCGTGGCGTACTGGAGCTGCACCTTCGCGTTCTCGACCGCCGCGCGATCGGCTTCGACGGTCGCGTCGAGGGCCGCGGCGCTGGCGCGGCTCGTATCGACCTGTTCCGTCGTGGCGATGCCGCGTTCGTTGAGGTCGGCGTAGCGCTGCGCGACGGACTTGGCGTTTGCCGCCTGCGCGATATCGCGCTGCAGGTTGGCCTGTGCCGCCATCAGCGCGGCCTCGAGCGGCCGGCGATCCAGCGCGAAGAGCACCTGGTCCTTCGCGATGTCGTCGCCTTCCTTGAAGTTGACCTCCCGCAGCTGTCCGGTGATCTGTGCGTGCACAGAGACCACCGAGTACGCCTCGACCGAGCCGATCACGCGGATCTCGATCGGCATCGACTTCTGGACGACCTGCGCGACGGTGACGGGAACGGTCTGATCGCCGCGACCCCGGCCGCCGCCGCCGCGGCCGCCGCCTCCCGGGGGAGCGGACGCGCCTTCGCCCGAACACGCAGACGTGCCGAGGGCGCAGGCGATGAGCGCGACGCAGGCGAGGTGGAGGAGACGCGGGACACGGATCATGATGTTATTCAAATCGCAGGGCGTCGATGGGATCGAGCGCCGCGGCCTTTCGTGCCGGATAGAAGCCAAAGAAGACGCCAATCGCCGCGGCGAACCCGAACGCGATGGCGACGGCGTCGGTGGACACGGCGGTCGGCCATCCCTGCCAGAGCGTCACGCCCTGTGACAGGCCGACGCCGAGCGCGATGCCGATCCCGCCGCCGAACAAGCTGAGCACGACCGCTTCGACGAGGAACTGCAGCAGCACGTCGCGGCCCCGCGCGCCGATGGCCATGCGCAGGCCGATCTCGCGTGTGCGCTCCGTGACCGAGACCAGCATGATGTTCATGATGCCGATGCCGCCGACGAGCAGCGACACGCCGGCGATGCTCGCGAGCAGCGCCGTCATGGTCTGGGTGGCCTCCTTGCGGACGTTGGCCATTTCCTCGATCGTCCGGACCATGAAGTCGTCCGGATCGCCCGGCTGGATCTTGTGGCGGACGCGGATGAGCGACGCAATACGGTCGGCCAGCGGAGCGACTTCGCCCGCCGATATCGCCGACACCTGAATCTGCTGGACGAACTGCACGCCGCGGATCTTCTTCATCACCGTCGTGTACGGCGTGAACGCCACGTCGTCCTGGTCCTGACCGACGCCGGACTGGCCCTTCGGGGCCAGGACGCCGATGACGGTGAACGGCTGGTTCTGCACGCGGATCACCTGACCGACCGGGTCGACGTCGGGGCCGAACAACTCGTCGCGCACCACGGTGCCGATCACGACCACCTTCGACGCGGTCGTCACGTCGATCGGCGTGAAGAACGCGCCCTCCGCCACCTGCCAGGACCGGATCAGCGGGAAGTCGACGTCGGTGCCCTGGAGCTGCGTGTTCCAGTTCTGGTTGCCGGCGACCATCTGCCCCCGCGTGTTGAGACCGGCCGCCGCGTACTGGACGCCCGGCAGCTTGACGATCTCCGTCGCGTCGTCGGGCGTGAGCGTGCTGGCGTTGCCCTGGCCCTGCCGCGCGCCTCCCTGGGTGAAGTTGCCGGCCTGCACGATGATCATGTTCGTGCCGGCCGTCTGAATCTGCGCCTCGATCGACGACTGCGCCCCCGTGCCGAGCGCCACCATCGTGATGACGGCGGCGACGCCGATAATCATGCCGAGCATCGTCAGCGCCGTTCGCATCTTATTGCGGTTCAGCGCCTTGAGCGCCACGCGGAAGATCATGATGACTGACATGCCGTAAGACTCCTCAGACGGCTTCCGCCGCCGGCTGCTGCTCCAGCGCGGCCATTTCGTCCCGCGCGATGCGGCGTTCCGCCACCGGCTTGTCCGCCACGACGAGCCCGTCGCGGAACGTCACGATCCGCGTGCCGTACTCGGCGATGTCGTGTTCGTGCGTGATGAGCAGCACGGTGATGCCGCGTTCGCGGTTGAGCCGCTGAAAGATGTCCATCACTTCGATGCTGGTCCTCGTGTCGAGGTTGCCCGTCGGCTCGTCCGCAAGCAGGATCGACGGGTTGTTGACCAGCGCGCGCGCGATCGCCACGCGCTGCTGCTGGCCGCCCGACAGCTGGTTCGGATGGTGGTCGGCGCGGTTGCCGAGGCCGACGGCCGTCAGCATGTCCAGCGCGCGCTTGTGCCGCTCGGCCGTTTTGGGAGCGTTGCCGCCGTAGAGCAGCGGCAGCTCGACGTTGTCGAGCGCCGACGTGCGCGAGAGCAGGTTGAAGCCCTGGAACACGAAGCCGATCTTCTTGTTGCGCACGGCCGCGAGCTGGTCCTTCGACATCCGCGAGACGTCGTCGCCGTCGAGAAAATACTGGCCCGATGTCGGACGGTCGAGACACCCGGCGATGTGCATGAACGTCGACTTGCCGGAGCCGGATGTGCCGGTGACCGCCAGAAATTCTCCGCGCTCCACGTCGAGATTCACGCCGCGAAGCGCCCGTACTTCGATCTCGCCGACGATGTAGGTCTTGACGAGGTTCTTGACCGAGATGACGGGTGGCACGTCTAGCGTCCTCGTCCGCCGCCGGGGAATCCGCCGCCCCCGAATCCGCCAGGTCCGCGGCCGCCGCCCTGCTGGAACGGATTGCCTGCCGCCGCCGCGGCGGGCCGCGCCGACGTCGGCAGCACGATGCCGGTCACGACTTCCGCTCCCTGCTCCAGTTCGCCGGCGAGGAGCTCGGTGTTCGTGCCGTCCGTGATGCCCAGCCGGACGCGCACCTGCTTGAGCTGCTTGTTGTCCGCCGACAACCACACGCGCCCCTGCGAGACCGGCGTCGGCAGGGGAGCGAAGAGCGCGTCGATCGTCGTGGCGGCCTGCGCCGGGTTGGCGCCGCCCGCCGTTGCGTTGCCACCCTTGCCTTTGGGCTCGGGGGCGATGGCCTTTTCGAAGACCGTCGTGTCCACGCCGCGCTCCTTCATGCGCGCGATGAACTGCTTCTGCTCGTCAGGCGACATCGCTTTCAGCCGCTCGAGCATCCGCGCCTGCCGATCGCCGTCATCGCCTCCACCGCCGAATCCGCCTCCGCCGAATCCACCGCCACGCCCCTCACCGAAGCCCCTCTGGCCGGAGCCGCTGGGGCGCCGTCAGCCGGGGCGCCGCCACGCGCCTGGAGCGAGGGGGCCGACGCCGTTCCCGCGGGCGCCTTCGGCTTGTCCGATGGCGCGGAAGGCGCCGCCTTGGCCGCCGGTCCAGGCGATGACGGTGATGCTGGCGGGCGCCGGTTCGGGCGTCGCGCCCGCGCTGCGGCCGCCAAAGCCGCCCTGGCCGCCGGCATTACGACCGCCGCGGCCGCCGCCCTGCACCTCCGCCGGCACCGGCTGGTTCAGCGCCGCGAACATCTCGTTGGTCGGGCGGAAGCGCAGGGCCGCATTCGGCACGCGCAGGACGTCGGTCCGCCGCGCGATCTGCACACGCAGGTTGGCCGTCATCCCGGGCTTCAGCTTCAGCTGGGGGTTGGGCACGTTGATGATCGTCGCGTAGGTCGTCACGTTCTGGACGACGACGGGCTGGAGCCGGATCTGGGCGACCGAACCCTGGAACTCTTCGCCCGGATATGCGTCTACTCTGAATGTCACGTTCTGCTGCGGCCGGATGCGGCCGACATCGGCCTCGTCGATGTTGGCGTTCACCTGCATCTTCGTCAGGTCCGCGGCGATGATGAACAAGGTCGGCGCCTGCATGCTGGCGGCGACCGTCTGGCCGACGTCCACGCTGCGCTGGATCACGATGCCGTCGATGGGCGCGCTGATGGTGCAGTGATCGAGGTTGACCTGCGCCTGGCTCAGGCTCGCTTGCGCCTGGACGACGGACGCCTGGGATGAGCTCTGCGCGGCAATCGACGATTGCAGCGCCGACTCCGCGGTGTCCACGGCCAGCTTCGAGGAGTCGAGGTCCTGCTGCGTGATGAGCTGCTTGGCGGACAGCTCCTTGGCACGGGTGTATTTCTGCTGCGCGTCGACGAGCGCGACGCGATTGCGATCGACGTCGGCCTTCGACCGCGCGACGTCGGCCTGCGCCTTGAGCAGGTTCGCCTTCGACTGGTCCACCTGCGCCTGGAACAGCGACGGGTCGAGCCGCGCGATGACCTGACCCTGCTTCACGATCGAGTTGAAGTCCGCCCCCAGCCAGCTGATGTTGCCCGACACCTGGCTGCCGACCTGCACCGTCGTCACCGCCTGGAGCGTCCCCGTCGAACCGACCGTGTCGATGATCTCGCCGCGTGATATCGCCGCCGCTGTTGATCTGGACCTCGCCCCCGCCCCGGCGCCAGTAGTAGGCGCCGGCCCCGCCGCCGACGACGGCGAGGACGAACAAGATGAGAAACGCGCGCTTCATTGTGCTCCGTTCAGAGCGGACGCGCCGCTGGCCGGCGTCCGCGGCGGCGCTCGCCGTTTACCGGCCAACCACCGTGATGTTGAGGTTCTGCAGCGTCGTGCTCTGCAGCCGATCCAGTTCGACCAGGGCCTTCCGATAGTTCAGCACCGCCTGGAGCTCGTTGTTCTGCGAGTTCGCCAGCTGGTTCTGCGCCTGGACCACGAAGTAGTTGGTGGACATGCCGACCGCGAACTTGCTGTTCTCGGCGTCCAGCTGCCGCTGGGCCAGCTCGCGCGCGACCTGCGCGGCCTGCACGCGCTCGCCGTTGCTGCGGACGTTGATCGCGGCGTTGGTGACTTCGGTGGCGACTTGCAGCTCGATCTGCTTCAGCTGCGCCTGCACCTGGCTGAGCTGCACCTGCGCGCGGGCGACGGCGGCTTTCTGCGAGCTGATGCCGAGCGGGTAGCTGATGTTCACGCCGATCGCCCAGCGCGGAAAGCCACCCCCGAACATGGAAGACAGCGCGTCGCCGTAGCCGCCGGGAATTGTGCTGGTGATCGGAGCGTCGCCGCCGATCCCGCTGCCGGTTCGCACCAGCTGGGTGCCGCCGACACCGGACAACCCGTAGTTGGCCTGGAGGTCGGCCTGCGGCTTGGTCTGGTCGTCCAGATACTTCAGGGTGACGTCGTTCGCCTGGACGTTCTTCTGGGCGATCGTCAGGTCGGTCCGCTGGCTCAGGGCACGCCGGATCGCCGCCTCGACGTCGATGGTCTCCGGGCGGAAGTCAGGCCGGTCAACCGGGTCGATCGTGGCGTTCCAGTTCGGATCCTGCGTGCCGTTGACGATCAGCCGCTTGAGCGCGAGCTCGGTGGTCCGCTGCGTCGCCTGAGCCGTGACGAGGTTCTGTACGGCAGTAGCGGCCTGCGCTTGCGCCTGCACGACGTCGATCGGCGCCATCGTGCCGATCTGCACGCGGGTCTGGTTGTCCTCGACGAGCTTGTTGGCGAGGTCGACCGACTGCCGGGTGATTTCGACCGACTGCACGGCGAAGACGTAATCCCAATATGCGTTGCGCACGTTCGAGAGCGTATTGGTGATGGTGGCCACCACCTGCACGTCGGACACGTCGCGGTTCAGTTTGGTGACCTGGAGCTGCTGACGCGTCGAGTCGGTCTTGAACCCGCGCAGCAGTGGCTGGAGATATTGACCGGACCAGATGGGGGTGTACGCGGGGTTATAGCGGCTGATCTGTGCGGTGCTGGTCGCGCGCTGGTTGTTGATGCTGACCTGGAAGCTCCCACCGCCCCACGGAACGCTCTGAGCGACGCCTCCGTTGAACGTCCCGGTGCCGTTGGTCACGCCCGACCCGATCGTCCCGCCCGTAATCGTGTTTGTCGACGGGTTGGTGTTCGACTGGGACGAGATGACGGACGTCAGGCTCGGGTAGTACACCGCACGGGCGCTGGCGTAGGCCAGATCGTTGATCTGCGGGTTCAGCCGCTGCACGGCGATGTCCAGGTTGCGGTCGAGCGCCAGTTTCACGGCGTCGTCCAGCGTGAGCGCCACCTTCGGCCCCGCCGCGGGCGCCGTCGTCTGACCCCCCTGCTGGGCGGTGGTCAGGGCCGATGCCTGGCCGGAGGCGACCAGCCTCGCGGCCTGCTGCGCGAGGTCCCGGACATGCTCGTCGCTGGTCCGCTGCTGCGCGAGAGCCGGGGCGGTGGGGACGGCCAGCCCAATCGCGAGGGCGGCACAAACGAACGTCAGTTTCGAATAGGTCACAGTCATCGTCGTCTTCATCCTCAAAAAGAACGCAGAAATGCGGTTAGGGCTTCTGGCCGGTCGGGGGCCGGCCGGCCCGTTCGCGTTCGGCCTGCGCCAACTTGACCCGCTGTTCGGGCGTGAGCACCTGCCGATGGTGGAGCAGCAGCAGCTGCCGCGCCTTGTTCAGGCGGCTGCGGATGGCTTCCACCTTGTCGATCTGTCGAGTCACCAGGGCTTCGTCGGCGCTTGATTCTATGAGACGAGATAACTCGGCCTCATGGCGCTCCAGATCGTCCCGGCCCTTGCGCAGTTCCGGGAGCACGGCCTGGAAGATGGCCTCGATGCGGTTCACCTGGTCGGTCGAGAGCCCCAGATTCTTCTGGTACTGCTCGGAACGCCACCAGGCGAATCGTTGCGGAGGGTTCTGGCCCTGGGGCGGCTGGGCCCCGCCCGGCCAGGCCCCTCCGAGGAGGAGGCCGGCACACAGGACCGCCCGCCCAATCTGCCGTCGCATCAGAAAGACCTCAAGAACGGGAAAAAGCACACGAAACCGGCGAATCTACTGGAAATACGATGGCGGAGGCCCTTTTGTTTAGCGCTGTTTAGCGCGTCCGGACGGTCAGGCGGCCGATCCGGCGAAGGCGGCAAGCTTGGCCACGACGGCCCCCACCAGGTTGTCCGGGGTGGAGGCTCCGGACGTCAGGCCGATCGTGACCGGCCCGGCGGACGGCAGCCAGGGCGTCGCGGAGACCTCGGCCTTGGCCCCGACCGGCCGGTGCCGGATTTCCCCGGCCGAGACGAGGCAGTCGGGGTCGGCGATGTGGAAGGTCGGCCGCGACTCGGCGCAGATCCGGGCGAGGTTGCAGGTGTTGCTGCTGTTGTAGCCGCCGATGACGATCATCAGGTCCACCGGCCGCGTTCGCAGCAGCGTGACCACGGCGTCCTGGCGGTCCTGCGTGGCGCTGCAAATCGTGTCGAACGCCTGAAAGTGCGCGCCGGACTCGTCCCCGCCGTGGCGTTCGAGCATCGCCGCCCGCAGCATCTCGCCGATCTCGAGCGACTCCGACATCAGCATGGTCGTCTGGTTGGCGAGCCCGATGCGCTGCAGGTCGCGGTCCGGTTCGAACCCGGGCGAGACGGCGCCGCCGAAGCGTTCGACGAACGCCGCCCGTCCGGCGTCGTCCAGCGGATCGCGCCGCCGGATGATGTCGCAGACGCGGGCGGTCTCGTTCGCGATCGAACACCACGAGATACCGGCCGCCATAGGCGACCGCCTGGGAGGCCGTGGCCTGCGTCTCTTCGTGCCACACCTTGCCGTGAATGACCGACGTGTAGCCGCCCTCGGCGTAGCGGCGGACGTTCTTCCAGACGTTCAGCACCGACCCGCAGGTCGTGTCGATGAGCGTGCAGCCGCGCCGGTCGAGGCGCTCGAGCATTCCGACGGTGACGCCGAACGCGGGCAGGATCACGACGTCGTCCTGGCCGAGCGCGTTCACGCTGGCGTCGTCGTGCGCCCATGAACTCGATCCCCATGGCCCGCAGCTTCTCGTTGACGTGCGGGTTGTGGATGATCTCGCCGGTCAGGAACACGCGGCGGTCGGGGAAGCGCTCCCGGGTCTGGTAGGCGTAGTCGACGGCGCGGTCCACGCCGTAGCAGAAGCCGAACTCGCGCGCGAGGTGGACGGTCAGGCGGCCTGACCTGAACATGAAGTCGTCGGCCTTGATCTGCTCGACGAGACTGCTGTGATAGTTGTCGGCGAGCATGCCGGCGACGGCATGCTTGAGGTCGAGGCCCTTGCGGAAGATGAGCGAAGCCAACGCTCGGTCGGCTACCGGGACAGGTCGAGCTCGCGCACGTGCGGCGTGAGCGCGTCGAAGGCGACCAGTTCGGAGATGTGCGGCCTGTCGAGCGCCATGTCGAGCGCCGACATGAACACGTCGTCGGCCTCGGCGGCGAGCGCGGATGTGGTCGCGGCGGGGGCCGCCGCCATGTGGGAGGGAAGCGACGGGCCGCCAGCCTCGCGCACCGTCCGCTGGACGAGGCTCCGGCGTCCGCGCATCCCGAACTCGAACCGCGTGCCGAAATCGAAGAAGGTGCCGGCGGCCACGCCGACGAACAGTCCGGCGGCCGCGGCGCCCGCAATCCAGCGCATGGCGAGCCGCGTCGACGACGGCTGCGTGCGGCGTCGCGGCCGTGCTGCCCGGGAAGCTGATGACGCGGGCGGCCCGGCCGATGGACTCGAGACGGCGCGCGATCTCCTGCTGCTGCGCCCGGAGGCGATCGGCCGGGAACAAGGCGTCCACGTCGGCGTCCGCCTCCTGGCGGAGCGACGTCATGAAGCGCTCGAACTCGGCGTAGCGCGCGGCGCAGCTCGAGCAATCGGCCAGATGCTCGGCGGCGGGCGGATCGAGCGCCTCGCCGCGGCGTTCGGCGAAATAGCAGTCCGACAGCGAATCGTCCTGGAGATGCGGCGTCGCGAACGTTCACGGTTGCCCTCCGAGCAGCGCGCGCAGCTTGCGCGCGGCGCGAAACAGGTGGACGCGCACGGTCGACTCGTTCAGGCCGATCATCGCGCTGACCTCGCGCGGCGTGCAGTCGCCGTAGTGGCACAGCATGAACACGGTGCGCTGCCGTCCCTCGAGCCGATCGATGGCCGCCGTCATGCGCGCCCGCCGTTCGCGCGCGAGCAGCCGCGCCTCGGGGTTGCCCTCGCCGGCGGGGACGCCAAACGCGCCCATGGCGCCGCGGCGATCCTGGGCGATGTCTTCGATATCTTCGGCCGGGGAGGGCACCAGCCAGCGCTCGCGTCGGACCCGCGCCTTGCGGCGATCGAGGCAGCCGTTGATGAGAATCCGCGTGAACCAGACTTCGAACGGCCACGCCTCGCGATACGAGCCGATGTGGCTGAAGACCTTGACGAACGCGTCCTGGACGGCCTCGTCGGCCTCGGCCGCGTCGCGCAGGTACTGATAGGCGATCCGGACGGCGCGCCGCTGATGTGTGACGACCAGCCCCTCGAACCGGTCGCGGGCCGTGTCGAGGTCGCCGGCTTCGACCAGCGTGCGGATGTCGACGGCCAGCCGGGAATCATCCGACAGCGGGGCCGGGACGGTCCGCCGGCCGGGCGCCGGACGCGGCGCGGTCGCCCGGCTGGGGAGCGGCTGGCTCGGGCGGCGCGGCGACGGCAGAAATCCGCACATCAACACTCATAAGGCTCTACGACCCGGTCCGGCAACTGTTTACAGTCTACCGCACCCCGCAAGTTGTTGACTGATGAGAACGCAACGATTACGATCGCCAGATTCGTCGCATATTACTGGACACTCATACCTTAGGAGCTTTTTGATGACTACCGGCGTCGAGCGCGGCCCCCACCTCGACCGCGAAGGCATTCGCACGGATCGGGCGAAGTGGAACCTTCCGTGGCGGCGCTCTACGAAGAAGCCGTGAAAAAGCAGGAAGGGACGATCGCCGCCGACGGTCCGCTCGTCTGCCGGACGGGACAGCACACGGGCCGATCGCCGAACGACAAGTTCATCGTGCGCGAGCCCTCGAGCGACGCGCACATCGCCTGGGGCAAGGTGAACCGGCCGATGGAGCCGGCGCACTGGGACGCGCTGCACCAGCGATTTCATGGCGTCGCTGCAGGGCAAGGAACTGTACGTGCTCGACTGCTATGCGGGCGCGGACTCGGCCTACCGTCTGCCGGTCCGCGTCATCACCGAGTACGCCTGGCACAACCTGTTCTGCCGCAACCTGTTCATCGACGATCCGGCCGCGGCGGCCGCGGCGCGCGCCGGAGTTCACGGTCATCGATCAACCCAGCTTCAAGGCCGATCCGAAGCGGCACGGCACGAACACGGAAGTGGTCATCGCGCTGAACTTCGCGAAGAAGCTCGTCCTCATCGGCGGCACCAGCTACGCCGGCGAGATGAAGAAGTCGATCTTCAGCGTGCTGAACTACATGCTGCCGCTGCAAGAACGTCCTGTCGATGCACTGCTCGGCCAACATCGGCAAGTCCGGCGACATGGCGCTCTTCTTCGGCCTCTCCGGCACCGGCAAGACGACGCTGTCGAGCGATCCCGAACGCGAGCTGATCGGCGACGACGAGCACGGCTGGAGCGATCGCGGCGTCTTCAACTTCGAGGGCGGCTGCTACGCGAAGACCATCAAGCTGTCGGCCGAGGCCGAGCCGCAGATCTACGCGACGACGCGCCGGTTCGGGACCGTGCTCGAGAACGTCGTCTTCGATCCCGACGACGCGGACGCTCGACCTGGACGACGACCGCTACACCGAGAACACGCGGGCGGCCTATCCGATTTCGTTCATCGACAACGCCGTGCCGGACGGCGTCGGCGGCCACCCGCGGAACATCGTCATGCTGACGGCCGATGCCTTCGGCGTGCTGCCGCCGATCGCGCGGCTGACGCCGCAGGGGGCGATGTATCACTTCCTCTCGGGCTACACCGCGAAGGTCGCCGGAACCGAGAAGGGCGTGACCGAGCCGAAGGCGACGTTCAGCACCTGCTTCGGCGCGCCGTTCCTGCCGCTGCCTCCCGGCCGCTACGCGAAGATGCTGGGCGAGAAGATCGCCAGGCACGACGCGCGCGTCTGGCTGGTGAACACGGGCTGGAGCGGCGGTCCGTACGGCGACGGGACGGCGCATGAAGATCGCGTACACGCGCGCGATGATCAGCGCCGCGCTGTCCGGCGCGCTCGACCACGTCGCCTACGTCCACGACGATCGCTTCAACCTGGACGTGCCGGCCAGCTGCCCCGGTGTGCCGGCCGACGTGCTGAAGCCGCGCACGACGTGGGCCAGCGCGGCCGACTACGACGCGCAGGCGGTGAAGCTGGCGAAGATGTTCATCGACAACTTCAAGGCCTTCGAAGCCGAGGTGGGCGCGGACGTCGCGCGGCCGGCCCCACCGCGTAGGGGCGGGCGCCGGCTGCGAGCCCGTCATCGGTCTCGAGATCCACGCCCAGCTCCGCACGGCCTCGAAGATTTTCTGCGGCTGCAGCGACGGCCTTCGGCGCCGCGCCCAACACGCACCTGTGCCCGGTCTGCCTCGGCCTGCCGGGCGCGCTGCCGGTCCTCAACCACGCGGCCGTCGACTGCGCCGTCCGTGCCGCGCTCGCGCTCGAGTGCACGATCCACCCGACGTCGATCTTCGCGCGCAAGAACTACTTCTATCCCGACCTGCCGAAGGGCTATCAGATTTCGCAGTACGAGCAGCCGCTCGCCACCGGCGGCGTCGTGCGCGCGAAGAGCGACCACTGGGCGCCGGAGTACGACATCCGGATCACGCGCGTGCACATGGAAGAGGACGCGGGGAAGCTGCTCCACGAGGGTTTCGCCGATTCGGCGACGCGCAGCTACGTGGATCTCAACCGCGCGGGCACGCCGCTCATCGAAATCGTCACCGAACCCGATCTCCGGAGCCGCGGCCGACGCCGCCGCGTTCTTCGCGTACCTGCGCGAGCTGCTCGTCGCGCTCGGCGTGAACGACGGCAACATGGAAGAGGGCAGCCTGCGCTGCGACGCGAACGTGTCGGTGCGGACCGACGGTTCGAGTCCGCTCGGCACCAAGGCGGAAATCAAGAACCTCAACTCGTTCCGCTTCCTCGAAGAGGCGCTCGAGCACGAGATCGAACGCCAGATCGAGGTGGTCGAGTCGGGCGGGCGGGTGGTGCAGGAAACGCGGCTCTGGGACAGCGCGAAGAAGCGCACGGTGTCGATGCGCAGCAAGGAAGAGGCGCACGACTACCGGTACTTCCCCGAGCCGGACCTGCCGCCGCTCGTGATCGACCCGGCGCGGCTGCAGCAGGCGAAGGACGGCCTGCCGGAAACGCCCGGCGACGCTGCGCGCCCGGCTGAAGGCGGCGCACGGCTTCTCGGACGCCGAGGTCGTGCCGATCACGGCGCGCGGGGCTCGCGACGTACTTCGAGGAGACGGTCGCCGCGGGCGCCGACGCGAAGGTCGCGAGGAACTGGCTGCTCGGCGCCGTTCGCGCGAACGATGAACGAAGCCGGCGGCGACCCGGCATGGCTGCGCGAGCGCCTCGCTCCCGCGCGCCTGGCCGGCCTGCTCGTGCTGGTCGCGAACGGCACGATCAGCGGGTCGATGGCGAAGGACGTGTTCGAGAAGATGGTCGCGACCGGGCGCGCCGCCGACGAGATCGTCGCCGCGGAAGGCCTCGCGCAGATCGACGACGAGTCGCAGATCCTCGGCCTCATCGCGGCCGTGCTCGAGAAGAACGCCGATGCGGTCGCGCAGTACCGATCGGGTAAGACCAACGCGCTCGGCTTCCTCGTGGGGCAGGTGATGAAGGCCACGGCGGGGAAGGCGAACCCGTCGCGCGTCAACGAGCTGCTCAGACGCTCCCTGGGAACGTGATACACTCGTCGTCATCGCATTTCAAAGTCTCGAGTGATAGAGACCTATAACCTCTCCAAGCAGTACGGGCGCGGCGTGTATGCGCTGCGCGAGCTGTCGCTCACCATCGACAAAGGCGAGTTCATTTTCCTCACGGGCGCCAGCGGCGCCGGCAAGTCCACGTTCCTGCGGATGCTCCTGCGCGAGGAGCTCCCGACCGAAGGCGACCTCAAGGTCGATGGCCGCGACCTGGCCCTGCTCGGATCGTCGCAGATCCAGGCGTATCGACGGACGGTCGGGTTCATCTTTCAGGACTTCCGTCTGATTCCCCGGATGACCGTCTTTCAGAACGTCGCCTTCGTGATGCGCGTGCTGGGTGTGCCGACGGTCGTGCAGCAGCGCAAGACGTTCCAGGTGCTCAAGTGGGTCGGCCTGCAGCACCGCATGAACGCGTTTCCCCAGGAGCTGTCCGGCGGCGAGCAGCAGCGCATCGCGATCGCGCGCGCGCTGGTCAACGAGCCGCAGCTGGTGCTCGCCGACGAGCCGACGGGCAACCTCGATCCCGACCTGTCGCTCGAGATCATGAACCTGTTCCGCGAAATCAACGCGCGCGGCACGACGGTGGTGGTCGCCACGCACGACCGCGAGCTCATTCGGCGTGTCGGCCGGCGCTCCGTCACCCTCGATCACGGGCGCCTGGTGGAAGTCGCCTGATGCGCGCGCTCAGGTACGCGTTCGACGAAGCCGTGGCGAGCCTCTGGCGGGGACGCCGCTCGGGCGTGCTGTCCATGGCCACCATCGCGCTCGCGCTCTTCGTCCTCGGCGCGTTCCTCGTCGTGACCTCGAACCTGGAGCGGCTCGGAGCGGAGTGGAGCAGTTCCGCGGACATGTCCGTGTACCTGAACGACGCGGTGACGCCGGCCGAGCGCGCAGGCGATCGAGAGCGTGCTGGCGGGCGACGTGGTCGCCGATCGCACCTACGTCTCGAAAGCCGATGCGCTGGCGCGCTTCCGGCGGACGTTTGCCGACCTGGCGTCGGGCATGGACGGCCTGGGCGACAATCCGCTGCCCGCGTCCTACGAAGTCCGCCTGCGCACCGGCGCGGACCAGGCGATCGACGCGCTCGTCGCCAGGGTTCGGGAGCTGCCGGGCATCGCCGATGTGCGATACGACCGCCAGTGGCTGGCGCGCCTGCTCTCGGCCATCGGCGTCGTCCGGCGGCTGGGGCTCGCCCTCGGCATCCTGCTCGGCGCCGCCGCGGCGCTGACGGTGGCGAACGTCGTGCGGCTCGCGCTGTTCGCCCGCCGCGACGAACTCGACATCATGCAGCTCGTCGGCGCGCCGCAGATGTTCATCCGCGGGCCGTTCGTGATGGAGGGGACACTGCAGGGCGGGTTGGGCGCGATCGTGGCGCTCGCGGCCCTGGGAATTACATTTCTGGCATTGCGCGCCAGCTATCTCGCGCCCCTTGCGGCGACCATCAACCTGTCGTCGGTCCGGTTCCTCCCGCTGGACCTCTGCGTCTGGCTGGTCGTGGGCGGGATGGCCGTGGGCTGCATCGGGGGGCTGGTGGCGGCCGCCGGACGGACCTAGACTGTTTACGCAATCTTGACACTGGTTTTGGAGCGGCACTACACTCAGGAAGATCCACTCGGTAGTTCTTTTTCGAGGAGCCGCATGCCCCGATTCGCGACCCGGATGAGGCCGATCAGCGCGCAGCACCCGATCACGGAGTTCTACAGAGAAGAGTTCCTCAAGCACCGGCGCTGTCTCGAACAGCAGCGGGCCTACTACTCGGAAGGCGCAATCACAGACGTTGAAACGGCACTCGCGAAAGTCATCTCCCAGCTCGAACACCTCTCCACACAAGCAAACGCCCCGCAGTTGGTCAGCTCGCTCCTGAAACAATTCGACGTGGTCACCGGTCTCTCGGCCTGGTCCGATCCCAAGCACTCGCACTGACTCGTTCTCTCGACACACTTCGCCAGGATCTGATCGCCATCGTCCGCGCCGGCATCGCTGCCGTTGACGCCGGACGTCTGGTCGATCAGGCGGCGTCGGCGCCGAACGCCGTGCCGGTCGGACCGCTGCGCGTCATCGCGGCGGGCAAGGCAGCGGTGCCGATGGCGCGCGCGGCGCACGAATTGTTTGGCCCTCGCATCCGCGCCGGCCTCGTGATCGGGCCGCCCGGCGCCGGCGGTGCGGTGCTCCCGTTCGAGCTGGTCGTCGGCGGCCATCCGATGCCGACCGACGAGAGCGAGCGGGCCGGGCGCCGCGCGCTCGCGGTGGCTGCCGCGCTGCAGCCCGACGAGTCGCTGCTCGTGCTGCTGTCGGGCGGCGCGTCCGCGCTGATGGCCGTGCCGGCCGCCGGCCTCACGCTGGCGGACAAGCAGGCCACGACGCGGCATCTGCTGCGGGCGGGCGCCAACATCCACGAGCTCAACACCGTCCGCAAGCATCTGTCCGCGATCAAGGGCGGATGGCTGGCTGCCGCCGCGCCGGGCGCATGCCGAACGCTCGCGATCTCCGATGTGGTCGGCGACGATCCCAGCGTCATCGGGTCGGGTCCGACCGTGCCGGACGCCAGCACGTTTCGCGACGCGTTCGACGTCCTCCAGCGCTTCGCCGGCGGCGCGGCCGACGCGTATCCGCGCGCGGTGCTGGATCGCATGGCGGGCGGCGTCCGCGGCGAGGTGCCGGACACCCCGAAACCGGACGAGGCGCGGCTGTCGCGCTCGGTCGATGTCGGTCATCGGCGGCCGGCGGCACGCGATGGACGGCGCGTCCGCCGCGGCCGCGTCGCGCGGCTACCACGTCATCCGGGTCGACGACGCCGTCGTCGGCGAGGCGCGGGCCTCGGCGGTCTCGCATCTGCGCGCGGCGCTGGCGCGTGCGGCCGACGTCGGGGCGCCCGGCGTGCATCGTGTCGAGCGGGGAAACGACCGTCCGCGTGACCGGAGACGGCATCGGCGGGCGGAACCAGGAGTTCGCGCTGGCGTGCGCCGGGGCGCTGGCGGCGCTCGGCGGGCCGGCCGTGCTGGCCAGCATCGGGACCGACGGCATCGACGGTCCGACCGACGCCGCCGGGGCGCTCGTGGACGCCACGACGCTCGACCGTGCGCGCGCCGCCCGGCTCGATCCGGCCGCGTTCCTCGACCGCAACGACACCTATCACTTTTTCGAGGCGCTCGGCGACCTCATTCACACGGGACCGACCGGCACGAATGTCGGCGATCTCCAGATATTTCTGTTAGCCTGAATTCAGATGTTTTCTCTCGACCAAGTGCTCGCGCTGATGCGCGAGCGAGTGCACCATCCTGCCGCCATGCGCGAGCTGCTGCAGGTGCTCAAAGTTCCCCGCGAAGAACGCCCGTCGTTCAAGCGCCACGTCCGATCGCTCGTGGCGTCGGGCGACCTGATCCAGATCCGCGGCAACCGGTTCGGCCTGCCCGAAAAGATGGACCTGTACGTCGGCCGGCTGCAGACGCACCCGGCCGGGCTACGGGTTCGTGATCCCCGAGCGGCCGCTCGAGTCGGGCGCCGGCGACATCTACGTCTCGGGTCCGCACCTGAACGAGGCGATGCACGGCGACCGCGTCGTCGCGCGCATCGAGAAGATCAAGGAGGGCGGGCGCGTCGAAGGCCGCGTCATCCGCATCCTCGAACGCGGCAACGAATCGATCATCGGCCGCTACGACCGCGACGATAACGGCATGGGGTACGTCGTGCCGTTCGATCGCCGCGTGCTCATGGACATCTTCGTGCCGCCGGGGCAGGAGGGCGGCGCCTCGCCGGGCGAGATGGTGGCCGCCGAAATCACCCGGTGGCCGACGTCGACGCGCGGCGCGCTCGGCCGCGTCGCCGACGTGCTCGGCGACATCGACGCGCCGGGCGTCGACACCGAGATCATCATCCGCAAGTTCGGCATCCCGGACGAGCACGGCCCCGACGCCGTCGCCGAGGCCGTGCGTCTCGGCGGCGTCGGTCTCGCCGAAGGACATCAGCGGCCGCACCGACTTCCGGAACGTCCCGACCGTCACCATCGACGGCGAGCACGCGCGCGATTTCGACGACGCGATCACCATCGAGCGGCTGCCGAACGGCCACTACTGGCTCGGCGTGCACATCGCCGACGTCTCGCACTACGTCCAGGAGGGCAGCGCGCTCGATCGCGAGGCGTACGATCGCGGGACGTCGGTGTATTTTCCCGAGCGCGCCGTGCACATGTTTCCGTCCGAGCTGGCGACCGGGCTGTGCAGCCTCAATCCGCACGTCGACCGGCTCGTGCAGTCGTGCCTGATGGAGGTCGATCGCCGCGGCCAGGTCGTGCGCGCCGAGTTCCACGACGGCGTCATCAACAGCAACGAGCGGATGACGTACACGGGCGTGAACGGCATCCTGACCGACCGCGACCCGGCGCTGCTGAAGCAGTACGAGCCGCTCGTGCCGATGTTCGAGCTGATGCTCGAGCTCTTCCACGTGCTCAACGACGCCCGGCGGCGCCGCGGGTCGATCGATTTCGACCTGAACGAAGCCGAGGTCATCATCGACGAGGGCGGCGTGGTCGAAGCGATCATCGCCCTGCACCGGAACGTCGCGCACCGGCTGATCGAAGAGTTCATGCTGCTCGCCAACGAGACGGTGGCGTCGCATCTGGAGGCGCAGGACGCGCCCGCCCTCTACCGCGTGCACGAGGAGCCCGACATCCTGAAGGTCGGGAAGTTCGAGGATTTCATCTCGGGGTTCGGATACAGCCTCGCGCGTGCCGCTGACGGCCCTGCGGCCGCGGCACTTCCAGAAGCTGCTCGAGCGCATCGAGGGCAAGCCGGAGGAGAAGCCGATTGCGTTCCTCATGCTGCGGACGATGCAGAAGGCGCGCTACGCGCCCGAGAACCTCGGGCACTTCGGCCTCGCGGCGTCGAGCTACACGCATTTCACGTCGCCGATCCGCCGCTATCCGGATCTCGTCGTGCATCGCGCGCTCCGGGCCGCGCGCCACGCGACGCTGGCCGCCGACGAGCGCGAGGAGGCGGTCGAGGAGCTGCCGGAGATCGCGCGGCACACCTCCGAGATGGAGCGGCGCGCCGACGACGCCGAGCGCGAGCTGCTGCAGTGGAAGAAGGTGAAGTTCATGGCCGACAAGGTCGGCGATGAATTCGAGGGCTACATCACCGGCGTCGCCGCATTCGGCCTCTTCGTCGAGCTCGTCGAGCACTTCGTCGAGGGGCTCGTGCACGTGTCCACGATGGCGGACGACTACTACCGGTTCATCGAGAACGCCCACACGCTGCGCGGCGAGAACACGCAGAAGACGTACCGGCTCGGGGACAAGGTGATCGTGCAGGTCGTCCGCGTCAACATGGACGTCCGGCAGATCGATCTGGGGCTGGTCGAGATTCTGGAGCGCGTCCGGGAAGGCGTGCACGGCCCGCGGCGCAGCCGCGCCGACGCCCAAACGCGAGGGCCGGCGCGCGCAGAGGCCCGGCCGGCGTGAGAGAGGAAAGTCCCGGGGGAAAAAGCGGAGGTGAACGCTACGACTTGTGGTCGTCGGACGCGGTGCCTTCCTTCATGCCGTCCTTGAAGTTCTTGATCGCGCTCCCGACGCCGCGTCCAAGCTGCGGCAGCCGGTTGGCGCCGAAGATCAGCACGACGATGACCAGAATGACGAGCAGTTCCGGCAATCCCAGACGGCCCATGGTGTTGCTCCCTCTCGTCCGAGTCTACCACTTTCCCCGCGGCAACTGCCCTTACACCGCGCTTACGACGCCGTGAGCAGGCGCCACGCCAGGCCGACTTCGAACGTCCCGGCCAGCGACCACTTGAGCGACGAGTACGCCCGCCGGCCGGCGACGAGATCGGCCATCACGGCCCGGATCCCGGAGCTCTCGGTCAGGGCATCGATGAGCAGCCGCGCGAAGCGCGGCCGGAAGAACCCCGCCTTGTAGCGCGCGGCGATCGCGAGGTCTGCCGTGATCTCGTCGTGTACGTGTTCCCGGTAGCGCGCGTGCGAGGGACCCGGGGACAACGCGGCCCGGGCGGCCAGCTCGCCGGAGCGCAGCGCGAAGTAGATGCCTTCGCGCGTGATGGGATCGACGAGGCCGGCCGCGTCGCCGGCCAGGAACCAGCCCGGTCCCGACACGGTCAACGAACGGAAGCCGGCGGCCGACAGCGAGGGAATCGGCCACGAGTATGGCTCGAGCCGCGCGCCGTCGGCCAGCGCCATCCGATCGATCCAGCGTGCGGTTCGGGACCGCAGGTCACCGGCCGTGGTTCCGGCGTCGGCCTGCGCGCAGATCCCCACGGCCAGGTGGCCGGGCCGGGGGAACGACCAGATGTAGCCCGGAGGATCGGCGGTCAGCTCGATGACGATGTCGCTGCTGACCGCGCCGTGCGCGAAGTAGCCGGTGGCGATCGACAGGTCCGCGCGCGCGAACGGGCGCGCGAGGCGCCGCCGCACGAGGCTGTTCGCCCCGTCCGCGCCGATCAGGTGCCGCGCCGCGATGCGCCGCGGACCGGTGTCCACGACGAAGCCGCCCGGCGCGCGTGTGACGTCGAGGGCGCGCGCTGCCACGAACTGCGCGCCGGCCCGGCGCGCCGCGTCGAGCAGCAGCCCGTCGAATTGCGTCCGGCTGGCGACGACCAGCGCGTCGGCGCCGAGCGGTACCGTGACGGAGCGGCCGCCGGCCGAATCGACGAACCGCGCCGAGTGGATGGGGCGGGAGGGAAGCTGCGCCGCGTCCACGGCGTCGGCCACGAGGGCGAGAGCGCGGCCCGTGACGCCGCCGCCGCACGGCTTCTCGCGCGGGTGCGAGCCGTCGACGAGGACCACACGCGCGCCGGCGCGCGCGAGGCACCACGCGGCCCGCGACCCGGCCGGCCCTGCGCCGATGACCGCGACGTCTGCGTTCACCGTGTCCATGTGTGCGGCGCGTCGGCGGATGTCACAGGCTGCGTGATACATTACACGGCATGGTCCAGGTCGACGAACGACGATTCACGGTTGGCGTGTTCCAGGACATCCCGTGGGCGCAAAAGGGCCTCGACGCCCTGCGTCAGGCCGGATTTCCGGTCGAGTCTCTGACGATCCTGGCCAAGGCCAGCCCCGAGGCCGCCGGTTTCGTGGAGGCCTCGCTTGGAGCCGCCGGCGAGACGTTCGAGCTCGCGGGTATTGGCGCGGTGGTCGGGCGCGGCCCGCTCATCCAGGCGCTGCAGGGCGACCAGCGCGACCTGCCGAAACTCGGGCTGTCGGGCACGATGCGCCGCGTCGGGTTCCAGGCGCACGACGGGCGGATCTTCGACGCGCTGACCACGCGCGGCGGCATCCTCGTCGCGATTGAAAGCGAGCCTCGCGCGGCCGATGCGTTGGCACTGCTGCACTCCTACGGCGGCGGCAACGCCGCGATCGGCGCGTGGACGGGTCGCGTCTAGCGCCCGTGCAAAAACGGCCCCTTTAGGAGACACTGTCAACCAGGACGCCCACACGCGAGTCTTAAGAATCACGTAAACGGCGAGGCATCCGTTTTGCAGTTGCCTGCCGCCAGACTCGTGCGCGAGAATAGGAACACCAGTCTCCTTTCGCCCCCAATGGCAGAGAGCACACCCAGCGCGGCGCCTCGCACAACGACGGCCGGGCACCTGTCGGTGTACGTCGAGGGCGCGCACCCGGCCGAAATACCGTTTCTGTTCGAACGCCAGCCAAAGCGGCTGGGGTTTGCCATCGGCAGCTCCGCCGTCATCCAGGTCCTGATGTTCGCTCTGCTCATTCTGGCAAGCCGGTACCAGACCCCCCGTCGTGCCGGTCTTCGCGCTGCTTCCCGAGAACCCCAGCAAAGACATCATCTGGCTGAGCGAACCTGGCCCTGGCGGGGGCGGCGGTGGCGGCGGCAACAAGATGAAAGAGCCGCCCCGCAAGGCCGAACTGCCCGGCAAAGACAGAATCACCGTGCCGGTGGAGAAGCCGCCGAAGCTCGAGCCGGTCCAGACGAAAAACGACCCGCCCGTCATCGAGCAGCTGAATATTCCGGCGAAGACGCTCGCGTCGGCCGTGGACTCGCTGCCCGGCGCCATCGAAGGGCCGCCGGGTCCACCCACGATTTCGCAGGGGAGCGGGTCGGGCGGTGGCGCCGGCACGGGCACCGGATCGGGCATCGGGCCCGGCACCGGCTCCGGGCTCGGACCCGGCAGTGGCGGCGGCACTGGTGGCGGCGTCTACCGGCCGGGCAACGGCGTGACGCTTCCCGTCGTGCTCCGGGAAAAGAAACCCCGGTACCACCTCCGACGCGATGCGCGCGAAGGTCCAGGGGACCGTGCTCCTCGAATGCGTCGTGAGGCCGGACGGGAGCGTGGGCGAGGTGAAAGTGATCCGTTCGCTCGATTCGACGTTCGGTCTCGACCTCGAAGCGATGAAAGCCGCCCGCGACTGGCGGTTCCGTCCGGGGATGCGGCAGGGCGAGCCGGTCGCCGTGCTCGTGACGATCGAGCTGACGTTTACGCTGCGCTAGTTAGTCCGCTCCCGGTGCTCACCGCCGGAAGCGTGGGAGGAACGCATTGTGGTGCGCGTGCTTCCTTGTCTCCTGCTTGCCTGCCTCTCGTCTGATCCCTCGTTCGCGCGTCAGATTGTCGGCGGGGTCGTGTTCGGCGACGGGCAGACGGCCGGAGCGCCGCCTCGCGATACGCGGCCCGCGTCCGGCCACGCGATCGTTCGCGGCCGCGTTCTCAACAGCGACGGGCAGCCGCTGCGCCAGGCGATGGTTCGCATCATGGCGTCCGAGATCAGAAGCATCCGGTCGGCGTCGACGGATGCCGACGGCCGGTATGAATTCCGCAACCTGCCGGCGGGCAGATACTCGATATCGGCCTCGAAGGCTGCGTATGTCGGCTCGTCCTACGGACAGACGCGCCCCAATAGCCCGGGCAAGCCGCTGACGCTGACGGACGCTCAGGTCGCCGAGAACATCGACGTGCGCCTGCAGCGAGGCGCCGTGATCACCGGCCGAGTCGTCGATGAATTTGGCGAGCCCGTTCCGAACGTGGGCGTGACGCCGATTCGCCAGCAGTACGTGCAGGGGGTGCGCCGGATGTTTTCCGCCGGCAACCGGGCGCAGACCAACGACCTGGGCGAATACCGCATCTTCGGCCTGGCGCCCGGGAAATACGTCGTGACAGCCACGGCACAGGCGCAGACTTTCTCGATCCCTGTCGGAAACGGCGACGATCTCGTCGGCCAGACCAACGGCTACGCGCCGACCTTTTTCCCGGCGACAGCCGACGCCGCCCTCGCGCAGCGTTTGACGGTGGGCGCCGCCGAGACGATGAGCGGCATCGATATCACGCTCACGCCCACTCGTCTGGCCACGATCTCGGGCGTGGCCGTCGACGCGCAGGGCCGGCCGATGCCGACGGGATACGTGTCCACGGTGGCAAGAGGCGGCATGGTTGGGACGGGAGGCGTCGGCGGTCCGCTGCGGCCCGACGGTTCCTTCATGATTCCCAACGTCCCGCCCGGCGAATACATCGTGCGCGCCGACGCACCGCGCCAGGCCGCCGGCGCCAGGGACGGCGATGGGCCCTCCGGAATTCTCGGTCGCCGTTGTCGCGGTCAACGGTGACGATGTGACAGGTATCCGGCTGGCGCCCGCGGTGCCGGTGTTGGTCAGTGGCCGGGTCTCGTTCGACGACGCGGCCGCCGCGCAATCGATTCGAACCGCGAGCGTGAGAGTCAGCGGGCAGCCCCTGGACCTGGACGATGCGCTCGGCATTGGCCTGGGCGGTGCGATGAACGGGCAGCTGCGGGAGGATTTCACATTCGAGCTGAAAACGGTGGCGGGGCGGGTGGCCTTGCGTGTGTTCGTACCCGGCCAGGCCGGCACATCCGCGGCATGGCAGGTCAAATCGATCCGCGCGAACGGAGTCGACGTGACGGACGCGGGCGTCGAGGTCGGCGGCCAGGGCGCGAGCGGCATCGACATCGAGATGACGAACCGTTTGCAGCAGGTGTCCGGATCGGTCGCCGATGCGAAAGGCGATCGCGTCAAGGACTACGCGGTCGCGGTGTTCCCGTCGGATCGCAGCCGCTGGGGCGCGGCCACGGCACGCTACTTCGCGATCGGCCGGCCCGGCGACGACGGACAGTTCAAGGTCTCGACGCTGCCGCCAGGCGAGTACTACGCCGTGGCGCTCGACACCGTCAGCCCGACGGAATGGCAGGACCCCGAGACGCTCGAACGTCTCAGCCGGCAGGCGTCAACATTCGTCCTCACGCCGGGCGACACACGCACGCTGGATCTCCGGCTGATCGTCCGCCGTAGGCCGGAAACGACAAAGGCCCGGGAGGATTGCTCCTCCCGGGCCTTCGCACTTACTTTCCCACTTTTCTACTTTGAACTTCCAACTTTCTTCCTGGTACATTCCGCCCATGCCGCCGCCGGGCCGCCGGGCATCGGGGCTTCCTTCTTCTCTTCCGGAATCTCCGACACGAGCGCTTCGGTCGTGAGCAGCAGCGACGCGATCGACGACGGCGTTCTGCAGCGCCGAGCGGACGACCTTCGCCGGGTCGATGACGCCGGCCTCCACCAGGTCCTCGTAGGTGTCGGTCAGCGCGTTGAAGCCCTCGTCGTCCTTCATCTCGCGCACCTTCTGCACGACGATCGAGCCTTCGTGGCCCGCGTTGGTCGCGATCCACCGCAGCGGCTCCTCGATGGCGCGCGCGACGATGTTGACGCCGATCTGCTGATCGCCGCCGAGCTTCAGGTCCTCGAGCACCTTGGACCGCGCGCAGCAGCGCCACGCCGCCGCCGGGCACGATGCCTTCCTCGACCGCCGCCTTGGTCGCGTGCATCGCGTCCTCGACGCGCGCCTTCTTCTCCTTCATCTCGGTTTCGGTCGCCGCGCCGACCTTGATGACGGCGACGCCGCCGACCAGCTTCGCGAGCCGCTCCTGCAGCTTCTCGCGGTCGTAGTCGGAGGTGGTGTCCTCGATCTGCGCGCGGATCTGCTTGACGCGGCCCTCGATCGCCGCCGTGCGTGCCGGCGCCTTCGACGATCGTCGTGTTGTCCTTGTCGATGGTGATCTTCTTCGCCTGGCCGAGATCCTCGAGCTTGATGTTCTCGAGCTTGATGCCGAGGTCCTCGGTGATGGCGCTTGCCGCCGGTGAGGATCGCGATGTCTTCGAGCATCGCCTTGCGGCGATCGCCGAAGCCCGGCGCCTTCACCGCGGCGGCCTGCAGCGTGCCGCGCAGCTTGTTGACGACCAGCGTCGCGAGCGCTTCGCCTTCGATGTCTTCCGCGATGATGAGCAGCGGCCGGCCGCGCCGCGCCACCTGCTCGAGCACCGGCAGCAGATCCTTCATCGAGCTGATCTTCTTCTCGTGAATCAGGATGACCGGGTTCTCGAGCACCACTTCCATGCGCTCGGGATCGGTCACGAAGTAGGGCGACAGGTAGCCGCGGTCGAACTGCATGCCTTCGACGACGTCGAGCGAGGTCTCGAGCGTCTTGGCTTCTTCGACCGTGATGACGCCGTCCTTGCCGACCTTGTCCATCGCCTCGGCGATGATCTTGCCGATCGTCTCGTCGTTGTTCGCCGAGATCGTGCCGACCTGCGCGACCATGTTGCCGCTGACCGGCTTCGACATCTTCTTGAGCTCGGCCGTGATCGCCTCGACGGCCTTCTCGATGCCGCGCTTGATGTCCATCGGGTTGGCGCCGGCGACGACGTTCTTCGCGCCTTCGCGGTAGATCGCCTGGGCCAGCACGGTGGCCGTCGTCGTGCCGTCGCCCGCGATGTCGGACGTCTTGCTCGCGACTTCGCGGACCATCTGCGCGCCCATGTTCTCGAGCGGATCCTTGAGGTCGATTTCCTTCGCGACGGTGACGCCGTCCTTGGTGATGGTCGGGGACCCGAACTTCTTGTCGAGGACGACGTTGCGGCCCTTGGGGCCGAGCGTGACCTTGACCGCGTCGGCCAGCTGGTTGACGCCGCGCAGGATCGCCTGGCGCGACTGCTCGCCGTACACAATCTGTTTTGCCATCGATCGTGCTCCTAAACTCTCAAATCCTGTGATTGGCTACTTCTTGGACTTCTTGGTCTCGCCTCGTCGATGACCGCGAGGACTTCGTCCTCGCGCATGATGAGGTATTCCTCGCCATCGAGCTTGATTTCCTGGCCCGAGTACTTGCCGAAGAGGATGCTGTCGCCGGCCTTGACGTCGAGCGGCGATGCGCTTGCCGTCGTCCTTGACCTTGCCGGCGCCGGCCGCGATGACCTTGCCCTGCTGCGGCTTTTCCTTGGCGGTGTCGGGGATGATGATGCCGCCGATCTTCTGTTCGCCTTCCTCGATGCGCTGGACGATGATGCGGTCGTGCAGCGGTCTGACGTTCATGCTCGTTACTCCGTCTGTCTAAAGTTGGACGTGCCCTGGCGGTTAGCAGTCGAGTTGATCGACTGCTAATTATATGTGACTGGCTGGCAGTGTCAACAGGGGAGTGCCAAGCGGGCGGGCTCAGCGGGCGGGCAGGCCGGGTGGGCCAGGCGGGTCGGGCAGGCTGTCAGATCGCGCTTCTTGATCTTGTAGGTGTCCATCTTGCGGGTGAGCGTGTTCCGGTGGATGCCCAGCGTGTCGGCCGTCTTGATCAGGCTGCCGTCGCAGCAGCCCAGCACGCGGGCGATGAACCGCTTCTCGAACTCGTGAATCGCGTCGTCGAACTGGACGCCACGCTCCACCATCTCGTCGACGAGTCTGTCCAGCCGATCGCTGATCATGGCCTACTCGAGCTCCTTGCCGGTCAGGCGGCGGTAGGCCTCGACGTACTTGTCGCGCGTCTTCTCGATCACGTCGGGAGGCAGCGAGGGGACGGGCGGCTGTTTGTTCCACTTGATCGATTCGAGGTAGTCGCGGACGAACTGCTTGTCGAAGCTTGGCTGGGCGCCGCCGGGCGTGTAGCCGTCCTGCGGCCAGAAGCGCGACGAGTCGGGCGTCAGCACCTCGTCGATCAGGATGATGCGGTCTTCGGGTTTCCCGGGATGTCCGTCAGCGGGCAGGATGCCGAACTCGAACTTCGTGTCGGCGATGATGATGCCGAGCTGCCCCGCATACGCCACGCCCTCGGCGTAGATGCGAAGGGTGAGGGCCTTCACCTTGTCGAGCACCGCCTGCCCGACCAGCGTTGCCGCTTCCGCTTCGCTGATGTTGATGTCGTGGCCGCTCGTGGCCTTCGTGGCGGGTGTGAAGATGGGCTCGGGTAACCGATCGGATTCGCGCAGTCCCTTCGGCAGCTGCACGCCGCACACGGCTCCGGTACTCTGATAGTCCTTCCAGCCCGATCCGGAGAGATAGCCGCGCGCGACGCATTCGATCGGCAGTGGCTCGGTGGTCGTGACGAGCATCGAACGGCCGCGCAGCATCGCGGCGTGCGGCCGGGCTTCGGCCGGATAGGCGGCGGGATCAGTCGAGACGATGTGATTGGGCACGACCGAGCGCATCCGGTCGAACCAGAAGCACGAGATCTGCGTGAGGACTTTGCCCTTGTCGGGAATGCCCGAGCCCAGAATGTAATCGAACGCCGAAATCCGATCGGTGGCGACGATGAGCAGCTGGTGGCCGAAGTCGTAGATGTCCCGGACCTTGCCTTGTCGGTCCGGGCGCCGGCGGTCGAGCGTTGTGTTGATGACAGGAGTGGCGAGCGGCAACGTATCCTCAGTCGGCGATGGAAGCTCGTGATTCTACCGGGAGCTGGCCGGAAGGACAACAACAAGATGTAGCGGCTGTCTGTGTTGGCCGCCGATTGGGCGTTATAGTAGGAAGCGTTCCGCTCATGCGCGCGCACATTCGGACGGCCGTCGTATTGGCGCTCGCTGCCGCGCTCGTGGCGCTGTTCCTGCGCAACGTGGATTTCAGACACGTCGCGCAGGAAATCGCGCACGCACACCTCGGCTGGCTGTCGCTGTCGCTGCTGACGATGCTCGTGAACCTGGCGATCCGGTCGTTGCGCTGGCAGTATCTGCTCGAGCCGCTCGGGCACGCGAGCTTCGCGAACGCGTTCCGGGCGACGGCGGTCGGGTTCGCCGCAAGCAGCGTCCTGCCGGCGCGGGCCGGAGAGGTCATTCGCCCATACTTTCTCGCGCGCCACGAGAACATGACCGCGACCGGCGCATTCGCCACAATCATCCTCGAGCGCGTCCTCGACGTGCTGACGGTGCTGGCGTTGCTGGCGTCGTTCATCTTTCTCTTCGATCCCGGCGTGGGCCGGGCCAACCCGACGGCGTGGGCCGCGGTGAAATGGACCGGCGTCACCGCCGGGGGCGGCGCGCTCGCGGCGCTCGTCGTGATGTTTGTGCTCGCGGGCGATCCGGAGCGCCTGGGCCGCACGATGGCGCGGCTCGAGCAGGTCCTGCCGTCGGCGCTGGCGGGGCTCATCGCGCGCGTGGCCGAGAAATTCGCGCGCGGGCTCGGCGCCGTGCGCAAGCCGGGCCGTCTGCTGGTGGCGCTGCTCTGGTCGTTTCCGCTCTGGCTGTCGATTGCCCTCGGGCTCTGGGCCGTGGCCATGGCCTTCCGTCTGGCGGTGCCCTTCACCGGGTCGTTCCTGCTCATCGCGCTGCTCGTCATCGGCGTCGCCGTGCCGACGCCGGGCGCGATCGGCGGATTTCACGAGGCGTTCCGTCTGGGCACGACGATGTTCTTCGGTGCGGGGGAAGACGCGGCCGTCGGCGCCGCGATCGTGGCGCACGTGCTCTCGATTGGGCCGGCGCTGCTGCTGGGTCTCTTCTTCGCGGCGCAGACAGGCCTGAACCTCTCCGGGATGCGGCGGTTGGCCGACCAGGCGGACGCGCCGCGCGTGACGCCATGAAGTGTCCGTACTGCGGCCACCTCGGCGACAAGGTCGTCGACTCGCGCGAGTCGAAGGAGGGCGAGGCCATCCGGCGCCGGCGCGAGTGCCTCGACTGCGGCAAGCGGTTCACCAGCTACGAGCGCATCGACGAGATCGCGTACATGGTGGTCAAGAAGGACGGCACGCGCGAGCGGTTCGAGCGGCCGAAGCTCGTGGCCGGTCTCCTCAAGGCGTGCGAGAAGCGGCCCGTGAGTGCAGCCGCGCTCGAAGCCGTCGCCGACCGCGTGGAGGCGACGCTGCAGGAGCGGCCCGAAAAAGAGATTGCGACGGCCGACATCGGCGCGTTCGTGATGGAAGAGCTCAAGAAGCTCGACAAGGTCGCGTACGTCCGCTTCGCGTCGGTGTACCGGCACTTCCGCGACATCGGCGAGTTCATGAGCGAGTTGAAGGATCTGTTGAACGCGAAGGAATAGACTGCCGACTGCGCTGACTGCCGACTGCCGACTGCTGACTGCTGACTGATATGCCGGCGACCGTCACGAGCATCACGCCCAGACGTTCGAGTGGACCGGGACCGTCGCCGAGCCCGCCGCGACGGCGTCCGTTCCGCGACAACCCCCGTCTCATCCTGGCCGGCATCGGCGTGCTCATCGCCGCGCTGGTGGCTCTGCTCATCGTCGTCAACCGCACGCCGCGGTTCTCGCCGGACTTCCTGACCGAATTCGTGCTGTACGCCCTGACCGCCGGCGACCTGACGATGCTGGCGGGGCTGGTGTTCGTGCTGGCGCGCAACATCATCAAGCTGATCGTCGAGCGCCGGCAGGCGCGGCCGTTCGCGCGCTTCCGCGCGAAGCTGGTGGCCGTGCTCATGGGGATGACGCTCGTGCCCGCGGTGCTCGTCCTCATCGTCGGCAGCGAGCTGATCCGGACGAGCGTGGAGCGGTGGTTCAACGCGCCGATGGACGAGATCCTGTCGTCGGCGAACCAGATCGCGAGCGACTACTACCACGAGCGGCAGTTGCTGGTGACCGACCACGCGACCCGCATTGCGAAGGCGCTGGCCGCCGTGGACCTGACGAAGCCGGACGTCCGGCCCATCCGCGACCTGCTGGCCCCCGAAGTGACGCTGCGGCGCGTGCAGATGATCGAGGTCTACCGCGTGGCGCCGGCGAACGGGTCGCTGCCGGGCCTGGCGCCGGTCGTGGACATCGCCGCGCCCTCGCTGTCGGCCGGCTACAGCCGTGCGGCGGCGGATCGCCTGGCCGCGCAGGCGCTGTCGGGATCGTCCGACGCGCGCTCGATCGAAGCGCTCGGCGCGTCCGGCGACTTGTTGCACGCGGCCGCGGTGATCCGGTCGGCCGACGGACAGCCCGCCGGCGTGATCGTCGCCACCGACTACCTGACCGGCGACTTCGCGGCGCGGTCACGGCGGATGACGCAGGCGTTCGAGAGCTACACGCAGATGCGCGTCCTCAAGCGCCCATTGACGGGCGTCTACCTGCTGTTCTTCCTGATGGTGACGCTCCTCATCCTCGTCGGCGCCACGTGGATGGGGCTGTATCTCGCGAAGCGGATCACGAGGCCCGTGCAGATGCTGGCGGCCGCGGCGCGCGAGATCGGCGCCGGGCGGCTGGATCAGCGGGTCGAGCCGCAGAGCAACGACGAGTTCGGCTCGCTCGTCGAGGCGTTCAACTCGATGGCCGGTGAACTGGCGACCAGCCGGCGCAAGGTCGAACGATCGACGTTCGAGCTCGAGCGCAAGCACGTCGAGGTCGAAGTCCGGCGGCGGTATGTCGAGACAATCCTCGAACGCATCACGACCGGGGTGGTGTCGCTCGACGGAGCCGGCACGGTGACCACCATCAACAGCGCGGCCGCACGCCTCCTCAGCCTCGACCGCGGCATCGTGGGCCAGCCGGCGTCCGCCGTGTTCGCGCGGCAGGACCTGTGCCCGCTCGGCGCGCTGCTGGCCGGCGCGGGACGTTTCAGGGCCGAACCGGCCGCGCAGGAGATCGCCATCCCGCACGAGGGCCAGGAGCTCCGCCTCGCCGTGGTGGCGACGGCGCTGGTCGGCGACACGGGCGCTCCCGAAGGCCTGCTGCTCGTGCTGGACGACGTGACGCCGTTGATTCGCGCGCAGAAGGTCGCCGCGTGGAGGGAAGTCGCGCGGCGGCTGGCCCACGAAATCAAGAACCCCCTCACGCCGATTCAGCTGTCGGCGGAGCGGCTGCGGCGTCATTTCGCGGGCAGCCCGCCGGCCGCGCGGGCTCTGGTTGACGAGTGCACGGCGACGATCGTCGGCGAAGTCGAATCGCTCAAGGGACTGGTGGACGAGTTCTCCCAGTTCGCCCGCATGCCGTCGCCGCGCACGGTGCCGGTCGATCTCGCGCCGCTCATCGCCGATACGCTGTCGCTCTATACGGGCCTCTTCGCCGACATCACGATCGAGCAGCAGTTTGCGGCCGGCGTGCCGCTCGTCCGGCTCGATCCCGAGCAGATCCGGCGCGTCATCATCAACCTCGTGGACAACGCCATCGAAGCCATGGAGCGCCGCGGGCGCATCGTGGTCGAGACGCAGCGCGACGAGAGCAACGGCGTCGTGCGGATCATCGTCACGGACAACGGCCCGGGCATCCCGCCGGGCGAACGCGAGAAGCTGTTCCTGCCGTACTACTCGACCAAGGGGCGGGGCAGCGGTCTCGGGCTGGCGATCGTGCGGCGGATCATCGCCGAGCACGGCGGCAGCATCGACGCCGGTGAGAACCTCCCGCGCGGCACGCGCTTCACGATCGAGCTGCCGTGCTGACGCCCACCATTCTCATCGTGGACGACGAACCCGGAGTCCGGACGGCGCTCGGCGGCGTCCTGCGGGACGAGGGGTACACCGTCGAAGCTGTCGCCAGCGGGGAAGAGTGCCTCGAGCGCGTGACGCGGCGGAGCGTCGACCTGATCCTGCTGGACGTCTGGCTGCCGGGCATGGACGGTCTGGCAACGTTCGCGCGGCTGCGCGAACGCCAGGTCGATGCGGAGGTCGTGCTCATCTCGGGGCACGGGAACATCGAGTCGGCCGTCCGGGCGATCAAGATGGGGGCGTTCGACTTCGTCGAGAAGCCGCTGTCGCTCGACAAGACGGTGCTGGTGGTGGCGAACGCCCTGCGCCAGCGCCGTCTGGAAGCCGAAAACCGGGCGCTGCGCGCGCGCGTCGATCGCCATCAGACGATGGTCGGCGAGAGCTATGCCATGAGCCAGCTCCGCGAACAGGTGGCGATGGCGGCGCCGACCAACGGCCGCGTGCTGATCTACGGGGAGAACGGGACGGGGAAGGAGCTGGTGGCGCGCACGGTCCACGCGCTCAGCCGGAGGAAGTCGGCGCACTTCGTCGAAGTCAACTGCGCGGCGATTCCCGAAGAGCTGATCGAGAGCGAGCTGTTCGGCCACGTTCGGGGTGCGTTCACAGGGGCCGTCGAGAATCGCCGCGGCAAGTTCGAGGTGGCCGACGGGGGCACGATCTTCCTCGATGAGATCGGCGACATGAGCCTGAAGACGCAGGCCAAGGTGCTGCGCGTGCTGCAGGAGCAGACGATGGAGCCGGTCGGTGGCACGAACCGCATCCGCGTCGATGCGCGGGTGCTGGCCGCGACGAACAAGGATCTGCAGGCGGAGATCCGGACGGGTCACTTCCGCGAGGACCTGTTTTTCCGCCTGAACGTCATCCCGATCTTCGTGCCGCCGCTGCGCGAGCGTCAGGAGGACATCCCGCTGCTCGCGGATCACTTCATGGCCGAGTTCTCGCGCGAGTACGGCCGCCGGCTCAAGCGATTCGACGCGGGCGCCGTCGCCGTGCTCCAGCAGCTACGCCTGGCCGGGCAACGTGCGCGAGCTGCGCAACGTCATCGAGCGGCTCATGATCATGGTGCCGGGTGACGCCATCTCGGCGGCCGACCTCGGATTTCTGAACGTGGTGCCCGCGGCGCGCGTGGAAACGGTCGAGTCCGCGTCGCGGCAGACGCTGCACGAGGCGCGCGACCATTTCGAGCGCGAGCTGATCCTCCGGACGCTCGGCGAGCAGCAGGGCAACATGTCGCGCACGGCGGACGTGCTCGGCGTCGAACGAAGCAATCTGTACCGGAAGATGAAAGCATTCGGCATCGCGCCGTCGCGGCGGCTCGACGGAGACGACGACGCCGCCTAGCGCTTCCGACGGGGGATTGTACTGGGATCCTCGCTTTGCTATAATCGCCACAGTGTCTCACCCATGAGCTCCGATCCGCTGCGCACCGATCCGCCGAACGATCCTGCGGGCCACGACGCGCCGGGAACGAACGACGCGGCATCGGACGCGGATCGCGACGCCAGAATCGAACAGCTCCTCCTCGCCGGACTCGACCACTACTTCGCCGCGCACTACGAGCTCGCCATCAACGTCTGGACGCGTGCGCTGTTTTTCGATCGCAGCCACGCCCGCGCCCGTGCGTACATCGAGCGCGCGCGCAGCACGCTCGCGGAGCGGCAGCGGCAGGCAGAAGAGTTGCTGCACGGCGGCGCGGCCGCGTTCCGCCGCGGCGACGCGGGCGAGGCGCGCCGGCTGCTGCAGGCGGCCATCGACGGCGGGGCGCCGCTCGAGGACGCGTTCCCGATGCTCGAGCGGCTCAACCGCATGGATCCCGCGCCCGCGGCGCCGCCGCAGAGGCGGGCGGGCGTCGACCGCCACGCGGCCCCGCCGCAGGTGGCGCACGGCGCCGGGCGAGCCGGAACAGGGCTGGCCGCGTCGCTGATAATGCTCGTCGTCCTCGTGGCCGTCGGGGCGTACGCGGCCGTCGCGTCCAACGGCGACTGGCGCGCGATGCTGGGCCTGCCGAGCGTCCGCTCGGCGGCCACCCTGGCGCCGGTCACGCGCGACGTCGTGCTCGCGCTGCCGCGTCGTGGCGAGACGGCGCTGGCGCGGGCACGCAGCCTGGCCGCCGGCGGTGCCCTGCACGACGCGCTGTCCGTGCTCGACGGTGTGCGCGCGACCGACCCGCAGAAACCCGACGCCGATCGGCTCCGGGCCGACCTCCAGCGCGAACTCCTGCGCCTGGGAGCACAGCGCCTCCCGTGAAGTGCTCCAAGTGCGGATACGTCGGGTTCGACAGCGGCGACCGCTGCCGCAACTGCGGCTACGAATTCGCGCTGGCGCCCGCCTTCGCGCTGCCCGACCTGCCCATCCGGCGGGACGCGGACTCGGTCGAAGGCCTCGATGATCTGGCCCTGATCGACGCCGGGACGGCCCGCCGCGCGTCATCCGGGTTCGACGCCGAGTTCGGCCACGCTCCCGAGCCGCGACCCGCGCCGGCGCCGTCGCTCTCGACGCGCGCGTCGGCGTCCGAGCTGCCGCTGTTCGGATCGCCCATCGAAGACGACACGCCGCTCATCACCCGGCCTTCGCCGCCCCGCGCGCCGCTCTCGGTCCGCCGATCGACGCCCGAGGTGCCTCGGCTCCGGTCGGTGGGTTCGCGCACAGTCGGAGCCGATCTCGCACTGGATCTGGATCCGCCGGAGGCTGCCGCGCCGCGCCTGGTACCGTCTGAACGCGCGCAGTCCGCCGATTGGTCGTCCGCCGACGGTCGCCGCACCGATGCCGGCGCCCTGCGTCGAATCGGCGCGTTGACGATCGACGGCCTGATTCTCTCCGCCATCGACGTTGCCGTCATCTACCTCACGATGCAGATCTGCGGCATCGGCATCGCCGAGTTCCGGCTGCTGCCGAAGGGGCCGCTCGTGGCGTTCCTCGTCTTGCAGAACGTCGGCTACCTGGTGGCCTTCACCGCGAGCGGCCAGACGCTGGGCAAGATGACGGCCGGCATCGAGATCATCACGTCGGATCCGTACGAGGTTCTCGACCTGGGGCGCGCCCTGAAGCGCACTGTCGCCTGGCTCGTGCTGGCATGCCCGGCGGGTCTGGGCCTGCTCCCGACACTCCTCAGCCACGATCACCGGGGCCTCCACGATCGTTTCGCGGGCACGCGCGTTGTCCGCGCCTGAACCGGGCGCACGATCGACGCCCGCGTTCGCGCTGGCCTTCGCGACGGCGCTCGGTGCGGGCTACGCTCCGGTGGCGCCCGGCACCGTCGGCTCTGCCGTCGGCCTGCTGCTGTGGTACCTGCTGCCGGCTTCACCGATCGTGCAGGCCTCCACGCTTGCCGTGGTGATCGTAATTGGTTCGTGGAGCGGCGGCGTGGCCGAGCATCACTTCGGCCGGCCCGATCCCGGGCAGGTCGTCATCGACGAGGTGGCCGGGATGCTGGTCACGCTGTTTCTCGTGCCGGTCGGCTGGGCCGGGGCGCTCCTGGCGTTTCTCCTCTTCCGCCTGTTCGACATCGTCAAGCCGTACCCGGCCAACCGGCTGGAGCGGCTGCCGGGCGGGGCCGGCATCATGGCCGACGACCTCATGGCGGGCGTCTATGCGAATGTGGCGCTGCGTCTCTGCATCTGGTCATTTGGTCATTTGGTCGTCTAGTCATCGTTGAGAAATGGCCTCATTGAGCTATTGAATGACCAGATGACTAGATGATTAGATGACCAGATGCGAGCCTCCATAGTGGCGGTGGGCAGCGAGATGCTGACGCCGTTTCGCGTCGACACCAATTCGCTGTTCATCACCGAGCGACTCAACACGATCGGCTTCGACGTGCGCATCAAGACCGTTGTCGGGGACGACATCGGCGAGCTCGCCGGACTGGTGCGCGCGTCCCTGGCGTGGGCCGATCTGATCGTGCTGACCGGCGGGCTGGGCCCGACGGCCGACGACATCACGCGTGACGCTGTGGCCCAGGTGCTCGATCTGCCGTGCGACGAAGACCAGGAGACGGTGGCGCGTATCCGCGAGCGCTTCGCCCGGCGCGGCATGGTGATGCAGGAGATCAACCGGCGCCAGGCGATGGTGCCTCGCGGGGCCACGCTGCTCGACAACCCGAACGGCACGGCGCCGGGTCTCTGGCTGGAGCGTGGGAAGACGGCCATCGTGCTGCTGCCGGGGCCGCCCCGCGAGATGAAGCCGATGTTCGAGGCGATCGTGCGCGACCGCCTGGCGCCTCGAAGCGGGGGCGCCGGCCTGTTCCGCCGCGTGCTGAAGATCACCGGTCAGCCCGAGTCCGCGGTCGATGCAAAGGCGCAGCCGATCTACGGCCGCTGGCAGACGCAGGCGGTGCCGATTACCACGACGATCCTGGCGGTCCTCGGCCAGATCGAACTGCACCTGACCGCCAGCGCCTCGGACCGTGACGCCGCGGATCGGGCGCTCGACCCGGCCGTGCGCGAGCTCCAGGCCGTGCTGGCCGGCGACGTCTACAGCGTGGACGGGGCGTCGCTCGAGGAAGTGGTGGGCGCGCGCCTGCGCGAGCGTCAGCTGAAGATCGCCGTCGCCGAGTCGTGCACCGGCGGACTGCTGACGTCGCGGTTGACCGACGTGCCGGGGAGCTCCGCCTACGTTGAACGCAGCGAAGTCTGTTACAGCAATCAGGCGAAGATCGATTCGCTTGGCGTGCCCGCCGCGCTCATCGCGGAGCACGGCGCCGTCAGCGAGCCGGTGGCGCGCGCCATGGCCGAGGGCATCCGCGCGAAGGCGTCGACCGACGTCGGCATCGGCGTGACCGGGATTGCCGGACCCGACGGCGGCACGCCGGAGAAGCCCGTGGGAACCGTGGCGATCGCCGTCCTCGTCGGCGCCGACGCGCGCGTCCGCACGTTCCAGTTCGTGGGCCTGCGCGAGATGGTGAAGTTTCAGTCTGCTCAGGCCGCCCTGAACATGCTGCGTCTGATGCTGTCGTAAGCCCGCCCGGCGCTCGTCCAGCCTGAAAGTCGGATATCCTCGTCAATGGGATGGTGCTGATCATCGTGATGGCGTACTGCATCGGCTCGGTGCCGTTCGCGCTCCTGTTTGCGCGCGGAGACGATGTCCGGCGCATCGGCAGCGGCAACGTCGGCGCCGCCAACGTGCTGCGCGCTTCAGGGGTCAGGGCCGGGGTGCTCGTGGCTATCCTCGACATCGCGAAGGGCGCCGCGAGCGTCGTGCTGGCCATGCGCCTCAGCACCGATGGCGGCGTCCCGGCCGCCGCGGGGTTCGCGGCGATCGTCGGGCATATTTATCCGGTGTGGCTTCGGTTCCGGGGAGGAAAAGGCGTCGCCACGGCGTGCGGCGTCTTTTCGGTGCTGACCCCGCTGGCGGCGCTCCCGGCGTTCGCGCTGTTCATTGCGACGGCCTGGGCCACGCGTTACGTGTCCCTCGGATCGGTCCTCGCGACGATCGTCCTGCCGCCGGTGGCGTACGCCGCGGGCTATTCGGCGGCGACGCTGACGGCTGCGTGCGCGGCCTCCGTGCTCATTCTTTTCCGGCACCGCGGCAACCTCGCGCGGCTGCGTGCCGGCACCGAGCGGCGACTGGGGGCGCGAGCCTGATGGCGGCGGTCGCGGTACTCGGGGCGGGAAGCTGGGGGACGGCGCTGGCGGTGCACCTGGCCCGGGTCGGCCACGACGTCCGGCTGTGGGCGCGCGATCAGGCCATTGTCGATGACATGACGGCACGCCGCGCCAACGTCGTCTACCTGCCCGACGTGACGCTGCCGGCCACAATCGCCGTCACGCACGACCTGGATCGGGCGCTGGACGGCGCCGTGCTGGTGATTTGCGCCGTGCCGTCGCACGGCTGCCGCGCGGTGCTGCGCCAGACGGCGCGTCATCTCGGACGGCAGACCACGATCGTCAGCGCCACCAAGGGCCTCGAAGCCGACAGCCACCTTCGCGCGTCGCAGGTGATCGCAGAGGAAGTTGGCCCTGGCCATCCCGTGGTCGTGTTGTCTGGTCCGAGTTTCGCGATGGAGGTCGCCCAGCAACTGCCGACCGCCGTGCTCGCGGCATCGGTCGACGCGCAGGCGACCGAGCTCGTGCAGAGCGAGTTCCGCGGACCGTTCTTCCGCTTGTACGGGAGTGACGACGTGGTCGGGGTGGAGATCGGCGGGGCGATGAAGAACGTGATCGCCATTGCCGCCGGCGTCGTGGAAGGGCTGGGCCTCGGACACAACGCGCTGGCCGCGCTCATTACCCGCGGACTCGCCGAAATCACCAGGCTGGCGTGCGCGGCGGGAGGACGCCGCGATACGCTGGCCGGCCTGAGCGGCCTCGGCGATCTGGTGCTGACCTGTACCGGGACGCTGAGCCGGAACAGGCATGTCGGCGCCGAGCTCGCCCGCGGACGCAGCTTGAGCGACATCGTCGCCGGCATGAAGATGGTCGCGGAGGGCGTCCAGACGACCGGCGCTGTGCTCGCCCTGGGCGATCGCTACGGCGTCGAGCTGCCAATCACGACGCAGATGGCGGAGGTGCTCAGCGGACGGATGGACGTCCGATCCGCCGTCGAGACGCTCATGCTGCGGCGGCAGCGCGCCGAGGCGGATGGGGGGCATTGAATGGAAGGTGTCATGAGACGGTTCACGCTGCCGGCAGCACTGGCGGTTCTGGTCGGCGCGGGCGTGACGCAGGTCGCGCGCGCGCAGGGCGCGCCAACGGTTGCGGTCGTCAAGGATCCCGGCTGCGGCTGCTGCACGAAGTGGGTCGCGCATCTCAAGCAGGCCGGGTTCAATGCGACTGTCACGGAGTCGGCGGCGATCGACGCGCTGAAAGACAGCAAGGGTGTCCCCAGGGCGGCCCGCTCGTGTCATACGGGTACGGTCGGCGGCTACGTGATCGAAGGACACGTGCCGGCGGTGGACATCAAGCGGCTGTTGAAGGAGCGTCCTGATGTCGTCGGGCTGGCGGTTCCGGGCATGCCAGCCGGGTCACCCGGCATGGAAGTGCCCGACGGCCATGTTGCGCCGTATGACGTGATCGCCTTTGACAAGTCCGGCAGGACCCGCGTGTTCGCATCGCATCGCTGAAGACGCCAATTGTCTCTCCTCAGCCGCATTCGCCAGGGCCTGTCGCGCACGAAAGAGCAGATCGTCGCGCGCTTCGATGACATCGTGCGTCGCGCGGATGCCCCCGACCGGCGGTCCCGCGCGCTCGACGTCGACACGATCGAGGCGCTCGAGGAACTGCTCCTCTCGGCCGACCTGGGCGTGTCGGCCACCGGCCGGATTATCGCCTCGGTCAAGGCGCAGAACCGCAACGGCGCCAGCCTGCGCGACCTGGTCAAGCAGGAAATCCGCCGCGTGTTCGACGCGGTCGACCGTCCCGTCCTCGTCGAGCACCACCCGAAGGTCGTGCTGGTCGTCGGCGTCAACGGAACCGGCAAGACCACGACGGTCGGCAAGCTGGCGAACGCGCTCAAGAGGGAGGGCCTCCGTCCGCTCGTGTGCGCCGCGGACACCTTTCGGGCCGCCGCGGTCGAGCAGCTCGCGATCTGGGCCGGGCGGGCGGGCGTCGAGCTGCTGCGCGCGGGGCCGGGCGCCGATCCCGCGGCCGTCGTCTTCGACGCGATCTCGTCCGGAAAGGCGAAGGGCTGCGACCCGATTCTGGTGGACACGGCGGGCCGGCTGCACACCCGCGTCAACCTGATGCAGGAGCTCCAGAAGATCCGTCGCGTGGTGGCGCGCGAGGTCGAAGGAGCGCCGCAGGAAGTGCTGCTCGTGCTCGATGCCACGGTCGGGCAGAACGGTCTGGTCCAGGCGCGGGAATTCATGAGCGCCGCCGGCGTGAACGGCATCGTCCTGACCAAGCTCGACGGGACCGCCAAGGGCGGCATCGCCGTCGCCATCGCGCACGACCTGAAGCTGCCGATTCGCTACGTCGGCGTGGGCGAGGGCATGGACGACCTCGTGCCGTTTTCCGCCGACGAGTACGTCAACGGGCTGTTCGAAGAGACGTGGTAGACGCCGACTACATGGACCGCGCGCTGTTTCTGGCCGCGAGAGGCCGTGGCCGCACGAGTCCGAATCCGCTCGTGGGGGCCGTGATCGTGGCCGGCGACGGCGTGATCGTCGGGCAGGGCTTCCACCGGCGCGCCGGCGAGCCGCATGCGGAAGTGCTGGCGCTCGAGCAGTCCGGGCCGCGCGCGCGCGGCGCGACGATGTACTGCACGCTCGAGCCGTGCTGTCACGTCGGGCGCACGGGCCCGTGCGTCACGAGGATCGTCGAGGCCGGCATTTCACGTCTGGTCGCGGCGATCGAGGATCCGAACCCGCTCGTCAACGGCAAGGGCTTCGAGTACCTGCGCGAGCACGGCGTGCACGTCGAGGTCGGGCTCGGCGCGTCCGCGGCCCGCGTGCTCAACCAGCCGTTCCTGACGCTGATGCGCGAACGGCGGCCGTTCGTCATCGTGAAGGCCGCCATCAGCCGGGACGGCTGCCTCGCCGAGGCGATCGGACGCCGCACGGCCCTGACGTCGGCGGCTGCCAACCGGCACGCCCACGAGCTGCGCGCCGAGGTGGACGCTATCGGCGTCGGCGCCGGGACCGTCCTGACGGACGACCCGCAGCTGACGGCTCGCGGCGCCTTTCGGGAACGGCCGCTCACGCGCGTGATTTTCGACCGCCGCCTGCGTACTCCGGCGCACGCGGCCGTGCTCTCGACACGCTCCCTTGGGCCTGTCATCATCATCACGTCGGCGGCTGCGGCCGGGAACTCGGCGCTGTGCGAGCCGCTCGTGGAGCGCGGGGCCGAGGTGGTGGCCGCACGGGACCAGACGTTCCGTGCCGCGCTCGATGTGCTGGCCGAGCGGCAGGTGGAATCGCTCCTCCTCGAAGGAGGCGCGGCCATTCACGCGGCGGCATGGGACGAGGGCGTCGTGGACTTCGTCCGGCTGTACGTCACGCCGCGCGTCATTGGTACCGGCGGTGTGCCGTTTCTGCCGGATCGGTCCTTTGACCCGCTGGATCTGATCGATCGACACACGGAGCCGCTCGGTCCTGACACACTGATAGAGGGATATGTTCACGGGCCTCGTTGAAGCCGTCGGCGAACTCGTCGATCGCCAGCCCACGCCGGGCGGGTTCCGGCTGCGCATCGCCTCGTCGCTTGCGCCCGAGCTGGCGTTGGGTGACAGCCTCGCGGTCAACGGCGTGTGCCTGACCGTCACCGGACAGTCGGGCGTTGACGTGCAGGCCGAGATCGGCCCGGAGACGATTCGGGTGACGACGCTCGGCTCGCTCGAGCCGGGGGCGCTCGTCAACCTCGAGCGGCCGCTTCGGGCGGACAGCCGGCTGGGCGGGCACTTCGTCCAGGGGCACGTGGACGGCATCGGGTACATCGAGAACCTGCGCGCAGAGGCGGACTTTCAGTGGCTGTCGGTCGGGTTTTCGCGCCAGCTGTCGCCGTATCTTGTGAACAAAGGGTCGATCGCGGTGGACGGCATCAGCCTCACGATCGCGGTGCTCGGCGCCGACCGCTTCGACATTCAGGTGATTCCGTACACCATGGAGCACACCAGCCTGGCCCGCGCCCGGGTCCACGATCGCGTCAACCTGGAGTGCGATCTGGTGGGCAAGTACGTCGCGCGGGCGGTCGAGCTGGCGGGGCTCGGTCTGGCCGTCGTTCGACCTGGGGAGGTTACGCATTGAAACGTTCCATGCAGATTGCGAAAGGCGCGCGCCGCGCACCACAGCCGTTCGCGCGGATCGAAGACGCGCTCGAGGCCATCAAGGCCGGCCGGCTCGTGATCGTCGTTGACGATGCGGACCGCGAAAACGAGGGCGATCTGACGATCGCCGCCGAGAAGATCACGCCCGAAGCGATCAATTTCATGGCGCGATACGGCCGCGGCCTCGTGTGCCTGTCGATGACGCCCGAGCGACTGGACGAGCTCGAGATCCCGCTGATGGTGTCGCAGAACAGCTCGCGGTTCGAAACGGCGTTCTGCGTGTCGATTGAAGCCAAGGGCTCGACGAGCACGGGCATCTCGGCGAGCGACCGGGCGAACACCGTGCGTGCGGCGATCAATCCCGCCACGCGTCCCTCGGATCTGGCGCGGCCGGGCCACATGTTCCCGCTGCGCTCGCGCACCGGCGGCGTGATGGTGCGCGCCGGGCAGACCGAGGCCGCCGTCGACCTGGCGCGGATCGCCGGTCTGTACCCGGCAGGCGTCATCTGCGAAATCATGAACGAGGACGGCACGATGGCGCGCGTGCCGCAGCTCGCGAAGTTCGCGAAGCGGCACGGGCTGCTGATGGTGACGATCGCGGATCTGATCAACTACCGCACCCGCACCGAAACGCTCGTCAAGCGCGTGAGCTCGGCGAAGCTGCCGACCGATTACGGGGACTTCCGGATCTTCTGCTTCGAGAACGCGGTCGACAAGCAGACCCATGTGGCGCTCGTCCGCGGCGATATCAGCAGCGGGAAGGACGTGATGGTCCGCGTCCACTCGCAGTGCCTGACCGGCGACGTCCTGCACTCCATCCGCTGCGACTGCGGCGCGCAGCGCGACGCGGCCCTGGCGCGCATCGAAGAGGAAGGCCGGGGCATCTTCCTCTACCTGCACCAGGAAGGCCGCGGCATCGGCCTCGCCAACAAGATCCGCGCGTACGAACTGCAGGACGAGGGCTTCGATACGGTCGAGGCGAACGAACGTCTCGGGTTCAAAGCCGACCAGCGCGACTACGGCGTGGGCGTCCAGATCCTGAAGGACCTCGGCGTGCGGTCGATGCGCCTGCTCAGCAACAACCCGCGCAAGCTGGTGGGGATCGAGGGATACGGGCTGTCAGTCAGCGAGTGGATGCCGCTCGAAATCCCCGCGTCCGACACGACGCGCAGGTATCTGAAGACCAAGAAAGAGAAGCTGGGCCACAAACTGTCATCGGTGTGAGGCGAGTATGAACCGTCAAAAGAGGCTGCTCACAGATCTGGCGGTGATCGTCGCGTTGGGCGGCTGTCAGATATGGGGGCTCTCTCTGGCGGGAGCAGGAAGCCTGTTTACGGGCCGCCTGCTCCAGACGCTGGCTTTGGTGATGGCGTTCGCCATCGGGAAGTCCTTGGGCGCGCGTCGGGGTATGGCGAGTCTGTAGCGTGCAACACGCCGTCGTGTTGTTCGACGGTGTCTGCAACCTCTGCAACGGCTTCGTCCGGTTCGTCATTCTCCGGGACCCACGCGGACACTTCCGATTCGCACCGCTCAGCTCGGAGGCGGCGGCGCGCGCGATGGCCGAGGTCGGCGTCACGGGCGGCGAAGCAGACAGCATCCTCCTGATCGAGAATCGAAGGGCGTTCCTACGTTCGGCTGCCGCCTTGCGTATCGCGCGGCGCCTCCGCTTTCCGTGGCCGCTTGCCTACAGCCTGATGATCGTCCCGCGTCCTCTCCGCGACTGGGCCTACGATGTCGTCGCCCGCAACCGATTCCGGTGGTTCGGCCGGCGGGACGTCTGTATGGTACCGGGCCCGGAGACCAGGGACCGGTTTCTCGATTGACACTCCGGCGGGCCGTCCGCTACGATAAGGGTTTGCGGTAGAGCAGCTTAGCGCGATATACCTGACACCTGACGATGTTCGATTCCCTCAGTACACGCCTCCAGGACGTCTTCAAGACGCTACGTGGCGAGACCCGGCTGACGCCCGAGAGCATCGAGGCCGCACTGCGCGAGATCCGCCTTGCGCTGCTCGAGGCGGACGTCAACTTCAAGGTCGTCAAGGCGTTCGTCGACCGCGTGCGCGATCGGGCGATGGGGCAGGACGTGCTCGGCAGCCTCTCGCCGTCGCAGCAGGTCGTCAAGATCGTCCGCGACGAGATGCTGGCGCTCTTCGGCGACGGCGAAGGGGGCCTGCAGCCGACGAGCAAGCGGCCGCGTGTCATCCTCCTGCTCGGGTTGCAGGGCGCGGGCAAGACGACGACGGCCGGGAAGCTGGCGAAGTATCTGGTTGGCCAGGGCCGGCACCCGTTGCTGGTGTCCACCGACGTGAAGCGGCCGGCGGCCATCCAACAGCTGAACGTCGTCGGGGCCAAGGCATCGGTGAGGGTCTTCGACCCGGCCGGCGAGCTGGACCCCGTGGCGCGCGCGAAGGGCGCCCTGACCGAGGCGGCCAACCTCGGGTTCGACGTCATCATCGTGGACTCGGCCGGCCGGCTCCACGTGGACGATGAGCTGATGACGGAGCTCGTGGCCATTCGGGACGTGACGGACGCGACCGACCGGCTCTACGTCGCTGATGCGATGACAGGGCAGGACGCGATCAAGAGCGCCGGCGAGTTTCACCGCCGCGTCGGCGTGACCGGCGTCGTGCTGAGCAAGCTCGACGGCGATGCCCGCGGCGGCGCGGCGCTGTCGGTGGTGTCGGTGGTGGGTGTGCCGATTGCGTTTGCCGGTAACGGCGAGCGCCTCGAGGACTTCGAGCCGTTCCGCCCCGAGCGGGTGGTGTCGCGTGTGCTCGGCATGGGCGACGTGCTGTCGCTCATCGAGCGGGCGGAAGCGGCGATCGATCGGCAGGATGCGGAGAAGCTCGAAGCGAAGATCCGGTCGAACGAGTTCACGCTCGACGACTTCCGGGATCAACTGCGGACGATCCGCAAGATGGGGCCGCTCGAGCAGATCATGGGCATGCTGCCCGGCATGGGCAACGTGAAGGCGCTGGCGGAGAACAAGCCGGACGAGAAGCAGATGTCGCGCGTCGAGGCCATCATCGGCTCGATGACGCCGGACGAGCGGCGGAAGCAGCACATCATCAACGGCAGCCGCCGGAAGCGGATCGCCAAGGGCAGCGGGACGTCGGTCGAAGAAGTGAATCGTCTGCTGAAGCAGTTCGTGCAGATGCAGAAGATGTTGAAACAGCTCGGCGGAATGGCCGGGATGGCGGGCGGTGGCAAGGTCGGACGCCGCCGCGCGATGCAGATGCTGCGCAACCGCGGCTAGATCGCGGAGCTCGAAAACATCGCGCAGCGAAACAGGCGACCGGGAACGAGCCCCGGTGCCAGTGCAGGAGTGAGTGATGCTAGCAATTCGTCTCCGTCGGGCAGGGTCCAAGAAGCGTCCGTTCTTCCGCGTCGTCGTGGCCGACTCGCGCGCCGCGCGCGACAGCTCGTTCGTCGAAATTCTCGGGCACTACAACCCCAGAACCAGACCCGCGATGGTCGACGTCAAGAAGGAACGCGTCGATTACTGGATTGGCAAGGGCGCACAGCCGTCGGACTCCGTGCGGACGCTCATCGCGCGCCATTTGACGCCTGTCGTTGCGCCGGTGGCGCCTGTGGCAAGCGTCGCGGTCGAGGCGCCCAAGGCGTGAGCGGCGGGGACGGCGCCACCGGCGTACGGGCCGTCGTCGAAGTGCTCGCGCGCGCCCTGGCCGATTGGCCGGCCGACGTGCGGGTCGTCGAGACGCAGCACGGGAAGACCACGCTCGTCGAGCTGTACTGCGCGCCGATTGACGCCGGGAAAATCCTCGGGCGCCAGGGCCGGACCGTGGCGGCGCTGCGGACGCTGGCGGCGTCGGCCGGCGAGCGCGAAGGCAAGACCGTCACGCTGGAAGTACGGAATACGCCGTACAAGGGGTGATGAGACTGCAGGATGGCCGGAGTGCAGGACGGCAGGATTGCAGACCGCCGCAATCAATGCCGCGATTCTGCGTTCCTGCAATTCTGCAATGAAGTGGGACGACATGGCCCTGGTCGGCCGGATCGCCCGCGCGCACGGCATCCGGGGACAGGTGATCGTGAACCCCGACACGGACTTTCCGGACGAGCGGTTCCGGCCGGGGGCAACGCTGTTCACGATGCGGGGCGGTGTCGTGACGCCGCTGACGGTCACGACGGCTCGCATCCAGAGTGGACGGCCGGTGATTGGCCTCGCGGGCATCGACACGATGAACGACGCGGAGGGCCTGGCCGGGCTCGAGCTGCGAATTCCGGCGGGGCAGCTGGCCGAGCTGCCGTCGGGCGCCTTTTACCACCACGAACTGGTGGGGTGCCGAGTGGAGACCAGGGCGGGCGCCGCGGTCGGCGTAGTCGAGGCAGTCGAGGGGACGCCCGGCGCGAGCCGGCTCGTGGTCGCGGGAACGGCCGGCCAGATTCTGATCCCGCTGGCCACCGAGATCTGCACGACGATCGACGTGGGCGCCCGGCGGATCGTGATCGACCCGCCCGAGGGGTTGCTGGATCTGAACGCGTGACTTTCGATATCGTCACGATTTTTCCGGCGATGATCCGGCAGGCGCTGGCGGACGGGGTGGTGGGCCGGGCCATCGAGCGGGGAACGCTGGACGTGGCGATCCACGATCTGCGCGATTTTACGACCGACCGGCATCGCGTCGTGGACGATGTGCCGTACGGGGGCGGGCCCGGGATGGTGTTGAAGCCGGAACCGATCTTCCGGGCGCTCGACGCCATCGCTGAGCAGCGCGGCGTGCCGCTGGAGACGATGTCCACGGTGCTGATGTCGCCGCAGGGGACCGCGTTCACGCAGGCCGAAGCGGTGAGGCTGAGCCGCGCGGCGCATGTGGTGCTGCTGTGCGGCCGATACGAAGGGGTGGACGAGCGCGTGCGGGCGAAGGTGGCCGAGGAACTTTCGATCGGCGACTACGTCCTGAGCGGCGGAGAGTTGCCCGCGCTGGTGGTGATCGATGCCGTGGCGCGGCACGTGCCGGGAGTGGTGGGGGACGATCAGTCGGTGGCGGACGACTCGTTCAGCCGCGGGCTCCTCGACTTTCCGCACTACACGCGGCCCGCGGAGGTGGGGACGCTGCGGGTGCCCGACGTCCTGCTGTCGGGCAACCACGCGGAGATTCGGCGCTGGCGCAAGCGCGAGTCGCTGAGCCGCACGCTCGAACGCCGGCCGGAGCTGCTGGCCGGCGCGGCGCTGGACGAGGAAGAGCAGGAGATTCTGCGCGAACTGGTGGCCGAACGACGGAAGTAGTGCAGGGCCCGGGGCCCTGCTGAGGGAGCACGATATGGGAGCTATTGAGATTTCCGAAAAGTCGCAGCTGATGGACCGGCCCGCCATGAAGTCGGGCGACACCGTTCGCGTGCACGTGAAGGTCCGCGAAGGCGACAAGGAACGCATCCAGATGTTCGAAGGCGTGGTCATCGGCATGCATCGCGGCGGCACGAATGCCTCGTTCACCGTGCGCAAGGTGTCGTTCGGCCAGGGCGTCGAACGCATCTTCCCGCTGCATTCGCCGACGATTTCGAAGATCGACATCGTCCGTGGGGCCAAGGTTCGCCGCGCCAAGCTTTACTACCTGCGCGACCTGAAGGGCAAGGCAGCGCGCATGAAGGAAAGCGACAAAGCCGCCAGCTAGGTCCGTCATGGCTCGCGTGTCCGCCACGCGAACGCTCGAGAACTCGCTGCGGCGGGTCGGGTTCATGCTGGTCGCGGGCGTCGACGAGGTCGGGCGCGGCTGTCTCGCCGGACCGGTCGTGGCGGCCGCCGTCGTGCTGCACCCCGACCGGCACGTCGCCGGCGTGTCCGACTCGAAAGCCGTACCGGCTGCCGAGCGCGAGCTGCTCTACGAGCAGATCACGCGCTGCGCCGTGGCGTGGGCCGTCGCCGGCGCCGATCCGGTCGAGATCGATCAAATCAACATTCACCAGGCGTCGCTTCGCGCCATGCAGCGAGCCATCCTCGCCCTCGCCCCGCTCCCCGATATCGTCCTGGTCGACGCTTTCCGCGTGCCGGATCTTCCCATGGCGCAGCGCGGGGTGGTCCACGGCGACCGGCGCTGTTCGGCCATCGCGGCCGCGTCGATTATCGCCAAGGTCACCCGCGATCGGCAGATGCGTGACCTCCACGTGCGCGATCCCCGGTACGGGTTCGACCGCCACAAAGGCTATGCGACGGCCGATCATCTTGACGCCGTTGCACGGTATGGCTACTCCGATGTGCATCGGCGGTCATTCCGGCCGTCGGCCCGGTTTGATACCATTGAATGAAGCCTACCCGTGCCGCTTGACCGCGTCGCCGCACTCCGAAACGCCGAGAAGTTGCTCCGCCAGGGCAAAGTCGAACCTGCCATCGCGGAGTACCTCCGCATTGTCGAGGATCAGCCGCGCGACCTGAATTCGACCAACACGCTCGGCGATCTCTATGTTCGCGCCGGCCAGGTCGACAAGGCCGTCGAGCAGTACATCCGCATCGCCTCGATTCTGCACGACGACGGGTTCCTGCCGAAGGCGGGCGCGCTCTACAAAAAGATTCTCAAGCTCAAGCCGGACCACGAGCAGGCGCTCGTGCAGGCGGCCGAGATTGCCGCCAACCAGGGACTGCTGGCCGACGCGCGCCTGTACTTCAAGACCGTGGCCGACCGGCGGCGCGCGCGGGGCGATGCGCGCGGCGTCGCGCAGGTCATGATCCGGCTCGGGACGCTCGACCCCGCGGACTTTCAGGCGCGAATGGCCGCGGCGGCGGCGCGAGTGGATATCGGGGAGCTGTCCGAGGCGGCGGCGGATCTCAAGGCGATTGCGGCAGAGTTGTCCGATGCGGGCCGGCGGCCCGAGGCGATCGAAGCGCTGCGGCGGGCCGCGCTCATCAGGCCGGACGACGAGGAAATCCGCGAGAGTCTGCTCGGGGTGTACCTCGGCGCCGGGGAGCTCGATCGCGCGCGCGAGTGCGCGGTCACGCCCCGGCAGTTCAAGTCGCTGGCCGCCGCCTTCGACGCCAGCGGCCGGACCGGCGACGCGCTGGAGATGCTGCGCGAGGCGGCGCGCCTGGACCCGGAGGATGCCGAGCTGCGCGAGCATCTGGCCCGGACGTTCGTGGCAAATGGAAACATCGAGGCCGCGAGCGAGTACTTGACGGCCCAGAACGCGGGCAGCGATCCGCAGCTGCAGCTCATGGCGGCCGAGCTCGCGCTGCGCGGCAACGCGGACGAGGGCATGGCGCTCGTTCGCCTCGTGCTCGAGCAGGATCCCGGGCGACGCGACGAGATCGCCGCCGTTGGCTGGAAGCTGGCCGGCGAACTGCCCGATGTCGCGTTCAAAGTCGTCGAACTGGCCGCCGAGACGGCGGTCGTGCAGGCGGACTGGGCATCGGCCGCGGCCACGCTTCAGGAATACGTGACGCTCGTGCCCCATCACATCCCTGCGCTCATGCGGCTGGTGGAAATCTGCGTGGACGGCGGCCTCGAAGCCACGATGTACGAGGCACAGGCCCAGCTGGCCGACGCGTACATCGCTGCGCACATGGGACCCGAAGCCCGGTTCATCGCCGAGGACCTCGTCGCCCGCGAGCCGTGGGAGCGGGCGAACATCGAGCGGTTCCGCCGGTCACTCGTGCTGCTGGGAGAGACGGATCCGGACGGCGTGATCGCGGAGCGTCTGAGCGGCACGACGCCGTTCATGAGCACCGACGTGATCACCCGCGCGGCGTTTCCGTCCCTCGACGAGGGCTCGCCGTCTTCAGATGCCTCTGAGGCGGCCGGAGAGGCGGGCGTCTTCGACGACGATCCGCTGGACCTGGCGTCGCTCACGGGCCTCGATGGGCCGGTCCGGCCGGCCGCGCCGCCCGTTCGAGAGACGGAGCCGCCGTCGGAGCCCGAGACATCGCATTTCGAGCTCAACCCCGATGCGGGCGACATGTCCGGGCTGTTCGGCGACACCGAGGCGCCCGCGGCCGCCGCCGGGGCCATGCCGATGGCCCACGCGGAGCAGGAAAGCGTGGAGGTGGATTTGAGCATCGTCCTGGGCGATATGGGGCGTGGCGATGCCGACGTGCCGCTGCGAGCCTCCGGCGGGGCGCCGTTCGGGGACGGGGATCTCGACACGGTCTTCGAGCAGCTGCGCGACGAAGCGTCGAAGCTGTCGGCGGGCGATGGCGGAGACGAGAACCTGAAGCGCGGGATGTCGCTGCGCCAGGCCGGCAAGATCGACGAGAGCATTCTGGCCTTCGAAATGGCGGCGCGGTCGCCGCGCCACCGGTTCCAGGCGGCCACCCTCATCGGGCGGACGCATCGCGGCCGCGGCCATCTGCCCGAAGCGATTGAATGGTTCGAGCGGGCCGCCCAGGTCCCGGCGCCCAGCGAAGACGAGGGGCACATGCTCATGTACGAGCTCGCCGACGCGCTCGAATCGACCGGCGAAGTGGCCCGCGCGCTCGCGATCTGCATCGAGCTGCAGGCCAACGCGCCAGAGTTCCGCGACGTCGCCGCGCGCGTCGACCGGCTCAACAAGGTGCAGGCGCGGGGGTAGGAGTCTGATCCGCCGGCTGGTCTACGTAGCGTTCTTCCTCGAGGTCGGCTTGCTGCTCGTCGTGCTGCCCTGGTCCTCCTTCTGGGACAACAATTACTTCGTGCTCAAGTGGCCCGTCATCCGGCCGTTTCTCACGAATCACTTCGTGCGGGGCGGCGTGACGGGCCTGGGCGGCGTCAACCTCGTCGCCGGCTTTGTCGATCTGTCGCTGGTCTTCGCCTCGCGTGAGCCGCGCGACGCCACGGACCGGCCAGCGGCGTGATCCTCTGCCTCGTCACCGACCGGCACAGGCGCCCCGTGCTCGATCACTGTCGCGACGCTGTCCGCGCCGGCGTCGATCTCATCCAGCTCCGTGAGCCGGGTCTCGAAGCGCTCGCGCTCCTGTCGCTGGCCACGAGGCTGGTCGACATGACGCGCCACACGCCGACCCGCGTCGTCGTGAACGATCGGCTGGACGTCGCGGTCGCGTCAGGGGCGCACGGCGTCCATCTGCGCGGCGATTCGATCGCGCCGGCCCGGGCGCGGTCGATGGTGCCCGCCGGGTTTCTGATTGGACGATCCGTGCATGGCGCCGAGGAGGCTGCCGTTGCGGCGCGCGGCGCGGACTACTGCATCGCGGGCACGGTGTTTCCGACACCATCGAAGCCCGGCCTGCGCCAGCCTCTCGGTCTGGAGGGGCTCCAGGCCATCGTCCGGGCCGTTCCGGTGCCGGTTCTCGCCATCGGCGGGGTGTCGATGGAGCGGATCGAGGCCGTGGCGGCGACAGGCGCGGCTGGAATGGCGGCGATCGGGTTGTTCGACGCGGAGGCCGAAGATCTGGTGGCGGTGGTTCGCGAGGCGAGGCGGCGGTTTGACAGCGTGAGATCCGCTTCCTAACATAAGGCCGAGGTTGGCGCGGCCGATGGCAGTACAGCATGCGCGTGGCGATGTCGGGAGGATGCTGCGCGAAGCGCGCGAGCGCCGGGGTCTGTCACTGCGCCAGATTTCGAACGCGACCAAGATCGCGATGATGACGCTCGAGGCGCTCGAGCGCAACGACATCGCGCGCCTGCCGGGCGGGATCTTCAGCCGGTCGTTCGTGCGGGCCTATGCGCTCGAGGTGGGCCTCGAGCCGGAAGTCGTGATCGAACAGTTCATGGGCCAGTTCCCGCAGGACTCGGTGACGGCCGGCCACCCCACGACGTCCCAGATCGAGGACCACGAGGCGGTCGAAAGCGACCGGCGAACAGCTTCCACGCTTCTGCGCCTGATCGCGATCAGCATTCCGATTGCGGCAGTCGTCGTGTACTTCGGAACGGCAGGCAGGAGAACGGTCGGCAGTCAGCAGTCGGCAGTCGGCAGTCGGCAGTCGGCAGTCGGCAGTCAGCAGTCGGCGGGCGGCAGTCAGCAGTCGGCAGTTGGCAGTCAGCAGTCGGCAGTCGGCAGTCAGCAGTCGGCAGTCGACAGTCGACAGTCGGCAGTCGGCAGTCAGCAGTCGGCAGTCGGCAGTCAGCAGTCGGCGGGCGGCAGTCAGCAGTCGGCAGTCGACAGTCGGCAGTCAACAGTCAGCAGTCCGACGCCGCCGGTCGAGACGCCGGCCGCCGCGCCCGCGGTCGAGACGCCTGCACCGGTGGCGGCCGTGCCAGCCGATCGGTTCGTGGTGCAGGTGACCGCCGCCAGGCGGTCGTGGATTGGGGCGATCGTCGACGGAAGCCGCGCGGCGCAGCGGGAATTCAATCCGGGTGAGGAGTCCAGCTTTGAGGTGCGCAAGGAAATCGTCCTCACCGCCGGCGACGCCGGCGGCGTGGCGGTGACGTTCAACGGCATGCCGACGAGGCCCCTTGGCGGAAACGGCCAGGTGGTCACGTGGCGCGTCAACCTGGCCAACTTCAAGACATATCTGGTCACTCCATGATTGCCAGCCCCCTGGTGGAATTCTTCAAGCGCGGCGAAGTGGCGCGCGATGTACGGCTGCTGGCGGCGCAGGGCGGATTCGCGCCCCGCGCCCACGAGCAGTTGAGCATCCTCGTGCTGCTGCTCGACGATCCCGATCAAGAGGTCCGCGAGACGGCGGACGCGACCCTGAACCGGCTACCCGCCGAGGCCTTGTCCAAGTTCCTGTCCCGGCCGGATGTGTCCGTCACGCTCCGGGATTTCTTCGTGGCCCGTGGCGTCGCGGTGACCGCTGGCGCGCCGCCGGCCGATGACGCCGAGGCGCCGCTCGTGGACGTGGACGTCGCCGAGCCCGGAGACGAAGACCTGCTGGCGGAGGGCGACACCGACGAGCTGAGCGTCAGCCAGAAGATCTCGAAGATGACGTTCACGCAGCGTCTGAAGGCCGCGTCGAAGGGCACGCGCGAGATGCGGGCGATCCTGGTCCGCGACACGAACAAGATGATTGCGGCCGCCGTGATGAGCAGCCCGAAGCTCACGGAGCAGGAAGTCGAGAGCATCGCGCGGATGGCGAGTGTCTCGGAAGACGTGCTGCGGATGATCGCGCACAAACGCGCCTGGATGAAGAGCTACAAGATCGTCCTCGGACTGGTGAAGAACCCCAAGACCCCCGTCGCGCTGAGCATGAACCTGCTGCAGCGGGTGAGCTCGAAGGACTGTTCGCAGATCGCCATCGACCGCAACGTCCCCGAACCGCTCCGCCTCGCCGCGCGGAAGAAGACGGTCGAAAGTCGAACTTAGAACTTAGAACTTAGAAGTCAGAAGTTCTCTTAGTTCTTAGTTCTTAGTTCTAACTTCTCCGTTTCTTCCAGTCCTGCCGCATCTGCGCGAGCCCGTCCATGTAGACGGCCGCACGCTCGCGTTCCTCTTCGTTGTTCATCGACTTCAGCAGATCGAGCGCCCGGGCGAGATCGGCCTGGATGGTCTTCGCCGTGGTGCGGTAATAGAGGCGCTTGATTTCGGCGAGCTTGTCGTCCGCCGAGAGCATCGGGAGTTTCACGCGGGCTCTCCAAAGCGCAGGCCGTCGGTTTCGACCCGATAGTCGAGAACGCGTGCGCCGCCGTGCCTCAACGCCGCCGCGATCCGGTCGCGCGCGGCGGGCGGCCCGTAGCAGAACAGGCACCCGCCGCCGCCCGCGCCGCAGACCTTGGCGGCCGTGGCGCCGGCGGCCGTCGCCCGGGCGATGAGATCGTCGATGGCGGGCGTGGACACGCCTGGCGCCAGACGCCGCCGGTTGTCCCACTCCGTCGCGATCTGGCGGCCGACCTCGTCCCAGTCGCCCCGTTCGAGCGCCGTGCGCATCGCCTCGGCCGTGTCGCGAATCCGTTCGAAGCAGTCGAAGACGTGGCGGTCGCCGTCGATGTGGCGTTTGGTGATCTCCCAGTTGTTCGTGCCCGAGTTTCTCGGCGCGCCGGTGTAGGCGAGCACGATCCGCTGCGTCAGGTCCGACGGGTCCACGTCGAGGGCGACGCGGTGGACCCCGCCGACGCGGAGCTCGACGGCCGCGACCCCGCCGTACAGCGCGGGCCGGTAGTCCTGCACGCCGGTCGGCACGCGGATCGTCTGGCACTCGACGTTCATCGCGATCTCGAGCAGCTGCTCGTCGGTCTTCGCATGCCCTGACCAGCGCGCCAGCGCGCCGCAGGCGGCGATCGTGAGCGCCGACGAGCCGGCGATACCCGCGCCGGCCGGCGATTCTCCGCGGGTGATGAGCGTGGCGTTCTCCAGGCCGAACTCCCTGGCCATCAGCGACAGCAGGGGCAGATCGCCCGAGCCGTCGAGGCTCGACGATTCGCGCGCCATCACGTGTCCGCCGGTGTCTACCGATATGAGCTCGACCTGACCGTCGTCGCGTGGCTCGATGGCGGCGTGCGCACGGAGGCTGATGGCGGCGTTCACGGTGCAGGCGCCGGGATGGAACAGGTACAGGGGCCAGATGTCGATAGTGCCGCCCGCCAGATCGATGCGGGTCGGCGCGGAGGTTTTGATGGCGATGCCGCGGTTTGACACCAAGAAATTATAGAATCGTTCCGGCATGGCGTCAGGCTCACTCCGTCGTCAGATCGGCCGGCTCCTGGTGGCCGGCTTCGATGGCCTTCAGATCCCGGTCGAACTGCGCTCGCTTGCCCGGGACTTCGGGCTGGGCGGCGTCATCCTCTTCGCCCGGAACGTGGCCGAGCCCGGGCAGGTCGCGGAACTGTCGTACGAGGCGGCCCGTCTCGTACCCGACCTTCCGCTCTGGGTCAGCATCGACCAGGAAGGCGGGCGTGTGGCCCGCCTGAAGTCGCCGTTCACCGAGTGGCCGCCCATGGCCGCCCTCGGCCGCAGCGGAGACGTCCGTCTGGTCGAGCGTTTCGCCCGGGCGCTGGCCGCCGAGTTGCGCGCTGTGGGCGTGACGCTGGACTACGCGCCGGTGCTCGACGTCCACACCAACTCCAGCAACCCCGTCATCGGCGACCGGGCGTTGTCCAGCAGGGCGGAGGACGTCGCCCGCTACGGCGCCGCCCTCATCCGGACGCTCCAGGCCGAGGGCATCGCGGCGTGCGGCAAGCATTTTCCCGGCCACGGCGATACCAGCACCGACTCGCACCTCGAGCTCCCGCTCGTCGAGCACCCGCCGGAGCGGCTGCGCGAGGTGGAGTTCCTGCCGTTCCGGGCGGCCGTGGCCGCCGGCGTCGCGACGATCATGACCGCTCACGTCCTGGTCCCGTCGCTCGACGAAAAGCGCCCGGCGACACTGTCGCGCCGCATCGTCTCGGGGCTGCTTCGAGAGGAGCTGGGCTATGGCGGGGTCATCCTGAGCGACGATCTCGAGATGAAGGCCGTGGCCAACGAGTACTCGGTGCCGTCGGCGGCCGTCCTGGCGATCGAGGCGGGCTGCGACGGCGTGTTGATCTGCAGCGGGAACCACGATCAGCAGGCTGCGGCGCTCGAATCGCTGGTCCACGCCGTGGAAGAAGAGCGGCTGCCGTACGGGCGCGTTGAGGATGCGCTGATGCGGCAGCAGCGCGCCAAGGAGCGGTTCCTCGCGGCGGGGTCTCCTGTCGCCGGGGCCGGGCGCCCCCTCGGGGCACAGGCCCTCCGGCAGGTCCTCGGCTGCGACGAGCACCGCGCGGTCGCCGACGAGATGGCGCGGTTCGCGTGAGCGTCAAACCCCGTGCGCTCGAGCCCGGCGCCCGTCTCGCCGTGGTCGCGCCGGCGAGCGCGTTCGCACGCGACGAGTTCGATCGGGGCGTGAACGAGATCCGCCGGCTCGGGTTCGACCCCGTTTACGACGACTCCGTGTTCGAGCGGCAGCGCTATCTGGCCGGTCCGCCCGAGGTACGCGCGCGCGCGATCGAGCGGGCGTGGCGCGACCCCTCGATTGCCGGGCTCATCGCCGTCCGCGGCGGGTACGGGAGCGCCCAGGTCCTGCCGTTGCTCGACCGGGAAGAGGCCCGCCGCGTGCGCAAGCCGTTCATCGGGTGCAGCGATCTGACGGCTGTGCTGACGTTCCTGACCATCACGAGCGGCCAGGTGGCGTTCCACGGCCCGATGCTCGCCGGCGGCTCGAGCCTTGGCGCGGGCGCGTACGACCGCGCGTCGTTTCTGGCGCGGCGCTGACCCGGCGCGAACCGCTGGGCGAGCTGCCCGCTCCGGGCGTCGAGGCCCTGCGGCCGGGCGAAGCCGCCGGCGTGCTGCTCGGCGGGACGCTGACGCAGCTGCTCGCTTCGCAGGCCACGCCGTTCGCCTTTGCGCCGCCGGCCGGCCACGTGCTGTTCATCGACGAGGTGGGGGAGCGGCCGTACCGGCTGGACCGGATGGTCACCCAGCTGCGGCAGACGGGCCTGCTCGCGCGGGCCGCAGCGGTCGTCATCGGCGAACTGCCCGCAATGCGACGAGCCGGGAGGCCGCCTGACGGCCCGGGCGGTGATGGCCGATTTGTTGGCCGATTTCCCCGGCCCGGTGCTCATCGGGTTTCCGTCCGGGCACACGACCGGTCCGGCACTCACGCTTCCGCTCGGCGTATCGTGCCGGGTGATCGCCGGCGCCCGGCCGCGCCTCATCATCGACGAAGCAGCGGTGGAGTAGACGTGCGTCGCATTCATCTGATCGGCATCTGCGGCACCGCGATGGCCACGCTCGCCGCGATGCTCAAGCGCAAGGGCCTCGACGTGCGCGGCTCCGATCAGGACGTCTACCCGCCGATGAGCGACTTCCTCGAGCGCGAAGGCATCCCGGTGCTGAGCGGCTACAGCGCCGAGCACATCACGAGCGACATCGATTTCGTCGTGGTCGGCAACGCCATCTCGCGCGGCAACCCCGAGCTCGAGGAAGTCCTCGACCGCAAGATTCGGTACGGGTCGCTGCCCGAAGCCATTCGCGACCACTTTCTCTGGGGCGCGCGCTCGATCGTGATCGCCGGGACGCACGGCAAGACGACGACCACGTCGCTGACCGGCTGGGTGCTCACGCAGCGGAGGCGTCGACCCGAGCGTCCTGGTCGGCGGCGTCGCGAAGAACTTCGGCGAACACGGGTCCAGCTACCGTATCGGCGGCGGCCGCGACTTCGTCATCGAGGGCGACGAGTACGACAGCGCGTTCTTCGACAAGACGGCGAAGTTCCTCAAGTACGTCCCCGACATCGCGGTGGTCAACAACATCGAGTTCGACCACGCTGACATCTACGCGGATTACGCGGCTGTCGCGCTGGCCTTCCGGCGGCTCGCGAACCTGGTGCCGCGCCGGGGCCTTCTGCTGGCCGGGGCCGACGACCCGGGCGCGCGCGAGCTGACGGCGTCCGCCGTGTCGCGGGTCGAGACCTTCGGGCTGGGTGACGACATCGACTGGCAGGCGCACGATATGTCTCCCGGGAGCGACCGGACAGGCTTCAAGGTCCGGCGGCGCGGCTTGCCGTTCGGCCAGTTCGAGGTGCCGCTCGTGGGCGCTCATAACGTGCGTAACGCGCTTGCGGCGATCGCGGTGGCGACCGAGATCGGCATCTCACCGGAGCGCATCGGCGAGGGCCTCGCGACGTTCGCGGGAATCAAGCGCCGTCTCGAAGTCGTCGGGACCGCGGGCGGCGTGACGGTGTACGACGATTTTGCCCACCACCCGACAGCCGTCGCCGAAACGCTCGCCGGACTGCGGGCGTCGCATCCGTCGGCGCGAATCTGGGCCGTGTTCGAGCCGCGGTCGGCCTCGTCGTGCCGGCGCGTATTTCAGGACGATTTCGCGCGCGCGTTCGCGGGCGCCGACGAAGTCCTGCTGGCGCCGGTCTTCCGGTCGAAGCTGCCCGAGGCGGAGCGGCTGTCCGTCCCTGAGCTCGTTCGTGATCTGCGGGCCCGCGGCCAGTCGGCGCGCGAGGCCGACTCGCTCGACGGGATCGTCGCCACGATCGCGGGGGAGCGTCGTGCGGGCGATCTGGTCATTGTCATGTCGAACGGCGCCTTTGGCGGCATTCACGGCAAATTGCTGCAGGCGCTCAGCGTGGCTTCGTGAACCCGTTCCGGATTGTCGCCGCCGGCGACTCGGCGCTCATCGTCGAATTCGAGGAACGGATCGATCGCGCGATCAACGCCCGCGCGATTGCGCTGGCCGAACGCCTGCACGCCGATCCCGTCGCCGGCGTTCGCGACGTCGTGCCGACCTACCGATCGGTGGCCGTGTACTTCGATCCGCTTAGAACATCGCACGACGCGCTGATGGCGCGTCTCGAGCGTGAGGCCGCCCGGCCGGTGCCGGAGGCCCGGCCTGCGCGCGAAGCGCTGCGGCTGCCGGTGTGCTACGGGGGCGAGTTCGGTCCGGACCTCGCGGCCGTCGCGGCGTTCGGCGGCATCAGCGAATCGCGCGTCGTCGACTTGCACACGCAGCCCACGTATCGCGTGTTCATGCTCGGGTTTGCTCCCGGCCTCGCGTATCTCGGCGTCGTGGACGAACGAATCGCCGCGCCGAGGCGCGACACGCCGCGGGTGCGTGTGCCCCGGGGATCGGTGGGGATCGCGGGCGCGCAGACCGGCGTCTATCCATCCGAGACGCCGGGGGGCTGGCAAATCATCGGGCGCACGCCGCTCCTGCCGTTCGACCCGGCGCGCGCGAACCCGTTTCTCATGAAAGCCGGCGACGCCGTGCGGTTCGACGCGATCGATCGCACGGAGTTCGACCGGCTCGAGCGAGCGGTGCGCTGAGGTGCCGGCGGTGCCTGTGGTACACATCGCGAAACCGGGACTCCTGACCACCGTTCAGGATCTGGGGCGATGGGGCTTTCAGTCGCTCGGCGTGTCTGTGGCCGGTCCGATGGACCCGGTCTCCCATCGGATCGCGAACGCGATGGCCGGCAACGCGGCCGACGCCGCGGCGCTCGAGGCGACGCTCGTCGGCCCCGAACTGGTGTTCGACGACGAGCGGCTCGTGGCGGTGGCCGGCGCCGAGTTCGAGATCTCGATCGATCACCAACCAGTCATGGCGATGGGGGGGGTCGTGGTTCCGGCCGGCGCCACGTTGCGGTTCGGACGCCGGCTCCGCGGCACGCGCGCCTATATCGCCATCGCCGGGGGCATCGAGACGCCGCCCGTCCTTGGCAGCCGCGCGACCCATCTGCCGAGCGCGATGGGAGGCCTGGGCGGCCGCGCGCTCGCGGCCGGCGACCGCTTGTCGTGCGGCGTGGCCCGCGCGCGGGCCGTTGCGGCCGCGCACCCGCGTTCGAATACGGCGACCGCCCCGGCGACTGTGCCTGACGGCCGCGCAACCCTCCGCGTCCTGCCGGGGCCGCAAAGCGATCGCTTCGCGGCCGGCGCGCTCGACGCGCTCCAGTCGGCACCGTACCGCATCGCTCCCAGCTCGAATCGCATGGGGTTCAGGCTGAACGGTCCTCCGTTGGCGCACAGCCGAGGCGCTGATGTGATTTCGGATGCGACGCCTCTCGGAGTCGTGCAGGTGCCGGCGTCCGGCCAGCCGATTCTGCTCATGGCTGACCGGCAGACCTCCGGCGGGTATCCGAAGATCGCGACCGTCATCACCGCGGACATATGTCTGGCGGGTCAGCTCGGTCCCGGCGACACGATCGCGTTCGCCGTCTGCTCGCCAGGTGAGGCGATGGCGGCATTGATTGGGCAGGAGCAGCACCTGATGGCCGTCGAGGCGGGGCGTCGATGACGGCGTCGGCGTTCGCGGCCGCTATGCGCGCCGCGTTTGGCGATCGCCTCCAGGAGCACTGTCCGCTGGCGCTGTTCACGACGTTCCGGGTCGGCGGGCCGGCGGACTGGCTGCTGGACGTTCGCACGAGGGACGAACTCGCCATGGCGCTCGCGCTGGCCGCCAGGGAGGGCGTTCCGCTGACGATGCTCGGCGGCGGTTCGAATGTGCTCGTCGCCGACTCGGGCGTCCGCGGGCTCGTGATCCGGTGGCGCGGAGGCGACATTCGTCGAATCGACGGCGGCGGCGTTCGCGCCGACGCGTCTGTGACCATCAACGGCCTCGTGCGGTGGACAATCAACCACGGCTGCGCGGGCCTCGAGGCGTGGGCCGGGACGCCCGGCACCGTTGGCGGCGCGGTCTTCGGGAACGCGCATTTCGCCGGCCGCCTGATCGGCGATCTGGTGACGCGCGTGCGGGTCGCGAGCCGATCCGGCGTTGCCGTCGAGGTGCCGCATGCCGATCTGTCGTTCGAATACGAGGGCTGCCGCCTGCGCCGGACCGGCGAGATCCTGCTCTGGGCGGAGTTCCACGTGGCCGATGGCGACCCAGCTTCGCTCCGCCGGATCGCGCGGGAGTCGCTGGCGTTCCGGAAGCGGACGCAGCCGCTCGATACGCCGAGCGCGGGCTGCATCTTCCGGAACCCGCAACCCGGACGCGACGCCGTGCCCGAAGGCATTCCCTGGTCCGCGGGCGCGCTGGTCGATCGTGCCGGCCTCAAGGGCGCGGCGGAGGGCGGCGCCCGTGTGTCCCCCACGCACGGCAATTTCATCGTCAACGAGGGCCGGGCCACCGCGCACGACATCCGCAAGCTCATCGCGCGATGCCGGACGCGCGTGCGCGAGCAGTTCGGTGTCGAGCTTCGCGAGGAAATCGTGTACCTTGGCGACTTCGCCCCATGACTGCCGACTGCCGACTGCTGACTGCTGACTGCTGACTGCTGACTAACCATGTCTACTCTGCTCATCGAAGGCGGCCGCCGCCTATCAGGTTCCGTCGAGGTTGAAGGCAACAAGAACGCCGCGCTGCCACTGCTGGCGGCGTGCGTGCTGACGACCGAGGAGTGCGTGCTGACGAACGTGCCACGGATCGCCGACGTCGAGGCGATGGCGCGGCTCCTCGTCAACCTCGGCGCCACGGTCGACGGCCTCGGCACGACCACACTGCGCGTTCGCTGCGAGAAGATCGTCAGCGACGAGCCCGACGCCGCGCTCGTCGGCCGGATCCGCGGATCGGTGCTGCTGCTCGGCCCGTTGCTGGCGCGGCGCGGGCGCGCACGACTGGCGCTGCCTGGCGGAGATTTTCCGGCGCGGCGGTCGATTTCCACGCACCTCGATGCGCTGGCGGCCATGGGCGCGCGGATGCTGCCGGGGCCAGGCCACCAGCTCGAGGTGCCCGACGGCATCAGGCCCGCGTCGATCTACCTGTATGAGGCGTCGGTCACGGGCACCGAGACGGCGCTGCTGGCGGCGGCCGCGGCGCCGGGAGTGTCCGAGATCCGGCACGCGGCGTGTGAGCCGCACGTCGTGGAGCTGTGCGAGTTCCTGCGCAAGCTCGGCGCCGGTGTCACCGGCGGGGGAACGTCGACCATTCGCGTGGAGGGGGGAGGCAGGCTCGGCGGCGCGCAGCACCAGCTGTGGGGCGACTACATCGAGGCGGGGAGCTGGGCCGTGGTCGCCGCGATCACCGGCGGCGAGATCGACGTTCGCGGCGCGCGCGCGATCGATCTGGAGGGCCTTGGCGCCGTGATGCGCCGGATGAACATCGATCACGAGGTCGTCGGCGACGTCTTCCGCGTCCATCAGTCGAAGCTGCACGCGGCCGGCCGCATCACGACCGGGCTCTGGCCGGGTTTCCCGAGCGATCTCGTCAGCCTGCTGACCGTGCTGGCGACGCAGTGCGAGGGCCAGACGCTTGTCCACGACTGGCTGTACGAGCTCCGGCTGTTCGCGCTGGAGCAGCTGAGCGGCATGGGCGCCGACCTGTTCCTCTGCGACCCGCACCGCATCATCGTGACGGGCCCGAAGCGGCTGCGCGGCCGCCCGCTCGACAGCCGCGACCTGCGATCGGGAATGGCGTTGATCGCGGCGGCCCTGGCCGCCGACGGCGAGAGCCGGCTCGCGCCGCTCGAGACCGTCGAACGCGGCTACGGTCGGCTGGTGGAGCGACTGAAGGCGCTCGGGGCGAATGTAGAGAAGCAGTAGCGCGGGCCTTCAGGCCCGCGTCCAGGCGGCCCTGAAAGGGCCGCCCTACGAACGAAGCTATCTTGGCGGAAGGATCGGGCCGGGCGTCGTCGTCGCGGGAGCAGGGGCCGGCGGCGCGGCGGGCGCCGGCACAGGCGCCGCGGGCTCGGGCGGCTGGGGAGGCACCGCCACCGGAAGGTCGATCAGCGTCACGGCGTCGCGGCCGACCTTGAACGGCCGGAGATCGGACTCGTTCAGGTCGAGCACGCGGACGATGTGCGGCGTCAGCGTCAGCACGATGTCGGTCTGCTCGGTCTGGCGCTGGGAGTGCGCGAACATCCGGCCGACGAGCGGCAGGTCGCTCAGCCCGGGAATTCCGTCCATGATCCGGCGCTCGTCGTCGCGGATGAGGCCCGCGAGCAGGCTGGTCTCGCCGTCGCGCAGGCGAATCACCGTCTTGATCTCGCGATTGCCGAACGTCGGGAGCCCGCCGTATCCCGTTCCGGAAATGCTCGTGACCGCGATGCTCAGCTGCAGCGTGACGTCGTCGTCGTGGTGCGTGCGCGGCATGATGTCGATGTTCACGCCGACGTTCTCGTACTGATACGACGTAATGGGCTGCTGCGGCGTGCCGCCCGTCGCGATCGGTGCGAAGGTCGTGACCGGCACCGGCACGCGATCGCCGAACCGCGCCGTCGCGGTGATGCCTTCGGAGGTGCGCAGCTGCGGGTTCGCCAGCGCGCGCGTGTTCGTGTCCGTCTTGAGCAGGCGATAGTAGATGCCCGGCAGGTTCGTCAGCAGGATGTCCGACTGCGACAGGTTCTTGAGCGCCTGCAGCGTGATCGTTGGTGGATTGACCGTCACCGAACCGTTCAAGCCGGGTGATCCGGGCGAGGCGATCTGCAGGCCGTATTCGAGCAGCTTCGTCCGATCGATCTCGAGCAGTTCCACGTCGATCACGACTTCCGGCCGCGCTTTGTCGATGGCCGACAGGACTTTCGCCGCGGCCGAGATGTGCTCGGGCGTGTCCTTGATCGTGATGGCGTTGGTGGCGGTGATCGGCGAGATGCGGCGCGCGTCGAGAATCAGCCGCAGCAGATCCATCGTCTCCTTCAGATCCGCGTTGCTCAGATAGAACGTCCGGATGATCTCCTCTTCGTACTCGCGGCGCTTGGCCGGCGTGTCGGGCACGATGACCACGGTCTGCGGTGACGTCACGCGGAAGAACGTGCGCGTGGCGCTCGTCACGGTCGTCAGCGCATCGGGGAGCGTGGTATTGCGGAGGTCCACGGTGACCGGCGTGTCGCGGAACGTCGAGTCGAAGATCAGGCTGATGCCCGCGAAGCGCGCGATGGCCGTGAACACGTCGCGGCTGCCGGCGTCGCGGAAGGTCAGCGACGCGGGCATGCGGGCGTTCTGCGGGAGATCGAGGCCCGCCGGCGGCAGGTCGCGCGTGCGATCGATGAGCGCCTGCAGCTCCGTCTTGCCCTCGTGCGTCACGGCGACACGGACGCGCAGCTTGTTGCGCGTGCTCCGTAGCTCGTCGTCGATCACGCTGCTCGTGGGGTTCAGCTCGGCTGCCATGCTGTATTCGACGAGCGCTTCGTCGAGCTTGCCCGTGTTGGAGAGACGGCGGGCGCTCTGCAGGTGAGCCTCGGACGCCCGGACCTTGACCCGTTCGAGCCCGATGCGCGCGTCCGCGTCGTCCGGTTTCTGGCGGAGCGCTTTGGTGTATTCGACGACCGCGCGGTCGTAATCCTGGCGGTACTCGGCTTCGCGGGCGAGATGCGATGTTGACGTCGCGCAGGCCGACAGAAGGGCGGCCAGGGCGACCGGCAGGGCGAGAGCAACGAGCTTAGCGCGAGGAATCAGTGACGACATCAACTCCCCGGGGGATATTGAACGCGAACTCCTTATCGGCCAGTCCGGTGTTCTCCTTCAGATTTGTAAAGATGAATGCCGATTCGCCACCCTGGGCGTCCATGGTCAGCAGGCCCCGGATGGCCAGGGTCGCCGGATCGAGCGTGAACACCAGCCAATCGTAGTCGGGTTGGCGGGTCCTTGGAACCAGCTTGAGCGACCGGCTCCCCGGCGGTGTCCCAGCCGGGTTGTCCACGAGCGACGGGGTGAAGTCGCGCGTCAGGTTGCCCTTGCCGGCGAGAAAGAGGGCGGGCGTCGTCGTCTCGGCGTCGCGTGGCTGCGGGCTGACGACGACCTGCTTGTCTTCGGGAATGTAGGAGTAGATCCGCACGCCGTCCGCGACGAACAGCTTCTTCTCGGGCGCGGAGTAGTCCCACCGCATCCGGCCGGGTTTCTTGATCAGGACGTGGCCGCGCTCGGAGACGCCTTTGCGAAGGACGCCGCCCTGATAGCGGTGCTCGAAGTCGGCGGAGAAATCCTTGATCGAGTCGTACCGCTTCTGCAGCGCCTGGGCGAGATCGTCGGCCGCGGCCTCAGCCCCCGCCGGCCGCGCCGCGAAACCGATGGCCAGGACCGCCATCGTGGCGGCCGACAGCGCGACGCCGCGGGCCAGCCTTTTCATGGATCAACCATACCACGGGCGATCGTGATGAGGTACCGGGGCTGCGCGGCGAAGATGTTGCCCTCGTAGCCCGTCCGCAACGGCCGGCCCGAGCCGTCGAACGCGACGAAGCTGACGCCGCGTTCGACGATCAGCGTGTGCTGGCGTGCGGCGACGACGTGGCCGAAGCCCATGCGCCTGATGGTGTCGAAGGCGAGCCAGGACTCCATGCGCACCTGCGTGGGCACACCCGACAAATCCAGGGTGCGTGTGAAGGGATCGTTCGATCCGTCGATGACCGCCGGCCTCTCGCCGGCGAGTCCGGCCACGACGGCGTACTGGCCAGCAGGCACGCCGTCCGCGGCACCGCCGCTGAGGATCCGGATGGCGTCGTTCACATCTGCGGTTTCGACGCTGAACTCCCGGGTCGGCTTGAGGACGCAGAGCACGTACCGGGTGCCTGGTGAAAGCCCGCTCACGATGTCTCGAAGCGCCGGCGCGAGCGCGCGCGGGTCGCGTTCCGCCGAAACCAGCGGGCCGTACGCCGCGACGATCTCCTGCCGCGCGCGGGACGTCGCGACGACCTCGCGCTCGATCGCCAGGTTGTCGGCGATGAGCGCCGGCGCGTGAAGGATTACGTCCGGCATGCGGGCGTACTCCAGCCCGGGCCGCACCTCTTGTCCGAAGTAGGACCGCCCGTTCTCGATTTGCCAGTGCATGTCGGTCAGGAGCAGCCCGTGCCTGTCCCCGAGCCCCGCGGTCAGGTTCGTCAACACCTCTGCCGGCCGCGTGTCACCGCTGCGATCGAGCGCCGGGTAGTCGCGATGCGCCCGCACGAGGCCGTAGCCACCGATGGCCAGCGCCAGAGCGATCCCCATGTAGGAGTAGTGCAGGCCTTCAGGCCTGCGCACACCTGACAGTTGGTCTCGCTCTCCGAAGCAGGACTGAAGGCCTGCACTACACCAACAAATGAAACCCGCCAATGCCGAGACGCCCACCGCGAGGAGCAGTGCGACGCACAGGTGCGCGGGCAGGTAGAACACGTGCGTGTCGCCGACGTTGTAGCCGTACGCGAAGAGCGCCGGGCCGAGGTACGCGAGGAGCAGGAGGATGCCGCGCCGCCAGTCGATGCGAAAGAGCCAGGCCAGGCCGAGTGCCGCGACGGCGGGCAGGACTGGACCGAACTGTTGCCGGAGGTCGAACCAGTACATCCGCAGCCGATCCGGGAGCATCGACACCGGCACGTTCAGCACCATCGTGTCGCGCCAGTCGGTCTTGGTCACGTCGAACCAGAAGCGTGCGGCCGCATCGGTCACCGAGCCGGGTGGCTGCGGGGCCGACCAGATCGCCAGGAAGTCCCACGCGTACTGCGCCGCCCCCACGCACGCGAACAGCACGGCCAGCCCGACGATCCGTGGCGTGAACATCGAACGCCAGCCTCGCGGCGCCGCCGACAGCAGAAAGACCACGTACGCGGGAAAGAGGAGAACCATGGACAGATGGTTCCCGAAGCCGAGCGCATACACGGCGAAGAACGCACTGAGCCTGGCGGCCGACGGCTGCCGCTGCCATCGCAGCAGCAGAAGCAGCGTGGCGGCCACGAACACGAGGTGCAGCGCGTACACCTCGGCAATGACGGCCTGACTCCAGAACGTGTAGGAGCCACCGAACACGACTGCCGCAGCGATGGCGGCGAAGAGCGATCCAGACAGTTCTTCGGCCAGCAGGACGAGGAGGCCGCAGGCGAGCGCGGCCTGAGCCGCGGAGGCGAGGTTCAGCGCGTGAGCGGGCCCCCCGGGCGCCACTCGCAGGAAGATGCGGCCGATTGCGAAGTACAGCGGGTAGGCGTCCCTGGATCTGATCAGCGGCGAGGCGACCGAGGTCTGAAAGGATCCGGTGTCGCCGAAATCGAAGCCCGGAAGGAGCGTCGCACGATACAGGCAGAACGCCGCGGCGCCGACGAGCAGGGCGGCCGCGACCCGCCGCACGTCACTGGCCGCGCTTGCGCGCGAGAAAGGCGCGGACCTCGGAGAGCGGTCGCGAGTTGAGGACGTGCCTCGCCTCGACCCAGCCGCGCCGCGCAGTGGTCACGCCGAGTTCCATCTGCCGATCGAGCGCGTCCGCCCGGTGGCAGTCGCTGTCGATGACGACGGTGGCGCCGGCGGCGATGGCGCGCCGCGCGTGAGCGCCATCGAGATCGAGGTGCGCGGGCGCACCATCGATTTCCACGACCGTGCCTGTCTCGGCGGCAGCTGTGAAGATCCGGTCGTAGTCGAGGTCGTAGCCGCGCCGGTGGGGGATGAGCCGGTTGGTCGGATGCGTGATGACGGCCACCATCGGGTGCTTCATGGCCGCGAGATACCGTCGCTCCAGCGCTTCGGGCGCCTGGCCGGCATCGTCGTGGAGCGACGCCAGCACGATGTCGAACTGTTGCAGGACGCGGTCGGGGAAGTCGAGGCGGCCGTCCGGCAGGATGTCCACTTCGCAGCCGTGGAGGATCTGGATGTCCGGGTAGCGGTCGCGGAGGCCCGCGATTTCCTCAGCCTGACGCGCGACGCCGTCCAGCGTCAACGTGCGCGACGCCATCGAGCGGGGCGAGTGATCCGTGATCGCGATGTACTCGTAGCCGAGCTCTGCGCAGGCGCTGACCATCTGATCGATGGGGTCGCGGCCGTCGCTCCAGGACGAGTGCATGTGCAGGTCGCCGCGGATATCGGCGCGCGACACGAGCCGAGGCAGCGTGCCGTCGCGCGCCGCCCGCAGCTCGTCTTCGCCGTTTCGTATTTCCGGCGGGATGAAGGGCAGGCCGAGCCGCGCGTAAACCTCGTCTTCGGTCGCGGCGGGCGCGAAGAGATCGACGTTCCGATCACGCGCGAAGCCTTCGAGACGCCGCAGGTGCTCGAGCGAGCCGGTCACACGAAGCAGCGCCGCGCCGGCCTCGGACGGACGGGGGAATCGTACGCCGAGCTTCACCCGCTCGAGCATGAGGTAGAGGCGGCGCTCGCTCACATGGAGCACGCGGCTGGCCGCGGGCAGACGCGACAGATCGTCGATCGCGCCCGCCGGGTTCTCGGAGGCCGCGAGGATTTCCAGATCGCCCACCGAATCCTGCCCGCGTCTGAGCGATCCGGAGGGCATCGCCCAGTCGATGTCAGGGCGGGCGCGCAGCTGCGCGAGGAGGGGATCGACGATCCCCACGGCCCGTCCGAGCGGGATTCTGGGGATCCTCGCGCGCAGTGCCGGCAGCGCCGCGGCGACGGCGGCCTCGGTGGTGTCGTCGAGGCCGGGAATCGAGCGAATCGCCCGCCGCGCGACGGCGGCGCCGAACTCGGCGGCGGTCGTGGCGCCGAGGTGCTGATAAATCGCCGCCAGCTGCGGGACCGTCACCGCGCCCGACTCGAACAGCCAGCGCATGTCGGTGGGCAGATCGGCGATCGCCGACTCGAGCAGGACCCAGGCGCCGGCCTCGTACATGTGCTGGAAGCGCTGACGCAGCTGCGGGTCGCCGTCGAACGGCACGGCCGGGTCGACGAGTGGACCGAGATCGACGTCGGATGCGATCCCGCGATCGCGGACCAGGGCCGCGCCCGCTTCGAGCATTGACGCGTCGCGCAGGTCGCCGCGAATCATCGCCAGCAGCGCGAGTTCGCTCAGCGTCTGATGAAGGGGGACGTGTGAATCGGCAGGAATCGGGGGGCTAGCCTTTCAACGCACCGGGCGCGGGCGGCGCCATCTGCGGCGCTTCCTTGGTTTCGGTCGGCAGCTTGGCTTCCAGCCACTCGACGATGCCGCCCTTGAGTGCAACGGCCCGATAGCCCTGCCGGATGAGCACCGCCGCGACGTCTGAGCTGGACAACTCGTTCGGATCGGAGTCGTACACGACCACGTCGCGACCCTTCGGGATCGACGGCGCGGCGGCGTCGGGCTGATACCGGATGGCTCCCGGCAGACGCACGGTGCTGTGTTCGTACGGGTATTTCAGCCGGGCGTCGACGAGCACCGGTGAAGCGCCGCCGTCGAGTTGTTGCTTGAGATCTTCTTTGGTGATGCGCGGGACCGCCATGAGACCGGTATTGTCCCCGGCCCGCGCGCGCAGTGTCAACCGGGGCTAGCTGGCGGCCACGCTGCTGATCGGAAGCGCGCGGTGTGCGGGGGCGGCGGCACCCGCAGAGGGCGATGCCGCCTTTGCCGAAGCCAGCTGTGCGCGAGGCGGCGCGGGCGCTTGACCCTTCTGATCCATTGCCCAGCCGGGCGAGCGGCGGCCGCACTGCGAGCACTTCAGGAAGATCGCCCCCGGCTCGCACGACACGCCGAAATTATGACGTCCGGAGAGATAGCAGTTGAACCACTTCCACATGACCGACCTCGCTCGCTCGAAACACGAACTTCTGCCCGTCCCGGCAAGAGTTCGGCCAAGCGGGCGCTTGCTCGCCATTATCGGTAGAACACCCTGAAAACATTGGGTTTAGCAAAATTTTGTGTGAAAGACGCGGCGAAGCCGTGCAACCGGTTGTCCCGCTAAAGAACACCGCCGCTGGCTTTTACGCACAGTTCTGTAACAACATGGCGCTGTCAGATTCACCGGATGGCCAGAGAACTGCAGCTGAACGGACGGCGTTACTGGATCATCTCGGACCCGTACGGCGAGGGATGGAAGGCCAGGGTCGTCGAGCTGCACGAGGGCGGCGAGGCCGACGAGATCGGCATCGAAGCGTCGGACCAGACGCGCACCGCCGCCGACGATTCAGCGGAACGGAAACTCCGCCGCCTGCTTCGTCTTCCTCCCGTCGGCTAGTGACTGCCGACTGCCGACTGCCGACTGCTGACTGTCAGTGAGTCATTGAATAGACGATCGCGTTGACGCCGAACGCGTAACCTTCCGGGGCGAACTCCAGAAAGTACTGATGGTCGTCGCCTTCGCGCTCGAAGGCGTCGCCGAAGTCGGTGTTGTGCGTCATCAGCACCATGATGCGGCCGTCTTCATCGAGGATGCCTCGCACGTGCGGCACGGCGCTGTCGCGGCCTCGCTCTGAGGTGTTGCCGCCCGGCCCGCCCCAGGCGCCGATCGATGGAATCTGCTTGATGCGGCGGATGTCGTAGAGCGTATGGAAGAGCGGGTGGTCGAGCGGGATGTCCACGATCGGATATCGCTCGGGCGGAAGCGCCTTGGCGATCTCGTTCTCCCATACGCGAAACGCGTACTCGCCCCAGAAATCGTCCGCCCACATGAACCCGCCCTTCAGTACGTAATCGTGGAGCTGCCGGGCCTCGTCTTCGTCGAAGTACGCGCCGCCCGGCTCCGTCATCATCACGAACGGACAATGGTAGAGCAGCGGATCCGTCAGCCGGACGACCACGTGGTTGTATTCATCGCGCGGATGCCGGCTGACGGTGGTCGTCGTCAGCTCGGACAGCCGGAAGGTCAGGTTGATATCGGCCCGCGGGTAATCGACGCCCCAGCCGCCGCCATCCCCGTAGGGGGCGTTCCGAAACAGGATGCGGCAGAACAGGAAGTTCCCGTCGAAGTCCTCGGGCGTGGCCATTTTCACCGACGGCCCCCGGAAGCGGCCGCGGAACTGTGCGCTGGCGGCGGTGGCGACGAATACCGCCAGCAGGAACGCAAACGCAAGGCGCCGGGAGCGGCGGACGGTCACCGGATTAGTCTACATCCCGCTGCGGCCCGGCGGTTTCGGTTCAGACGCTGGCGGTCAGCTGAAGGTCGGTGACACGCCGTCCGCCTCGCGGACTGTGGCGGCGATCAGGCCGTGTGACGGAGCGTCTGTCCGAGGAGGGGAGCGCGACAGCCGACGCATACGGTGCGAGGGCCGCGCCAAGGCGGTCCTGAAGCTCGAAGAATGCACCGGCCGCCTGAACCTCGGCCGCCAGCCCGACGTCGAGCTGGTTGCAGTACACGATGCTGCGTGTGGGCAGGCCCGCCGCTTCCGCCAGATAGACGAGGTGCAGGCCGTTGTACTCACGCAGCGCCAGCGCGGTGACGAGGAGCTGTGGCTCGATTCCGCGCAGCTGCGCCCGCGCCCGCGCGAAGCCTGTGCACGTCGTCACGTCGGCGTACGGGCGGAGGCGTCCCGCAAGCTCGTCCGCGAACCGGGCATCAGGATCCACGATGAGCGCGCGCCTTGACGCGCGTTCGGCCGTCACGCGGCTGATATTAGATTGTCACCTCAGCCGTGTCTAATGCTTATTTGCATGGTTTCGGAACCGGTGCCATGCGAACCTCGAATGACGTGATACCCTTTCGGCAACGATCCCCGGCGGCTCTCTGTTTGGGCGGTTGCCAGATTCGGATCAGAGCCTGACATGCAGCTGGACGCTGACGACACCCGCACGACGGACTTGGCGATTCTCCAGGCGACTCATGCGCACGCGCTGCTCGTGGGGCCGGCAAGCGCCGTGGATGCGGCTCTCGCCACGTTGCAATCCGGCTTGCGGCAGCCGGTCGTGGCGTGGACGCCGGCGAAGACGCTCGAACCGCCCGTGCTGGACGCGGGAACGTTGATCGTGCGAGACCTCGCGGATCTCGAGCGCGACCAGCAGCAGCGGTTTCTCGACTGGGTGGACCACGGACATCGCGGCGTCCAGGTCATCTCGACCAGCGGCCGGCACATGTGGTCGCTCGTCGAACGCGGCGCGTTTCTGACGCCGCTCTACTACAGGCTCGGCGTCGTGTGCGTCGATTTGACCGGCACGCCGCCGCAGGCCTGAGCCCGTGCACCTTCCGGCAAGAGGTCGACCAGCGTCAACGGGGGTTGTGTGTTCTGGTGGTTCGAACGCGGAGGAGAGTTTCTCCGATACGAGGCGCGTACCTTGGCGAACGGTACCTGTGAGCTGCGCGTGACGACGCCGGACGGCGTCGAGCACGTGGAGACGTTCACGGATTCAGCCAGCCTGGCCGCGCGCCAGGTCGAATTCGAGCGTGATTTCATCGCGCAGGGATGGACCGGCCCGCACGGGTGGAACGTCTAGCGATCGCGTGGTTCAAGGTTCAGGGTTCAGGGTTCAGGGTTCGGGTTCCGCCGCCTCGAACCCTGAACCCTGAACCCTGAACCTTATGGAACGATCGAACTCGTTCTGTCGACCGATTTCTCCCCGCCGACCATGAGTTCCGGCGCGTAGTTGGCCTGCTGGCACACGTACTCGAAGAGCTCCGTGCCGTCTTCCCACCGCAGGTTGAACCCGCTCTTCCACGTTGACGTGTACGCGCCAGGGTCGTCGACCGTCACCTCGTACTTGATCGTGGCCGCGTCCGTGCGGGTGAAGCGCTCGAGCGTGTGCAGCTTCTCGGTGTGCGGCGAGCCTCGTCGGTCCATCCAGAAGCCTTCGTTGAAACCGACGGTGTCCACGACGAGCGTGTCGCCTTCCCACCAGCCGATGGAGTGGCCGTAGTACGCCGGCTGCAGGTTTGCCGGGTGCGTGCGGCCGTCGGTGTAGATGGTGCGGTACGTGTGCGGTCCGCCGATGTCGAAGATGTAGACGCGCTGGATCTCGGGGAGATCGACGAACTCGACGCCGTAGGGCGTCAGGAACTGGCGCACGAACCCGGACGGCTTGCACCGTGTGTGCGGCTCGAGCTGGTTGATGCCGCGATTGGCGTAGAGCGCTTTCGCCCACGGCTGAAACGGGACGACCGCATCACCCGCCGTCGTCTGGAAGCCGCCGCCGCCGGGCAGCCACACGCCCTTCTGCGAGGGCGTTGCGCCGCCGAGCAGAACCTTCCCGTCGGCGGCGCGCGGCGCCGGACCGGGCGGCGGTCCAGCCTGGCGTCCGCGTCCGCCCGGGGCGGGGCCGCGTCCCTGCGGCACGCCGACCTGGACGCCGCCTCCCGCGGGAGGCGCGCCTCGGCCCTGTTCCTGACCGGAGACCGTTCCCGATACGGTTCCAAGGACGGCGGCGCACAACGCCACCGCCGCCGCGGCAGGCATCTGACGGCGCACGGTTAGTCGACCTTCTCGCTGCTGCCGCTCGATGCCGCATCGAGCGTTTCACCCGGACGCGCGCCCGTCGACGTCAGCGTGACCTTGCTGGCGTTGATGCGCTTGGTGCCGTTCTTCGCGAGCGAGCCGGACACGGTGACCTCTTCGCCGATCTTGAGCGTGTTCTGGCGCCAGCCGCGACGCTGCAGGCCGTGCGGCGGCCCCATCTCGGCGCCCCAGTTCGTGACGTCGCCGTTTTTCGTCCTTCACGTTGACGTAGAACCACACGTGCGGATTCGTCCACTCGACCTTTGTGACGATGCCCTTCAGCGTGACCGGCTTGTCGGCGTCGAATTCAGCCGCGAAGGAGTGGTGAGCGGCAGCCGAGCCCGCGGTGAGCAGCAGGCCGACCGCGACCAGACCGCCAAGAATGTACGCTTTCATCTGTTCGTCCTCCGTTCGTCTTCTACGACCTGTTGTCCTGACACAAGTGCCGCGGCATTTCTTCGCCCGCGACCCAGCGAAGCGTGGAACTGCTGGACCACGGCCGTGTGTAGGCGCCGGGATCCTCGACGGTGACATCGTACTTCAGCGTGTCGAAGTCGGGGCGGGAGAATCGTTCGAGCAGCCGGAGCTGATCGGTGTGGGGCAGCCCGCCGTTGGTGAACCAGAAATCCTCGTTGAATCCTCGGGTATCGACCACCAGGGTGTCGCCCTCCCAATGCCCGACCGAGCGGCCGTAGTACAGCAGGTTCTCGTCGTCGCCGCCGACCTGGCCTTTGTGGCTGCGCCCGTCGGTGTTGATGATGCGGTAGTTGTTGTTGCCGCTGCCGATCAGCACGAAGATCCGCTTGCGGTCGCGATCCTCCACGAGCTGGACGCCGTACGCGAGCTGAAACTGACGCGGACCCGCCCGGCGGTTTGCAGTTCAAGTACATCGGATCGTCCTGGAGGAAGCGCTTCTGCCGCTCGGTGTAGAGCTGCAGCGCCCACGGTTGCATCGGCGCGACTCTCGGCGCATCGGCGATGTTCTTCAGCAGACCCCAGGTGTCCATCGGGATGACGATCTTGTCCGCGCTGTTGCCTTCCGCGAGGGCGGTGACGCTCGGGTACGCCCAGTATCCCGGCGAACCGCCTTGAGGCGCGCCCAGGCGGGGCTGCCGATCGGCCCACCTCGGCGTCGGCCTCGGTGCGAGCGGCGGCGCCGGCGGCGTCACCGTGATGCTGTAGACGCCCTTGCCCGTCGCCCGCATCACCACGGAATTGCCCCAGGCCTGGTGGCTGCCGTTCCGCGCGGCGATGCCGTCGACGCGGATGCGGTCGCCGGGCCGCAACGTTTCGCGGGACCAGCCGCTGCGTTCGAGATCGATGGGGCCCTCGAGTTCGATCGCCCAGTTGACGAGCCCTTTGGCCTCCGTCACGTTCATGAATACGTGCACGTGCGGGTTGCGCCAGTCGACGAGCGTGACGACGCCGGTCAGCGTGACGGGCTTCTGGTCGTCGAACTTCGCGAGGATCTCGTGGTGCGCGACGAGGTTGGCACCCGCCAGGAGCAGACCCGTGAACGCCGCTGCCAACACACGCGATGTCATCACGCGCACTCCTACTGCCGCGAGAGCTTGAGGACGCCGCTCTCTTCCTGATTCTTCCAGGTTCCGGTGATCGTGCGGTTGGGGAGCGGGAGGTTGGCGATCTTGCCGTCGAGCACGTACGTGATCGGCTTGCCGGCCTTGTCTTTGGCGTCGGCCTCGAACCGGACGACCCAGCCGTCGGGCTGCAGCGTGGCGTTCTTGACGGGGATGTTGTCGGTGCCCGGGTTGATCGTGCCGGTGATGGCCTTGCCGTCCCAGTTGAGCACGAGCAGGAGGTCGTTGCCCTGGTTGTGGTTGGGACCCCAGGTGCCGATCCACGAGCCCTTCAGCGGATGTCCCTCCTGCGCCGCGACCGGCGCAGCCAGGGACGCGGTGACGGCCAGAGCCAGAACGAACCTCAGCGCCCGCATACGATGTGTCTCCCGATTCTCTGAACCATGCACCATGGTGCGGCCTGCCGGCGTCTAACTCTCTCTGGGCTTTCCTTGGTGGGCCTAGTATAAGGCGATCGGACCCTTTGTCGTTGCCCAACCCGGAATCCGCCCGTAGACTAACGCCGCGGCGGTTTTCCGCCATTCGGGGCTCACAAACTTGCTTAGAAGGACAGACGATATGACCAAGAGAACCGCGGGGCTCGTCGCACTGCTGGCGGCGCTATCGGTGCCGGCCGCTGCACAGGACGGCAAGGCCGTGATTGCGGCCGCCGCGAAAGCCATGGGCGCGGACAACCTGAACGGCATCTCGTATTACGGAGCCGGCGCCACCTTCAACCTCGGGCAGTCGAACAACGCGAACGGCGCGTGGCCCAGGAGCAACGTCAGCGACTACGTCCGCTCGATAGACTTCACGCAGCCCGCGTCGCGCGCGACGGGCGTCACGTTTGTGGCGCCCGTGACCGGCGGCCCCGCCGTCCAGGGGCAGTTCCAGCAGAACGTGACGCCGGCCAACACGGCGTGGGCCCAGCAGCTGGAGATCTGGATCACGCCGTGGGGATTCCTGAAGGGCGCTGCGGCCAACAACGGATCCGCCGCGCCCCAGGTGGTCGGCACGCGGCCGTACAACGTCGTGACGTGGATGACACCTCAGAAGTCGCCGTCAGGCAACTCGTATAAGGTGGTCGGCTACATCAACAACCGCAACCTGGTCGAGCGCGTGCAGACGTGGCTCGAGAACCCCATCTTCGGGGACATGCTCGTTGAGGCGATCTATACCGAGTACCGGGACGCCAACGGCGTGAAATATCCGTCGGCCATCGTGCAGAAGCGCGGCGGGCAGGCGGTGTTCGAAGCGCAGATCCTTGGCATCCGGGCGAACCCCGCCAACGTCGCCGAGCTGGTGACGCCTCCGGCGGGCGGCGGGCGCGGGGGACCTGGCGGCGGTGGCCCGCCGGCAGCTGCGGCCGGCCCCACCTCCGAGAAGCTCGCGGACGGCGTCTACCGCATCAACGGCGCCTACAACGCGCTTGCCATCGAGTTCAAGGACCACATCGTGCTGTTCGAGGGCGGTCCGCAGAGCGAGGCGCGCTCGCTGGCCATCATCGCCGAGGCGAAGAAGGTGATTCCCGGCAAGCCGATCCGGTATTCGATCCTGACGCACCATCACTTCGATCACTCCAGCGGCCTGCCGGCGATCGTCGCCGAGGGTGCGACGATCATCACGCACGACGTCAACAAGAACTTCCTGCTGAAGGCGCTCAGCGCACCGCGAACCCTCGCGCCGGACGTGATGTCGAAGTCGGGGAAGCGGCCGAAGGTCGAGTCGGTGATCGAGAAGCGTGTGCTGCAGGACGAGACGCGCACGGTCGAAATCCACCACATCGTCGGCCTGCCGCACGCCGACGGCATGCTGATGATCTACCTGCCGAAAGAGAAACTCCTGGCGTACGCCGACATGTTCAACCTGCCGCCGGCCGACAACCCGGTGCCGAACCCGCCGGTCGTCGGCACGCAGGTGTTTCTCGCGAACCTCGAGCGGCTGAACATCGAACCCGAGCGGATCATGTCCGTGCACTCGCTGAACCCGGACCGCCTCGCGACGAAGGCGGACATCACCAAATCGCTGGGGAGATGATCAAGTCCTGAACCACAAAGATCACGAAGATCACAAAGCAGATCGAAAACCTTTGTGTTCTTTGTGACCTTTGTGGTTCAAGAGGTGTGAACTCTTATGAAGAAGATCCTCGTGTTCGCAGGTGTTGCCTTCGTTGGTGCGGTGCTCCTGGGTGCGCAGTTCGATCGCGACCGCGTGATTCCAGGCGGCGGCATCCTGGTTCAGGGCTGGACGGGGAAGATCGACGCAGGGTCGACGCGGCAGGGGCGGGTGCTGAACGACGCGAAGTTCGCCCAGGAAGGCAACGCCGGCAACGCCCTGCACGTGACGACCGGTCCGGCGACGACGTTCTGGAATCCCGCGAACACGGCGAGCGGCGATTACACGGTGAAGGCCACGTTCCTCGAGCCGAAGTTCATGGAGCTCAACAGCCACGCGCACTCGTACGGGATCGTGATTGGCGGCGCCAACATGGGCACCGATCAGATGAGCTACGTGTACTGCGTCGCGTACGGGGACGGCAACGCGCTGGTTCGGGGGTTCTCGGGCGCCGACGTGTTCACGCTGCTTCGCACGTCGCCGAACGCGGCCGTCCACAAGGCCGCGGGCGTCGGCCAGCCGGTCACCCAGGAGATCGCGTGGCGGGTCAAAGGCGGCAGGGCCGAGTGCTCGATCAACGGCACCGTCGTCGCCGGCTATGACAAGGCGCAGCTGATCGGGGCCGGCAAGCTGCAATCAACCGATGGCGTCTACGGCATCCGGTTCACGCACAACGTCGAAGCCATCATCACCGGCTTCGCGATGACCAAGGGGTAGTCCCGCGGCCCTGAAAGGGCCGCGCTACAGCAGCGGCTTCACCTGCCACTCGGCGTCGTGAAGCAGGGCCGTGCACTCCTCGGGCGAGATCGATCGCTTCGCGTACTTGCACCCGAGGATGAACAGTGCCCGGTCGTCGTGCCAGTCGGCCCTGGTGACTTCGCATTCGAACGTGCTGCCGTCGCTCTTCGTGAGGTGCAGCATTTCGCCGGGCTTGGGGATGGCCGGCACGGTGATGCGCTTGGTGAACCGGATCAGGCTGTTGTCGATCGGATAGCCCCGCTCGTCGAGCGACGGGACCTTCATCCGGGGGATTCGCAGGTTGACTTCGACCTCGATGGATTTCATGAGCGCTCGCTGAACTCAGTTCCCGCCGCCGCCCCGGACCTTCTCGATCCGGGCGTCGCGTTCGGCCTGCAGCCGGGCCCGATCCCGTTGATACTCCTCGTCGAGCCGGATCCGGGCGTCTTCATCTAGAATACCGACGACGGCCGAGCGGTGCATGACCTCGGCCTGCGCGATCTTCGCGTCGTACAGGCTGCGGATGTCCGCGATGGCGGCCTTCTGCTCGTCGGTGCGCGGCTGGTGGTCCACGCCGTCGCGAACGTCCTTCTGGCGCAGGCGTTCCATGGCGATTTCGTACGCGCTGCGGGGACTTCCGTCGGACATCACCGGCTATTGTATCCCGTGGTTGTTGTACGGCGTCGAGCTGTTCTATAAAGTACGTCGCCCTGCAGGTTCGTGGAGGAGGCGTCCGTGAAACAGCGTGTCGGTCTTGCCGGTGTCGCCGTCGTCGGCGTCATCTGCTTCGTCCTCGGCATCGTCGCGCAGCGCGTGTACGAGTCCCGCAGACCGCCCGCCAGGCCGCCGGCCCAGGCCAGGGCACAGCCCGAAGCCGAGCCGCGCGCGCCGGAGAGCGGCGGCGTCGACGTCGCGTCGATCAAGTTCGAGCACGAGCCGCTGTGGGCGTACGGGTTCCTCGAGCCGCCCAAGCCCGGCGAGAAAGCCCAGCCGCAGGCGCCGCCCACCAGGAATCTGCGGCCGAACCAGGATCCGGAAGAGCAGACCAGGCCGCGCCGCGTGAACGGCAGCAGCGCGACGTATTCGCTCGTCGACGTGCGCGATGGCCAGAACGTCATCGACTGGTTCCCCGGCGACCACCCGCCGATGCCGAGTGTCGTCGCGCACGGTCCGGCGAAGCTCGGCAAGAACACCCGCGGCTGCGGCTCGTGCCACCTGCCGAACGGCAAGGGACGGCCGGAAAACGCGCCGCCCTCGGGGTTGCCCGTGGCGTACTTCGTCCGCCAGATCCAGGATTTCCGGAACGGGGTGCGGCACACGGCCGATCCCCGCAAGCCGAACACGAACACGATGATCGATCTCGCGAAGGCCATGACGGACGAGGAAATCAAGGCTGCCGCCGAGTACTTCTCGGCGATCAAATGGACGCCGTGGATCCGCGTGGTCGAAACGAAGATGGTGCCGAAGACACGCATCGTCGGCAACCTGTTTCTGCCGGCCAAGCCCGCGGCGACCGAACCGATCAACGGCCGCATCATCGAGACGCCCGAGGACGAGGAGCAGGCCGAGACGCTGCGCAACCCGCGCTCGGGGTTTGTGGCGTATGTGCCGGTCGGCAGCGTCAAGAAGGGCGAGGACCTCGTGACGACCGGCGGGATGCGGATCGTCGGCAACCGCATCGTCCAGGGCAAGACGACGGCGTGCGGCACGTGTCACGGCATCAACCTGATGGGCGTCGCCGACGTGCCCCCCATCGCCGGACGATCGCCCAGCTACATGGTGCGGCAGATGTGGGACATGCAGCAGGGGGCGCGGAACGGCCCGCAGGCGCAGCTGATGAAGCTGGTCGTCGCCAACCTCACCGAAGACGACATGGTCGCGATCGCCGCCTACGTGGCGTCGCGTCCCGTGGTGTCAGGCGGTACGGCGCCGGTGGCGGTCTCGAGCCGCGCCGCTGAAGGGCGTGCGGTCGAGACGGTTGCCCGGCGCTGAGTAGCTCGGGTCAAACATGCCCTCCACCACCGACATATTCGACAAGCGACCACCCTACAAGCTGCTCGCGCTCGACGGCGGCGGCATCCGCGGCGTGCTGACGCTGGAAGTCCTGCGCGGTGTACAGGCCCTGCTGCAGAAGACGCTCGGGCGCGGCGACACGTTCGTCCTGGCCGACTACTTCGACTACATCGCCGGCACCAGTACCGGCGCGATCATCGCCACGTTCCTGTCGCTCGGCTGGCGCGTCGAGAGGATCCTCGACTTCTATGTCAAGGCCGGACCGGCGATGTTCGACAAGGCCGGCCTCCTCAAGCGTTTCCGCTACAAGTTCGAGGACGAGAAGCTGGCCGCCATGCTGAAAGAGCAGCTTGGGGCCACCACCACGCTTGGCGATCCGAAGCTGCGGACGCTGCTCATGCTCGTCCTGCGCAACGCCACGACCGACTCGCCGTGGCCGGTCTCGAACAACCCGCAGGCGAAGTACAACGCCCGATCCCGGCCGGACTGCAACCTGGACCTGCCCCTGTGGCAGCTGGTGCGGGCGAGCACGGCGGCGCCCACGTATTTCCCGCCGGAGACCATCACGCTTGGCGAGAAGGAGTTCATCTTCGTGGACGGCGGCGTCACCATGTACAACAACCCGGCGTTCCAGCTGTTCCTCATGGCGACCGCTGCGCCGTACAAAGTGTGCTGGGAAGCCGGACAGGACAAGATGCTCCTGGTGTCGGTGGGCACGGGCACGAGTCCGAACGCCAACGCGAACCTCGCGCCAGGCGACCTCAACCTGCTCTACAACGCGTCGTCCATCCCCTCGGCGCTCATGTTTGCGGCGGCCAACGAGCAGGACTTCCTGTGCCGCGTCTTCGGCCGCGCGCGCTGCGGCGACGTGCTCGATCGCGAGGTGGGCGATCTGATCGCGCCGGTCGAACCGCTGCCGGGCGGTCGCATCCCCGGGCCCGTGCAGCCGAAGCTGTTCACGTACGCGCGCTACAACGCCGAGTTGACGTCACCCGCGCTGCAGGAACTGGGAGTGGGCGACATCGTGCCGGCGCACGTGCAGGAGATGGACTCCGTGGCGCACATCGCTGAATTGCAGCGCGTGGGGCGGGCGGTGGCGGAAAAGAAGGTCCTGAAGGCCCACTTCGACGGATTTCTGCTGGACGACCTATTCGCGAGGGAGGCAAACGCCGAAAAGAGTTCCATGGACCCTCGCCGCTCCCTTCAGACGTTCTTGCTCCTCGCCGTCGTGATGAGCGCAACGGCATGCACCAACCCGTTTGCCAGCTCGTCTGCGCCCTCGACCACCGCGTCCGGCACTGACTCGTTCAGCGGCTCGCTCGCGCCGAACGGAGCGATCGTGTTCACGTTTACCGTGACGACGGCCGGCAGCGTCGGCGTGACGCTGACATCGGTCTCGCCATCGACGACGAGCCCGTTGGGACTCGGCGTTGGAGCGTCCAGCAACGGAACATGTTCCGTGACGAACTCCACGTCGTCCGCGGTCGCCGGCTCGACCGCGCAGCTCACGGTGACCGGGAATCCCGGCACCTATTGCGTGAGGGTTTCCGACAGCGGCAGCCTTGCGGCGACCTCGACGGTGACCGTCACCGTCGCGCACTCGTGAAATCACCAACCTGCGCCTGCAGTCATGAGCGGAACATGGCTCTGCCAGCGAAGCTCGGTTCAGGGCGGGAAGGCGCCACCTTCGCGCTATGCGCTACGGTGGCAATCCTTCGTCTCGCGATCAGAGAGCGAAGGTTGGTGGACGACGAGGAGGATCGAACTCCCGACCTCCGCGTTGCGAACGCGGCGCTCTCCCAGCTGAGCTAGTCGCCCACTCGGTGGTAGTGGCTGTCTGGCGTGCCGACGAACACTCAGTGTAACACCCCCGTTTGCCCCCTCGCAACGCGCTGACCGTGGCGAGGATCCGGCCATTTGCTATAGTCGCTGCACATGCCCACCATCAAGCGGCTCGGCGTCCTCACGGGCGGCGGCGACGCGCCCGGCCTGAACGCCGTCATCCGCGCCGTCGTCAAGGCCGCCACGGGCCGCGGCGTCGAGTGCCTGGGCCTCGAGGACAGCTTCGACGGCCTGCTCGAGGCGAACCGGTCCCGCGTCCTGACGCCGCGCGACGTCACCGGCATCCTCCGGCTGGGCGGCACCATCCTCGGCACGCTCAATCACGGCAACCCGTTCGACTCGCTCGTCGACACCTCCGATGGCCCGCGCGCGTACGGCGAACGCGTCGTCGAGATGTTCCACCGGATGAAGCTCGACGCGCTGGTCACCATCGGCGGCGACGGGACGCTGGCCATCTCGCACCAGTTCTGCCGGCTCGGCATCCCGATCGTCGGCGTCCCGAAGACCATCGACAACGACATCGTCGGCACCACGAACTGTTTCGGGTTCGACACGGCGGTGGCGTTCGCCACCGACGCGATCGATCGCCTGCACACGACGGCGGAAGCCCATCACCGCATCATGGTCGTCGAGGTGATGGGCCGCTACGCGGGCTGGATTGCGCTTTACGCGGGCGTGGCCGGCGGCGCCGACGCCATCCTGATCCCCGAGGTGCCGTTCGATCTGGCGATCGTGGCGGAACGACTTCGCGCGCGGGATCGCCTGGGCGCCAAGTTCAGCATCGTGGTGGTGGCCGAGGGCGCGTTTGCCAAGGGCGGCAAGATCTCACTCGTCGAGGCCGCCAGCGACGCGCACGTCGAACGGCTCGGCGGCATCGGGGCGCAGGTGTGCGCGGCGCTGGGACGAGCTGGCCGGGAAGGAAGCCCGGTCCGTCGTGCTCGGGCACCTGCAGCGCGGCGGCGCGCCGACCAGCTTCGATCGGCTGCTCGCGACGCGCTTCGGCGGCCGGGCGGTCGAGCTGGTGATGGACGGCGAGTTCGGCACCATGGTCGCCTTCGCTCCCCCCGACATCGTCGCGCGGCGCCTCGAGGAAGTGGTGGGGAAGACGAAGACCGTGCCGCTCGATTTCGATCTCATGCGGACAGCGAGGGCGCTGGGCGTCACGTTCGGAGACTGACGGGGGCGGGCCGGGCAGGCGGGGCAGGCGGGGAGTCGGACAGGCGGCAGGTGAGCTCGGGCGACAAGTCAGTTTGCGAAGACGGCCACGTCGTTCGCGCGCGATTGGCCGCGCGTTCTACGCTCGCGGGTGGGCGCTTGGGACGAGCGGGAACTTCAGCGCGGTCGTGTCGCGGCGGCCCCTGCGCCTGGCGATCACGGCGAGCTCGCTGCCCAAAGGGGCATTGCGCGCGAGCGGATATCCTCGAGTGCGATGACCGCGGCCGTGTCGTCGGGCGCCGGGGCGGCAAGCCATCGGCCGAAACGCTGCTGCACATCGAAATCGCCAGGCTCCGCGGCGCCGGGGCGGTCTTGCACACGCACTCGGTTTGGAGCACGATGCTTTCCGGGCAGACACTCACAGGGCGGGCAGGGCGGGCGAGGCAGGAGGGGCCGGGCGGGTCGGGCGGGCAGGCGGCGATCGGTGATTGAAGGTTACGAGATGCTCAAGGGGCTGGCCGGCGTGACGACGCACGAGCACCGGGAAATCGTGCCGGTGCTCGACAACGACCAGGACATGACTCGGCTGGCCCTGCGTGTCCGCGACACGCTCGAACAGCATCCCGCGGCGCACGCGTTTCTGCTGCGGCATCACGGCCTGTATACCTGGGGGGATACGCTGGCGGACGCGGAGCGTCACGTCGAGATTCTCGAGTTCCTGTTCGAAACGATCGGCCGCACGCAGGCACGGGCCGGCGGCGCGGCCGCGCCGGGAGGTCCATCATGGCCGTCTTGAGGATTCCGGAAGAGGACCGCACGCTGCGCGACGAAGGGGCAATCGGGACGTTTCTGGCTGAGCGGGGCATCGATTTCGAGCGAACGGCTGTCGGCGCGGAGATCGCGGCGGGCGCCACCGCCGACCAGGTGCTGGCGGCCTACGCCGGCAAGATCGCCGAGCTCAAGGCGCGCGGCGGTTACGTGACCGCGGACGTGATCGACGTGAAGGCCGACACGCCGGGCCTCGATGCCATGCTCGCCCGGTTCAATTCCGAGCACTGGCACGACGAGGACGAGGTCCGTCTCATCGTCGAGGGCCGCGGGCTGTTTCACATTCACCCGCCGGATGGCCCGGTGTTCGCGATCGAGGTCGAGCCCGGCGACCTGATCCGCGTCCCGCGCGGCACCCACCACTGGTTCGACCTGTGCGGCGACCGCCGCATTCGCGCGATCCGGCTGTTTCAGGATCCGTCGGGCTGGACGCCGCACTACACGGCGAGCGGAGTCGACCGCGGCTTCGAGCCCGTCTGTTTCGGCCCGGCCTACTTCCCGCGCGCGTGAATTTCCGGCTGACGATCGCGGCGTCCGCGCGATCCTCCTCGACATCGAGGGCACGACCACCCCCATCGCGTTCGTGTACGACGTGCTGTTTCCGTTCGCGCGGGCGCGTCTCCGCGAATACCTGGCTGAGCGTTCAGGCGGGGCTCATCGCGACGCGGTGGCCGAGGCGCTGACGCTCTTGCGCGCGGAGTGGAACGCCGACGCCGCCGGGCGTCGCGCCGTGTCTGGTTGGAGCGACGAGATCCCCGAATCGGCATCGGCCTACCTGGAGTGGCTGATGGATCGCGACGTGAAGTCGCCGGCGCTCAAGCGCCTCCAGGGGCTCATCTGGGAAGGCGGCTACCGGACCGGTGAGCTGAAAGGGCAGGTGTTCCCCGACGTCCCGCCGGCGTTCACACGCTGGCGCGACGCGCAGGTAACCATCGCGATCTACTCGTCGGGGAGCGTGCTGGCGCAGCGCCTGCTGTTCGGCGCGACGGAACAGGGCGACCTCACGCCGTTCATCGCGGCGTTCTTCGACACGGGCGTGGGCGCGAAGCGGTGGCCGGACAGCTATCGCCGGATCGCGGCCGAGCTGAACCGGGCTGGTGAGGAAGTGCTGTTCGTGTCCGATACGCCTGCCGAACTCGACGCGGCGCGGGCCGCTGGGTGTGCGGTGCTGCTCGCGCAGCGGCCGGGTAACAAGGCGGTCACGTACGCGGAGGCCGAGACGATCCGGACGTTCGAGCAGATTGTCTAGGAAGCGATCACGCAACGGGCCGGATGCGATCACACAGAGGGCTGGACTGCGATCACGCAAAGGCTCGCATGCGATCGTGTACGGGCTTGCGCTGTGGGACTGTGGCCGCAGCAGCCCGTTGAACCCGTGACCGCCGTTAGCGTCCGAGCAGGTCGGCGTCCTTCTTCTTCTGCGCCTCGTCGATGAGCTTGATGTGGTTGTCCGTGATGCGCTGAACCTCGTCGAGGCCCTTCCGCTCGTCGTCTTCGGAGATCTTGTGATCCTTGAGGAGCTTCTTCAGCCGTTCGTTGGCGTCGCGGCGGACGGTGCGGACGCTGTTGCGTCCTTCCTCGGTGAGCTTGTGCACGTGGCGTGAGAGTTCCTTGCGGCGATCTTCGGTGAGCGACGGAATGGGAATCCGCACGACCTTGCCGTCGTTGGCCGGGTTGAGCCCGAGGTCCGCCGCCCGGATCGCCTTTTCGATCGCGCCGAGCTGCGACGGGTCGAACGGCTGTGCGACGATCATCGTGGGCTCGGGGACCGACAGCCCGGCGAGCTGGTTGAGCGGCATCCTGGAGCCGTAGGCCTCCACGTGGACGCTGTCGAGAATGGTGACCGACGCGCGGCCCGTGCGCACGCCGCCCAGCTCGTGCTTGACGTGATCGAGCGCCGCCACCATGCGCTTGGTCGCTTCCGTGAACAGGCCTTTCAGATCGTTCGCGTCCATGGCTCCCCGCTTTTGGCGCCTTGCGACTTCTAACTTGCTGACTTCAACTTCTAACTTCTAACTTTCTTCACGCCGTCACCAGCGACCCGACGGGCTCGCCGATGATCGCGCGCTTGATGTTGCCCGGCGTGCGCAGGTTGAACACGACAATGGGCAACTCGTTGTCCATGCACAGCGAGATCGCCGTGGCGTCCATGACCTTGAGGCCCTGCTCGAGGACCTGGAGGTACGAAATACGATCGAACCGCGTCGCGGCCGGGTGCAGCATCGGGTCGGCGTTGTAGATGCCGTCCACCTTGGTGGCTTTCAGGATGACGTCGGCCTTGATTTCCATCGCGCGCAGCGCGGCGGCCGTGTCGGTGCTGAAATACGGATTCCCCGTGCCGCCGCCGAAGACGACCACGCGGCCCTTCTCGAGGTGCCGGATGGCGCGGCGCCGGATGAACGGCTCGGCAACCGAGCGCATTTCGATCGCCGTCACCACGCGCGTCGTGACGCCCTCCTTTTCGAGCGCGTCCTGCAGCGCCAGCGCGTTGATGACCGTCGCCAGCATCCCCATGTAGTCGGCGGTCGCCCGGTCCATCCCGCGGGCGCTGGCGGCCACGCCGCGGAAGATGTTGCCGCCGCCGATGACGATGGCCGTCTCGACGCCCATGCTCTGGATTTCGGACACGTCCTTCGCGATCTGGGTGGCGACGTCGGGATCGATGCCGTAGGTCTGTTCGCCCATGAGGGCTTCGCCGGAGACTTTGAGGAGGATTCGCTTGTAGGCGAGCGCGGGCGGGGCAGTCACGAAACGAGATTATAGTGCGAAGGCGCCCCTATTGAACGCGCCTTCGCCGACCCGCAGGCGCGCGAACCGCGAGACCGTGATGGTCGCGCCGAGCCCCTTCGACGCGGCCGCGATGACGTCCGCCACGGTCATCTTGGGGTCGCGAATCGACGCCTGGTCGGTCAGCACGACCTGTGCGTAGAAGCTGCCGAGCTTGCCCTCCACGATCTTGTCGATGACGTTGGCGGGCTTGCCGGACGACTCCATCTGGGCCCGGTAGATGGCCTTTTCCTTCTCGAGCATGTCGGCCGGCACGGCCGCGCGCGACACGTAGCCGGGGCTCGACGCGGCGATCTGCATCGCGACTTCCTTGACCAGTGTCGTGAATTCCGGCCGGGCGGCCACCGCCGGCGTCACGCCGGCGAACTCCACCTGGACGCCGATCTTGCCGCCCATGTGGATGTACTGCCCGACGTACCCCTGGCCGGCATACCGGACGAACCGCGGAGCGGCCATGTTTTCGCCCAGCTTGGCGATGGTGACCGCCAGCGCGCTTGTGCACGGGCCCGTTCGGATCGATCAGCCAGGCCTGGTCGGCGGCGTCCCCTGCCTTCTCGATTTCGGCGAGGATGTCCTGCATGAGCTGCTGAAAGTCGTCGGTGCGCGCCACGAAGTCGGACTCGCAGTTCACTTCCGCGAGGATGCCGGCCGAGCCGTCGGCCGCCAGCCGGTTGGCGATCAGGCCTTCGCTCGTTGCGCGGCCGGCTTTCTTGGCGGCGGTGGCGAGGCCCCGCTTGCGCAGGATGGTGTTCGCCTCCTCGAAGTCGCCGTTGGCTTCGGTGAGTGCGGCCTTGCATTCCATCATCCCCGCGCCGGTCTGGTCGCGGAGCTTCTTCACGTCTGCTGCGGTAATGGTGGTGGTCATGGCGTTTGAGCAAAAAAATAGGGCTGAGAGCTGACAAAGAGCCGAGGGCTGGGGAGCCCTTAGCCTTCAGCCCTTAGCCCTGCCTGATTCGTTATGCCGAAGCCGGAGCGGCTTCGCGAGGACGCCGGGGAGCGCGCGCGGCCTCTCGCTTGGCTTCGTCTTCGCTGCGGGCGGCTTCACGCTCGGCGTCGGCGGACTCCCTCAAGCCGCGGCCGTTCATGACGGCGTCGGCCATGCGCGACGCGAACAGCCGGATCGCCCTCAGCGCGTCGTCGTTGCCGGGGATGACGAAGTCCACTTCGTCGGGGTCGCAGTTCGTGTCGACGATGCCGATCACGGGAATCTTGAGCTTGCGGGCCTCGTCGACGGCAATCTGTTCCTTCTTGGTGTCGACGATGAAGACCGCGTCGGGCAGGCGCGCCATGCCGCGGATGCCTTCGAGGTTCTTCTGCAGCTTCTTCCGTTCTTTCTCGTTGCGGGCGATTTCCTTTTTCGACAGCGTGTCGTAGCGGCCGTCGGTGGCCATCGCTTCGATGTCGCGGAGCCGGCCGAGGCTGCGTTGAATGGTCGCGAAGTTGGTGAGGAGGCCGCCGAGCCAGCGTTCGTTGACGAAGTACATCCCGCAGCGCAGCGCTTCCTCGGCGATGACGTCCTTCGCCTGGCGCTTGGTGCCGACGAATAGAATGGTCCGGCCTTCGGAAGCCAGGCGGCTCACGAACTCTTCGGCGTCACGGAACAGCTTCAGGGTCTTGCCCAGATCCATGATGTAGATGCCGTTGCGCTCGCCGAAGATGTATTCCTTCATCTTCGGGTTCCACCGCTTGGTCTGGTGGCCGAAATGTACTCCCGCCTCCAGCAGGTCCTTCAATGCGATCGCGACCAAAAAGCCTCCCTTACCGTTTACTGAACTGGAAGCGCTTGCGCGCTCCGGCCATACCGTACTTCTTGCGCTCTTTCGCGCGCGCATCGCGCGTGAGCAGTCCTTCGTTCTTGAGCGCCTTGCGGAGCTCGGCGTTGTAGACGACGAGCGCGCGGGCGATGCCCAGCCGGACGGCGCCCGCCTGTCCCGACACGCCGCCGCCGGCGACCGTCGCGAGGATGTCGAACTTGTCGGTGGTTTCCGTCAGCACGAGCGGCGTGCGAATCTGGGTCCGCAGCGCCTCGGTGGGGAAGAACGACTCGAACGTTCGGTGGTTGACGCTGATGGCCCCGGAGCCGGGACGGAGAAAGACGCGGGCGGCGGCCGTTTTCCGGCGGCCCGTTCCGTAGTACTGCGCTGCTGCTGGCACGTTACGCAACCTCGAGCTTGGATGGTTTCTGCGCCGCGTGCGGATGATCCGGACCGGCGTACACCTTCAGCTTGCGATACATCGCTTCGCCGAGCTTCGTCTTGGGCAGCATGCCGCGCACGGCCTCTTCGACGAGACGCTCGGGCTTGCGCTGCCGCACGAGCCGCGCGCGCTCTTCGCGCAGACCGCCCTCGTATCCGCTGTGCTGGCGGTAGATTTTTTGATCTTCTTTACGGCCGGTCAGCTTCACCGTGGCGGCGTTGACGACGATGACGTGATCGCCCGTATCGATGAACGGGGTGTAGGACGGCTTGTGCTTGCCCTGGAGCAGGCGCGACGCCCGGGTGGCCACGCGGCCCAGCACCCGGCCGCCGGCGTCAATCAGATGCCAGCGGACGCCGTTCGCGGCGTGCGATGCGCTGGCCATAAACGTAGACATTCCCAAAACCCTTTCGCCGGAAGACCCGTTGTGAGGGGGTAGGCGCGGTACGACCGACAACGACAAACGCTGATGATACGAGCCTTTCCGGGCACTGTCAAGGCCGGGCATCCTCCCGCCGATACGCACGGGAGAGGGCGAAGCCGGCGGGCCTCGATTACAGATGAGTTGGCCCTTCGCCCCGGAATTGTAATCGCCTCGACGAAACTGTAATTCGACTGCAACGCCGTCCGGAAGGCCGGATCGCATTTCTGGTGATTGGCGGCGATTTCGGGCCGTATTCCGGCCCTGGGCATCTGGTATCGGCTTTGCGCATGAGCCGGGCGCCTGCAGTCGAGTCACGAAAAGGAACAGGACACCCCGTGTTTGGTCTGACCAAGAAATCGAAGGCGGTCGTCGGCCTCGACATCGGCTCGAGCGCCGTCAAGGCGGTCGAGCTCAAGCCCGCCGGCAAGGGCTTCCGTGTCTCGGCCTTCGCCACCGAGCCGGTGCCGCCCGACAGCATCGTCGACGGCGCCATCATCGACGGCGCGGCGGTTGCGGACGCGATCCGTCGCCTGTTCGAGAACAAGGCCTTCAAGACCAAGGAAGTGGCGGCCTCGCTGTCAGGCAACGCGGTCATCGTCAAGAAGATCAGCCTGCCGGTCATGACAGAGGCCGAACTGGCCGAATCCATCTATTGGGAAGCCGAGCAATACATCCCGTTCGACATCCAGGACGTCAACCTCGATTACCAGATCCTCGACCCGGGCACCGGGCCCGATTCGAAGGGCACGATGGACGTGCTCCTCGTGGCGGCGAAGAAAGAGAAGATCGCCGACTACACGGGCGTCATCGCGCAGGCCGGCCGTCAGCCGGTCGTGGTGGACGTGGACGCGTTCGCGCTGCAGAACGCGTACGAAGTCAACTACGACCACAACGCGCAGTCCGTCGTCGTGCTCCTGAACGCCGGCGCGAGCGCCATCAACATCAATATCCTGACCGGCGATCAATCGGTCTTCACCCGCGACATCTCGGTCGGCGGCAATGCCTACACGGAAGCCGTGCAGAAGGAGCTCAACCTGCCGTTCGAGAGCGCTGAGCGCCTGAAGAAGGGCGAGCCCGTCGACGGGATTGCGTTCTCGGACGTGCAGCCGGTGCTCCACGCGATGACCGAGAACGTCCTGCTGGAGATCCAGAAGACGTTCGACTTCTTCAAGGCCACGGCGGCCTCCGACCACATCGACAAGGTGCTGCTCAGCGGCGGCGCGTCGCGCGTGGACGGGTTCATCAAGGCGCTCGAGGACCGGTTCGGGACCTCGGTGGAACTGCTCGATCCGTTCCGGACGGTCGCGTTCGATCCCGCCAAGCTCGGCGTGGCGGACGCTGACGGGGTCGTGCCCACCGCGGCCGTGGCCGTCGGGCTCGCGCTCAGAAGGGCGGGCGACCGATGATTCGCATCAACCTCCTCGCCGTCGATCGCGAACGCACGAAGAAGAAGTCGACGTTCCTGACGGGCCAGAAAGTCACGATCGCCTGCTCGCTGGTGCTCGTGCTCGCGCTGGTCATCGATCGGCTGGCGCTATCTCTCGCTCGACCAACGAGTCGAAGCAGCTCGACATCGACATCGCCAGCTCGCAGCAGGAAGCCACACGGCTGCACGCGATCATCCTGCAGGTCCAGGAATTCGAGCAGCGGAAGGCGCAGCTGCAGCAGCGCGTGGTGCTCATCGAGCAGCTGCGCAAGAGCCAGACGGGGCCGGTCCACATGCTGGACCAGATCAGCCGCTCGCTGCCGCCGATGCTGTGGCTCACGGCGCTCAAGCAGGACGACACGGCGATCACGATCGACGGCCGCTGCACGTCGTTGACCGCGCTTTCCGATTTCGTCGCGAATCTCGAGGCCACCGGCTACTTCAAGAAGTCGGTGGAGATCCTCAGCAGCCAGCTGGAGACCCCGACGACGACAGGGGCCACGGCGGACGTCGTGAAGTTCAGCGTGAAGGGCATGTTCATCACGCCGGGCGATGCGGCGGCCAAGTGGCCGCGAAGCCGGTGGCTGTGAAGAACTGAAACACGTAAAGCTCGTGTGTTGATACGACGATACGGCGAATAGCTAAATGGAAATCAGTCTCACAAAATTGCCCTGGTATGGACAGGTCGGCGCGTTCGTGCTGCTGGCCGTCTGCGGCGTCGGGGCGTTCGTCTACTACTACGAGATGCCGACGCGCGAGGACTTCAAGGCGCGCCAGGCTCAGCTCGCGGGACTGCGCAAGGACATCTCGATGGGGGTCGCGACGGCCAGGAAGCTCCCCGAGTTCCGCAGCCAGGTCGGCGATCTGCAGGGCCGGCTCGATAATCTCAAGGCCGTGCTGCCGGAGGAGAAGGACGCGGCGGATCTCCTGCGCCGCATGCAGACGGTCGCCACGCAGTCCAACCTGACGATCAAGGGCTTCCGTCCGGCGCCGGTCGTGACCAAGCAACTGCACGCCGAGTGGCCGATCAACCTCGAACTCGACGGCACGTATCACAACCTCGCGCTGTTCTTCGACCGCGTCGGCAAGTTCACGCGCATCGTCAACATCAGCGCGCTCGAGGTGAAGGGCAAGGACAAGCCCGACGCCAACTCCTCGATCACGGCCACGTGCGTGGCCACGACGTTCGTGCTGCTCGACAAACCCAGCGCGGCCAAGCCCGGCGCCAAACCGGCGGCCGGCGCCCCGAAGGGCACCTAGCCATGCACGCTGCTGGACTGGCCTTTCTCGTTCTGCTGACCGGCGCGCCGGACGTGCCGCAGGCCGCGCCGCAGACGGCGGCGCCGGCGCCCGCGACGGCCCCCGCCGCACCGAACGCGGCCGCGCCCGCCGCCGAAGCGGTGCCGCCGCCCGTCATCCCGGAGAACTACACGTACGACCCGAGTGGCCGGCGCGATCCGTTTCTCAGTCTGCTGGGTTCGGGCACCGATGCCCACCAGCCGTCGAGGAAGGTCGAAGGGCCCGCCGGCATGACCGTCGCCGAAATCTCGGTCCGGGGCGTGCTGCAGGGCCGCAACGGCGTGATCGCGATGGTGCAGGGCCCCGACAACAAGACGTACATCGTGCACCCCGGAGACAAGCTGGCCGATGGATCCATCAAGTCGATTACCGCGCAGGGTCTAGTGATTGAGCAAGCCGTCAACGATCCGCTCTCGGTCGTAAAACAGCGAGAAGTGCGCAAGCTGTTGCGAGGGCTCGAGGACTCCAAGTGAACGTGATAAAGGGCAGTGCCCTGGTTCTATCCGTAGTGTTGACGGGTGCGCTGGTGACGGCGTCGAGTCCGGACAGCAGTTCCGGCGTGACGACGACCCCGGCGATCCGTCTGAAGACGATCAGCTCGCGTGTCACCAGCAAGGGCACGTCGCTCGTCATCGAGGCGACCGAGCCGGTGCCGTACGTGGCCACGCGGCCTGACCCGTTGACGCTCCTCATCGACTTCCGCAACGTCGCGGCTGACACCGTGACGAGCACCATCGCGGACGATGTCGAAGAGCGCGATCGCGTCGGTGGCCGTCGAGAGCGTCGAGGCCGATGCCGGCGGCGATGTGGCGCAGGCGACGAGCCCGCGCGTCCGCATCAGGCTGGCCGAGCCGGTCGCGTACCGCGCGCGCGCCAACCGGAATACGGTCGTCATCGAGTTCGACAAGGTGGACAAGGGCGACAAGAAGCAGAGCAAGACCCAGCCGTACGTGCTGCCTCCGGCGACGCGGGCGGCTGCCGCCGACGCCGGACAGGACGGCCTGCTGACGCGGGTGGACTCGACCGCGGTCGATCCTATCGCGGCGCTCGGGCTCGACGGCCGGACGCCGGCTGTCCGCCGCGGCAGCGGCTCCGGCTTCGCCCAAGGCCGCTCCGGCCGCCGCCGCGCAGGCGCCGGTCCAGGCCCCGTCACAGGAGCAGGTGCTGCCCGGCGTGGCCCGCGGCAACGAGCGCCGGTTCACCGGCAATCCCGTCAGCCTCGACTTCCAGGGCGCCGATCTCCGCGCGGTGCTGCGCACCTTCTCCGAGATCAGCGGCCTCAACATCGTGATCGATCCCGCGGTGCACGGGATCGGTGGACGTGGCGCTGCGCGACGTGCCCTGGGATCAGGCGCTCGACATCATCCTGCGCGCCAACAAGCTCGGCTACCTCGTGGACGGCACCATCGTCCGCATCGCGCCGCTCGCCGTGCTGTCGGATGAAGAAGCGCAGCGCCGCAAACTGACCGACGAGCAGGCGCTCGCCGGCGAGCTGCGCGTGCTCACCAAGACGCTCAGCTACGCCAAAGCGGAAGAGCTGACGCCGCTGCTGACCAAGAGCGCGCTGTCGCAGCGCGGCACCGTGAACTTCGACGTCCGCACGAACACGCTGATCATCACGGATCTCCCGGACCGGCTGACGACCGCCACCGAACTCATCAACACGCTCGACAAGGCGCAGCCGCAGGTCGAGATCGAGGCGCGCATCGTCCAGGTGAACAAGAACTTCGAACGGCGGCTTGGCGTCCAGTGGGGCTTCAACGGCCGCGTCGACCCGGCGCTCGGCAACACGACGCCTCTGGCGTTCCCCAACGCGGCACCCTTGCGGGCGGCGTGCCCGGGAGCGTCACCGGCGGGGCCGGCGGCACCGGGACGGCGGTGAACCTCGGCGTGGCCGGCGCCACGAGCGGCGTGGGCCTGCACCTGGGCTCGGTGAACGGGTCGTTCAACCTGGACGTCGCCCTCACGGCCCTCGAGACGACGGGCAACGGCCGCGTGCTGTCGACGCCGCGCGTGTCGACGCAGAACAACGTCGAGGCCGAAATCAAGCAGGGCACGCAGATTCCGATTCAGACGGTCGCCAACAACACGGTGACCGTGCAGTTCAAGGACGCGGCGCTCGTGCTGAAGGTCACGCCGCAGATCACGGCCTCGAACACCGTCATCATGAAGATCTCGCTCGAGAACGGCCAGGCCGATTTCTCGAAGGCGGTCAACGGGATTCCCCCGATCAACACCCAGAGCGCGAACACGTCCGTGCTGGTCAACGATGGCCAGACGACCGTGATCGGCGGGATCTACCTGAGCACCGAGCAGTACCAGACGGATCGCACCCCGGGCCTGGGGATGATTCCGCTCTTGGGGTGGCTGTTCAAGCGCGACACGGCGCTGGACAACAGCACCGAGCTGCTCATCTTCATCACGCCCCGCATCACGAAGAGCTAGAGGCCATGACGCGTATGCGCAACATCACTCGAATTCTTGTCACGGCCGCCGTGGCCTTTGCGGCGACGTCGTGCGGCGATGTCGCGCGAACCGGGCGCGCGCCGGTGTTTCTCGTCGTCGATTCGCTGGCCGCCGCCAAGGGCGACGACGATCAGAAGTTCTCCAGCTTCCTGCTGTCGGACGTGATCACGAACGTCACGACGCCGGCGCCGTGCACGAGCGACAGCCCGTGCCCGACGATCTTCAACGACCCCGGTCAGGCGACCCTGAGGCTGACCCCCAAGGACATCGGGCCGGTCGGCACACCGTCCGCGCCGAGCGCCAACAACGAAGTGACGATCACCCGCGTTCATATCAAGTACCGGCGCGCTGACGGACGGAATGTGCAGGGACTGGATGTGCCGTACCAGTTCGATGCCGCGGCGACGGCGACGGTACCGGCATCGGGCACCGTGACGATGGGGTTTCAGCTGGTCCGCCACACCGCCAAAGAGGAATCGCCGCTCGTTCAGCTCAAGAGCAACGGCGTCATCATCACGACGATTGCCGAGGTGACGCTCTACGGGCGGGACAGGGTCGGCAACGACATCAGTGCCACCGGGACCATCGAAATCGACTTCGGCAACTTCGGGGATAAATAACACGACCATGGGAAAGCTCATTCGCAGATTGACGATCGGGGCGCTCGTGCTGAGCGCCGCGTGCACCACGAGCCAGCAGACGGTGCCGCCGCTGGCCGGGCCGTCCGAGTTCGCCTTGTCGCTCCGGGTGACCGCAACACCCGACAGCATCAGCCAGGACGGCGCATCGCAGTCGTCGATCGTCGTGAACGCGTTTGACCCGAACGGGAAGGGCGTCTCCGGCCTCGCGCTCCGCATGGACATGGCCGTCAACGGACTGCTGCAGGACTACGGCACGCTGTCGGCCCGAACGATCGTCACGGGCACCGATGGCCGCGCCACAACTGTGTACACCGCGCCCGTCCCGCCCCCTCCGGCGGCCGGCGGATCTTCGACCATCGTGACGATCGTGGCCACCCCCACGGGCAACAACTTCCAGGCCTCGAATCCGCAGATCGCGGCCATCCGGCTGGTTCCGCCGGGTGTCATCCTCCCCGGGGCGAACACGCCCACGGCCAAATTCACGTTCTCGTCGCCGGTGAACGTGGGTGCGGCGGTGTTGTTCGACGGATCCGGCAGCTGTCCGCGCGGCGTCGATTCGGCCGGCGTCTGCCTCCCGCCGTCCAGCGCCGGCGCGACGATTACGAACTATCTCTGGTCGTTCGGCGACGGGAGCAGCGCGACCGGACAGACGGCGGCGCACACGTTCACGTCGGTCGGCACGTTCAACGTCACGCTCACGGTGACGAACGATCGCGGCGTGCAGGGGTCGTCCTCGCAGGTCGTGTCGACCACGGTGACGACCGCGCCGTCGGGCGACATCACGATATCGCCGACCAGTCCAGTCGCCGGTGACACTGTGCTGTTCAATGCGGACGCCATTCTGGCAGCGCCCGGTCACTCGATCGTGCAGTACAGCTGGGACTTCGGCGACCCGAATCCGGGCGCTGGCGGCAACACCGCGTCGACTTCCCGTGCGTCGCACGTATACGGCGCGGTCGGGTCCTACAACGTGTTGCTGTCCGTGGCCGACGATACCGGTCAGAAGAAGACGTTCACGAAGACTGTGGCCGTGACGTCGGGGAACCCAAGAGCGTCGTTTACGTTCGCGGCCACTGGCGTTCATACGATTACGGTGGATGGGAGCGGGTCGTCGGCGGCCGGGACGTCGCTCATTGCCACCTACGCCTGGACGTGGGGCGACGGCAGCCCAACACAATCCGGCACAGCGGCAATCGTTTCGCATCCGTACGCTGGGGCGGGTCCGAATCAGGTCACGCTCACGGTCACGGACACGCTTGGCAGAGTGGGCACAACGACCCAGACCGTCACCGTGCCTTGATAGCCAACTAAGAATGTCCGTCAATCAACGTCTGGAAGACCTACGACGACGGGTCCAGCAGGACCCGTCGTCGATTGCCTTCGCCCAGCTGGCCGAGGAATACCGGCGCGCCGGGCAGCTCCAGGAAGCCGTGGATGTCTGCCGTGCCGGCCTCGCCATCCACCCCGGATACCTCTCGGCGCGCGTGACGCTCGGACGCGCGCTGCTCGATCTGCAGGAACTCGACGGCGCGCGGCAGGAGCTCGAACGTGTCCTGAAGAACGCGCCGGAGAACCTGGCGGCCATTCGTGGCCTCGCAGACATCCACCACCGGCGCGGCTCGCTGACCGAAGCGCTGGCCCAGTATCGGGCGGCGCTCGCGCTGGCGCGCAACGATCCGGATCTGGAGCAGACGGTCGCGGACCTCGCGGCCCAGGTCGAGCCGGTCGATCCCGTGCCCGACGACGAGCCGGCGTACGAGCCAGCCGTTGCGGTCGAGCCTGTCCCCGTGCGGGCCGTGCGCATCGTCGCCGCTCTCGAGCAGTGGCTCCAGGCGATCCATGTCTCGCGCGTCGAGCGCCACGCTTAAGCACCGGCACCAGCTGGTCCGGGACGCGGCCGCGCGACATCAACTCGACGCGCTGGTCGTCACTACCCGGTCCAACATCCTGTATCTGACGAATTTCACCGGCAGCGCAGCCGCGGTCATCCTGACGCCGGACAAAGTCAGCTTCATAACGGATTTCCGCTACGTCACTGCGCTCGACACACTGCAGAAGTCGCCTCAGGCTTGCCCGGATCTCCAGCTGTCGGTGGTCGACGGCTCCTATGACTCGACGCTGATTGCTGAAATTCGAGCACTCGACGCAGGCCGTGTGGGTTTCGAAGCGTCGAATCTCACGGTCAGCCGCCACTCGCTGCTCACCGCGGCGTTCGCGGGCGATGCCGGAGCGAGGCCCGTCCTGATCCCGACCGATCAGCTGGTCGAGCGCATTCGCGTCCGCAAGGACGATGACGAAATTGCCACGCTGCGGGACGCAGCGAGGCTGCTGTCGGAGGTGGCCCGCGGTGTTTTCGAAGAGGTCGCGCGGGGGCGGACGGAGCGCGATATCGCTCTGGCGATCGACAACCGGATCCGGCGTGCCGGGTTCGAGCGGCCGGCGTTCGACACCATCGTCGCAAGCGGCCCGAGAGCGGCGCTGCCTCACGCGACGCCCGGAGAGCGAAGGTTGAGCGAAAACGACCTCGTCGTGCTGGACTTCGGTGGGGTCTACGACTCATACTGCGTCGACCTTACCCGGACGGTTTCGGTCGGCCCGGCGGCGGAGAGGGTCCGGGACGTCTACGCCGCGGTTCTCGAAGCGCATGACCGTGCGATTCGAACGGTCAGGCCCGGCCAGTCGCGGTTCGCCGTGGATGCTGCGGCCAGGGACTGGCTGACCACGTGTGGTCTGGGCGAGGCGTTTGGTCACGGAACGGGACACGGCCTGGGCCTGGATATCCATGAGGGCCCGCGCATCACCCGGCCGAGGGCTGGAGATGAAGACGAGGCCCTGACTCCCGGAATGGTGTTTACGATCGAACCCGGCGCGTATCTCCCCGGATGGGGCGGGGTTCGAATCGAAGACGACGTGCTGGTCACGGAACACGGCGTCGATGTGCTCACGAGCGTGACGACGGACCTATTGGAACTGTGAATCTCGACGACGTCAGGGAAATCCTCGCGCTGATGCGCGATAACGGGCTTTCGGAGTTCGAGATCGAACGGGAGGGGCTGCGGCTCCGGCTCCGGAAGGAGACGGTGGTGACGGTCGCGGCAGCCCCTGTGCTGCCCGCCGGGACAGTGGCGCCAGTGGCTGTGGCGGCTCCGGCGGCGGCAGCGGGCACCGGCGCAGGCGCGAGCGCGGAGGCGCCGCCGGCGATGAGTCCCCAGGCGGCGGACGAAATCGAGCTGGCCGTCGTGAAGTCGCCCATCGTCGGCACGTTCTATCGTTCGTCGGAGCCGTCGGCGCCCGCGTTCGTTGAGGTTGGCGCGACGGTGAAGAAGGGCCAGGTGCTCTGCATCATCGAAGCGATGAAGCTGATGAACGAGATCGATTCCGAGTACGACGGTGAGATTGTGAACGTCTACGTCGAAAACGGGCAGCCCGTTCAGTATGGCGAACGCCTGTTCGCCATCAGGACCACGTAGCACACACATGTTCAAAAAGATTCTGATCGCGAATCGCGGCGAAGTGGCCCTGCGCGTGATCTTCGCGTGCCGGGAACTCGGCATCAAGACGGTGGCCGTCTACTCCGAGGCCGACGAGAACTCCCTGCACGTGCGGTTTGCGGACGAGGACGTGTGCATCGGGCCCGCGCGGAGCGCGGACAGCTACCTGAACGTGCCGGCGGTGATCAGCGCGGCGGAGATCACCGGCGCCGACGCGATTCACCCGGGCTACGGATTCCTCTCGGAGAGCGCGTATCTGGCGGAGGTGTGCGCGGCCTGCCACATCAAGTTCATCGGCCCGGACCCGCAGGTCATCCGGCTGATGGCCGACAAGGCCCGGGCGCGGCGCGTGATGCGCAAGGCGGGTGTGCCGATCCTGCCCGGCAGCGAAGGGCCGATCGAGAGCGAGGACAAGGCGCTGAAGATCGCCAAGGACATCGGCTATCCGGTGATCATCAAGGCGACGGCCGGCGGCGGCGGGCGCGGCATGCGCGTCGTCACCATCCCGTCGGACCTGCCGCACGCGTTCAAGACCGCGCAGCGCGAGGCCGAGGCGGCGTTCGGCGTCGGCGACGTGTACATCGAGAAGTACGTCGAGTCGCCGCGCCACATCGAGTTCCAGATTCTGGGGGACCAGCACGGCGCCGTGGTGCACCTCGGCGAACGCGAGTGCTCGATTCAGCGGCGGCACCAGAAGCTCATCGAGGAGTCCCCGTCGCCGGCGCTCAGCGAGAAGGTGCGCCGGAAGATGGGCGCGGTGGTGATCGACGCCGCCAAGGCGGTGCAGTACACCAACGCGGGCACGTTCGAGTTCCTGATGGACAAGTCCGGCCGCTTCTACTTCATGGAAGCCAACACTCGTCTGCAGGTCGAGCATCCGGTGACCGAGATGGTCACGGGCATCGACATCGTGAAGGAGCAGATCCGGATCGCGGCGGGCGGACGGCTGTCCTTCAAGCAGAGCGAGGTCACGTTCACCGGCCACTCGATCGAGTGCCGTATCAACGCCGAAGATCCCGATACGTTCGTGCCCTCGCCTGGCGTGATTCACGTCTTCAGCGTGCCCGGCGGGCCCGGCGTGCGCGTCGAGACGTTCGCGCACTCGGAATGCACCATCTCGCCGCACTACGACTCGATGATCGCCAAGATCATCGTGCACGGCCGCGATCGGCAGGAAGCCATCGCGCGGATGCGGCGCACGCTCGAAATGACGGTGATCGAGGGCATCAAGACGAACATCCCCATGCACCTGAAGATTCTGGCCGAGGCCGATTTCGTCGCGGGCCGGCTCAGCACGTCTTTCATGGAGCGTTTCCTCAATCGCCCTCCGCAGGGCCGCCTCGCTGAGGCGGTCTGACGGCGAGTCGCCAGCCACGAGCCCCCAGCCCCGAGGCCCCAGGCCCCAGCCCCCGGTGCTCTCACCGCTCTACGCCGTCCTGGATGCCGACGTGGCGGCCCGAGCGGGTTGGACCCTCCCCGATCTCGCGGAGGCGTACGTCGCCGGCGGTGCACGCTGGCTTCAGCTCCGCGTGAAGACGATTTCCGGCGGCGGGTTCCTCGAGCTGGCCACGCGCATCCAGACCATCGCGGCCGCCGCGGACGCCGTTCTGATCGTCAACGACCGCGCGGACGTGGCGCGGCTCTCGGGAGCTGCCGGTGTCCACGTCGGGCAGGACGACCTGCCGCCCGCGGCTGTTCGCACGATTGTCGGTCCCGACGCGGTGGTCGGGGTCTCGACGCACACGCCCGCGCAAATCGACGCCGCGGTCCACGAGGCCGTGACCTACATCGCCATCGGCCCCGTGTTCGGCACCGCGACCAAGGACACGGGCTACGCGGCCGTCGGTTTGGAGAGTGTTCAGTACGCGGCGGCGGCGCTGGCGCGCGCGGCCAACCTGACGGATCGTCCACCGCGCCACCTTGTCGCAATCGGCGGCATCACGATTGACCGCGCCGCGGACGTCGTCCGGGCCGGCGCGGGCTCGGTGGCCGTCATCTCCGATCTGCTCAGCACCGGCAATCCGCGCGCGCGGGTCCGCGAGTATCTCGACCGGTTGGCGCCGATTGGCAGGGTATAATCCGGGGAATTTTGATGAGACAACAACTGTTCGCCGTCAAGCCACTCCGCCAGCTGCTCGACGAGATGGCCGGCGAGAACCGGCTCCGCCGCGTGCTCGGTCCCGTCCAGCTGACCAGCCTGGGCGTCGGCGCCATCATCGGCGCGGGCATTTTCGTCGCCACCGGCGCCGCCGCTCGCAACGTCGCCGGACCCGCGCTGATGCTGTCGTACGTCGTAGCCGGCATGACCTGCGTTTTCGCCGCGCTGTGCTACGCGGAGTTCGCGTCGATGGTGCCTGTGGCCGGGTCGGCCTACACCTACGCCTATGCGACGCTCGGCGAGCTCTTCGCCTGGATCATCGGCTGGGACCTCATCCTCGAGTACGCCGTTGGATCGGCGACCGTCGCGAACGGCTGGTCGGGATACTTCCAGAGCGTGCTCGCGAAATTCGGCGTCCAGTTGCCGGCTGCGCTGGCCGGCCCGCCGATCATCTACAACGCGGCAGGGGAGTTCGTACACACCGCCGGCGTGGTGAATCTTCCGGCGATCGTGATCGTCGCCATCGTCACCGCGGTGCTGGTGAAGGGTATTCAGGAAAGCGCCGGCTTCAACACCACGATGGTGTTCCTCAAGGTCGCCGCCGTCTTCTTCGTCATTCTGGTCGGCGCCTTCTACATCAACCCCGAGAACTGGTCGCCGTTTGCGCCGTACGGCATGTCGGGCCTCAGCTTCTTTGGACAGCCGCTGATGGGTCAGGTCAACGCGGGCGGGCAGCCGGTGGGCATGCTGGCCGGCGCGGCGATCATCTTCTTTGCGTACATCGGGTTCGACTCGGTGTCCACCCACGCGGAGGAGGCCAAGAACCCGACGCGGGACGTGCCCATCGGGATCATCGCCTCGCTGCTCATCTGCACCGTCCTCTACATCGCCGTCGTCGCCGTGCTGACCGGAATGGTCCGCTACGACAACTTGAGCGTGGACGCGGGCGTCTCGGACGCCTTCAAGCAGGCGGGCCTGCCGTGGGCCGAGTTCATCATCGCCGCTGCGGGCGTGGCGGGCATCACGTCCGTGCTGCTCGTGCTGATGCTGTCCGCGCCTCGCGTGTTCCTCGCGATGGCCCGGGACGGAATGGTGCCGCCGGGCTTTTTCGGAGAGGTGCACCCGAGGTTCCGGACACCCTGGAAGTCCACGATTCTGATCGGCGTGTTCGTGGCGACAATGACCGGCTTCCTGCCGATCGATGCGCTGCTGCACCTGGCGAACATCGGCACCCTGTTCGCGTTCCTGATCGTCTGCGCCGCGGTGCTCATCATGCGCCGGACCAATCCCGACGCGAAGCGGCCGTTCCGCGCGCCCTTCTATCCGTTTGTTCCGGTTCTGGGCATTGCCTCCTGTCTCATGCTGATGTTCTCGCTGCCGGTCGCCAACTGGTACCGGCTCATCGCGTGGATGGCGCTCGGCCTCGTCATCTACTTCGCGTACGGGTACAAGCGCAGCGCCCTGGCCGCCCACGCGAGGGCTGTCGCGGCGTCGGGAGGAACCCGTCGCGCCTGATCGAAGGGGGAGGCCCCGCGAGGGGGGTCGTCTGTCGCGGGCGCAGGGCCCGGGCTTCGCCATCGCGATGCTGGCGCTCGTGGTGCTCGGGGGCGCGCTGGGCTATCACTGGATCGAAGGCTGGAGCTTCAGCCGTGCGCTGTACCGGACGGTGCTGGCGATCACCACCGTCGAGTCGCCCGCGGCCGCGACGCGCGCCGGCCAGGTCTTCACCGTCGTGCTGCTCGTTGCCGGCGTGAGCGGCGCCCTCTACACGTTCACGCTGATCGCGACGGTGGTCGTCGAGGGTGGATTACCCAAACGGTTTGACCAGCGTCGCCGCGCGCATATGCTCGATACGCTCCACGACCACTTCGTCTTGTGCGGGTACGGCCGTATCGGCCGCATCGTCGCCCAGCAATTCCTGCGGCAATCGGTGCCCTTCGTCGTCGTGGACCGCGACCACGCACGAATCGATCAGGCGATTGCGGATGGCGCGCTGACCCTCGAGGGTGACGCCAGCGACGAAGCCGTGCTGACGCGTGCCGGCATCGTCCGGGCGCGCGGGCTGATCGCTGTCGTCGGCACCGATGCGGAGAACGTCTACGCCGTGCTGAGCGCGCGCGTGCTCCGCCCCGATCTGTTCATCGTCGGACGCGCCGCGACCGAAGACGCCGGCGTGAAGCTCAAGCGGGCCGGCGCCAATCGCGTCGTGTCGCCGTACGACATCGGCGGTCTGCAGATCGCGCAGACGGCGCTCCGGCCCGCGGTGGTGGATTTCGTGGAGCTGGCCACGAGCGCGGACAGCCTCGATCTGGCGATGGAGCAGATTACGATCGGCGAGGGCTCCCCGCTCATCGACCGTTCGATTCTCGAGGCGAACCTGCGTCAGCGGTTCGGCGTGATCGTCGTGGGCATTCAGCGCAGCGACCTGCGCATGGCATTCAATCCCGAACCCGAAACGATTATCGGCGGCGGCGACAAGCTCGTGGTCCTCGGCCGGCCCGAATCGCTCAGGCGGCTCGAAACGGAGGCTGGAGGACATGGCGGCACGACTGCTTGACGGCGTTGCGGTGGCGACGGCCATTCGCGCGGAGGTGGCACCCGCGGTGGCGGCGTTCACGGCGAAGATGGGACGCCCGCCCGGGCTGGGCATCGTCCTGGTCGGGAACGACCCGGCGTCGGAGGTCTACGTCGGAAGCAAGCTGAAGTCGGCGGGGGAGGCCGGGCTGCGCGCCGATCTCCAGCGGTTGCCGGCGCATGCGTCGCTTGCCGATCTGATGGCGGTCGTGGACGGGTTGAACCGCAGCGACGCCCACGACGGCATCCTGGTGCAGTCTCCGCTGCCCGACGGGATGGGCGCGGATGCAGAGCGGCAGGTGTTCGACGCGGTCCGCGCCGACAAAGACGTGGACGGATTCCATCCGGTCAACGTCGGCCGCCTCGTGCAGAACCGCGCGACGCTCGTGGCCTGCACGCCGTCCGGCGTCATCGAACTGCTGGAGCGCTCGCAGATCCGGATCGCGGGAACCCGGGCCGTCGTCATCGGGCGCAGCGACATCGTCGGCAAGCCGATGGCGCTTCTGTTGCTCCACCGGCACGCCACGGTCACGATTTGCCATTCGAAGACGCCGAACCTCCCCCAGGTCGCCGCCGAGGCGGACATCGTCGTGGCCGCGATCGGGCGTCCCGGGTTCGTGACGCGAGAATTCGTCAAGCCCGGCGCGACGGTGGTTGACGTCGGCACGACGCCGGTTTCCGACCGCGCCGTCGTCGAACGGCTGTTTGCGCCGGGCTCGAAGCGCCTCGAGGCGTTCGCACGACGCGGGCAGCTCGTCGTCGGCGACGTGCACCCGAACGTCGCCGACGTCGCCGGGGCGCTGTCCCCTGTGCCCGGCGGCGTCGGCCCGTTGACGATCGCGCTGCTGCTCAGGAACACGCTGCTCGCGGCGCAGGCGCGGTCTCAGGGCAGGTAGGGCGGGTAGGACCGGTGGGGCAGGCAGGGCTGGCGGGCCGGGCAGGGCAGGTCGGGAACATGCTGAGGGTTGCGCTGACCGGCGGGATCGCGACGGGCAAGAGCCACGTGCTCGAACGGCTTCGCCGGCGCGGCGTGCCCTGTCTGGACGCGGACGTGCTCGCCCACGGCGTGGAGGCGGCCGGTACCGAGGCCACGCAGGCGATCGAGGCGCGCTTCGGCGGCGGCGTGCTCGCGAAGGACGGCTCCGTCGATCGCAGGAAGCTGGGCCCGATCGTCTTTGCCGACAGCGTCGCGCGCCGGGACCTCGAGGCGATCGTCCACCCTGCCGTTTACCGCGCCATCACGGCCGGGCTCCGCGCGTTCGAATTGACCGGCAATCCGCGGCTTGCCGTCGTGGACGTCCCGCTGCTGTTCGAGAGCGGCCGCGCGTCTGATTTCGACACGGTGATCGCGACGGTCTGCAGGCCAGATATCCAGCTCGCCAGGCTCATCGCGCGGGGCATGAGCGACGCGGATGCCCGCCAGCGCCTCGCCGCGCAGTTGCCGGCCGCAGAAAAGGCCGCGCGCGCCAACCACGTCATCGATACAAGCGGGGCATTCGAAGAGACCGACGCGCAGGTCGACCGAGTCCTGAAAGCCCTCACGGACTGACCTGAGGGTTCTGCCACAGGACGTTGCCGCCGCAGTACCACGGATTCCAGAAGGGCCATTGCCCGTACTCGATGACGCTCTTGAGGACCGACGCGTAGTAGAAGAGGTGCTGATCCCAGTCGAAGTGGCCGACTCCGTTCGGCTGCACGAACAGCACAGATCAGCACGGTCCCTACGCTTCGACTTCCGTCGTGTCCTGCGCCGGCGCGATGCGTTCTTCGACGAACGTGTTCCAGTCGTGGCAGTGCGGGCACTGCCAGAGGAGTTCGGTGCTGCGGTAGCGGCACCGCATGCAGACGTGCGGGTCGAGGTAGAAGACGGCGTGCTCGGTCAGCTCGCTGTAGCGATTGACGAGCGGGGGCGGATAACGCAGCTGGCCGAGCGAGTGCCAGATGGCCTGGTGGATACCCAGGGCGTGCGGATTCTGTACGAGCGCGGAGAAGAGCAGGTCGAGTGCGTCGTGCGGGCGGCCGCTGCTGGCGAGATGGCGCGACAGCGCGAGCCGCGCGCGCCAGTCCTGCGGGTTCTCATCGATCAGGCGCCGGCAGAGGTGCGCGAAGCGATCGGGTGTGCCGTTGCGGACGGCCAGCGACTCGAGCCGCCCGAAGGCCAGATACGCGCGATCGGGTGCCACGGCGATGAGGCGCTCCCAGGTGGCCCCGGCCTCCTGATCTTTGCCTTGCGCCAGCTTCACGTCGCCGAGATTGAGATAGGCGGGCACGGCGCGCCCGTCGAGCTCGATCGCCCCCTCGAACCGCCGGATGGCTTCCGGGTAGTCCTTGCGCCGCATCGCCTCGAGGCCTATTTCGTTTTCGAGGAACGCCAGAATCGCCTGGTTCTTCGACCCGCTGTCGACGTCGGTCAGCTTCGACAGGCGCTGACGCGTATCGTAGGCGGCCGTCCACTGGTGCTGCTCTTCGTGGAGCTTCTGGAGGTTGACCAGCGCGTAGCTGTTCGTCGAGTCGAGCCGCAGCACCTCGTTGAACGCCTCGAGCGCCCGATCGACGAATCCGCCGCGCTTGTAGTCGAGGCCGAGGCAGAGCAGCACGTACGCGTGTTCGAGTTTGGTCAGATTCGGCCGCTGCAGCAGGCCCTGGTGCACGGTGATCGCTTTGCCGACCTGGCCCTTTTCCCGATACAGGTTGCCGAGAATCATGTGCACTTCAAGCGCGTCGGCGTCGAGGCTCGCGGCCCGCGCCAGCTCTTCGATCGCCATGTCGATCTGGTTGCCGCCGAGGAAACTCAGCCCGAGGATGTAGTGCGACGACTGGCGCGCGCGGCGCCGGTCGATCCACTTGCCGTCCTTGAGCTTGTAGCGTTCCCACGCCTTGCCGACCGTCAGGCCGATCAGCAGCGCGATGAGCGCCGCGAGCAACGGCGCGTAGGCAGACAGCCCCGTCATTTCCCGGTGTGCCCCTCGGCTTCGTACGCGGCCACGATCGAATCCCACATACCCCGGGCGCGCAGCACGAGCTCGATCAGCTCCCGCACGGCGCCGGCGCCGCCTGCGCACCCGCTCACGAAGTCCACACGCGACCGTACCTCGGGCGTCGCGTCGGCCGGCGCCGCCGACAGCCCCACCCGGCCCAGCACCGCCAGGTCGACGATATCGTCGCCCATGTAGGCCACGTCATCGTCGGTCAGCACCATGTCGCCGACGATCTGGTCGTAGGTGTCGACCTTGCTGGTCACGCCCTGGTGCACGAGCGTGATGCCCAGCTGCGCCGCGCGCTGCAGCGTCGACGGTGACTGCCGCGCCGACAGCAGCCCCACCGTCAGGCCGGCCCGCTGTGCCCACACCATCGCGATGCCGTCCCGGATGTGAAAGCGTTTGCTCTCGGTACCGTCGCCGTGGATGAGGACCGCGCCGTCCGTCATGACACCGTCCACGTCGAACAGCAGAAGCTTGATCCTGGCGGCCTTGGCGGCTAGAGGTTCAGGGTTCAAGGTTCAGGGTTCACGGTTCAGGGTTCAGAAGAGTTCGGTGCGCCACAGGTTGTGCACGTGGACGACGCCGACCACGCGGCGCGGGTCGCCGTCAACGACGACGATCGACGTGATCTTGCGCTGTTCCATGATGTTGAGCGCTTCGGCCGCCAGCGTGGTCGGCGCGATCGACACCGGTCCCCGTGTCATGACGTCCGCGGCGGTCAGGGCGCGGATGTCGCTGCCTCTTTCCATGTGCCGTCGCAGGTCGCCGTCCGTGATGATGCCGAGGAGCACGTCGCCGGCGTCGACGACGCACGTCATGCCCAGGCCCTTGCTCGACATCTCGTAGATGACGTCGCGCATGCCGGTTGCGGCCTGCACGATGGGGCACTCCTTGCCTGCATGCATCAACGCGTCGACGCGCATCAGCCGCTTGCCGAGCTTGCCGCCGGGGTGCAGGCTGGCGAAATCCTCCTGCCGGAAGCCCTTCTCCTTGAGGAGCGTCATCGCGAGCGCGTCGCCCAGGGCCAGCGCCGCGGTCGTGCTCGCCGTCGGCACCAGGTTCAGCGGGCAGGCTTCCTCGGCGACGCTGCAGTCGAGCGCCACGTCGGCGGACTGCGCCAGCGCGGATCGCATGACGCCGGTGATGGCGATCAGCCTGGAGCCCAGGCGGCGGATCGTGTTGATGAGGTTCAGGATCTCGTCCGTCTCGCCGCTGTACGACAGCGCGACGACGACGTCGTCGCCCTGAATCACGCCGAGGTCGCCGTGCGCCGCCTCGGCGGGGTGGAGGAAGAACGCCGGTGTGCCGGTGCTGGCGAGCGTGGCGGCGATCTTCTGGCAGATCACGCCGGACTTGCCCATCCCCGTCAGGATCACGCGGCCGCGGCACTGAAGGAGCAGTTCGACCGCGCGGTCGAAGCGCTCGTCCAGACGCCCGACCAGGGCGAGGATGGCCGCCGCCTCGGTCTCCAGCACCTTGCGGGCGAGGGCGCGGTCAGCCATGAACGGATGCCGTGGATGCGGCGGCGGCAGGTTTGCCGGCTTCGGCCTGCTTCACGATCGCGTCGATGGCCAGCAGACGCCGCAGGAGCGGCTCGAGCAGGTCGAGCCTGAGTGCGTTCTGCGCATCGCTCTTGGCACGGGCCGGATCGTCGTGGACCTCGAGGAACACGCCGTCCACGCCGGCCGCGACACCGGCGGAGGCCAGCGGTTCGATGTACTCGGCCTGGCCCGGCGGTGACGCCGTCTCCGCCACCGGGCAACTGCAGGCTGTGGGTGACGTCGAACACGACCGGGATGCCGTGCTGCCGCAGCATCGGCAGCGTTCTCATGTCGACGACGAGGTTGTGGTAGCCGAAGCTGGTGCCCCGTTCGGTGACGAAGACACGCGAGTTGCCGGCATCGACGACCTTTGCCACCGCATGGCGCACGTCGTCGGGCGCCAGGAACTGACCTTTCTTGATGTTCACGACGCGCCCGGTCCGGGCGGCGGCCACGATGAGATCGGTCTGCCGGGACAGAAACGCGGGAATCTGCAGGATGTCAGCGACCTCGGCAACGGGGGCGGCCTGCGCCGGCTCGTGGATGTCGGTGACGATGGGGACGCCGTGGCGCGACTTGATCGCGCTGAGGACGCGCAGGCCCTCGGTCAGGCCAGGCCCTCGGAAGGAACGTCCGGACGTGCGGTTGGCCTTGTCGAACGACGCCTTGAACACCAGCGGGACGCCCACGCGCCGGGTGATGTCCACCAGCGCTGCCGCCATCGCACTGGCGTGTGCCTCGCTCTCGATGACGCACGGCCCCGCCATGAGCACCAGCGGACTGCCGAAGCCGATTGGAATCTCGCCCACGCGGATGGGGGTCACGGGAGTCATTATACGGGGGCGGGCGGGTCGGGCCGGGCGGGCAAGGCAGGCACGGCTCACAGTCGCCGGCAGAAGAAGGCTGTTGGTTTTCCCCGCCCGCCTCGCCCGGCCCGCCTGACTTGCCAGCCCAGGTGATCCTCTATGCCACCGACTCCGCGGCACTGCGGACGTGCGCGGTCTTGTGGCGGTAGCTTGCGTCCACGAAGCTGGCAAACAGCGGGTGCGGTCGCGTGGGCTTCGACTTGAACTCGGGGTGGAACTGGACCGCCAGATACCACGGGTGTCCGGGCAGTTCCGCGATCTCGACGAACTTGCCGTCAGGCGAGCGGCCCGAAATCTTGAGGCCGTGCTCGGCCAACTGGGGTTCGAAGAGGCAGTTGAACTCGTAGCGATGGCGGTGACGTTCGTGAATCAGCCGGGCGCCGTAGACGCGCTCGGCCAGCGAGCCGGACGTCAGCTGACACGCATACTCGCCCAGGCGCATCGTGCCGCCAAGGTCGTCCACGCCCAGCAGGTCGCGCAGCTTGTAAATGAGTTTGGTCGGCGTTTCCGGGTTGCACTCGGTGGAGTCGGCGTCGGTCAGGCCGGCCACATTGCGTGCGAACTCCACGGTGGCCCACTGGAAGCCGTAGCAGATGCCGAAGTACGGGATCCGCCGTTCGCGCGCGATTTCGGCCGCCTTCATCATGCCGCGCGTTCCGCGGTTGCCGAACCCGCCCGGGACGAGGATGCCGTCGGCGTCATCGAGCAGCGCCGCGCCGCCGGGTGCCTCGAGCGACTCGGCCTCGACCCACTTGAGGTTGACTTTCAGCCGATGCGGGAACCCGCCGTGGTACAGCGCTTCGTTGAGGCTCTTGTACGAATCCTCGTAGCCGACGTACTTGCCCACGACGTGGATCGTGATCTCGTCGAGGGGATGCTTGATACGGCTGACGAGATCTTCCCACTGCTGCATGCGCCGCTCGCTCTGGGGCAGATGCAGATGCTTGAGCACGATGCGATCGAGGCCCTCTTCGGCCAGGGCTATCGGCACCTCGTAGATCGTGTCGACGTCTTTGGCCGTGATGACGGCTTCCTCGTCCACGTCGCAGAACAGCGCGATCTTGCGCTTGATGTCGGAGTCGAGGAGGCGGTCGGTGCGGCAGAGCAGGATGTCGGGCTGGATGCCGATCGACCGCAGATCGCGCACGCTGTGCTGCGTGGGTTTGGTCTTGAGCTCGCCGGCGGTGCCGATGAACGGCACGAGCGTGAGGTGAATGTAGAGCGAGTTATCGCGCCCGACGTCCTGACGGAACTGGCGAATGGCTTCGAGGAACGGGAGGCTCTCGATGTCGCCGACGGTGCCGCCGATTTCGACCAGCACGATGTCGACGTCCTTGGCGACCGTGCGGATCGCATCCTTGATCTCGTTGGTGATGTGGGGGATGACCTGCACGGTCCGGCCGAGGTAGTCGCCGCGCCGTTCCTTCTGAATGACGCTCAGGTAAATCTTGCCGGTCGTCCAGTTCGAGTTCTTGGTCGTGAGCGTGCTGGTGAACCGTTCGTAGTGTCCCAGGTCGAGGTCGGTCTCGGCGCCGTCGTCGGTGACGTAGACTTCGCCGTGCTGGTACGGGCTCATCGTGCCCGGATCGACGTTGATGTACGGATCGAACTTCTGCAGTGTGACGCGGTACCCGTGCCCCTCGAGCAGACAGCCGACCGACGCGGCGGCCAGGCCTTTGCCGAGCGACGATACGACGCCGCCAGTGACGAAAATGTACTTGGTCGTCCGTCCGGTCATATGAGTCCTGATCCTCCGTTACGTTCTATCCAGACGTCGGGGCCGCGAGGAGGCGGCGCACCTCTTCGAGATCGCCCGGCGTGTCCACGCTGATCGAGTCGTACACGGTTTCCACGGCCTTGATGCGAATGCCGTGTTCGAGCGCCCGCAGCTGTTCGAGCGATTCCGCGCGCTCGAGAGGGGTCGCTTCCAGGTTGGCCAGCACGAGCAGCGTGCTGCGGCGGTAGGCGTACAGGCCGATATGACGGTAGAGCGGGGGCCATCCGCCTCTGGGATTGCACATGTGCGGGATCGGGGCGCGCGAGAAATACAGCGCGAATCCGGCGCGATCCAGCACCACCTTCACGACGTTCGGATCGTCGAGCTCCGCGCTCTGCGTGATCCGCCGGTAGAGCGTTGTCATCGGCACCGACGGGTCGGCGATGAGCGGGGCGACGGCCTGATCGATCGACCGTGGGTCGATGAGCGGTTCGTCACCCTGGACGTTGACGATGATGTCGCAGTCGAGCGTTTCGGCGACCTCGGCGATACGATCGGTGCCGCTCAGGTGCGTGGGCCTGGTGAGCCGCACCTGCCCGCCGAACTCTGCGACGCGCCTCGCGATACGCAGGTCGTCGGTGGCCACGATGACGCGAGCGACCGACGATGCCGCGGACGCGCGCCGGTACACGTGTTCGACCATCGGCTGACCGTCGATGTCCGCGAGAGCCTTGCCTGGGAACCGTGTAGAGGCGAATCGAGCGGGGATGACGGCGACGATTTGCAGCGGATACGCGGAATCGACCGTAGCAACAGTCGATGAGGGGTGCACGGCGAATCATAGCACACCTCGCGAGACCGTCGTGCTACGATCCCGGCGTCGACGGTCGTTCACCGCGACGCTTTCTCATGAATATCAAAGTGGCGGCGGCGTGCGCAATCGTCGTCGGCGGATTCGCGGCGTGGTACGCGCTGTCTGCGGGAACGGATCGCCGCGGCCCGGCGCCGTCGCTCGTCGTCCCGGCCATGCCGCTCGACGCTCGCGGCACGGCGCTCGCGGACGAAGTCGCGCGGCTTGGCCGCCGTCCCCAGCCGGTCGCGGCGCCGCAGCACGCGCGCGACCCGTTCCGGTTCAAGGTCGCGGCGCCGCGAAAATCGGCCGCGGTTCCGATCGTCCTTCCAGTTCCGGCCGACGTGCCGGCTCCGCCGCGGCCGGCGTTCAGGCTGGTTGGCGTCGCCGAAGACAACACCGCCGGCAGTCCGGTGCGGACCGCCATCATTTCGACACCCGATCAGTTGTACATGGTGCGGGAAGGCGACCGGATTACCCCGCGCTATGGGGTCGCGCGGATTTCGGCCGACGTCGTCGAGCTGGTGGACACGGGCGACTCGACCGCGCTGCGCCTGGCTCTCAAGTAACCGGGCGCTTGGCCTCAATCGCCATCATCATCAATCCGATTTCCGGCGGCGTCCGTCCCGATGCGGCGCGCGCCCGCGCCGAGCTGGCGTCGGCGATCGTCGATCGCCACGGCGATCCGGCCGAGGTCTTCGTCACCGAGCGGGCGGGGCATGCGCGCGAGCTGACCCGGGCGGCCGTGGCGCGCGGCGCACGGCTGGTGATGGCGTGGGGCGGCGACGGCACCATCAACGAGGTTGCTTCCACGCTCGCTTTCGGCGAGATCCCGCTCGGCATTGTGCCGGCCGGCTCCGGCAACGGGTTGGCGCGGCAGCTGGGCATTCCCCGGCAGGCCGCTGACGCGATCCGGCACGCGATCGCCGCCGAACCACGCCGCATCGACGTCGGTGAACTCGGCGATCGGCTCTTCGTCAACGCTGCCGGCGTCGGCTTCGACGCCCATGTGGCCCGGCGCTTCAACGAATCGGGGAGCGCCCGCCGCGGTCTGTTGACCTACGCCTTCGTCACGGTCAGAGCCCTGATCACGTACCAGCCGCGTGAGTACGTCATCACGACGGCGGATTCGCGCGTGCGCGTGCGAGCCGTCATCGTCACCGCCGCCAACTCCGCCGAGTTCGGGAACGGCGCCTGCATCGCTCCGGGCGCCAGGGTCGATGACGGGCTGCTTGATCTGGTGGTCGTGGAGGAGCGCTCACGGCTGCGCACGATCGGCAGCCTGCCGCGGCTCTTCAACGGAACCGTGGGCGAGGCCCCAGGCTGTTCGATACGCCGGGTCAGTCGGGCGACTATCGAAAGCGAGCAGCCGATGACGTTTCATGTGGACGGCGAACCAGCGGCCGGCGGGACCAGCCTGCGGCTGCGAATCCATCCAGGCGCACTCTACGTGTGTGTGCAGGGCTGAAGGCTGAGGGCAAAGGGAGACGGATTCGCTTCAGAGCCGGATGACCCAGGCCTCGCGGATGGCGGGGACTTTCCGGATGGCATCCAGCGCGCCGTCCAGTGCCTGACGATTGCCGGCTTCGGCGTCGACATTAACCACGCCAATCGCGCCCGCGTCGCTCCGGCCCAGGGCGAAGCTGGCGATGTTCACGCCGTGCCGGCCCAGAATGGTGCCAACCTCGCCGATGACGCCCGGCTGATCGTCGTTGGCCATCATCAGGATCGTCCCCGACAGCGGCGCCTCCACCGTGACGCCCCGCGCCGAGACCAGCCGCGGGCTGTTCTGGCCGAACACCGTGCCTTCCACCCAGCGCTCCCCGCTGCTGGTCATGACCTTCAGCGAGACGAGGCTCGTGAAATGCCGCGGCCGCGCGCTCCGCGACTCGACGATGTCGATGCCCCGTTGCCGGGCCACGCTGCGGGCATTGACGATCGAGACTTCATTGTCGGACAGAATCGGCCGCAGGACGCCGACGGCGGCGCTCGACGCCAGCAGCCCCGTGGCGTGGCTCTCGGCGAGGGCGCCGTAATAGCGCAGGCTGATGGCCTCGATGCGCGCGACCCCCATCTGCGACGCCATCGCGCCCAGGAGATCGACCAGCCGGATCCACGGCTGCAGCCGCTGGAGCTCCTCGGGGTGCACCGAGGGGAAGTTGACGGCGTTACGCACGACGCCGTCGCGCAGGAAGTCGCGCACCGTAATCGCGATTTCGTGGCCGACCAGTTCCTGGGCTTCCTCGGTCGATGCCGCGATGTGGGGGGTGGCGATGACCTGAGGCAGTTGGGCAAGACCCCAATCGCTTAACGGTTCCTTTTCGAACACGTCCAGGCCGGCGCCCGCCACGATCCCTTTTTCGATCGCACGGCGGAGCGCCGGTTCGTCCACGAGCTCGCCGCGGGCCGTGTTGATCAGCCTCACGCCCGGTTTGCAGCGCGCGAAGCGCTCGTCGTTGAACAGGTGGTGCGTGTCGGCCGTTGCCGGCAGGTGCAGCGTCAGGTAGTCAGACGCCGCGCACAACTCGTCGATGGACACGAGCTCGACGCCAAAGCGTCCGGCCAGATCGGCGGAGATGAACGGGTCGTGGGCGATGACATGCATCCCGAATGCCCGCGCGCGCTGCGCGACTTCCTGGCCGATGCGTCCGAAACCGGCGACGCCCAGGGTCTTGCCGCGGAGCTCGGTGCCGAGGAACGCCTTCTTCTCCCACCGGCCGTCTTTCATCGCGCGATCTGCCGAAGGGATAAAGCGGGCCAGCGCGAGCATCAGCGCCCAGGCATGCTCGGCCACGCTGATGCTGTTGGCGCCGGCCGCGTTGACGACCAGGATGCCGCGGGCGCTGGCGGCTTCGACGTCGACGTTGTCGACGCCGGTTCCGGCACGCGCGACGATTCGCAACCGCGGCGCGGCGGCCAGCAGGCCGGCATCCACTTTGGTGGCGCTCCGCACCAGCAGCGCGTCCGCGTCCGCCAGGTCGCCGGCCAGCACATCCGGCGGGCGCCCGCTCCGGGCATCGACGGTCCAGCCATCGGACCGCAGCAGCTCCAGCGCGGAGGCGGGGAGAGTATCGGCGACGACAATTTTCATGAGGCGAGAATCAGCGGGGGGAACCCGGCCCGATGCTGCGCAGGTAGTTCACCACGTCCCACATCTGGCGGGCTGTCATACGGGATCCGAATGCCTTCATACCGGTTTGTTTGACGCCATCGCGGATGACGACGAAGATTTCTCCGTCAGTTGACCCATGGAGCCAGGTCTCGTCGACGAGATTGGCGGGCGCGGGGGTGAGCGTTTTCCCGGCACGGCCGTCGCCCTGAGCCGTTTCGCCGTGGCAGGACGCGCAGTTGGAGCCGTATAACTTCTTGCCCGCGGCGATTGACGTCTCGTCGGCAGCGACCGTGTTGGCTGGCGGCGTGGACTGCAACGTCGCGGCCAGCATGAGCGCAGAAAAAATTTGTCGCACGGTCGCTACAGTATAATCCCAAGGTTCCGAGCGGTCGAAGACCGTAGCTGTGCGCGGTCGCCCTGCGATGGTGCAAACCGCTAAAACATTCCAATTGCAGCGTAACAGTGCGGTAACCGCAGCGGCTTTTCCACAGAGTTTTCAACAATTTCTGTGTGAATCGTTTTCCCGGTTCGGGGGACCTGACCTAATCCGATATGTCTAATTCATCTTCGATTCCAAAGCCGTCGAGTGGAACACCGATTGCTCGTCGCAACGGACAACTCATCGTGCCCGACGATCCGATCATCCCCTTCATCGAAGGCGACGGCACGGGCCCCGACATCTGGCGCGCGAGCGTGCGCGTGATGGACGCCGCGGTCGAGAAAGCGTACGGCGGCAAAAAGAAGATCGCGTGGCTGGAAGTCTACGCCGGCGAGAAGAGCTTCAAGCAGTCGAACAGCTGGCTGCCGGACGAGACCGTCGAGGCCTTCCGCGAATACCTGGTCGGTATCAAGGGGCCGCTCACGACGCCGGTCGGCGGCGGCATCCGGTCGCTCAATGTTGCGCTTCGCCAGTTGCTCGACCTCTTCATCTGTCTGCGGCCAGTGCGCTGGTACCGGGGCGTCCCTTCGCCGATCAAGCACCCGGAAAAGGTCGACATGGTGATCTTCCGGGAGAACATCGAGGATATCTACGCCGGAATCGAGTACCTGGCCGGCTCGCCCGAGGCGCAAAAGGTGCTCGACTTTCTCGAGAAAGAGTTCCCCAAGGACTTCCGGAAGATCCGATTCGGCAGCGAGGGCGCCGGGCGCACGTGGCAGGCGCAGCTCGAGGCCATCGGCGCGCCCCATCGGGACGTGAAGGTCGAGGTCGGCATCGGCATCAAGCCCATGAGCTGGCTGGGTACCGAGCGCCTGGTGCACAGTGCGATCAGCTACGCGGTGAAGTACAAGCGCAAGAGCGTCACGCTGGTGCACAAAGGCAACATCATGAAGTTCACGGAGGGCGCCTTCCGTGACTGGGGCTACAAGATCGCCAAGGAGTACTTCGGCGCCGTCGAGATCGACGGCGGGCCCTGGTGCCGGATTCCGGAGGGGAAGCCCGGCGCCGGCCTCCTCATCAAGGATGCCATTGCCGACATCACGCTCCAGCAGGTGCTGACGCGGCCCGACGAATTCGACGTCATCGCCACGCCGAATCTGAACGGCGACTACTTATCCGACGCCCTGGCCGCACAGGTCGGCGGCATTGGCATCGCGCCGGGCGGAAACATCAATGGCGTGACGGGCCATGCCGTGTTCGAGGCGACGCACGGGACGGCGCCGAAATACACGAACCTCGACAAGGTGAACCCCGGCTCGGTCATCCTGTCGGGCGAGATGATGTTCCGGCACCTGGGCTGGGTCGAGGCCGCCGACCTCATCGTCAAGGGGATGGACGGGGCCATTTCAACCAAACGCGTGACTTACGACTTCGCCCGGCTCATGGATGGTGCGACCGAGCTGTCCACGTCGGCGTTCGGGGACGAAATCATCAAGAAGATGTAGAAGACGATACGACGTACAACGCAGAGCACACAGAGCACGCAGAGAGACTTGGAGTTGCTCGGCGTGCTCCGCGTGCTTCGTCGTGAAGAGGAGCGGATATGAATCGCAAAGTGACAGTGGTGGGTGGCGCGGGCAATGTGGGCGCCACCGTGGCTCGCGGTGTGGCGGACAAGCAGCTTGCCGACGTCGTGGTGATCGACATCGCCGACAAGAAGGCCGAAGGCGTCGCCCTCGACATGCTCGAGGCGTGCCCCGTGTGGGGGTCGGATGCCCGCGTGATCGGCACCGGCGACTACGCCGAGAGCGCCAACTCGGACATCGTGGTCATCACGTCGGGGATGCCGCGCAAGCCGGGCATGAGCCGGGACGATCTGCTCAATGTCAACTACAAGATCATGGAGACGGTCACCGCGCAGGTGGTCAAGCACTCCCCGAACGCCCTCATCATCGTCGTCTCCAACCCGCTGGACGCGATGGCGCAGGCCGTCTACAAGCTGTCAAAGTTTCCCCGCGAGCGGGTCATCGGCATGGCCGGCGTGCTCGATAGCGCGCGGATGCGCGCGTTCATCGCCAAGGAGCTGAACGTGTCGGTGGACAACGTCCACGCGTTCGTCCTCGGCGGCCACGGCGACACGATGGTGCCGCTGCCGCGCTATTCGACCGTCGCGGGCGTGCCGATCACGGAGCTGATGGACAAGGCGACGATCGACCGGATCTGCGCGCGGACGGCGCGGGGCGGCCTCGAGATCACGGAGCTCGTCGGCACCAGCGCGTGGTACGCGCCCGGCGCGTCAGTCGTCGAGATGGTCGAGGCGATTCTGCTCGACAGGCGGAAGATCCTGCCGTGCTCGGTGTTCCTGCAGGGGGAGTACGGCGTCCGCGATCTGTTCGTGGGCGTGCCGTGCAAGCTCGGCAGCAAGGGCCTCGAGAAGATCATCGAGATCAAGCTCACGCCGGAAGAAGACGCCGCGTTCAAGAAGTCCGCGGCAGCCGTCAAGGAGCTGGTGGACGTTATTAAGGTGTGAGCAGGCCTGAAGGCCTGCACTACTTCGGCGGGTTCGCCTTCTGGCGGGCCCATTCTTTCTGAAACGCCTGATCCCGTTCCTCGACGTAGGCCTTGTAGCCGGCCGGGTCGATGAACGGGTTCGGGCCGCCCGCCCTCAGCTTGGGATACTTCGCGGCCAGCCCGAAATAGGCGCCGTGCGCCCCGAGGAAGATGTCGCAGGGCAGGGCCTTGAGGGCCGCGAACGTCTTCACGTAGTCCTCGGCGATCTGCGGGTAGTTCTTGTTGCCGACCAGGATGTAGCCCGTGTTCACGTTCGGGCTGCCGATGATGACGGCGTTCAGCGTGCGCCCGCCGTCCTGAACCTGCAGGGTCCAGGTGGTGCAGCCTTTCGTGTGGCCAGGCGTCAGGTGCGCGACGAGCTTCGCGCCGCCGAGTTCGACCGTGTCGCCGTCCCGCAGCGTCCGGTCCACGCGCGCGCCCGGCCGACCCGGCGCCGTGCTCTCCTCGTCGGCGGCGTCGCCCTCCATCACCATCAGCTTCGCGCCGGTCTCCTTCTGAATGACACCCGTTGCCTCGTCGTGGTCGCCGTGCGCGTGGCTGATGAGGATGATCTTGGTGTCGGCGTACTTGAAGCCGAGCTGCGCGATGGCCTTCTTGATGGCCGGGACATCTTCCTTGAAGTCGGAGTTGATGAGGATGTTGCCCTGCGGCGTGTTGACCAGGTAGACGGCCAGATCGGCCGTGCCGACATAATAGAGGTTGCCGGCGATCTTGAAGCCCGGTACCTCGCGATGCCAGTCGGGGTTGCCCTGGGCTCGCGCCGCGCTTCCCGCAAGCGTCAAAAGGGCCAGGGAGACGATGATCGTGCGGATGCTCATGGCCGTCCTCAACGGCAGGCCTGTGGGCCTGCACTACACCAGGGTTACTTGCCGGCGCTCACGACCGCCTTCACGAATTCCCGCGTCATCCGCGCGATGTTGGAGATCGGAATGTCCTTCGGACACACCGCTTCGCACTCGCCTTCGTTCGAGCAGCTCCCGAAGCCATCCGCGTCGGCCTGATTGATCATCGCGACCACGCGAGTCGATCGTTCGAGCTGGCCCTGCGGCAGGAGCGCGAGGTGCGAGATCTTGGCGCTCATGAACAGGTGCGCCGATGCGTTCTTGCACGCGGCCACGCAGGCGCCGCAGCCGATGCACGCTGCGGCGTCCATGGCGAGGTCGGACATCTCTTTCGCGATCGGGATGGCATTGCCGTCCGGGGCGCCGCCGCAGTTCACCGACACATAGCCCCCGGACGCGATGATGCGGTCGAACGCGCTGCGATCGACCACCAGGTCCTTGACGACGGGGAAGGCCTTCGCGCGCCAGGGCTCGATGGTGATCGTGTCGCCGTCCTTGAACCGGCGCATGTGGAGCTGGCAGACCGTCGTGCCGCGGTCGGGCCCGTGCGGGACGCCGTCGACGACGAGGCTGCACATGCCGCAGATGCCTTCGCGGCAGTCCGAGTCGAAGGCGATGGTGTCCTTGCCGCCCTTCACCAGACCCTCGTTGACAACGTCGAGCATTTCGAGAAACGACATGTCGGGCGACACGTGGTCGGCGACGTAGTCTTCCAGGCGTCCCGCGGCAGTCGGCCCGGTCTGACGCCAGATCCTGAGGTTGAGCCTCACTTGTAGCTCCTCTGCGACGGGTGAACCTCGTCGAACTCGAGCGGCTCCTTGTGCATCTCCGGCGTCCGCCCGACGCCCTTGAACTCCCACGCGGCGACGTACGTGAAGTTCGCGTCGTCGCGCAGCGCTTCGCCCTCAGGCGTCTGGCTCTCCTCGCGGAAATGCCCGCCGCAGGATTCCTTGCGCTGCTGCGCATCGAGCGCGAGCAGTTCCGCGAATTCGAGGTAGTCGGCGACTCGGCCGGCGTACTCGAGGCTCTGGTTCAGGTTGTCGGCCGAACCCGGGACCGACACGTTGTGCCAGAACTCCTCCCGCAGCTTCGGGATCTTCGTCAGGGCGCGCTGGAGGCTCGCCTCCGTGCGCGCCATCCCGACGTCGTCCCACATGATGCGGCCCAGCTCGCGATGGATCTCCCGGATGCCCCGGGCGCCTTTGACGGCCAGCAGCTTGTTGATCTGGTTCTGGGCGTTGTCTGACGCTTCCTTGAACGCGCCGTGGTCCGTGGTCACCTTCGGCAGGGGATTGCTCGCCAGGTAGTCGCCGATGGTGTACGGGATGACGAAGTAGCCGTCGGCCAGCCCCTGCATCAGCGCGCTGGCGCCGAGGCGGTTCGCGCCGTGATCGGAGAAGTTCGCCTCGCCGAGGACGTGCAGCCCCGGCAGGTTGCTCATCAGGTTGTAGTCCACCCAGAGCCCGCCCATCGTGTAGTGGATGGCGGGGTAGATGCGCATCGGCACCTTGTACGCGTCTTCGTCGGTGATCTTCTGGTACATCTGGAAGAGGTTGCCGTACTTCTCCTTCACGACGTCCAGGCCGAGCCGCTTCACCGCGTCGGTGAAGTCGAGGTAGACGGCGAGCCCGCTGTCGCCGACGCCGCGGCCGTCGTCGCACGCCTGCTTGGCGTTGCGCGAGGCGACGTCGCGCGGGACAAGGTTGCCGAACTCGGGTACTTGCGTTCGAGGTAGTAGTCGCGCTCGCTCTCGGGAATCTGTTCCGGGGGCCGCTTGTCGCCCTTCTGCTTCGGCACCCACACGCGACCGTCGTTGCGGAGGCTTTCGCTCATCAGCGTGAGCTTTGACTGGTGGTCGCCGCTCACCGGGATACAGGTCGGATGAATCTGCGTATAGCAGGGGTTGGCGAACAGCGCGCCGCGCTTGTGCGCACGCCAGATCGCCGTCGCGTTGGAGTTCACGGCGTTGGTCGACAGGTAGTAGACCGTACCGTAGCCGCCCGTCGCGAGGATGACCGCGTCGGCCGCATACCGCTCGAGCTCGCCGGTCGTCAGGTTGCGGACGATGATGCCACGCGCCTTGCCGTCGATGACGACGAGGTCGAGCATCTCGCGCCGCGCGAACAGCTGCACGCTCTTCTGGTGGACCTGCCGCATCAGCGACTGATAGGCGCCGATGAGCAGCTGTTGCCCGGTCTGGCCCCGCGCATAGAACGTCCGCGAGACCTGCGCACCGCCAAACGACCGGTTGTCGAGCAGCCCGCCGTATTCGCGCGCGAACGGCACGCCCTGCGCCACGCACTGGTCGATGATGTTGACGCTCAATTGCGCCAGCCGGTAGACGTTGGCTTCGCGCGACCGGTAGTCGCCGCCCTTCACGGTGTCGTAGAACAAGCGGTACACGCTGTCGCCGTCGTTCTGGTAGTTCTTCGCGGCGTTGATCCCGCCCTGGGCCGCGATGCTGTGGGCGCGGCGGGGGCTGTCCTGGATGCAGAAGTTCAGGACGTTGTAGCCCAGCTCGCCGAGGGACGCCGCCGCCGACGCTCCGGCCAGGCCGGTGCCGACGACAATAATGGTGTACTTGCGCTTGTTGGCCGGGTTGACCAGCTTCATCTCGAACTTGTGCCGATCCCACTTTTCACGGATCGGACCGGCCGGAATCTTCGCATCGAGTTTCATACGCGCACCCGCCCGCCTGTCACATAGGCCCACACCGCGATGACGATGAACGAGCCGGCGATCAGCACGGCGACCACCTTGCCGGCTACCAGCAGCCGTGGCGTCCAGCGCGGATGGTTCGCGCCGAGCGATTGGACGGCGCTGGCGATGCCGTGCCACAGATGCGAGCCGACGACGACCATGCTCAGGATGTAGAAAGCGACCGTCAGGGGATTCGAGAGAGCCTCCATCTCCTGACGGTACAGGTCGCGCCCTCCGCCCGGCCATTCATACGTCGGCGAGAACCTGAAGGCCTTGGTGTGGATGACCATGAATACGAGCAGCCAGAGGCCGGACACAATCATGGTGGAAGACGCGAGCGATTTCCTGCTCGTCCCGCCCGCGTACCGCTTCTTCTCGTAGCCCACCGGCCGCGCCTGCTGGTTGCCGAGGAACATCCGGACGGTCTTGAATACGTGGATCAGCACGACCGCCAGCAGGCCCAGCTCGATGGCCGGAAGCAGCACGTTCTGCTCTTCCATGACGTACGCGTACCGGTTGTAGACCTCGGGACCGAAGAAGACGAGGAGGTTGCCGCCGATGTGAATGAGGAGATAAAGGAACAGAAGAAAGCCGGTGACGCCGATGACGAGCTTTGTGCCGACGGACGAACTGAAGACACGTAAGCGTGTGGCCATGTACGGGAAGTTTACTGTCGCCTCGCGGTGTCTGTCGAGTGCACCGAGAGCCCCAGCGCCGGTGTGCGTTTGACGATCCGCGAGGCCGCGGATTACTATCAGTCGCTTGCCGGCATGAAAATTCACGAGTACCAAGCCAAAGCCATCCTCAAACGCCATGGCGTCCCCGTCCCGGCCGGGGAAGTGGCCTCCACCGCCGCCGACGCGCGCGAGATCGCGCACCGCCTGGGCGGCAGCGTGGTCGTCGTCAAGGCGCAGATTCATGCCGGCGGCCGCGGAAAAGGCGGCGGCGTCAAGCTGGCCCGGTCGGCCGACGATGCCGGGCGCATCGCGCGCGACATGCTGGGCATGACGCTCGTGACGCACCAGACCGGCCCGGAAGGCCGCGTCGTCGGCCGCGTCCTGGTCGAAGAAGGCCTTCAGATGACGCGCGAGCTCTATCTGAGCCTCGTGCTCGATCGCGCGGCGGGCAAACCGGTCCTGATGGCCAGCGCCGCCGGCGGCATGGACATCGAAGAAGTGGCCGCCTCGACGCCCGAGAAGATCGTGCGCGTCTACATCGAACCCGGCGTCGGCATGGTGCCGTTCGAGGCGAGGCAGATTGGGTTTGCGATCGGCCTCGATGGCCCCCAGGTGAACAAGTTCGTCAGGCTGGCCACGTCGCTGTACGAAGCGTTCCTGGCCAACGACGCGACGATGGTCGAAATCAACCCGCTCGTGGTCACCGCGGCCGGGGACCTGCTGGCGCTCGACGCCAAGATGAACTTCGACGACAGTGCGCTCTACCGGCATCCGGATATCCGTGAACTGCGCGACCTGGCCGAGGAAGATCCGCTTGAAATCGAAGCGTCGAAGTTCTCGCTGAACTACATTCACCTCGACGGCAACATCGGGTGCATGGTGAACGGCGCGGGCCTTGCCATGGCGACGATGGACATCATCAAGCTCGCAGGCGGCGAGCCCGCGAATTTTCTCGACGTCGGCGGCGGCGCCAACGCCGAGCAGATCCGCAACGCGTTCAAGATCCTGATGTCGGACCAGAACGTGCGGGCGGTGCTCATCAACATCTTCGGCGGCATCCTGCGCTGCGACGTGCTCGCGCAGGGCGTCGTGGCCGCGGTGAAGGAACTCGGCGTGCCCGTCCCGATCGTCATCCGGATGGAAGGGACCAACGTCGAGGAAGGAAAGAAGATCCTCCGCGACAGCGGCATGAAGCTGACCACGGCCGACAGCATGGACGACGCGGCCACCAAAGTCGTGCAGTTGGCGGGCTAGCGACCATATGTCGGTACTGATCGATAAATCGACGCGGCTGATCGTGCAGGGCCTGACCGGCCGCGAGGGGACGTTTCACGCCAAGCAGGCCGCGGCGTACGGAACCACGGTCGTCGGCGGCGTGACGCCGGGCAAGGGCGGGACGACGCACGAAGGCTGGCCGGTGTTCGACACCGTGCACGACGCCGTCAGGTCCACCGGCGCCAATGCGTCCGTGATCTTCGTGCCGCCGCCGTTTGCGGCCGATGCCGTGATGGAATCGGCCGACGCGGGCATCGCGCTGGTCGTGTGCATCACCGAAGGCATTCCCACGTTCGACATGATGCGGGCGATGACGTTCCTCAAGTCGCGGCCCGCCACGCGCCTGATTGGTCCGAACTGCCCTGGCCTGATCTCGCCCGGCAAGGCCAAGGCGGGCATCATCCCCGGCCACATCTGCAAGGAAGGGCGCATCGGGATCGTCTCGAAGAGCGGCACGCTCACCTACGAGGCTATCCACCAGCTCACCCGGCTCGGCATGGGGCAGACGACCTGCATCGGCATCGGCGGCGATCCGCTGATTGGCACCAGCCACATCGACGCCTTGCAACTCTTCGGCGAGGACCCGGACACCGACGCCGTGATCATGATCGGGGAAATCGGCGGCACCGCCGAAGAAGACGCGGCCGCCTGGATCAGGGCCCACTTCAAGAAGCCCGTCGTGGCGTTCATCGCGGGGCAGACCGCGCCGCCTGGACGCCGCATGGGCCACGCCGGCGCGATCATCGCCGGGGGCAAGGGGACGGCGGCTGAAAAGATGGCCGCGCTGACGGCTGCCGGCGTGCGGGTCGTCAGGAGCCCCGCCGACATGGGCAAGGCGATCAAGGAACTGTTGTAACCCCCCCGCGCGCACAACTGACTCAAGCAGGCTTATGAAGGGCCCTGCAGACATGGGCAGGTGGGGCCTGCGTGTTATACTTCTGTGGTTGTACTGCTTCGGCGAACGCTGCCGGCTGAACCCCTTATACCTCTGTGTCGTAAGGACTTCATGTAATGTCACCGACTGATTCTGCGGTCCAGGAACAGCACGCCCCCGCCGGGAAACATCGCGTCGTCAACGACTTCAGCATCCAGGTGGCGACGGTCAACGGCTCGGGCAGCCAGACCGCCAACATCGTCCTGCTTCGATCGCTGCTCCTGATGGGCATTCCGGCGTCGGGCAAGAACATGTTCCCGTCGAATATCGCGGGGCTTCCGACGTGGTACACGATTCGGGCGAGCAAGCGCGGCTATATTGCCCGGAAAAAGGAAGTCGACTTCCTCGTCGCCATGAACCCGGAGACGGCGAAGGAAGACGTTCTGACGCTCGATCCGGGCGCCGCGGTGGTGTACGACGAGCCGCTGAAGCTGAACACGCTGCGCAACGACGTCGTGTTCTACCCGGTGCCGTTCGACAAGCTGGTCGGCCCGGTGTGCCCCGACGCCAAGCTCCGCCGCCTCGTGCGCAACATGATCTACGACGGCATCATGGCGAAGCTGCTCAACATCGACCTCGCGCTGATGGAGAAGGCGCTGACGAAGCAGCTCGGGAAGAAGGCCAAGGCTGTCGCGCTGAACGCGAGCGCGCTGAAGGCCGGCTGGGACTACGCGGACGCCAACCTGCCCAAGCAGGACCCGTACTCGCTCGAGCCGATGAACGAGACGGCCGGCAAGATACTGATTGAAGGCAACCAGGCCGCGGCTATCGGCTGCATGATGGCCGGCGTGACGGTCGTCGCGTGGTATCCGATTACGCCGTCCTCCTCGCTGTGCGAGTCGCTCATCGGGTACATGAAGAGGTACCGGATGGACAAACAGACAGGGAAGGCGACGTTCGCCATCGTCCAGGCGGAAGACGAAATCGCGTCGCTCGGGATGGTGATTGGGGCGAGCTGGGCGGGTGCGCGCTCGATGACCGCCACGGCCGGCCCCGGCATCTCGCTGATGAGCGAGTTCACCGGCCTCGCGTACTACGCCGAGACGCCCGCGGTCATCTTCGACGTGCAGCGCGTCGGGCCGTCGACCGGGCTGCCGACCCGCACGGCGCAGGGCGACCTGCTGTCGACGGCGTTCCTCTCGCACGGCGACACCAAGCACATCATGCTCATCCCGTCCTCCGTCGAGGAGTGCTACGAGATGGCCATCGAGGCGTTCGACCTGGCGGAGCAGTTCCAGACGCCGATCTTCGTGATGCTCGACCTCGACCTGGGCATGAACAACTGGATGTCGGCCGGGTTCAAGTATCCGGACAAGCCGATCAATCGCGGCAAGATGCTCACGGCCGAGAAGCTCAAGGAGCTCGGCACGTGGGGCCGCTACGCGGACGTGGACGGCGACGGCATCCCGTACCGGACGATTCCGGGCGACGGCATGCCCTCCTATTTCACGCGCGGCTCGGGCCACAACGCGCAGGCGCAGTACAGCGAGCGTCCGGACGACTACGTCAACAACATGGACCGGCTGGCGCGCAAGTTCGAGACGTCGCGCAAGTTCATCCCGAAGGCGGTCGTCGAGCAGGTCGCGGGCGCCAAGATCGGATTCATCGGTTACGGCACCTCGCACTGGGCGATCGGCGAGAGCCGCGACCAGCTGCGCGAGGAAACCGACGTCAAGACGTCGTATTACCGGCTGCGGGCGTATCCGTTCACGGACGATCTGAGCGCCTTTATCGACGCACACGAACGTGTGTACGTAATCGAGCAGAACCGCGACGCCCAGATGCGCCAGCTCATGAAGCTCGAGCTGACGCCCGGGCGCTGCGCGAAGCTGCGCAGCGTGCTGCACTACAGCGGCCTGCCGATCGATGCCCGCAGCGTCACGGAAGACGTGCTGGCGCAGGAAGGCTTCGAGGTCGCGAAGAAAACGGTTCACGTCGCCACGGTCGCCGGCGGCGGCATGACGGGCGGAGAATAGCCATGGCCGGAAAAGTCAATCGCATCGGGCTCGAACCCATCATCTACAAGGGCAGCAAGACGACGCTGTGCGCCGGCTGCGGCCACAACGCGATTTCCGAGCGCATCATCGACGCGTTCTTCGAGATGGGCATCGACCCGAAGGACGTCGTGAAGCTCTCGGGAATCGGGTGCTCGAGCAAGAGCCCGGCGTACTTCCTGGGTACGTCGCACGGGTTCAACGCCGTCCACGGCCGCATGCCCTCGGTCGGTACGGGCGCGATGCTGGCGAACAAGAAGCTCATCGCCATCGGCGTCAGCGGCGACGGGGATACCGGAGCCATCGGGATCGGCCAGTTCGTGCACCTGATGCGCCGCAACATCCCGATGATCTACATCATCGAGGACAACGGCTGCTACGGGCTCACGAAAGGGCAGTTCTCCCCGACGGCGGACCTCGGGAGCAAGCTGAAGACGGGCGTGGTCAACGACCTGCCGCCCATCGACACCTGCGCTCTCGCGATCGAACTCGGCGCGACGATGGTGGCCCGGTCGTTTTCGGGCGACAAGAAGCAGTTGCTCTCGATCCTCAAGGCGGCGCTCGCGCACCGCGGCACCGTGATGCTCGACGTGATCTCGCCCTGCGTGACTTTTAATGATCACGAGGGTTCGACGAAGAGTTACTCGTACGTGAAAGACCACGACGATCCGCTCGAGGAAGTGAGCTTCGTGCCGTTCTTCGAGGACATCAGCGTGGACTACGAGCCGGGCTCGACCCAGGAAGTGACGATGCACGACGGGTCGAAGCTGTACCTGAAAAAGCTCGAGGACAGCTACGACCCGACGGACAAGATCATGGCGCTCAAGCGCCTGCACGAAACCGCCCGCCGCGGAGAATTCGCGACGGGCATCGTCTACATCGAGCCGGACCGTGACGACTTCCTGGAGCAGCTGAACGTGGTGGACGAGCCGCTCGCCACGCTGCCGCTCGACCGCGTGCGTCCCGGCCCCGAGGCGCTCGAGGAAATCATGGAAGGGCTTCGTTAATTGCTGATTGCTGATTGCTGATTGCAGGTTTAGCTGCGATTGGCACCGGCCGTCTTGGCTGATTTTGTGAAGACCGCCAGGAGTGCCTGCGCCTCGTTCAGCAGGTCGGTTCCCTCGGCGGTGTTGCTGATGTCGGCTCGCTTCAAGAACCGTAGCCAGAAAACGGTCTCGTCGGCTTCTTCAACCACGGTACCAATTTTCGCCACGAAGTCGCGGTGTGAGCGGGCGCGACACGCGGCGTGATAGTTGGCCGCGATCCCGGTCGCGCTGCGAAAGAGCTGGTCGCGGACATGACGCCCGTCCCACTTATCGGGGAGCGAGCGGCAATAGTGGCTGGCGCGGACGGCGAACTGTGTGGTGCGCTCTTTGAGCTGTTCAGCGATTTCGTTCACGCCCCCTCGAGTGCAGATGCCGTGCCGCACGGTTGGGCGCCAAAATCAGCAATGTGCAATTAGCCATTTGCAATTTCTGCCACGTATAATCTCATTCTGATGTCCGAACGCACATTTGCCATCATCAAGCCGGACGCAGTCGCCAGGCGCGTGTCCGGCCGGATTCTCCAGCGCATCGAGGCCGAGGGGTTCACGATCCGCGGCATGCGCCTCACGCACCTGTCGAGAGCGCAGGCGGAAGGCTTCTACGCGGTGCACCACGCGCGGCCGTTTTTCTCGAGCCTGACGGAGTTCATGTCGTCGGGACCGTCGATCGTGTTGGTGCTCGAAGCGCCGGATGCGATCCGGAAGTGGCGGACACTCATGGGTGCCACCGACCCGGCCAAGGCCGACGCCGGCACGATCCGCAAGGAGTTCGCCGAGTCGATCGAACGGAACGCCACGCACGGCTCCGATGCGCCGGAGACCGCCGGCGTCGAGATCGCGTACTTCTTCCCTGGGATCGATCTGATCTGAGGCCGCCGTGGGGAGGCTGCTCGTGTTCCTCGGCCTCGGCCTCGCGGCACTCGGGCTGCTGGTCATGGCGGGTGTGCCGTTCGGCCGGCTGCCTGGCGACTTCGTGGTACGGCGCGGGCCCGTCAGCTTCTACTTCCCGCTGACAACCTCCATTTTGCTGAGCGTCATCCTGACGCTCGTGCTGTCGTTCTTCAGACGCTGATCACGACATTTCAACGCAGAGCACGCGGCGCCGCGTCGAGCATCCCCTTCGTGTGCTCTGCGTGCTCTGCGTTGATCGTCGTGGGCAGGGTTTCAGGCTATTCGACGCGTTTATAGTCTTGTAATTTCGATTAGTTCTGCTTATAACTTCAAAAAAAGAATCGATTTGACGGGGATCCGGGCTGGCGGCTGTAATAGTCGGACACCAATGACGTGCCCGACCGCTCCCGGCCGCCTGTTCAACGTCGCGCCGAACGGGTGTGTACCAGTTAGCGTCGTTGTTCGGGTGGGACGAGTTGTCCCCTTTACCATCGCACGCCAACAGGTCAGCGGATGAAGTAGGGCCAGACACGAAACACCAGGGGCCATCATCCGCGAAGGGTGATGGCCCTTTTTTTCGTACGACGATTATGAAGATTGCCTATCAAGGGGAACCGGGCGCGTTCAGCGAGGCGGCCTCGCGGCTGGTCAGCGCGGATGCGACGCTCCTGCCCTGCAAGAGCTTCGAGGACGTGTTTGCCGCCGTCGAGCAGGGGCGCGCGTCGTACGGCGTGCTGCCGATCGAGAACTCGATCGGGGGCAGCATCCACCGTAATTACGACCTGCTGATGGAGAACCACCTGCCGATCTTCGGCGAGGTGGAAGTGCCCGTCGTGCACCACCTGCTCGCCCTTCCGGGGGCGACGCTCGAGGCCATCAAGCGGGTCTACTCGCATCCGCAGGCGCTGGCGCAGTGCGAGCGCTTCCTGCGCACGCTCTCGGGTATCGAGATCATCGCGACGTACGACACGGCGGGCAGCGCCAAGATGGTCGCCGACGGCAAGCTGACCGACACGGCGGCGATCGCGTCGGCGCGCGCCGGCGAGATCTTCGGCCTGTCGCCCCTCGCGTCGTCCATCCAGGACTTCAGCGACAACATCACGCGGTTCATCGTCATCGGCCGGCGGCCGCTGTCGGACACGCCGCCCGACAAGACGACGATCGTGTTCTCGCTGCCGAACGAGCCCGGGTCGCTGTTCAAGGCGCTCAGCGCCTTCGCGTTGCGCGGCGTCACGCTGACGAAACTGGAATCGAGGCCGATTCCCGGCCGGCCGTGGGAGTACCTGTTCTATGTGGACGTGGCGGCCTCCCGGGAAGAGATGCCGTGTCAACGTGCGCTCGGCAATCTGGCGGAATTCGCCCCGGTGCTGCGCACGCTCGGTTCCTATCCCGGCTGGAAAGGGCAATCCGCATGACGACCCGTCCGAACCCCCTCACCGCGCCCGAGCCGCGCCGCGCGGCCGCGCGCGCGATGCTGAAGGCCGTCGGCTTCAACGACGCCGATCTCGAGAAGCCCCTCATCGGCGTCGCCAACACGTGGATCGAAATCGGCCCGTGCAACTACCACCTGCGCGACCTGGCCGTGCACGTCAAGGAAGGCATCCGGGCCGCCGGCGGGACGCCGATGGAGTTCAACACGGTGTCGATTTCCGACGGCATCACGATGAACACGGAGGGCATGAAAACCTCCCTCGTGAGCCGCGAGGTGATGACCGATTCCATCGAGCTCGTCGCGCGCGGCAACGGGTTCGACGGCCTCATCGTGCTCGTGGGCTGCGACAAGACGATTCCGGCGGGCGCGATGGCGCTGGCGAGGTTGAACGTGCCGGGGCTCGTGCTGTACGGCGGCTCGATCGCGCCCGGGCAATGGCACGGGAAGGACGTCACCATTCAGGACGTGTTCGAGGCCGTGGGCGCGCAGGCGGCGGGGAAGATGACGCTGCAGGATCTGCGGTCGCTCGAGTCGGCGGCGTGTCCGGGCGCGGGCGCGTGCGGCGGGCAGTTCACCGCGAACACGATGGCGACTGCCGTGGAGTTCCTCGGCATCGCGGCGCTCGGCTCTGGCAGCGTGCCGGCGACACATCCCGGCAAGGCGGCGGTGGCGCGCGCGGCGGGCGTCCGCGTGATGGATCTCGTGAAGAGCGGCCTCAAGCCGCGCGACATCATGACCCGTGCGGCGTTCGAGAACGCGATCGTGTCGGTCGCCGCGACGGGCGGGTCGACCAACGCCGTGCTGCACCTGCTCGCCATCGCGCGCGAAGCCGGCGTCGAGCTGGCGCTCGCCGACTTCGATCGGATCAGCGCGAAGACGCCGGTGTATGTGGACTTGAAGCCGTCGGGGCGCTTCGTCGCCAACGACCTGTTTGCCGCCGGCGGCATCGGGCTGGTCGCGCAGCGGCTTGCCAACGCGAAACTGCTCGATCCGTCGGCGAAGACGGTCACCGGAAAGACCCTCGGTGAAGAAGCAGCGCAGGCGAGGGAAACAGCCGGACAGGAAGTCGTGCACCCGGTGGACAAGCCGATCAAGCCGACCGGCGGCCTGATGATTCTCGCCGGCAGCCTCGCGCCCGAGGGCTCGGTGTTCAAGGTCGCGGGCAACGCGCACCTGCGGCATCGCGGTCCCGCGCGCGTGTTCGATAACGAAGAAGCGGCGTTCGACGCGGTGCAGAGCCAGTCGATCAAGCCGAACGACGTCGTCGTCATCCGGTATGAAGGCCCGAGCGGCGGGCCGGGGATGCGCGAGATGCTCTCGGTGACATCGGCGATCGTCGGGCAGGGGCTCGGCGACAAGGTCGCGCTCATCACGGACGGACGCTTCTCGGGCGCAAGCCACGGCTTCATCGTCGGCCACATCGCGCCCGAGGCGGCGCACGGCGGGCCGATCGCGCTCGTGCGCGACGGCGACTTCATCGTGCTCGACACGGACAAGCGCGAACTGTCGGTGGAGCTGAGCGAGCAGGAATTGGCGAAGCGGAAGGCGCAGTGGACGGCGCCGGCGCCGCGTTATACATCGGGCGTGATGGCGAAGTACGCACGCCTGGTTTCATCCGCGTCAGTCGGCGCGGTCACGGGGTATTGAGGTACATATGGCGATGACTGGTGCGCAGGCACTGTGGGAAGCGTTGGTTCGTGAAGGCGTGACCGACGTCTTCGGATACCCCGGCGGCGCGATTCTGCCGGCGTACGACGCGATGCTGGGTTACCCGATTCATCACGTCCTGGTGCGGCACGAGCAGGGCGCGACGCACATGGCGGACGGCTACGCCCGCGCCAGCGGCAAGGTCGGCGTCGCGATCGCGACGTCGGGGCCGGGCGCGACCAACATGGTGACCGGCATCGCGACGGCGATGCTCGACTCGTCGCCGATCGTCTGCATCACCGGCCAGGTGGGCAGCAAGCTCATCGGATCGGATGCGTTCCAGGAAACCGACATCACCGGGATCACGCTGCCGATCACCAAGCACAACTACCTGGTCACGCGCGCCGAGGATGTCGCGGGGGCCATCCGCGAGGCGTTCGCCATTGCGGCCAGCGGCCGGCCCGGGCCGGTGCTGGTGGACATCACGAAGGACGCGCAGACGGGCAGCTGCGAGGTGGACTGGGATGCCACCGTGCCGCACCTGATGGAAACACGGGACGATGCGATGCCGGGGGACGGCACCGCCGCCGAGGCACTCGCGCTCCTCAACGCCGCGGAGCGGCCGCTGATTCTGGCGGGTCACGGCGTGATGCTGTCCGGCGCCGAGCGCGAAATCGTCGCGCTGGCCGAGAAGGCGCGCATCCCGATCGCCGTGACGCTGCTCGGTATCGGCGGCGTGCCCGCCTCCCATCCGCTCAACCTGGGCATGATGGGCATGCACGGCGAGGCGTGGGTGAACACGGCGATTCAGGAAGCCGACCTGCTCATCGCGCTCGGCATGCGGTTCGACGACCGGGTGACCGGCAACCTGCGGACCTATGCGCTGAATGCGAAGAAGATCCACGTCGACATCGATCGCGCCGAGTTGAACAAGAACGTCCGCGTGGACGTGGCGATTGCCAAGGACCTGCGCGGGGCGATCGCCGAGTGGCTGCCCGGCCTGGCGCCCAACCCGCGCGCCGCCTGGCTCGCGCACATCGCCGAGCTCAAGGGCGATTCGGCGGTGCGCGACATCCAGAATCTGCCCGACAACGGGCACTTGTACGCGGCCCACGTCATCAACGACCTGTGGCGCCTCACCGACGGCAACGCGCTCGTCGTGACCGACGTCGGCCAGCACCAGATGTGGGAGGCGCAGTACTACAAGCACGAGTCGCCGCGGTCGCTCGTGACCTCGGGTGGCCTCGGCACGATGGGCTTCGCGCTGCCGGCAGCCATCGGCGCCAAGATGGCGTGCCCGGAGAAGGAAGTCTGGGTCGTCGTCGGCGACGGCGGCTTCCAGATGACGATGTGCGAGCTGGCGACGGCAGTGCAGGAAGGCCTCGACATCAACATCGCCGTCATCAACAACGGCTACCTCGGCATGGTCCGGCAGTGGCAGGAGTTCTTCTACGACAAACGCTACGCCGCCACGCCGATTACGGGGCCGGATTTCGTGAAGCTGGCTGAGGCGTTCGGGGCCTTCGGACGCATGGTCGATCGGCGCGGCGACGTCGAGTCGACCGTGAACGCCGCCCGCCGGCACCACGGCGTGTCGCTCATCGACTTCCGCGTCGAGCAGGAAGACTCGGTGTACCCGATGGTCCCGGCCGGCGCGGACCTGCACAAGATGATTCGGCGTCCCTCTCCCATTGTGGAAACCGCAGCGGACTGAGAAGAGGTTCAGGGTTCAAGGTTCATGGTTCAAGGTTCGCGAGACGAGGTCCTTGATTCCGGATTCCGCATTTGAACCCTGAACCCTGAACCTTGAACCGTGGAAACTGAAATGATTCATACCTTCGCAGTCTACGTAGACAACAAACCCGGTGTGCTGAATCGCGTGGCGTCGCTGTTCCGGCGCCGCGCGTTCAACATCGAATCGCTGACGGTCGGCCGGACCGAGCAGGCCGGGCTTTCGCGCATGACGGTCGTGGTCGACACCGACGAGTACGGGGCGCGGCGGCTCGAGGCCAATCTGTACAAGCTCGTGCCCGTGCGGCGGGTCGAGAACCTCAGCCTGCGGCCGACCATCTCCCGTGACTTGGCGCTCATCAAGGTCTCGGTGGCCGGCGACGTGCGGGCGCAGGTCATGCAGCTCGTCGAGGTGTACCGCGCGCGCGTCATCGACGTGGGCCCGGAGTCGCTCGTGATCGAGGCGACGGGCACCGAGGATAAGATTGACAGCTTGCTCGACGTGCTCCAGCCCTACGGGGTGGTCGAGATGGTGCGAACCGGCCGCGTGGCGATGGCGCGGGGCACCGGGGCGGCCGTGCCCCGGCCGGCCGATGTGGCGCCGGCACAGGCCGGACACGACAACCTGGGCGACTATTCGGTGTAGGCCGCCGGGCCTGAAAGGCCCGGCGCTACAGTAGCGCGGCCCTTTCAGGGCCGCGACGGAATGAGGAGATTCCGATGGCAGCAAAGATGTATTACGAAGACGCGGCCGACATCGCGATCATTCGCGGCAAGAAGGTCGCCATCATCGGTTACGGATCGCAGGGGCACGCCCACGCGTTGAACCTCAAGGACAGCGGGGTCAGCGTGAAGGTCGGGCTGCCGGCGACGAGCCGGTCCGTCGAGAAGGCCCGAGCCGCGGGGCTCGAAGTCGCGACCGTCGCCGAAGCGGCGAAGTGGGCCGACGTCGTGATGATCCTGACGCCCGACCATAGCCAGGGCCGGATGTACAAGACCGAGATCGAGCCCAACCTGCACCAGGGCGCGATGCTGATGTTCGCGCATGGCTTCAACATCCGGTTCAACGCGATCGTCCCCCGGAAAGATCTGGACGTGGCGATGGTCGCTCCGAAGTCGCCCGGCCACCGTGTGCGCGAGCTGTACGTCGAGGGCGCGGGCACGCCGGCGCTTTTCGCCATCCACCAGGACGCGACCGGCAAGGCGCGCGAGATCACGCTGTCCTACGCGAAGGGCATCGGCGTCATGCGCGCCGGCGTCATCGAGACGACGTTCGCCGAGGAAACCGAAACCGATCTGTTCGGCGAGCAGGCCGTCCTGTGCGGCGGCGTGAGCGCCCTCATCAAGGCCGGGTTCCAGACGCTGGTGGACGCCGGCTACCAGCCGGAGATCGCCTACTTCGAGTGCCTCCACGAGCTGAAGCTCATCGTCGACCTGGTGTACCAGGGCGGCCTGAACTACATGCGCTACTCGATCAGCGACACGGCCGAGCACGGGGACTACACGGGCGGGCCGAAGATCGTCACCGACGAGACGCGCAAGGCGATGAAGCAGATCCTGAGCGACATCCAGACGGGTAAGTACGCGCAGGGCTGGATCGACGAGAACGAGAACGGCCGCCCGTGGTTCAGCAAGCAGCGGCAGCTCGAACAGCACATCCTCGTCGAACAGGTCGGCGAGAAGCTGCGTGCGATGATGCCGTTCCTGCGCCCGGTGAAGATTCAGACGGAAGAGCCGGTCTCGAAGTAGGGACACGGGGCTTGGGACTTGGGGCTGGGGACAACGGAGGTCGTAAGCCCTAGCCCCAGGCCTCCAGTCCCCAGCCTCCCCAGCCCAGCAGTCTTGACCCTAAAGGCCACACGTAGTAAAACTTAGAGGCCTCGGACGGTCCGAGGCGCGCCCGGTTTACTCCCATTCATGGACAAACTCGTCGAGCGCGAATCCGCGTCTCGAAATCCGCTAGTCGCCGCCCCCGCGCTCGCTGTTCAGTTTTTTCTGATCCCGTTGATCGTGGTGGCGGTTGCGGTTTCGGTCTACGTGGGCTTCCGGTCCCTGCTGGCCGACGACCGGTCCGCGCAGGACTATCTGGCCGAGATCCGCAACGGCGGATCCGATCGGCGCTGGCCGGCCGCGTACGAGCTGTCGCGGCTGATGGCCGATCCGAAGGTCCGCGCCGATCGCACCCTCGCGCCGGCGCTCGTCAAGGCGTTCGAGGAATCGAAAGGCGATCAGCAGGTCCGCCGCTACCTGGCGCTCGCCATCGGGCGGCTCGACCCGCCGATGCCGGCCGACGCCGTCACGAGCCTCACGCACGCCCTGGACGATCCCGACGGGGAGACCCGTATCAGCGTCATCTGGGCGCTGGGCTCGTCGGGCGACCCGGCGGTCCTCGAGCACCTGATCCCGCTCTACCAGTCGCAGGACGCCGATGCGGGCATCCGCAAGATGGTGGTCTACGCCATCGGCGCGCTCCCCGGCGACGCGCAGATTGATACACTGCGCACGGCGCTCGGCGACAGTGCGCCCGACGTGCGCTGGAACGCGGCCGTTGCGCTGGCGCGCCACAACCGCGCGGAGGGCGTGGCCGTACTGCGGCAGATGCTCGATCGCGGCTACGTCGAGCAGACCGTCAAGCGCGATGTGCGCCAGGATCAGGATCAGGATCCGATTGCGGACGTCATGATCAGCGGGCTGCGTGCCGCGGCGGCGCTGAAGGATCAGTCGCTCAAGCCGCTGGTGAGCACGCTCAGCCAGCAGGATCGCAGCATGAAAGTACGTCAGGCGGCGCTCGAAGCACTGAAGGTGATGGGATAGAAAACGCATATGGCAGACGAGACGAATCCTGAAGGTCCCGCGCCCGCACCGGCGCCGGCCGCGGCTCACGCGGCCAGGCCGGCGGCGCCCAAGCCACCGGCGGCACCGCTGCCGGACCTGGCCGGCAAGACCACGTCGGCCGCTTCAGCGGGCGGCGCGCAGGCCAAGGCCGCGGCTGCCGCGCCGGCGGCCGCCAAGCCCGCCGTCGCCGCCGGCCGCGATCCCGACGACACGTCGCCGCTGCTGAACCGCCGCGCCTGGCTCGGCCTGGCGTGGGGCGCGTTCTCGGCTGCGTCGGCCGCCGCCCTGGCGGCAACCGGCCGCTTCATGTTCCCGAACGTGCTCAACGAGCCGCCGCAGCAGTTCAAGGTCGGCTTCCCGAGCGAGTACGGCATGGGCGTCGACGAGCGGTTCAAGGACAAGTACGGCATCTGGATCGTCCGGACGCCGGACGACCTGGAGCAGCACGCGAGCGGCTTCTACATCCTCATCAGCGTGTGCACCCACCTCGGGTGCACGCCGAACTACCTCTCGGCCGAAAGCAAGTTCAAGTGCCCCTGCCACGGCAGCGGTTTCCGCCTCACGGGCGTGAACTTCGAAGGGCCGGCGCCGCGGCCGCTCGAGCGCGCGCGCGTCGTGCTCGCCGACGACGGGCAGATTCTGGTGGATAAGGGCAAGCACTACCAGCGCGAGCTGGGCCAGTGGATCGATCCTGAATCGTTTCTCAAAGCGTAGGGCAGTCGGCAGGCCTGAAGGCCTGCACTACTTGTAGAGGATCATGGCTGAAGCGAAAACCATTGCACCCAAGGAAGGCCCGCTCGTCCGGTTCTGGGAGTGGCTGACCGAGACGCAGGCCTGGAAGTCCGTATTCCGGCACGACCGGCCCAACACCGACCGCACTCGCGTGCTGGTGATGTTGTCGAACGTGTTCCTGCACCTGCACCCGGTGCGGATCCGGAAGTCGGGCGTGAAGCTGCGCTACACCTGGTGCATGGGCGGGTTGAGCTTCTTCCTCTTCCTCGTGCTCACGTTCACGGGCCTGCTGCTGATGTTCTATTACCGGCCCACGCTCGAGTACGCGTACACCGACATCGTCGGCCTGCGCGAGCACGTGCCGCTCGGCATCATGCGCGAGATGCACCGCTGGGGCGCGCACGCGATGGTCATTACGGTGTGGCTGCACATGTTCCGCGTCTTCATGACCGGGTCGTACAAGCCGCCGCGCGAGTTCAACTGGTCGGTCGGCGTCATCATGCTCGTGCTGACGCTGCTGCTGTCGTTCACGGGCTACCTGCTCCCCTGGGATCAGCTGGCGATCTGGGCCATCACCGTCGGCTCGAACATGGCGCGCGCGACGCCGTTCCTCGGCCACGAAGGCCCGGGCGCGCAGCTGCTGCGGCTCGGCGACGTGCCGCTCATCCATGCGGCCGACGACGCGCGGTTCGCGCTGCTCGGCGGCACGTTCGTGGGCGAGGGCGCGCTGCTCCGGTTCTACGTGCTGCACTGCGTCGGGCTGCCGCTCGGCATCGCCGTGCTGATGGCGGTTCATTTCTGGCGCGTCCGCAAGGACGGCGGCATCAGTGGTCCGCTGTAGAAGAATGAAGACGGGGCTGCAGGCCCCGTGGAGACATATCGCGATATGGGCTTCATCAAAGGCATAGTCAACGCGGTCGCCGACCCGAAGTACTTCTTCATCCTCGCGATCGGCGGGCTCGCCGTCATGTTGTGGAAGCGCGAGAAGATCGCCGGCAACACCGTCGGGTACGGTGCGCTTGGTCTCCTGGCGGTCTTCTTCATCTTCGGCACGTTCGACCCGAACTTCCGGTCGGTGGTCACCAAGCCCGACAACGTGCCGATTGTCGGCCTGATCTTCCTGCTCGTCTTCTTCGTGTGGTACTCGCTCCGCGAAGCGGTCCTGAACGACCGGCGAATCGCCGCGGGGCAGGGGCCCATCGAGAAGGCCGAGTCGGACCGCGTGTGGGTGTGGCCGGATCTGGTCTACACCGAGCTCATCTCGCTGATTCTCTGCTCGGTCGTCCTCATCGTCTGGTCGATCGTGCTGAAGGCGCCGCTCGAACAGCCTGCGAACCCGGCCAACACGCCCAACCCGTCCAAAGCGCCGTGGTACTTCCTCGGGCTGCAGGAAATGCTCGTGTATTTCGACCCGTGGCTGGCAGGCGTCGTCCTGCCGGGCCTCATCATCGTCGGGCTGATCTGCATCCCGTACGTGGACAAGAACCCCAAGGGCAACGGCTACTACACGTTCAACGAGCGCAAGCCGGAGATTGCGATCTTTCTGTTCGGCTTCGCCGTGCTGTGGTCGTCGCTGATCGTGCTGGGGACGTTCCTGCGCGGTCCCAACTGGAACTTCTTCGGACCGTTCGAATTCTGGGACATCCACAAGCTCGAGGCGCTGACCAACGTCAACCTGTCGGAGTACATCTGGGTGCGGGCCTTCCGCACGGGGCTGCCCGAGTTCTGGCTCCTCCGGGAAGTGTTCGGCATCCTGCTGGTGTTGTTCTACGTGTTTGCGCTGCCGGTGATCCTCGCGAAGGCGTGGCTCAAGACGTACTACGTGAAGCTGGGGCCGCCGCGGTACTACGTGACGGTGTTCCTGTTCCTGATGATGATGTCGCTGCCGATCAAGATGCTGCTCCGGTGGGTCATCAACCTGAAGTACATCGTGGGCATCCCGGAATTCTTCTTCAACATTTGAATCATGGCTGACAAAAAGGGCGTCGGGCACGCTTACAACGTCGACTTCCTGAACGTCGTGTTCGCGGCGTCCAGCGTCTTCCTGTTCCTCTCGGTCGTCTGGATGGTGTGGGACGACTACGACCGCGACTGGAAGAACACGCAGCGGCGGTTCGCCCAGCTGCAGTACGACGTCACGCGGGCGCAGTACCAGCAGGCGTCGCGCGCCGTGGACAAGGGCAAGCTGGCGCAGCTGCAGCAGCAGCTCGCCGCAGCGCAGAAGAACGTCGGCGCGAACCAGGCGAAGGTCGGCGAGCTGCAGAAACAGCTCGACGATGTCAACATCCGGCTGGACCGGGCCCAGCGCGACTACCAGTATGCCAAGGCCAACTACGACCACGACCGCTACGACTTCGAGTCGTCGCGTGCGGCCGGCCTGGCGAACGCCGTCAAGAAGGGCGAAAGCGTCGCGGAACAGGAGAAGCGGCTGACCGCGCTGAACCTGGAGGTCGAGAAGCTGACCGCCGAGCGGGCAGGCGTCCAGAAGTCGCAGGCCCAGTACACCGGTCAGGTGACGACCGTCGCCAAGCAGATCGAGGACATGCACGCCGAGGAGACGCGCCTGCGCAAGCTGCTCGACTCGGTCGCGCCGAGCGCCGCCAAGGACTACTTCCTCAACGCGCCGCTCCTCGATTTCCTGGCGCCGACAATCAAGATTCAGCAGCTCATCCTGCCGAACATCGTCGACGACGTGAACTTCAAGACCGTGTCGAAGATGGACCGGTGCATGACCTGCCACCTGTCGATCGACCGGAAGGGCTACGAGAAGTATCCCGCAGCCGTACACGACGCATCCCAACCTGTCCACGTATCTCGGCGGCGACTCGCCGCATCCGATCGACCGCATCGGCTGCACCGTGTGCCACGAGGGCATGGGCCAGTCGGTCAGCTTCCGCGACGCGGCGCACATGCCGAGTTCGGAAAAGCAGCAGGAGGAGTGGGAGAAGAAGTTCGGCTGGGAGCAGCCGCACCTCTGGGACTATCCGATGCTGCCGGTGAAGATGACGGAAGCGTCCTGTGCGAAGTGCCACAAGCAGGAGATCTACGTTCCGAAGGCGGACACCCTGAACATCGCGTACGGCACCTACGAGCGGGCTGGCTGCTACGCCTGTCACAAGACGAAGGGGTTCGAGACCGAGAAGATGCGCAAGCCCGGGCCGATTCTGACCAAGATCGGCGCGAAGCTGTCGCCGGAGTGGGTCAAGACGTGGGTGCGGAACCCGCGGGCGGTCAAGCCAGCCACCTGGATGCCGCGCATCTGGTACAACTCGAATTCGAGCGCGCCGGCCGACGCCGTGCGCAATGAGGTCGAAATCGACGCGGCTGTCGCGTACCTGTTCGCGAACGCCGAGAAGTATGAGCCCGCGGTGAAGAACCCCGCGCGCGGCGACGCGAAGGCCGGCGAGCAGATCGTCAAGTCAATCGGTTGCCAGGGCTGCCACCTGGTCGGCGAAGGGAAGCGCGAGGAAGTCGGGCCGCGCCGGACGTTCGGTCAGCCCCTCGAGAACATCGGCAACAAGACGACCTACGAGTGGGTCTTCAACTGGGTGCGGGATCCGAAGCATTTCAACCCCGGCACCTATATGCCGAACCTGCGGCTGACCGATCAGCAGGCCGCCGACGTTGCGACGTATCTCATGACGCTCAAGCAGGCCGGGGGCGACGCGGCCAAGGCGACCTACACCGAGAAGGACCTGAGCGACACGCTGCTCGACTACTACCAGAATTCGATGCCGGTCGAGGAAGCGAAGGCTGCAGTCGCCAAACTCGATGCGAAAGCAAAGGAGCTCGACCTGGGCCAGAGGGTGATCACCCGGTACGGCTGCTTCAGCTGCCACGACATCAAGGGCTTCGAGAAGGCGCAGTCGATCGGCACGGATCTGTCCGAAGAGGGCAGCAAGCTCGTCACCCGCCTCGACTTTGCGTTCATCACGGAGATTCCGCACACGTCGAAGATTGGCTGGTTCCGCACGAAGCTCCACAACCCGCGCGAGTTCGACAAGGGCCGTGTGCTCCGGCCGCTCGAGAAGGCGCGGATGCCGAACTTCGAACTCTCCGACGTCGAGGTGAACCGGCTGCTCACGGCCATCATGAGCTTCCAGCGCGAGACGCAGCCGGCCGCCGCGATGCCGGTCCGGAACGCCCGCGTCGACTACCGGGTGTCGGGACGCACGCTGGTGCACCGGCAGAACTGCGTCGGCTGTCACATCATCGAAGGTGACGGCGGCGACATGGTGAAGCTGGTGGCCGAGCCGTCGCTCGGTCCGCCGATGCTCACGCCGGAAGGCGCCCGCGTACAGCCCGACTGGCTGTATGCGTTCCTCCGGGGCCCGATTCCGATCCGGCCGTGGCTCAGCGTCCGCATGCCGACCTTTGGCTTCGACGACGAGAAGCTGAACGGCGTGGTGCAGTACTTCGGCGCGGTGTCGAACACCGTGGGCCCGTTCCAGACGCACGAGAGCGTTCGCCTGACGGCCTCCGAAGAAGGCGCCGGCAAGCAGCTGTTCGAGCTCCTCAAGTGCCAGCAGTGCCACGTGCTCGGTGCGATTCCGAAGGATCAGCCGACGGCGAACCTGGCGCCCGACCTGCGCATGGCGCCGGATCGCCTGCAGCCCGAGTGGATCGCGCAGTGGCTCAAGAACCCGGCGGTGATTCTGCCCGGCACGCGCATGCCGGCGTTCTGGCCCGACTATCCGAAGTCGCAGTATCCCGGCATGGGCGGAACGGCCGAAGCGCAGATCCAGGCGATCAAGAACCACCTGCTGACGTTCAAGGGCGGACCGAGCCCCCGTAAGGGCGGCGGTGGGACCGTGGTCGCGGCTAACTAGGGCAGAGAGCAAAGGGCAAAGGGCAGAGGGCAGAGGGGAAGGGTGAAGTGAACGGCACTTCGCTTTGTCCTCTGCCCTTTGCCTTCTGCCCTGCGTGATCCCAGTATGATCCGCCTTCACCGTGGCCGGGCCCCTCGTATCCATCCCAGCGCCTTCATCGACGACAGCGCGCAGGTCATTGGCGAGGTCGAGATCGGCGAGGAGAGCAGCATCTGGATGTGCGTCGTCGTTCGCGGCGACGTGAACTGGATCCGGATCGGCCGGCGGACGAACATTCAGGACGGCACGACCGTTCACGGCATGTTGGGGACGCATCCCGTGGCGCTCGGCGACGAAGTGACCGTTGGCCACGGCGTCGTGCTCCATGGGTGCACTGTCGAAAACCGATGCCTGATCGGGATGGGCGCCCTGCTGCTCAATGGCTCCAGGGTGGGGACCGAGTCCATCGTGGCGGCCGGCACGTTGCTCGTCGAGGGCATGCAGGTCCCGCCCCGCTCGCTCGTGATGGGCAGCCCGGGCAAGGTCAAGCGATCGCTGACCGACGATGAGGTCGCGGGCATCCAGGGCTACGCCGACCGCTACGTCGGCTACCGTCTCGATTACATGTCTTCAGGAAGTAGTGCAGGCTCATCCGGAAGTAGTGCAGGCTCACCCGGAAGTAGTGCAGGCCTTTAGGCCTGCCGTGTAATGTCGACCAAGCCTCCAAGCGGCACACGCGATTTCCTGCCGGCAGATGTTCGGCGCCGCGAGCACGTCATCGGGGTCGTCCGCCGCGTGTACGAGCGGTACGGCTTCGAGCCGCTCGAGACGCCGGCGTTCGAGAACATCGAAACGCTGATCGGCAAGTACGGTGAAGAGGGCAACAAACTCATTTTCAAGATCCTGAAGCGCGGCGAGCACGAGGCCAGCGGCGAAGCGGATCTGGCGCTGCGCTACGACCTGACCGTGCCGCTCGCGCGTGTGGTGGCGCAGTACCAGAACGAGCTGCCGAAGTTCTTCAAGCGCTACCAGATTCAGCCGGTGTGGCGCGCGGATCGGCCGGCGAAGGGACGCTTCCGCGAGTTCTACCAGTGCGATATCGATTCGATTGGATCGACGTCGCCCGTGGTCGAGGCCGAGCAACTGTCGGCCGTTACCGAGGTGCCTCTAGCCTTGGGCTTTCGGCGACTTCACGCATCCAGCTGAACCATCGAAAGCTGCTGAAGGCGATGCTGCGAGACTGCGGCAGTTGCCGGCCAGCCTCCACGAGGCAGCGCTCGTCGCGATCGACAAGCTCGACAAGATCGGACGCGACGGCGTGCGGATGGAACTGGTCGGCCGAGGCGATCGCCGACGCAGATCGCGTCGGCCTGTCTCGAATGCGTCTTCGAGGACGTGCCGGCGTTCGAGCGTCGCTGACGCTACGAGGCAATACGCTCGAAAAGGTCTTTGCCGCGACCCGGGGCGCGGCGGTCCGGGATCGACGGCATTCTTGCGCTTGTCGGCTCGGCAGCCGGCCTCCGGCCGCGTCCTGTCGATCCGCAGTCTCGCGCGCGGGCTGTCATACTACACGGGCGCGATCATGGAAATCACCGTGCCCGATCTGGCCGGCAGCCTGGGCGGCGGCGGCCGCTACGACAATCTCGTCGGCATGTTTCTGGGCAGGGACGTCCCCGCATGCGGGTTCTCGCTCGGCCTCGAGCGCATCATCGTCGTCATGACCGAGCGGGGGATGTTCCCGGACTCGATCGCCGGCGGCGGCGTGGACGTGATGGTGACGGTGTGGAACGACGACTCCCGATCCGATGCCCTCACGCTGGCCGGTGAACTGCGCGGCGGCGGCCTTCGCGTGGACGTCTACCCGGAAGCCGACAAGCTGGGCAAGCAGTTCAAGTACGCCTCGAGCCGCACGGTACCGTTCGTCGCGATCGTCGGAGACGACGAGCGCGCCAACGGCACCGTCAGCGTCAAAGATCTGCGGAGCGGATCCCAGGAAACCCTCCCGCGCGCCGAGGCCGCGGCCTTCATCGCCGCCCGCGTGAACCGTGAACCTTGAACCGTGAACCTTGAACCCCTTGATCGCCTCTAACCGCTACCGCTCCCACACCTGCGCCGTCCTTCGCCCGGAGCACATCGGCCAACCCGTCAAGCTGGCCGGCTGGGTGCATCGCAAGCGCGACCACGGCTCGCTCCTGTTCATCGACCTGCGGGACCACTACGGCATCACCCAGTGCGTCTTCACGCCGAACTCCGCGGCGTTCTCGGCGGCCGAGGCGGTGCGCCTCGAGAGTGTGATCAGCGTGAGCGGGAACGTGATCGAGCGCACGCCGGAGAACGTGAACCCGGCCCTGCCGACGGGCGGCGTCGAGGTCAAGGTCGACGCGCTCGACGTGCTGTCGACGGCAGAGCTGCTGCCGTTCCAGGTCGCGGGCACGCAGGACATCCCCGAAGAGCAGCGTTTGCGTTACCGGTTTCTCGATCTGCGGCGCGAGAAGATCCACGCGAACATCATCCTGCGCTCGAAGGTGATTGCGAGCATCCGGCGCCGGATGCAGGAGCAGGGTTTCCTCGAGTTCCAGACGCCGATCCTGACGTCGAGCTCTCCGGAAGGCGCGCGCGACTACCTGGTGCCCAGCCGGATTCACGAAGGGAAGTTCTACGCGCTGCCGCAGGCGCCGCAGCAGTTCAAGCAGCTCCTGATGGTGGCCGGCTTCGATCGCTATTTTCAGATCGCGCCCTGCTTCCGCGACGAGGACGCCCGTGCCGACCGATCGCCGGGCGAGTTCTATCAGCTCGACGTCGAGCTGTCCTTCGTCACGCAGGACGACGTCTTCGGCGCGATCGAGCCCGTGCTGGCCGGCATCTTTCAGGAGTTCTCCGACTTCACGGTCACGCCGCCGCCGTTTCCCCGCATCGCGTACGACGATGCGATGGCGATGTACGGGAGCGACAAGCCGGACCTGCGCAACCCCATCAAGGCCGCGGACGTGACGGAGATCTTTCGCGGCTCGGAGTTCGCCGTGTTCGCGCGGGCCGTCGAAGAAGGCGCGGTCGTTCGCGCGATCCGCGCGCCCGGGGCGGGTGAGAAGTCGCGCAGCTTCTTCGACAAGACCGTCGGCCTGGCTGAAACGCTCGGCCTGGGCGGGCTTGCGTACATCGTCGCGGCGGAGACGCCCAAGGGCCCGCTGGCCAAGTACCTCCCGGAGGACCGCCGCAAGCGCGTGTTCGACGCGGCGGGCGTGCAGCCGGGGGACGCGGTGTTCTTCGTCTCCGGCGCGCCGAAGACGCTGTCGAAGGCCATCGACGGCCTGCGGAATCATCTCGCGAGGGAACTGGGGTTGCTCGAGGCGAACGCGTACCGGTTCTGCTGGGTCACCGATTTTCCGTTCTTCGAGCTGGACGCGGAGACGAACCAGATTGCCTTCAGCCACAACCCGTTCTCGATGCCGCAGGGCGGCCTCGAGGCGCTGAACGGGAGCGATCCGCTGTCGATCAAGGCGTTCCAGTACGACATCGTCTGCAACGGCGTCGAGCTGTCGAGCGGGGCGATCCGCAATCACCGGCCGGAGGTGATGCTTCGCGCGTTCGAGATAGCGGGCTATGGCCCGGATGAGGTCGAGAAGCGGTTCGGCGGCATGCTCAACGCGTTCCGCCACGGAGCGCCGCCGCACGGCGGCCTGGCGCCCGGAATCGACCGGATCGTCATGCTGCTGGCGCAGGAGCCGAATCTCCGGGAGGTGATTGCGTTCCCGATGACGCAAAATGCCGAAGATCTCCTCATGAATGCCCCTTCGGCCGTGTCTGACAGGCAGTTGCGGGAGCTGCACATCCGGGTCGTCGAGTCCCGAAAGAAGTAAAATCATCACTGTTCAATGAAACGGATTGCCATCCCCGAAGAGGGGATCGAAACGCTGTTCGGCTCCTACGACGAGAACCTCAAGCACCTCGAATCCCGCTTCAACGTCCGTATCCGCACTCAGGGCCACGATCTGATCGTGGAAGGCGAGCCGCCCGATCTCGATCGCGTCGACCGCGTGGTCGGTCAGCTGTCGGCGCTGATGAAGGATGGCTACAAGCTGTCGAACGCGGACGTGAAGACCGCCTCGGATCTCGTCGCGCACGACGGTTCGGTCGACCTGCGCGACCATTTTCTCAAGGGGAGCCTGACGCCCGGCGGCCGGCGGCGCGTGTCGCCGAAGACGGCCAACCAGCGGCGGTACCTGGAAGCCATCGACCAGCACGACATCGTGTTCGGCATCGGTCCGGCCGGCACTGGGAAGACGTACCTCGCGATGGCGCAGGCGGTGGCGTTTCTCGTGGCGAAGAAGGTAAGCCGCATCATTCTGGCTCGTCCCGCTGTCGAGGCGGGGGAGAAGCTGGGATACCTGCCGGGCGATCTGCAGGAGAAGGTGAACCCGTACCTGCGGCCGTTGTACGACGCGCTGTATGACATGCTGGACACCGAGCGGGTGGCGCGGTACCTCGAGCGCGGCGTGATCGAAATCGCGCCCATCGCGTTCATGCGCGGCCGGACGCTCAACGATTCGTTCGTCATCCTGGACGAGGCGCAGAACACGACGACCGAGCAGATGAAGATGTTCCTGACGCGGCTGGGATTCGGCGCCAAGGCCGTGATTACGGGCGACATCACGCAAATCGATTTGCCGATCGGCCGGACGTCGGGCCTGGTCGAGGCCATGAAGGTCGTGAGCCACATCGAGGGCGTGTCGTTCATCTACTTCGATGAACGGGACGTCGTGCGCCACAAGCTGGTGCAGCAGATCGTCAAGGCCTACGAGGCGTTCTCGATCGGGAACGGCGGCCGCCCTCCCCATGGATCCTGACGGCTCCGGTGCTCCACATCGTGCGCTGCGGGTTCTGGTGGGCGACGAACGCGGTCGGCGTATGCCGTCCGCGCCGGCGCTGGCGCGCTGGCTGGCGCACATCGCCCCGGCGCGCGCGCGCGGCACGCTGAGCGTCGCCGTCGTCAGCGACGCGCGGGTCCGGTCGCTGAACCGCCGGTATCGCGGTATCGACCGTGCGACCGACGTGTTGAGCTTCCCGGCAACCGACCACCGCTCACCGGCCACTGGCTACCGACCACCGATCGCCGACCACTGCCTGGGCGACATCGTCATCGCGCGGGGGGTCGCGCGGCGGCAGGCCCGCGAGGCCGGACACTCGGAGCTGACCGAGTGGCGCGTGCTGGCCCTGCACGGTCTGCTGCACCTGCTCGGCTACGACCACGAACGCGATGCGGGACGCATGCGGCGCGTGGAGAACCGGCTTCGGCGGAGGGGCGGCCTGCCCGGCGGCCTCATCGAGAGAGCGGCGCGGCCATGATCCCGCTGGTCGTCTTCCTCCTGGCGTGCGTCGCCGTCGTGCTCGGCTCGATCGAGGCCGCGTTCAGCGCGCTGATGCGCCTGTCGTTGCGTCTGGCGGCCGAACGCAGCGATCGTCCCGGCACCCTCTCGACGTACCTGGACGATCCGCTCCTGCTGTTTGTCCCCGTCCGTTTTCTGCTGGCACTGGTGACGGCGGCCGCTACGGCGCTGCTCGCCACGGGTATCGGCATCGAGGGCACCCCGACCGTGTCGTTCGTCGCCGTGAGCGTGGTGGCCTTCATCGCGGTGTTCGAGCTGCTGCTGCCGCGCGTGATCGTGGCGCGCGATCCGGAGCGGGTGCTGGAAGTGTTGCTGCCTGTCTTCACGCCCGTGGCCTATGCGTTGGGGCCGCTGACACGGTGGATGACACCGAGCATCGCCGCTGTGCGCCGGGCGCGCGCTGCCGCCGTCGGGCGGCGAGGCGGCGAAGACCGACGTGCCGGGTGAGGCCGTCAAGACCTACGTCGACCCGGCGGAACAGCAGGGGCTCATCGATGGCGAGGAGCGGCGGCTCCTCCAGAGCATCGTCGACTTCGGGGACACGCTCGTCCGCGAGGTGATGACGCCTCGGCCCGACATCGTCGCCGTGCCGGAGCAGGCGACCATCGGCGAACTGCGGGCGCTCTTTCGCGAGCAGGAGTACTCGCGGTTCCCGGTCTTCAAGGAAAGCCTCGACAACATCGCCGGGTTCGTGTTCATCAAGGACCTGGTCGCGCTGGACGCGTCGGGGGATGCGCGGCCGATTACGTCGATCATCAGGCCCGCGGTCGTGGTCCCGGAGACCAAGCGCGTGCCGGAGCTTCTGAAGCAGTTCCAGCGGCAGCAGACGCAGATTGCCGTCGTCGTGGACGAGTACGGCGGGACGGCCGGCCTCGTCACCATCGAAGATCTGCTCGAGGAGATTGTCGGGGAAATCCGCGACGAGTACGACGTCGAGACCGAGCCCGTCGTGGACGAAGGACACGGGCGGTTCGTGTTCAGCGGCAAGGTCGACGTCGACGAGATCGCGCGCAGGCTGGACGTGCACATCGAGCGCGCGGGGTTCGAGACGGTCGGCGGGTATCTGCTTTCCCACCTGGGCCGCGTGCCGACGGTGGGCGAGCGGTTCGACATCGACGGGCTGACCGTGGAAGTGCTGGATGCCGAACGCCGCCGCATCAACAAGGTCCGTATCGTGAAGCACGACGAGCCGGTCGAAACGGAGCCGCATGGCGCATAAGTTCGGCCTGGTGTCGTTCATCGGACGTCCGAATGCCGGCAAGTCGACGCTGCTGAACCGGCTGGTGGGCACCAAGCTCGCGATCGTCTCCGACAAGCCCCAGACCACGCGAACGCGCATTCACGGTGTGAAGAACTATCCGGACGCCCAGGTCGTGTTCGTGGACACACCGGGCATTCACCGTCCGCTGCACCGGATGAATGTCCAGATGATGGACACCGCCGTCGAAGCGATGCGCGAGGTGGACGTCGTCGGCCTCGTGGTGGATGCCAGCGAGCCGGCCGGCAAGGGCGACAAGTTCGTGACCGACCTGGTCAGGGACCTGGAGGCGCCAGTCGTCCTGATCCTCAACAAGATCGATCTGATGAAGAAAACCCGTCTGCTGCCGATCATGGAGCGGTACGGCAAGGACGGGCAGTTCGCCGAAATCGTGCCCGTTTCGGCGGCGACCGGCGACAACGTGGATCGCCTCGAACGGCTGCTCATCGATCGGCTGCCCGAGGGCGAGGCGCGGTATCCGGCCGACTACCTCACCGATCGGCCGGAGCGGTTTTTCGCCGGCGAAATCGTGCGGGAGCAGCTGCTGCAGGCGACCCACGACGAGATCCCGTTTGCCAGCGCCGTCGTCGTCGACAAGTTCGAGGAGCCGACGGGCGATCGCGGGCTGATGCGGCTGTACTGCACGATCGTGGTCGACCGGGAGTCGCAGAAGCCGATCGTGGTGGGGCGCGGCGGCGAGATGATCAAGCGGATCGGCACCGCCGCTCGCCTGGAGCTGGAGCGGTTCTTCGGGACGCGCGTCTACCTGGATCTGCACGTGAAGGTGAAATCGGAGTGGCGCGAGGACGATCACATGCTGGGTGAAATCGGGATCGGGAAGCGTGACCAGGAGTGATCAGGAGTAGTGCAGGCCTTGAGGCCTGCCGGAAATGTAGTACGATCCGTTACCCGCCCTGAATGCCGCTGCATACCACTGACGCGCTGATTCTTCGGACCTACAAGCTCGGCGAGTCGGATCGGATCGTGGTGTTCCTGACGCGCGATCGCGGCAAGAAGCGAGGCGTGGCGAAGAACGCCCGCCAGAGCCGCCGGCGCTTCGGCGGCGCGCTCGAGCCGCTGACGTGCGGGCGCGTCGGGTACTTCGAGCGGGAGCGGCGCGATCTGGTACGGCTCGACTACGTCGAGCAGCGGCGGTCGCCGCTGTCAGCGGCCGACGGCGAGGCGCTGGGCTACGCGGAGTACTTCGCGGAGCTGATCGACGAGTGGGCGCAGGAGGGCGATCCGAGCGAGACGCTCTATCGGCTCGGCGTATCCATGGTCGAGGCGATGGCGAGGGGCGTCCCGATCGAACCCCTCGCGCGGTATTTCGAGGTACTGGCTGCTGCGGCTCCAGGGCGTGTACGAGGAAGGGGACCGGATGTCGGCCGGTGCGCGGGCCTTTCTGGACGCCGCGCGGGGCTCCAGCCCCTTCGCGCTGGGAGACGTCAAGGTGTCGCGGCACACGCTGCACGAGCTCGAAGCCGCGCATCGCGACCTGATTACGCTTCACCTCGAGAAGGACTTGAAGTCCGTGCGCGTGCTGCGGGAAATGCGACGATGACATTGTGACGTTTCAGAATCTCATCCTCAAACTCTCTGAATTCTGGGCCTCGCGCGGATGCGTGCTGCAGCAGCCGCTCGACGTCGAGGTCGGCGCCGGGACCATGCATCCGGAGACGTTCCTGCGCGTGCTCGGGCCCGCGCACTGGAGCGTGGCCTACGTGCAGCCCTCGCGCCGGCCGGCGGACGGCCGCTTCGGCGAGAACCCGAACCGGCTGTTCAAGCACCATCAGTTCCAGGTCGTGCTGAAGCCGGCGCCGGACGAAGTGCAGAACCTGTACCTCGAGAGCCTGGAAGCCTGCGGCATCAACCCGCGCCAGCACGACATCCGCTTCGAGGAGGACAACTGGGAGTCGCCCACGCTCGGGGCCTGGGGCATCGGTTGGCAGGTCCTGTTCGACGGCCTCGAGATCACGCAGTTCACCTACTTCCAGCAGGCTGGAGGGATCGAGCTCGCGCCGATCTCGGCCGAGCTGACGTACGGGCTCGAGCGGATCGCGATGGTGCTGCAGAAGGTGGACAGCATCTACGACATCGAGTGGGCGCCCGGGGTCAAGTACGCCGACGTCCGCCTGCGCGAGGAAGTGGAGCAGTCGAAGTACGCCTTCAACGTCGGGATCGAGCTTCCGGCGGGCGACGATTTTGCGACGCTGCACCGGTCCCTGTACGACAACAACTACCGCCTGGCCGAGGCGCTACTCAAGGCGGGGCTCGTCCTACCGGCGCTCGAGCATACGCTCAAGTGCTCGCATCTGTTCAACATCCTCGACGCGAGCAACAGCGTCGGCGTCACGGAGCGGGCCGCGTTCATCCTCAACATCCGGAAGCTCGCGATCGGCGTGGCGAAAACGTACGTGGAGCAGACCAGTCAGCAGCCGGCGCTCGCACCGGAAGAGAAGGGCGTGTAGGGTGGAGCGCGAACTGCTGCTCGAACTCGGGTGCGAGGAGATTCCGGCGGGCTGGCTGCCTGCCCTGACCAGGGAGATTGGCGAGGCGCTGGCGGGGCAGCTTCGCGAGCGGCGGTTGCCGCCCGAAACCGCCGTCGAGACCTACAGCACACCGAGGCGGTTGACGGTCCGCATCGAGCGCATCCCTGAGCGGCAGACCGACCTGGAAGAGCTGGTGACGGGGCCGCCTGTCGCGGCGGGCTTCAATGCCGACGGCACGCCGACGCCGGCCGCTGCCGGTTTCGCGTCCAAGCAAGGTGTCGAGGTGTCCGCGCTCGAGCGTATCGATACGCCGAAAGGCGTGTATCTCGGATACCGGAAGCGGCAGCGCGGCAGGGCCTCCGTGGACGTCCTGCCCGACGTGCTGGGCGGCACGCTTCGCGCGCTGACATTTCCCAAGCTCATGCACTGGGACGCGATGCTCGAGGACGGCAAGGGCAACCTGCTGTTTGGCCGGCCCATTCGCTGGATGCTGTTCCTCTACGGCGGCCGCGTCGTGCCGTTCAGCATCGGCCGGACGCCGGGGGCCCAGACGAGCAACGTCCAGGACGTCACGACCGGCGCGGCCACCTACGGCCATCGCTTCCTCACGACGAGCGGGCGCGCGGGCCGCGCCATCAAGGTCCGCTCGTTCGACGAATACCGCGCCCGGCTGCTGGAGAACTTCGTCATCCTCGAGCGCAGCGAACGGCACGACCGGATTGCCCGCGAGCTGGACGCGAAGGCCCGCCGGCTGCAGGGTCGCGTGAGCCGCAACGTGCGCCACGAGTCGGGGCTGCTGCAGGAGGTGCCCGACCTGGTCGAGTACCCGTCGGTTCTCGCGGGCACGTTCGCGCCGGAATTCCTCCAGCTGCCGGACGAAGTGCTGACGACGACGCTGATTCATCATCAGCATTACTTCCCGGTCGAGGACGAGCACGGGAAGCTCAAGAACGCGTTCCTTGCCGTCATCAACACGGAGCCGGACAACGAGCGCACGATCGCCCGCAACGCCGAGCGCGTCGTCACGGCGCGTTTGCGCGACGCGCAGTTCTTCTGGGAAGCCGACCGGAAGACCAGGCTCGAGTCGCGGATCGACCGGCTGGCGACGCTCGTCTTCCACAAGAAGCTCGGGACGTACAAAGAGAAGGCCGAGCGCGTCGAGCGGCTGGCGCGCTGGATTGCGACGGAGGCCTTCGGCGCCTCAGACGAGGCGGCGAAGCATGCGGCGCGTGCGGCGCGCTGGGCGAAGGCTGACCTGACCACTGACATGGTCCGTGAGTTTCCAGAACTCCAGGGAGTCATGGGCGGCGTGTACGCCCGGATCGAGGAGCAGCCCGAGGAAGTCTGGAAGGCGATCTACTACCACTACCTGCCGATTGGCGTCGAAGCCGACGCCCCGCCGACAAAAGCGCAGCTCGGCAAGGCGGCCGCGACGTGGGCAGCCGTCTCGCTCGCGGACAAGCTGGATACGATCGTCGGTCTGTTCGGAGCCGGCGAGAAGCCAACCGGCTCGCGCGATCCGTTCGGCCTCCGTCGCGCGGCACATGGAGTCGTGAAGATCCTGTTCGACCTACCGGCTCTTGGCATCAGTCCGCGAATCATTCGGTCCGGTTGCGAGCTTGTCGATAGAGGCGTCTACGAGACTACCCGGCTCGTCAGCCGGCGGACGGGGCATGGCGGACGTCGATGTTCGACTTCCTGGCGGAACGTGAGAGCACACGTCTTCGAGCGGCGGGGTTTCAACCGTCGACGAGATTCGGTCGGTGGGCGCTGCCTTCAGGCCATCGCTCTGGCGGCGGCACTCAGCGAGTCGGGGCACGTCGAAAAGGCGGGGTCAGCCGACCTCGCGGCGCTGGCCGTGTTGCTGAAACGCGTCAAGAACATCACAAAGGACAACACGACCGGGACCGCATCCCTCGGGGGCCTGACGCAGAGGTTGACGAACCGGCCGAAGTCGCTTTGCTCCAGGACTTCGATGTCGGATCGGCACACGATTGGACGAAGCGCTCGATGCTGACCACTATGAGGAGGCGATCAGGCAGATTCTGGGACTACGACGCCCGTCGACCAGTTTTTTGCGACGTGCTCGTGATGGCCGAGGACCCGCAGGTTCGGGCTGACAGGCTGTCGCTCCTCACGAGTTACGGAATGCGATCGTCAAGTTCGCCGATATTTCTGAGCTGGCGCCCGCGGAGAAGCAGGCCTGAGGCCTGCACTACTACTACGACTGACGACGAAGACTCTGCGTGCTCTGCGTGCTCCGCGTTGATCGTCGTGAGCGCGCGATATAATTGCGGATCGTCCAACTAATAGATTGAAGAGCCCTACCCACCATATGTCCAAGAAAAAGACTGTGAAGAAAACGAAGGCTGGCAAGTACGTCTACCTCTTCGGCAAGGGAAAGACCGACGGCAACGGCGGCATGAAGCCGCTGCTCGGCGGCAAGGGCGCGAACCTCGCCGAGATGTGCCGCATCGGCCTCCCGGTGCCGCCCGGCTTCACCATCACCACCGAAGTCTGCACGTATTACTACGGCCACAAGCGGACGTACCCGTCGGCGTTGAAGGCGCAGATGCAGGCTGGCGTTGCGTCGATCGAGAAGCAGACCGGCAAGAAGTTCGGCGACGTGAAGGATCCGCTGCTCGTCTCGGTCCGCTCGGGCGCGCGCGACTCGATGCCGGGCATGATGGACACCATCCTCAACCTCGGCCTGAACGATCAGACCGTTGAGGCCCTCTCGAAGAAGACCGGCAACGCGCGCTTCGCCTGGGACTGCTATCGCCGGTTCGTCCAGATGTACGGCGACGTCGTCCTCGGCGTGCAGAAGCGGCCGGAGGAGGACCACGAGCCGTTCGAGGTGGCGATCGAAGCGTTGAAGCACGAGCGCTACCACAAGGACGTCGAAGACACGGCGCTGACGGCCGACGACCTCAAAGAGCTCGTCCGCCGCTTCAAGGCGCTCGTCAAGGCCCGTGCCGGCCGGGATTTCCCGGCGTCGCCGTGGGACCAGCTCATGGGCGCGGTGGGCGCCGTGTTCGGGTCCTGGATGAACGATCGCGCAATCGTCTATCGCCGCAAGTACAACATTCCGGCGGAGTGGGGCACCGCCGTGAACGTGCAGGCGATGGTGTACGGGAACACCGGCGACCAGTCGGGGTCGGGGGTGGCCTTCACACGCAACCCGGCGAACGGCACCAAGGAGTTCTACGGTGAGTTCCTGATCAACGCGCAGGGCGAGGACGTCGTCGCCGGCGTGCGGACGCCCGAGCCGGTCGCGCAGCTGAAGACGCACCTGCCGAAGGCGTTTCACGAGCTCGAGCGGATCCGCCAGGTGCTCGAGAAGCACTTCAGGGACGTGCAGGACTTCGAGTTCACCATCGAAGACGGCACGCTCTACATGCTCCAGACGCGCAACGGCAAGCGCACCGCCATGGCCGCGCTCAAGTTCTCGATGGATATGTTCAAGGAGAAGCTCATCGACTGGAAGACGGCGGTGATGCGTAACCCCGCGGATCAGCTCGATCAGCTGCTGGCGCCTGTCTTCGACACGGTCGAAGCCGCGAAGGCCGCGGTCATCGCGACGGGCCTGCCCGCAGGCCCGGGAGCGGCGTCCGGACAGATCTATTTCAACGCCGATCGCGCGGTCGCCGCGGCGGACAGAAAGGAACAAGTCCTGCTCGTCCGCGTCGAGACGTCGCCCGAGGACCTCCGCGGCATGATCGCGGCGGAAGGTATTCTGACGGCGCGCGGGGGCGTGTCGTCGCACGCCGCCCTGGTGGCGAGGCAGATGGGCAAGGTCTGCGTCTGCGGCGCGGCCGCGCTCGAGGTGGACTACCAGGCGCGCACCGTCAAGGTCGAGGGCCGGACGTTCAAGGAAGGCGACTGGCTGTCGATCGACGGCACGGCCGGGAAGGTCTTTGCCGGACGCGTCGCCACCGCGCCATCCGAGATCGTCGCGGCGCTCGTCGACGGGGACGAAGCGGCGAAGAAAACCGAGAAGTTCAAGAGCTTCCAGCAGCTGATGAAGTGGTGCGATCAGGCGACGCGCATGGTCGTGCGCACCAACGCCGACACGCCGGAACAGACGCAGAACGCCCTCGCCTTCGGCGCCGTCGGCATCGGCCTCTGCCGGACCGAGCACATGTTCTTCGAGGGCGACCGCATCGACGCGATGCGCGAGATGATCCTGGCCGAGGATCTCGACGCCCGGAAAGCGGCGCTCGCCAAGCTGCTGCCGTATCAGCGCGACGACTTCGCCGGCATTTTCCGGGCGCTCAAAGGATTCCCGGCGACGATCCGGTTCCTCGATCCGCCGCTGCACGAGTTCCTGCCGCAGACGCCGGAACAGCAGGCGGCCCTTGGGAAGAAGCTGGGCGTCGCCGCGGAGAAGATTCACCTGCGCGTCGAGCAGCTTCACGAGTTCAACCCGATGCTCGGCCTCCGCGGGTGCCGCCTGGGCATCGACTACCCGGAAATTTCAGAGATGCAGGCGCGAGCCGTCTTCGAGGCGGCGGCCATCGTCCAGAAAGAGGGGATCAGGGTTCGTCCTGAGGTCATGATCCCCCTCGTCGGTTTCAAGAAGGAGTTCGATCTGCAGCTCGAGATCGTGCACCGCGTCGCGAAGGAAGTGCAGGCCGAGCGAAGGGTGAAGCTCGACTATCTCGTGGGCACGATGATCGAGATCCCGCGCGGGGCGCTGACCGCCGACGAGATCGCGCAGACCGCCGAGTTCTTCAGCTTCGGCACCAACGACCTGACGCAGACCGGGCTCGGGATGTCGCGAGACGACTCGGGGTCGTTCCTGCCGCACTACGCCGAGCTCGAGATCGTGAAGAACAACCCGTTCGCGACCATCGATCAGAGCGGCGTCGGCCAGCTGGTCGAGATCGCGGTCAAGAAGGGACGCGCGACCCGCCCGAAGATCAAGCTCGGGATTTGCGGCGAGCACGGCGGCGACCCCGCGTCGATTCACTTCTTCGAGAAGGTCGGCCTCGACTACGTGAGCGCGTCGCCGTACCGCGTGCCGGTCGCGCGGCTGGCCGCGGCGCAGGCGGCGATTGCGGGAAAAGCAAAGTAGGGCAGAGGGCATAGGGCAAAGGGCAGAGGGGAGGGCACAGGGCCGGGTCCTCTTCGCCCTTCACTTCGCCCTTCACTTTGCCCTTTGCCTTCTGCCCTTTGCCCTTTCATGAATACGATCTTTGTTCACCGCGACGGCCGGACAGAACCAGCGACGAGCATCGATCGGAGCTGGCTGAGTCCGTCCGCCGGCGTCTACCTGTGGGTCGATCTGGCCGCGCCGTCCATTCCCGAGTCGCTGGTTCTGACCGACAGCTTCGCCTTTCACCCGCTGGCCGTTGAGGCCTCCCGCGCCGAACGGCAGCTGCCCACAATTGACGCCTTCGACGGCTACCTCTTCGCTGTCGTGGCGGGTGCGGACGCTGACGTCAGCTTCTTCGTCGGCCCTCACTACATCGTCAGCGTCCATCGTGCGGATTCGAAGGCGGTTGCCGATCAGATCGACAGCGTGCGGCACGGCGGCAAACAGTTCACCGAGGGCCCGTTCGCGATGTTTCATCGGCTGGTGGACGCGACCGTTGACGGGCTGGCCCAGGGGGTTCAGACACAGCGTGCATGCGCCGACAGCCTGGAGAAGCGGCTGCTCGAGAAGGCGACGGCGGATGTGGTGCGGGAGACGCTGCGGGCGCGGAGCGACGCCTTCGGCCTCGGACGGCGACTGGCTTGCGAGCAGGAAGCCGTGGGGCGTCTCGCGAGACGGGAGATCGTGGAAGTCAGTGATGAGATGGCCATCCGCTTCCGGGACGTTCAGCATCACCTCGCCCACTTGACCGGTGACCTGCTGGCCATCGAGCACCGGCTGGGCGGCTTCATCGCCGCGGCCGGGCTCATGTCGAAGAAGAGCTGGATGTAGCGTGGGGAAGATCACCCGGCTCCCGGACGACCTTGCCAACCAGATCGCGGCTGGCGAAGTCGTCGAGAGGCCGGCTTCCGTCGTCAAGGAACTGGTCGAGAACGCCCTCGACGCCGGGGCGCGGCGGATCCGGGTCCACGTCGAGCTTGGCGGCAAGAAGCAGGTGCAGGTTGAAGACGATGGGGAAGGGATGGAGCCGGAGGACGCGCGGCTGGCGCTCGAGCGCCACGCGACGAGCAAAATCCGCCGGGCCGACGACCTCGCGGCGATCGCGACGCTCGGGTTCAGGGGCGAGGCGCTGCCGTCCATCGCGTCGGTGTCGCATTTCATCCTGCGGACGCGGGCGCGCGGCCATCACACCGGGACGGAAATCCGGGTTAACGGAGGGACCGTCGCCTCGGCTGTCGAAGTCGGCGCTCCGGAGGGCACGCGGGTCGAAGTCAACGACCTGTTCTACAACCTGCCCGCGCGCCGCAAGTTCCTGAAATCCGACGGCGCCGAGAGCGCCCAGGTATCCCGCGTGGTCACACAGCTCGCGCTGGCAAACCAGGCGGTGGGCTTCACGCTGACCAGCGCCGGGCGAACCGTGCTCGAATGTCCGCCGGCGGTGTCGCTGCGCGATCGCCTGTACCAGCTGTACGGCGACCGGGTGGATCTGCTCGAGGTGGGTAAAGTGGCCGGCGGCATCAGGCTGAGCGGGTACATCGCGGCACTGGCGGAGCAGGGGCCGACGCGCGGCCCTCAGAACGTCTTCGTCAATCGCCGCATCGTCAAGGATCGGACGATCGCGCACGCCATCATCAACGCCTACAGTGTCGCGTCGATCAAGGAGCGCAGCCCGGAGGTGCACCTGTTCATCGACATGCCGGCCGACGCGGTGGACGTGAACGTGCACCCGACGAAGGCCGAAGTGCGCTTCCGCGAGCAATCGCTGGTGCACGAAGTGGTGCGGCGGGGGCTGATGGACGCGCTCGGCCAGGGCGGCGTGCCACAGCTGCAGCTGCAGCCCGAGGTCCAGGTCCGGATCCCGCGCGACATCACGCTGCCCGGCGTGCTTGCTGGCGGTGTCTACCCGAACCGCTGGCTGCCCGCCCCGCCAGCCCAGCCCGGCCTGCCGACCTCGCCCGGCCTGCCTGCCCCGCCCGGCTTGCCCGACCCGGGAAGGCCCGCCCCGCCCGGCCAGCCAGCCCTGCCCGCCGTTGGAGGGGCCGCCCTGCCTGCCCACGGGATCCGTCCAATGATCCCGCTGGGCCAGTTCCGCGACACGTTCATCATCGCGATCGACGATGAGGGGGTGGCGATCATCGACCAGCACGTCGCGCACGAGCGCGTGCTGTTCGAACGAGTCATGGAGCGGCTGACGGCGGGGCGGCTCGAGTCGCAGCGCCTGCTGGTGCCGCTGGTGATCGAGATGTCGCCGGACGAGCACGAGTCGCTGGTGGGGCGCGCGCAGGCGCTGGAGCAGTTCGGGTTCGAGTTCGAGAGTTTCGGCGGCTCGGCAATCAACGTGACGGCCGTCCCCGCGCTCATCGACGCGGGCGACAGCGCGAAGGCGCTGCTGGCGCTCGCACACGATCTCGAGGGCCTCGACGCGGGGGCGCACCTGCAGGACGCTATCCAGCGGATCGCGGCGACCACGGCGTGCCATGCCGCGGTGAAGGCCAATTACCCCCTCAGCCACGAAAAGATGACGCACATCCTGGACGAGCTGCGAGCCACGGCATACTCGACAGTCTGCCCGCACGGCCGTCCGGTCATGCTGCGGCTCACCAGGCGGGAGATCGAGAAGAACTTCGACAGGATCTAGTGGGCGGGCAGGGCGGGCGGGTCAGGCAGGCCGGGCGGGCCGGGCAGGGAGGAACGGGTGAACGCAGTGCTCTACTACGTCGGGCGCGGCGGGCAGATTCTCGGGATGTGGATCCTGCTCGTGGACGTCGTGACGGCCGGGCCGCTGGGGCCGAACGCGAAGCTGTTCGGCGTCGGTGTCGTGGCGTTTCTGGCGGGCTGGGGGCTGACGCGGATCAGTCGCGGCGGCGCTTCTTGATCTCCTCCCAGCCGTCCAGCCGCCGTTTGATCTCCTTTTCGAACCCGCGCTCCTTCGGCTCGTAGTACTTGCGCCCTTCGAGGGCCGGCGGCAGGCACGACATGTCGGCCACCGCATCGGCCTCGTTGTGCGCGTAGCGATAGCCCTTCCCGTAGTCCAGCTCCTTCATCAGCCTCGTGGGCGCGTTCCTGAGGTGCAGCGGCACCGGCTCGGCGACGTCGCGGTGTGCGTCTTCTGCGGCGCGATTGTAGGCTTCGTAGACGGCGTTGCTCTTGGGCGCGGTCGCCAGGTAGATCGCGGCCTGCGCGAGGGCCGTGTTGCCTTCGGGCATGCCGATGAAGTGCACGGCGTCCTTCGCCGCGACGGCGACGGTCAGCGCCTGGGGATCCGCGTTGCCGATGTCTTCCGACGCGAATCGGACCAGGCGCCGGGCGATATACAGCGGATCCTCGCCGGCTTCCACCATGCGCGCCAGCCAGTAGACCGCCGCGTCAGGGTCGCTGTTGCGCATCGACTTGTGCAGCGCCGAGATGATGTTGTAGTGCTCCTCGCCGGACTTGTCGTACAGCAGCGCCCGCCGCTGAATCGTCTGGTCGATCCGCGGGAGGTCGAGGCGCCGTTCGCCGTCGACGATCGGCGCACCGGCGACGCTGAGCTCCAGGAGGTTCAGCGCCGTGCGCGCGTCGCCGTTGGCGTAGACGGCGATGGCCCTCAGCGCGGCGTCTTCGACCCGGACGGGCTCGCCGCCGAGGCCCCGCGCCGGATCGCGCAGGGCGCGCGTGACGATCCCTTCGATCTCCTCGGCCGTGAGGCCGCGCATGACGAAGACCTTCGAGCGCGACAACAGCGCCGCGTTGATTTCGAACGACGGGTTTTCAGTCGTCGCCCCCACGAGCACGATGTCGCCGGCTTCGACGCGGGGGAGAAACGCGTCCTGCTGGGCCTTGTTGAAGCGATGAATTTCGTCGATGAAGACGATGGTGCGCTGGCCCGTGGCGCGGCGCAGGCGTTCGGCGTCGGCCATCACGTCCCGGATTTCCTTGATGCCGGAGAGGACCGCGCTGAACGCGACAAACCGCGCGCGCGTCGTGTCGGCGATGATCCGCGCGAGCGTCGTCTTGCCGGTGCCCGGCGGGCCCCAGAGCACGATGGACTGGAGCCGGTCGCGCTCGATGGCCTCGCGCAGCGGCATGCCCGGGCGCAAGCAGGTCCTGCTGGCCGACGAACTCGTCGAACGTGCGCGGCCGCATGCGCTCGGCCAGCGGCACCGTCGCGTCGCGGCCCGCCTCCGGCGCCTCGTCTGGAAACAGCGACGACATCAGCGTCTCTGCCGCAGGGCTTCGTAAACGACGATCGCGGCCGCCACGGCGGCATTGAGCGACTCGACGGGCGCCTGCATCGGAATCGTCAGCCGCTCGTCAGCCTGCTTGATCGTCGCGGCATCGAGCCCCGGACCTTCGCCGCCGATCAGGATCGCCGCGGCACCGCGCAGGTCGACGTCGTACAACGGCCGCCCGCCGCGCGGCACGGTGGCGATGGTGCGGCAGCCGTGCCGGCGCGCCTCGGCGACCGCCGCGACGGGATTCGGGGCCGTGCCGATCGGCAGGCGGAGCGCGCTGCCTGACGATCCGCGGAGCGCCTTCCAGCCGTACGGGTCGGCGCAGGCGCCGGCCGCGATCACGCTCGTCGCGTGACCGGCCTCGGCGGCGCGCACGATCGCGCCCAGGTTGCCGGGATCCTGCACGTCGTGGGCGATGAGCACCAGCGGTGCGGTCCCGGCGTACAGCCGCGCGGCATCGGCGGCGGGCCGTTGCGCGATGGCGACGATCGCGCTCGATGACCTGACGGGGCTGACGACCGCCATGACCTGGGGCGTCGTGACGACCACGTCGACGCCCGCGCGCTCCAGTGTGGCCATCAGCGCACGAATCTCCGGCCGTTCGAGCGCCGTGGACAGAACGGCTGCGCTCTCGAGCGGCAGGCCCGCGGCCAGCGCGTCGGCGACCAGGTGGGAGCCGTCGAGCAGGAGCCGGTCGGCGGCTTCGCCCCGCGCCACGGCGCGATAGCGGGCGATGTCCGGGTTGTTGCGGCTGCTGATGCGTCTCGGCGCGCGTGAGGGCACGGCGTCGGAAAGCATAGCACTGTGGTACCATTCGACCGGGCCATGAAAGAGCGATTGATCAAGAAGTTCGAAGACGAGCTTGCCGCGCTCAACCACGAGTTGAAGCTCGAGCTGCCCAAGGAGATCAAGCGTGCCCGCGAGCTGGGCGACCTCCGCGAAAACGCCGAATACCAGGCGGCGAAAGAGCGCCAGCGTCTGGTCGAGGCACGCATCAGCATGTTGCAGGCTCGGGTCGCCGAGATCGCGTTGATCAACGTGGACCGGATTCCCACGGATCGCGCGGGCTTCGGATCGACCGTCCACGTCATCGAGAGCAAAGGCGAAACGCTGGTCTTCCAGCTCGTCATGCCCGAAGACGCCGACGCCACCAAGGGCCTCATCTCGACCACGTCCCCGATCGGCCGGGCGTTCCTGAACAAGGAGCCGGGCGACTCCGTGAAGGTCACCACGCCGGGCGGGACGCGCGAGTTCGAAATCGTGAAGCTCTTCACCATTCACGACGACGCCGAAGGATGACCGAGTCCGCCGAGCCCGGACTCTACGCCCCCCAACGCCGCACCGCACTCGTTCTGACCGGCACCGGTACGGCCGGCGCGTACCACGCAGGCGTCCTCCGCGCCCTGCACGAAGCCGGCGTCAAGCTCGACATCGTCGCGGGCCGCGGCATCGGCGCCGTCTCGGCGCTGTTTGCCGCTATCGACGGCGGACAGACGCTGTGGAGCGAGAAGGGCTTCTGGCAGTCGGCCGGCGTCAGACGGCTGTACCCGTGGCGTCCCGCCTTGCACCTCGCGTTCTGGGCGGCGGTGCTGGCGGTGCTCATGGTGGCGGTCCCGCTGGTGGCGGTGGCGGCCGGCGCGCTGGTGTTCCCGGTCGATTTCGTCGTGCGCATGGTCGGGCTCGGCGGCGCCAGTGGCCTGACCGGCGGATATGTGCGCCTCACGCAGCAGCTGTTTGCGCCGGACGGATTCCCGACGTGGCTGCCGCGGCTCGCGGTGCTCGTTCTAGGGGCGGCCTTGGTCGTCGTGGCGACGAGCACGGCGCTCTCGGCGAAGCGGCGGCGCCAGCGCGGGCCGTTCTGGTGGCGCGGCGTGGGCTCGCCGCTGTCGTCGCGCGAGGCCGTGACGCACAGCTGGCGATCGTTGTGGGATCTGCTGCGAGGCGCGGCGCCGCTCAGACAGCCGACGCCGGCGGATCTCGCGCGGCGATATGTCGATCTCCTCGCGGACAACATCGGGCAGCCGGGGTTTCGCGAACTGCTCGTGGCCGTCCACGACCTCGACGCGCACCGCGACCTCGTGTTCGCGCTGGTGGCCGAGCCGCGACGCCGCGATCTGATCCGGCGGCTCAGCACGGTGGCGGCCGAGGCGCGGCGCGCCGAAGTGCTCGATCTCTCGGGCCCCGGACGATCGCATCTGGCCGACGCCGTCGCCGCGTCGCTCGCCGTGCCGATCGCCACGGACCCGCACACGATGACCTTTTCGCCGGATGCGTACTGGCGAGGCGAGACGCACCGGGTGTGCGATCGGCCGGGCAGCCTGACGCGGATTTTCGAGGAGCTCGCCGACCTGGGCGTCGAGCAGGCCATCCTCGTGTCGGCGTCGCCCGAGCTGCTGGGCCCGCACGCGCTGGCGGCGGGCCGGCTCGACGGCAAAGGCCGGGTGGGCGAGTATCTGCAGTCCACGGAAGCGTCCGCGGTCCGCGACGCGGCGCGGCTGATGGCCGCGCGCAGCCCGCGGATGTCGACCTTCACGATTCGTCCCGGCCACAACCCGATCGGCCCGTTCGATTTTTCCGGCGGGTACGACGACCGATCGGATCGGCGCCAGCCGCTCACGGAGCTGATGGCGCAGGGCTACCAGGATGCCTATCACCAGTTCATCGAGCCGGTGGTTGGAGCCAGTGGAGAACGGCTGGGGGCTGAAAACGCAGGACTACGTTGACTTGACCGTTTCCCGCTTCTTCTCCGGCGCTCCCGCGACCTCGTGCAGGAACTGCGTGACCACTTCCTGCAGGCGGGCCCCGACGGACGCGACCTCGAGCGCGCCGAACTTGTCCACGAACGCGCGCATCGGGACGACGGCCTTCGCCATGGACCGATGCCCGCCGGCGTTGCCGACGTCCGAGAAGTAGCGGCGGACGAACTCTCCCGCGTTCTTCGAGTAGCCCAGATTCCGCACCGAGACGATCACCGTCTCGTTGACCAGGCCGGCGATGACCGTCCACTTGACGTGCTCCATCTGCAGGAAGAAGTCTGCCACGTACGGGATGAAGTCCTCGCGCTCGGTCGGGCCGAGATACGCGCAGAACACCTGATCGACGAGCGACCCGCCTTGCTGCGCCCGGACGACGTATCCGAGGCGCTCGGTGGTGATTTCCGCGCCTTCCATCTTCCGGATCAGGGCCGCGTCGGCGAGCGGGTAGAGGTACGAGAAAGCCTCGATGTCGACGCGATTGGTCTGACGGTTGAAGAACAGCGTGTCGGACTTGATGGCGTACAGCATCGCCGTGGCCGTGCGCTCCGAGATATCGATGTCCACGGCGCGGAGGTGCTCGGTGAGGATCGTGCACGTGGACCCGTAGTCCGCGCGGATGTCTTTGAACACGGCCGTGTACCCCGGCTGCTCCGGGTGGTGGTCGATGACGAGGTCCGCGCGATCGATGAGGCCGCCGAAGTAGTGCGGCTGGACGTCCACCATCGCGACGCGGCTGTAGTCCTTGACCGCCGCCGGCGTCACCGCCTCGACGTGGATGTCGAGCAGGTTCAGCATGCGCAGGTTCTCCGGGCGGGTGACGCCCTGGATGGCGCCGATGATGGCCGTGGTTCGCGTGCGGTGCAGCACGTTGCGAAGTGCCAGGCCGCTGGCCATGGCGTCGGGGTCGGGGTCGTTGTGCAGGAGGATGAGTACCCGGTCGGCATCGCTGAAGTACCGCTGGTACTGCAGCACCCTGGCGCGCGTCAGCGACCGGCTGAACTCCGTGAGCAGCGGCCCGCCGAAGAGCTCCGCCATCGAGAGGTACACGACGTCCGGAAAGTCCGCGTGGAACTCCTCGAACCGCTTGGCCGTGGCCGGCGCGCCGACGCCCACCCCGAGGACGTACACGAGAGTGCCGCCCGCATCGCGCACGGCCTCGAGAATCTTCTTCAGGCTGCGCTTGCCGTTGTCTTCGATGATGATGCAGGTGCCCGGCGTCAGGTCGGCTTTGATGTAGGTTTCCGTGCGGCGGGGATCGGCAGCCACCACGTGGACGCCGCCGTCGTGCAGGCGCCGTGCGGCCGGCTTGCTCTCGACGATGAATTCCACGTCGAAGCCGGGCAGCAGGATTTCGTCGAGCATCCTGATGACCAGTTCGTCCTGGCAGACGGCTAGGCACCTCATGGTCGTACCAACCGCTGATTATACGCCTGCAGCGCCGCGCGTGCTTCGGAGGACGCGCCCGTTCATGGTACGATGACGGGTTCCATGCCTTCGGTGTACGACCGATTCACTCTCGTCTCAGACTTTCAGCTCGCCGGCGACCAGGCGCGCGCCATCGGCGAGCTCAGCGAGGCGCTCGAGCGGGGCGACCGCCACCAGGTGCTGCTCGGCGTGACCGGGTCGGGTAAGACCTTCACGATGGCGCAGACTATCGCGCGCGTGAACCGCCCGACGCTGGTCATGGTCCACAACAAGACGCTGGCGGCACAGCTGTTCCAGGAGTTTCGCCGCTTCTTCCCCGACAACGCCGTCGAGTACTTCGTCAGCTACTACGACTACTACCAGCCGGAAGCCTACGTGCCGGCGACCGACTCCTACATCGAAAAAGAGGCGACGATCAACGAAGAGATCGACCGGATGCGGCTATCGGCCACCCGGTCGCTGTTCGAACGCCGCGACGTCATCATCGTCGCCAGCGTGTCGTGCATCTACGGCCTCGGATCGCCCGAAGCGTATTACGGCATGATGCTGCCGCTCGAGCGCGGCCAGGCGATCGGACGCGACCAGATCCTCCGCAAACTGGTCGAGATCCAGTACGAGCGGAACGACCATGACTTCGGCCGCGGGACGTTTCGCGTACGGGGCGATGTCGTGGACGTGTACCCCTCGTACGAAGAAATCGGCGTGCGGATCGAGCTCTTCGGCGACCAGGTGGACGAGCTGATTACGTTCGACCCGCTGACGGGCCGGACGCTGAAGCGGCACGACAAGGTGGCGATCTTCCCCAAGTCGCACTTCGTGGCGCCTCGCGAGCGCACGAAGGCCGCCGTCGAGACGATCAAGGCCGAACTGGTGGAGTATCGCTCGAGGCTTGAATCGGAAGGCAAGCTCCTCGAGGCCCAGCGCGTTCATCAGCGGACCATGTTCGACCTCGAGATGATCAACGAGATCGGCTACTGCCACGGCATCGAGAACTACGCCCGCCACCTGACGGGCCGGGCTCCAGGGGATCCGCCGCCGACGCTGCTCGACTACCTCCCCGCGGACTCACTCCTCATCGTGGACGAGAGCCACCAGACGGTTCCCCAGGTCCGCGGCATGTACTTCGGCGACCGATCGCGCAAGGAAGTGCTGGTTGCTTACGGGTTCCGGCTGCCGTCCGCGCTCGACAACCGGCCGCTGAACTTCGCCGAGTGGGAGGCACGGGTGGGGCAGGTCGTGTACGTCTCGGCCACGCCGGGTCCGTACGAGCTGTCGAAATCGCAGGGCGTCGTCGTCGAGCAGATCATCCGGCCGACCGGCCTGATCGATCCGCCCATCGACGTGCGGCCGGTGAAGGGACAGGTGGACGACCTGCTCCAGGAAATCCGGGAGCGCGTCGCACGGCGCGAGCGCGTGCTGGTGACCACGCTGACCAAGCGGATGGCCGAGGACCTGACGCAGTATTACCAGGAGCTGGGCGTCCGCGTCCGTTACCTGCACTCCGACATCGAGACGCTCGAGCGCGTCGAGATCCTCCGCGACCTGCGCCGCGGCGAGTTCGACGTCCTCGTCGGGATCAATCTGCTTCGCGAAGGGCTGGATCTGCCGGAAGTGTCACTCGTGGCCATCCTCGACGCGGACAAGGAGGGCTTCCTGCGTTCGGCGGGGTCGCTGATTCAGACGTCCGGGCGCGCCGCGCGCAACGTCAACGGGCGCGTGATCATGTACGCCGACAAGGTGACGGACTCGATGCGCGCGGCGATGTCGGAGACTTCCCGCCGGCGCGCGATTCAGGAAGCGTACAACGCCGAGCACGGGATCACCCCGCAGTCGATCGTCAAACAGATAGACGATGTCATGTCGAGCGTCTACGAGCGCGACTATCTCACGCCGGCCACCTCGCTCGGTGACGGCTCCGAGCAGTTCAAGACCCAGGCCGAACTGGACAAGCACATCGCGTCGCTGCGGGACGAGATGAAAAGCGCGGCGGCGAACCTCGACTTCGAGAAGGCCGCGGCCCTCCGCGATACCATCAAGCGGTTGCGCAACCCCGAGCTGCAGCTGCCTGGGACGGCCCGGAGGCCCTGACGTGAAACAGGCCGCCTTCGAAGTCCAGGCGTACGTGCGCCTCGTCATCGCGTCGCTGCGAGGCGCGGTCACGCCGCCGATCTACCGCCACGACATCATCGAGCAGTTCGACACCCTGGGCTTCGGCTCGCTGACCGTCGTCCTGCTCACGGGGCTGTTCACCGGCGCGGCGCTGGCATCGCAGACGGGCATCACCCTCGACCAGTTCGGCGCCCGGCCGCTGGTGGGGCGCCTGGTGAGCGCGTCGATGGTGATAGAACTTGGCCCGGTGCTGACGGCGCTGATGCTGACCGGACGGATCGGCTCGGGAATCGCCGCCGAGCTGGGCTCGATGGTCGTGACCGACCAGATCAACGCGCTCCGGGCGCTCGGGACCGACCCCATCCGCAAGCTCGTCGTGCCGCGGATGCTCGCGGGGCTGTTCATGGCGCCGGCGCTGACGATCATTGCAGACTTGATGGGCATCTTCGGCGGGTGGGTGGTGGCCCGATTTCAGCTGCAGGTGTCGAGCGCGCTCTACTGGTCGTCGGTCACCGACGTGCTCTACGTGCAGGATCTCCAGCAGGGCCTGATCAAGCCGTTCGTGTTCGGCTTCCTGATCGTGACGATCGCCTGCTATGTCGGACTCCGCACCACCGGCGGCACGCAGGGCGTCGGCAAGGCGACGACCATCGCGGTCGTCGCCGGCTCGGTCGCCGTCATCGCGGCCGACTTCTTCGTGACCCAGTTGCTGGTCTGGGCGATCTACTGATGGAGACGGCGCGCGACATCCTCAACGAGCCGGGCGCCCCCGTGGTCGTCTTCGACCGCGTGCAGCTGGCGTTCGACGAGAATGTCGTGCTGCGGAATCTGAGCTTCACGCTCGTCAAAGGCCACACGAAGATCATCCTCGGCGCGAGCGGTTCGGGGAAGTCCACGATCCTGAAGATCATCACGGGGCTGCTGCGCTCGGATGCGGGCGTGGTCTGGGTGAACGGGCAGCGGGTGGACCAGCTCACCGAGGCGCAGCTGATGGACGTGCGCGACGACCTGGGGATGATCTTCCAGGAAGGCGCGCTGTTCGATTCGTTGACCGTTCGGGAAAACGTCGGTTACAAGTACTACGAGGAAACCGACATGCCGATCGAGCAGGTGGACGGCCGCGTGAAGGAGGTGCTCGGGTTCATCGGCCTGGCCGAGCACATCGACAAGATGCCGTCGGAGCTGTCGGGCGGCCAGCGGCGCCGCGTCGCCATCGCCCGCGCGATGGCCTTCAAGCCGCGGATCCTCCTGTACGACGAAGCGACGACGGGGCTCGATCCGATTACCGCGACCACGGTGGACGACGAGATCATCAAGCTGCGCGATCTCGAGGGCGTGTCGTCGATCGTCGTGACCCATCAGCTCCGCGATGCGTTCTACGTGGCGACTCACATGGCCGTTCGCGAGGCGTCCGGCACGGTGCGCGTGGTGCCTGCGACGCCGGAGAAGAGCGAGGAAGCGGAGTTCATCATGCTCAAGGACGGCCTGATCTGCTTCGAAGGCACCGCCGAGGAGCTGCGGCGCTCCACGGATCCGTATCTCCAGACGTTCCTCTCCTGAGGATTTGATATGCCTCGAACGCGTTCCCTGGCCTGGTCGGAACTGAAGCTCGGCGTGCTCGTCATCGTCGCGATGGCCATCGCCGCCGCGACGATCTTCGCGGTGATGGGCAGCCGCGGGTTCGTCTGGCAGCGATACTCGCTGAAGACGCGCTTTTCGAACGTCGCCGGGCTGAAGGCGGGGTCGCCGGTCCGGGTGGCCGGCATGGAAATCGGCAGCGTCACCGACGTCGTCTTCGCCGGCGAGCAGGTGGACGTCGTCATGCAGCTGAACAAGGACGTCCGGCCGCTGGTCACGACGGCGTCGACCGCGGTGCTCGGGTCGGTCTCGCTCCTCGGCCTGGGCGCGGTGGACATCACGGCCTCGTCTGTCGGGACCCCGATTCCGGAATGGGGCTACGTGCCGACGGGGAAGTCGGCGGCGGCGCTGTCGGACGTGACCAATCAGGCGTCGGAGGGCATCGGGGAGCTCACCGGCCTCATCAAGGACGCGCGGGGCGGGCGCGGCACGATCGGCAAGCTGATGACGGATCAGCAGCTGTACGACGAGCTCCACAAGTTCGTGGCCACGGCCGGCGATGTCACGCGGACCATCCGTTCGGGGCGGGGGACGGCCGGGCGCCTGATCAACGATCCCAAAATCGCCAACTCGCTCGAGGCCTCGCTCAAGAGCCTCGAAGAGATGACGCGCCGGATCAACGCCGGGGAGGGCAGCCTGGGCACCCTGCTGAAGGACGACGCCTTTGCCACGTCGCTGACCGGTGCGACGACCAATCTCCGGACGCTCACCGACCGCATCAACAAGGGTGAGGGAACTGCCGGAAAGCTGGTAACCGACGCCGCGCTCTACAACCGCCTGAACTCGCTCAGCGAGCGGTTCGATCAGCTGCTGACGAGGTTGAACGACGGTCAGGGCACCGCCGGGCAGCTGCTGAAAGACAAGCAGTTGTATGAGAACATGAACGGTGTGGTCGTCGACCTGCGCACGCTGGTCGACGCGATCAAGAAAGACCCGAAGAAGTATCTGAATGTGAAGGTCAGTATTTTCTAGGGTTCACGGTTCAAGGTTCACGGTTCAGGGTTCGGAGGTGAAAGATGGCGCGCGATGATGGGGCGGGAGCAGGGAGTGTCGTCCTCGCGTTTCTGGTGGGCGCCGTCGCGGGTGCCGCGGTTGCGCTGCTGTATGCGCCGGCGACCGGTGCGGAGACGCGCGAGTTTCTCGGCGAGAAGGCGCGCGAGGGGCGCGACCGCGCCGTCGAAGGCCGCCGAACGGGGGCGCCAGGCCGTCAAGGAAGGGCGCGAGAACCTGGCCAGCGCGGTCGATCGTGGGCGCGAGGCGTTTCAGAAGGCCCGTGGCGGAGACACCGCGTGAACACCTGGTCGGTGGTGTTTCTTGGTGTCATTGCCGTCGCGACGCTCGCGACGGCCATGGTGCAGATAGGGCTGCTCGTCGCCGCCGGGCTGCCTGGCGCGGCGGATGGGCCGGTTCGTGGATGACATGGAGCGCGAGGTCAGGCCGATCATCGGCCACCTCAACTCCGTCTCGCGCGACGCCTCGCGGGCGGCCGCCATTGCGGTGTCCCAGGTCGAACGCGTGGACGCGCTCGTCTCGGACGTCGCCGAGAAAATCGATCAAACGATCACCACGATTCACTCGGCGATCGTCACCCCGGCCCGTGAGGGCCGGGCGTGGATCCTGGGATTTCAGGCCGTGATGGCCGCGATCCGGGAGTTCCGGAGGCCGCCGCGCGCCCGCACGCGCGACGAAGACGACGGTCTCTTCATTTAGCCGGACGTAGCGGCTGCGTCGTGAGACTATCCTGTCCGTGACCGAGGCCGAGCCCGAGAATATTCCGTGGCCGCCCGATGAGTGGCGCGCCATGCGGGACCAGGCGTCGATCTGGCGCGCGAAGCGCCAGGCCCGTGCGGACGCGGGCACGCTCTTCCTGCTCGACGGTGCCAGCTGCTCGGGCAAGAGCACGCTGGTGGATCGGCTGAGCGCCGATCCCACCCTGCCCATCGATCTGATCCCGCGCTGTTCCACCCGCGAGCGGAGGCCCGACGACCATCCGCGTCGCGAGTACCTGTTCGTGTCCCGCGAGGCGTTCGTCGAGTTGGCGCGCGCAGGCGGGTTCATCGAGTATCGCGATTTTCAGTTCGGAATGAGCTACGGCCTGCCGTGGACGGAGGCCTTCGCGCCGCTCCTTCGGGGCCGGCACGGCCTGGCCGTCATCAACCTTGGGAACGTCCGCTACGTGAAGGCGCTGCTGCCGGAGGCAGTCACCATTCTGGTCGATGCGCCGCTCGCGACCATCCGGCAGCGGCTCATCGCGCGCGGGCTCAACACACCGGAGCAGATCGAAGAGCGCCTCACCAACGCGGCACGCGTCGAGGCGTACCGTCCGTACTACGACTACGTGGTCAGGAACGACGACGGCACGCTGAGCGCCGCGGAGGAGTTCCTCCGCGCGCTCGTGCTCTCGCGCACGCCGCAGGCGAAGCGGACGTAGCGCGGGGCTTTCAGCCCCGCGGGAACGCGGCCCTGAAAGGGCCGCGCTACGGTCATCGCTACGACTGGCCGCTGGCCCGCGCCTGCTCGCGCGCAAGCACGGCCTGGTCCCGGTCGCCATCGCCGTGCGCCACGGCCCCCAGCAGGCGATCGCGGTACACGTTGTGGCTCGGCATCGGCACGCGCGCGAGATCCGCCGCGGCGGCAATCAGGTTCGCATCTTTGAGGCCGACCGTGATCGGAGACCCCACCGTGTCCCAGCTCTCCTCGACCATGGTCTTCCCGTAGCCGGTGTAGGCCGGCGAGCCCGCAAATAGTCCTTGCGCGATGATGTCGTAGAACGTCGCCGGTGCGACGTCGTAGCCGCGCACCAGGGAGAGGCCCTCAGCCATGGCCACCATGGCGCAGCCGAGCAGCATGTTGTTGGCGAGCTTGATGGCCGTGGCGCTCTCCGGCAGCAGCCCGGCGTGGAACGTGCGGCGGCCCATCAGCTCGAGCAGGGGCGTGCACGCGCGAACGGCCGCGTCCGGCCCGCCCGAGACAATGCCGAGCTGACCGGAGGCGGCGAGGTCGGGGCGCCCGAGCACCGGCGCGGCCACCAGCACCTGCCCGGCGGCGGCGTGCGCCGAGGCCAGCGCCCTGATGGCGCCAACACCGTACGTGCCCATCGCCAGGTGGATGGCGCCTTTCGGGAGCGACGCGCACAGACCACCGGGCCGCGACGCGATGTCGAGGACGGCCGCGTCCTCGACGAGCATGGTGACGACGACTTCCCGTCCAGCGCACGCGTCCGCGGCTGACGCCGCCGCGCGGGCGCCCGCGGCGGCGAGCGGTTCCGCCTGGGCCGCGATGGCATCGTAGACAGCCAGGTCGTGCCCGCCGCCGAGGATTCGCTGGGCCATGCCGCGCCCCATGCGGCCGAGCCCGATGAATGCGACGTTCATGTCAGTCCAGCCCGCACGCGCGGCCCTGTTCGCGCGCCAGCACGGCCCAGTCCTTGTCCGTCTCGCCGTGCGCGATCGCGCCGATGAGGCGATCGCGAACCACGCTGCCGCTGGGCAGCGGCACCCTCGCCAGCTCACCGGCCGCCAGTGCGAGCTTGACGTCCTTCAAGCCGAGCGCGGCCGTGAAGCCCGGCTTGTCGTAGGCCTGATCGACCATGAGCTTTCCGTACACCTTGTAGGCCGGCGCCGCGAAGAGGCCCTCGGTGATCACCTCGTAGAACACCTGTGGCTGCACGCCGTACTTGCGCACGAGCGCGAACGCCTCGGCCATGGCTTCGATGGCGCACGCGAGGACGAAGTTGTTGGCGAGCTTGATCGCGATGGCCGCCTCGGGCCTCGCGCCGGCCTCGGCGGTCTTGCGGCCCATCGACTGGAACGCCGGCTCGCAGCGCTTGACGGCGTCGGCAGGCCCTCCCGCGACGATCACGAGCTGGCCCGCGGCGGCGGCGTCAGGACGGCCGAGCACAGGCGCCGCCACCAGCGTCTGGCCTGCGTCCGCGTGTGCAACCGCGAGCGTCTGAATCGCCGCAGCGCTGTGGGTGCCCATCGCCACGTGGATGCCGCCCCGGGGCATTGACTGACGGATGCCGCCTGCGCCCAGCGCCACGTCGTTCAGCGCTGCATCGTCGGAGACCATGGTGATGACGATGTCGCGGTCCCTGCACGCGTCGGCCACCGTGGACGTGGTCTTTGCGCCTGCCTGTTCGAGATCCGCCGCTTTTCCCGCCGTCCGATTGAAAACGAGCAGGTCGTGCCCGCCACCCAGGAGCCTCTGACCCATGCCCTGGCCCATGCGGCCCAGACCAATCAACCCAACCTTCATGAAACGCCTCCCGTGAGTCCGCCAATCATATAGGAGGCGTATACGAGGCGTAGGAGGGCGCGAGACGGCGCCGGCAGCGGGGTAAATGAAATGGCCGTATCCCACGTATTTCCTTGTGCTTGAGCAATTGTCCTGCGCCGGATTGGCGGCGCCTGACACGCGCGAAATCTGGGGTATTCTGTAAGCAGATGAACCGCCTGATAGTTGCTGGTTTCATTGGACTTACCTGTGCCGTGGCGTTGTCGGCACAGGCGCCGGCGCCGGCCGCGCCGAGGCCCCGTCCAGCGGCGCCGGCGGCGCCAGCTGTCCCATCATCCCCGGCAGTCGTCAAGACCGCCGTGACCGAGGCGCCAGCGCTGGACGCAGCCGCCGAGCGCGACCTGCTGAATCGTTACTGCGTCAGCTGCCACAGCGAACGCGCAAAGGCCGCAGGCATGGATTCGGCGCGGAAGATTTCTCTCGATTCCATCGACCTGGCCAACGTCCACCCGCACGCCGAGAAGCTCGAACTGGCGGTTCGCAAGCTCCGCGCGGGCATGATGCCGCCGGCTGGTGCGCGGCGGCCCGAGCCAGCGCTTTACAAGGCGATGACGGCGTGGCTCGAGAACGAACTCGATCGCACCGCGACGCCGTATACGCCGCCGCCCGGCCTGCATCGCCTGAACCGCACGGAATACGCGAACGCGGTTCGCGATCTGCTCGATCTCGACATCGATCCGGCGAAGTACCTGCCGAGCGACGATTCCACGCACGGGTTCGACAACATCGCGGGGACGCTCGGCATCTCGTCCACGCTCGTCGAGGCGTACGTGTCGGCGGCAGGGAAGATCAGCCGCCTGGCGATCGGCGAAGCGACGCCGCCGACGCTGGTCGTATACCGGACGCCGGAGGACTCGTCGCAGGACTACCACATCGAGGGTCTGCCGTTCGGCACCCGCGGCGGGATGCTCGTGAACCACGAGTTCCCCTCGGACGGCGAGTACACGATCACGGTGACGCCGATTTTCGGCGACAACATGTCGCCGACGGGGTTCGGATCGGTCCCGTGCGAACGGCTCGAAATCATCCTGGACGGCGAGCGGCTCGAAGTGCTCGACTGGCAGGGCGGCGGGCGATTCGGTGTGCCGACGCCCAACTGCGGCCGCGGCCGCGGAGCGGCGGCCGCGCCGGCCCCGGGTCCAGCTCCGGCTCGGGGCGGCGGGTTCAACCGCAACGCGGTGCCGAAGATGATCGTCCGCTTCAAGACGACGGCCGGTCCGCACGCCGTCGGCGTGACGTTCCCGCAGACCAACTTCGCGCCGCTGCTCGATCTCGACCAGCACTTCCAGCGCGACACGCTCCAGACGGGGCCGACGCCGGGTTTCACGTTCTTCCCGCATGTCGGGACGGTGCGGATCGAAGGGCCCTTCAACGCGACCAACGCGAAGGATTCGCCGAGCCGCCGGAAGCTGATCGTGTGCCGCCCCTCTTCGCCGGCGAGCGCCGCCGAGGAAACCGCGTGCGCCCGGCGCATCGTCTCGAGGCTCGTCACCCGCGCCTACCGCCGGCCGGCGTCGACAGCTGACGTGGACCTGTTGATGAAGTTCTACGCAGACGGCCGCACGGACGGCAGCTTCGACGACGGGATCGAGATGGTGCTGGCGCGCGTGCTGGCGTCGCCCAAGTTCATCTACCGCATCGAAACCGAGCCGGCCAACGCGAAGCTGAACACGCCGTACCAGATCAGCGACATGGATCTGGCGTCCCGCCTGTCGTTCTTCCTGTGGAGCACCGGCCCCGACGATCAGCTGATCGCGCTCGCGAGCCAGGGCCGCCTCAAGGATCCGGTCGTGCTCGAGCGGCAGGTCCGCCGCATGCTCAGGGACCCGCGGGCGGAATCGCTCGCGGAGAATTTCGCAGGCCAGTGGCTGAACCTGCGCGGTCTGCAGAGTTCCGGGCCGCTGCCCCTGATCTATCCCGACTTCGACGACCCGCTGCGGCAGGCGATGCGGCGCGAAGTGGAGCTGCTCTTCGACACCATCGTCCGCGAGGACCGCAGCGTCCTGGATCTCCTGACCGCCGACTACACGTTCGTCAACGAGCGGTTGGCCAAGCACTACGGGCTGCCGAACATCTACGGCAGCCAGTTCCGGCGCATCGCGCTCGGCCCGGGCATGGAGAATCGCCGGGGCCTGATCGGCAAGGGCGCGTTCCTGGTGACGACCTCCAAGCCCGAGCGTACGTCGCCGGTGGTGCGCGGCAAGTGGATCATGGGGAACATCCTCGGGATGAGCCCGCCGGATCCCCCGCCGAACGTTCCCGCCCTGCCGGCGCGCCCGGCGGACGCGACGGGCAACGCGCACGAGCCGACGATGCGGCAGCGGATGCTGGATCATCGCGTGCGCGCGGACTGCATCCAGTGCCACGCCATGATGGATCCCATCGGTTTCTCGCTCGAGAACTTCGACGGCGTCGGCCTGTGGCGGACGCTCGACGCGAACCAGCCGATCGACGCGGCGTCGCAGGTCTACGACGGGACGAAGATCGACGGCCCGGCCGGGTTGCGTACGTGGCTGCTCGGCTACTCCGATCAGTTTGTCGAGGTCGTGGCCGAGAAGCTGCTGACGTACGGCCTGGGCCGCGGTGTCGAGTACCCGGATATGCCGCTCGTGCGCGCCATTTCGCGCGAGGCGGCGAAGAGCGACAACCGCTTCTCGGCCCTCGTCCTCGGCGTCGTCAGGAGCAAGCCGTTTCAGATGAATATGAAGGTGCAGGACGCACCGGTCTCCTCCGGGGGCAACTAGATGTACATCTCCAAGAGACATATCGCGCGCAGGACGTTTCTGCGGGGGGCCGGCATCACGCTGGCGCTGCCGCTGCTCGACTCGATGATCCCCGCGGCGACCGCCCTGGCACAGACGGCTGCGGCGCCGAAGAGCCGGTTCATGGGGATCTTCTTCCCGCACGGGATGGCGCCTGGTTACTGGGTGCCGGAGCAGGAAGGCGCCCTGCCGGAGAAGCTGCCGCTCATCCTCGAGTCGCTGAAGAACGTCAAGGATCAGACGGTCGTGCTGAGCGGGATCTGGTCGAAGTCGGCGGAGCCGCCCGAGGGGACGACCGGATCGGACCACTGGGTGGCTGCTGCGTTCCTGACCGGCATCAAGCCCCGGAAGACCGCCGGGTCTGACGCGACCGTCGGCAGCCCGACGATCGATCAGATGATCGCGCGGAAGATCGGACAGGAGACGCTGCTGCCGTCGCTCCAGCTGGCCGTCGAGGATCCGAACTCGAGTTCGAGCAACTGCGGCGAGGGCTACAGCTGCTCGTACACGAATTCGATCTCGTGGATCGACGTGCCGACGCCGGCCATGGAGGACGTCCAGCGCACCAGCCCGATGCCGATGGAGCTCAACCCGCAGGTTGTCTTCGAGCGTCTGTTCGGCAGCGGCGCCACGCCGGATGTGCGGGCGGCGCGCATGCGCCAGAACCGCAGCATCCTCGACTCGGTGCTCGGCGAACTCGCCGGCCTGAAGAAGGATCTCGGCGCTGAGGATCGCCGGACGGTGGGCCGCTATACCGACGAGATTCGCGAGATCGAGCGACGGATTCAGATCGCGGCCGGCGCCACGGACAAGGTGCCGGTGATGGATCTGCCGCCCGGCGTGCCCGAGCAGTTCGACGATCACATCAAGCTCCAGTTCGATCTTGCGGCGCTCGCGTTCCAGGCCGACATCACCCGCGTGGCGACGCTGCTTGGCGCCCGCGACCTGACCGGCCGGAGCTATCCGTTCCCGAAGAGCGCGCTCTTTCCGAACGGCGGCGTCAGCGTCGGCTTCCATGGCGGATCGCATCATCAGGACGACCCGACGCAGATCCGGCGGTACGCGGATCTCAACCGCTACCACGTCTCGACGCTCGCGTATTTCGCCGAGAAGCTGCGGTCCATTCCCGACGGCGACGGCACGCTGCTCGATCATTCGCTGACGCTGTACGGAACGAACATGGGGAACTCGAATCAGCATCAGCACTACGACGTCCCGCATATCCTCGTCGGCGGCGCCAACGGCCAGCTGAAGGGCAACCGGCACGTGGCGTACCGAACGGAAGACGGTCACCTCGGGCAGCCTGCTGCTGAACGTGCTCGACCTCTACGGGATCCACCAGGAGAAGCAGGGCGACAGCGAAGGCCGGCTAGCGAAGCTGTAGAACTTAGAACTTAGAAGTAAGAACTTAGAAGTGAAGTAGCGAAGAAGCGCTCACGATGAATAGACGGTTGATAGGCTGTGTGGGTGTCCTGATGCTATGCGTGACCGCGTTTGGACGCGGCGCGGGCAAGAGCGATGTCGCGGATGCCGCCATGAAGGGCGACAAGACCGCACTTCGGGCCCTCCTGCAGCAGAAGGCCGACGTCAGCGCTCCGCAGCTCGACGGCGCGACGGCGCTCCACTGGGCGGTGTATCGCGGCGACATGGAGATGGCCGACCTGCTGATTCGGGCCGGTGCCAGCGTGAAGGCCGTGAACCGCGAAGGCGTCACGCCGCTGGCCATGGCCTCGCTCTACGGCAACGCGCCGATGATTTCCCGGCTGCTCAAGGCGGGGGCCGAGGCGGCGGAGGTCGGGCCTAACGGGCAGACGGCGCTCATGCTGGCGGCGCGCAACGGCAACCCGGACGCCATTCGGGTGCTGATCGAGGGCGGTGCGAAGGTCAACGCGAAGGAAACGCTGCGCGGCACGACGGCGCTGATGTGGGCCGCGGAACAAAAACATCCCGAAGCCGTCAAGGCGCTGCTCGCGGGCGGCGCGGATTTCGCGGCGAAATCCGGCGGCGCGGGCCTGCCGCGCAACTACCTGGCGCCCCGCGTGAACACTGCGGTCGTCAAGGCGTCGGCGCAGCGCTACGCGAGGGCCGCGGCCGCCGGCCGCACCTACGAAGAGCAGCTCAAGTGGGAGCAGGCGAACGGCCAGGACACGGGGCCGCCGAGCATCGGCGACCAGCTCGCGCGGCTCCAGCAGCAGGAAGAGGCGGCGGCGCGGCAGCCTCAGGCCGCGACTGGCGGGGCTGCGGTTCCGCCTGCGGCACCGGCTGCGGGCCAGGGAAGCGCCGGCGGACGCGGACGCGGCGGCGCCGGTCGCGGAGCGACGCCCGCCCCGGCGCGGACCGCGGGCGCCGGCGAAGACGAGACCGACGACGCTGAGGTAGTGGTTGCCGGCCTCGTCGGCAGCGGCGGCGGCGGGCTCACCGCGCTGGTGTTTGCGGCTCGCGAAGGCGATCTCGCGTCGGCCAGGCTGCTGCTCGACGCGGGCGCGGACATCAACCAGACCACGGAGTATGGGTGGACGCCGCTGCTGACCGCAACCAACAACCGGCACTATGTGCTCGGCAAGTTCCTGCTGGAGCGGGGCGCCGACCCGAACCGGGCCAACAAAGGCGGCTGGACGCCGCTCTATCTGGCCACGGACAACCGCAACATCGAGGGCGGCGACTATCCGGTCCCCAAGCCGGACATGGACCACCTCGAGTACATCAAGCTGCTCCTCGGCCACGGCGCGGACCCGAACGGCCGCGTCCGGGACAACACCCTGACCCGCACGATCTTCACGATGCAGTGGTTCTACGAGGACGGCTGCACGCCGTTCGTGCGCGCCGCGCAGTCGAGCGACAGCGAGCTGATGCAACTGCTGCTCGACTGGGGCGCCGACCCGTTTATCGCGACGGTGTACGGCGACACGGCACTGACGGCCTCGGCCGGTATCGGCTGGGTCGAAGGTGTCACGTACGAGCGGTCGCCGAAGGACAACCTCGACGCCGTGAAGATGCTGGTGTACCTCGGGCTGGACGTCAACGCGGCCAACCGGGACGGCCGCACGCCCCTGATGGGCGCGGCGCTCAAGGGCCGGAACGACGTCGTGCAGTTCCTCGTCGACCACGGTGCGAGCCTGGACCAGCGCGACGGCGGCAGCCGCGACACGCACGCGTCGGCGTCGAAGCTGGCCGGCCACACCTGGCAGGCGATCGACTACGCCGACGGCCTGGTGCGCGTCGGCGTGCAGTCGGCCGTCAACCGTCCCGAGACCGCGGCGCTGATTCGCAAGATGATGACGGAGCGGAACATGGTCGTCCCGCCGCCCAACCGCGTCGTCGATTCGATCTGCGTCGTCTCGATCTGCCAGGAGCGGCAGCCCACGGTGGCGAAACCCTAGAGCGGTCTTCGTATCGGTGTAGGCGCTAGTCCTTGGTTCTTCGTCCCTTGTACTTTGGTCCGTCCTTCGTCCCGGGTCCACGGTGTCCCAGAGCGGTGCACAGATGCGCGGACGACGTGGACCATGGACCAAGAACGGACCAGGAACCAAGGCCCAGGGACCTGGGACTTGCGGCTACGCTGATCTGAAAGTGCTACAGAGCCCCGCGTCAGCCGGGCAGCTTGGTGTGCAGCTTCACCGGCGGCGTGTGCGACGCGCGCACGCGCAGGTTGATCATCTCGACGAACACCGAGAAGCCCATCGCGAAGTAGATGTACCCCTTGGGCACGTGCATGCCGAGGCCGTCCCCGACCAGCGAGATCCCGATCAACAGCAGGAACGACAGCGCCAGCACCTTGATCGTCGGGTGCCGGTTGACGAAATGGCTGATGGGCTCAGCCGAGAACATCATCACCGCCACCGCGAGGATAACGGCGGCGATCATCACGCTCAGGTCTTCGGCCATACCGACGGCCGTGATCACCGAGTCGAGCGAAAAAACGATGTCGAGGAGCATGATCTGGGAGATGACGGCGCCGAACGACGGCGCGGCCCGGGGTAGGTCGTGGGACTCGTCGCCTTCCAGCTTGTCGTGAATCTCGAGCGTCGCTTTGGCCAGCAGGAACAGGCCGCCGCCGATGAGGATGAGATCGCGGCCTGAGATGTCGTTGCCGAAGACCGAGAAGAGCGGCGCGGTGAGACGAATGATCCAGGCGATCGACATCAGCAACGCGATCCGCATGAACATCGCCGCCACCAGGCCGGTCCGCCTCGCGCGGGGCTGGCTCTCGTGAGGCAGTTTGCTCGACAGAATCGAGATGAAGATGACGTTGTCGACGCCCAGGACGATCTCGAGAAACGTGAGCGTGACGAGCGCCAGGAGACCGGCCGACGTGAAGAATGCGTCCATTTACTGCGGCCTGAAGTTGCGCGCGAGGTACGCGAGCAGGACCGGGTAGTCCTGCTCGGAGAGCATGGCGCCCTCGTTCAGCATGGCGCCGAGGATATCGTTCCAGTCGTCGCGCGTGCCGCCCTGGCGGCGGACGCGCCCGAGGTCGTGGCACAGCGTGCACGTGTTGAGCAGGATCGTCTTGCCGGCGCCGTCCGGGAGAGGCCCGTGGTTCTTCACGAGGAAGTCCACCAGCGGCCCCAGTTCGTCCGGCTTCACCTCGGCGCCCTTGTCCACCATGGACGCAACCATCTTCGTCCAGCCGTCCGTGTCGAGGGCCTGCGTCTGAATCGGCCGGAGGTCGTGGCAGCCGAGGCAGCTCGCGTTCTGAATCTGCTCGCCCCTGTCAGGCTTGTCGGCGGTCTGCCCCGAGACGACAGCCATCGCCGCCAGCGCGCACACCAGGAGTCCACCGAGTTGTCTCATAAGTAGTGCAGGCCTTCAGGCCTGCGTTCAGAGGGGCGATCTTATCAGACGCGCTGTTCAGGCCCAGCGGTTCGACAGCTGGCGGATGCGCTCGATGGCCTCGAGGATGTTGTCGAGGGAGTTAGCGTAGCTGAACCGCAGGTGGCCTGCCCCGTGTCTGCCGAACGCCGTGCCGTCGAGGCAGGCGACGCCGGCCTCGTTCAGCAGCAGATCGGCGAGCGCCTTCGTCTCCATTTTCGTGCCGCTGACGTTGGGAAACGCGTAGAAGGCGCCCGCGGGCACCGTGCAGCGGAAGCCAGGGATGGTGTTCAGGCCCTTGACGATGGCGTCACGTCGTTTGCGGAACTCGGCGACCATCGCGGTGACGCAGTCCTGAGGCCCTTCGATCGCGGCGATGCCGGCGCGCTGGGAGAAGCTCGCGGTGCACGAGTTGGAGTTGACCATCAGCTGGACGACGGCGGTTGCGAGCCACGTGGGCATGACCCCGTAGCCGAGCCGCCAGCCGGTCATCGAGTACGTCTTCGAGAACCCGTCGAGAATCACCGTCTTGTCGAGCATCCCGTCGTGGCTGGCGATCGACGTCGGCTCCTCCTCGTACCAGATACGGGAGTAGATCTCGTCGCTCAGCACGATCAGGTCCCGGTCGCGCAGCATGGCGGCCATCTGCGCGATGTCGCCGGCCGGAATCACGCCGCCCGTCGGGTTGGCGGGCGAGTTGAGGATCACCAGTTTCGTCTTGTCGGAGAGGCTCATCCGGAGCGTCTCGAGGTCGAACGAGAACGCGCGGCCTTCGACGACCGGCACGCCGACGGCGGTGGCGCCGAGAAAATGAATCAGGGACTCGTAGATGGGGAAGCTCGGGTCCGGGAAGATCACCTCGTCTCCCGGCTCGAGGAGCGCCGTCATGAGGAAATACATGATCGGCTTGCCTCCGGGCACCACACACACGTTCTCGGCGCCGACGGCAATCTTCCTGGTGCGCGAAATGTACGCCGCGATGGCCTCGCGCAGCTCGGGGAAGCCCTGGGTCGGGCCGTACTTCGTCCAGCCCTCGTCGAGGGCGCGTTTGCCCGCCTCGACGATGTGCCGTGGCGTGGGGAAGTCGGGCTCGCCGATCTCCAGGTGAATGACGTTCCGGCCCTGCTTTTCGAGGGCCCGGGCCCTGGCCAGGACTTCGAAGGCTGATTCGGTCCCGATCCGGGACATTTTCTGCGCGAGTTTCATGGGTGTCTTGAGGCCGCGAAAAGTATATCGCAGGGGGTTATGATCCTCGCGGCGGAAGACGGAGGAACGCATGCGTGGAACAGCGCGGATCGTCGGCGTCGTGCTTGCAGCGGGTTGTGCGTTCGGTGCGGTGCTCCGCTCGCAGGAGCAGGTTGTCGCCGTGCGTGCGGCCCGGCTGTTCGACGCCAATACCGGTGCGATGATCACGGGCCAGACGGTGTTGCTTCGCGGCGACCGGATCGCCGACGTCGGGCGGGCAGTGGTGGTGCCTCCCGGCGCGCGCGTCATCGACCTCGGCGCGGCCACGCTGCTGCCGGGGATGATCGACGGGCACGTCCACACCAACGGCCCGACGCCCGACGAGTCGGTCGAGCATCGAACGTTCGTGATGATCCAGAGCGCCCAGCGCGACCTCGACGCCGGCTTCACCACCATCGTCGACATGGACTCTCGAGGCGGGTTCGGGACCGTCGAGTTGCGCAACGCGATCAATGCCGGTCTGGTTCGTGGGCCGCGCATGCAGGTGGCGGGGCAGTCGCTGAACCCGCGCGGAGCGAGGGCCACCGCCAACACCGTGCCTGGCTTCTTCAGCGGGTTCACCGACGGGAAGAACGTCAACGGCCCGTGGCTGGCGCGCGGTGCGGTGCGCGAGTTGAAGCTGCACGGCACGGACTGGGCCAAGATTTACACGACGCAGGACTTCGTGGGCGAGGACCTCAACGAGTTCAGGCCCGACGGATCGCTCGTCGCGATCCCGTCGCTGACGCTCGAGGAGGTGCAGGCGATCGTGGACGAGGCGCACCGCATGGGGCTCAAGGTCGCCTGTCACACGTACGGCGGGGAAGGCATGCGCTCCTGCGTGCAGGCGGGTGTGGACCTGCCGATGCACATGCTGGAACTCTACCGCGACGACGAGACGATGAAGCTGGTGCTGCAGAAGCGGCTTCCCGTGATGATGACCATCGACGATCTACTGGGGCTCGAGGCCGGAGACCGCAAGCTGACCGGCGGCAAGACGAGCCGCCTCGCGATGGCCGAGCTGTCGTTCAAGAAGCTCCTGGCGGCCGGCGTGCCGCTGCCGTTCGGCAGCGGCGCCGTCCCGGTCGCGTATCCCCACGGGCGGCAGGCCGATCAGTTTCCGTACCTGGTGAAATGGGGGATGACGCCCGCGCAGGCGCTGCAGAGTACATTCATGGTCGCCGCGCAGGTGCTGAACTACGGCTGGAAGGATCGGGTGGGAAGCATCGAGAAGGGCAAGTACGCGGATCTCATCGCCGTCGCCGGCGATCCGCTGGCCGACGTGACGGAGATGCAGCGCGTGAAGTTCGTGATGAAAGGCGGCGTGGTCGTCCGGAACGATCTGGAGCGTGCGTCCAACTGATGGCCGTCGGACGCGATCGTCTCATCAACGCCATCACGACGTTTCTCGCGGAGCACGATCCGGCCACCCTGGATCAGATTCGTGGCGCACTCGGGCGCGAACTGGACGAGGCGGGTCCGGCGGCGCTCGCGCGGCTGAATGACGGTCTGGAAGACAGCGGCGCGGGCTGGCACTATTGCCAGGCCGATCCGCTCGCCCGGCGGATTCACCACGTGCTGGCCGACACGCTGCTGCACCGGGACTCCGCCCTGTTCGGCATCGAACACGCCGCGGCAGTCGCCGGCCAGCCCGTGGTCGTCTTTGCCAATCACCTGTCGTACTCGGACGCGAACCTGCTCGAGATCCTCCTGCAGCGGTTCGGCGCGTCCGCGCTCGCGGATCGGCTGACGGTAATCGCCGGGCCGAAGGTCTACTCGAGCATGAAGCGGCGCTTCTCCAGCCTGTGTTTTGGCACTATCAAGACGCCGCAAAGCAGCGCGCTCTCCACCGAAGACGCCATCATGAACGCGCGCGAGGTGGCCCGGGCGGCCAGGCTGTCGATCGACATCGCGCACGAGCGTCTGAGCCTTGGTGACGCCCTGCTGGTGTTCGGCGAGGGGACGCGAAGCCGGAGTACTGGCATGCAGCCGCTGCTGCCTGGCGTTTCGCGGTACCTCGAAGGGCCCGGCACGTGGGTGCTGCCGATCGGGATTACCGGGACGGAGGAACTGTTCCCGGTGGGAGACGACGGGCTGCACTCGGTGCCGATCGTGGCGCGCCTCGGCCGTCCCTTTCCGGCTCACGTGCTGCACGAGCGGGCGAACGGCGATCGCCGCTTGATGATGGACAGCGTCGGCCTCGCCATCGCCCGCCAGCTGCCCCCGGAGTACCGCGGCGCCTACGCGGACGACGCCGCGGATCTCGACGACGCCAGACGTCTGCTGGAGAGTCTGTTCGTGCAGGCCTGGCAGGCCTAAAGGCCTGCACTACTTCTGACTGTCGACTGCTGACTGCTGACTGCCGACTACGTCAGTTGTCCCTTCACCCACTCCAGCTCGCGGCAGACGTACTCGACGATGTCGCCGGTCTTGAGGTGGTCGGGGAGGACGTCCCACGTGTAGGTTTCGATTTCGAGGTGGCGGCTGAGCGGCGTCCGCTTGTGCATCGCCAGCGCCTGTTCGAGCGCGAACTGGGTGGACTTCATGGGCCCGAGGTCCGTGAGGAAGACCGGCACGTGGAAGTGCGACCGCCACTGCCGTGGTGTTTTGTCCGTCTCCCAGCCGGCGAAGGCGTCTTCGAGGTTCATGAAGTGCTCGAGGTGATCCCCGCGGCACTCGACCGTCTGCGAGAGATAGACGGTCTTGGCGAAGTGCTTCAGCGCCTCGACCTTCTCGTCCGTCACTTCGCCGATGAACATCGACGCGGCCTCCTGGAGCTTCACGATCGGGATCCCCGCGTCGACCAGCTTCTGCAGGGAGAGCGGAATGTCTTCGAAACCGACGGCCTGGTGGCCGATGTCGAACGTCACGCCCAGATGGCGGCGCAGAGCCGCGATGGCCGTGTCCATCGGGATGTTCGCCAACTTGCTCAGGCGCGCCGCCGCCTTGCCGGTGTAGAGATGCTGCTGGAAGTAGGCGATCGTCTCGTCGGTCGTCTCCAGGTGGCACCGCGGCTCCGGCTCGAGGCCGAGCGTGAGGAGCTTGCCCGTCGTCTGCTCGATCTTCACCAGGTGCGCGCAGACCTGCAGGACGTTGTCCGTGAAGGCGTCGACGACCTCCGGGCCGGTGACTCTCGGCTTGAAGCCGAGCGGGGCCGTCTGAATCGACGGGGTGACCTCGCCCGGGCAGATGTCGGCCATGATGTCGGCCACCTGCATCGTATAGGTCCGCCGCTCGGGGGTTCGCCAGTCGGGCTCGTAGACCTGCTCCTTGATCCGGGTGTTTTTGAACACGCCGTACACGAAGGCATTGGCCGTGTAGACGTAGAGGTCCTGATCTTTGAGGAACGCCTTGAGCGTGGCGCGCGCGGCGGCGTTGGACGAGAGTTCCGTTGCGGTCGGCGCCGACAGGCGGATGCAGACACCGAACGGGGCGTTCGGCGAGATCCGCTTCTTGACCTGGGGCAGATAACGCTGGAGGGAGTCCCAGAGCTGTGGCCAGTCGTCAGCGGGATGCACGAGGGTCGAGTACGTCAGATGGCCGAGGCCGTTGCCGAGATTCATGTCGCGTCTACACCTTTTCTACCTGGCCCGAGGCCGCCGAGCGGACGACCGCCTCGGTCACGGCCGCGCCGTGAATCATCTGGTCGAGCGGAATGGGGAAGGGCGCGCCGCCGGCGGCCGCCTGCGCGAACGCCTCCAGGCACGCCCGGGTGACGTCGAGCCGCGCCGCCTCCCAGACGGTCGCCGCGCCCTTGATCGGTTGAAACTTGCCCGTCCCGAACAGCCGCGTCCGGCGCTCCTCCGAGGAGGCCCCCGCCACGTGCGTCATGCCTTCGAGCCGCACCGACCCCGCCGACCCGAACACCTGAAAACTGAACCCCGGGCCCGTGGCCGTCATCGTGCCCAGATACCCCGACATCCCGTCGGCCATCCGGAACAGCATCGACGTCGTGTCGTCGCTGTCCACCGCCACCACCCGCCGGAAGCTCTGGCAGTAGACCTGGGCGATCGGCCCGCACAGGTCGATCATCCCGTCGATGGCGTGGACGCCCATCGGCGTCAGCGCGCCGCAGGGCGTTTCGTCCTTCGCCGCCCGCCACGCATCGGGCTTCAGAAACAGCCCGTTCGGAAACGTCATCGTCGCTTCGATGTGGAGGATCGTGCCCAACTCGCCGCGGCGGACCTGCTGCCGGAGCGTGGTCATCTCCGGGTGAAACCGTCGGTTGTAGCCGAGTCCCAGCGTGACCTTGGCGGCCTGCGTGGCGGCGACCGCGGCCACCGCGTCGGCCTTCGTCAGCGCGAAGGGCTTCTCGCAGAAGACGTGCTTGCCGGCCTGCGCGGCCGCGATGACCTGCGGACTATGCAGCGAATGCGGCGTCGCCAGCACCACGGCCTGGACGCGCGAGTCCGCCAGCGCCTCCTCGTAGGTGTGGTACAGCGTAAACCCCTGCGCCGTCGCAAACGCCGTCTGCTCGGCGGTGTGCGTCCGCGCCACGCCCGCCACGAACTGCAGGTCCGCGCTGGTGCCCTGCACCGACTCCACCAGCGTCTTCCCCCACCAGCCCAGTCCCACCATCGCCGCATTTAACATACGCGTCTCAGTCAACAGTCAGCAGTCGGCCGTCGGCAGTCGGCCGTCCTACACGGTGCGAATCAGCGAGAACTTCGGATCGGCCGCCTGGCTCGGCGTGACGGGGAGGCCGAGCTCCTGCTTCACCAGGTTGACGCCCTGCACCAGCGCCACCATCTTGTAGAACGCATGGCGTCGCGACATCCCTTCCCGCCCCATCCCGCAGTCCGACGACAGAATCAGCCGTTCCTTCGGGATCACCTGCAGCGCCCGCTTCACCAGCGCCGCCACCTCCTCGGGCGCCTCCACCTGCAGCGTGTGGTGGTCGATCGCGCCGATCCCCACCTTCATGGACGTGATGTGCTTGCCGACGTCCTCGAGGTCGGCGCACTGGCTGCTCGCCATCTCGAACGTGATCACGTCCGCGTCCACCTGGTTCAAGAGCTCCAGCGCTGGCTTGTACGACTGGATCTTGGCAAACATCCGCTGCTGCGACGGGTTGCCCCAGCACGTGTGGCACCACACCTCGGTCTTCGCCCGCAGCCCCTTCACGGTGTTGTTGAACACCTTGAGCATGAACTCGGGGTTGATCACCGGGTCCTTGTAGCCGCGCGCCGCCAGCAGGTGAATCTGCGGCTCTTCCATCTGGATGATCGGGCAGCCCGCATCCGCCAGGTCGTGCAGCTCCTGGTTGAACGCGTCGCTCATCGCCAGGATCCGCGACGGCAGGTCTTTGTAGTGCTCGTCCTGCACCGCAAACGCCACCAGCTCGGGTGTCACCGTCCCGAACTTCACCGGTTTCTTCGTCAGGCGCTGCGCGGCCTTCCAGATCTCCGCATACTGCATCTCGCCGGGGCCCAGCGGCCCGACGATCTTCGGCATCACCCGCGCTTCGAGGTAGTCGTGCAGGATGTGCCCGCGCGGAAACCCGATGCCGCCCGCGCCCACCGTCGCCAGCTTCGGATGCGTCGCGTCGAACCCGCTCATGTGATGCGGCGGATAGCTCGTCCAGCTCTGCCCGCCCACGTCCTGGTCGAACCGGCAGTCCCCGTCCGTCACGATGTCCAGGCCCGCCACTTCCTGCTCGCGCAGATACACCGACAGCGCATCCACATACTGCTCGCGGAAGCGGCTGATCACCATCGCGTCCAGAAACGACTTCAACTGCAGATTCTCGGTGTACCAGCTCGGACGCGGCAGCGAGCCCGTGATCGTCGTGGGCATCACCAGGCCCGCGGTTGCCTTCAACATGATGGAGTCTCCTCGGTCGGTGGCGCCCGGCTGAGCGCGACTGACGATCCTATCACCGGAATCGGGGAATCGGAATCAATCGGGCGGCCGTGGCGGTTGCGGGGGCGTTACTTCCAGCCGCTCGATTTTCGTGTAAATCGTGCCGGCAGGGCCGGCTTGGCCTCGGGAACCGGTTCCGGCTCGCCGGACGCGATGCTGATCTCGCGTTCGAGCTCTTCTTCGTTGGGCAGGCCGGCGAGCTGATCCACGAACATCAGTGAGTGCTGCGACGGGATCTCGAACTTCTTCCCGCACGCCTTGCACGTCACCTCGTCGTCGAGGCGGAGCAGGTAGTCGCGCAGCTTGGCGAACTTGGCCCGGTCCTCTTCGTTGGCCCCTGGCGGCAGCCGGTCCTTCTTGGAGCGCCTGACCCACCGGATGCTGTACTCGCCGGGTCGCCGGCACTTGGGGCACGTATAGCGTCCGGTCCGTGTCTCCGATTTCTCGTTGAAGAGGTTTCGCTCGTCGAGGGCCATCCCTTAATGTTATCAACGAATTGGCGCTGTCAGCCGTCTTCTGCGATTCGGGCTTTCACGAGCTTTCGCACCAGGCGGGCCGGCAGCGGGCGTCCGGGCTGAAACCGGATGGTGCCCTTGCTCGTCTCGTAGCCTTTGAGGTCCCTGGCGTGGGCCGCGACGAGAGACCCGCTCATTGGGAAATAGGCGCAGTGACCGGCGGCGGCGGCAAAGCCGGCCACCAGGGTCCCGTTCACACGGAACGTCGGGACTCCATAGCTGATGCACTCGTTGGCTGTGGGCGCTGCAGCCCGAATCGTCTTTCGAAGGTTCTGCAGCGCGTCCCGCTTCTCGTCGTCGCGCACTTGAGCGAGGTACTCGTCGATAGTCTTGTATTTCGCCTTGACGGACTTGCGCGCCATGGGTGCTCCTCGGCCCGGTGTATGCTGCCGCCCGTGAAGATTGTCATCTATCAGAAGCCGACGTGCACGACGTGCCGGCAAGTCCATACGGCGCTCAAAGAGCGCGGCGTCGACTTCGACGCCGTCGACTATTACGTGGATCCCATCCCCAAAGAGAAGCTGAAAGACCTCCTCCGCAAGATGGGCATGCAGCCTCGCGACCTGCTCCGGACGAAAGAGCCTGTCTACAAGACGCTGAAGATCGCCAGCGGCAGTTTGACCGATGACGAGATCGTGGACCTGATGGTGCGCCACCCCGATCTCATCCAGCGGCCGATCGTCGAGAAGGGCAGCCGTGCGATTCTGGCGCGCCCGGCGGAACGCCTGAAGGAAATCCTGTAGCGCTCAGCGAACTTTCACGCCGTCGACGCGCGTGGCGGTCGCGGGATCGTTGCGATCCTGTCGCCATGTCGGATGCGTGAAATGAATGACGGCGTCGCCGTTGTATGAGACGACGGCGTTATCGAACACCAGCGAGCCGATCCGCCGCCAGTTCCGGAACGTGCGGCGCACGCGGAACGGCGATCCCGATGTGGTCCCAGCGTCGGTGACTTCGATATTGAACGTCAGCGTCCGTTTCGGCGCCGGATCGCCCCGGTCGAAGATATGGGCCATGACCTCGTCGCGCACGTCGAGGTCCGCGCCGCCGACCACGGGTTGCCCTGGCGCGACGAGCAGCCGCATGAATTCCGGCGCCCTCGTCGCCTCGTTCGCCGGCTTCCCAAGCTCCGCCATCGGATAGAGCTGGCGAATCGTGGGCTCCTTGTCCACGCGCCGGAAGACGGCGGCGACTTTAATCAGGATCATCCCGGCAGGGCCGCGACGGAAGACCGTCACGTCCGGCGCGTTTCGAAGTTCGGCGATGTTGATGGAGTCGCTTCGCGCGCCGCCGATGTCCTCCTGCGTGATGAAGTTCGCAGTGCGCAGCGGTGTCGGGTGATCGGGGTCGATCGTAGGAAAGAGCTTGCCGACCAGCGCGAGCGACCGGACACGGCCGCGCCGCGGCCCTCCGGCGCCGCTCGAGTACCGCGCAACCACGAGCGCCGTCCGGCCGCGGGCGAAGTACCCTGAGTACTGCGTGTCTTCGGTGATTTGCCAGCGCCCGACGAGACAGACGCCGTTTGGATGAAGCAGCCGCGCGAAGCCCTTCCGATCCGGCCCCCAGCGAAGATCGGCACCCGAGTCGAGCGTCCGCTCGGATGCGCGTTCGAAACGGGGAGGCCTGCCGTGCTGGAGCAGCCCGCCGAAGACGCTCGCAATCGTCACGTCCTGGATCGGCAGGGGTGGTTCGCCCGCGCGACCCCACACGGCCTGGTACGGATTCGCGAAGAGCGCTTCGACGACTTCGCGGAAGCGCGAGCCGGCGTACCGCCGGTCTTCCTCGGAAAATTGTTCCGATCCGATGTCAGCGGCGTCAGGCACGTGCCACCCCCGGTGGGAACTATACCGCCGCGAAAGGCGGATGAGCGGATCGAGCGTTTCAGAAATGCCGAGCTTCGCTGCTGGTCCCGCCGGCCGCGGGCACGTAGGCGTGCCGCACATAGTCCATCACCATTCGGTCGGCGCTGAACCGCCACCCGAGCGTGCGAATGGCCCGTTTCACGCGAGCGATCCACTCGCGCGGCAGGCCGTCCCGGTCGCGCTCGTAGTACATCGGGATCACCTCATCGCGCAGCACCTTGAGCAGCGATTGCGCGTCGCGGAGGTCGTGGACGTCGATGGCTGAGTGCGTTTCGCCGCCGCCGATCGCGAAGCCGTTCAGGCCGTCGTAGGCTTCGGCCCACCAGCCGTCGAGTACCGAGAGGTTCAGCCCGCCGTTCAGCACCACTTTCTGCCCGCTGGTGCCGCACGCCTCGAGCGGGCGGCGCGGGTTGTTGAGCCAGACATCCACGCCCTGCACGAGGCGCCGGCCGACGTTGATGTCGTAGTCCTCGATGAACAGCACCTTGCCGGCAAAGCGCGGGTCGTGCATGAGCCGTGCGATCTGCTGCAGCACCTCCTTGCCGGGCCGATCGTGGGGGTGCGATTTGCCGGCGAAGACGAACTGGATGGGCATCTGCGCGCTGTTGACGAGCGCCTCCATCGCCTCGAAGTCCTGCAGCAGCAGGTTGGCGCGCTTGTACGTCGCGAAGCGGCGGGCGAACCCGATCGTCAACGCGTCGAGGCTGAGCACGTTACGCATCTGCGCGACGAACTCCGGCGATTCGCCGCGGCGCTCGGCCTGGCGGGCGACCCGCCGCCGCGCGAGCTGAATGAGTTGCACCTTGAGCGTCTGGTGCGTCTCCCACAGCTCGCCGTCGTCGACGGCGTCGATCTTGTCCCAGAGGCTGCCGTGGCTCGCGTTCATGGGCCAGTCCGGGCCGAGATGACGGTCGTACACCTGGCGCATCTGCGGGGCCAGCCACGTGGGGACGTGCACGCCGTTGGTGATGTGCCCGATGGGCACGCGGTCGTCGGTCGCGCCCGGATAGAGGCCGGCCCACATCGCGCGCGAGACCTGGCCGTGCAGCGACGAGACGGCATTGGCGCGATGGCTGGCCTTGAGGGCGAGGACCGTCATGCAGAACGCCTCGCCGCCATCATGCGGGTGCACACGGCCCAGGCCCATCAACTCGTGCAGCGGGAGGCCGAGTTCGGCACAGAGCGGACCCAGGTGCTCGTCGACCAGACGCTCGGAAAAACGGTCGTGTCCGGCGGGCACCGGCGTGTGCGTCGTGAACACGACCTGTGGCGCCACCCGGCGCAGCGCCTCCCACGCATCGACGCCTTCGATCTGCATGCGCTGTCGGACCAGTTCGAGCGCCGCAAAGGCGCTGTGGCCCTCGTTCAGGTGCAGGACGCCTGGCGCGATGCCCATCGCGCCGAGCGCGCGCATCCCGCCGACGCCGAGCAGCAGCTCCTGGCGGATGCGTACGCGCTCGTCGCCGCCATACAGGCGCGAGGTGAGCTGGCGGTCCTCCGGCTGGTTGCCTTCGACGTTCGAGTCGAGCAGCAGGAGCGTGCTCCGGCCGACCGACAGCTGCCAGACACGCGCCATGATGGTCCCGGTCTGGGTTTCGATGGACACAATCACGGGTACACCGTCCACGAGCGCCGGCCGGATCGGCAGCTGGCGGTGATCGAGCGCCAGGTAGTCCTCGTGCTGCCAGCCGTCGACGTCGAGCCGCTGCCTGAAGTAGCCCTGGTCGTAGTAGAGCCCCACGCCGACGAGCGGGATGCCGAGGTCCGACGCGCTCTTGATGTGGTCGCCGGCGAGGATGCCGAGGCCGCCCGAGTAGATGGGCAGCGACTCGTGAATGCCGAACTCGGCGGAGAAATAGGCCACGGGCCGCGCCCACAGCACGCCGGCGTGGCGCGCGCCCCACGTGCGCCGCGACTGCAGGTATTCCAGCATCCGGCGGTAGCCGTAGTTGATGCGGCTGTGCAGCGCCAGCTCCGACGCGCGTTCCTCGATCTGCTCGACCGTCATCTGCTGCAGCAGGGCCACGGGGTTGCTGTCGAGTTCCCGCCACAGCACCGGATCGAGCTCCCGGAACAGGCTCGTCATGTCGGGATCCCAGCTCCACCACAGGTTCTGGGCCAGCGCACTGAGCCGACGGTGGGCGGGCGCCACGAACTGCCCGATCGTCCGCGCCTCGCTCACCACCGGGGCGAGCTGCGTCCCGGCCGCCGCGAATGCCTGCACATCCGCGGGCGTGAAGTCCCGCGGCTCGGCCGTCTGCACGACGAGGACGCCCTGCAGGAGGCCGCGATCGATGACGGGCACGCCGAGGAAGGAGCGGTACGGATCCTCGCCCGACTCGCTGAAGTACTTGAACCGGGGATGGGTCGTGGCATCCTTGACGAACTGCGGCCGCAATTGCTGCGCGACGAGGCCGGCGAGGCCTTCGGTGAGCCGCATGCGCACCTGGCCGACGCTCTCGGGGCGGAGACCAATCGTGGCGGCGAGCACGAGGTTGGCGCGGTCGGGCTCGAGGAGGTAGATCGAGCAGACGTCGGTGTCGAACCGCCGGCGAATCAGGTTGACGACGCTGCTCAGCGTCTCGGACGCGTTGCCGACGGGGGACACGAGGCGGCTGATCTCGTCGAGCGTCCAGAGCGTGGGTCCGTCAGGGCTCGTCACGGTATCGGCTGGTTTCACGAGAGAGTCTCCGAGTTTGGGTTCCTGCTGTCAGCAAGAACGCTGCCTCGCGGCCTCGCGCAAATGCTTGGGAACTTGAAGGTCGGTCGGCGAACGATCTGCAAAGTTGTCCGTCAAAACATCGAAGCTTACATGAATGTCTGTCGGCTGTCGGCCTGGCATCCGCGAATCGCGATAGAATTACCCGGAATTCACGCGTCCCGGTGTTCCGCCGGGCGTACATGGTGGCTCATGTCTTGCTCTCAGTGGTCATCCGGTGCCCCCCGCCACGCCTTCAGACATTAACGTCGGCCCATCCGGCCGTCCTCGGACATTTGTGTCTGGTCTGGGCCCGCTCTTCTCGAACTACGAGCTGGGTGTGCCCTACGACGAGATGTTCGATGCGGACGGCCAGCCCAGGCCGCACTGCGACGGGCTCGTCGAGGCCCTCTGCGCGGCATCGCAGGCCGAGCTGGGCCAGCGCCAGCTCGAGGCCGACAAGGCGTTCCTGACGCAGGGCATCACCTTCACGGTGTACGGGGACAACCAGGGCACGGAACGCATCTTCCCGTTCGACCTGGTCCCGCGCATCATCACGGCCTCGGAGTGGCGCCATCTCGAACGCGGCCTGGCCCAGCGGCTGACGGCCGTCAACCTGTTCCTGAAAGACGTCTACCACGACGCGAGGATTCTCGCCGAAGGCGTCGTGCCGCGCGACCTGGTCCAGAGCTGCCGGCACTATCGCCGCGAGATGCGCGGCGTGCACGTGCACCGCGACATCTACGTCTCGGTGTCCGGCACCGACCTGATCCGGCTCGAGGACGGCCGGTTCGTCGTGCTCGAGGACAACCTGCGCGTGCCAAGCGGCGTGTCCTACATGCTGGCCAATCGCGAGGTCACCAAGCGCGTGCTGCCCGGGCTGTTCGATCGGTATCGCGTGAGCCCGATCGCGCACTACGGGCAGGCGCTGCTCGCCACGCTGCGGGCGCTGGCGCCGCCGGTTGCCGCCGATCCGACGTTCGTCGTGCTGACGCCGGGCGTCGGCAACTCCGCCTACTTCGAGCATGCGTTTCTCGCGCGCGAGATGGGTGTGGCGCTGGTCGAGGGCCGCGACCTGCTCGTGCACGACAACATCGTCTACATGCGGACGACCGCGGGGCTGAAGCGCGTCGACGTGATCTACCGCCGCGTGGACGACGACTTCCTCGATCCGCTGGCGTTCCGGACCGACTCGCATCTCGGCGTGGCGGGGCTGCTGAACGCGTACCGCGCGGGCAACGTCTCGCTGGCCAACGCCATCGGCACGGGCCTGGCCGACGACAAGGCGCTCTATGCCTACATCCCGGCCATCATCAAGTTCTATCTGTCCGAGGAACCGATCCTGCAGAACGTCGAGACGTACCTGCTGGGGAACCCGTCACACCGGCGGTACGTCCTCGAGCACCTCGATTCGCTGGTCGTGAAGGCGGTTGGCGAGTCGGGCGGCTACGGGATGCTCATCGGCCCCCACAGCACCGCCGCCGAACGCGACGTCTTCAAGGCGAAGATTCTGGCCGACCCCCGCAATTTCATCGCGCAGCCGACGCTGTCGCTGTCGTGCGCGCCCTGCTTCATGGAGGACGGCATCGAGCCCCGCCACGTGGACCTGCGTCCGTACGTGCTGTACGGCGATCGCGTCACGGTGGTCCCGGGCGGCCTCACGCGCGTGGCGCTCCGGAAAGGATCGCTCGTCGTCAATTCGTCGCAGGGCGGCGGCAGCAAAGACACCTGGGTCCTCGAGGAGTAGCGGACCGATGCTGCTGTCGCGTGTCGCGGACTCGCTCTACTGGATCGGCCGGTACCTCGAACGGGCCGAGCACACGGCCCGGCTGATCGACGTCCGGCTCGACCTGGGTCTTGACCGCACCTCGAACGCCGGCGGCTGGGACTTCGACCGGCTGTACACCATGGTGCGCCAGAAAGCCGGCGAGTCGGCTGCGGAAAACCCCACGGCGCTGTCCGACGCGCTGGTGTTCGACGCGGGCAATCCCGCCGCGGTCCTGGCGAGCGCCACGGCCGCGCGCGAGAACGCGGCGCCAGGTTCGCGAAGAAATCAGTTCCGAGATGTGGGAGCAGTTGAACGCGCTGTTCCTGCGGCTGAAGGAGGCGAGGGCGGAAGGCGGCTGGTCGGCGCGGCCGCACTACATTTTCCGCATGGTCATCGACGGCATTCATCTCGTCAACGGCGTCACCGACGAGACGATGGGCCACGGCGAAGGCTGGCAGCACCTCCAGCTCGGTCGCTTTCTCGAGCGCGCGAGCGCGACAGCGGCTCTCGTCGATCTCCACTTCCGCCGCGAATCGCTGCTGCCGCCCGGCCACGCGGAGTGGCTGGGCCTGCTGCGCTCGTGTTCGGCGCTCGAGTCGTACTGCCGCCACTACACCGCCGATCTCCGGCCCGAACGGATCGCGGAGTTTCTGCTGCTCAACTCCGAGTTCCCGCGCTCGGTCCGGTTCGCGGCGGCTCGCGTCGAGTCCGCGTTGCGCGCGATCGCGAGCCTGACGACGGGCGGCGCCGGCGGCCGCGCGGAGCGGCTGGCGGGACGGCTCCACGCGTCGCTCGACTACGGCCAGGTCGACGAGATCCTGAGCGAGGACCCCCACGTGTATCTCGAAACGATCTCGCGGTACTGCGCGCAGATCCACGGCGCGGTGTACCAGGGCTACATCACGTATCCGATCGAGTCGGCGCTGCCGGCCTGAGGCGTCACGTCATGCAGTACACCATCCGGCACATCACGCGGTTCACGTACGAGGCGCCCATCAGCGAGAGCATCATGGAGGCGCGCATGCAGCCGTACACCGACGCGGCGCAGCGCTGCATCCGCTTCGGCCTCAGCACGACGCCGCCGTCGCGCGTGAAGATGTACCAGGACCACGACGGCAATATCGTCCACCACTTCAACATCCCCGGGCGCCATTCGCGTCTCACGGTGACGGCGGAAGCGTTCGTCGAATGCCGGCCGCCCGACCCGCTGCCGGCCGATCTGGGCGTGGACGCATGGGTCCGCCTCGACGGCGCCACGCCGTCCGGCCGGTTCTGGGACGAGCTGAACCCGAGCCCGTTCGCCCACCGCACGCCGCTCCTCGATGCGCTGGCCGACGAAATCGGCCTCGCGCGAGGCGACGATCCGCTGTGCACCGTGAAGAAGCTCATGTCGGACGTGCACACGCGCTTCGAGTACAGCCCGAAGAGCACGCGCGTCGATTCGCCGATCGACGATGCGCTGTCGGCGCGGCGCGGCGTGTGTCAGGATTTCGCGCATGTCATGATCGCGCTCGTGCGCCGGCTGGGCATCCCGTGCCGCTACGTCAGCGGCTATCTGTTCCAGGAGCACGACGGCACCGCCCGGTCGGTTGACGGGGCGACGCACGCGTGGGTGGAGGCCTGGCTTCCCGGGCTCGATTGGGTGGGCTTCGATCCGACGCACAACACGACGACGGGCGAGCGCCACATCCGCGTCGCGGTCGGCCGCGACTACTCGGACGTGCCTCCGACGCGCGGCGTCTTCAAGGGATCGAGCGCCATGCGGAGCGAACTGGCGGTCGGCGTGTCAGTTGGAACAGTGCCCGGTTTCGGCAGCGACGCCACGCCGTTCATTCCGTGGATGTCCCGGGAAGCGTCCGCGCCGCTCGTCGTCACCGAGTCGGTCTCCACCCAGCAGCAGCAACAAGCAGCAATAGCGATCACGACGTGGAACGCAGAGCACGCAGAGACTCGCAGAGGATTCATGCCTTGAATCTCTGCGAGCTCCGCGTGCTCTGCGTTCCACGTCGTTCAGAACAGCCCGACGGTCTGGCCGCTCTCGTCGATGTCGATGTTCATGAACGCCGGGGTCTTGCCGAGACCGGGCATGCGCTGCATGTCGCCGCAGAGGACGACCACGAACCCCGCGCCGGCGCTCGGCAGCATGCCGCGCACGGGCAGGATGAAGCCGGTCGGGCGATTGCGCAGCAGCGGATCGTGCGAGAGCGACAGGTGGGTCTTCGCCATGCAGACCTGCGCCGTCCCCATGCCGAGCTTCTCGATCCGCTGCAGATCCTTGACGGCCTGCATCTGCAGGTCGATCCCCGACGCGCCGTAGAGCCGCTTCGCGATGGCTTCGATCTGCTGCACGATCGGCGTGTTGGCCGGCGTCAGGAACGCGAACGTGTTCGGCTTGCTGCACGCGGCGACGACGGCCTCAGCCAGCTCGACGGCGCCCGGACCACCCTTTCCGAATCCGTTGTGCGCCACGACGGTCTCGGCTCCGGCCTTGAGCGCCAGCTCGCGCACCTTTGCGATCTCGGCTGCCGTGTCGGTGGGGAAGCTGTTGATGGCAACGACGCACGGCAGCCCGTACTGCCGGACGATCTGAATGTGAGCGGCGAGGTTGTCGGCGCCCCTGGCGAGCGCGTCGAGATCCTCGGCGGCCAGGTCCTTGAACGCCTTCCCGCCGTGCGACTTCGTCGCGCGCACGCTGGTCACGAGCACGGCAGCGCTCGGGGCGAATCCCCCGGTTCGACAGACGATGTCGCAGAACTTCTGAAGCCCGAGGTCGCTGGCAAAGCCGGCCTCCGTGACGATGAAGTCGGCCAGCTTCAGCGCGATGCGGTCCGCCAGAATCGAGTTGTTGGCGTGCGCGATGTTGCCGAAGGGTCCCGCATGGACGAGCGCCGGCTGGCCTTCGAGCGTCTGCACCAGGTTCGGCTTGATCGCGTCCTTCATGATGACGGTCATCGCGCCGCCGGCCTTCAGCATGTCCGCCGTGACGAACTCGCCCTCGTACGTGCTGGCGACGACGATGCGGCCCAGACGGCGGCGCAGATCCTTGAGGTCGCTCGCCAGCGCAAAGACGGCCATCACCTCGGACGCCGCGGTGATGACGAACTCGTTCTCGCGCGGGATACCGTGCGTCTTGCCGCCGAGGCCGACGACCGTGTAGCGCAGCTCGCGGTCGTTCATGTCGACCGTGCGCGGCCACATGATGGTCGCCGGGTCGATGCGCAGCGGGTTGCCGTTGAAGATCGACGCGTCGATCGCGGCGGCCAGCAGGCTGTGCGCGGCCGTCACGGCGTGAAAGTCGCCGTTGAAGTGGAGGTTGATCTCCTCCATCGGGGCAATCTGGGCGTGTCCGCCGCCGGTCCCGCCCCCCTTGACGCCGAAGACGGGGCCCATCGAGGGCTCGCGCAGGCACAGCATGACCTTCTTGCCGATCTGGCCGAGGCCCTGCGTGAGCGCCACGCTCGTCGTGGTCTTGCCTTCGCCCGCCTTGGTCGGCGTGATGGCCGTGACGATGACGAGCTTGCCGTCCTTCTCGTTGGCCAGCCGATCGAGGATGGGCAGCTGCACCTTGCCGCGATACCGGCCGAACTGTTCGAGCTCCTGCGGCTGGATGCCGGCCTTCGAGGCGACGTCCGTGATGGGCTGCAGCTGTGCGTCGTGAGCAATGTCCAGTGCTGATTTCATCTATTGTCCGAAGTCCTTCCGCACCATGCCGGGTGCCTTCGACCATGGCGGCCAGCTTGCTGAACGCGACGTCGCGCGACAGGTGGACGCAGCCGCAGTCGGGGTTGATCACGAGGCGCTCGGCGGGCACGATTTCGAGCGCGCGCCGGATGCGGTCGGCGACGAGCGTGGGCGGCTCGATCTCCTGCGTCTTCACGTCGATGACGCCGAGGCCCAGCGTGAACGGCGCCTTGAACTCCCGGAACAGCTCCAGGTCTTCTTCGCCGCGCCGGGCGAACTCGAGCGAGACGGCGTGCACCTTGGCCTGGAGAATCGTGGGGAACAGGTACCGGTAGCTGCCCTCGAACGACGGCTTGCCGTAGCGGTTCCCGTAGCAGATGTGCAGCGTGACGTGGGCGTCGACGCCCTCCACGGCGGCGTTGATCGCCTTGACGGCCCACGGCAGATCCTCCGGGAACCCCGAGTAGTACGGTTCGTCGATCTGGAGTTCGGTCGCGCCCGCCCGCGCGAGCTCCTTGAGCTCGAAGTTCAGCGATCGCGCCAGGTCGAGCGCGAAGGCCTCCTCGCTGGGGTAGAACTGGTTCCGGATGCGCTTGACGAGGGTGTGCGGGCCCGACACCGAGATCTTCTGCGCGCGCTCGCTGAATCGCTTCACGAAGCGCACTTCCTCCACGAGCCCGAGCGACCCGGTCGCGAGCTTCGACCGCACGACGCTCTCGTAGAAGTCGTAGTAGAAGCGCTTCGATCCGAGATCGACCTGCACGCCGGGCAGCCGCTCGGTGAAGTAGTCGATCATGTTGTCGCGCTGGAGCTCGCCGTCGGTGACGATGTCGATGCCGGCGACTTCCTGGTCCTTGATCGCGGCTTTTCGTACGGCGTCGTGCATCTCGTCGAGGTCGCGGCGGCTCAGGCGGCGCGACAGGTAGTCGTTCTTCGCGCGTTCCAGCCACTCGGGCATCGAGTAGCTGCCGATCACGGTTGTCGGGAGAATGGGCAACTTCATACAGGTTCCAAAGGTTCCGGACGTTCCACAGGTTCCAGAGGTTCGTGGTTCACGGACGTTGTGTGGTGTACATGACCGTCGTCTTGGTGCCGGGACGGTACGGAAACGGGGCGAAGTGCACGTCGTAGCCGGCGCGGGCGCCGACGGCGCGCAGCAGCGCGCCGTTCACCCAGGCCACCAGCGATCCGTCGAGTTTGCCAGGGCCCTTGAAGCCCTTGCGGTACTCGTCCATGTGCTCGACGAAGATATCCTGCACCTGCAGATACCCGCGCGGATGGAGCAGGGGCAGCGTGTTCGCGAAGCTCTCGGCGGCGCCGCGTGAGATGTGAAACCGGACGTCCTCCGGCGCTTCCGCGAGCAGGTCATCGAGATGCGACCAGCTCAGGCCGGGCGGCACATGGGCCTCTTCGCGATCGTCGAGCGCCCGCAGCCGCTCCTCGAGCCGGAAGTAGTCCCAGAGACATCGCCAGAACGCGACGCCGCGTTCGCCGGGGAACATACCCTCGGGCCCCTGCTCGAGCAGGCGCTTCACGATGTTGGGAAAATCGTTGCGCGGGAGGCCGAAATCAGCCGACAGGCGATCGACAGCCGCCCCGCTCAGATATGCGCGCACTTCGACGATGTACAGCCGGCCGTCGCGGCGCACGACGTCGTCGAACGGCAGGTTGTCGTACACGTTGGTCGCGTGCACGTACATGATCTTGAAGCGGTACGCCGACAGCGCCTTGAACGGGTTCAGCGCGTTGAGCGGCGCGGCGCTGACGTGTCCGGCATGGCGCGAGAGCGCGGTGACGGCGCGATCGAGCGTGGTCGCCGAGTAGTCGCCGAGGATGAACTGGAGCTTCGAGTAGAACCCCGTGCCCTGCTGCTCGTCGAGCGCCTTGAAGCCGTCCATCCAGGCCGCCGCGCGTGCGCCGGAACCCACGCCGATTTCGAGCGCCGGGATTTCTGAGGGCAGCTGTCCGCGGTCGCTCAAGCCCTGCAGGAGCTTCCAGAATTCGGTGACCGAGTCGGCGACGGCCTGGGGGTGGTTCGCGTCGGACTTGCCGCTCGGGAGCGCCGCCTCGAAACCGCGGCCGGACGCGGCTTCCCACTCGCCCAGGTGCTGCCAGAACAGCCGGTTGAAGTCCCAGATCATGCACTCGCGGTACGGCCGGAAATCATCGAGGTACACGCGGCCGTCGTCGGCGGCCGCGGTCGGGCCGACGCTCTTCAGCGCGCGACCGAGCTGGATCGGGAGCTGGGCGGGATCCGCCTGCCGGAGGTCGATGGCGATCTCCGCCAGCGACATCGGCTTGCCGTGCGAGTCGGTCGTTCGCCGCACCATGACGGGGTCGCGAAAATTCGTGCGGTACTGAATCCAGTCCAGGTGGATCCGCAGAGAGGACGCGAGGCTCGCGTCGAGCACGCCGTCCTCCACGCAGTCCACCAACGACCCGGTGACGAGGCTGACCAGTTCCCCAAGCTGCGAGGGTTTGCCGCTCTTCTTCTTGGCCTGCGAGATGTGGTTGATGTGAACGATCACCCGTGCCCCTACAACCTTTCAATCATACTACGGCGTCACGATGATCTGGGCCTTCGCCCAGGGGTGCTCCTTGCAGATGTACGTGTATTCCCCCGGCTTGTCGAAGGTGACCGCGGCGGCTTCGAGCGGGCTCAGGCGAGCGGTGGTCCACGAGCCGTCTTCCGCCGCGATGGTGTGGTTGATGCGCCCGTTATTGACCCAGCGGACCGGCGTGCCGGCCTTGACGCGCGCGCGGTAGACGTTGAACGCGTATTCGTCCACGTACATCCGGGTGCCGCCCTGTGAGCTGTCGCGCACGTAGCTGGCGATTTCGATTCTGTTCGTGTCCTGAATCTGGCCGGCAAAGAGCGCGGGCGCGGGCCTCGGCGCGGCCTCGGGCTGCGGCCTGGCCTCGATCGGACCGTTCACCTTGAACGCCATCACGTTGCTGCGCATGCCGACGGCGATGTATTGCTCGCCGTCGATCTCGTACGTCACCGCCGGCCCGCCGCCGCCGTTCGCGCCGCTCTGGAACTGCCAGATCTGCTGGCCGGTCTGCGCGTCGGACGCGATCAGGTTGCCGTCCGGCATCGTCTGGAAGAGGAGGCCGCTGGCCGTGGCGAGCGCCCCGGATGGACGCGGCCCGGTAAAATCCTTTTTCCAGGCGATCTTTCCCGTGCGGCCGTCGATGGCCGCCATGACGCCGTGGCCGGCGGGCATGCCCGGGACGCGTCCGCCCCCGAGGATGAACACGTACGGGTCCTCGGCGCGGCGGAACCACTGCAAGGACGCGTTACCGAGCGCGTAGAAATACCCGGTCTGCGGGCTGTAGGCCATCGGCGTGACGCGCATGCCCCAGGCCGGCGTCAGCAGGTTCGGCACGTCGAGCGACGCGGGCGCGAAAAAGCACCCGAGCTTGAAACCCGCTGGGATCTTCTCCTTGCTCCACTCGTCGCAGTCCGGCAGCATCCGATCGGCGCCCACCGGGTAGGGCTGCGTCGCGACCGTGCGCGAGCGCGGGTCCTGAGGAACCTTGCGCTCCTCGATCTGCTGAACGGGCTTGCCGGTTTCGCGATCGAGCACGAAGAGCACGCCGTCGGTCCGCATCGCGGCGACGAGCTTGCGAGTCCGGCCGCCGATCTGCGCGTCGTAGACGACCGGCGACTGCGCGATGTCGGCTTCCCAGATATCGTGACGAATCGTCTGGTAATACCACTTCAGTTTGCCGGTCTTGATGTCGAGCGCGACCAGGGAGCAGAGGTACAGGTTGTCGCCGGCGCGCAGATCGCCGGCGTACTGCGGCACCCCGTTACCTGTGCCGAAGTACACGAGGCCAAGTTCCGGGTCCGCCGCGCCGACCAGCCACAACGCGCCGCCGCCGATCTTCCAGGCGTCGTTGTCCTTGGGCCACGTCTCGTGCCCGGCATCGCCCGGATTGGGCACGGCGAACCATTCCCACGCTTTGCGGCCCGTCTTCGCGTCCACGGCGACGACTTTTCCGCGGAAGCCCGGATCCGCCGAAGTGCCGACGAAGACCAGACCGCCGGCATAGACGGGCGCACCGGAGACGCCTTGCCCCGGCCGAGGCGGATCGATGCCGCCGTACACGTCCCACACCTGCTCGCCCGTCTTCTCGCGCAGCGCGACGACGTGGGCGTTGCTCAGCCCCACGAATACGAGACCGTCGCCGACCGCGACGCCTTCGCGTGCTGGAAGGCCCTGCTCCGGACGCGTGAAGTCGGTGAGCCCGGGACTTGGCGGCGAGGCGCCCGTTTGATGCCTCCACACGGTCGCGCCGGTCTTTGCGTCGTAGGCGTACACATAGGAGCCGGCGGTCATGAAGACGAGGCCATCCTTCACCACCGGCATCGCCCGCCCGCCGCCGCCATCGTCGAAGCGCGCCGACGTCCATGCGCCGCGCAGCTTCGCCAGCGTCTCCTTGTTAATCTGCGTCAGGGTGGAGTAGCGCGTGTTGCCGAGATCGCCGCTGACCGTCGACCATTCGCGGCCCGCGAGGCCGCGGCCGCTGTCTTGAGAGTGGACGGTGGCGGCGGCGACGCCGAGGCAGGCGGACGCGGCAATCAGATAGCGGTGCGAGTTCCACATGGTCGATCCCTTTTCCGAACGAGCGTGCAACGGGACCCATGATAGCTCGGACGGGAAGACGCGATAGTATTCGTCGTTGTCACTCCGTATCGCGTTCGATCTGGACGGCGTGCTCGCCGACATGGACGCCGCCGTTGCGTCCCTGACCGACGAACTGCGGCCAACCCCGCCGGGGCGGCGCCTGTCGGTCCGGCAGCAGCGACGCGTGTGGCGACGAATCGCGACGATCGAAAACTTCTGGCAGACCCTGCGCGAGGTTGAGCCCGGCATCGTCAAGCGACTGGCGGACATCACGGCAGCGCGCGGGTGGGAGGTCATCTTTCTCACGAAGCGCCCGCCAACCGCAGGCCTGACGGCCCAGGCCCAGTCGCAGCGCTGGCTGGCGGCGCACGGATTCGAGCGCCCCAGCGTCTACGTTGTGCAAGGCTCGCGAGGGCTTATTGCGGCGGCGCTCGAACTCGATGTGGTGGTTGACGACCGCGTGGAGAATTGCTACGACGTGATTGCCGATTCCCGTGCGAGGGCGCTGCTTGTGTCGGCAGACGGGCAGCTCTCGGCCGCCGCGCAGCGGGCAGGCGCAACGGTCTTCGCCACGTTCGCTGAGTGTCTCGACATGCTGGCAGATCTGGACCTGCCGAATCGGCGCCAGGAGCCGACTTAAGCGCGACCCCTCCGGCCTCCAGGAGCGGTGTCAAAGAGCCGCTGCAGAGAACATTGGTCTTCTCTGAGGGAGACTTCGCGGTCTCTCAATGACGTTGCTGTAACCCGAGAATCAAGAAAACGTTCGCAAAATGCGCGGACGCGGCCACGCCACAAATTGGTCGCGACGGTGGCACCCTTGCAGTGCCGTACCCGTCGGATTTTCGGTCAATGGTCGAACTGCCGCAACTGATCGTCGAGGACGAGTATCCGCTGTCTCCAGTGCAGCAGGGTTATCTCTCTCACGGCCTCCATCGGAGCGAACGGGGTGGGGACCTCTGGCAGGTTGTCTGTACCCTGAACGAATCGATCGACACGGCGAAGCTCCTGTCAGCCTGGGAAAGCGTTGTTGCCCGTCACGACATCCTCCGTACGAGCTTCGAATGGGAAGGGCGTCCGGAACCAGTCCAGAGAGTCCACCGTTCGGTCCGGTTGCCGGCCGCCGTGCTTGACTGGAGGCACCTGGACCCTGCTCAGCAACGCGATCGCCTCGCGAGTCTCATGGCCGAGGAGCGCTCGGCAGGCTTCCACCTCAACGAGGCGCCGCTCATGCGGCTGGCGGTCATGGATTGCGGCTCGGGACAGCACGAGCTGCTCTGCACGTTTCATTGCGCCGTTCTCGACAGCCGGTCGGTCTCCATCCTGATCCGCGAAGTCTTCGGGCTGTACGATGCGTCGCAGGGCGGTCTGCCTTGTCGACTGCCGGCCCCACGCCCGTATCGAACGTACATCGATTGGCTGGAGAGCCAGAAGCCGGATGCGTCTCACGCGTTCTGGCGGCGGCACCTGGCGGGACTATCGGCCCCGACGCCGTTTCTCCAGTCGGTACGAGCGGGTGGGGAAGAGGGCGTCGGCAGCGTCGAGGTCACGCTGACCGCCGACGAAACACGGCGGTTACACGTGTTCGCGCGCGAAGCCAATTGTACGGTCCGCACGCTCGTGGCAGGCGCGTGGGCCCTTCTTCTCAGTCGACACACCGGTGAGGACGACGTGCTGTTCGGCGTCACCCGGGCCTGCCGCCGTTCGACATTCGACGGCGCCGACGACGTCGTCGGCGCGTACGTCCACACGCTGCCATTCAGAGTGGCCGTCGTGCCGGGGCAGCCTGTCGTGTCGTGGCTCGCCGATCTTCGAGCGGAGCAGCTCGCGTGCGGGACGCACGAGCACACGCCGCTGGCGCGCATCCACGCGTGGAGCGACATACCATCCGGCGCCGAACTGTTTGAAACGCTGGTGGTCTTTGAAGGCCACCGGCTTGATTCGACGCTGCGCCGGCACGGCGGCCCGTGGCTCAATCGCCGTTTCGCATGCGAGGGCCACAGCGGATATCCGGTGACGCTCGTGTGCCGATCCGATGCAGAGCTCGTACTGAGACTCGAACACACGCGCCGGGCGCTCGACGAATCAACGGCCGCCCGGATGCTGACCCACGTCCGTCGATTGCTCGAAGGCCTCGTGAAGGAGCCGAATCGCCCGATCTCGGATATCCCGATGCTGGATGACGAAGAACGGACCGAACTGCTGCCGGTGCCAAGGCCGTCGGGGATCCAGACGTTCTGTCTCCACGAACGATTCGAACGCCGCGTCGCCGAAGCGCCGAATTCGTCTGCCGTCACGTTCCTTGGCGTCACGGAATCGTACGAAGCCCTGAATCGACGGGCGAACCAACTGGCACATCGCCTGCGCACGATGGGGGTCGGTCCCGACATCCTCGTGGGACTGCACCTCGAACGGTCTGTCGAGCTCATCGCGGCGATGCTTGGCATTCTGAAGGCCGGCGGCGCGTACGTCCCACTCGACCCCGCGAGTCCGTCCGATCGTCTGCGATTCATCGTCGATGATGCACGCCTGTCGATCATCGTGACGTCGAGGTCATTGTCAGCCCGACTGCCGACATCAGGAATCGAATTCGCGTATGTCGACGAAGTGGACGGGGAATCCGTCGACAACCTGCCGCCGGTGGCCGAGCCGGACAACCTTGCCTATGCCGTGTATGGCACCGAATCCGCTGACAGACCGCCTGGCGTCCTCATCACGCATGCGAACGTCAGCCGGCTGTTCGACGCGTCCGAAATCTGGTTCCAGTTCGGTCGCGACGACGTGTGGACGCTGTGCCATTCGTTCGCGAGCGGTTTCTCAGCCTGGGAGACCTGGGGTGCGCTCTTGTACGGCGGCCGGCTGGTTGTCGTGCCGTACTGGGTCGGTTGTGACCCCGATACGTTCATCGACTTGCTTGCGCGGGAACGTGTCACGGTTCTCCATCAGGTGCCCGCGGCCTTTCAGCGGCTGAGTGACGCCGAGGGCGAGCGGAGCAGGCCGGCGGCGCTGGCCCTCCGGTCGATTGTGCTGGGTGGAGAGGCTGTCGACGCCTCGAGTCTGGGACCCTGGTTCGAACGCCACGGAGACGAGCGGCCGCACGTGGTGAGCATGTTCGGTATCGCGGAGACGACGATTCACGCCGCCTATCGCCGGCTGGTCAAGGCCGATGTTCAGGCCGGTGCCGGCCGTGTGATCGGCGTGCCGATCGCGGATCTGGACGTCTACGTGCTCGACCGGCTGCAGCGCCTCGTACCGATCGGGGTGACCGGGGAAATCTACGTCGGTGGGCCCGGCGTCGGCCGCGGATATCTCGATCGCCCCGAGTTGACGCACGCGCGCTTCGTCGTGGACCCCGTCGGGGGCACGGGCGCTCGACTATTCCGCACAGGCGAACTGGGCCGCTGGCTGCCGAGCGGGGAACTCGAGTCCCGCGGACGGATCGACGGGCAGACCGTTCATCACGTGCGAATCGCGCCAGGGAAGGTCGAAGCCGCGTCCGAGTCGTTTGCCGTTGTCGCTTCGCCGGACGCGTCGTCCATCCCCCGCCGGGCAACGAACGGCGTGCCCCTCACGCCGCTCAGCCGGTGGTTTTTCGATCGATCGGTGGCCAACCCGAACCACTGGAATCACTCGATTCTCGTTGAGGTCCCGGGGCACTTCGACGTGAGCGCGCTGGACGGCGCTCTGGCCGCCGTTGTCGCCCATCATGATGCGTTCAGGCTGCGGTTCAAGGAAGGCGATCGCGGATGGCAGTGCGGGTATGCGCTGACAGGCTCCCGAGTCGCCGTCGAGCGCGTGGACTTGCGGGAATACCCGCCGGAAATGGTCGCGGGCGCGATCGAGTCGGCCGCTGCCGCCGCTCAGGTGGGACTGCACATCACGGACGGTCCGATTCTGCGCGTCCTGTACTTCGGGTGCGGTTCCGAATTGCCGGGCCGGCTGCTCGTGACCATGCATCGGCTCGTGGCAGACGCGAGATCCATTCGAGTATTCCTCGAAGATCTCGAGACCGCGTACGTTGCTGCGCGTGCTGGCCGCGAGCCGTGGCTGCCGAATCGTACGACGTCGTTCAGATTCTGGGCTGAGCGCCTGGTCGACTACGCGTCCACCCGGGCACAGGACGGTCTTTCGAGTTGGATCAGGCTTGCCGATCCTCTCGCGGCTGTTCTGCCCTGTGACCATGCTGCCGGAAGCGCGCGCAATACGGAGACGTCGGCTCGGACTGTGACCGTATGCCTGACGGCGCCGGAGACGGATGCTCTGCTGCGTCGCACGGCTTCCGGGCACGGCGCCGGCGTCGACAGCCTGCTGCTGGCGGCGCTCGCAAAGACGCTGCTGCCGTGGATGGGACGCAACGACGTCGTCGTGGACGTCGAACGCACCTGTCGTGAGGACGTTCTTGGTGACGTCAACCTCTCGCGGACGATTGGCGCCTTCACGACGACGTTTCCGTGCCGCCTCGAGGCTGGAGATGGTTCGACCGCCAGCCTGTTGAGCCGCATTCAGCACTCGCTGCGAGTGCATGACGGCGGGCTGAGCTTCGGCGTGCTTCGCTATCTCTCACCCGACGCCGACGTCCGCGAGGCGCTCGACCGTATCCCGAAGCCGCAACTGCGCTTCCACTACGAACGCGACGTCGAGGCCGGTGTTGCCGGCTCATCACTCTTTGCGCAGTGCCGCCGAACCGATCGGACCCTGGCGTGCCGACGAAAACGAGCGGCCGCACGTGATCGAGGTGGTGGCGCTGGTTGCGGCGGGCCGCTTCAAAGTGCAGTGGCGCTACAGCAGCGCCTTCCATGACACGTCAACTGTCTCGGCCCTCGCCAGCCGGTACCTGGAGGCGCTCCGCGATGTTGCTGCTCACAGCGAGGCGCAGTCGACCATCAGGAGTATCCGCTCGCCCTTCGAACTTGCGGATCTGGACCAGGTCGCGACCGAGCAGCTCGGCCGTCGATACCCTACCCTGACCGACGTCTATCCGCTGACGCCGTTGCAAGAGATCTCCTTCTCAATGGACGGTATCGAGGGTGCACCGGCCTTCGAGCAATGGGAAGTTGCGCTCGAGGGTTCGCTCGATGGTCCACGGCTGCGCGACGCGTGGGAACACGTCGTCGCCAGGCATCCCATTCTGCGGAGCGCCTTTGTGCACGTGGGGGCGATGCGAACGCGCCAGGTGGTGCTCGAACGTGTCGACGTGCCGTGGCGTGCCGAGGATTGGCGAGGGTGCACGCGGGAGGAAATCGATGGCCTGCTGCGTGAGTTTCTGGCCGTCGATCGCGCCCGGTCCTTCGACCTTGGCGCCCCGCCCTTGGTGCGTGCGTCCCTCTTGCGCACGGGGGAGACCACGCACCGGTTGATCCTGAGCGTGCATCACTTGATCGCGGACAGCTCGTCGCGGCCGCGCATCCTGTCTGAGCTTGCGGCGCTGTACGACACCGGTCTCGCAGCTCTGCGGGCGCCGGCCTGTGCCTATCGGGAGTACGTCGGGTGGCTGCAACGCCGGAATGAGGTCCACAGCGAACCGTTCTGGCGCGGCCTGTTGAGCGGCGTGGCGAATCCCACGCCGATACCCGCGCCGCCCGCGACGCGCGCCCACCACCGCGAGCCGCCTGGCGAGGCCGTACGAGCTCTGACGGCGTCGGCGACGATCGCCCTCGCCCGGTTTGCGAGTTCCCATGAAATCCCGCTGCACGTCATTGTCGGCGGAGCCTGGAGCGTGGTGCTGGCTCACCATAGCGGGCAGTCCGATGTCGTCTACGGAGTGCCGTTCGCCGGGCGTCCCGACGAGATCGAGAACGTCGAGACGATGATCGGGCCCTGTGTCAACAACTTGCCCGTTCGAGTCCACGTCGACGCGAGCGCCGGCGTGACCGGGTGGCTGGGCCACCTGCAGGGCCTCCTGGTCGAGTTGGCGCCGCATCAGACTACGCCGTCGAGCAGTATCCACGCATTCAGCGGCGTCCGGGCCTGGCGGCGGGCCTTCGACAGCCTCGTCGTCGTTCAGGACGGCAATGCGGACGGAACCGCGAGGTCGTTCGGCGGTGTCGAGATGCTTCCGCTCCCGGGTTCCCCCTCGAATGTTCACCCGGCGACGATAGCTGTTCGAGCGGGCGCCCATCTGACGGTCGAGGCCGTTGGCGCAGGTGGTCGCTTTGGCGGGAGATCGGCGGCGGTAGCCGCCGACGATCTCGGTGAGAGTCCTCGCGAGGTTCGCGAGCCTGGACGAAGGCAGCACGGTCGCCGACCTGATGGCCGCGCTGCCGGTTGAGACGCGGGGAGGCGCGGGTCGGTTGGCTGCAGAGGGAAGACGTCGTCGCCGGCCGCGGCTCGCGCCGCGTACTGAACTGGAAAGGGCGCTCGTGGAAATCTGGCGCGAGTTGCTCGACGGTGACATCGGGACCGACGAAAACTACTTCGACCTGGGCGCGCACGCACTGATGCTGTTGCGCGCCCTCGAGCGGATTCGCTCGACCGTGAAGCGCGACCTGCCAATGGCGGCGCTCTTTCAGCACCCCACGGTGCGCGATTTCGCGGCGTACCTGACAGGCGGCGTATCGAGCCACCATCGGCGTACCGATGTCCGTTCGCGCAATCCGCAGCATCCGCCGCACCCACCGGGTCGCCGCCCGGCCCCGGTCGAGCTGGACCGGCGTCCCTGACGCTCACCGCGGCCATTCCGAGACTTTTACAGAATGGCACACTAGATGCGGTGCGCCAGCCTTTCTCCACGGCCTTTGGAAGCAAAAATGGCTATGATTAGTGGACATTATTCTTCCCTGCGGGCGACTTTAGGTATTACGGGACGGGTAGGAGCCGTGAAGTCGTCAAAATGACTGAGATTCTTGCAGATCTTGAGAAGCCCGGATGGCAGACAAAAGGTGTCATCTGGCGACCACTTTGCAGCATCCGACCTGAACAATGTCAGCGGGGTAGTGGCAGAACGAACCCGGCGAAACAGCAACTGTGCGTGCCCGGCAGCGGGCGACACTGAGAGAAACCTGTGAGAAACGAAAGCCCCGGTCAACTGCTTGGCAACAGCCTTGTCATTCGCGAGCTGCAGGAAGAGCTGAACGACGTCGCACGCTCCGACGCCAAAGTGCTCATCACAGGGGAGAGCGGGTCGGGCAAGGAGTTGATTGCCCACGCCATCCACTCGCGCAGCCCGCGCGCCACGCGCCCGTTCGTCGCGGTGAACTGCGCAGGCGTACCAGAGACGCTTCTCGAATCCGAACTCTTCGGACATGTGAAGGGCAGCTTCACGGGCGCGTACCGCGACAGGCCCGGCAAGTTGGAACAAGCCCACAGCGGCACGATCTTCCTGGATGAAATCGGCGAGATGACGCTGCGCATGCAGGGCTTGCTGTTGCGCTTCCTCGAGACGGGCGAGCTGCAGAAGGTCGGCGCCGACCAGACCGCCGGCCGCGTGAACGTCCGCGTCATCGCCGCCACCAACCGGCAGCTCCGCGAGATGATTGCGCAGGGCACGTTTCGCGAGGACCTGTTCTACCGGCTCAACGTGATTCACCTGGTCGCGCCGCCGCTGCGCGAACACAAGGACGACATCCCGCTCCTCGTCGAGCATTTTCTCGCCCGTTTTGCTGCCGACGGCCGGTTCGTCCCGAAGGAAATCAGCCAGGAAGCCTACGCCACGTTGATGGAGTATTCCTGGCCCGGCAACGTGCGCGAGCTCGAGAACGTGATTGAACGCTGTGCCGTCACGGGGACGAAACGGTTGATCGAACCCGATGATCTGCCGCCCGACGTGCGGACCAATCGGACGGGCTGGGCCCGGCGCGAGCGCCGCAAGGGCATGGCGGACGAACTCTACAAGCGGATCATCGACCAGCGAGAATCATTCTGGACCGTCGTCTACCCGCTTTACATGCAGCGGGAAATCACGCGGAGCAGCGTCCGGGATCTCGTGAGAAAAGGCCTCAAGGAGGCGCGCGGCAACTACAAGATCGTCGCGAAGATGTTCAACATGCAGGACACCGAATACAAGCGGTTCCTGAACTTCCTCCGCAAGCACGATTGTCAGGTGCCCTTCAAGGAATTCCGCGAGTAGGGATGAAAGGCTCAACCTTCGGCTGGCCCCAGGTGGTTCTGGTGGCTGGCAGCACGGTATTGTCGTGGCTGGTCGGCACGTCAGGGCCGTTCACCTGGTCTCGATCTGTTCCTCCAGCCGCCGCCACGCGCGCCGACAGCGTCGAGTCAGCCCCGATCGCGCGCATGCACGACTGGCGTCAGCCGTCGTCCGTCGTGAACCAGCCGCGCCGCGACGTTTTTGCCTTCAGGCCGCCCGTCAGGTCGAGTGGAGCCAGCGGCCACGAACCTGCCCCGGTTGTGCCTTCCGAGATTCAGGCGCCTCCAGTCGCCCCGCCCGTCAAGCTGATCGGCATGGCTCGGGAGGATGCTGACGGTGCCTCGGTGTTGACGGCCATTCTTGCCGGAAGGGGACAGGTCTACCTGGTGAAGGAGGGCGACCGCGTAGCGGGCTATACAGTCGAGAGGATTTCGGCCGATAGCGTCGAGCTGGCCGACTCCGAGAGTCGTGCCACGGTTCGCCTTTTCCTGCAATAAAGCGCAGCGTCCCCGTGATGCCGTTGACTTTTGTCGCGCTGGATCCTGAATGGATCTGCACAAAATTTGTCATTACGTCCTACTATTTTGGCGTTTTCTTCGATTTTACGCATCATTGGGTGCAATCCTCATTGACCCGGCCGTATCGTTTGCCCTACCGTTAACGTTCTTCTAGCAATGCCACCAGGACTTCAAGCGGGACGACTCATCGGCAGCGGCGAGCTGATGCGCGCGTTAGACGAAGATTTGCGCGACGCAGCGCGCTCGGACGCGAAGGTCCTCATCACCGGCGAGAGCGGCGTGGGCAAGGAATTGGCCGCGCGAACCATCCACGCGTTCAGCGCGCGCAGCAGCGCGCCGCTCGTGGCCCTGAATTCCGCCGGCGTTCCCGACACACTGCTCGAATCAGAACTGTTCGGGCACGTCCGTGGAAGTTTCACCGGCGCGTATCGCGACAGGCCGGGTCTCTTTGAACTGGCCCGAGGCGGAACGGTGTTGCTCGACGAAGTCGGCGAGATGAGTCTGCGGATGCAGAGCCTGCTGCTCCGGTTCCTGGAGACAGGCGAGATTCAACCGGTCGGTAGCGACCGCCCGCGGACACGCGTCGATGTGCGCGTGATTTCGATGACCAATCGGCGCCTCGTCGACCAGATGGCGGCGAAGGCGTTTCGCGAAGATCTGTATTACCGGCTGAACGTCATCCACATCATCGTGCCGCCGCTACGGGAACGTCGCGAGGACATTCCCGCCTTGGTCGAGCAGTTCTTGTCGACCTCGGTTCAGCGTTACGGCGTCGACCCTCCGGAAGTCAGTCCTGAAGCCATGGCGTGCCTGGTTGAGTATTCCTGGCCTGGCAATGTCCGCGAGCTGAAGAACGTGATCGAGCGCTGCGTGGTGCGTTCGCGCGATCGCTGGATTGTTCCCGGCGACCTCCCGCCGGAAATCCTCGGGGCGCCGGTCGCCGCGGCCGCCGCCACCGTCGCCGTGACTGAGCCCGTCGCGGATGCGACGTTCAATCGGCTGGTTGGCGGAGATGAGTCCTTCTGGTCTGTCGTCTACGCCCCGTTCATGGCCCGGGACCTGACGCGCGCCGACCTTCGACGAATCGTCTCGCTGGGTCTCGAACGGACCAAAGGAAACTATCGGCTGCTGATGCAGTTGTTCCACATGAGCGACTCGGACTACAAACGATTCCTCACCTTCCTGCGCAAGTATCAGTGTCAGCTGCCGTTCCAGTCGTTTCGCGTGGTCAGCAACAAACCCGAACAGGGCACAGACGATCAGGGGGACGCCTCCGGACTCGTCGTCGGCAATTCCCGCTAACTTGTCACCGGCGGACTCGCGGCTTCCTGAACGCGGGCTCGTGGCCTGTTTTCGCATCGGTGTAGCGCCGGTCCTTAGTTCTTGGTCCCTGGTTCTTGGTCCGTCCTCTGTCCTTGGTCCACGGTGCGCCAGAGCGGGTGCACAGACACGCGGACGCTTGGACCATGGACCAAGAACGGACCACCCACCAAGACCCAAGGACCTGGGACTCGTGGCTACGCCAATCTGACAGGCGCTCTAGTGTGAGTCTACGAACTCACGCCATTGCTCGACGGCGGGGGAATTCGTCGTGATGACTTCGCCTCCGCACAGCCACGAAGGCGAAGCGGTTGTGGCTCTGACCCAGACCGGATGCATCCTCAGGGAGAATCCCAGCTCATTGAGCTCGACGTCGAGAGTGGACGGGAGCGCCGGGTCGAAGTCGCCGTGTGAGAATTCGAGGCACAATCCGCCGTAACTGATGTCGAAGACCCGTGCCTCGCGTGGGCCGACCGTCGCCACCACCCCCGCCACCTGCCGTCGGGCCCATCGCCGCGTGGTCGCGTTGCCAGACGCAGTCGAGACCCCGTGTTCCAGCTGAAGGACGAGCGCGGACAGGACGTCGTTGGTAAAGGGGCGGGTCAGATAGATGCCGCCGAGACGTTTGGTTTCTGCCTCCAGCGTGACGTCGAACGCCTGATCGATGATGACGAGACCAACCTCGGGATAATGGGCCCGTGCTCGAAACGCCAGATGCAGACCGTTGAACTGACCGAGACGGATATCCGCCACCAGAAGTGACAGTCCGTCCATGACCAGCATCTGCCGCCGCGCGTCGTCGAACGTCGGCGCGGCGACGACCTCGTAGTCGAGAGCGCGCAGCGCTTGTACCGTCGATGCGAGCTGGACGGTGTCAGATTCAACAACCAGCGCGGTGCGGCGCATGTCCTGAGTGACGGTGTCCGTCGGTTTCACGCAATCCTCTATCAAACGTCTTTCCAATTCAACGAAATACTGTTCGTTTTTCGCATCTTATCCAAACCACACCCGGTTCTTGCCGAGCGTCTTGGCCTGATAGAGCGCCTGATCCGCGCGTTCAATGAGATCGCGGGGCAGCAGTTGGGCCGTCGAGACGGCGAGGCCGATGCTGGCGGTCACCGAAAGCGATACGAGTGACGGCTCCGTGAACCGGTACGATTCGATCCGGCGCCGGATGCGTTCGGCCACGGTGGCGGCCGACTGGGCGCCGCTGTTCGGCATCAGGATCGCGAATTCCTCGCCGCCGTAGCGCGTGCAGACATCGAACATCCGGACGGTTCGGCGCAGGATGACCGCGACTTCCTTGATGACGGCGTCGCCGGCCAGGTGGCCGAATTTGTCGTTGACCATTTTGAAGTCGTCGAGGTCGATCATCAGCAGCGCCAGCGGGATCTGATGCCGGCGCGCCCGCTCGAGTTCCTCCTCGAGGCGCACGTGCAGGTACCGGCGGTTGAAGAGCCCGCTCAGCGGATCGATTGCCGCCGCGTGGGCGTACTGCTCGGCCTCGCTGACCGCCAGCTCGCGCGACAGCGCGAGCGCGACCGGTGCGGCCAGCGCTCGCAGCGACGACACATCGTCTCTGGTGAACGGGCGATCGTCCTCGCGATCCGTCGCGCTGATCACGCCCAGGATCCGCTGACCGGCGCGAACCGGCACCGCGACAAAGGAGTTGGTCCGATACCGCGGCCGGTTCCGGAACAGGTCGTCGTGGGCGCGAACGTCGGGCACGCACATCGGCACGCCCGACTGGAACACGCTGCCGATGATCCCTTCGCCTGGCGTTATCCGCGCGTGCTCGACGAGCAGGCTCGGATACCCGTACGTCCCGTGAACCTTGAGGACCTGGGCGATCGGATCGAAGATCGCGGTGCTCGCGACGCGGGCGCCCAGCAGCCGCGCGGTCGCGGACGACACGACGTCGGCCATGCGGGGAAACCCGTACACGCGCGCGAGACGGCGCGTGAGCGCGTGCGTCGCCGCCTGGCGCTGCGCGGTGCGGTGGGCGTCCCGTTCCGAGAGCAGCGCCGACACGGCGCGTGCGGCCGCGATCAGTTTCGGGCCGGCGGCGGACTGGTCGCCGTGAACGGCGAGCGTGGCGGCGCGGCGGTTGCCGGACAGCCGAATCAGTGTCCAGGGTGCGCCGGCCAGAGGCGTGATCGCCGGGCCGGACGGTTCGACGGGGGAAAGGACGGAGGTGGTGTCGCTCAACGGCGGCAGTGATGCGCCGCGGACCGCGCTGGACACCGGGCGCAACGTCCTCCCGCGCCCTTCGAAGACGGCCACGGTCGCCTCAAGGTCGTCGGCCAGTCCTTCAACCGCCGCCTGGAGGCGGTCCGCCACGACACTCTCTCGCGAGGGTGGTCTCACGGCGTTCACACCGTAGTCTGTTTCGGGCAGGCAGGCCAATCCGGCCATGCTCCGGTCACCAAGATCTAGGTCCAATAAATCACGCCTCTAGGAGACATCTTTCTGCCAAACAACGAGACGACACCCGGGCCCTCGTGCCTCCGAGCCGGCCAATCAGGCCAATCGGCCCACGGGGCGCGGAGTTCGCGGTGTTTCGTTGCTGGATCCCTTATGTCAGCAAGAGAAGTGCCACGGTTCGGCTGGGCCCAGGGCCTCCGATCCAAGGTTTGTCGCTTGGCTAGCTCAGCAAAATTGCCTAACATCATCTGCACCTCGCATGGAGGATTCCGCCGTCACATTCTCCGAACTCGTGCCGCAGGATTCGGCCGCCATCGATCGGCGCGCCAGTGCGGTGAACGCGGAGCTCGAATACCTCCTGCAGCTGCGCCACCATCTCAACGCCGCGTTCGAGTTGTTCGACGAGCGATGCATGCCGATTCTGCCGCCGGGCAACGGCACCGTCGTCAAGCGTCTCCGACGCCTCGCTGTACAGCCGGACGGTTCGCCGATGCGCACGGCTCTCGAGCACGTCGTCGCGACGGGGCAGTCGCGCGTGGATGTCGTCGAGGGTTTGCGCATCGCGACCGCGCGTATCATCGCGCCGAACCCGCTTCGCGCCGCCGTGATTGCACTGGCCGAGCCCGCCGATGACCCGAAGCGGGTGCAGGGCGGACGCGGGCTCGAGCTGATGACGGGATGGCTGGCGGAGATGGTGGCCAAGCCGGCCGGCACGTCCGAGTCCGGACGCGACACGGAGTGGCGCCAGATCTCGGCGTTCTGTCGCGTCGTCAGCGAGCAGGCCGTCCTCGGATCGGAGACCGCGGTCATCCACGTGTTCATCGAAGCCCTGGCCATCTGGGACGATCTGGACGTGCGTGCCTACGCGGCCACGCTGAACCACACGTTCTCGCCGTCCGTGGCGTTGAGCGGCGCGAACCCGGAGCTGGCGCCGTCGATCATCGATCCCGCTGCGCTCGACGGCGACGGCGCGCTGGCGCCGTTGACGCCGGCCGCGATGCAACGGCTGGGTTTCCCGCCGACCGTGGGCGTGTCCGTCGCACAGGTGCCGGATGGCGCAAGCCCGGCCTGGCTGCTGGTGTTTCTCGGCGAGATCACACCGGAAGCGACCCCCCGCATCGCGGCCCTCGTGAACGTGCTCGGCGAGGTGCTGAGCGCGGCGCGCGCTGCCGAGATGTCGCGCCTCACGTGGGCGCTGTTGCAGGCGCTGGTTGGCGGACTGGACTCGGCCGACGACAAGATCGGCCGAGCCCTTCAGCAGCTGACGCTGGCGACCGGACGACCCGCCGGGCTGTCGGTCACGCGCCTGGACGGCGCGGTGTTGATGGGTGCCGGCGACGCGGACGTGCTGCCGGTCTGGGCCGCGACCGGCGGCGTGAGCGTCCGGCAGCCCCTGGTCGAGTCGTGCGAGCTGTTGCTGGCACTGGCTCCGGGCGACCGCCACCCCGCCCTCGTGCGCGACCAGCGGCTGCTCGATGCAGCGGCCTCCGTGTTCGGGTGCTGGACGGCGGCGCTCCTCAAGCGGGACGAGCTGGCGCGGGGACGCCGCGGCGTCGAGCGCCCATTCGACGAAATTCTGCAGCAGCAGATCCAGCTGGCCCGCGAGACGGGCGCCGAGCTCGCCGTGATCGTCGTGATGCCCGGCGGCGCCCAGCCGCTGGCGGTGCGGAAGTGGGTGCGTGAGCTGCGGGCGCAGCTGCGGGCCGTGGACATCGCCGTTGCGCTCCCGACCGGAGAGGTCGGCATCGTCCTGCCGAGCACGTCACTCGGCGAAGCCACGCGTGTGGCGGCGCGGCTGCGGCAGCTGGGCGGCGACGAGCAGGGCCTGGCCCCGTTCGCGGCGGCGCTGGCGGGAGTGGTCAGCCTCGCCGAACAGAGCGTGGACGATGCGTCGACGTTGATGGGCGAGGCCAGGACCCGCGCGACGCGCGTGCAGTAGACCGGCGGGCTACGGCGTCCAGATCCGCGACGGTGATTCACCCGCAAGACCCAGCATCAGGTCGTTCAGCCGCTTGACGAACGTGGCCGGGTCATCCACCTGGCCGCCTTCGGCCAGCAGTGCCTGATCGAACAGCACGTGACTCCAGTCGGAAAACCTGGGGCCGTCGACCTCGTGTTTCAGCCGCTGGACGAGCGGGTGGCGGCCATTGAGCTCGAGGATCGGCTTGCCGGGCGTCACCTTCTGGCCCGCCGACTTGAGGAGCCGCTCGAGGTGCGTGCTCATGCCGTCCCGGTCCGCGACGATGCACGCGGGCGATGTCGTCAGCCGATCGGTCAATCGCACCTCGGTGGCCCGGTCGGCGAGGACTTCGGTCATGCGCGAGAGCAGGCCCTTGTACTCACCCTCCTCCTGTTGAAGCCCCAGTTTGGCCGCGGGATCCGCGAGCGGGCCGAGGTCCAGGTCGCCTTTCGTCACCGATTCGAGCGGCTTCCCCTCGAACTCGGGCAGGTGCGACACCAGCCACTCGTCCACACGGTCGGCGAGGAGCAGCACCTCGATGTCGAGCTTGCCGAACACTTCGAGGTGGGGGCTATGCCTCGCCGCCTGCAGGCTGTCGGCCGTGATGTAGAAGATCCGGGACTGGCCCTCCTTCATCCGGGCCACGTAGTCCGCCAAAGACACCGTCTGCTCGTCCCCGGCCGTGCGTGTGGAGGTGAACCGGAGCAGCGGCGCGATGCGGGCGGCATTCGCGGCGTCTTCACCGACGCCTTCCTTGAGGACCGCGCCGAACTCCTTCCAGAACGTCGCGTAGTCGTCCGGCTTGTTCTTCGCCAGGTCTTCGAGGAGCGCCAGGACGCGCTTGACCGATGCCGCTTTGATGGCCTCGACGTCGGCGGAATGCTGCAGGATCTCGCGCGAGACGTTGAGCGGGAGATCGGTCGAGTCGATCACGCCGCGCACGAAGCGGAGATACGCGGGCATCAGCTGGTCCGCGTCGTCCATGATGAAGACGCGGCGTACGTAGAGCTTGATGCCGTGCCGGTGGCCGGGATGGAACAGGTCGAACGGCGCACGCCTGGGGATGAAGAGCAGGAGCGTGTACTCCTGCTTGCCCTCGACCCGGGCGTGTGTGTGCGCCAGCGGCGCCTCGAAGTCGTGCGCGATGTGCTTATAGAGCTCGGCGTACTGCTCGTCGGTGATTTCGGACTTCGGCCGGGCCCAGAGCGCGGACGCCTGGTTGACCTGCTCCTCGCCCATGAAGATCGGGATCGTGATGTGGTCCGAGTACTTGCGCAGGATGTTCTTCAGCGTCAGCGCGTGGAGCAGGTCGTCCTCGCCCTCGCGCAGATGCAGGATCACTTCGGTGCCGCGGGCGTCACGGACGACCGTGTCGATGCTGTACTCGCCTTCGCCGGCGCTCTCCCAGCGTACCCCGTGCTCGGGCGTCAGGCCGGCCTTGCGCGTGATGAGCGTCACGTGATCCGCCACGATGAACGCGGAGTAGAAGCCGACGCCGAACTGGCCGATCAGGTGGGCATCCTTGGCCTGGTCACCGGTCATCTGCTGGAGGAACTCCCGGGTGCCGGACCTGGCGATCGTCCCGATGTTCGTGACCACCTCGTCGCGCGACATGCCGATGCCGTTGTCGATGATGGTCACCGTCCGGGCTTTCTCGTCCGCGGAGATTCGAATACGAAGGTCGGGGTCGTCCTTGAGCAGCGCCCAGTCGGTGATCGCCTCGAACCGCAGCCGATCGCAGGCGTCGGAGGCGTTCGAGACCAGCTCTCGCAGGAAGATCTCCTTGTTCCCGTACAAGGAATGAATCATCAGGTGGAGGAGCTGTCGGACTTCGGTCTGAAAGCCCAGCACCTGGCGGGACGGCGAATCACTCATCGTGGTCATCGGGTTGGTGGGTTCTGAAGCGTGGGATCGGTCTGAAGCAGCTTCTCAAAGCGCAGCAGGTCCTCGTTGTTTTCGATGCACTCGTACTCGCGCAGGCGTTCGTTCGGCCTGAGCCTGAAGATCTCGACCTGGCGCCACGGCTTCGTGAAGACCTCCGGGTCCTCCATGGTAACTTCGTAGCGGATCGTATCTGGCGAGTCGCGTGTGTAACGCTCGATGACGTGCAGCTTGTCGCTGTGAATCGTGCCGACGCCGGCAAGCCACGTCTTTTCGTTGAAGCCGATGACGTCCACGACAAGCGTGCCGCCCTCCCAGCGGGCCACGGAATCTCCGAGGAACGAGGGCTCGATGTCGTCCGGATGCGGCCGGCCGTCGGTCGGGATGATGCGAAAGGCGTGGTGCGCTTCGTACAACAGGATGACCTGGCCGCGCATCTGGACGATCTGGAACGGCAGCGGCCGCGTCGTGATCCGTGGCACGCCAGAAAGAAAGCAGCGGGCCATCGGGTCGTCAATGCCGCGGCGGGCAAGGTAGCCCTGCCGGATGGCTTCGGCGGCCGGCGTGTACGGCGGCGGCTCGGGCCGCGGCGGAGGCTGTCTGCCGGCGGCGGCGTCCGCACGGCGTATGGCGTTGGCTTCCTCTTCGCCAATCAACAGCTGAAGCGCTCCCGTAATCCACACGCCGGTGAGGTCGGGCTTGCCGTCGGCCGCGCGCGGAATTCCCGTCCCGCGGGGTGCCGTCTTCTGCGCAACGAGGACGCAGCCGAGCACGCTCACGAGCGCGCCAACGAGGATCGTCGTGACGGAGGTGTGTCTGGCCATGGCTATTGTCCGCCGGTGCCGGCCGGCGGCCCGGATGCCAGCTTGCGGCCGTCCGAAAGGGTGACCTGACGCGACGCGGCGAGGTTCGGGTCGGTTCGCGCTCGCCAGCCAAACACCGTCACGCTGTCACCCGGCTTCATCGTCACGTCGCGCTTCCAGCCCTGCCGGACGAGCATGTTGGGCGGGTACCCTTCGAACTTCCATTGCGTGACCACGCCGGCATCGTCCTTGACGTCGATGTAGAAATGGATGTGAGGGTTCGTCCAGTCGATCTTGGCAACCGTGCCGGTGACCGTCACCGGCTTCGTCCCGTCGTACTCCGCGGCAAACGAGTGATGGGCAGAGAGTCCTGTTGCTCCGAGGAGACCGAACGCGAGAATCACGACCGGCTTCATGGGCGTCCTCCCCACCGGGCATTGTAACGCCGGGCGCGGACCCGGCGAGCACTGCGGCGCGTGAACTGGTAGGATTCGTCCTGAGAGAGGCGTCCCGATGGTTCGATCGCACGTGAAGTGGCTGGCAACCCTGATGGCAGGTGCGACCCTGGCTCTTCTGATGAGCCAGCCCGCAGGGTCGAGCGCGTTTGCGCAGACGCCGGATCCGGACGACGTGGCCGAAGGGATGCGGCTCTATCGAACGAAGGGCGACTGCCAGTCGTGTCATGGCTGGGCGGCGGATGGCCGGAAGATGGACACGCAGATGCCCGACGGCGCCAATCTGCGCACGACCCGGTTGACCCGCGAACTGCTGTTGATGACGATCAAGTGCGGCAGGCCCGGGAAGGGGATGCCGGCATACGACCGGCTGGCGTACAGCGACGGCCGCTGCTACAACATGAAAGCCGCAGATCTGAAGAGCAAGAACCTCGACATGCCCGATCCTCCGGCGACGCTGCAGGTCCGCGAGATGGAACGGATTCTCGATTTCCTCCAGGTGAAAGTCGTCGGACAGGGACCGATGACGCGGGCGAAGTGCGTCGAGTTCTGGGGCTCCGAGGTCGACGTGTGCAAGGAACTAACGCAGTAGGGCGGCCCTTTCAGGGCCGCCAAGGCGGGGCTGAAAGCCCCGCCCTACAGGCGATCTAGTTCAACGCAAAAACGAACAGGTAGCTCGAGTTCTGGAGCTTGTCCCAGTTCACCGGGTGCAGGTGCCGGCCGCTCGTCTGCACGGCGAGAAACTGCTTCGGCCCGATCGCGTAGGTGACCGGCGCGCCCTTGAGCGGCGTCCCGACGTTGAAGCGCCAGAGTTCCTCGAGCGTCTCGTCGTTGTAGGCGACGATCCAGCCGTCCTGCAGGGCCGTGAAGACCAGGCCGCCGGCCGTGGCCGTCACGCCGGATCGGATCTCGATGTCGGTCACGGCCTTCGCCATCACCTTGTGGTTCACGGCGTCGAACGCCGTGACCGCGCCGTAGTAGAGGTCGCTGCGTGTACTTGCGGGGCTGGCTCGTCTTCGGGTCGACGCCGCCGTCCTTGGACAGCACGCCCACCGCGGCGCCGTTCTGCGAGAAGCAGCCCTCGGTGCCGACGCCGTACGCGATCCCCTTCACCGGGTTGTAGGCCAGCGGCTGGTGCGCGACGCCACCGTGCCACGTCGGACACGTCCGCTTCATGCCGTCGCCGCGAAGCGCGCGCGCTTCTTGGTTGTAGAACTGTACGTCGAGCTTCGGGCTGTACTCGACGGGCTTGCCGGTCTTCTGATCGATGCCTTTCGTCCAGTTCAGGTCGTTGACGTACTTTTCAGACTTGATGAACTGGCCGTTCGTGCGGTCGAGCGTGTAGAAGAACCCGTTGCGCGCGTAGTGACCGACGACCTTGCGCGTCGCGCCGTCGATCTTGGCGTCGTAGAGCATGTGGACGCCGATTTCGTCGAAGTCCCATGAGTCGTTCGGCGTGTACTGGAAATACCACGCGAGCTTTCCCGTCTCGACGTTGAGGGCGATCACCGAGTTCGTGTACAGGTTGTCGCCGGGGCGGAACTGCGGGTCGTAGATCGGATACGGGTTGCCGGTGCCGACGATGTAGAGGTGCGTGGCCGGATCGAACGAGCCGGTCTGCCAGATGCCGCCGCCGCCGGTCTTCCACGCGTTGTGATCGTCTTTCCACGATTCGCTGCCGGGATCGCCCGGCTTCGGCACCGTATAGAAGCGCCACAGCTCCTTGCCGTCCTTGACGTCGAGCCCCGCGACCCAGCCGCGCGTGCCCGCGTCGCCCGCGCCGTTCTGGATGATCACCTTGCCGTCGGCGACGAGCGGCGCCGTCAGGAACTTTTCCTGCCCGCCGAACTCGTTCTTGCCGGCGATCTTCTTGTCCCAGACGATTTCGCCGTTGTCGCGATTGATCGCGATGACGCGGCCGTCCGGCAGGTTCGCGATGACCTTGTCCTCCCACAGCGCGATACCGCGGGTGCGCGGCGCGTTGCCTTCGTGCTTGACGCCGGGGTCCGCCGTCCAGACGAACGTCCGCCTTGCCGGGGTTCCTCGCGTCGATCTTGTAGATCGTGCCCCAGCCATCGCTCGTGTACATGTAGCCGTTGTCGATGAGCGGGTTGACTTCGTTCTCGGGACCGTTCTGGCCGACGTCCTGCATGCCGCCGAGCGCCAGCGCCCACACCATGCGGAGGTTCTTGACGTTGTCGCGGTTGATCTGCGTGAGCCTGGAATAGCGCGTCGAACCGTAGTCGCCGTTCATCAAGAGCCAGTTCTGCGGCTCGTTCTGCGCGTTGATCAGGCGATCGCGGTTGACCGTCAGGGTGTAGTCGGCGGCGAAGGCCACCACCCCCGCGGCCAGCAGGGAGGCACCAACGAGGACCGTCAGCTGTCGGGCATCATGTCGCATGCGCAAATACTACATCCGCTGGACCAGTCTGGGTCAACGATTGAGGGGATCGACGACGCACCAGGACGCGACCCGCCGTCCCTCGGCGCAGGGCTGGCGGACGACCCGCACGGCACTGGCGGCGTGGCGTGCGGCGGCCTCCTCGTAGGCCGTGATGCGCACCTTGCCGGTTGACGTGAGCATGACCCGTTCGCCGGCGAAGAAGTCGGTGATGTACGCATCCTGGTAGATGGCCCAGCCGTACTGGATGCCGTGGGCGGTCAGATCGTCGGCCAGTACGCGGTGTTCGCTTGCCCGCGGCGTCCCGCGATGCTCGGCGATGAGTCGCCACGTGTCGCGGAGGCTCAGAACGGCGGTGACGACGAGCAGGAATGCGACGGCGGCGCGAAGCGGCCGCCGGCGTTCCATCTCGAAGAATGTGGCGGCCAGCGCGAGCGGCGAGAGCAGGCCAAGCAACGCATATCGCAGGATGGCCGGGAAGCGCGGATCGACGGCGTCAGAGAGAGAGTAGGCCAGCAGCCCCTGAACGCCGACGACGGCGAGGAAGACACAGAAGGGCGACAGCGGCACTCGCTCGCCGGCTGCATGGGACCGCCGGACCTGTAAGCCGACGCATGCCAGGCAAATCAGTCCCGCGGCGATCAGCAGGCCGCCGATAACGTGCGAGCCGACGGGCACCATGGCGTTGATGTTGTAGCGAAGCGGCTCGATCGTGCGCATGCCGAACAAGTCGGGGACGACGTCGGTGGCCAGCTGCTTGAGTCGTGGAACGACGAGCGACGGCTCAAGTGAGGCGCGGGCCATCAGGGTCTCGAACTGCAGTGTCAGCGGAGCGGTAGCGCTCGCGCCGCCCGGCGGCCCGAGCGTGTTGATCCGCCGTTTCAATTGGTCGACGACGATCCAGACGGCGCCGAACGCGAGCGCTGCCCGCGTCACCCAGCGCACGTCGCCGAGGGACGTTCTGCCATGTTCGACGTATGAAGCCACCGCGACGCCGCCGACGGCGAAGATCGTGAACTCGCGGTGCAGAAACCCGACCGCGAGCACGAGCCCGAAGGCGACGGGCCTGCCGCGCAGCGCCCAGAGCGCGAGCACGTACAGAAACGGTTCGACGCTCGCCCCGAGCGTTTCGAGCAGGTTGGCCGATAAGACCGGCGCGGAGGCCACCAGTGGCAGGATGGCCGCCAGCGCCAGCCACGGCGAACCGATCGACCGCGTGAGGCTCCGCAACAGCCACACCGCGACGATGCCGTTGACGATCACGAGCGGCAGGCGCAACATGGTGACCGTCGGACCGCCAAGCCAGATGAACGGCGCCGCGATCCAGGCCTGGACGCCGAGCATGTAGTGCTGCCCGTAGAAGAAGAGGGGAAAGGTGCGGAGCTCGCTGAGGTGCTTCGCCATCAAGCCGACGATGGCCTGGTCCGAGTCGAAGTCGAGCTGCTCGTAGGCGAGAAACGGGAAGGATCGGAAGATCACGATCGCGATCGCAAGAAGGCTGCACCAGAGCAGGGCGGGCGATCGTTTGTCCATGAGGCCGGGTGATTGTATCGTCACGGGCACGCAGAGGTGCGGCATGAGAATACGGCTTGTCATTGAACTCGCGTTGGCAGCATGGCTGAGCCTCCGGCCGGCGACAGCGGCCGCGCAGGGCACGAAATGCACCGCGCTCTCCGGGCTGCAGGTGCCGGGTGTCGCCCTGGCCGTCACGAGGGCCGAAGCCGTGGCGGCCGGGCCGGCGGCCCGGGGCCGCGGGCGCGGGGCCGCTGTCAATCTGCCGGCGCATTGCCGCGTCGAGGGAACGATCGATCGGCGCGCCGGCGCGGAAGGCCAGCCGTACGGCATTGGCTTCGCGGTCGCGCTGCCCGATGCCTGGAACGGCCGGTTCCTGTTTCAGGGCGGGGGAGGACTGAACGGCACCGTCGGCCTTCCGCTGGGCGCCCAGGCCGCCGGCGATTCCCCGGCGCTCGTGCGCGGGTTCGCGGTCGTGAGCACCGACACGGGCCATCAGGCGTCGAGCGGTGCGTTCGACGCGGCGTTCATGCGCGATCAGCAGGCCATGCTGGATTTCGAATACGCGGCGGTCGGACGTGTCGCGGTCCTGGCCAAGGAGATTGTCGCGCGCTATTACGGGCGGCCTGCGGACCACTCGTATTTCGCGGGCTGCTCGACGGGTGGTCGTGAGGCCATGTTGATGGCGCAGCGGTACCCCGCGTACTTCGACGGCGTCATCTCGGGCGCTCCGGCGATGCGCACGGGATACTCCGGCCTCGGCGATCGATGGGTCGCGACGATGCTGAATCAGGCGGCGCCGAAGGACGCCGCCGGCAAACCGATTCCCGCGCAGATCTTTTCTGAGAGCGACAAGCAGCTGATCGTCAACGCGCTGCTCAACGCGTGCGATACGAAAGACGGGGTCAAAGACGGCCTCGTGTTCAACACGCGAGCCTGCGATTTCGATCCGGTCGCGGCGCTGACGTGCAAGGGGCCGAAAACCGACGGCTGCCTGCTGCCACAGCAGACGGCAGCGCTCAAGAAGGCCTTCGGCGGGCCGAGAGACTCACGCCAGAACCAGATCTATCCCGGCTTCATGTGGGACACCGGCATCACGGCGAGCGGACAGGGCATCCCCGGCCTCCTGAGCCCCGGCCCGGGTCCGCTCGGCCCTCCGAACCTCTCGACGGAGATTGACGTGGATCGTGAAGCGTTCGCGCTGGCGAACGATCCGAGACAGGTTGGCGACACGAAGCTCTGGACGAACCTGAACACGTTTTCCGGCCGCGGCGGCAAACTCGTTTTCTATCATGGCGTCAGCGATCCGTGGTTCTCGGCGCTCGACACGGTGGACTACTACGAGAAGATGAGCGCCGCCAACGGCGGCGACAAGACGGCAGGGTGGAGCCGGTTGTTCCTGGTGCCGGGGATGGGTCACTGCCAGGGGGGCGCCGCTACTCTGGACACCTTCGATTTGCTGACGGCGGTGATCGACTGGGTCGAGAAGGGAAAGGCCCCGGACGCGGTTCGTGCCACCGGACGCGCGTTCCCCGGACGCAGCCGGCCCCTGTGTCCGTATCCGGCGCATGCCCACTACAAAGGCGCCGGTGATATCGAAGACGCGGGCAGCTTCGAGTGCCGGCCCTGATCCGGCCTACTTCTTCGTCTTCTTGGGGCGTTCTTTCAGCAGCTTGCGGATCTCGTTCTCGACATCGGCCTTGTCCACGAGGCCAAAGTGCTTCGCCGCGACCTTGCCGTTCCGGTCGATCAGCAGCGTGATCGGGAGCGACGCGAGGCCGAAGCGGTCGGCGACATCGTGATCGCCCAGGACGATCGGGTAGTTGATCGTCGGTCGACCCTCGAGGTACGGGGAGATGATGGCCCACCCTTCGTCGTCCATCGAAACGCCGATGATGGCCAGGCCGCTATCCCGATACCGGGATTCGAACTCCGCGTACCAGGGCATCTCGACCTTGCTGGCCGCGCACCATGTGGCCCAGAAGTCCAGCAGAACGACCTTGCCCTTGAAGTCGGAGAGGGTGACCGGGGCACGTTTGGCATCCGAGAGGGTGAAGCCGGGGGCGACCTTGCGATAGCGCGGCTTGACGACCTCGGCCGAGAGAAGCGCCGGCTCGATCAGGAAGGCGGCCATCAACGCCGCCGCGACGAGCCTCGACGACCTCATGGCCATGGTTGTAACTCTATACGCCCGCCGGCATCCTCGCGTTTCAAGTCATATGGAACGGCGGGTTCGAGCTTCCGGAGGCGTCAGGCAGGGATGGTGGGCGCTAGAGGACTCGAACCTCTGACCTCGTGCGTGTGAAGCACGCGCTCTAACCAGCTGAGCTAAGCGCCCTATCCGGCTAATTTTGTCTTACTTCCGTCCCTCGGGCAAGCGGCGCTGGCGCGAACCGTCGTACTGATGATCCCTCGGATCGATCTGCCGCATCACGGTCTCGCGGGTCCGCTCCTCGTGCGCGTGCGCAATGAGGCCCGGCAGCCGCGAGATGAGAAACACGGCGTTTCCGAGCTCGTACGCGAAGCCGAGGTCGGCCGTGACCGCGGCGATGGCGCCGTCCACGTTGACCGGCAGCGGGTGGGCGAAGTCGGCGGAGCGCGCATCGAGCACGTGCTCGATCGCGCGAATCAGCCGGACGTGCTCGCCTTCGAGCTCGAGTTCGAGCGCCATCTGGAAGAGGCGCGACGCCCGCGGGTCGCGCGTGTGCGTCCGGTGACCGAATCCCGGCGGGTCCTCTTTTCTCTGGACGCATTCCTGAACCAGGGCCTCAGCCGCCTGCTGCAGCGACTGTCCCGCCCGCATCTGGGCCAGCCCCAAGTCCAGAAACCGCATGCAGGTTTCGATGTCGCCGCCGTGATGCGGGCCGAAGGCGAGGATGCCGGCCGCCACACAGTCCTTGAGCGGGGCTCCGGAGGTGGCGACCGTGCGGGCGGCGAGGGTCGAGGGAGGCGTCAGGCCGTGATCGATGGACGAGACCAGGATGGCCGAGAACATGCGCCCGACCGCCGGCGGCGGCAGCTCGCCCATCAGCAGCAGGTAGGTGGATTCGGCAAACGACAGGCGGCCCATCATCTCGTCGAGCGGGTAGCCCCGCACGAGGATCTTGTTGGGTTCGATCGACGTCAGCGATGTCTTCCAGCTCATGGATGCAGATCCTCTTACACCGTGCCGTACAGCCGATCGCCGAAGTCGCCCAGGCCGGGCACGATGTATTTCTGCGCGTTCAACTGCCGGTCCACCACCGGCGTGTAGATCAGGACATCGGGGTGGTCGCGTTCCACGCACGCGATGCCTTCCGGCGCGGCGACGATGCAGACGATACGAACGCGGGACGCGCCGGCCCGCCGCAGCAGATCGAGTGCGGCCGACGCGCTGCCGCCCGTCGCGAGCATCGGATCGATCATCAGGACATAGCTTTGCTCGAGCCGATCGGGCAGCTTCGAGTAGTACTGCGACGCGATCGCCGTCCGCTCATCGCGCTGCAATCCGATGTAGCCGACACGGGCCGACGGCACGAGCTCGAGGACGGCGTCGAGCATGCCGAGGCCCGCGCGCAGGACGGGCACGACGACGACATCCGAGGCCACGCGGCGGCCGTCGGCGGGGCCGATCGGTGTCTCGACGGTGACCGGCGCCGTGGGCACGGCCCGAAGCGCCTCGGCGGCGAGCAGGACGCTGATCCGGGTGGCCAGCCGCCGAAAGGCATCGGGCGGCGTCTGCTTGTCGCGCAGCGAAACCAGCGCGTCGTGCACCAGCGGGTGATCGACGAGTTGAACGGGCACGACACGAAACTATACACGAAGGCTCCGCCTCCGCTGAGGCGACGGCGAGGCTAGCTCACCACGGCGATGTGCGGGAGGTTGCGGTAGTGCTCCGCGTAGTCGAGGCCGTAGCCGACGACGAAGCGATCCTCGATCGTGAAGCCGACGTACTCGACGGCCACGTCGACCTGGCGCCGCGACGGCTTGCTCAGCAGACAGGCCGTGCGAAGCGACCGGGGGTTTCGGGCCCGCAGGATGTCCTGGAGGTAGGTCAGTGTCAGACCGGTATCCACGATGTCCTCGACGATGATCACGTTGCGGTCGTCGAGTCCGCTGTCGAGGTCTTTCAGCACCCGGACTTCGCCCGAGCTGCTCTTGCCCTTGCCGTAGCTCGAGACCGCCATGAAGTCGAGCGTCACGCTTCCGCTCATGTGCCGGACGAGGTCGGACAGGAACATGAACGCGCCCTTGAGCACCGCCACCAGGTGCACATCGTCGGGGCAGTCGCGGCGGATCTCGGCTGCCAGTTCGGCCACCCGTTTCTGGATCTGCTGCTCAGAGAGTAGGATTTCAGGCGGCGGCGCGTCAGCCATAGCGGCACATCATACCTGCGAAGATGAAAACGTTCGAGATCATCACGGAAAGCGACGCCCGGGTGCTCGAGCGCGGCGAGACGGTCGCGCTGGCCCTGGGCGGCCACATCACGCCGCTGGCGCAGGACACGCTGAACGAGCGGCGCGTGAAGGTGGTGCGCGCGGACCGGGTGTCCGAGGACGATGCGTCGCTGGCACCGCCGGCCGACATCCGTTCGGTGGCGATCGGCAGCGACCACACGGGCATCGAGCTGCGACGGACGCTGATCACGTACCTGCGCGGGCGGGGCCTGGCCGTCAACGACCTCGGGACGCACACGTCCGACGCCGTGGATTATCCTGACGTGGCAGCGGCCGTTGGCGACGCCGTCGCCCACGGCGAGGCCGACGCCGGCATCGTCATCGACGGAGCGGGCATCGGGTCGGCGATTGCCGCGAACAAGATCCGGGGAGTCCGCGCCGTGATGGCGACCACCGAAACGATCGCCCGTTATTCCCGGGAGCACAACGGCGCGAACGTGCTGACGCTCGGGTCGACGCTCGTCAGCCCGGAGGAGGCACGGGCTATCGTCACGACCTGGCTGACGACGTCGATGCGCGAGCCGCGGTACATTCGCCGGCTGGCGAAAATCCGAGACCTCGAGCGCCGTCCGAAATGACCAGATGACTAAATGACCAGATGACCAGATGAACAGGGACGAACTGCGTCGGTTGATCGACGTCATCGTGTCCGAAATGGCGGCCTCGGCGTCTCCGGGGGCCGTCCGGTGCCGCCCTGTGCGTGCCACGGCGTGCTGGGCGACTGCTGTCCCGATCGGCTGCGGCCGGTCATCGATGCGGGGGCCACCCGCGTTGGCGTCCATGCGATCGGCGGGGCGCCTTCGGGTGTCGCGTCCATGATCGATCACACGCTGCTCAAGCCTGACGCGACCCGTCAGAACATCGAGGAGCTGTGCCGCGAGGCGGCGCAGTTCCGGTTCGCGACGGTGTGCGTGAACCCCACGTGGGTCGCGTTGTGTGCGCGGCTCCTCTCCGGCAGCGGTGTCGGCGTGTGCTCGGTGGTCGGCTTCCCGCTCGGCGCGACGACCGCCGACGTGAAGCGGTACGAGACGCAGCGGGCGATTTTCGACGGCGCCCGCGAGATCGATACCGTCATCAACGTGGGCGCCCTGAAGTCCGGCGACCTCCGCGTCGTCGAACGCGACATCGAGGCCGTGGTGCTGCCGTGCCGCGACTGCGACGTCCTGAGCAAGGTCATCATCGAGGCCGCCCTGTTGACCGACGACGAGAAGGTCACGGCGTGCACGCTGGCCAAGGCGGCCGGCGCCGACTACGTGAAGACGTCGACCGGGTTCGGGCCCGGCGGCGCGACGGCGGCCGATGTGGCGCTGATGCGGCGCGTCGTCGGCGCCGAGATGGGCGTGAAGGCGGCCGGCGGCGTGCGCGACCTGGACAGCGTCAACGCGATGATCGCCGCCGGCGCGACGCGCGTCGGGGCGAGCGCCGGCGTGAAGATCGTGCAGCAGGCCCGCGAACGGAAGTAGGGCAGAGGCCTGCCGGTGTGAGCAGGCCTGAAGGCCTGCACTACTACTGAAATTTCAGAAACAGCTGCACCAGCGACACCACGCGGTCGCGCAGGGAAGGCCAACTCGTCACGCCGTACAAGGGAACCATCAGGACATAGAGCACGTTGGTGTGCCGTGTCAGGAAATGGCGGCGGCGGCGACGCCGAGTCCGATGCTGCGCGCAAGCGTGGGCCTCGTCCACCACGATTCAGTGCAGGCCACGAGCACCGCGATGAGGAAGAACGAGTAAACGTGGCTGAAGACGCTGTCGTAGACCCCGTAGTGGAACAAATTGGTTCCCCATGTCACCGTCGCCAGCGTGGCAAGGGCGACGCCCGGGGAGAAGTGGCGGAGCAGCAGGCGCCGCACGACGGCGAGCCCGGCGAGCAGGTAGACGAGGCCCGCGAGGCCCGCGGCGTGCTGGAAGTAAGACGAGAAGCCGTCGGACGTGGCGTGCGAGAGGCGAGTCAGCGCGTGGGCGGCGAAAAGAACGGTGCGATCAGGATGGCCGGACCCATCGAATGGGGGCTCACCCAACGATTTGTGCCGGGCCATCGTCTGATCGCTGTGAAGTCGATGGCCACGAAATGCCGCATAAGGAAACTGTAGACGCCGCCACGCACCATGAGCGCGTCCTATAATCGCAGAGTGGGACGGTTCCGCCGCTACTTCTTTGCCGTCGCCTCGGTCGCACTCGCCGTCGCGGTGCTCGAACTGCTGGGCCCGACGATGAACGGGGCCACGGCTGCGCAGATTCTCCTGCTGGTCCTGATCATCGACGCGCGGTTCTTCGGCACGGGCCCGGCCGTGGTGGCCTCGTTGTGCGCGGCGGCCGGCTTCTCGCGCTACTTCGTGACGCCCTCGGGGTTTACCGTGGGCGACCCGAGCGACGTGGCGGCGCTGGCCGCGTTCATCATCATGGCGGTGGTCGTCGGCGAGCTGGCGTCGAGCGCCGAGCGCCGGGCGCGCGAGGCTCAGGCGGGGCGTCAGGAAGTGGCGCGGCTCTACCAGGAACTGCAGGGCGCGTTCGACCGGGCGAGCGAGGTCGAGGCCGAGCGGCGCAGCGAACAGGTGAAGGCTGCGCTCCTCGACGCGCTCACGCACAACCTCCGGACGCCGCTGACGGCCATCAAAGCCTCCGTCACGGCGCTCATCGGCGACGACTCGAGCTCCGTGGCGCCGACGCTGTCGGCCGAGGGGCAGCGCGAACTGCTCGAGGTCATCGACGAGGAGTCGAACCGGTTGAACCGGTTCATCGAAGGCCTCTCGGCGGCCGGCAGCGACTCCGTGCAGCCGCTCAACCGGCGAGCCGCGGCGCCCGGCGACATCGTGCGCATGGGGCTGGCGCGGGCCGAGACGCTGACGCGCGACTACCGCCTCGAGGTCGACGTGCCCCCGGTCCTGCCGGCGCTGTCGGTGGACGCGGCGTCGATCGTCGAGGTCTTGTACATCCTGCTCGACAACGCGAGCAAGTACGCGCCGCCCGGCTCGACGATTCACGTCAGCGCGGCGTCGAGCGACGGCCTGTATGTCGGGTTCGCCGTGCGCGACGAAGGGCCGGGCATTCCGCTCGAGGCGCGGGACCGGGTGTTCGAGAAGTTCTTCCGAGTACCCGGCCGTGAATCGCACGACCCGCGGAGAAAAGGCGTCGGCCTCGGGTTGCCGATTGCCCGGCGTCTGGTCGAGGCGCAGGGCGGCCGGATCTGGATAGACTCACCGGCGTCCGCCAGGGGGACGCTCGTGCAGGTGTTGCTGCCGGCCGCTGTGCCGCCGGTAGCGAATATCGCGAATGTCGCGGATGTCGACGCCGTACTACCCGCCACGCCAGCGGCGGTCAGCCTGACAGGAAGTTAGGGGTGTTGTGATGGGAATGGCCGTTGAGAAGTCGCGCGTGCTCGTGGTGGACGATGAACCGCAGATCACGCGGGTGCTGAGGACCGTGTTGACCAGCCAGGGATACCAGGTGCGAACGGCGGCGGAGGGCGAGTCGGCGCTGACGAATTTCGCCGAATGGCGGCCCGAACTGGTCATCACGGATCTCTACATGCCGCGCATGGACGGCGTCGAGCTGTGCCGCCGCATCCGGGCGGTCTCGAACGTCCCGATCATCGTCCTGTCGGTGAAAGGCGAGGAGCGGACGAAGGTCGAGGCGCTCGATTCAGGCGCCGACGACTACGTGACGAAGCCGTTCGGGATCGACGAACTGCTGGCGCGCGTGCGCGCCACCATCAGGCGGTCGAACGGCGAGGCAGAGGCCGCGTCGCTCGATGCGGGCGATTTCCGCGTCGACCTCGATGCGCGGCGCGTCCACGTGCGGGGGTCTGAAGTGCGGCTCACGCCGAAAGAATTCGAGCTGTTCCTCTACATGGCCCGGCACCCGAGCCGCGTGCTGACGCACAGGACGCTGCTCGAGGCGGTGTGGGGCGAAGCGTCACAGGAACAGCCCGAGTACCTGCGCGTGTTCATGGGGCAGTTGCGGAAGAAGCTCGAGCCCGACCCGTCCAACCCGCGGTATCTCGTCACGGAGCCGTGGGTGGGCTACCGGTTCAATCCACAGGGCTGACGCGGCGCGGCCGTCCGGCGCGGGGGCTACGGGATGACGCTCTGAAGCACGGCCACCGCGTCGGGCTCGCCCACCATCGCGGTCACTTTGCCCTGCGAGACCTCGAGTTGCGCCATGACGGCGGCCTTGTGGATGCCGTCGACCCGGGGCCGGCACCCGCGCATCAACTGCGCGGCCCGGAGCGTGGCAAGAACCACGAATTCGAACGTGCCGAGCTCGGCTGGGCGGTGTATCACGGTGACCCTCACGGTAAGGCTTTGGTGAGGGCTCGGGCAGGCGGGCCTAAGAGCTCAGAAAAGCGGGACGCTTGAGTATAGGCCGGTGAGCTCACCGGGGCCGCTTGTGCCGTACGACGCCCAGGGCGCGGGCGCCGCTGATGGCATCCTCGAGAAGGGCAAACTTCACGACATCGCCGATCTGAAGATCGTTGAACGAGACGCCGTCGAGCAGATCGGCGCGGTGGAAATACACCTCGCGATCGTTTGGCAGGCGGATGAACCCGTGGCCCTGACCAACCATGAGGGCCACGATGCGACCCGTCACCGGCTCGCCGCGCAGCTCGGTCGGTCGCGGAGGTTTGTTCAACCGCTTCGGCATCTCCCTGCGCGTCGGGCTCCAGACGAATTCGGGGCTCATCTTCGTTGAATGCCGAGGCAGAGCGCAACGCCCTGCCCCGACGTGGCCGTCGTGCTTACCAACGGGGCTCGCTGCGGCGCCGGCGCGAGTCGCCGCCGCCACCGAAGCCGCCCCCGCCGCCGCCGGCCGGCTTCGGGCGGGCTTCGTTGACATTGAGGCCGCGGCCGCCGAGCTCGTGCCCGTTCAGCGCGGTAATGGCCTGCTGGGCCTCGTCGTCGGTCGCCATCTCGACGAACGCGAATCCGCGGGCACGGCCGGTGGCCATGTCGCGCATCACTGTAACCCGTTCGACGGTTCCCGATCGCCCGAAGAGCTCCTGGAGCTCTGCTTCTCCCGCCTCGTACGGAAGGTTTCCCACATATAACTTTCGACCCATCTCTGCTCCTCCGTCGCAACTGCGACGATTCGCGCCGCCGGAGAGGCAGCGCACGTGCCCCCGAACGTCCAGACACGGAAGTCGGGTGGATTTCGTCTCGTGGCTAAGCAGGACGTCAGGAGAAGCGAGTCAGGGAATGGCTCGTTACGCCAACAGGCGGCACAGCACGCGGCAAAATTCGACCCTCCAATGATACCACGGGCGCGGGCCTCCGTGCGGACGCTCCAGGGAGTCGCGTTACAATGGATGGTTGCACACATGATTTCAGTCCAGTCCGTCTCGATGCGGTTCGGTTCGAAGATCCTGTTCGAGGATGTCTCCGTGGCCTTTTCCCAGGGGCGCCGGTACGGCCTCACGGGGCCCAACGGGGCCGGCAAGTCCACCTTCATGAAGCTGCTGACCGGCGAACTCGTCGCGCAGCGCGGGGAAGTCACGCGGCCCGCCAAGGTCGGCGTGCTCCGTCAGGATCAGTTCGCGTTCGATCGGTTCCGCGTGATCGATACCGTGGTGATGGGCAACCACCGGCTGTGGAGCGCCCTCGAGGAGCGCGAACGGCTCTACGCACAGGCCGCGCTGACCGATCAGGACGGGATGCGCCTGGGAGAGCTCGAAGGCATCGTCGGGGAAGAGGACGGGTACACGGCGGAGAGCGACGCCGCGGTGCTGCTGCAGGGGCTCGATATCGGCCAGGATCTGCACGATCGGCTGATGGGCGAGCTGCAGGGCGGACAGAAGGTCCGCGTCCTGCTGGCGCAGGCCCTGTTCGGCCATCCGCAGGCCTTGCTGCTCGACGAGCCGACCAACCACCTCGATCTGGACTCGATTCACTGGCTGCGCGAGTTCCTGATTCGGTACGAAGGCACGCTGATCGTGATTTCCCACGACCGGCATTTCCTGAACGCCGTCTGCACGCACACGGCGGATATCGACTACCAGACGATCATTCAGTACACGGGCGGCTACGACGAGATGGTCGTCGCGAAGACGCAGATTCGCTCGCGCATCGAATCCGACAACGAGCAGCGCGAGAAGAAGATCGCGCAGCTGAACGATTTCATCGCGCGGTTCCACGCCGGCACCCGCGCCAGCCAGGTCACCTCGCGCCGCAAGGAGGTCGAGCGGCTGCAGACGACTGAGCTGGCCCGCTCGAACATTCAGCGGCCCTATATCCGGTTCAACATGAACCGTCCGTCAGGACGCGTGGCCCTCGAGTGTTCCGGTGTCACGAAGGCTCATGGCGGCGCGTCGATCGTGTCCGGCTTCGCCGCGATCGTGAACCGGGGCGAGAAGATCGTGCTGGTCGGCCGCAACGGCCTCGGCAAGACGACGCTGCTGAAGGCGCTGCTCGCGGGCGTTGACGGCACGGGGGTGCCGGCGGGGGAGATCGACGGCGGCAAGGTGCGCTGGGGCCACGAGACGTCGATCGGCTATTTCCCTCAGGATCACACGGGGGCGATTCAGAAGGGCTTGACCGCCGTGGAGTGGCTGCACCAGTTCGATCCGTCCGCCTCGCGCCAGGACATCCACGGCCTGCTGGGGCAGATGCTGTTCAGCGGGGAAGAGGGGCTGAAGCCGACGGAAGCGCTCTCGGGCGGCGAGACTGCGCGGATGCTCTTCTGCCGGATCATGCTGCAGAAGCCGAACGTCCTGATCCTGGACGAGCCCACCAACCACCTCGATCTGGAGTCGATCAACGCGCTGAACGTGGCGCTGCAGAAGTTCGACGGGACCGTGCTGCTCGTCACCCACGACCAGGACGTCATGGAGGAAGTGGGGACGCGTGTCTGGCACTTCGGCCGCGAGGGCGCTGAAGGCGGCAATCACGACGGCATTGCTGACTTCAAGGGCCCCTACGAAGAGTTCGCCGCCTCCATGGCATGACCCGCCAATGACGTCAGAGAAGATGTAGAATCAGCCCCAGGAGTTAGACCTTATGAAACTATTACGCGCGATGTTGACCGCGTCGGTGCTGATGCTCCCCGCAATCGCTGCCGCTCAGGACGTCAAGACTGACTTCGACAAGGCGTTCGATTTCTCGACGGTCAAGACGTACTCGATCAGGATCGGCACGACCTGGGGCAACGACCTGTCGCAGCGTCGAGTCCTCACCGAGTTCGACGAGGCCATCGCCGGAAAAGGCTGGAAGAAGGTGGCCGAAGGCCAGGCGGATATTCAAGTCATCCTCCACGGCGCCACGCAGACCAAACATAACGCCACCACGTTTTATACCGGCATGGGCGGCGGCTACGGCGGCTACCGTTACGGCGGCGTGGGCATGGGCTCGGCCCAAACCATGGTGAGCGAGTATCAGGTCGGCACGCTCGTCGTGGACATGTTCGACGCCAAGACGAAGAACCTCGTGTTCCGTGGCACGGCTGAAGACGAGATTTCGGACAATCCCGAGAAGAACGCGAAGAAGCTGGAGAAGGCGTCCAACAAGATGTTCAAGGAATTCCCCCCGACGCCAAAGAAGAAGTAGCGAACGCGCCCGCTGCGGCGTCCGCCCCGGGGGTTGTCCATTCGCACCAGTGTCGACTCCCGGGCGGCCTCCACCCTCCACGCCCACGAACTTGGTACTTCCGTTGCACACTCCGGCCACAGGACAGCGAGAAGGTGGCCCGGTGACGAAAGAGAACGGTGTTCCCGTTACCGTTGCGAACTATTTCGCACCCAGCCGCGGCATTCTTCGAGATTGAGTTCCAGGAGACCGAAGATGGCGAACGCAGAGCACGATCGCCTCGCAGAGGCGCGCACCAAGGACGTCGCCGTGGCGGAAGTGGGGCCCGTACCTCTCCGAGCGGCAGTGGGGGACCGTGCGCGAGGACTACAGCGAAAACGGCGACGCCTGGAACTTCTTCACGCACGATCACGCCCGTTCCCGCGCCTATCGCTGGGGCGAGGATGGCCTCGGAGGGATCTCCGATGACAAGCAGCGGCTCTGCTTCGCCCTGGCCCTGTGGAACGGCAAAGACGCCGATCCTGAAGGAGCGGCTGTTCGGACTCACGAACAGCGAGGGGAACCACGGCGAGGACGTCAAGGAATACTACTTCTACCTCGACAGCACCCCGACCCACTCGTACATGAAGTTTCTGTACAAGTACCCGCACGCGGCGTTTCCCTACGCCGACCTGCTGAAGACGAACGGCCGGCGCACCCGCGACGAGATGGAGTACGAGCTCCTCGACACCGGCGTCTTCAAGGACGACCGCTACTTCGACGTCTTCGTGGAGTACGCCAAGGGCGCTGCCGAAGACATCCTCGTGCGCATCACGGCGGTCAACCGGGGACCGGACGCGGCGGACCTGCATCTCCTGCCGACGCTGTGGTTCCGCAACGACTGGTCGAAGTGGATTGCCGAATCGAACAGAGCTTCCGCGAAACCACAAATCCGGCAGATCGAGGCGCCGGCAGGCGCGACGGCTGTCGCGGCGGCTCACCCCCTGCTGGGCGAATTCATCCTTCATTGCGACGGCGACGTGCCGCTGCTCTTCACCGAGAACGAGACCAACCACGAGCGGCTGTTCCACGAGAAGAACGAGAGCCCATACGTCAAAGACGGCATCAACGACTGCGTGGTGCAGGGCAACCAGGGCGCGGTGAATCCCGCCAGGCAGGGCACGAAGGTCGCGGCGCACTGGAAGGTCAACATCGGCGCCGGTCAGACCAGCGTGATTCGCCTGCGGCTGTCCAAGACGTCTCCGGAGCAGAAGGGCAAGCCCTTCGGCAAGCCGTTTGATGACCTCTTCGCCGTCAGGCTTCGTGAAGCCGACGAGTTCTACACGTCCGTGACGCCGCCATCCGTGAGTGCGGACGCGGCCAACGTGATGCGCCAGGCCCTCGCCGGCATGCTGTGGAGCAAGCAGTTCTTCTTCTTCGACGGCGACAACTGGCTGGACGAGCACAGCTCCAACCCCCTCCATACCGGCTATCGAGCGGCCCGGAACTCGGAGTGGTACCACATGCTGAACGAGGACATCATCTCGATGCCCGACAAGTGGGAGTACCCCTGGTACGCCGCCTGGGACCTGGCCTTCCACACGCTCCCGCTCTCCATCGTCGATCCCGATTTCGCCAAGGATCAGATGAGCCTGATGCTCCGCGGCTCCTACCTGCACCCCAACGGTCAGATGCCCGCCTACGAGTGGAACTTCAGCGACGTGAACCCGCCGGTCCACGCGTTTGCGACCCTGTTCCTCCATCGCACCGAGCAGGCGCTGCGTGGCGAAGTGGATCTGGACTTCCTCAGGTCGACGCTTCAACAAACTCCTGCTCAACTTCACCTGGTGGGTCAACCGCAAGGACCGCTTCGGCAAGAACGTGTTCGAGGGAGGCTTTCTCGGCCTCGACAACATCGGCGTGTTCGACCGCAGCGCCCCGCTTCCCACCGGCGGCCACCTCGAACAGGCGGACGGCACGGCGTGGATGACGCTCTTCAGCCAGAACATGCTGGAGCTGGCGGTGGAGCTCGCCGCGCACGACCCCACCTACCAGGACATGGTCTTCAAGTTCGCCGAGCACTTCTACTACATCGCCGCCGCGATGAACCGCGCCGGATCGGACGGCATGTGGGACGAAGAGGACGGTTTCTACTACGACCTGCTGCGGCTCCCCGACGGCAGCGCGCAGCGGCTCAAGGTGCGCTCGATGGTGGGACTCCTCCCGCTCTGCGCCACCACGGTGACTGAGAAGTGGCAGCGGGAGCGCGTCCCGAGGGTGATGGCGTCATGTCAGCGAGCGACTGCGCCGGATGCCCGAACTGTCGGCGACGATGCACCCGACTGGCGAGCGGCATCTCGGGGTGGCCGAGCGCGGGATCATGGCGCTGGTGAACCCGGAGCGGCTCCGCCGGATCCTGACGAAGATGCTCGACGAGAACGAGTTCCTGAGCCCCTACGGCATCCGCGCGCTCTCGAAGTTCCACGAGCAGCACCCGTACGTCTTCCACGTGGACGGTCAGGAACACCGCGTCGACTACCTGCCCGCGGAATCGAACACCGGCATGTTCGGCGGCAACTCCAACTGGCGCGGCCCGATCTGGATGCCGGTCAACGCGATCCTGATCAGAGGGCTTCTGAACTTCTATCATGTACTACGGCGACAACTTCAAGATCGAATGCCCGACCGGTTCCGGCAAGCTGATGAACCTCTTCGAGGTCGCCAAGGAGATTTCCGATCGCCTGACGCGGATCTTCCTGCGCGATGCCAGCGGGCACCGGCCCGTGTACGGCGGCGCGAAGACGTTTCAGGAGAACGCCCACTGGCGCGACCATCTGCTGTTCTACGAGTACTTCCACGGGGACAACGGGGCAGGGCTGGGCGCGAGCCACCAGACCGGATGGACGGGATTGGTGGCGAAGCTGATCCAGCTCTTCGGCTCGCTCGATGCGAAACAGCTGCTCGAGGCCGGCAAGAGTGGAGCGTTCACTCGGGAAACGTCCGGTGTGAAGTGACACCGCTCTATCCGTCGCTCTATCAGATCAACACGCGCGTCTGGTTGACAGAGCTGTCCGGACATCTCGGCCGGCCGGCCACGCTGGACGACATTCCGGATGCCGAGCTGGATCGCCTGGCGAAGGCGGGCTTCGACTGGATCTGGTTCCTGAGCGTCTGGCAGACCGGTCCCGGCGGCCCAGCAGGTGTCACGCAGCAACGCCGGATGGCGCAAGGAGTTTCAGGAAACGCTGCCGGACTTGCGCGAGGAAGACATCGCCGGCTCCGGGTTCGCCATCCAGAACTACACCGTGCATCGCGATCTGGGCGGCGCGGCCGGGCTCGCGCGTGTGCGCGAACGGCTCCGGCAACGCGGACTGAAGCTGATGCTCGACTTCGTGCCGAACCACATGGCGCCGGATCACCCGTGGATCGACGAGCATCCCGATTACTTCGTGCGGGGCAGCGAGAGCGACCTGGCGCGCGCGCCGCAGAACTACTGCCGGGCGCAAACGAAGAACGGGCCGCTGGTGCTCGCCTACGGCCGCGATCCGTATTTTGCCGGCTGGCCCGATACGCTGCAGCTCAACTACGGCAACCCGGCACTGCAGCAGGCGATGATCGGCGAGTTGGAGCGAATCGCCGGGCAGTGCGACGGCGTGCGCTGCGACATGGCCATGCTGGTCTTGCCCGACGTCTTCGAGAGCACCTGGGGCATTCGGGCCGAGCTCTTCTGGCCGAAGGCCACCGAGGCCGTGCGGCACAAGTATCCGCAGTTCCAGTTCATGGCCGAGGTCTACTGGGATCGCGAATGGACGATGCAGCAGCAGGGATTCGATTACACCTACGACAAACGGCTGTACGACCGCCTGTGCGAGGGGCACGCGCGGCCGGTGCGCGAGCATCTGCACGCCGGACTCGATTACCAGAACAAGATGGCGCGCTTCCTGGAGAACCACGACGAGCCGCGGGCGGCGGCAACGTTCTCACACGAAGTCCATGAGGCGGCCGCCGTCATCACGTTCCTCTCGCCGGGACTGCGTTTCCTGCATCAGGGGCAATTCGAGGGGCGGACAAAACGGATCTCGCCCCATCTGGTCCGCGGGCCGAACGAGCCGGTCGACGAACGGATCAAGCAGTTCTACGACCGGCTGCTTGCCGTGCTGCGCCATCCGGTCGTGAGAGACGGCCAGTGGCAGCTGCTCGACTGCGTTCCTGCCTGGGACGGCAACTGGACGTCGGACTGTTTCCTGGTCTTTGCCTGGCACGGCGCGGGTGACGAGCGACTGGTCGTGACGGTGAACTACGCGCCGAACCAGAGCCAATGCCGTGTTCGACTGCCGTTTGCCGATCTGAGCAACAGTCAGTGGCGCTTGCAGGACTTGCTCGGCGACGCCAGCTACGACTGGGATGGCAACGAATTGCAAGGCCGCGGATTGTACCTGGATGAGTCCCCCTGGAGCGCGCGGGTCTTCGCCCTGACGAAAGTGCAGGCAGGATGAGTGGAGCGGGCTACGGGGATCGAACCCGTCTAACTGGCTTGGGAAGCCAGGACATTACCACTATGCTAAGCCCGCGCGACGTGACTCCACGCGTCCGGCTGACGCCGGACGCGACAAGTATTTTAGCCTAACCGCGAATCAGCGCCAGCACCTCGTCGCGCCTGGCGGCCATCGTCTCCGGTGTCTTCGCCTCGAGGTTCAGGCGCAGCAGAGGTTCGGTGTTCGAGGGCCGCACGTTGAAGTGCCAGTCGCCGTACTCCACCGATAAGCCGTCGAGCGTGGCCTGCTTGCCGTCCCGATAGCGCGCGGCGATGCGGTCGAGGGTCGCCGGGACGTGGTCCATGCCCGCGAGCTTCGTGTTGATTTCACCCGAGATGAAGTACTTCTGGCGGAGCGGCTCGAGGAGTTCGTGCAGGCCCTTCCCCTTCTTCGACATCAGCTCGAGCATCAGCATCGCAGGGATGAAGCCGTTGTCGCAGTAGTAGTTGTCCCGGAAGTAGTAGTGGCCGGTCACCTCTCCGCCGAAGATCGACCCGCTCTCACGCATCCGTTGCTTGATGAACGCATGGCCCACGCGGTTCATGAGCGCCGTCCCCTCGTACCGGGCGACGGTATCGGGAACCGCACGGCTCGCGCGCAGGTCGTAAACCACCGACGCACCGTGGTTCCGGAGGAGGAAGGCCTCGGCGAGCAGAGCCGTCACGAAGTCGCCCGACACGAACTCGCCCGACCCGTCGATGAAGAAGCAGCGGTCGGCGTCGCCGTCCCACGCGATGCCGATGTCGGCCTTCTGCGCGACCACCGCCTCAACGATGTCCCGCCGGTTCTCTTCGATGAGCGGGTTCGCCTCGTGGTTCGGGAAGCGGCCGTCGATCTCGAAGCACAGCCGCGTCGTCCGGCAGGGCAACCGCGCGAAGAGCTTCGGCGCGACCAGGCCGCCCATGCCGCTGCCGGCGTCCAGCACGACGTTGAACGGCTTCACCAGTGAGGGATCGATGAACGACATCACATGGTCAACGTAGCGGTCGAGCGCGTCTGCCTGCGTGACCTGCCCGCGACGCCCGGCCGGTGCCGGAACACGATTGGCGGCGATCATCTCGCGGATGTCAGAGATGCCGGCGTCTCCGCTGAGGGGGCGCGCCTCCTTCTCGACCATCTTCATGCCGTTGTACTGCTTCGGGTTGTGCGACGCGGTGATCTCGACGCCGCCGTCGTGCCCGTCCGCGGCGACCGCGAAGTAGAGCATGTCGGTCGGAATCATCCCGTAGTCGACGACGTCGGCGCCCTGGGCGGTCGCCCCGTCGATGAACGCGGCGGCGAGGGCCGGCGAGGACAAGCGCATGTCGCGCCCGATGGCGATGCGCTTCGCGCCGAGGTACGCGACGAAACCCGCGCCGATGGCGCGAGCCGCGTCCTCGTTGACTTCGCCCGGGTAGACCCCGCGCACATCGTAGGCTTTGAAGATATCCGGGTTGATCATGCCCTTTGCCCTCAGCCCTTTGCTCTCAGCCCTTTGCTCTCTGCCCTACCCTAGAGCCGGCTGTAGTCGGTGATCTGGGATTTGTCGCCGAGCACGATATTCGAGACCGTCGCGTTCCGGCCGACGTGGCAGTGGCGGCCCAGGATGGACTGCTGGACGACGGCCTCCTGGCCGATGCGCGTGTCGGCCCACACCACCGAACCGTCGACCGAGGCGTGTTCTTCGACGTAGCAGTGGCGGCCGATGACGCTGTACGGGCCGATGCTCGCCCCGGCCTTGATGACCGTCTCCGCGTCGATGAAGCACGGCGCCTCGAGCCGTGCGCCGGTTTCGACGCGGGCGGTTGGCGCGACGCAGATGCCGCTATTGGTGCCGGCAAACGGCGCCGCCTGATACCGGCCGTCCATGATGTCGTGGTGCACCTGCACGTACTTCTCCGGCGTGCCGATGTCGATCCAGTAGCCCCGGTATACGTACGCCACGAACGTCTCACCGCGCTCGATGAGCGACGGGAAGAAGCTCCGTTCGATCGACCAGGGCGTGTCTGCCGGGATCCGGTCGAAGGTATCCGGTTCGAGGATGTAGATGCCGGCGTTGATCGTGTCGCAGGTGATCTGATCTTCGTCGGGCTTCTCGAGAAACCGCCGGATGTTCGCGTTGGCGTCGGTCTCGACCAGACCGTACGCGCGTGGGTTGTCCACCGGCGTCAGCACGATGGTGGCCTTGGCGCGGCGCTCCCGGTGCAGCGCGATGACGGCCCCCAGGTCGACCTGGGTCAGCACGTCGCCGTTGAAGACGACGACCGACTCGCGCAGCGATTCCCCGGCGTAGCGCACGGCGCCGGCCGTGCCGAGCGGCGCGGGCTCGACGACGTATTTCAGGCCGAGGCCGGTGTCGCCGCCGTCGCCGAAGATCTCTTCGATCCGGCGCGGCTGGTAGTTGAGGCTGAGGATGACCTCGTCGATCTCCGGCACCTGTTTCAGCAGGTCGAGCTGAAGCTGCAGGAACGGCCGATCGAAGATCGGGACGATCGGTTTCGGTGTGTGGATCGTGAGCGGACGAAGCCGGGTGCCCTTGCCCCCGGCGAGGAGAATCGCCTTCATGCCAGCCACCGATGATATCATCTGCGGTAGCGCGGCCGATGAACCTTCCCAATTCGCTGACGCTGACGCGCATCTGCCTGGCGCCACTCCTCGTCGTGGTGCTCCTGACCAATTTTGAAGGCCGGACAATTCTTGGCGTGCCGCACGAGATCGTGGGCGCGTTCATCTTCGCGGTCGCCTCGGTGACCGACTGGCTGGACGGCTACCTGGCGCGCCGCCGGAAGCAGATTACGGCTTTCGGGCAGGTGATCGATCCGTCCGCGGACAAACTGCTGACCTGCGCCGCCCTCATCTCCCTCGTCCGGATGGAGTACGCCTCGGCGCTGCTCGTGACCATCATCATCGGCCGGGAATTCGCCGTGACGGCGCTGCGCCAGCTGGCCTACGCGCGCGGCGTCGCCATGCCCGCCTCGCGGCTCGGCAAGCTCAAGATGGTGGCGCAGGTGGTGGCGATTCTGGCGCTCATCCTGGCGCACGGAAGGGACGGCCCGCGCCGGCCCCTGTACCTCATCGGGCAGGCCAGCCTCTGGGTGGTCGTGCTGACGGCCCTGGTGTCCGCCGTGGACTACTTCCGGCGCTTCAACGACATCCTCGCGCCCAGGGTCGCCAGCTTCTCAGCCGGCCGCGACCAGCAGTCGGACCGCAAAGCCGGCTAACGCGACGTAGAACGCAGAGATCGCGGAGATCGCAGAGAGATCAGGTATCTGACAGGTCTCTGCGTGCTCCGCGTTCCACGTCGTCGTCCTTACTTACGCGGGACTGCCAGATCGCCGCTGAACACGGCGTCGCGCGACCGGTTGATCCGGATGAGCGCCATCGTCGGACCGACGGACACGACGGTGGCTTCGCCGATCGAGCTGAGCGGCGTGCCGGCGACCTTGAGGTCGCGGTAGATCGCGTAGTGGCCACCGACGGCCACGTCCTGGTTCATGCCGCGTTCGATCAGCATGAACTCGCCGGCGCCGCTGCTGCGGCGTTCTTCGGACCCGTACAGCACCTTGCTGATCGATGTGAAATCGGGCTCGTGCGTCGTATCCACGGCGGTGATGTCTCCCGGCGGCAGTTCGGGCATCTGGAACGGCTCGAGGAAGTCGCCGACCAGCATGTCGCCGCACGCGTGCTCGACGCTGGCGATCGTGGTCGTCTCGTTCACGGCGACGACGCGCAGCCAGCCGACCGTGTAGACCTGGTGGGGCAGCTTGTCGCGGTACGTCTCGGCGGTCCTCGCCACGCGCCGGACGAAGTATTCCTGGCCGAGCACCATCCCGTGGTCGGTGCCCCCGCTGATGACCAGCACCTCGGGCGTGCCGAACACGTTGCGGTTGACGGAATCCTGCGAGCCGATGATACGGGACGCCTCCGTCGGGACGCTGGCGACCACGGGGGGCGGAGCGCAGGCCACGGCGATCTGAACAGGCGTGAGCTTGTCGGCGGTCTGCGCGGCCGCACCCGACGCGGCGAGCGCGCAGGCGACGGCCAGTACAACGACACGGTGCGAAGCCATTCGTTCCTCCTAAGACTTGTTGGCTGTCAGGGCCTTCAGTTCGGCAATCCGCTTCTGGGCTTCCTGCAGGTGCTCGCTTTTCTCGAATTCGTTCACGAGCTTCTCGTAATAGGGGAGCGCTTGGGGTCGGCGTTGGGTCTTGACGTAGGACTCGGCCAGGTAGAAGTAGACGGAATCGCGGTTCGAGAACTCGGGGTCGCTCTTGAGCAGCGACGAGAAACGGTCGATGGAGCCCGGATACCAGCGCTGCCGGTAGTAGAAGAGCCCGACCTGGTAGTCGGCCTCGCCGAGCCGGTCCATGGCCTCGCGCAGCTTGACCTGGACATCGGGCAGCAGGGAGCTGTTCGGATAACGCGCGATGAACGTCCGGTACTCGCGGACGGCGTCGCGCGTTTCGCTCTGATCCCGCTGGGGCGCACGCATCTGCTTCGCGTGTGCGAGCGCGAGCTTGTACTGCGCGTAGTCGGCGCGGCGGTTCGTCGGGTAAAAGGACAGGAACTCGCGGAACTCGTTGATCGCGAGCACCAGGTTTTCGGAGCCTCCCTCGTTGAGGTAGGTGTCCCCGACGCCCAGCTTGGCGTCCGGACGATACGGGCTCTGCGTGTAGCTCTCGACGACCTGTTTGAAATACTCGCGCGAGGCGACCCAGCGCTTGGCCTGCAGCGCGTCGTTGCCCTTGTCGAACAGGAACTTGTCGGGTTCCGACGTGCCGGCGGGCACGGCGCCCCTGGTTGACGTGGCGCAGGCGAAGGACGCGCCGAGCGCCGCCGCGAGCAGCGCCAGACGCCACGATCGATGGATACGAACGAGTTTCTTCACAGCACTCCGCACAGCCACTTGTATTCGGCCGCAATTCCCTCTTCGAGCCCGACCGTCGGTTTGAACCCGAGGTCGGCCTGCGCGAGCGACGTGTCGGCGTAGGTATGCCGCATGTCGCCCTTCTGCGCGGGATCCACCGTGAGCCGCGGCGCACGGCCGGACACGCGGCCGATCATCTCGAACACCTGATTGATCGAGACGCGCGATCCACCCCCGATATTGTACACGCGGCCGGGGATGCCCCGAACGGCCGCGGCCGCCGTCGCCGCCACCGCATCGTGCACATACGTGAAGTCGCGTGTCTGCTCGCCGTCCCCGTACAGAGTAATCGCGTCGCCGCGCGCCGTGGCGCGCAGGAACTTGTGGAAGCCCATGTCGGGGCGCTGACGCGGTCCGTACACGGTGAAGTAGCGCAGCGACACCGTCGGCACGCCGTAGTTCGCGCGGTAGAGATAGCAGAGCTGCTCGGCGGCAAGTTTCGTCACGCCGTACGGCGAGACGGGCTGCGGCAGGGCGTCCTCCCGCATCGGCATCGCGACGTTGTCGCCGTACACCGACGAACTGGACGCGTAGACGAAGCGCTCGAGCGTGGGCACGGCGCACGCCGCTTCGAGCAGTATCTGGGTCGCCTCGATGTTGTTGACCGTGTAGACCGCGAAGTCGGCGCCCCAGCTCTTCCTGACGCCGGCCTGCGCCGCCAGGTGGAACACGTGCGTGCGGTCGGCCAGCAGCGTCGCGAGGTCTGCGTCCCGGATCGCCGACTCCACGAACCTGAAACGCGGCCGGCCGGCAAGCGCGCTGAGGTTCCGTTCCTTCATGGGCCGCGGGTAGAAATCCGTGAAGCAGTCGAGCCCGACGACATCGGCGCCGTCGGCAATCAGTCGTTCGGCGAGGGTCGATCCGATGAAACCGGCTACGCCGGTCACAAGTGCTTTCATGTGAGGAGTTCCCTGACGCGTGCCGGCAGCCGGCACGGCCGGCCGCTTCGATCAATCGAGGCGTGTACGGTTTGTCCGGTGGCCACCGTCTGGCTGTCAACCGGCCTGATCACTTCATACGTGAACGCCACACGCACCGGCGACACGAGCGTCCCCGTGGTTCGTATCTCGAGGTCGTCGTCGTAGCGGGCCGGCTGTTTGTACTCACAGTGCGCCTCGATGACCGGCAGAGACACGCCCTCGGCTTCCATTTCCCGGTACGTGACGCCCGTGCCGCGCAGCAGGTCCGTGCGCCCGACCTCGAACCACACGAAGTAGTTCGAGTGGTAGACCACGCCCATCTGGTCGGTTTCCGCGTACCGGACGCGCACCCGCGAGACAGACGGCGGGGTGCTCAACGCCCAACCGGGGAGATCAGCGCGGCCGCCGCCGCCGCTCTCAAGTCGCGCGTCGCACGCTCCGGATCGGGCGAGTGAAACACCGCCGCGCCGGCCACGACCATCCGGGCGCCGGCCGTCACGACCCGGCCGATGTTGCCCAGGTCCACGCCGCCGTCAATCTCGATGGGCGCCGGGTTCCCGGCGCGATCGAGCAGCGCGCGCACCTCTCTCAGCTTGGACTCGCTCCGCGGGATGAAAGTCTGGCCCCCGAACCCGGGGTTGACCGACATGACGAGGACGAAGTCCACGTCCGCGGCGATGTCGTGGAGGGCCGCGACGGGCGTTGACGGGTTGAGGACCACGCCGGCTTTGACGCCAAGAGCCTTGATGGCGTGCACGGTCCGGTGCAGGTGCGGCAGCACCTCGGCGTGGACCGACAGGTACGACGCGCCGGCTTTGGCGAACGCTTCGATGTAGCGATCCGGCTCGCTGATCATCAGGTGCACGTCGAGGGGCACCTTGGCCACGCGCTTCAGCGAGGCGACGACGGGCGGGCCGATCGTGATGTTGGGCACGAAATGCCCGTCCATGACGTCGACATGGATCAGGTCGGCGCCGCCGCGTTCGACGGCGGCGACGGCGTCGCCGAGCGCCGCGAAATCGGCGGACAGGATCGAAGGCGCGAGGAGGACGCTCACCGGCTCACCTCGAGGGAAATCGGCTCGCCCGGCGCGATTTGGAATCCGGCCTGCGGGCTCTGGCGCAGCACGATGCCCGCGGGAATGCCAGGATACGGATTCGAGCCGACGACCGCCAGACGGAAGCCGCGCTGGCGGAGTGTCTCGGCCGCGCGGTCGCCGTTCACGCCGATGAGATCCGGCATCACGTACGTCGCCCCGCGGTCGCTCCGGTTTACGAGCAGCGCGACGGCCGCGCCGGGGCTCTTCGGCGGCGGTTCCTGCGCGACGACGACGTCCGCGGGGAAGTCCTTCGACCGGATCTCGGAGAGGGCGCTCAGGGCGAAGCCGTTCTGCGTCAGCCGGAGCTGGGCCGTCCGCTCGGACTCGCCGGTGACACCGGGCACGTTTGTCGCGCGCGGACCCGCGCTGAGCCAGACCCTGACGGTTCGCTGACGGCGCGCGGTCGATCCAGCAGCGGGCTCCTGCGCCAGAATGCGGCCGGCGGCGATCTTCGGGTCCGTCCGCTTGGCTTCGTCCACTTTCAGCGCGAGCCCGAGGCCCGACGCCGTGCCGCTGGCTTCGTTCGCGGTCCGGTTCGTGAAATCGGGCACCGGCACCTCGCTCGCGCGCAGCGCCAGGCGCATGGAGGCGGCTGCAAACAGCACGTAGGTGGCGACGAGCGCGCCGGCGAGCACCAGCAGCTTGCCTGCGCTCCACACGCGCGTAGTGAGGGCCATCGACCCTAAATCGTACTACAGGTTAGACAGTGTTCGTGCGGCCGGCTGCGCCGGCTGTTCGCTGGAGGACTGCTCCAAAGAACGCCTCAAGGCCGTGCCGATGGGGAAGCGTCCGCAGGCACCCGCGCGCGTCCACCACGTCCGCGGCGACGCCGGCAATCGTCCGGGCGTCGACGAGTGCAAAGGCATCCGTCGCGGCGAGGAAGTCGTCCACGACGCGCTCGTTCTCCTCGGGCTCGCTCGAACAGGTGGCGTAGATCAGGCGCCCGCCCGGTGCGACGCAGGCGGCCGCGTGCCCCAGCATGCGGCTCTGAGCTGAGGCGAGGATGGCGAGGTCTTCCTCGCGCCGCCGCCACCGGATGTCGGGGTCGCGGCGCAGGGTGCCGAGCCCTGAGCACGGCGCATCGAGCAGCACACGGCCGAACGGGCTCGAGAACGGGAGCGGGCCCTCCGCATCGGCCTGAACGATGCGGACCGTCGTCGCGCCGCTGGAGGCAACCGTCCGTCGGAGGAGATCGATCCGCTTCTGCCGCACGTCGGCCGCGACGATGAGCCCGCGGTCCGACATGGCGGCCGCGATGGCCGTGGTCTTCCCGCCGGGCGACGCGCAGCAATCCAGGACGCGATCGCCCGCGCGGGCATCGACCAGCAGCGACACGAGCTGGGACGCCTCGTCCTGGACGACGAACGACCCGTCGTCGATCAGGCCAGGCGCGAGGCCCAGCGGTTGGCCGGTCTCGACGATGAGCGCGTCCGGCGCGAAGCGGCCCGGCGAGACCCGGATCTCATGCGCGGCCAGGCGATCCGCGAGCGCCTCCCGTGCGGTTCGCAGCCGGTTCGCACGAAGCGTCAGAGGCGCGTGCGTGTTGTTGAACTGGAGCCAGCGCTCGGTGTCCGCGAACCCGAAGCGATCCAGCCAACGCGAGACCAGCCATCGGGGATGAGAGAGCGTGATGGAGAGGTAGTCGAGCGCCGCCGCGCGGTCCCCGGCGTCAGCCGGGCGGGGCGGCAGCGGGAGCGCCGCCCGCTGTCGCGACAGCGATCGGAGCACCGCGTTGACGAAGCCCGAGGCGCTCCGTTTCCGCGCCTTGCGGGCAAGCTCGACCGCGTCGTCCACGACGGCGGCAGCCGGAACGCGCGTGAGGTATAGCAGTTGATACGCGCTGAGGCGCAGGATGGCCGTGATCTCGGGGTCCAGACGGTCGATACGCCGCGAAGACGCCGCTTCGATCAGGTAGTCGAGCGAGGCGCGCCAGCGCTCGACGCCCGTCGCGATCTCGGCCGCGAGCGCCTTGTCGCGGTCGTCGTCGAGCGTGCTGCGCGATCGGGCGATCGCCGCGGGCAGGTCGGCGCGTCCGGCCGCGACGGCTTTCACGATATCGAACGCCGCGACCCGTGCGCGGGCGATCATGCGGGCGCGTGAAGGCGTGCGCCCCGGCGAAGATCGGCGTGGCCGGCCAGGAATTCACGTGCCGGCATCGGCCGCTTGCCCTCGGCCTGGAGTTCCAGGACGTTCAGGACGCCGGAACCGGTGGCGACGCGAAGACGATCCCCGTCTGCTTCCAGCACGGTTCCCGCCGCGGCATTCGCGATCTCGGCCGATGGCGACGAACGGAGCAGGATGAACCGTTTGTCGCCGAGGAAGGTGAACGCGTGCGGCCAGGGATGCAGCCCCCGAATCAGGTTGTGGATCTGTTCAGCGGAGCGCGTCCAGTCGGTCAGGCCATCGTCTTTCACGAGCCGCCTCGCGTACGTCGCATCGGCGTCGTTCTGAGCCACCTCCAAGATCCGTCCGTCCACGATCCGTTCGATCGTGGAGACGGCCAGAGCGGCGCCGATGCGCGCGAGGTCGCGCTCGACGTCCTCGCTCGTCTCGTCCGGCTCGATCTGGCGGTGCGTGACACCCAGCATGGGACCGGCGTCGAGCGCCTTGACGACCCGCATGATCGTGATGCCGGTCTCGCGCTCGCCGGCGATGATCGCGCGGTGAACAGGCGCGGCGCCACGGTATCGCGGAAGCAGCGATGCGTGAACATTGACCATTCCGCGGGGTGGCACGGCGAGAACGGCGTCCGGCAGGAGTTTCCCGTACGCCGCGACAACACCCAAGTCCGCGTTCAGCGCCGAGAGCGCGGCGACGAAACCGGGGTCCTTCATCGAGTCCGGCTGCAGAACAGCCACGCCCGCCGCCGTGGCCGACGCCTTGACGGGCGCGTGGGTAGTCTTCTGTCCCCGTCCTCGAGGCCGGTCAGGCTGTGTGACGACGGCGACGACGGAATGACGTGAGGCGAGCAGGGCCTCGAGCGTGGGCACGGCGAACGCCGGCGTACCGAAGAAAACGATCCGCAAAGGCTGGTGGTCTACCATTTGCCCGCGCGCGTCAGCTTGCGAATCCGCCGGACGATCATGTCGCGCTTGATTCCACGCAGGTGGTCGATGAACAGCCGGCCGTCGAGGTGATCCATCTCGTGCTGAAAGGCGCGCGCCAGCAGTTCCTGGCCTTCCCGCACTTCCTCGGTGCCGGTGCGGTTCATGCCCTTGACGACGGCGCGCATCGGCCTGACCACCGTCGCGGTGAATCCCGGCACGCTCAGGCAGCCCTCTTCCTCGAGTTGCATCCCTTCGCGCGACACGAACTCGGGGTTCACCATCGCGACGAGCGCCGCCGGGTCGCGGCCCATCGAGAGGTCGATGACGAAGATTCTCAGCGGGACGCCGACCTGCGGGGCCGCCAGGCCCACGCCCGGCGCGGCGTACATCGTCTCGATCATGTCGTCGATGAGCCGCTCGATATCCGGCGTGACCGCCTCGACCCGTCGGGCGGGTTCGAGGAGCACGCTGTCGCCGTACTTGAGGATGGGGCGGATCACGATGTCACGAGGAGATCATCACGACGTAGAACGCAGAGCACGCAGAGATCGCAGAGTGAAAATATTGCAATCTCTCCGAAGCGAAGACGTCCTCGCTCCATAAACACGGCCAGCACCGTTGCCACGGGAATTGCATAAGGGGATGGCTGTGTCGAATCCCCTGAACATTCTCACCGAAGTGATCATCGGCGCTGCAATCGAGGTCCATCGCGAACTCGGCCCGGGGATGCTTGAGAGCGCTTACGAAGCGTGTCTCACGTTCGAGCTGCTGCGGCGCGACTTGAAGATCGAGCGCCAGAAACTGCTGCCCGTGAGGTACAAAGAGCAGTCTCTGCACTATGGTTACCGGCTGGATCTGCTTGTCGAAGACGCGGTGATCGTCGAAGTCAAGTCGATCGAGAGACTGGAGCGGGTCCACTCTGCGCAACTGTTGTCGTACCTACGATTCACAGGATGCCATCTCGGCCTGCTCTTCAACTTCAACGTCGCCTGGCTCGTCCGGGACGGGCTCCGGCGCATCGTCAACGACTTCTCGGAATAGGAGGTCTCTGCGATCTCTGCGTGCTCTGCGTTCTACGTGGTGATCGTCTTCGTAAACCTGGCCGCCGTCCGATCTTGCGTGGCCTGCCAGTTGGCGCGGAGTTCGTCGATCGAATCGCCGCCGAATTTCTCGAGCAGCGCGTCCGCCAGGACGAAGGCCACCATGGCCTCCGCCACAACGGCCGCCGCCGGAACGGCGCACACATCGCTGCGCTCGATCGCCGCCGGGCTCTCGGCCATCGTCGTGAGATCGACGGAGCGGAGAGGCTTCATGAGCGTTGCGATGGGCTTCATGTAGATCGAAACCCGCAGGTCCTCGCCGTTGGTGACGCCGCCTTCGAGCCCGCCGGCGTTGTTGGTCGGGCGGGTCACGTTCACCCCTCCGGCTGGCGGCGCGCCGTCGTGCGGCAGGATTTCATCGTGCACGCGCGAGCCCGGCAGGGCAGCCACGGCCGGGCCGCGGCCAATCCCCACGGCCTTGATCGCCGGGATCGACATCAGGGCTTGCGCCAGCCGGCCGTCGAGCTTGCGATCCCACTGGACGTAGCTGCCGAGTCCAGGCGGCACCCCTCGCACGATCACCTCAAAGCTCCCGCCCATCGTGTCGCCGGCGTCACGGGCGCGATCGATGGCCGCGATCATTTCGAGCTCGAGGGCCGGGTCCGCGCAGTGGAGCGGCGCGTCCTGGCCGATGTCGCGCGCCTGCTCGAATGTGATGCGCAAGGGATCGGCAAGCGAGACGGGACCGATCGCGAAGACATGGCTGACGATGCGGGCGTTGACCACGGCCAGCAGCTGCCGCGCGATGGAACCGACGGCCACTCGAGCAGCGGTCTCACGAGCGCTGGCGCGTTCGAGCACGTTACGAATGTCGTCGTGTCCGTATTTCACGACGCCCGCGAGGTCGGCGTGGCCTGGACGCGGCCGCGTGACCGCCGGCCGCTCCGCGCCCGTGGCGCCCTCGGGCTGCGCGGCCTCGACGTGCATCGTCTTCTGCCAGTTCTCCCAGTCCTTGTTGGGGATCATCAGCGCGATCGGCGCGCCGGTCGTCACCCCGTGTCGGATGCCGCTCAGGGCCTCCGCCTTGTCGGACTCGATGGCCATACGCCGTCCACGGCCGTAGCCGCCCTGCCGTCGCCGGAGTTGCACGGTGATGGCATCAAAGTCGAGCGTCAGGCCGGCTGGCATGCCGTCGAGGATGGCGAGGAGCGCTTTGCCGTGCGACTCGCCGGCGGTGAGAAATCGCAGCATCGAAGCGTCATTCTAACCGAAAAAATTGCGAGGCCCGGCCGCGGCGTCTGGCCGCAGTAGGGGTGGTTGCTGAACAACTCGCGCGATCTCGCTCGGAAGGCTGCCGGGCGGTGATCTTGCACATGTCTCCAGCATGCGTGAGGCGTGCGCGCGATGCCGGTGACCGCGGTGGCCGATCGCTTCGTCGAGACACCCGGCGGACGTGTCGTCGATCTGGCGACGGGAGCAGACGTCGTGCTGACGATATCGTCGGCCGGCGGTGCGACCGATCAGCTCCGCTGGGCGGCTCGGTGCGACTGGTTTCAGCGGTTGATTCAGCCGTCGCTGGCGCAGCTGCTCGACTACGGCCTGATCGGCGAGTCACGCCGCTTCGAAGCTTGGCAGGGCAGGGGGCCCTTGTCGCGCGCGCCGTCGAAGGATGCGCGCAGGACGGCGTGTGCCGCGGCCGCGTTTCTGCGGGCATGCGGCCTGACGGCCTCCGAAGACGGCGAGACGATGGGCGTTGCTGATGCCGGTGCCGGAAGCGATAGCGCGATGCGCCTCGTCGCGATTCCCGGTGCCGGCGACGGCTATCCCTGCGAGGCGTCCGTGCTGCCAGCCCGCGGGTTCTCCCTCGACAACTGCGGAATCATGTGCGTCGAGCGTCGCGCGGTGGCCGCCGCCGCGGAGCTCTTCGAGGTCCACGGCGCGTCACCGTCGCAGCCTCAGGTCTTGTGCCTCTGGGGGCCGGACGACTCGGGCAAGACCACGGCATTACTCGACCTGGCGAGGATCGCGCGGCGACAGGGTTTCGTGCCGATCACCGTGCGGCTCCTCGGATCGCCGCTGGCCGGCGTGTGTGCCGGACGCGCCGTCTTCCTCATCGGCGACGGCGACGGTTCGGCGTGGCGTCGAGGCCTGCTCGACGCAGCGATCGGATCGCCGCAGGCGCACGTCGTCGTATTCACGTCGTGCGAGGACGTGCCCGGCATCCCGGGCGCCGGGCTGGTTCGGCTGTCAGCAGCCGCGTTGTCGGCCGCGGTCCGGCCGGCATTCCTGGCCTTCGACGCTCGCGTTCGCCGGGCCGCCGAGCGCTCTGATGGCCTGCCAGGTCGGTTCGCCCGGCAGCTTCTGGACGCCGCTTATCCGGCGCGCAGCCCTCGGGCCTCAACGGGGCTCACGGCGGCGGAACGGGCGCCCTCCTACGGGGCGGCTGAATGCGGGCCTGCCGCCTCTGCTGCCGGTCCGGCGGGCTGGCCCGATCGCGACGAGCTGGCCAGGCTGCGCGAGCGAGCGGCATCGGCCTCGAGGAGCCTGGCCTCCGGTCGGCATGCTTCCGGCGATCGAGAGCTCCGTCAGGCGATGGTGGGTCTGGCGCGGCGCGGGGACTGGGCGGCCGCGAGCGACGCTGCGCTGGCGCTTGCAGGTTCGCTCCTCAAACGAGGTCGCCCCCGCGACGCGAAGGCGGTGCTCGATGCGGCGCGACCCTCCTGCCAGCGAGCCTCCCACGACGGCCCCTCGGTCGCGCTGGCGACGCTTGCCGGCGTGGCGTGGACCGATCTTGGGCGGCTCGATGAAGCAGAGCGTGTGCTGTCCGCAGCGGCTGCGGCCGTTCCGGCAGCCGAGGGAGTCGCCACGGGAATCGCGCTGGCGCTCGCACGGTGCCGCTTCTGGCGCGGGCGCTTCGCGGACGCCGACCGCGCACTCGACGTTCTACCGGCAGCTCGCTTTGATCCCGTGGCGGTCGTCCGGCTTCACGCCATGCAGGCCCGGATTGCCGTCGGCCGCCAGGACTTCAGCCGCGCGATGTCGGCGGCCGCCGAAGGCGTCAGGGCCGCCGAGGCCGCCGCCAGCGCCGCGCTCGTCGCCGACGCGCACTGCGCGGCGGGCTTCGCGCACCTCGCGGTGGACGACGTTGCGTCCTTGAGGCGCGACGCCGACGCGTGCATCAGGGCCGCGGCGGCCGCGCGCGACCCGCTCCGCGCGTTTCGGGCGCGGCTCCTGTTGACGGAACAGTTCCGGCGCGCGGGTCAGCATCCGGAGGCGCAGGAGGTTCTGCGCCTTCTCAAGCGGTTTGCCCTGACGCGCTTGCCGCCTATCCTGCGACGGCACTACGACATGGTTGTCGAGACGATGACGTCCCGAGAGCCCGCATCGGTTGTTGTGGCCCGGCACGCGGCCGCCTCCGGGTTGGCGGGGCTGACGTTGTTCGGTCCCCGCTCCGAGTCCGGGCTTGCGCTGAACGGCGTGGTGGAGGACGCGGTCACGATGCTGCGCGAGTGTCAGAGCGCCGACGATGAAGGGGCGGCGCTCGGTCGGGTGTGCGAACACGCGCAGCGGCGTCTCGACGCCGCCGCCGTTGCGTTCTTCGGGATCGAAAACCGCTCGTCCGTTCGGCTGGCCGGTCACGGTTCGAGACTCGACGTTTCGATCGTGGAACGCGCGTCGGTCGCGGGCATACCGATTGCGCCCCATCGGATGGACGATCGCGTGGAATGCGCGGTACCGATCCGCTTCTCCGGACTGGTGGTGGGCGTGCTGGCGGCCCGGTGGACGATCAGCCGGTCTCCGGAGAGCGGCCGCGCTGTCTCCGTCCTCACGATGGCCGCCACAGCCGCGGCGCCGCTCGTGCAGTCGATGCTGACGGCCCGGGCTCGGGCGGCCGTGCCGGTCACGCACGGACTGCTCGGCATCAGCGCCGTCATGAACGATATCCGGCGGGCCGCCGAGCGGGCGGCCAGCGCGCCGTTTGCCGTGCTCATCGAGGGCGAAAGCGGCAGCGGGAAGGAACTGGTGGCCAGGGCGGTTCATCGAGGCGGGGCGCGGCGCGATCGTCCGTTCCGGACGCTGAACTGCGCGGCCCTGCCCGACGACCTCGTGGAATCCGAGCTCTTCGGCCACGCGCGAGGAGCCTTCACCGGCGCAGTGACCGAACGCGTCGGCGTGTTCGAGGAGGCGCATTCCGGGACGCTGCTCCTCGACGAAGTCGGCGAGCTGTCGCCGCGGGCGCAGGCCAAGCTGCTGCGTGTGATTCAGGAGGGCGAGCTCCGCCGGATCGGGGAGAACGTCTCGCGCCGGATCGACGTCCGGATTGTCTCGGCGACGAACCGGGACCTTCGGGTCGAGGCAGGCGCGGGCCGGTTTCGTCTCGATCTCTTCTATCGCCTCGACGTCGTGCGAATTGCCGTGCCGCCGCTTCGAGAGCGCCGCGAGGACATCCCGCTGCTCGTCGACCATTTCTGGCGCGAGGCGACGGAACGCATCGGCAGCCGCGCCACGCTGGGCCCGGCGACCGTGGCCGTGCTCGCGCGCTACGAATGGCCGGGCAACATCCGCGAGTTGCAGAACGTCCTCGCCGCGCTCGCCGTGCGGGCCAGCCGCAGGGGAGTGGTCGGGCCGGCGGCGCTGCCGCCGCACCTCGAGGCGTTGACATCGGGCACGACCTGCCGGCTCGATGCCGCACGCCGGGCGTTCGACGAGCGGTTCGTGCGGGCGGCTCTTGTGCGAACCGGCGGCGTTCGCACGCAGGCGGCGGTGGAGCTGGGGATCTCCCGGCAGGGCCTGGCGAAGCTGATGGTCCGGCTGGGAATCCCGGAGGGCCCGTAGCGATGGAGCGCTATCATTGGCCCCGGTGTTGCGGTTTCTCGCTCGTCGCCTGCTGCTCGCGATTCCGGTCCTGCTCGGCGCGGCGACGATCGTTTTCGCCCTCGTCCATCTCATTCCCGGCGATCCGGTCCAGGCGATGCTTGGCGATGCCGCATCGCCCGAGAGTGTTGCCGAGCTGCGGGGCCGGCTCGGCCTGGACCGGCCGCTGCCCGTTCAGTACGCCGCGTTCCTCTCGGGCGCCGCGCGCGGCGATCTGGGCGTGTCGCTGCGCACGAACGAGCGCGTCACGGCGGCAATCGCCGCCCGGCTACCGGCCACCGTCGAGCTCGCACTGGCCGCCATGCTCGTGGCGGTCGCCATCGCGATTCCGGCAGGCGTGATGGCTGCCGTCAAGGCGGGCACCGGCATCGATCACGCGGCGACAACGCTGGCGCTCGTGGGTATCTCGATGCCGAATTTCTGGCTGGGCCCGCTGCTCGCGATCGTTTTTTCCGTGGGGCTGGGATGGCTTCCCGTGTCGGGACGTGGAACGCTGGCGCACCTGGTCCTGCCGGCGGTCACTCTGGGTGCACCGCTGGCGGCCGTGCTCGCTCGTATGACGCGCGCGAGCCTCATCGAGGAGCTGCGTGAACTCTACGTCACCGCGGCCCGCGCCCGCGGCCTGTCGACCGCGCGCGTCGTGCTGAAGCACGCACTGCGCAACAGCCTGATCCCCATTGTCACGGTGCTGGGGCTGCAAGTCGGCGCGGTGCTGACCGGGGCTGTCATCACGGAGACGATCTTCGCCTGGCCCGGCGTAGGCCGGCTCCTGATTCAATCGATCGGGTTCCGAGACTACCCGCTCGTGCAGGGCTGCATCCTGCTCATTGCCGTGACGTATGTGTCGGTAAACCTGCTGACCGACATGGCGTATGCGTACCTCGATCCGCGCATCAGGTTGGGAGACGACTGACGTGGGGCAGGGATGCGTCTAAAGATCGGCGCCGGCATCGTGCTGGCCGCGGCGCTCGCAGCGATGGCCGGCCCCGCCGTGACGCCGTTCGATCCCGCCGTGCAGGACCTTCCACTGCGGCTCGCGGGTCCAGGGGGCGGACATCTGTTCGGCCTCGACGAGCTTGGGCGGGACGTGCTCGCGCGCGTGCTGGCCGGCGCCAGGATCTCGTTTCTCGTCGGCGTCACCGTCGTGACCGTGTCGGCGGTCATCGGCACGCTCGTGGGGGCGGTGGCGGGGTACTTCGGGGGGCCGATCGACGAACTCGTCAACCGGGTCATCGACACGCTGATGGCGTTTCCGGGGCTGTTGCTGGCGATTGCGCTCGTCGCCGTTCTGGGACCCAGCCTCGGTAACGTGCTCTTCGCCCTGACGATCATCGGCTGGGTCGGGTACGCGCGGCTGGTGCGCGGGCAAGTCCTCCGCGCGCGCGAGTTCGACTACGTGCTGGCGGCGAGGGCTCTGGGCGCAGCGACGCCGCGCGTGCTGTTCCGGCACATCGTGCCCGCCGCCATGCCCGCCGTCGTCGTCCAGGCGACGCTCGGGATGGCGGGCGCTGTCATCGGCGAAGCAGCCCTGAGCTTTCTGGGGCTCGGTGTCCAGCCGCCGACACCCAGCTGGGGGTCCATGCTCAGCGGGGGCCGCGCCCACTTGCTCGACGCGCCCCACCTGACGCTCTTTCCCGGCGTCGCGATTGCCGTGCTGGTGCTGGGATTCAACTTTCTCGGCGACGGCTTGCGCGATCTCGCCGATCCGAAGACGCAGTCGCGGGCGGCTACCTGATGCGGCGGGACAGCGCGCGCAGGGCCGGATGCTCGGGGTCGATCGCCAGTCCGCGGGCGACCGTCGAGCGCGCCCCGTCCCGGTCGCCTGCCTTGAGCTGCGCCTCGCCGAGCGACGCGAGGAGACGGGCATCGGCGGGGCTCGCCTCCAGAGCGCGTTCGAGCCATCGGGCCGCCGTCGCGGGATCATCGAGGCGCAGGGACAGCGACGCGATTCTCTCCGCGCGCGCTGCGAGCCGCGCATCGTCGGCGACGAGCGATCCGTAGTCGACGAGGGCGTGACGCGCGGCGTCGAGATGGTTCTGCCGTTCGGCCGCTGTGGCGTAGAGGAGGAAGGCAGAGGGATCGACCGGGAACCGGGTCGTCGCCTGTCGCAGGGTCTGCTCCGCCCGTTCGAGCTGGCCGTCACGCAGCAGCGCCCGGCCAAACAGGGTGAGCGACGTGCTGGTTGCAGCCGGACCCGAACCGACCCGTTCGAGGGCTTCGAGCGACTTGTTGAGCGCCGTCCGATCGTCGCGCGCCTCGGCGTCGTCCAGCCACACGCGGCCGAGGGCCTCGTAGACGAGCGGCTGGTCGGGCGTGCGTTCGAGGGCCGTGCCGAGCGCGAGGACGGCCGGCTCTGCGTGGCCCGCACGCGCCTGCGCCAGACCGACCGCGACCTGACGCTCGACGTGCTCGCGGTCGAGGCCGGCCATGATCTGCAGCTGGTCGAGCTCGTCGGCGCGCCGGTTCTGACCCGCATAGAGGTCGGCCAGCTCCTCCCGGACGGCGATGAAGCCCGGCGACAGGGAGACGGCGCGCTCGAAGGCGTGCTGCGCCTCGGCGGTCTTCCTGCGGTCGCGAAGGCAGACGCCCAGCAGGTAGTACGCCTCGGCCGAGCTGTCGCTCAGTTGCGCGGTCCTCTGCGCGGCCGCGATTGCGGCCTCGAGCTCGCCGGCGCGGTAGTGGGAGAGGGCGAGCTTGTAACTGAGCCGGGCCGAGCGATCGTCGAGCGCCAGTGCGCCCTCGTAGGCGTCCGCGGCGAGCGGGTACCGCTGCATCTGATACCGGACGTTCCCGAGGCCTTCGAGCGGCCGGGGGGACGAGGGATCGAGCGCGGCCGCCGCGCGAAAATCGTGCGCGGCGGCGTCGAGGTCTCCCCGGCGCTGGTAGGTCTCGCCGCGCCTGAGGTAGGCGAGCATGGAGTCGGGACGCAGGGCGAGGGCGCCGCTATAGGCCTCGATGGCGCCAAACGTCTGGTCCTCGGAGAGGGCCGCGTCTCCGCGTGCGAGCAGCCGCTGGTACTCACGATCCCGGGCGACCGCCTGGTACGCGACGATGGCGGCCAGCACGGCGACGGCCAGGACGACCAGAACAGGGAAGAAGCCGCGAAGAAAGCGGCGCATTTGTCGGTACGGGCCCCCTGCCATCGTATCGGAACTTCCAGCCTCTCCTGGTGTCTAAATTGCTGTAATCTGGGATCGGCCACACACCGTGAAGCAGGAACGCGTCGCGAGTTGGTCTGATATCGGCGCCCGCGAAGCGACGCTGGTGCAGCGGTGTGCACTGAAAGACGAGCTGGCCTGCGCCGAACTGGTCGGCGAGCACCAGCGGATGGTCATCCAGCTCGCGGTCAACCTGCTGGACGACCGCGACGAAGCCCTCGACGTCTCCCAGGAAGTCTTCCTCCGCGTCTTCCGGACGATTCATCGGTTCCGGGGGCAGTCGAGCCTTCGAACCTGGATCTACCGGATCGCGGTCAACCAGGCCCGCAACCGCCACCGGTTCTGGCGGCGGCGCCGGCGGGCCGACCAGGTGTCGCTCGACGAACACCAGTCGGCGCACGGCGAACTGGCCTCGATTAGCCAGGCGACGCCCGAGCGGGCGCTGGCGCAGAAGGAACTCGGCGCCCGGCTGCAGCGCGCCCTCAACAACCTGCCGTTCGACCAGCGGACGGCGATTGTGCTTCGCGAGGTCGACGGCCTGAGCTACGAGGAGATCGCGTTCTCGCTCGGCCTGGCGATTGGCACGGTGAAATCGCGGTTGACGCGCGCGCGACAGGCGCTGCGGCTCGAACTGCGAGAGGACAGGACCCCATGAAGGTGCTCACTTGCGCGGCGGCGCTCCGCTCGTTGCAGGCGTTTCACGACGGCGAGCTCCCGGTCTCCAGCCAGATTGCCGTATCGTCGCACGTGGACCGCTGCGGCGCCTGCGCCGCGGCGCTGGCTGAGATCGAAGGCCTCGGATCGCTGCTCCGCGTCACGGTGCCGGGCCGCGTGTCCCTGTCGTGCGACGAGGCCGCGGCGTTCACGTCCACGGTCGTCAATCGCGTGAAGGTCGAGCACGAGGCTTCGTTCGGCGCGTGGATGCACGACGTTCTCGAGGATGTCCGGATGGTCTACGCGGGCGTCGGCGCCTCGCTGGCCACCACGATGTGCCTGATGCTGATGCTGGGCATGATGCGGTTCGCCACGATCGAGCGCGCCGATTCGCTGGCCGGCATCCTGAACTTCCTGGCGACTCAGGGGACGAACGAGAACCCGTTCGTGGTCGACGCCCGCGTGTTGCTCCCGCGAGCGCTCGACGCGCCGTTTTCGAGCGGTGAGCTGTTGGTGGTCGCCGAGGACGCCGCCGGCGGCAATCACGCCGAAAGCGACGGCGTCGCAGCATTGTCCGCCGTCGTGACCCGCGAGGGCACCGTGGCGAATCTCGAAATCCTCGACAGCAGCGATGCCGTGCCCGGCACGCCGGACATCGCCGATTCCAGGCTCGAAGAGCTCCGCGACGCCGTCTCGCGGGCGCGGTTCGAGCCGGCCACGCGCATGGGCCTCCCGGTGGCCGTCAACAGGGTCTGGCTCGTCGCGCACACGACGGTGCGGGCCAAGCACCCGCCGCTGCCCCCAAGCAAGACGTAGCGGATCGCTATCGGCGGGGGCGTGGCGGGGCCACGTGCGTCGTGTCGGTGTTGTTCATCGAGTCCGACGCGCGAATCGTGAGGCCCGCGTCGCTGATCTCACCCTCGATCGTCACCTCGTAACGCTCGGTCTTCGAGTCGGCGATTCCGTCTCTCGGAAACACGGCCGTCCATCGCACGCCGCCGTCGCGCGAGTACTCAACCCGCGACACCGGGGAATCCGCGTCCGTGACGTCGAACACGAGCGTCGTACGGCCGCCTTCGGTGCGTGTCGTGCTGACCGCAATCACCGGCGGCGTGTGATCGATCTGGAACGCCGTGCTGTCGCGCTCGCCCGAGAGCGCCGCAGCCGAGGGGTTGGACGGCGAGTCCGAGGCGACGATGCGGACGAAGTAGGTACCGTTCGGCACGAGCGTCGTGTCCCACACGAGGATGGGCTCTTCGAGACCGCGTCGAAGCGGTGTCCATTCGGTCTCGCCTTCACGCCGGTACAGCACGGTGTACACGAGGTCGTCGTCGTTCTCGTCGTCGGCCCGCCACGCGAGCGTCTGGAGCCCTTTCTGATACGTGCGGCGGCCAAGCGCGGGCGACGACGAGGTGCCCGGTGTGGATTGGGCAGCGGTCGTCAGCTTGCGGTCCGGCGTCGTCTGGTCGCCGAAGCCCGCGAGTTCGGGCTCGCCCGTCGTAAAGGGCTTCTGGAAGACGATGCCAGGTGGATGGACCGTGATCGACCGGACGGTGGGGCGCAGGTTGCGCTGCAGGTACGCCGCCGTAACGGATGTGAGGAGGGGGCCATCGCCGCGTCCCGTCAGCACCGCGCGCCACTGCAGATACCGGGCCTTGGGGCTCGCGATGGGCGCGCCGTCGGACGGAATCGGGTTGGTGGACCAGGCGCTCCACGTGTCGTCGGGCGTCGCCGTGTTGCCGCTGCGCGTCGCCAGTTCGATCTTGCCGCCGCTGGGAACCGCTCCGCGCCAGCTCAGCGCGCCCCACGTCGCCAGCATCTGCGCGTCGGCCGGCTCGGACTCATAGGTGCCCCGCGGGGCGTGTTCCGACGACAGCCGGAACAGCTTGCCGGGATTGGCCGTCGCGAAATACAGCTGGCCGCGCGGGTCGGCGTAGAACGCGGTGACCTGCTGGGCGCTGGCTCGCGTGAGCAGCGTCGGCCGGAGCGGGTCGCCTTCGAGTCGGTATAGCTTGCCTTTGTTGCCGGTGGCGATGATAGGCGCACCCGTCCGGTCGAACACGACGTCGTACGGGATGTCCTCGCGGGAGTCCCAGATCATGTCCCACAAGCCGTCGGGCAGGATGCGGTACACCGCACCTTTCGAGGCACGCCGATCGTCGCGGCTCGAACCGCTCGTGCTGGAGGAACCCCCGCCGTCGACGATGGCGATCGCGGTGATCTCCGTCGAGACCGAGACCGACGGCACCGGTGCGCGCCCGGTATCGAGCGGCTGGTCCGTTCCGAGGCTCGGGGCCGGCGTCGCGGCGCCGGCCGGCCGCCCGTTCAGCGCCGCCGCGTACAGCTGGCCTTTGTCATCGAATCGAAGGCCGCGAATCTCCTGATACGGCGTGTCCAGGAGCACGAAGCCCTTGCCGTCCGGATCGACGCGAATGACCTTGCCGGGCGACTCAGTGCCGACCAGGAGGTTGCCCGCGCGATCCATGGTGAGCGCAGTGGCGTGCGTGGACTTGGTCCGGAAGAACGGCGCGCCTTTTCCGTCCGGCGCGATCTTGTAGATGATGCCCTTGTCTCCGGTGCCGGCGTAGACGTTGCCGCGGACGTCGACGGTCAGCGCCCAGATGTACCGGTCCTCGGGATCGAAGAACGTGGTGGCCGCACCGTTCCGATCGACTCTGTAGATCTTGCCGTCGGGGGACGTGCCGACGTACAGGCCGCCGTTTGGCGCCGGCGCCATCGCGTGAATCTCGAGCTCGGCGCTGTCGAAGAAGACGGTGCCTTTGCCCGACGAGTCGACGCGGTACACCTTGCCTTCGTTGCCGGTGCCCACGAAGAAGGCACCGTCGCTTCCGGGGACCACGGCCCAGACAAATGGCGCCGCCGCCTCGTAGATCAGTTCCGCCGCCGGAGCCAGCGTCAGCTGGCCGCGCGCGTCGAGCGACAGGTTCTCGACCTCGCCCTTCAGGAAGTCGGACTGCGTCGCGGTCTGAAAAAACTTGGACGAGGACGCGTCGACGGTCGCGATGGCGAGCGCAGCGGCAGCAACGCAGACCAGGCGGAAGGGCTTGGCGGCCACGCTAGTTGGGCGAGACGGCAATGGAGATCGTGCGGGAACCGTTGACGGCGTGCTCCGTGGTGAGCTCCCATTCGCCGAGCGTTGCGTTGCTGAGCGGGCTGAAGCTCCCGGTGCTCCGGTCCGCCTCGAACACGCCCAGCACCGACGGCGGCAGGGCGGCCAGCGACTCGCCGCTGACGACGGCGCCGGGATCGGACCCGAGGAGTTTGATGTACAGCGTGCTGCCGCGCCGGCTCTTGTTCAACATCCGGATCATCTGGTCCACGTTGCGCGGCTGCGGCGAACGAGCCTCGCGCTGCTCGATTTGGGTCAGACGGTTGCCATCCGCCACCAGGACCGACAGCGTGCCGGTGGCGTTCGACGGGATCTCGATCGGCACGGTGCGAAGCAGCTCCTCGCCGCGCCTGGTGCGCAGGAGTACCTTCAATGGCACCGTGCGCCCGGCGCGGGGGCGCTGGTCGTCGAGCCAGACGCGTTCGAGGGTGGCCGTCTTCGATTCCTCGGTCGACCCGATCGCCAGATCGATGCCCTCGATGCTGACCTTTTCATAGTCGTTGCCCAGCAGGGCGGCGAGCGGAGCGGCGATGAACGTGGACGCGTTGATCGACGGCTGTTCGCCCGCGAAGACGTTGTCGAAGGCAATCGACTCGTGGCCGGTCACCTTGGCGGTGCCGCGCACGTAGAACGTGGACGTCCCATACTGGCGCTCATACGACGCGAGCGTGTTCGAGATGGTCGCGGCGGCCATGAGCGGCGTGAACATCTGGTCGTTGGCGAGCTCGAAACGGAACGTCCGCCTGACCGCGCGATCGGCATCGAGGACGAGCGTGATGGGAATCATCTTCGGACCGGGTCCGAGGCGGCCGGCGATCGCGACTGCGCGATCCTGCGTGAACGCGCCGATGACTTCGCCCGTCGTCGACAGCTTCATGGACGCGGCGAAGCTCGGGATCACGGTGTAGACGTAGGCGCGCGTCATCGGAAACGCGGTCGGGCCGAGGTTGTAGAGCGGGTGGCCGAACGCGTAGACGCGATCGTCGTCGATGTGCGTGACGGTGCCGGTCGCGCCGAGCTGCAGATCGCCGCCGACGAGCATCACGCCCACGGCATCGCCGGGCTTGAGCGGCCCCTCGAACGGTTTCTCGCCCGGGCGCAGGCCTGCCGCACCGCCGCCGGCCGGGGCGAAGCCCTGCTCGCGAAAGGCCGAGCCGAGCATGTCAGCCAGATCCGGCTCGAAGCCGGACATGACGAGGGGCGTGGCAATCGGACGGAGCAGTGTGCCGAGCGCGCCGCCGCTGGCCCCGGCAAGGGAGCCGTCGCCTCCCATGCCGAAATACCGCGCGTCCTCCGGCCGTTCAGCGAACGGACGGTTCCAGTTGAGCGCCTTGCGGAACGCGGCCGTCAGATTCTCACGTGTCAGCGGAAACTCGACGCGAACGCGCGCGCCCGCGGGGCGCGCGTCGGTGAACGACGTCGCGTCGGTCATCTCCGCGATAGGCGTGATGCCGGCGATGGGTTCCTTGGAGAACTGACCGAGCGAGTAGGACACCGCGCCGATCAGCCGGCCGTCGACATACACCGGGCTTCCACTCATGCCGGCGATGACGCCCGTGTTCGCGAGGGGGCCGCCCTCGAGCCTGGCCAGAATCAGATTGCGGCGGGTGCCGATGGCGTTTTCGAGGACGCCGAGGATGTTGACCTTGAACTCCTCGACGTGGGTGCCGTCGAAGACGGTCCGGCCGATGCCGACCATGCCCGGCCGGATCTCGCCGATGCCCATCTGGAGCGTGGCGGCCGGCACCCGGATGAGCCACAGCACGACCAGCAGCGACGCGACCGTGACCCGGCGGAGTGACATGAGGTCTCTTTCGTTATACGGGAGAAGTGCTTATTGGTCAAGGAGAATGGGCGATTTGCGGGTGCTCATTCTTGACAAGAAAAGATGCCGTCTGCTATCGTCAGGCCCGTCTATTCATGAGCCGAGTGCCTCGGAACCTCCGTGCATTCCCGTTTAGACCGGCGACCACTGTCGCCGCCGTGTCTGTGTACGGGTGGCGGTATTGGAGTGCTTCTGAAGGGGCATTCGCCTTGGCCTGACCTGCCACTGCGCGACGGATTGAACCTGAGCCTCTTCAGCCTGACGGTTGAAGGGGCTTTTTTGTTTTTGGGGCCATACAGTGCTGTGCGTCACCGTGACCGCGCCGACCACCGCCGAACTTCGCCGCAAGCGCGACGAAGTTGCCGGCGCCGACATGGTCGAACTGCGCGTTGACACGGTCAGCGACCCCGACGTGGCCGGCGCACTCCAGGGCCGGCGGCTCCCGGCGATCGTCACCTGCCGGCCGGAGTGGGAGGGCGGGCAGTTTCGCGGCTCCGAAGAACAGCGGCGCGCCATCCTCCGGGAGGCGCTGGCGCTCGGCGCCGAGTACGTGGACGTCGAGTGGCGCGCCAACTTCAACGACATCATCTCGTCCACGTCAGGGCGCCGCGTGGTCCTCTCAAATCACGACTTCGACGGCGTGCCATCAGATCTCGCCTCGCGGGCTGCCGCCATGCGCGCGACCGGCGCGGAGATCGTCAAGCTAGCGGTCAAGACGGCGCGCCTCGGCGACTGCCTTCCGCTCCTCGAACTCCGGGGCGGGCGGGCCGGGCAAGGCGGGCAGGCCAGGCAAGGCGGGCAGGGCGGGCCCGGGGACCTGGTGCTGATCGGGATGGGCGACTGCGGCCTCGCGACGCGTGTGCTCACCGAGAAGTTCGGATCGCGCTGGACGTATGCCGGGCTCGAACGCCACGTCGGGCAGGTGACGCCTGCGGAACTGCTGGACCTGTACCGGTTCCGGTCCGTCACGGCGGCGACCGAGCTGTACGGCCTGGTGGGATTGCCAGTCTCGCACTCGGTTTCTCCGGCCATGCACAACGCGGCGTTCGGTGCGGTGGGCGTCGACGCCGTTTACCTGCCGTTCCCGGCGGCGGACGCCGCCGACTTCATGACCTTCGCGCGGGCGCTCAACGTTCGCGGCGCGAGCGTCACGATTCCCTACAAAGTCGCGTTGCGCGGTCTCGTCGACGAAGCCGACGACGTCGCATCCCGCGTGGGCGCGGTGAATACCATCCGGGCAATCGACGGACGCTGGGCCGGCCGGAACACCGACGCGGCCGCCTTTCTCCGGCCGCTGCGCGAGCGCGTGCCGCTCAAAGACGCCCGCGTGACGGTGCTGGGCGCGGGCGGCTCGGCCCGCGCCGTGCTGGCGGCTCTTTCGGACACCGGCGCCAGGGTCACGGTTCACGCGCGCAACCGGGCCCGGGCTGAGGAAGTCGCGACGTCGGCCGGCGCGGGCGTGGGTCCGCTGCCGCCCGAGGCCGGCAGCTGGGACGTGCTGGTCAACTGCACGCCCGTCGGGATGTACCCCAACGCGGATGCGTCGCCGGTCGACGACTCGGCGCTCTCCGGGCCTCCTGGACGTCTTGTCTACGATCTCATCTACAACCCGGCGAACACGAAGCTGCTGTGTGCAGCTGCCGGCGCCGGGTGCGCGACGATCGGCGGCCTCGAGATGCTCGTGGGGCAGGCCGTCGAGCAGTTCGAGTGGTGGACCGGCGTGAAAGCGCCGGCCGACGTCATGCGGCAGGCCGCCTCGAGGCGGCTTGCGGAGTTCACGCCTTCATGAAAATCACGTCCTTCGAGGAATTCAAGGAGCTGGCGCGCCGCGGCACGTTCGTGCCGGTGTGCAAGGAAATGGTCGCCGACCTTTTGACGCCCGTGTCGGCGTTTCTGAAGATCGCCGAGCATGCGGACTACGCGTTCCTGCTCGAGAGCGTCGAGGGCGGCGAACACGTGGGCCGCTACTCGTTCCTCGGCAAGGATCCGTTCCTGATCCTGACCGCGCGCGACGGCAAAACGATCATCGATCGCGCCGGGCAAACGTCGGAGAGCGAGCGCCCGTTCATCGACACGCTCCGCAGCCTGATGGCCGACTACCGGTCGCCCTTCGTCGCCGATCTTCCGCGGTTCACGGGCGGCGCGGTGGGCTACTTCGGGTACGGCGCCTCGTCGTGGTTCGAACCGGTTCTGGGCGACCTCGGGAAGTCCGACGACGGCGCCACTCAGGCGGGGTTCATGGTGTTCGACACCGTGCTCGCCTTCGACCACGTCCGGCACCGGATTCTCATCATCGCGAACGCCCGCATTACCGCAGACGACGACCTGGAGTCGCTGTACCAGTTCGCGTGCGCGAAGATCGGTTTCCTGGAGCGCGAGCTCGAGCGCGGGCTCTCGCACGATCGTCCGGCTGGTGGAGCCCCCCTCGAGGTCCGGTCCAGCTACACCCGCGAAGGCTTCGAGAATCACGTCAGGGCGGCAAAGGAGCACATCGCGGCGGGCGATATCTACCAGGTCGTGCTGTCGCAGCGCTTCGAGGCCGACGTCACGGTCGAGCCGTTCACGGTGTACCGCGCGCTGCGGCACGTGAACCCGTCGCCCTACATGTACTTCATCCGCATGGGCGGCGTGTCCGTCGTCGGGTCGTCTCCCGAGATGCTGGTGCGTGTCGAGGGCTCGCGGGTCGAGACACACCCCATCGCGGGAACGCGGCCGCGCGGGCGCAATGAAGAAGAGGACATGCGGCTGGGCGAGGAGTTGAAGCGCAACGAAAAGGAACGCGCCGAGCACGTCATGCTCGTGGATCTCGGACGCAACGACGTCGGCCGGGTCTGCAAGTACGGCAGTGTCCGCGTGCCGCAGTTCATGGGCCTCGAGCGGTTTTCGCACGTGATGCACCTGACGTCGATCGTGGAGGGCCGGCTGGCCGACGACCGCGATCGCCTCGACGCGCTGGTGTCGTGTTTCCCGGCGGGCACCGTCTCGGGCGCGCCGAAGGTGCGTGCGATGCAGATCATCCGGGAGCTCGAACCCATCCCGCGCGGACTGTACGCCGGCGCCGTCGGGTATGTGGACTTCGCCGGCAACCTCGACTTCTGCATCGCCATTCGCACGATCATCATGTCGAAGGGCAAGGCCTACGCCCAGGCGGGTGCCGGCATCGTCATCGACTCAAACCCCACGGCCGAATACGAAGAGACGCGGGACAAGGCGCGCGCGCTGCTCAAGGCGCTCGAGATCGCGCAGCAGGGCCTGTAGCCATGATTTGCGTTATCGACAACTACGATTCGTTCACCTACAACCTCGTGCAGTATCTCGGCGAGCTCGGCGCCGAGGTGCACGTCGTGCGGAATGATGCGGCGTCGGTCGAGGAGGTGGCGGCCAGCAAGCCGGAGCGCATCGTCATCTCGCCCGGACCCGGGCGGCCCGAGGACGCCGGCATCACGATGGACGTCGTGCGCGAGCTGGGCGAGCGGACGCCGATTCTCGGCGTCTGTCTCGGGCATCAGGCGATCGGCGCCGCGTTCGGCGGCCGGGTGGTGCGGGCCGGCGTGCCGATGCACGGCAAGACGTCGCTCATCGAGCACAACGGCCGCGGCGTGTTCAGCGGCATGAGCGACTCCTTTGCGGCCTCCCGCTATCACTCTCTCGTCGTGGCGGAGGAGGGGTTGCCGGACGATCTCGAGGTGACGGCGCGGACGCGCGAGGATCGCATCATCATGGGCCTGCGGCACCGGCGGTGGCCCGTCCACGGCGTCCAGTTTCACCCCGAGTCGATCCTGACCGGCGAAGGCCACAAGCTGCTGCGCAATTTCCTGGAGGGGCGGCTGGATTAGGTATGTTTCCCGCACTGATTGAGAAGCTGACGCGGCACGAAGATCTGTCGAGCGACGAGGCGGCCGCCGCCATGACCGAAGTCATGGAGGGCCGCGCGGCGCCGGCACAGGTCGCCGGTCTGCTGATTGGCCTCGCCATGAAAGGCGAGCGGCCGACGGAGATCGTCGGCCTCGCGCGCGCGATGCGCGCCCACGCGGTCCAGATCTCGCGGCGGTACGACAGGGTGTTCGACACCTGCGGAACCGGCGGCGACAGGTCGGGTACCTTCAACATTTCATCGTGTGCGGCGCTGGTCATCGCCGCGTGCGGCGTCAAGGTGGCCAAGCACGGCAACCGTTCTGTGTCGAGTCTGTCAGGAAGCGCCGACGTGTTCGAGGCGCTCGGGGTTCGCGTCACGGCGTCCCCGGCGGTCGTCGAACGCTGCCTGGCGGAGGCGGGGGTCGGCTTCTTCTTCGCGCCGACGTTCCATCCGGCGATGCGCCACGCGGCGCCGATCCGAAGCGCCCTCGGCGTGCGAACGGCCTTCAACCTGCTCGGCCCGCTGACGAACCCTGCCGGCGCCACGCGTCAACTGGTCGGCGTCCCGAGGCCCGAGTTGACCGAACTGATGGCGCGGTCGCTCATGCTGCTCGGGTCCGAGCGCACCTGGGTCGTTCACGGCGCCGACGGCATCGACGAAATCTCGACCGCGGGATACACGAAGGTGTCGGAGGCGCGTGGCGGTGCCGTGAACACGTTCTACCTCCATCCGGGCGACGTGGGACTGCCCAAGTCCAACCCGGCGGCGCTCAAAGGCGGCGACGCGCACGAGAACGCGCGCATCATCGAACGGGTCCTCGGCGGAGAGCGAGGCGCGCCGCGCGATGTCGTGCTGCTGAACGCGGCCGCGGCTCTGCTGGTCGCCGGCGAGGTGGCATCGGTGGGCGAGGGTCTCGTCCGGGCGTCGCGCGCTATCGATCGCGGGGACGCCCGGCGGACGCTGGACACGCTCATCGCCGTCTCGACCGCCGAGGAGTTCTCCGAGGGGGTCCGCGCGTGAGCGCCGACCTGCTCGCCACGATTGTGGCGGCCACGCGCCGAATCGTCGAGGTACGCGCGCGGCACGAGCCGTTGCCGGCGCTGCGGGATCGCGTGTCACGCCTCGGCACCCGTGCGGGCGCGGGACGGTTGCACGCGGCCCTCGCGCGGCGCGACGGACTGAACGTGATCGCCGAGTGCAAGCGGCGCTCGCCGTCCAGGGGCGTGCTGCGGGCAGACTACGATCCGGTCGCGATCGCCCGTGGGTACGCGGAGGCTGGCGCTGCGGCCATCTCGGTGCTGACCGAGCCGGCGTTCTTCGACGGCTCGCTCGAGCATCTGGAGGCCGTGCGAGCGGCTGTCGCTGTCCCGGTGCTGCGAAAAGACTTCATCGTCTCCGAATATCAGATCCTCGAGGCGAGGGCGGCAGGCGCCGATGCCGTGCTGCTGATCGTTGCGGCGCTGGAGCCCGTGGAACTGCGGGCGCTCGCCGCATGCGCGGCCGGCCTCGGACTGGACGCGCTGGTCGAGGTGCACGACGCGGACGAACTGCGCGGGGCGATCGATGCGGGCGCGCGGATTGTCGGCGTCAACAACAGGAATCTGCGGACCCTCGAAGTGGACGTGAAGGCCTCGGAGGCCGTCATCGGGCTGATGCCGTCCGACGTCATCGCGGTCAGCGAGAGCGGGCTGCGGACGTCCGAGGACCTGGCGCGGTTGCGCCAATGCGGGTACCGCGCGTTTCTCATCGGCGAACGGCTGATGACGGTACCGGACCCCGGGAAGGCGCTCCGCGAGTTGCTGGCCGGTGTGCCGTGTTCGTGAAGATCTGCGGAATCACGAGACGTGAGGACGCGGAGGCGGCCGTCGACGCTGGAGCCACGGCACTGGGCTTCGTGTTCTGGCCGAAGAGTCCGAGAGCGATCGATCCCTACCGCGCGCGAGCGATCGTGTCGTCGCTGCCGCCGTTTGTGTCCGCCGTCGGCGTGTTCGTGGATCAGCCCGTGGAGTACGTGAACGGCGTGGCGAACCTCGTGCAGTTGGGCGCGGTCCAGCTGCATGGTGAGGAGCGCCGCGAGTACGTCGCCGGCATCGCACCGGCCGGTGGTCAAGGCCGTCGCCTTGCGAGACGGCCTGGCGCCGGCCGACGGCGCCCTGGAGGCGTGGCCGTCGCGAGTGCTGATCCTGCTGGACGTCCACGATCCGGTTCGTCGGGGCGGCACGGGGCGCACGGTCGATTGGTCGGTCGCGGCCGGGATCGCGCGGCGCCGCCGGGTGGTGCTGGCCGGCGGCCTGACCGCCGAGAATGTCGGCGAGGCAATCGCGCGGGTGCGGCCGTTCGGCATCGACGTGTCGTCCGGAGTCGAGGCGGCTCCGGGCATCAAAGACCACGGGCGCATCAAGGCGCTCTTCGAGGCGATTCATGGAAGCAGCATCACGGCGCGATCCTGACGCTCGCGGATACTTCGGCGAGTTCGGCGGCCGGTTCGTGCCGGAGACGCTGGTCGAGCCGATCGAGGAGCTCGAACGCGCGTACTTCAAGGTGCGCGAGGATCCCTCGTTTGCCACGGAGCTGCGGCGCCTGCTGAAGCACTACGTCGGCAGGCCGACGCCCGTCTACGAGGCGAAGCGCCTCACGCAGGAGTACGGCGGCGCGCGAATCTTCCTCAAGCGCGAGGACCTGACGCACACCGGCGCGCACAAGATCAACAACGCGCTCGGCCAGGCGCTGCTCGCGGCCCGCATGGGCAAGCGCCGCATCGTCGCCGAAACCGGCGCGGGGCAGCACGGCGTGGCGACGGCGACGGCCTGCGCGCTCCTGGGGCTCGAGTGCCACGTCTACATGGGCTCGGAAGACATGGTCCGGCAGGAGCTGAACGTCGTCCGCATGCGGCTGCTCGGCGCCGAGGTGTGCCGCGTCGACTCCGGGAGCCGCACGCTGAAGGACGCCATCAACGAAGCGATGCGCGACTGGGTGACCAACGTCACGGACACGTACTACCTGCTGGGCTCGGTCCTGGGCCCGCACCCCTACCCGCTGATGGTCCGGGAATTCCAGTCGATCATCGGCCGCGAGGCGCGCGAGCAGATCCGCGAACTGGCCGGCCGCCTGCCCGACGCGATCGTGGCGTGCGTGGGCGGCGGCAGCAACGCCATGGGCATCTTCGATGCGTTCGTCGACGACGCGGGCGTGCGGCTCATCGGCGTCGAAGCCGGCGGCGAGGCCATCGTCCGGGGACGCCACGCGGCGCGCTTCGCCGGCGGCAGCACGGGCGTTCTGCAAGGGACGCGCACGTTCATTCTTCAGGACGACGATGGCAACATCGAGCTGACGCATTCGATTTCAGCGGGGCTCGACTACGCCGCCGTGGGGCCCGAGCACGCCTGGCTGCGCGCGCTCGGGAGGGCCGAGTACGGCTACATCACCGACGGCGACGCGCTCGCGGCGTTTCAGACGCTCGCGAGGCTCGAGGGCATCCTGCCGGCGCTCGAATCGGCGCACGCCATCGCCTACGCGCGGCGTGTCGCGAGGGAGCTTGGCCCGGACGGCGTGCTGCTCGTGAACCTGTCGGGCCGCGGGGACAAAGACGTGCAGACGGTGGAAAAATGCCTTCGCGCCTAGGACCGACGTTCGCCCGGCTGCGCCTCGAGCAGCGTCCGGGGCTGGTCACGTACACGACCGCCGCCGATCCGGACATCCCGCGCTCGGCCGAGCTGCTGCGGGCGCTCGACCGTGCCGGCGCCGATGTGCTCGAGGTCGGCGTGCCGTTTTCGGATCCGCTGGCCGATGGCCCGGTGATTCAACGCGCGACCGAGCGCGCGCTCGCGGCGGGCGGGAGCCTGAGGACGGCGCTCAAGCTGATCGCCGAGGTCCGGCCGTTCGTCACGGCGCCGATCGTCGTGTTCAGCTACGCCAACCCGCTCCTGCGCCTCGGGCTGCCGGAGTTCGCCCGCCAGGCGTCACAGGCCGGCGTGGACGGCGTCCTGGCGCTCGATCTGCCCGATCGAGGAGGCCGAAGAGTTTCAGGGCACGATGAGCGGGGCGGGCATCGATACAATCTTCCTCCTGAGCCCGACGACGACCGACGCGCGCATCGCGAAGGCCGCCTCGCTCGGTCAGGGGTTCCTGTACGGCATCTCGCGGCTCGGTGTCACCGGGGCGCGGGCGCAGGTGTCGTCGGATGCCGAGACGCTGGTGCGGCGCGTCCGCCGGGCCACGACGCTGCCCATCGCGCTCGGCTTCGGCATCGCCCGGCCCGAGCACGTCGCCGAGGTCGGCAGCTATGCCGACGCGGCGGTCGTCGGCAGCGCGCTGGTCTCGGTGATTGCCGAGGAGCGCGAATCGCCGGAGCTGGTCGATCGCGTGGAGACGTACGTCCGCTCGCTCAGGAGCGCCTGCCAGCCACGGGAGCTACAGGCGTAAAGGTGAAAGTAGAGAAGTTCAAAGTGAAAAGTTCAAAGTATGCCGACGCTTGATGATTTGCGGCGCGACATCGATCGGGTGGACGAAGTGCTGGTGCGGTTGCTGAACGAGCGCGCACGGTGCGCCTGCGAGATCGGCCGCCTGAAGAAGGACCAGGGCATCGACGTGTATCAGCCGGACCGGGAGAAGCAGGTCCTCGATCACGTGCGCGGCGTGGCGGCCGAAGGGCCGCTCGGACCGGACGCCATCGCCCGGCTCTTCGAGCGCATCATCGACGAAGCGCGGCGGCTGGAGCGGCGGGTGGCACACGACGAGGCGGAGGGTGACGGCGGCACGGTATCATGAACGTTCGCGTTCTGGAGGCGGAAGCCATGGTTGTAGTGATGGAAGAACGGGCGAGCGAGACGCAGATCGAACAGGTCGTCGCGCGTCTGGTTGAACTGGGGATGGACGTGCACCGGTCAACGGGCGTGTCTCGGACCGTCCTCGGCGTCGTGGGGCAAAAGCGGCCGGACCCCGGCCTCATCGAGATGATGGAGGGCGTGCACGAAGTGATGCGCATCTCCGAGCCGTACAAACTGGCCAGCAAGACGTTCAAGCCGGAAGGTACGGTCGTGACGATCGGCGACGTCCGCATCGGCGGCGACGAGGTCATCGTAATGGCCGGGCCGTGCTCGGCGGAGACCGACGCGCAGGTGCGCGCGTCGGCCGCGGCCGTGCGAAAGGCCGGTGCGAAGATCTTCAGAGGCGGTGCGTTCAAGCCCCGCAGCTCCCCTTACAGCTTCCAGGGCCTCGGCGAGGACGGCCTGAAGATGCTGCACGACGCTGCGGGGGCCGAGAACCTGAAGCTGGTCACCGAAGTGATGGACGCGAACCAGATCGAGGTGATCGGCAAGTACGCGGACATCTACCAGGTGGGCGCGCGCAACATGCAGAACTTCACGCTGCTCCGCGAGCTGGGTTACGTGCGAAAGCCCGTGCTGCTCAAGCGCGGCATCGCCGCGACCATCGAGGAATGGCTCCTGTCGGCCGAGTACATCCTCAGCGGCGGCAACGAGGACGTCATCCTGTGCGAGCGCGGCATCCGGACGTTCGAGACCGCCACGCGAAACACGTTCGACATCTCGGCGATTCCGATCGTCAAGAAGCTGAGCCATCTGCCGATCGTGGCGGACCCGAGCCACGGCGCGGGCCGGCGCGACATGGTGGCGCCGATGGCGCGCGCGGCCGTCGCGGCGGGCGCGGATGGCCTGATCATCGAAGTGCACAACGACCCCGATCACGCATGGAGCGACGGCGCGCAATCGATGTTCCCCGCGCAGTTCGATCGGCTCATGGCCGAGCTGCGCATCATCGCGCCGGCCATCGGCCGCAGCATCTGTCTCGAGACGGTCGCCCGTCGCGGCTGGGGCTCCTAGCGACATGGGAGGGCAGGCCGGGCAGGCAAGGCTGGCGGGCCAGGCAGGCAGGTCGGGCGGGTCAGGCAGGCGGGTCGGACGATGGTAAATCTGCCTGTCATTCAACCGGGCCGGCCGGGCCCGTCCTCCGGCGAGCCGCCGATCTTTCAGAAGATCGGCATCGTCGGGCTCGGGCTCATCGGCGGGTCGGTCGCACTGGCCGCGCGTCAGCTGTGGCCGGCAGCGCTCGTGATCGCCGTTGACAACAAGGACGTGCTCGAAACGGCGATGCGGCTTCACGCGATCGACGTCGCCGCGGACGATCCCGTCGTCCTGGCCGAGGTCGATCTCGTGATTCTCGCCGCGCCGGTCCGACAGAATATCGAGATGCTCGCCGAATTGGACGAGCACGTACGCCAGCCGGCCGTGGTCACCGACACAGGGAGCACCAAACGCGCCGTCATCGAGGCGGCGCGGGCCCTGCCGCCGAAGTTCACGTTCATCGGCGGACATCCGCTGGGGGGCAGCGCGAAAGGCGGACTCGAGAACGCCCGGCCGGATCTCTTCAAGGGCCGCCCGTGGCTGTTGACGCCGTCGAGCGAGGCCGGCGATGCGCTCGAGAAGCTGACGGCCTTCGTCAGCGCCCTGGGGGCGCAGCCGCGCATGATCGACGCGGCCGCGCACGATCGCGTCCTCGCCTTTCTCAGCCACCTGCCGCAGCTGACGGCGAGCGCGCTGATGCAGGTCGTGGGAGACGCCGTCGGCCAGGACGGGTTGGCGCTCGCGGGGCGAGGGTTGGCGGACACGACGAGGCTGGCGTCGAGCCCGGCCGAGATCTGGCGCGACATCACGGCCACCAACGCCGACGAGATCACCCTGGCGCTCGACGAGCTGATCGCCACGCTTCAGGACCTCCGGCGCGACCTGCCCGTCGGCGATCGCCTCGCCGCCGTCTTCAACGGCGCTGCCTCATGGCGCCGGGCGCTGAGCGTCTGACGTGGCCCGCCGAGCCCCGCTGATCGACACGCTCATCCTCAGCGCGTGCCGCACGCCTATCGGATCCTTCGGCGGGCAGTTCAAGGACGTTTCGGCGGCGGAGCTCGGCGCGACGGCGATTCGCGAGGCTGTGGCCCGCGCGCATGTGGCGCCCCGCGAAGTCGGCGACGTGATCATGGGTTGCGTCCTCCAGGCCGGCGCCGGCATGAACGTCGCGCGGCAGGCGGCGCTCGCGGCCGGGATTCCAGTCGAGGTGCCCGCGGAAACGATCAACCGGGTGTGCGGATCGGGGCTTCAGGCCGTCGTTCACGCCGCGGAAGCGATCGCAGTCGGCTTCACCGACACGGTCGTGGCGGGCGGCACCGAGTCGATGTCGAACGCGCCGTATCTCCTGAAAGGCGCGCGGTGGGGCTATCGGTTGGGCCATGGCGAGGCGATCGACGCCATGCTGGCCGAGGGGCTCACGTGCGCGATCAACTCCTGCCACATGGGGATCACGGCGGAAGAGGTCGCCGCGCGCTACGGCATCTCGCGCGCGGATCAGGACGCGTTCGCGGTCGAGAGCCAGCGCCGCGCGGCGCGGGCGATCGCTGACGGCAGCTTCGCGGCGGAGATCGTCGCCGTCGCGGTGCCCCAGAAGAAGGGCGATCCCCGCCAGATCACGACGGACGAATACCCGCGCCCGGATACGACTCTCGACAAGCTGTCGGCGCTGCGTCCCGCGTTCAAGAAAGACGGATCGGTCACGGCGGGCAACGCGTCGGGCATCAACGACGGCGCAGCGGCGCTGGTGGTGGCATCGGCAGATGGCGCGAAGGCCGCCGGCGTTCCGCCGCTCGCGCGCATTGTGTCGTACGCGACGGCCGGCGTGGACCCGATGGTCATGGGAATGGGGCCCGTCCCAGCCGTCCGCATGGCCCTCGATCGCGCAGGGCTCACCGCCGATCGGGTCGATCTGTTCGAGTTGAACGAAGCGTTCGCCGCGCAGTCGCTTGCCGTCGTGCGCGAACTCAAGGTTGACTCGGCCAGGGTGAACATTCACGGTGGAGCCATCGCTCTGGGGCATCCGATCGGCGCGAGCGGTGCACGCGTGCTGACGACGCTCGTGCACGCTTTGCGGGCGAGGAAGCTCCGCTACGGCGCCGCCGCGCTCTGCATCGGCGGCGGGATGGGCATCGCGATGATTGTCGAAGCGTTGTAGTCGCCGTGGTGCTCAGTCGCCGCGCACACGACGACATCGTGGCCCACGCTCGCGAAACCGCGCCGGCGGAGTGCTGCGGCCTGCTCGTCGGCGCTGGCGACACGGTTGCGGAGGCGGTGAGAACCGCAAACGTCGACACCAACCCCAACCGGTTCGAAATCGATGCCGGCGATCACATACGCGCGAGACGCGCGGTCAGGACACGGGGGCTCGAGGTCCTGGGTTTCTACCATTCGCACCCGCACTCTGCCCCGATGCCTTCACCGAGCGACCGCTCGGAGGCGCACTATCCCGATCACCTGTATCTCATCGTCAGCCTTCGTGGCGAGCGCGCCGAGGTGCGGCTGTACCGCCTCGAGGCGGACGGGTTTGCGGAAGTGCCCGTGAGTCTGGAAGACCTGTAGCTAGAGATCCCGGATTCCGGGACGGACGTCGACGACGACTGTCGCCGAGGAAATCTGCTTGTCGTGCTTCTTCAGACGCAGCGAGACGCGATGGTAGCCCGCGCGAAACACGTGTTCGACCGTGAACCGGCGCCTGAACGTGCTTTTGCCGGCCTCGTACGGATCGCAGTCCGAAGTCGTTTCAGAGCTGGTGCCGTCCCCCCACTCCCACTCGATCGTCGGGCAGTAGAAATCTTCGAGGTCGTCGGGCCCGCCGGCGAGTTCGGCCGTGAGCGAGACGCGCGCCGGCGACATGGCGATCGGCGGGCTCGCTTTGAGCGTCAGCTTCGGGCGCTTCTCTTTGTCCTTGTCGCCCGAATCTTTGTCCTTCGACTTGTCCTGCGCCGACAGGGTGACTGCGGCCGCGAGCATGAGGCACGCGACGCCGGCCAGGAACGATCGCCGTGCTGTTCTCATCGCTTTCCTCTGCGTTATTGTACGGCGCGGCGTCGGGACCGGGCAAGATTCAAGCGATAATGACCAGATGACACGAGTCGCCACCACTGCACAGATTGCGTGCACGGCCGCGCCGCCCGGCGCCGTCGACACCGACGTGCTGATGGTCCCGTGGTTCGAGGGCGATCCCCCGCAGTCGGTCCCTGGACTCGACCCGGCGCTCGGGGGCGACCTCGCGCGCGCCCTCGAAAGCCGGGAGTTCACTGGGCGTCTTTACGAGATTTTCGTGGCCCGGGTCATCGATGCGTCGTGGAAAGCCCGGCGCGTGGCGCTCGTCGGGGCGGGGTCTTCCGCCTCGTTCAGCGGCGACCTGGCGAGAAAGGTGGCCGGGGCAATCGGTCTCTCGATGAAGGCCAGGCGCGTCGCGCGCGCCGCGTTCATGGTGCGCGCTGGCGACGCGAACCGCATCGAGTCGACGGAGCTTGGTCAGGCGGTGGCTGAAGGCCTGACGCTCGCCGAGTTCAACACGGGTCAGTACAAGACCGGTGATACGCCGCCGGGCACGGCTCCCGCATGGACGATTGTCGCTTCCAGTGTCCCCGATGGCCATGCGTCCGCGTTCGCCGACGCGGTCCGGCGCGGCCGGCTGCTCGGCGAGTGCAGCAACCTGGCGCGGGACCTCTGCAACGAGCCGGGCAACTCGCTGACGCCTCGCGAGTTCGCGCGGCGATCCGGGGACATCGTCGCGGGTGGCGGCCTGTCGTTCGAGGTCCTCGACGAAAAGGCCATCGAAGGGCTCGGCATGGGTCTCCTCCTCGGCGTCGCGCGCGGCAGCCACGAGCCGCCGCGGCTGATGGTCATCCGTCACGAGCCCGCCGGTGCACCGCCCGGCCCGGTGCTCGGGCTGGTGGGGAAGGGCATCACGTTCGACACCGGAGGCATCTCGATCAAACCGGCTGACGGGATGGAACGCATGAAGGACGACATGGCGGGCGGCGCGGCCGTCGTGTGTGCGATGCGCGCCATCGCGGCGTTGAACGCGCCGGTGCGCGTGATCGGCGTTGTGCCGACGACCGAGAACATGCCGGGCGGACGCGCCATCAAGCCGGGAGACATCCTGAAGAGCGCCGCGGGGAAGACGGTCGAGGTCATCAACACCGACGCGGAGGGGAGACTCATCCTGGGCGACGGCCTGTGGTACGCACGCAAGCTCGGCGCGACGCATCTGGTGGACGTCGCCACGCTGACGGGATCCATCGTCGTGGCGCTGGGCAAGATCACGAGCGGTTTGTTCGGGACGCCGCAGCCGTGGGTCGACGTCGTGCGCCGCGTGGCCGACCGCGCCGGGGATCGCGTGTGGCCGATGCCGACGTTCGATGAGTACTTCGATCAAATCAAGAGCGACATCGCGGATCTCATGAACACGGGCGGGCGGCCCGCGGGATCGGTGACGGCGGCGTTGTTTCTCAAGGAGTTTGCGGGCGGCCTGCCCTGGGCGCACCTGGACATCGCGGGAACCGCGTGGCTCGAAGACGCCCGGCCCTACATGGCCAAGGGACCAAGCGGCGTCGCGGTGCGGGCGTTGGCCGAACTCGCGTTTACCAGCGGCGAATGGGTCTGACGGCGTTTTCTCAGCCGCCGGTCACCGTCAGGATCATCGCACCACCCGAGGACCCGACCGGGGGCTTGGGAGAGGTCCTGCTGGGCTCGCTCGGCCTGACCGGCGTCATGGTCCTCATCGCGATCGCCGCCGGCGCCATCTTCGCGGCAATCCTCTTCTACGTCCGGTCGCGATCGCAGGAGTAGCGCGGATCTTCAGGTCCGCCGCGGACGGCAGGCCTGAAGGCCTGCACTACTACTGATGCGCGACTGTCGTCACGGTCTTCAGCGACGTCTGATACTTGCGGACGGCGTTCGCGAGCGCCTCGGCGATGCGCTGCCGGTACGGTGACGAGCGCAGCTGCTTCGCCTCCTGTGTGTTCGTGATGAACGACACTTCCGTGAGGACGCTGGGCATCGCGGCGCCGATGAGCACCGCGAAGGGCGCCTGCTTGACCCCGAGATCCTTCAGCGACTTGTTGACGCCTCGCAGGCGCTCGACCATCGCGTGCTGCACCATCGTCGCCAGCTCGCGGGACTCGTCGAGCTTGTTGTTGAGCGCGATCATCTTGACGAGATCGGGCAGCGCGGCCATCGCCTGGCCCGACGCGGCGTTCTCGCGTGCGGCCACGCCCGCGGCACCGAGGTTGTTCGCGAAGTTGAGAAAGTAGGTTTCCACTCCTCGGGCGTAGGGGCTGTCGTTCGCGTTGGCGTGGATGGAGAGGAACAGATCGGCGCCTTCGCGGTTGGCAATGGCCGTCCGTTCCTGAAGCGGGACGAAGTCGTCGGTCCGGCGCGTCAGGACGACCTCGATCCCGGGAATCTTCTGCAGCAGCTTCTCGAGCCGCAGCGCCACGTCGAGCACCAGCTCCGCCTCGCCGACGTCCTTGCCCGTCGCGCCGGGATCGTGGCCGCCGTGCCCGGGATCGATCACGATTCTCGAGACGCCCAGGCCGAGTTGACGCGCGATCGAGAAGCTGCCGTTCGAGTTCTTGTCCGGCGTCCTGGAGCTCTTGTCGGGCGGCGAAGACCACGCCGCCGCGGCGGAGGGTACGGTGGCGGGCAACGCCTCTGGCGCGATCGTGCCGGGCCCGAGCGGAGACGCGGCGTCAGCCGGCGGCGGCAGTGACGCCACCGCTTCACGAATCGCGGCGGCGTTCCGCGGCGATACGGCGACAAGCGGTCTGCGATTCCACGGCTGGATCGAAGCCCTGGCCGCCAGCGGCAGGAGCGGTGCAGCCGGCTTCGGGGCCGGCTCCGGCGCGCGAACGATCACGGCCTGGATGCCCGGTAAGTCCGTCGAAACGACGGCCGGCGGTCCCGGCAACGGCGGCCCAACAATGGGGGCAACGCTTGGGGCGATGACCGGCGCGGCGACCGGTACAGCGGCGACAGCTGCGGGCCCGGCGGCACGGACTGCGGGGACGGCTTCACTGTGCGCGGGGATCGCCGCGGCACGAAGGGCGACAGCATTGATCGGCGCCAGGGAAGGAAGCTGCCGGGCCCATGCGGGTGAAAGGCGCCTGGCCGTCAGCAGAGGCATTGGGACTTCAGGGGCCTTCCCGCGTGCGCAATCGATGACAAGGCGGTAAGGGTTGTAGAGCGCGTACACGCTGTACGTTCCGACGCCGCCCGCATCGAGCACGACGCGCGTCGTGCGGTTCTCGTGGCGGCCCAGACGTACCTGTCGCACGACGTCCGAATCGCTATTGAACCGGAGCGTCTGATCCTGGAGCTGGGGTGCCGCACGCGCCGGTGACAGGTCGAGGAACACGCGGTCGGGGCCCGCAATGCGCTCCTCGTGAAATGCCACCTCCGCATCCAGCTCGATGACGATTCGGACCGCGTCCGGAAGAACGCTGCGGCGGATGCTGCGAATCGTCGCCGTCGGTCCGGTGGCGCGGCCGGTCGTGCTTCTGGCGCGCGACGTCGCCGGTGCCGTCGCCGCGGTGGACATTGTCGCGGCCGTCGCGGTCGGAGCCGGAGCGGACGGCGGTTCGATTCCCGGCGCTGGAGCCGTCGCGCCCAACGGCGCAGCGCCTTCGAGCGCGGCCGGCACCAGTTTCGCCAGCTTGCTGCCCGGGTAGCTGCCCGCGAGCCGCTTCAACAGCCGCTGACCGGCGTCACGATCGCCGGTCCGGCCGAAGCGGGCGAACGCATCCAGCGAAAGACGGCCCGCCATCCACAGCGCATCGTCACTGTAGCCGCTGGCAGGGTATCGCCTCGGCACGAGCAGATACGCAGCGACGGCCGTGTGGACGTCGTCGAGCGTCGGCTCTGCCTGGGCGTTGGGATCGTCGAGGGGGACCCGCGCGGTCTGCTCCAGCGCCCGCGCTGCGGCATAGAGACCTCGATCGGCCTCTTGCGCAAGAACAGCGGGTGCGAGGGCGGCCGCAACGACGAGCGCCATCGCCACGAGTCCGAACCGCCGGAGAGTCACAGGTGCGTTCACCATGGGGACATGCTCATCGCAACTGGGCATCCACTTCGTCGAAGTACTGCTTGTCTACAAGGACCTCGCGCGCTTTTCCCCCGGCCGCCCCGGAAACCAGGCCGTCCATCTCCATCATGTCCACGAGGCGCGCGGCGCGGCTGAACCCGATGCGGAGGCGGCGCTGCAGGTACGAAATCGACGCCTGACCGCTCTGGACGACGATGCGCGACGCTTCGTCGTACAAGTCGTCCTTCTCGAACTCGACCCCGTCGGGTCCGGATGTCTTCTCCTCCGCCGTGATGGCTTCGTTGTACGTCGGCTTTCCCTGCTTGCGGAGGAAACTGGCCAAGCGGGCGCTCTCCTGCTCCGAGATGTACGGCCCGTGGATTCGGACGAAGCGCGAGGAGGACGGCGGCATGAACAGCATGTCGCCGCGGCCAAGGAGCTGCTCGGCGCCGTTGCTGTCGAGGATGGTGCGTGAATCGATCTTCGACTGCACGCGGAATGAAATACGCGACGGCAGGTTGGCCTTGATGAGGCCCGTGATGACGTCCACCGATGGGCGCTGGGTCGCGAGGATCAGGTGGATGCCGACGGCGCGCGCCATCTGGGCGAGCCGCGCGATCGATTCCTCGACCTCGTTGCTCGCGACCATCATCAGGTCGGCCAGTTCGTCGATGACGACAACGATGAAAGGCAGCGGTTTGGCGAACCCGCCTTCCGGCGGCGTGTGCTTCTCGGCGATGGCGTGCTGGATGTTGCGGTTGTACTGCTCGATGTTGCGGACACCCACCGCGGCGAGCGTCTTGTACCGCTCTTCCATCTCACGGACAGCCCAGCGCAGGGCGTTCGACGCCTGCTTCGGATCGACGACGACCGGCGTGAGCAGGTGAGGGATGTCCTCGTACATCCCGAGCTCGAGGCGTTTGGGATCGATCATGATCATCCGCACATCGTCTGGGGTCGAGCGGTAGAGGATGCTCGTGAGCATGCCGTTGATGCCGACCGACTTGCCGGAACCTGTGGAGCCCGCGATGAGAAGGTGCGGCATCGTGGACAGGTCCGCCATGTACGGCTCGCCGTGGATGGTCTTGCCCAACGCGATCGTGAGTTTTGACGTCGAGCGCCGGTACGCCTCGGACTCGAGGAGCTCCCGAAGCGAAATCTGCTCGCGCGAGGCGTTGGGAATCTGGATTCCGACCGTGGACTTGCCGGGGATACGGTCGATCAGGACCGACTCGGCGCGCATCGCGAGGCACAGGTCGTCTGCCAGGCCCGTGACCTTCGAGTATTTCACCCCGGCGTCGGGCTTGAATTCGAACGTCGTCACGACGGGGCCGGGATGGATCTGAGCGACGCTGCCCTCGACCGAGAACTCGCGGCATTTCTCCTCGAGAAGCCGCGCGCCGTCCATCAGCTCGCGTTCGTCGATCTTGCGCTCCGTTTTCGCCGCGTCGAGCAACGCAGCGGGCGGGAGGGTGAACTCGCCCTTGCGCCGTTCCGCCGGCGCCTTGGCGGCCGGCTCGAGATCGAGCGGCAGGGTCGGCGCGGGCAGCGTAACCTTCGGCGGCTTCGGGGGCGGCGCGAACGACTTGGGGCTGCCATAGGCGGGCTCGGCCGCTCGAGCGGGCGCCTTATCGACTCTGTCTGGCGCCGTCTTGTCGGCAGCCGCGACCACCGGCGGTCTCGCATCGGCGGACAGCGGGGCGGCGCTCTTCTTCGTGTGCTTCGCGATGACCTCGCGGCGCTGCTGCTCGCGCCGCCGGGTTTCGCGCCACTCGGCGAAGGCGCGCACGGCATGACGTCCGGCCTGGCGCGCTGCTGTCAGCAGCGCGCCGAAGAGGCGGCCGAACGAGAACTGCGTGGACATGATCACCGCGAGCGCGATGGCGGTCACGATGACGATGAGCGAGCCCGTGCGGTTCAGGTACTCCGAGAGCTCGCCCGCGAGCCACTCGCCCGCGTATCCGCCCGCGCGGAAGGACTTGCCGGCGACGTCCAGCCTGCCGAAGACGAGGCTCAGAAAGGCGCTTGCGCCCCCGAAGAGCAGCCCCGCCCCCGCGGCTTTCGTGCCGGCGGCGTCAACCGATCGGCACCAGAACGAGTTCCAGCCGATGACGACGAACGTCGCCGGGATGAGATACGACGCGTAGCCGAACAGCTGGAAGGACAGCTCGGCGAGGAATGCCCCGACGCGGCCGACGAAGTTGAGCGGCGCGGCGTGCGAGCCGGTGCTGAAGAACCACACCGGGTCGGACGGCTCGTAGCTCGCGAGCGACACGAGCCAGATGAGCGCCGCGGCGAACAGGGCGACGCCGACGAACTCACTCACGCGGCGCGAAGCGGTCGATCGACTCACGTCAAATCTCCATGATGACGGGCAGTACGAAGGGGCGGCGGCCCGAGCGCTTCTTGAAGAAGCGCCGGAGCTCGACCCGCAGCTTTTCCTTGATGAGGCCCTGATCGGTGCGCTCTTCGACGCCGGTGCGCTCCATGACCTCGGTCAGCATGCGGACGCCGTCGGCCAGCAGGTCCTGGCTGTTCTCCATCACGAAGCCGCGGGTGATGATCTCCGGGACGCCTTCGAGCGCTCCAGTCTGCTTGTTGATGGCCACCACCGGCACGGCGAGGCCGTCTTCGGCCAGGTGGCGCCGGTCCCGCAGGACTTCGTCGCCGACTTCGCCCGTGTGCGTGTCGTCAATCAGGACGCGCCCGACGGTGGCCTTGCCGGCGAGGCGGCCGCCGGCCTCGTCGAAGTGCAGCACGTCGCCGTTTTCGGCCAGCAGGATCTCCGGTTGTGGGTCGCGGCCGGCAAACACCCGCGCCGCGATGCGCGCGTGCTGCGAGAGTTGCCGGTACTCGCCGTGCACGGGCACGAAATACCTGGGGCGGACCAGCGACAGCACCAGCTTCTGTTCCTCTTCGCTGCCGTGACCCGACACGTGCACGTGCTTGATGCCCTCGTAGATGACGTCAGCGCCCCGCCGCGCGAGGTGATTCTGGACGCGGCCGATCGCCTTTTCGTTGCCCGGGATCGACCGGGCCGAGAGCACGACGGTATCGTCGGCCGTCAGCTTCACGTGCCGGTGATCGTCGATCGCGATGCGGGAGAGCGCCGACATCGGTTCGCCCTGGGAACCGGTGCACAGGCACAGCACGTCCTGCTTCGGATAGGTGCCGATCTCCGAATCGCGAATCAGGACGCCCGGCGGAATGCTCAGGTAGCCGAGCCGCTGCGCGGTCTGCGAGTTCTCGATCATCCCGCGGCCGACGAAGGCGACCTTGCGGTCGAACTGCGCCGCCAGGTTCACGAGGATCTGCATCCGGTAGATGCTCGACGCGAACGCGGCGACGATGATCCGGCCCGTGGCGCTCGTGAAGATTTCCTCGAAGGCGTCGATGACCTCCCGCTCCGACCCCGTGAAGCCCCGGCGGTCGATGTTCGTGCTGTCGGAGAACAGCGCCAGCACCCCGCTCGATCCCAGCTCGGCGAAGCGGTGCACGTCGAAGTGCTGGCCGTCGATCGGCGTCTGGTCGATCTTGAAATCGCCCGTGTGAACCAGCGTCCCGGCCGGCGTGTGAATCGCCAGCGCCACACAGTCGGGCATGCTGTGCGTCACGCGGATGAATTCGATCTCGAACGGCCCGACCGTCACGCGGTCGCGCGGACGCACGGGCACGAGGCGGTGCGCCCCGTCGAGGCCATGTTCGCGCAGCTTCGGCTCGATGAACGCGAGGGTGAGCGGCGTGGCGAACACGGGCCCGCTGACGTACGGCAGGACGTGCGGGACCGCGCCGATGTGATCCTCGTGGCCGTGCGTCAGCACGAGGGCCGCGACCGGGCCCTTCTGCTGCAGATACGTGAGGTCCGGGATGATGCGATCGACACCCAGCATCTCGGGGTCGGGAAACATCACACCCGCATCGATCACGATCGTCGTTTCGCGCCAGGTGAGCGCCAGCATGTTCATGCCGAACTCACCAAGCCCGCCAAGGGGCACGACTTCGAGCATGCGCTATCCGGAACGTCAGACCTCCGCCCGCGCCGCTCCGGGTGGAACGTGCGTGACGTCGGGAGCCGCGGTCGCGGCTCAATCAGGCTGCTGGGTGCGCCTGAAACAAAACAGGGGCGGGATGTGCTGTCAGCTGAACAACTTACCAGCCGAAACTATAGCATAGCTCGACGGCCGCCGGGTAGCGGGTCCACAGGGCCGTCAACGGCGTCCGCCAGGCGAACGAGTTCCTCAACCGCCAGCGTCTCGGGCCGGCGGCGGCCGTCAATGCCCGCCCGCAGCAGGACCGCCGATACGGCCGTCCGGTCCCAGGGCCTGAACGCGAGGAGGGCGTTTTCGAGCGTCTTCCGCCGACGCGTAAAGACCGCCTTGACCAGGGCCGTGAATGTCTCGGGGCTCCGTGGGGCGGGCGACGGTGGGTGAAACCGGAGCCGGACGAGCGTTGACTGGACCTTGGGCGCCGGCCGGAAGGCGCCGGCCGGCAGCGCCAGGAGCCGTTCGACGTCCGCCCACAGCTGGACGAGGATGCTGAGCACGCCGTACTCCTTGGAGCCGGGCTGTGCAACGAGACGGTCGGCGACCTCCCGCTGGAGCATGACCGTCGCGTCCGCGATTGGAGTTCCGGCACTGTAGAGGTCGATCAGCCTGAACAGGATGGGGGAGGCGACGTTATAAGGGAGATTGCCGGCGACGCGGACCGGACGGCCGGGAGGGTTCTCGAGAATCCACTCGGACCGCAGGAAGTCCCCGGCCACGATCGTGAGGTTTGAGGGGGCGGCTTTGCCAAGCGCTTCCGCCAGGTCGCGGTCGATCTCGAAAGCGGTCACGCGCTCGGCGCTGACCGTCAGCTCGCGCGTCAGCGCCCCCCGGCCGGGACCGATCTCGAAGAAGACATCGCCCGGCGCCGGCGCGATCGCCCGCACGACCTTGACGACCCATGCCGGCTCGAGGAAATGCTGCCCGAACCGCTTGCGGGCGGGTGTCCTCCCGCCGCGCCCGCTAGTCTTCACTGTCCTGGTTCCAATACTTCTCCTCGATGTCCTCGATTTCCTCCTCGCTCAGCCCGAAGTAGTGCCCGATTTCGTGAATGAGCGTCTCTCCAATCGCGACGATGAGGTCGTCGCGATCTTCCGAGGCGCGCTGGAGCGGCCCCTGAAACAGCAGAATGCGATCGGGCAGCGTGTTGCCGTAGGCCGAGCTGCGTTCCGTGAGAGGGGTGCCCTGGTAGAGGCCGAGCAGCGTGTCGGGTGGCTCGATTTCCATCTGCGCGAGCAGCTCGCGCGAAGGCTCGCTCTCGACCGTGATCACGAGATTGCTCAGCGCCTCGCGGAATCGGCCCGGGATGCCCGCGAGGGCGTCAGCGACGAGGGCGTCGAACGCGCGTCGATCCACGGGGTTTCGCTTTCGCCGTCCCTTTTTTCCCCCAGCCGCTCGCGCCTGCGCGCGCGGCCCGCCGGGGTTGTCGGGATCGGTATAGAAGTCGCACAGGTCGGTCACGGCGCACCGGTCGCAGAGCGGCTTCGGGCTGCAGATTCGGCGGCCGTGGAAGATGAGCGTGTCCGACGTCCTCGTCCACCGCTTGGGCGGCAGGGCGGCGCACAGCTGCTGTTCGACGACGACCGGGTCGTCAGACTCGGCGATGCCGATCCGGTTGGCCACGCGAAGCACGTGGCGATCGACGGGCAGCCCCGGCACGCCTAACGCGTGGCCGAGGACGACGTTCGCCGTCTTGCGGCCGACGCCGGGCAGCTCGACGAGCGCGTCCATGCTGGCGGGCACTTGCCCGCCGTGCCGCTCGACGAGCGCCGTCGCCATGCCGATCAGCGCTTTGGATTTCTGGCGGAAGAACCCCGTCGCGTGAATCTGCGGCTCGAGTTCGGCCGGCGTCGCCATCGCCAATGCCTTTGCGTCCGGGTACCGCGCGAAGAGAGCAGGTGTGACCCTGTTCACGCCCTGATCGGTCGACTGCGCCGACAAGATCGTCGCCGCGAGCAGCTGAAACGCGTTCTTGAAGTGCAGCTCCGTATCAGCGCCCGGATGCTGCCCCTCGAGCAGGTCGAGGACCTCGCGCGTGGCCGCTGCGGTTTTCAATGCACGGGCCCGGTGCCTTTGTTCCAGCCAACGTTGGTGTAGGACTCGGAGAACACGCGCCAGTGTTCCTGCAGCGCGCCGATGAGGTTGGGCACGAACTGCACCGGTACGACGACCTTCACCCGAACCGGCGCGCGGACGACGTGCTCGGACTCGGCTTCCTTGATCTCTTTGTCGGACAGCGGCATCACTTCACAGAAGGTGAGTGTGAAGTCGAACGGCGTATGCGCGATCGAACAGAAGTTCGCATACGTGCGCGGCGTCGTCGCCGTGTCGTCGGGAACAATAGTGAAGTTGATTTGCTTCGGCTGATCGGCCATGCCCCACAGTGTAAGCGGAATAGGGCAGAGAGCAGAGGGCAAAGGGCAAAGGGCAGAAGGCCGGGGCCCCTGCCCTTGCCCTGCTCAGTATTTCCGCATCACGCCGACGACGACGCCCTGGACCTGCACCTGCTCCGGATCGACGAAGATCGGCTGCATCGTCGTGTTGGCCGGCTGGAGACGGATGCGGCCGCCCGGGTCGCGGTAGAACTTCTTGAGCGTGACGTCGGATCCCCGCAGGAGCGCGATGACCATTTCGCCGTTGTCCGCGGTTTTTCGATCCTCGACGACCACGAAATCGCCGTCGCGGATCTGCTCGTCGATCATGGAATCGCCGCGCACGCGCAGGACGTACGTATCGCGCTTGCCGACGAAGTCTTCCGGGACGGCGATCGTCTCGTTGGACGTGACGGCTTCGATTGGCGAGCCGGCCGCGACAAACCCCAGCAGCGGCAGTTCGATGGCGCGGCCGCCGGTGCGTGCCGGGACCATTTCCACCGAGCGGCTGCGGTTCCACGCACGCTTGATGAAGCCCTTCTCCTGCAGGTTCGTGAGGTGTTTGTGCACCGTGGCGAGCGAAGAGAGGCCGAAGCGGTGGCCGATTTCCTCGAGGCTCGGCGCGTAACCGTTCTGCTGGATGAACTCGTTCAGATAGTCGAAAATCTCGCGCTGCCGTTTGGTGAGCGGGAGCATACGACCTCCAATGACCGCACTATATGCAAAGGAAAGGCGAAAGTCAAAGGGATTACGAAAGCCCGACGATCTGTGTGGGGTACGATGCGGACGTGCGTTTGTCCCTCAACATCCCGCGGGCCGACGAGCGTGCCTTTGACGTGGCGGGCTTCGGCCTGAACAGCGTGGACCTGCTGGCGGTGGTCGCCGAGCATCCCGCGGTGAACTCGAAACAGCGCCTGCAGCGTGCCACACGGCTGCCCGGCGGCCAGATTGCGACGGCCATGGCGACGTGCGCCAAGCTCGGCTGGCGCGCCTCGTACGTCGGCACTTTCGGTGGGGATGACATCGGCACGTTGTCGCGCGACAGCCTGGTCGACGCCGGCGTCGACGTCGCGGCCAGCCGGACGATCAAGAGCGCCACGAACCAGTTCGCGATCATCCTGGTCGATGCCCGGACGGGCGAGCGAACCGTGCTGTGGGACCGGCATCCGGACCTGGCCTGGGACCCGGCCGACGTCCCCAGAACGGCCGTGACGGCGGGACGCCTGCTGATCGTGGACTGTCACGAAACCGCAGCGGCCACCCAGGCCGCGCGCTACGCGCGAGAGGCCGGCGTGCCCACGATCGTTGACGTCGAGAAAGTGCGGCCCGGCATCGCGGAGTTGCTGCAGCAGATCGACGTCATCATCACGGCTCAGGATTTTCCGTGTGCCCTGACCGGGTACGAGGATCTCGGGCGCGCACTGGCCGTGATGGCCGACGAGTTCCGGGCGCCGCTGGTGTGCGCCACGTTGGGAGAGCACGGCAGCCTGGCGCGCTGCGGCGGACGCGAGATTCGGACGCCGGCTTTTCAGGTGGACTGCGTGGACTCGACCGGCGCAGGCGACGTGTTTCGCGGTGCCTTCGCCGCCGGGTGCCTGCGCGCCGCCGGCGCCGACGTCGAGGATATCCTCGAATATGCGAACGCCGTCGCCGCGCTCAACTGCCGTGCGCTCGGCGCCAGAGGCGGAATCCCGACGCCCGGGGAGGTCGACGACCTGCTCGGCGCCCGCCCCCGGACTTAACTTTCTGCCGGGTTCGACGGTCAAACTGTTTGTGTCTTCCACTCTCGTCTGGCCGCTGCCGGGACGACCGGGCGCTGGGAGTGGGGCCGGCGGCCCCTATGGGCCCTGTGGGCCCTGTGGGCCAAGTCCGGCCGTCCGTGGAATGCCCGCGGTGACTCATTCCGGCGATCCGGATCTCCCGGCGCTCGACGTTTTGGACGAGCCGGGACTGATCGCGGCGTGTCTGTCCGGACGCCCCGGGGCCTTCGACGTGATCGTCGAGCGGCATCGCCGGCCGGTGTATCAGCTGTGCTACCGGTTCGTGGGCAATCACGAGGACGCCAGCGACCTCTCGCAGGATGTGTTCCTGCGGGCGTATCGCGGCCTCGGGAAGTTTCGCGGCGGGTCCTCGCTCGCAACATGGCTCTACCGGATTGGCGTGAACCTCTGCCTCAACCGCGTCGGCCGGAAGGTGTCGCCGACTGAAGCCATCGACGACCGTCAGCACATCGACACCCGGAGCGAGTCAGCCGCCGATCGCGTGCTGCGCGAGGAACGTGCCGTACAGGTGCGCCGGGCGGTGGCCGCCCTGCCGCCCAAGCAGCGGGCGACGCTGATCCTGAGGATGTATCACGAGCTCTCCCACGAAGAGATTGCGGGAATCCTCGGGAGCTCGGTGGGCGCGGTCAAAGCGAACTTCTTTCACGCGCTCGGAAACCTGAAGCGGCAACTGGGCGATGGCCCGGCGTAGGCACATGGCGCACCTCACATCCGCGGAATTCGTCGATCTGGCCGAGGGCGTGCGCGAGGCCGCATCCGTGCCGCACCTGGTCGAGTGCGATCGCTGCCGCCGGCAGCTCGCGGACGCTCGTGCGATGCTGGCCGCGGCCGCGGCCTCCGATGTTCCTGAACCGTCGCCCTTGTTCTGGGATCATCTCTCGGCACGCGTGCGCGAGGCCGCGATCGGCGAGCCGCCACCGCGTTCGGCGGTGTTTCTCGGCAGTTGGTGGATGCGTGCGGCAGCCGGCGTGGCGGTCAGCGCAGCGATCGCTGCCGCAGTGGCCATTTCGATCTCGCGCCGGGCGGAGCCGACCCAGGCGCCGGGACTCGTTCACCAACAGCCCGATTCCGCGGCGATGCTGGGCCCGGCCGACGATCCGTCGCTCGACCTGGTCGCTGACTTCAGCCGGACGCTCGAGTGGGACGACCTGCGCGAGCAGCTGCAGGTCTCGGGGAAAATAGACGCGAGCGTCGGCGAGCTGGACGTCGCGGAACGCCGCGAGCTCGGGCGTCTGCTGCAGGAAGAGCTCGCGCGCCCGGCGGGGAGAGCGGATCGGTCATGAAGCCACTGATGTGCGCGGCGATGCTGGCAGCGACTCTGGCGGGCGCGTCCCCTGTCCATGCGCAGGCGCGTTCTGGAGGGACGGCCGGGGAGCCGGCCGTGACGCCATTCGAACTGCAGCGGCTGTTCGATTCGTACGCGCTGCTCCAGGCGCAGGACCAGCTGAAGATCAGCGACGAGCAGTACGGGCGGTTCCTGCCGCGCTTCAAGGCCCTTCAGGATGCGCGCCGTCAGATGCTGCAGCAGCGTGCCCGGGTGCTCATGGATGTCCGCCGCCTGCTCATGGAGAGCCAGACCGACGAAGGGCAGCTGAAGGACCGGCTCAAACAGTTGCAGGACATCGAAGGCCGCGGCCAGGCCGAGGCGCGCAAGGCATACGAGGCCATCGATCAGGTGCTCGACCTCAGACAGCAGGCGCAGTTCCGCATCTTCGAAGAGCAGATGGAGCGCCGCAAGATCGAGCTGGTCACGCGCGCGCGGCAGGCGAATCGCGCCAACCGGCCGCAACGTCAGGGCGATGGCGTGCCCTGATCGCTCGGGTCGTGCACGTGTCGTGTGGTACAATTTCACCAGCTGTTCAGCTTCGAAGTTCATGTACCCGCAGAACTTACGTCGAGCCATCGCGGGCGGCCTCATCATCGCGCTGGCGGGAGCGACGGCTCTCGCCGCTGCGGTGGCCTCCCGCAAGGACGCCGATCTCCTCAAGCAGAAGGTCAGCGCGATCGTCGAGATCGGCGCAGCGTCCCCGCGGCAGCCGCATCGGACCACGCTCACTGAAAACGAATTGAACGCGTATCTGGCACTCGATGCGGCGCCGAGTCTCCCGGCGGGCGTCGTCGAGCCGTCGGTGTCGATCCTCGGAGCCGGCCGGCTCTCCGGACGCGCGGTCGTGGATCTCGATGCCGTCCGGAGAGAGCAGCCGCCGCGCGGGTTGCTCGACCCCAGGCGGCTGCTCACCGGCCGCCTGCCCGTCACCGCGGCCGGCGGGCTGCAGACCGCCAACGGCGTCGCGCGGTTTTCGTTCGAGTCGGCGGCCGTCGGCAGCATCCCGCTGCCGAAGGCAGTCCTGCAGGAAATCCTCAGCTACTACACGCGAAGCGCGGAGCGGCCCGGCGGTCTGAGCCTCGATGACCCGTTCGCCCTGCCGTCGAACATTCGCGAGATTCAAGTCGACCGCGGTCAAGCTATCGTCGTTCAATGAACGCGTCCGACGAGGTGCTCGCGACGCCTCTTCAGTTCCTGAAGGGGGTCGGACCTCGGCGCGCGGCGGATTTCGAGCACGCCGGCCTGATCACGCTCGAAGACCTGCTGTATCGCTTCCCGATTCGCTACGAGGATCGCAGCCGGCTCCGGCCGATTGCTTCGCTCAAAGCGGCCGGGACGGTGGCGATTGCCGGACGGGTGCTCAGCTGCGGCCTCCGGTCCACGCGGCGCCCCGGCTTCAAGATTTTTGACGCGGTCATCGACGACGGCACCGCGTCGATCCGCGTCTCGTGGCTGAACCAGGCCTTCCTCCGGGACGTCTTCTCGCGCGGCCAGCACGTCGTGCTGTTCGGACAGATCGAGATGCGGGGGAGCGGCGGGCTTCAGCTGACCAACCCGCAATACGAGATCCTCGACGACGAAGACGGCGAGACGATTCACACCGGTCGGATCGTGCCGGTCTACGAGAAAGTCGGCAGCGTCACGCCGAAGATGCAGCGGCGGCTCGTCTACGACGCGCTCCAGCGCCTTCCTTCTGAGCTGCCGGACCTGCTGCCGGAGGCCGTGCGAGCCCGGCTCGGCTTGCCGTCACGCCAGGCGGCGCTCATGGCGGCGCACTTCCCGCCGGCCGACGCATCGATCGAGGCGCTGAACGAATTCGCGACGCCCGCGCAGCAGCGGCTGATCTTCGAGGAGGCGTTCCTGTTTCAGACGGGGGTGGCCGCCCGGCGGCAGACCATCGCCACGGAACGCAAGCCGGTCGTCCCGCACGTGGACGATCGCATCCGCGAGTCGGCACGGCGCGTGCTGCCGTTCAAGCTGACCGCCGGGCAGAAGGACGCGCTGCGCGAAATCGTCGAGGACCTGCAGAAGCCGCAGCCCATGAACCGGCTGCTGCAGGGCGACGTGGGCGCGGGCAAGACGATCGTCGCGCTGCTGGCGGCGCTGGTCGCCATGGAGAACGGTCTGCAGGTCGCCTTCATGGCGCCGACCGAAATCCTGGCGGAGCAGCATTTCGTGAACGTCACGCGGCTGCTGCAGGCCTCGCGGTTCCGGCTGGCGTTGCTGACGGGGACGACGTCGCGCGCCTCGCGGCGCGCGGAGTTGGCGGAGGTCGAGGCCGGAACCATTCACATGGTGATCGGCACGCACGCGCTGGTCGAAGGCGACGTCCGCTTTCACCAGCTCGGCCTGGTGATCATCGACGAACAGCACCGGTTCGGCGTGCTGCAGCGGGCGAGCCTGAGAACGAAAGGGTATCGCCCCGACGTGCTCGTGATGACCGCGACGCCCATTCCGCGCACGCTGGCCCTGACGCTATACGGCGACCTGGACGTGTCGGTCATCCGCGATACGCCGCCCGGGCGGCTGCCCACGAAAACGGTCGCCAAGCCCGAATCGCGGCGCGAGGACGTCTACGCGTTCGTGCGCGGGCAGCTCGACGCCGGACGCCAGGCCTACGTGGTGTACCCGCTGGTCGAAGAGTCCGACAAGGTCGATCTGAAGGCGGCTACCGAGATGGCCGACCATCTGGCGCAGGAGATCTTCCCGCAGTACCGGCTGGGGCTCCTGCATGGCCGGATGAAGTCCGACGCCAAGGATCGCGTGATGAAGGCATTCGCGGCAGGCGAGCTGCAGATGCTCGTGTCCACGACTGTCGTCGAGGTGGGCGTCGATGTTGCCAACGCGAGCGTGATGCTCGTCGAGCACGCCGAGCGTTTCGGGTTGTCGCAACTGCATCAACTGCGCGGCCGCGTGGGCCGCGACCGTCACCAGTCGTACTGTTTCCTGCTGTACCAGTCGCCGCTGTCGCCGGACGCGCGCGCGCGGCTGCAGGCCATGGCCGACACCACAGACGGCTTCGTCATCGCCGAACGCGACCTGGCGCTGCGCGGTCCCGGCGACTTCTTCGGCACACGGCAGGCTGGCCTGCCGACGTTCCGATCGATCGACCTGGCGCGCGACAAGGACCTGCTCGACACGGCGAAACGCGAAGCGGGCGCCTGGCTGATCTCATCGGCGCCGACGCCGGCGGCGCTCCAAACGCTGCTCGATGCCTGGGAGCAACGGTTCAGGCTGGTGCACATTGGGTAACCGGGGAATTGGGGTACCTTGATACGTGAAATGCGGAGGCTAGGTCTCGTCGCTCTGTTGGCGTGGCTGTGCGTCGTGGCCGGACCCTCGGCGGCGACGCCGCCGTCGCTCGACAAGGTGGATTTCATCCGGAACTATCAGGGCAACTTCGGCGGGATCAAAGTACCAGGCTGCGGGTTCTACAACGACACGATGTTCGATCCGGTGTCGCTGCTCGTCACGTGGGCGAACAATCGGCCCTGTTTCGAACTGGCGATGCAGGCACACGCGAAACGGGGCGACAACCGCGTGGTTGTGGATCCCCGCGCCGACTATCACGGGGGGCAAGGCGGGGGGCCGATCGATCTGTGGCACGAACCCGCGACGTTCGCGCGATTTCTCGAGGATGTCCGGTCGCACGTGAACAACCGCGGCGAGGCATTCAAGGTGCTGGTGTTCATGTCGGGCGACGGACACATCAAATCGTTTCTGAAGGACGAACAGGAAGGTGTTCCGGATCCGGACGCCGAAGCGCACTTCGCGCGCGACGTGCGGGCGCTGGCCGCGGCCGCCGTCGATCAAATCGACGCGACCGCGGTGTGCTGGGAGTGCAGAAATCAGCGAAACTACATGACCGCGGGCACCTACGAACGCAACGGCAAGCTGCTGGCATCGCTGTTCTCCCGGGCGTGGCACGGACAGCATCTGAACCACGAGAGCAGCTCCTGGGCGGCCGCCGCCGGCGTCACGGAAGGGGACGATCCGAACGGGGGGTCCGGCTCGGTGGCATGGAACCGGTGTCGACAAGACGGCTGGTGCGACGGATTGCTCTTCGAGTTCGACTCCGGCGGCCGGTATCTCAAGCCGGAGGCTCATCCGAACTACACAGGCTTGGCTGGCGCGCTGGGGCGATACTGGGAGCTGATCGTGCGGCTCGGCAACGACCAGCAGTCGATTGCGACCGCCGGCGGCAACCGTCGCGGCTGGCCGCCGGTCGATGTCCTCGCGTTCGAGTTCGTCTTCGACGCGTACAACAACCGATCCGACGAGGCCTACAGCGTGGAATGGTGCAAGAGGGCGCTGGCGATCGGTGGCTGGGGCTGTGGCTCCGCCAGCTGGCGCCGGCCGCGCTGACGCATTCATCGATGCGCATCATCGCCGGCACGCTGAAGGGGCGGCGGCTCGAAACGCCCGACTGGGAAGGGCTTCGCCCGACCTCGGACAAGCTGCGCGAAACCCTGTTCAACGTTCTCGCGTCAAACGTTCCGGGCGTGGCGGGCGCGCGCGTGCTCGACGGCTACGCGGGCACCGGAGCGGTGGGCGTCGAGGCGATCAGCCGGGGGGCGTCGCATGTGACGTTCGTGGAACGCGATCGGCGTGCGCAGCAGCTGATTGCGGCCAATCTGGAGCGGTGCCGGATCTCCGGGGGCTATGCTATTATCGGCTCAACTGTTCTGCAGGCGATCGACGCGCTCCGCGGTGAGCCGCCGTTCGATCTGGTCCTGCTCGACCCGCCGTACGACGGTCCACATGATGACACCCGGAACGTGCTCGAGGCAGTGGGCGCGATCGTCTCGGCAACCGGCGTCGTGGTCCTCGAACATGCACGAAGACAGCGGCCGCCTGATGCCGCAGGCAGCCTGCGGCGCACGCGCGAACTCACGTCCGGCGACAGCGCGCTGACCTTTTACACATGTCAACCCTAGCCGTGTATCCCGGGTCGTTCGATCCGCTGACCAACGGTCATGTGGACATCATCGAGCGCGGGGCGCGCCTGTTCGACCGCATTATCGTGGCAATCCTGGTGAATGCGGAGAAGTCTCCGCTCTTCAGCATGGCCGAGCGCATCGAGATTGCCCGCGCCGTCTTCAAGAACCATCCGAACGTGGAGGTGGACACGTTCGACGGCCTGCTCGTGGACTACGTCGCGCGCCGCCAGGCCAACGTCATCGTGCGCGGCCTCCGGGCCGTGTCGGACTTCGAGTACGAATTCCAGATGGCGCTGATGAACCGCGAATTGGCGTCGACGATTGAGACCGTGTTCATGATGCCGGCCGTGAAGTACTGGTACATCAGCTCGCGGCTCATCAAGGAAGTGTTCGCGCTCGGCGGCAAAGTGCATGGCCTGGTACCGGACATGGTGGAGGCCCGCCTGCGCGAGAAACAGGCGGCGCGCGTCTAGCAGCACGTAGCGTCCGGCTTCAGCCGGACGGAGGGGATCACATGGCTCGGCTGGCGGATCGAACATCCCGGATTGCAAGCTCGGCGACGATGGCGGTGACGGCGACGGTGGACCGGCTGCGCCGCTCCGGCGTCGAAGTGATTGATTTCGGCGCGGGCGAGCCCGACTTCGGCACGCCCGGCGCCATCAAGGGGGCCGCGCACGACGCGCTCGACGCCGAGTTCACGAAGTACACGCCGGTCCCCGGCATCTCCGAATTGCGGAGAGCGGTCGCCGATCGCTACAAGACCGACTACGGCGTCGAGTACACCGAATCGCAGGTCATCCTCACCGCCGGCGGCAAGCAGGCGCTGTACAACACGGCGCTCACGCTCTTCGGGCCGGGCGACGAGGTCATCACGCACCAGCCGTACTGGCCCACCATCGTCGAGCAGGTCAAGCTGGCCGATGCGACGCCGGTGGTTGTCGAAACACGCCCGGAAGACGGCTTCGCGATTCGCGCCGACGCGATCCTGCGCGCGATCACGCCGCGCACGCGCGGCATCATCATCAACTCGCCGTGCAATCCGACCGGCGCGCTGATTTCGGAGGAAGACCTCGGCGCGATCGCCGACGTGGCGGCGAAACAGGACATCTGGCTCGTGCTGGACCTCTGCTACGAGAAGCTCATCTACGACCCGGTGCCGCACAACCTGCCGAAAGTGCTGGCGGCGAAGTGCCCGGAGCAGGCGGTGATCTGCGGTTCGGCGTCGAAGGCCTACGCGATGACCGGCTGGCGCTGCGGCTGGGCCATCGGCCCGGCGAAGATGATCGCCGCATCCAACGCGCTCCAGAGCCACGCCACGTCCAACGTCAACTCGATCACGCAGAAGGCCGTCGTGGAGGCGCTGAACGGGTCCCAGGCGCAGGTGAAGGTGATGCTCGACGAATACCGGATCCGCCGTGACAACCTGTACAACTGGCTGACGGCGAGCCCGCACATCAAGTGCCAGAAGCCGGGCGGCGCCTTCTACATGTTCCCTGACATCCGCAGCGCCATGTCGGCGGGCGGGTTCAAGACGTCCACGGAGTTCGCGCAGGCGCTGCTCGAGGAGCAGCGCGTCGCGGTCACGCCCGGCGAGGCGTTCGACGCGCCGGGATTCCTGCGCATCTCGTACGCGACGTCCATGGACAACCTGCGCGAGGGGAGCCGCCGGCTCGTCGAGTTCGTGAACGCACGAGCAGGCGCCGGCTCGGCGGCGCCGCTGGCCTCGAGCACGCGCTAACAGACCGGCATGCCGACGCAATCCAAACGCTCAGGTTCCGCGCGCACCGCTCCCGATCCCGCTCCGGACGCTGCCGAACCCGCCGCAACCGCACCGGCCGCGGCGGCGGAACCGCCGAAGCCCGCGCAGTCGCGCGGGCTCAACATCACCGATCTGAAGGACATGAGCATCCAGAAGCTCACGCAGATCGCGAAGGATTTGTCGGTCGCCGGCGCCACCGGGATGCGCAAGCAGGAACTGATCTTCCAAATCCTGAAGGCGCAGACGGAGCAGAGCGGCTTCATCTTCTCCGAGGGCGTGCTCGAGGTGCTGCCGGACGGATTCGGATTCCTCCGCGCTCCCGACTACAACTACCTGCCGGGCCCCGACGACATCTACGTCTCGCCGTCGCAGATCCGGAAGTTCGACTTGCAGACCGGGGACACGGTCTCGGGCCAGATCCGCTCGCCGAAGGAAGGCGAACGGTATTTCGCGCTCATCAAGGTCGAGGCGGTCAACTTCGAGGCGCCCGACCAGGCGCGCGAGAAGCTGTTCTTCGAAAATCTCACGCCCCTGTATCCGCAGGAGCGCCTGACGCTCGAAACGTCCCCGGAGTTGCTGGCCGGCCGCGTCATGGACCTCATGACGCCGATCGGCAAGGGGCAGCGAGGCCTCATCGTCGCGCCGCCGCGCACCGGCAAGACGATGCTGCTCCAGAGCATCGCGCAGTCGGTTTCGAAGAATCACCCCGAGGTGTACTTGATCGTGCTGCTCATCGACGAGCGGCCCGAGGAAGTCACCGACATGCAGCGGTCCGTGGATGGGGAAGTCATCTCCTCCACGTTCGACGAACCGGCGCAGCGCCACGTGCAGGTTGCCGAGATGGTGATCGAGAAGGCCAAGCGTCTGGTTGAACACAAGAAAGACGTGCTCATCCTCCTCGATTCGATCACGCGCCTGGCCCGGGCCTACAACACCGTCATCCCTGCGTCGGGCAAGATTCTGTCAGGCGGGCTCGATTCGAACGCGCTCCAGAAGCCCAAGCGATTCTTCGGCGCAGCACGCAATATCGAGGAGGGCGGCTCCCTCACGATCATGGCGACCGCACTCGTCGACACCGGGTCGCGCATGGACGACATCATCTTCGAGGAGTTCAAGGGCACCGGCAACATGGAGATCCACCTCGATCGCAAGCTGGTGGACAAGCGCGTGTTCCCGGCCATCGACATCCTCAAGAGCGGCACCCGCAAAGAGGAGCTGCTCCTGCCCCGGGACGACCTCAACCGGATCTGGGTGCTCCGCAAAGTGCTCAACCCGCTCTCGGCCGTCGAAGCGATGGAACTGCTGCTCGACAAGCTGGGCAAGACGAAATCGAATGCCGAGTTCCTCGCCGCCATGCAGAGGATGGGGTAGTGCGCATCAAGGTCCGGCTGAACGGGCCTTACCTCGTCGAGAGCGACGACGTCACCGTCGTGGACTGGAACGGCAACGCGTACGAAATTGGCCGGCGCCCGGTTGCCCTCTGCAGGTGTGGCGGATCGGCCAACAAGCCGTTCTGCGATGGCACACACGCGAAGATCGGGTTCCAGGCGGGGGAAGAAGGGAAGACAAGTTAGCTGGATCCTGCGCGCGCTTCGTGACTGGCGCGTCTGGGCGCTGACGCTCACGATCCAGGGCCCTGGCGTGCGCGCCATCGTCCGCTACGCTCCCTCGCCGTTTCTTCTTCTCCTTCTTGTCTTCATCGGGGCTTTTGTCTTCTACAGCGCGTGTCTTCACGGTCCGCTGGCACCCTGGCTTCGCCGCGCAGGTTCGCATGCCGGCGGCCTGATCGCCGTCTGGTGCGCTGTCGCCACGCTGAACGTTGCGGTGTACCCGCGCGTGGACGGGTTGAAGACGCAGGGCAGGGGCTCGGACGAGGACGATGCGCTCGTCACAACCGCTCAGCGACTCGTGACCGGACAGCGGCCTCTGTACGTCCCGACCTACCTCGGCAACACACCCAGTGTCGGCCCGGCATGGGCCGCGCTCGTCTCTCCGCTGGCGATCACGCGGACCTACGCGCTCCTCACGCCGCTGGCGCTTGCCGTGCTCGTGTGGACGGTTCGGCGAGCGGGTGGCGGGGCGTCTGGGACGGTTTTGGCGCTGGTGCTGCCGATCGCCGCGATAGGATTCTGGGAATTGTCGGTCACCGGCTCCGATCTCTTCGCCGTTGGCGTCCTCTTCGTCGTCCTGACGACGCTGGCGTGGGGCTGGCGAAGGCCAGCGGCCGGGACGTCAGCTGCCGCCCTTGTCCTCGCGTGCGCCGCCGCATCGTCCCGGGCGGCATTCGCGTGGATCACGTTGAGCGTCGCGCTGTTCATGTGGCAGAGGCGGCGAATCGGGGTCTTGATTGTGGCCGGCGCAACGGTCGCGACCGTCGGCGCGGAAGCATGGTTCTGGTGGCCGGATCCCGATCGCACGCCGCTATACCTGATGTCGAAGCTGGCAGGGCTGCTGGGCGTTGCCGGCGTGGCGCTGGCTGTGGCGGCGGCCGCTGTATCAACGGCCTGGGCGATGCGCGGGCTCGACGACTCGATCGAGAGCTGGTGGTCCGGTCTGTGGATCATGCTCGTTCTGCCGCTCGCGTTCGTCAGCGTCGGTGCCCTCAGGGCGCTCGGCTGGCAGATCGCGAGCTGGCAGGCCGCGGGCTACGTCGAGGTTGCCGTTCCGGCCCTGGTGGCGTTCGTCGCGATACACACGGCACGTCACGCGGCCGAGGTGCCATGACGAAGACTCCGCCCCTGCTGCCGGTCGTGCTGGCGGGCTTCACGGCCTTTCTGAGCCTGTACGCCACGCAGCCGATGCTCCCGCTCTTTCAGGACGTGTTCGGCGCCAGCCATTTCGCCGTCAGCCTTACCGTGACCGCCACGACGGCGGCCGTGGCGCTCGCGGCGCCGTTTGTCGGGCGTCTTGCCGATGCGTGGGGCAAGCGGCGCGTCATTGTGGCTGCCGCGTTCGCGCTCGCAGCGGCGACGCTGCTGGCGTCGACGGCCCGGACGCTCAACCAGGTCATCCTCTGGCGTTTTGTTCAAGGGCTCGTAACGCCTGGCGTCTTTGCGGTGACGGTCGCGTATATCCACGATCGCTGGCATCCGTCGCAGGCCGGGACGGCCACGGCCGCCTACGTCAGCGGTACGGTGGTCGGCGGGTTTGTCGGCCGCGTCACGGCCGGCGTCGTCGCATCGGCCGCGAGCTGGCGCATGAGCTTCCTCGTGATTGGAGGGATGAGCCTGTCGTGCGCGGTGACGCTGTGGTCGGGGCTCCGCGGGGGGAGCGATCCGGTGAGCCGCGGCGTCAACCGGTCCGGGCGCGACTCACTGACTGCGCACCTGACGAGCCGTGAGCTCGCCGGTGCCTACGCCGCCGGCTTCTGTGTGCTGTTCACGCAGATCGCGATGTTCACGTACGTGACGTTTCATCTGGCCGATCCGCCGTTCGGGCTGAGCACGGCCGCACTCGGATGGTTGTTCGCGGTATACCTGGCCGGCGCCGCGATCACGCCGTTTTCCGGGCGCTGGATCGACGTGTACGGCCACCGGACCGCGATGGTCGCCGCAATCGCCATCGGCATCTCCGGGTCGCTGCTCACGCTGTCGGGTGCGCTGCCGCTCGTGGTCATCGGCCTCGCCCTCGTGTCTTCCGGGGTATTCATCGCGCAGGCTGCGGCGAGCAGCTACGTTGGCGCGTCCGCCACACGCGACCGCGGCCTCGCGGTCGGGCTCTACGCGATGTTCTATTACATCGGCGGCAGTGCCGGCGGCGCGCTGCCGTCGCTGTTCTGGACACGAGGCGGCTGGCCGGCCTGCGTCGCGCTCGTGGTCGCCGTTCAGCTGACGACCGGGGCGATCGCGCTGCTGGCGTGGAATCGCGTCCAGATGTAGTGCAGGGCTTTCAGCCCCGCGCGGGCGGCCCTGAAGAGCCGCCCTACGTGGCCTGCATGATCTGACGGAGCTCGTCGCCTTCCATGACTTCGATCTCGAGCAGCCGCTGCGCGACGGACTCGAGCTTCTCGCGATGTGCCGTGAGGAGCTCGCGCGCCTTGTCGTGGGCGTCCGTCACGATGCGCGTGATCTCCGCGTCGATCTTTTCGGCGGTGACCTCCGCGTAGAGCCCGCGCTCCTGCATCACCGGCAGGTCGAGAAAACGCGCGCGCTTCTGGCCTTCGTAGTTGACGGCGCCCAGCGCGTCGCTCATGCCGTACTCGGTGACCATGGCGCGGGCGATGTCGGTGGCGCGCTGGAGGTCGTTCTGCGCGCCGGTCGAGATCTCGCCGAACGCGATCTCTTCCGCGGTCCGTCCTCCCAGCAGCACCGCGAGCTGGCCCAGAAGGTCGGTCCTCGTCACCAGATACCTGTCCTCGAGCGGCAGCTGCATGGTGTACCCCAGCGCGCCGAACCCACGCTGCACGATGGAGATCTTGTGCACCGGGTCGAGCCCTGGAATGACGGTCGCGACGATGGCGTGGCCCGATTCGTGATACGCGACGATCTGGCGCTCCTTCGTGCTCATCACGCGCTTCTTCTCGAGCCCGGCGACCAGGCGGTCGATCGCCGACTCGAGGTCTGCCATCTCGACGACCGACTTGTCGAGCCGCGCCGCAAGGAGCGCCGCCTCGTTGACCAGGTTCGCGAGATCGGCGCCGGCGAAGCCGGCCGTTCGGGCAGCCACGACCCGTAGATCGACGTTCGGCGACATCTTCACGTCCCTCGCGTGGATGCGAAGGATGGCTTCGCGGCCTTTCACGTCGGGCTTGTCCACGACGATCTGCCGATCGAAACGGCCGGGGCGCAGCAGCGCGGGGTCCAGCACTTCGGGCCGGTTCGTCGCCGCCATGATGATGACGCCTTTGCGCGAGTCGAACCCGTCCATCTCCGCCAGCAGCTGGTTCAGCGTCTGTTCGCGCTCCTCGTGGCTGCCCATCGGGCTCTGCGATCGCACCTTGCCGAGCGCGTCCAGCTCGTCGATGAACACGATGCAGGGCGCCTTGGCCTCGGCCTGCTGGAACAGATCGCGGATGCGCGCGGCGCCGACGCCCACGAACATCTCGACGAACTCCGATCCGCTGAGGCTGAAGAAGGGCACGTGCGCCTCGCCGGCCACGGCGCGGGCGAGCAGGGTCTTGCCGGTGCCCGGCGGGCCGACGAGCAGGGCGCCCTTCGGAATCCGCCCGCCCAGGTTCGTGTATTTCTTTGGCGTCTTCAGAAACTCGACGATCTCTTTCAGCTCGTCCTCAGCCTCGTCGACGCCCGCGACGTCAACGAACCGCACCTTCACCTCATCGTCGGCGTAGATCTTCGCGCGGCTCCGGGCAAACGACATGACACCGCCTTCGGCGCCTCCCATCCGGCGGAAAAAGAACCCCCACAAGGCCATGATGAACAGCACCGGGATGACCCACCCCAGCAGGTCCGTCACCCAGCGGTTCATGGCCTCGCCCGTGTACTTCACGCCTTTGGCGTCGAGCTCCTCGGCGAGCTTCGGATCCTCGACGCGGTTCACGGTGAACGGCTGCGGCTTGCCCTCGCCCCCCTTGGGCTTCAGCGTGCCGCGCAGCGATTGCTCGCCGATCATCACTTCAGAGACGTCGCCGCTGCGCACGAGCGCCTTGAACTCGCTGTAGGAGAGCGTGCGTCCGGGCGGCACCATGAAGTACATCTGCACGACGCCGAGCAGCAGGAGCAGGCCGAGCCCGTACCACAACGACCAGCCGGGCCGGGCCTGGCGCGGGCCGCCGCCGAGTGGATTGAACCGGGGAGCGGACTTCTGGGCAGGCATCTACTTCGTCACCGTCTCCTGTTTCTCGAACGTCAAACTATCGCCTGCTGTATCGACCGTGACGGTGTCGCCCTCGACGAACTGGCCCTCGAGCACGCGCATGGCGAGCGGATCCAGCACCCGCCGCTGAATGGTGCGCTTGAGCGGCCGCGCACCGTAGACAGGATCGTAACCCTCGCGCGCCAGCAGGCTCTTCGCCGCGTCGGAGAGCCGCACGTGAATCTTCCGCTCCGCGAGCCGCTTGATCAGCCCGGCAATCTGCACGTCGACGATCTTCGTCAGGTGGCCGCGATCCAGTGAGTGGAAGAAGATGATCTCGTCCACGCGGTTCAGGAACTCGGGCCGGAAATGATCCCGCAGCGCGTCCATCACGCGACGCCGGGTACCTTCGTCAATCGTACCGCCTTCGCCCAGGGTCCGCTCGGCGATGATCTGGCTGCCGAGATTCGACGTCATGATGACGACGGTGTTCTTGAAGTCGATGGTCCGTCCCTTGCCGTCCGTCAGGCGGCCGTCATCCAGCAGCTGCAGCAGGACGTTCAGGACCTCCGGATGAGCCTTCTCGATCTCGTCCAGCAGCACAACGGCATACGGTCGCCGGCGCACGGCCTCGGTGAGCTGGCCGGCCTCCTCGTAGCCCACGTATCCCGGTGGCGCGCCGATCATGCGCGACACCGTGTGCTTCTCCTGGTATTCGGACATGTCGATCCGGATCATGGCCTGTTCGTCGTCAAAGAGGAACTCGGCGAGCGCGCGCGCGAGCTCGGTCTTGCCGACGCCGGTCGGCCCCAGAAACAGGAAGCTGCCGAGGGGGCGATTGGGATCCTGCAGGCCTGCCCGGGCCCGCCGGATCGCGTTGGCGACGGCAATAATCGCGTCGTCCTGGCCGATCACGCGGTGGTGAAGGCGTTCTTCCATGTGGATCAGCTTCTGGACTTCGCCTTCCATCAGCCGGCTCACCGGCACGTGCGTCCATTTGCTGACGACCTCGGCGATGTCTTCTTCGTCGACCTCCTGCTTCAACATGCCGCCGGCTTTCTGCATGTCCGCCAGCCGCGCCTCGTTTTCCTTGACCTGCTTTTCGAGCTTCGGCACCGTGCCGTACTGCAGTTCCGAGGCCTTGGCGTAGTTGCCGCTGCGCTGCGCGGTCTCCACTTCCTGCTTGACGCCGTCCAGCTGCTCCTGCAGCTTGGCGGTCAGCTGAATCGACGCCTTCTCCTGCTCCCAGTGGGCAGCGAGGCGCGCCTGTTCTTCCTTCAGATCGGCGAGCTCCTTCTCGAGCTTCGCCAGGCGCTCCGCCGAGGCCTTGTCTTTCTCTTTCCGGAGCGCCTCGCGTTCGATCTCGAGCTGCATGATGCGGCGCCTGATCTCGTCGAGCTCGACCGGCATCGAGTCGATCTCCATGCGCAGCTTGGAGGCCGCCTCGTCGATGAGGTCGATGGCCTTGTCCGGGAGGAACCGGTCGGAGATGTAACGGTTCGAGAGCACCGCGGCCGCAACGAGCGCCGCGTCCTTGAAGTTCACCTTGTGGTGAATCTGGTAGCGTTCGCGCAGGCCGCGCAGGATGCTGATTGTGTCCTCGACGGTCGGCTCGCCGACCGTGACGGGCTGGAAGCGCCGCTCGAGCGCTGCGTCCTTCTCGATGTACTTCCGGGTACTCGTCGAGGGTCGTGGCGCCAATCGTGTGCAGCTCGCCCCGGGCGAGCATCGGCTTCAGCATGTTGGACGCGTCGATCGATCCCTCCGCGGCGCCGGCACCCACCACGGTGTGCAGTTCGTCGATGAAGAGCACGATCTGGCCTTCGGCGTCGACGATCTCCTTGAGCACCGCCTTGAGCCGTTCCTCGAACTCGCCGCGATACTTCGCGCCGGCCACGAGCGCCCCCATGTCGAGCGCGACGATGCGCTTGTTCTTGAGGCCTTCGGGGACGTCGCCGCGGATGATGCGGATGGCGAGGCCCTCGACGATGGCCGTCTTGCCGACGCCGGGCTCGCCGATGAGCACCGGGTTGTTCTTCGTCCGGCGGGACAGCACCTGCACGACGCGGCGGATCTCTTCATCGCGCCCGATCACCGGATCGAGCTTGCCCTTGCGCGCGAGGTCCGTGAGGTCCCGGCCGTAACGCTCGAGGGCCTGATAGGTGCCCTCGGGGTTCTGGCTCGTGACCCGCTGGGAGCCGCGAACCGCCGTGAGCGCGCCGAAAATCTTGTCGCCGGTGATGCCGCGATCGGTCAGCAGCTTCGCGGAAGGGGAGCGGCCCGTTTCCGACGCGATCGCCACGAGCAGGTGCTCGGTGCTCACGTACTCGTCCTTGAGCCGCTGGGCCTCGGCCTCCGCCAGGTCGGCGACGAGCTTGAGCCGCGGCGACAGGCCCGGCTGCGAGCCGCCGTACGCCTGCGGTATCTTGCCCAGCAGTTCGCGCGCGGCGCGCGCGACGGCTGACGGGTCCGCGTTCATCTTCCGGAGGAGCTCGGGAACGACGCCCTCGCGCTGTTCGACGAGCGCGACCAGCACGTGTTCGGGCTCGACTTGCGCATGGCTCGACTGCTCGGCAAGCTTCTGCGCGGCGGCAATCGCTTCCTGTGCTTTCTCTGTGTACTTGTTGATGTTCATGTTCGTGCGTCCAGTTTCTGCAGCGCCTCGAAATGCTCACGCTGCTCCGGCGTCACCTCGCGCGGCAGTTGGACCTCGGCCGTCGCGTAGAGATCGCCGTGTTCGTCCGGTTTGCCGATGGCCGGCATGCCTTGCCCCTTCAGTCGAAAGATCTGCCCCTGCTGCGTCGTCGGAGGGACCTTCAGTCGCAGCGACTTGCCGCTGATCGTGCGAACCTCGGCCTCGCCGCCGAGGACGGCCGTCGTGAGCGGAATCGCCACACGCGTATACAGGTCGCGGCCCTTGCGCTCGAATACCGGGTGCGGTGTCATGCGGATGCGCAGGTACAGGTCGCCCGACTCCGCGCCGCCCGATCCCTGTTCGCCTTCTCCGCCGATGCGAACCCGCGAGCCGTCGGCGACGCCCGCGGGAATGCGGACGTCCACGTTGCGCTCGTGCCCGTCATGAACGAGCGAGAATCGCCGCGTCGAGCCACGGTAGGCGTCCTCGAGCCCGAGTTGGATCTCCTGCTCGACGTCGCGTCCCTTGCGGGCGCGGATTCTGCCGCCGCGGCCGCGGTCCGCGGACGCGCCGCCGCCACCGCCACCGCCACCGAAGAACGTGTGGAAGAAGTCGGAGAACGGGTCGCCGTCGCCGAACATCTCCCGCATCTCATCCGCCGACATCGTGCGGAATCCGCCCGGCTGGCCGCCGACGTTCACGTTCCAGGCCCCGCCCGGCTGGCCCCCGAAGCCCGGGCCGCCGGGACCACCGGCGCCCGCATGTTCGTACTGCCGCCAGTTCGCGCCCAGCTCGTCGTACTTCTTGCGCTTCTCGGGATCGCCGAGCACTTCGTACGCCTCGTTGATCTCCTTGATTCGTGACTCGGAGGCGGCCTTGTTGCCCTGGTTGACGTCGGGGTGATGCTTGCGCGCCAGCTTCCGGTAGGCCGCCTTGAGCTCCTTCTCCGAGGCCGTCTTCGAGACGCCGAGCGTCGCGTAGTAGTCCTTGAAATCCATGGTCAATATGTTTGAGGTTCAACGTTCATGGTTCAACGTTCAAGGTTCCAGAGCGCCCCGTTCGAACCCTGAACCCTGAACCTTGAACCCTGAACCTCTTCGTTCCCCAGTTCATTCCATCCCCAGCATCCGCAGGAGCTCGTCCAGCTCCTGGCCGAGGCGGCGCCGTACGTCGCGGGCCGACAACTGATCTTCGCGGGACGTCGTCACGAGCGGCCGGATCCGCTGGACCACCTCGGCAATCGACAGCAGCCGCTGCACGCCGGCGAGGTTGATGCCGCCGTCGTCCACCAGCCGCTTGATCACGCGCAGACGCTCGAGCTCGTCGCGCGAATACAACCGCATGCTCCCGATCGTGCGGCTTGGCTGCACGAGCCCCAGCCGCTCGTATTTGCGGAGGGTCTGGGGATGCATGCCCAGCAGCCGGGCAGCCATGCTGATGAGATACAGCTCTTGATCGATTCCCATCGATTTCTTATCGCGTTCTTATCGCGGACGGCAAACTTGCGCCGACACAAGTATAGGGATTGATACGACTCGTGTCAACTCTCCTGAGTCACAATATCTCTTGTGTTCCAGCTGTCGGACTTCCTGACCGTCGGGCTGCTCGTCGGGCTCGAAGGGGTTTTGAGCGCCGACAACGCGATGGTGCTGGCCCTGCTGGTGCTCGGACTCCCCAAGGAGCAGCAGCAGAAAGCCCTTCGATACGGGATCGTCGGCGCCTTCGTCTTCCGCGGTGTCGCGACGCTTGCCGCCAAGTTTCTCATCCAGCTGGCGTGGGTGAAGCTGGCGGGTGCGGCCTACCTCTTGTATCTCGCATACGAGCACTTCTTCCGATCAGGCGGGGAGGGGAAGCACGCGGCGCCGCGCGCCCGGCCGTGGCTCGGCCTCAGCGCATTCTGGGCCACCGTGGTCAAGGTCGAGCTCACCGACATCGTCTTCGCCATCGACTCGATTCTCATCGCGGTCGCGATGTCGTCCAAGCTCTGGGTCATCCTCGCCGGCGGCATGCTCGGCATCGTCGCGATGCGCTTTGTCATCGGGCGGCTGCTCACGATCATCGAGCGGTACCCGCAGCTCGTTGACGGAGCGTTCGCCATCATCGCCTGGGTAGGTTCGAAGCTCCTGATCGAGTACCTGCACAGCGAAGGGTACGTGCACTTCGAGATCCCGGACTGGGTTTCGCTGACCGTCATCGTGACGATCTTCGTCTCCGCGTTTCTCTACGCACGCAGGCAGGCACAGCGCGACGAGCGGCGAGACGCGGCGAAAGGGGCAGCGGCCCGGAAGTTCTTCGACCAGGAGCCTCGCTAGCTCCGTTCCTTCATCTGGCGGATCGCCCGGCGCTGCCGCTTATCCGGGGCTTTCGGCGGCGTCATCTGCGCGCGGTAGATGCGTTCCATCCGCCTGATCTCGATTTCCTCCGGCGTCGGCGCGGGCGTCAGATCCTCGTAGAGGAGACGCGCATCCGCCTTCACTCGATGCCGATCAGCGAGACCCTTGACGACGATGCGCTGCTTGCGGCCGTACGGGCGGCCGATCTCGAGCGCATCGCCAACCCGCAGCTGGCGATGCGGCTTCGCGGCCTGCCCGTTGACGTCAATCTTTCCGCTCGTGCAGGCCTTCTGCGCCGCCGAGCGCGTCTTGAACAGGCACGCGACGTCGAGCCAGATATCCAGGCGAACACTGTCGGCCTCGAATTCGGACTCACCCATCTCGCGACAATTCTACAAGACTGCCGACTGCTGACTGCCGACTGGCGACTGCGGACTGGTTTATGCCAGCAGCCCCGTCAACTTGGCGGTGAGAGCAGGACCAAGCTGTTCGATCTTCGCGATCCGCGTGGCGTTGCGATAGAAGGACGACACGTTGTGCCCGATCCCGATGGCCGCCAGCCGGACGGGCGACCGGGCTTCGATGTCGCGAACGACGGCCTGCAGGTGGCTTTCGAGGTACTCGTGGCCGTTGGCGGCCATCGTCGCCTCGTCCATGGGCGTGCCGTCGGACACGACGACCAGAATCCGCCGCGACTCCGACCGCTGCAGCAGGCGTGCATGCGCCCACAGAAGGGCCTCGCCGTCGATGTTCTCCTTGAGCATCTCGTCGTGGAGAAACAGCCCGAGCGCGACGCGCGCGCGGCGCCAGGGGACGTCGGCGCTCTTGATGACGATGTGCTCCAGGGCGTTGAGCCGGCCAGGCTGTTCGGGGTAGCCGTTCGCCGCCCAGTCGCGCGCGGGCTCGCCGCCATCCCACTCGCGCGTGGTGAACCCCAGCACCTCGCACTTCACGCCACAGCGCTCGAGCACGCGCGCGAAGATCTCCACCGTCAGCGCGGCAATCAGCATCGGCCGGCCGCGCATCGATCCCGAATGGTCGATCAACAGCGTCACGACGGTGCTCGGAAACGGCGATTCGCTTTCCTGTTTGAACGGGCGGACCCCGCCGCGGCTGGCGATAAGTCTGGCCAGGCGCGACGCGTCGAGCAGCCCCTCGTCGAGATCGAAGCGCCATTCGCGGACCTGTCGCGCCATCAGGACGCGAAGCAGCCGCTTCGCCAGGCGGGACACCAGTGAACGGACCGACGTCAGCTCGGCGTCGAGCTTCGCCCGGAACTGGGCCAGTTCCTCGCGGCTGGCGAGGTCCACGGCGCTGACGACGCGGTCGTGCTCAGTCGTGTAGGCCTTGTATCCAGGCGTGCGGGTATGGTCGACGGCCACGCTCGCGCCCGCGGCCGTCCCTGTCTCCGGGCCCTGCGCGGTCCGCCGGTCCTTCTTCAGCGGGGCTCTTGTTCCCCCGGGGTCGCCTCGGTCGGGGAGGGGCCGCGCCACGCCCCGCGTACGGAGTTCAACCCGCTTCCAGGCATCGTTCGGCTCTTCGATCCTGGGGATGTGTGAGGCGGCTTCGCGTGCCCACGCGGCCGCAGCCGAGGCAAATCGTGCTTGATCATCAAGCGCGCCGCCGAGGCCATCGAGGCCATCCAGCACGTGCGAGGGCAGGGCCTTCCTGATAGCGGCAGCCATCGCGTCCTTGCCGCTCGGAGCGGGCCGGCCGCTGAAGATCTCGAACGCGAGCCAGCGCAGCCCGTCGTTGTCCGCACTCGGATGCGCCAGCAGGTTCTTCGCGACGCCTGCCAGCCACCGGACGCCGAGCGCGTCGAGCCGGGCGTCCTCGAGCGCGGCGAACACATCCGCGGCGGGCTTTTCAGCCGGTTGATGCGCCTGGTAAGTGTCCGTGTCGTGAAAGCGCTGCCTGATCGCGAGTCGATCGCCAAACGCGCGCAGGCCGCCGACCGTGGCGGCATCCGACAGCGCCAGCCGGGCCTCGAGGTCTTCGGACGCATGCGGTCCGGCGATCGCGCGCGTGCACGCGCCGACGGCTTCAACGGTGCTCGCGGGGAAGGGGCCCGCCACGCCTGCGTTCCTAGTGACGGCCCGGGCCGGGCCGCGCAACCGCAAGCTCGTCGCCGATGCAGCGCTGGTAGTACTCGGCGACCAGCACCTGTTCGTCCTCGTCGCATCGGTTGAGGAACGTCAGCTTGAACGCCAGCGCCTGATCGTGAAACAGCGTGGTGTTTTCGGCCCAGGTGACGACGGTGCGCGGCGACATGACGGTGGACAGATCGCCGTCGGCAAATCCGCGGCGGGTGAGGTTGGCGAGGGCGATCATGGCGCTCGCCTTCGCTCGCCCCTCGGGATTGCGGTACTCCGGGCAGCGGGCCAGCACGACGTCGATCTCACGATCGTGCTCGAGGTAGTTGAGCGTGACGACGATGTTCCAGCGATCCATCTGGCCCTGGTTGAGCGGCTGCGTGCCGTGGTACAGGCCGGTCGCGTCGCCGAGGCCGACGGTGTTGGCCGTCGCGAACAGCCGGAAGGCCGGATGCGGCTCGATGACGCGGCTCTGGTCCAGGAGCGTGAGCCGGCCTTCGACTTCGAGGACGCGCTGGATGACGAACATCACGTCCGCCCGTCCGGCGTCGTATTCGTCGAACACGAGCGCGCACGGCCGCTGCAGCGCCCACGTCAGCATGCCGGGCTGGAATTCGGTGATCTGCTTGTCGTCCCGGATGACGATGGCGTCCTTGCCGATGAGATCCATGCGGCTGACGTGGCCGTCGAGGTTCACGCGCACGCAGGGCCAGTTCAGCCGCGAGGCCACCTGCTCGATGTGGCTCGACTTTCCGGTGCCGTGACGGCCCTGGACCATCACCCGGCGGTTGTGCATGAAGCCGGCCAGCAGCGCGAGCGTCGTGTCGCGATCGAAGACGTAGTCCGGGTCGAGCGGCGGCACGTGCTCGTCGGCACGCGAGAAGGCCGGCACCCGCAGGTCGGTGTCAATCTTGAACAGCTCACGTGCCGAAAGCGTCACGTCGGGAAGATGAAGGGGAGTCGCGGCGTCGTTCATGGCGGCTGTCACTGATTGTAGCGCGGGGCTGGCGTCCGCGCGTAAATCAACGCCGCCTAAGAAAGTGACGTGTTGTCGCTCGGTGACATCGCGCCATCGAACGGCGACACCTCACGCGATTCCACTCCGTCTTCCTTGGCGCAATCAACGATTCCACCGCAGGTACCGGCGCGCTGACCATGGCATCGAGTCTGCAGCTTCGCGTGCCGTCACGGCGGAGAAGTACCGCGTGCATAAGAAAGCAGGAAGCCATGTTGATGCGCGAGAAGGAAATCGGCGAATTGACCGGGAGGATACGCGCGGAGTTTCTCGAGATGCCGGGCCTGGCGCTCACGCGCTGGCAGATGCGGCGGCTAGGGCTTCTTGACGACTCGCGGTGCGACGCCGTTGTCGACACGTTGGTCCAGTCAGGCTTTCTGCGCCGCCGGAACGACACGTACGCCCGCGCCGACGACGCGGTCTGAACGTGCGTCGGTCTTTCGCTCTCCATTTCGGATTCGCCAGCGTCACGCACCGCGCGACGGGGTTCGCGCAGGAGCAGGAGGAAGTCATGATTGTTCGAACGTTAGGTACCGTTGTCATGCTCATCGGGTTGGCCGCCTCATCATTCGCCTGTTCGAAGTCGGCGACAACCCCCACGACGGTCAGCTCCGTCGCCGTCTCGGGAACGGCACCCGCCCTGGGGGCGACATCGCAGTTCACAGCGATGGCGACGATGTCGGACGGCACCACGCAGGACGTGACGTCACAGGCGACCTGGACGTCCACCAACGCCGCGGATGCGACGGTCTCATCGACTGGGCTGGTGACGGGGGTGACGGCGGGAAGCGTGGCGATCCAGGCTACATATCAGAGCGTCACCGGAACGGACCTGATCGCGATTGGATCCTAGAGCGGTTTTCGTATCGGTTGCAGGCGTCGGTCCTTGGTTCTTCGTCCCTCGTTCTTGGTCCGGTCCTTCGTCCCTGGTCCACGGTCCCAGAGTCGGTGCACAGATGCGCGGACGCGGGAACCATGGACCAAGAGCGGACCCGGAACCAAGGCCCAAGGACCCGGGACTTGCAGCTACGCCGATCTGAACAGTGCTCTGGTCGGCCGTCGGCGCTGACGCGCATGGGCGTCGGCGCCGACACGAACGATCTGCGGACCTTGCCGGATCGAACGACGTTCCCTGGAGTATGCGTAGAATACGGGGACCGAGGCTTTCCGGAAGGGTGGCGAGGGGATGTTTCGTTTCGATCCAGCGACCGACGAGTTGATGTCCTGCTGTGACGTCTGCGACGGCCGGTTGTCCGAGGCAGACCAGAGGTTGATCTATCGCACAGATCGGCCGCATCGGTGCGGCGTCATTCACGCCGACTGCGCCGAGGGGGCTTATCGGCAGCTGCTCCTGACCGAGGACGAAGTGCAGCGGATCGCGGAAGGACATCCGTCACCAGACATACCTTTCGTGCTGTTGAAGATCCTGCACACCCGCACGTTCGAGGTCGAGCACCGCGGACGGTTCAGCGCGTAGCGCCTACTTCCGGGTCAGCGCGAAGTAGATCACGTAGAACCAGCCGAAGATCCCGTGCACGATGGCCCAGATCAGCGAGTGATACAGACTCCACGACACCGTCACCGCGATTGCGGACCCGAGCGAAATCCCTGTGCTCGTCGCGCCGCCGTAGACTCTGGCCATCATGCCCTGCCTTTCTCTGTCGCGGTCACCCATCATGTTCGCGGACGGCACGCACCGTCCGCGCCCTTCCATTATCGAGGTGACGGTCCAGCGTGGGCAACGGTACATGGCGCCCGAGGCCATCTCAGAAGGCGGTAGGATGTTCGCGTCACCATGGGAAGGGCAGCGTAACTGGTGCGCATATTTGGCGGCCTGTTCTTGATTTGTCTGGGTGCGTGGGCTATCTGGGCGCGCAAGGTCCTCAGCGAGATCGCTGATGCGGCGGGACGCTGGCACGGGCATCTGTTGGGGCGGCCGACGCCACGGCTACCGGTGCGCTGGGGCATCGGCGTGATCATCGTTGGGATAATCGTTTTGTTGGGTTATTGAGTTTGAGGCGCGAAGTCGCGAATCGCTCCGAGAACGAGATCGAGTGCCTCGTCGACGGTTGGTCGTGCTACCGAAAGGTTCGCCGCCGCCTCTGTTTTCATTGGCGCTGCCCGCGTGTCGCGCGACAACTCGGCGGTCGGCAGCCGGGATGGGGGACGGCTTTGCCGAGGTAGGGCGCTGATGAATACAAGACAGCTTCCGCTGATGCTCGTGACGGTGCCATCTCGTTATGGCCGGTCTTCGGACCAGCCCTAATCCTGTTCCTGATTCCAGTCCTCGTCGTTTACTCTGACGCCTTCGCCGCCGTGCCGGTGGCGTTGACGGTCACCGCCACTTAGTGCCAGACCTGAAAATCGTCCACGTCCACATACAGCGTGCCCGTGCCGCCGCGGGTTCCCATGTTCTCCATCACCGCGAAGCCATCCCACGTCCCGCCGCTATAGTTCACCGCGCGCTCGTTCAGACACCGGGTGCCGTTCAGCCATATCTCGCCCACGCCGTTCGCGCGGGTCGTGTCGGTCTTGATATGCACGGCGATCGTGAACCAGGCGCCCTTCGCCCCGATCGTCGTCCAGCCGCAAGTCGAGGTAGCGTTGTGGTTACTCCCCGCCACTGTCCAGATGTTGACGGCCCGTCCGCCGCCGACAAACTCCGGGATCACGGTCGGGGCCGCGCTGTAGAGGAGTTTGTGATAATTATCGAAGGTGAGCCCGGCTTGGTAGCGCTGCTTCCACTGCGCCCAGAACTCCCCCCGCCGTTGCCCGCCCCACGGCGAAATCCAGATCGAGCCGCTGTTATTGTTGACCCCCGGACCCGTCCAATGCCGGAACCCTCGCCCGAGCGAGCCGGGGGCGTTTGCGGCGGTCGTGATCTGATCCGGGAAGCCGGGAATCATCCAGCCGCCATACGTGGTGATGCCCGGAATGCCGGTCGGGACACCCATGTTCTGCGCCCACTCGGCGTTGGTGCTGAAGTCCGTGGACCAGTCGAGCACCGTCGCGCCTTTGGGGATCTGCGGTGGCTGTGGTGATTGGGGAGTCGCATACAGAGCGACAGGAAACACCATCAATGCGAGCGCGAGCAGTCGTGTATTCATGGAGGGGAACCCATTGCGGCGTGTTACCCCGGCGCTACCCTGTCACTTGGCACGACTACCAGTTGCTCTAGTAAGTTATTGTTTCTAGATTGCTTAGAAGGTGGCGAGGGGCGGAATCGAACCGTCGACACTACGATTTTCAGTCGTATGCTCTACCAACTGAGCTACCTCGCCACTCGAGGAATCGCTCGTGCAGCCGAACCCAAATCATAACACGCGGGCTCGGTTCAGACCTTGTCCAGCGTCAACGGGACAGGCTGCCGGCCATCGATATCGACCACGCCCAGTTCGAGGGCCACGGCAGCCGCCACCAGGACCGAGCCCGATCGTTCCTTCAGCTTCGGATCGTTTGCCAGCGCGGCCACGACCCGGCCGATGAACTCGGGGCTCTCGCTGTTGGACAGGTCGAGCCATTCGGCCGCGGCCAGCACGGCCTCGGTCCGCACCATCCCGGGATAGAGCGACACGACCGTGACGCCGTACGGCTCGAGCTCGCGGGCTGTATCAGCCGTGAGCTTGTCCGTCGCGGCCTTCGACACGCCGTAGATGGTGTTGCCGATGCGTTTCTGCGCGGCCCAGTGGCTGATGTTGACGACGAGGCCGCGTTTCGCGGGCACCATGAGGCGCGCGGCGTGCGCGCTGACCATGAACGCCGCCCGGACGCCTGCGTCCATCATCCCCGCCCAGCGATGGGCGGGCTGTTCCCAGAAGGGAAGCCCCCAGGTAAACGCGCCGTTCTCCATCATCCGCTCGTATCCGCCCCACGCGGAGTTGACGACGACGTCCAGGCCTGACTGGGACGTGACATCCGCCATGCGCGCGAACACCGCGTCCGTCTCGTCGTCTCGTGTGTGGTCGCACGTAATGCGGATGACGGACGGCGGCAGGGCAGCCGTGGAGACAGATCGCCCGGTGGCGAACACGGTGTAGCCGGCCTCGGCCAGCGCGGCGGCGGCACCCCGGCCGACACCACGACTGGCTCCGGTAACAAGCGCCACGGGCGCGACGGCCATGCGCTACACGGCGGCGGGTTCGATATCGCGGACCATCCCCAGCTCGCGGCGAACGCGATCTTCGATCGTCCGCGCGATGTCCGGGTTCTCCTTGAGGAACTGCTTGGCGTTCTCTCGCCCCTGACCGAGTCGCTCGCCGCCGTACGCGAACCACGCGCCGCTCTTCTCGATGATGCGCTTCTCGACAGCCAGGTCGAGCAGATCGCCCATGCGCGAGATGCCCTCGCCGTACATGACGTCGAACTCGGCCTCGCGGAACGGGGGAGCGACCTTGTTCTTGACGATCTTCACGCGCGTGCGCCCGCCGACGACGGCATCGCCATCCTTGATGCTGGCAATGCGGCGGATGTCCACGCGGACCGACGCGTAGAACTTGAGCGCGCGGCCGCCCGTCGTGGTTTCGGGGTTGCCGAACATCACGCCGATTTTCTCGCGCAGCTGGTTGATGAAGATGAGCGAGGTCTTCGACTTCGAGACGACGCCGGTGAGCTTTCGCAGCGCCTGCGACATCAGCCGGGCCTGCAGGCCCATCTGCGCGTCGCCCATGTCGCCTTCGATTTCGGCCTTGGGAACCAGGGCCGCCACCGAGTCCACGACGACGACGTCCACGCCGGTCGATCGGATGAGGACTTCGACAATCTCGAGCGCCTGCTCGCCGTTGTCGGGCTGCGACACCAGCAGGTTGTCGAGATCCACGCCGAGCTTCTGCGCGTACGCCGCGTCCAGCGCGTGCTCGGCGTCCACGAACGCGGCCATGCCGCCCAGCTTCTGCGCCTCGGCGATCACCTGCAGCGCGAGCGTCGTCTTGCCGGACGACTCCGGTCCGAAAATCTCGATGACCCGCCCCCGCGGCACGCCGCCCACGCCCAGCGCGTAGTCGATGCTGATGGAGCCGGTGGAGATCGCGTCGATCGGCTGAATCGGGCCCTTCTGGCCCAGCCGCATGATGGAGCCCTTGCCGAACTGCTTCTCGATCTGCCCGACGGCCAGTTCGACGGCCTTGGCTTTCTCGCGATCCATCCGGTCTTCTCTCTCGGGTCTGTCGGCTCTGTCTAACCGTTCAACTGCAGCTGGTGGCATAGCGGGCTCTCCTTCTGGACGCCGGGATATTCTAGGATCGTGCCGGGCGAAAGTCAACGGCAATTCTGTGAACGTGAACAGTGAACATATTTACCAACAACGACTTATGGACTCAGGCACTTTCGCCTCTGCGATCCGGTGTTGGCAGAATCTGCCATCATACCGGCCACGATGCCGAGCCCGATTGGCCATGCCCTCGGCGGTCTCGCGATCGCCTGGGCCTCGGACCTGCTGCCTCCGCGGCAGATCCACGGCAGGCCTGAAGGGTCCGCGAGACCTCTATCTGTGCGCAGGCCTGGCCGTTCTTCCCGACGCCGATCTGCTCCTGCCAATCGGCCATCGAACCGCCACTCACAGCGTGACGGCGGTCGCAGTCGTGGCCGCTCCTGATGATTGTCGCCAGTCGCGTGACAGGGAAGGTCACAGGGAAAATCGCCGTCGCGTGCGTGGCCGCGTACGCCTCGCATCTCCTGCTCGACTGGCTCCAGGCCGATCCGACGCCGCCGCTCGGCATTCAGGTGCTCTGGCCGTGGTCGTCCACGTGGTTCATCTCGGGGTGGGAGGTTTTTCGAGGTACGGAACGGCGGCACATCTTCGAACGCGCGACCATCCAGCGCAACATCCTCGCGGTCGTTCAGGAGATGGTGATTCTCGGGGCCGTCGCAGCGGCCGCGTGGCTAGTACGAGTAAAAGCCCTTGCCGGACTTCCGGCCGAGGTGGCCCGCCGCGACCATCCGCTGGAGTAGGGGGCACGGCCGGAACTTGGGATCGCCGAAACCTGTGTGCAGCACCGTGAGGGCGGCGAGGCAGACGTCGAGGCCGATGAAATCCGCGAGCGCGAGCGGTCCCATCGGATGGTTCATCCCGAGCTTCATCACGGTATCGATCGCCTCGGGCGTGCCGACGCCTTCCATCACCGCAAACATCGCCTCGTTCAGCATCGGCATGAGGATCCGGTTGCTGATGAAGCCCGGGTAATCCGCTGACTCGACGGCCACCTTGCCGAGCGCGACGCACAGCTCGGACGCCGTGCGCATCGACGCGTCCGATGTGGACTGCCCGCGGACCAGCTCGACGAGGGTCATCAGCGGCACGGGGTTCATGAAGTGCATCCCGAGCACGCGATCGGCCCGTCCGGACGCCGTCCCGAGCGCAGTAATCGAGATCGACGACGTGTTCGACGCCAGCACGACGTCCGGCTTCGCCGTCGCGTTCAGCCCGCTGAACAGCGCGCGCTTCGCGCCGGCGTCCTCGACGATCGCCTCGACAATGTAGTCGGCCGCCGCCAGGCGGTCGACGCTGGTCGCCACCTGCAGGCGGCCCAGCGTCTCGTCGCGGGCGGCCGCCGTGAGTTTGTTCTTCTCGACGAACTTCGCGAGGCTGCGCTCGATCGTCGTGCGCGCGCGGTCGAGCACAGGCTGCGCGACGTCCACGAGGCAGACAGAGAACCCCGCCTGCGCGAACACCTGCGCGATGCCGCTCCCCATCGTGCCCGCACCAACCACACCGACAGTTTTGATAGTCATAGGGATCACGACAATCAACGCAGAGCACGCCGAGCACACAGAGGAAGCAATCCTAGAACAACTCCGCGTGCTCCGTGTGCTCTGTGTTGAACGTCTTCGTTACAGCCGTTCGACGGCGAGCGCGACGCCGTTACCGCCGCCAAGACACAGCGTCGCAATGCCGCGCTTCAGGTTCCGCTGCTCGAGCGCGTAGAGCAGCGTCGTCAGCACGCGGCTGCCGCTCGAGCCGATCGCGTGGCCCAGGGCAACGGCGCCGCCGTTCACGTTGACCTTGGCCGCGTCGAGGCCAAGCTCGTTGAGCACCGCGACGGCCTGCACCGAGAACGCCTCGTTCAGCTCGAAGAGATCCACGTCGTTCATGGCCCAGCCGATCTTGGTCAACAGACGGCGGACAGCCTCGACCGGCGTCATCAGGACGAACTTCGGCGAGAGGCCGCTGGTGGCCTGGCCGACGATGCGGGCGAGGGGCGTCAGGCCAAGATCGCGCGCGCGGCCGGCGGACATGACGACCAGCGCGGACGCGCCGTCGTTGACGCCAGGCGCGTTGCCGGCGGTCACGGTCCCGTTCGCCTGGAACGCCGGCGCGAGCTTCCCGAGCGCCTCGACGGTCGAGTCGGCGCGGATCGCTTCGTCGCGGTCGACGATGGCTGGCGGACCCTTCTTCTGCGGGATCGACACAGGGAGGATCTCCGCGGCGAAGCGGCCGGCATCGGTTGCTGCGGCTGCCTTCTGGTGACTGAGGGCCGCGTAGGCATCCTGCGCCGCGCGGCCGACACGGTAGTGCTCGGCCACGACTTCACCGGCGTTGCCCATGTGGCACTGCTCGAAGGCGCACCACAGCCCGTCCGCGATCATCGCGTCGAGCAACTCGGCATGGCCCATCTTCACGCCTTCGCGCACGCGCGGCAGCAGATACGGGCAGTTGCTCATGGACTCCATGCCGCCGGCCACGGCGACCTCGATGTCGCCCGCGCGAATGGCCTGGTCGGCCAGCATCACCGCTTTGAGGCCCGAGCCGCACACCTTGTTCACCGTCAGCGCGGCGACGTGGTCGGCGAGTCCGCCCCGGAGCGCGGCCTGGCGCGCCGGATTCTGTCCCAGCCCCGCGCTCACCACATTGCCCAAGATGCACTCGTCGACCATCGCCGGCTCGATGCCTGCGCGGCGCACGGCCTCGGCCACCACGAGCGCGCCGAGCTCTGTCGCCGTCAGCGTCTTGAGCGCGCCGAGGAACTTCCCGGTGGGCGTGCGGACGGCGGAAACGATCACAGAGTCGGACATGGGGAAAGTTCAAAGTCGAAAGTGCAAAGTGGAGAAGTGAAGTTCAAAGTTCTAAGTTCTGACTTCTAAGTTCTAAGTTTTGCGTTCTCGCACTTCCAGGCTTTTCACACAGTCCGGGCCGAGCAGCGTGTCCATGCGGCGCAGGATGACGGACGTTGCGCGGCGGACTTCCTTGGCCCACTGGCGGGTGGCGGCGTCGACGATGAGCGTCGATCCCTCGAGTCGCACGGCCGTCTCGCGTTCGAGCGCGGGGCCGACGGCGGCGCGCCACGCGAACGTCACCTTGCCGGGCGACAGGGGCGCCGCGCGCAGCAGCTCGGCGAGCGCGCCAGGGACGGCGGAGCTGAGCGGCTGCATCGAATCGATCTTATCATTCAGCTCACATGCGCCTGGTCCTCGCTTCCGCGTCGCCGCGCCGCGCCGACCTGCTCCGCGCGGCGGGTTTCACGTTCGACGTCCTGCCCGTGGACGTGGACGAGCGCGTCCGGACCGGGGAAACGCCCCGCGAGTACGTCCGGCGGCTGGCGGAGGAGAAGTCGGCCGCGGCGTGGGACGTCGTAGCGCGGCCCTTTCAGGGCCGCGACCTCCGGGCTGAAAGCCCCGCGCTACAGGAGACCGTCATCCTCGCCGCGGACACGGCTGTGGTTGTGGACGACGAGATCCTGGGCAAACCTCGCGACGACCGGGAGGCAGCCTCCATGCTCCGGCTGCTGTCGGGCCGCCGCCACGAGGTGCTGACCGGCGTAAGCCTGCGGTCGCGCGACGGAGAACGGGGATTTATCGGCGCGACCGGCGTCTATATGATGGAACTCCGCGACGAGGACATCGCCTGGTACGTGGCAAGCGGGGAGGGCCGGGACAAGGCCGGTGCCTATGCGATTCAGGGCCTTGGGTCGCGGTTTATCCCGGGAATCGACGGTTCCTATGCCAACGTGGTGGGTCTCCCGGTCGCGGACGTCTCGTTACTCCTGAGCGCGCTTGCATCGGCGGGGTAGTCGGGCTATTCTCAGGCTGAAATCGTTCCCAGAAGTCCTTATGGCACATCGATATATCAAGATCGGCATCACCGCACTCGTGCTGGCGTCCGCGTTCGGCTTCCTGATGTGGACGACGCTGCAGAACGGCACCGAGTACTTCAAGCACGTGGACGAAGTGGTCGCCGATCGGCAGGCGTGGGAAGGCAAGCCCCTGCAGCTGCACGGCTACGTGATCCCCGGGTCGATCCTGCAGCGCCCGAACACGCTGGACTACCGGTTCAAGATCCAGAACAACCCGATTCGCGCGGGCGAGCCGGGCAACGTCATGACCGTGACGTACTCGGGCATCGTGCCCGACACGTTCAAAGGGGAAGCCGAGGTCGTGCTCCACGGCAAACTCAGCGCCGAGGGGTTTCACACCGACCCCAACGGCGTGATCGCGAAGTGCCCGTCGAAATACGAAGCGGCCTCGGGATCCTGAGATGTCATCCCTTGGCTCATTCCTCCTCTATGCTGCCTTCGTCGTCTGCAGTTACGCCGCCGTCATCTCCGTCGTCGGAGCTCGCCGCCGGTCGCGGGCGCTGATCGAAAGCGGCATCGGCGCGTTCTACCTGATCGCCGCGCTGATGGCCGTGGCGTCCGCGGTCATGATCAACGCGTTCATCACCGACGACTTCACGATCAAGTACGTCGCCCACTATTCGGAAGCCGCGCAGCCGCTCTTCTACAAGATCACGTCGTACTGGGGCGGCCTCGACGGCTCGATCATGTTCTGGGTGTTCCTGCTGTCGATCTTCGGATCGTGCGCGGTGTACACGAACCGTGAACGGCACCGCGAGCTGATTCCGTACGTCGTCGCCACCATCTCCGTCGTGGAGATGTTCTTCCTGTTCCTGATGGTGGTGCACAAGAACCCGTTCACCACGTTTCTGACGGCGGGGGAGCCTGACGGCAAGGGGCTGAACCCGCTGCTGCAGAACTACTGGATGGCCATCCACCCGCCATCGCTGTACACGGGCTTCGTCGGGATGACGATCCCGTTCGCGTTCGGCATCGCGGCGCTCATCACGGGCCACCTGGACGACTCGTGGCTGCGCGCCGTCCGCCGCTGGACGATGGTCAGCTGGCTGTTCCTGTCCTTCGGCCTGACGCTCGGGATGATCTGGGCGTACGAAGTGCTGGGCTGGGGCGGCTACTGGGGCTGGGATCCGGTCGAAAACGCCGGCCTGCTGCCGTGGTTCACGGCCACCGCGTTTCTCCATTCGGTGATGGTGCAGGAACGCCGCAGCATGCTGCGCGTCTGGAACGTCGTGCTCGTGATCATGACGTTCTTCCTGACGATCTTCGGAACGTTCATGACGCGGTCGGGGGTCGTGCAGTCGGTGCACGCCTTCGGCGAAGACGCCGAACTGGCGCGTCTGTTCATCGGCTTCATGGTGGTCATCGTGACGTTCAGCTTCGGCCTGGTCATCTACCGGCTGCCGCTGCTCAAGGCGCGCAACGAGCTCGACTCGTGGATTTCGCGCGAGGCCGCGTTCCTCGTCAACAACTGGATCCTGCTGTTCTCGGCCTTCTTCATCCTGTTCGCGACGATGTTCCCGACGCTGAGTGAAGCGGTCACGGGGAATCGCATTGCGGTGGCGCAGCCCTTCTTCAACAAATGGATGCTGCCAATCGGCTTCATCCTGCTGTTCCTGACCGGCGTCGGCCCGCTGCTCGCGTGGCGCAAGTCGGCGATCAGCAACCTGCGCGACTCGTTCCTGTTTCCGGTGGCGGCCGGAGTCGTCACGGCGGCGGTCCTCGCCGCGTTCGGCTTCCGGGTCTGGGTGTCGGGCCTGTGCTTCGCCCTCTGCGCGTTCGTGGCGGGAACGGTCGCCCAGGAATTCTGGCGCGGTGCGAACGTGCGCCGCCGGGCGACGGGCACGGATGTCTTCACCGCGCTCGTGGGCCTGGTCGGCCGGAACAAGCGCCGGTACGGCGGCTACATCGTGCACGTCGGCATCGTCCTGATTTTCCTCGGCTTCGCGGGGAACGGGTACAAGCGCGACCAGCAGATGCTCCTCAAGCCCGGAGAGCAGGGCACGATTGGCGCCTACACGGTCCGCAACGACGGCATCAAGCTGACCGACGACGGCCAGAAGCAGGTCCTGACGGGATACGTCGCGGTGTTCAAGGACGGCAAGCAGCTCGACTCGATGTACCCGGGCAAGTCGTCCTTCCACAAGCACGAGAGCGAGCCGCCCCGCACCGACGTGGCGATTCGCCGCACGCCCGCCGAAGACTTCTACGTCATCATGCCGGCCGTCGACCTCGGCACGCAGACGATGAGCCTCGAGATTCACATCAACCCGCTGGTCGACTGGATCTGGATGGGCTTCGGCATCCTGGCGTTCGGCACCGGCATCGCGCTGCTGCCGGAGAGCACGTTCGCCTTTGCGATGGCGAAGATGCCGGCCGAGGCCGCCACGACGACGCTGTGCATCCTGCTCTCGTTCGGGCTCGTTCTCGGCGGCGGCACGAAGGCGTCGGCGCAGATGACCGGCGACGCGGCGACCCAGACCTCGCACTACGCCCGCACGCCGGCCGAGGCCAAGCTGCAGCACGAGATCGTCTGCACCTGCGGCTGCGGCCACATCACGATCGCGGAGTGCCGCAAGGATCCGTGCGTGACGTCCCACGAACTGCGCGGGGAAGTCGCGGCCTTGATCGACCAGGGCAAGTCGCACGACGAGGTCATCCAGGCGGTCATCGCGAACCACAGCGAGGAAGTGCTCGGCGCGCCGATCGACAAGGGCTTCAACCGGCTGGCCTGGCTGTTTCCCTACCTCGCCGGCGTGACCGGCGCCATCGTCATCGGGCTGTCCGCGATGAAGTGGACGCGCCGCGCGGAACCCGCCACCGCGACGGCGGCGCCGATGGACGCGGAGATGTCCGAACGTCTCGACGATGAGCTCAGAAACCTCGACTGACAGTCCACGATCTGACTCGGGCCTGCAGGCCTGGCAGTTCTTCGTCCTCGCGGCGCTCGGCTGCGCGACGGCGGCGACGTTTCTCGCCCGGGGGCAGGGTTACCTGCCGATCCTCCTCATCTCCGTCCTGATGGCGGCCACGGTGCTGGTCGGCCTGGCCATGGTGCGGGCCGTCCGGCCGCTGGTGTCCGAGCAGGACGATCGGACGACGATGGTCGGGCAGCGGACGCGCGCGGCCCTGGAGCGCGAAAAGCTCCTCGCCCTCCGCGCCATCAAGGAACTCGAGTTCGACCGCGCGATGGGGAAGCTCTCCGAATCGGACTGGCTGGAGATGTCGGGCCGTTTGCGCGCGCGGGCCGCACGGCTGATGCGTCAGCTCGACGCCGGGGCGGGGTATCGCGAGCAGGTCGAACAGGAAGTCGCCAGGCGCCTCGGGACCACGGAGCGCGCGGAAGCGCCGGCCGCGCGTTTCTGTGCGTCGTGTGGAACGGCGCGTGATGCCGATGCCAAGTTCTGTAAGAATTGTGGAACGAAGCTCTGACATTCGAACCACAAAGATCACGAAGCTCACAAAGATGACAAAGAGCCTCACTCTCCTCTTGGGAATCCTTTGTGGCCTTAGTGTCCTTTGTGGTTCAGCTTTTGCTCAGTTTCAAATGCCCGACCCGAAGCAGATGGCGGGCATCCCGCGGCCGGTTGACGATCTGCCGGCGGGCAGCGTTTCAGTGCGGCTGATTCGCGGCCAGCTCTCGAACAACATCGCCGACCATCCGGTCGAGCTGCACTTCGCCAACGGCCGGGTGCTCACCGTCAAGACGGACGACGCCGGGCGCGCGCAGTTCGACAAGCTGCCGGCCGGGTCGCCCGTGAAGGCCAGCGCGGACGTGGACGGCGAGCACCTCGAGTCGCAGGAGTTCCCCGCGCCCGCGCAGGGCGGCATCCGTCTGATGCTGGTGGCCACGGACAGGGCAGCGGGCGCGAAGAGCGGCCCGCCGGCGGTCACCGGACAGGTGGCGCTCGGCGGCGAGACGCGAATCGTGCTCGAGCCGGGCGATGAAGTCGTCGACGTGTATTACCTCCTGGACATCGTCAACAGCGCCAGCACGCCCGTCACGCCCGCGACGCCGTTCCGGTTCGACATGCCATCGGGGGCGCAAGGCACGACCCTGATGGACGGCTCGTCGCCGCTGGCGAAGACCAGCGGTGCGCACGTGACGGTGAGCGGCCCGTTCCCGCCGGGGCGCACGACCGTTCAGGTGGCGTGCCAGCTGCCCGTGACGTCGGCGTCGATGGACGTCGTGCAGTCGTTTCCGGCGAACCTCGAGCGCCTGGCGGTCCTCGTGAGAAAAGTCGGCGACACGAAGCTGGCCTCACCTCAACTCACGCAGCAGCGGGACATCCCGAACGAGGGCCAGATCATCATCGGCGCCATGGGAGGCGCGGTGGCGGCAGGCCAGCCGATCACGCTGACGCTGTCCGAGCTCCCGCACCACAGCCTGGCACCGCGGTGGACCGCGTTGTCCATCGCCGGCCTCATCATTCTGGCCGGTGTCTGGGCAGGCACGCGGCCCAGGGACTCGTCGGCGCGCGAAGGCGAGCGCAAGCGGCTGATCGCGCGCCGCGAGAAGCTGCTCGCCGAGCTGGTCCGGCTCGAGAACGATTACCGCAGCGGCCGCGGAGACCGCGCGAAGTACGCGTCGCGCCGCGAAGACCTCGTGACATCGATCGAGCACGTGTACAGCGCGCTCGACGACCCCGACGACCCGGTGGGCGTCGCGGCCTGATGGTCGAGTTCGACGAAGTTCGCCTGGTCGATGTGTCGCGGCACTTCGGCCGGCGCCGGGCTGTCACGCAGATCTCCCTCACGGTTCGCTCCGGCGAGATCCTCGGCCTGCTCGGGCCGAATGGCGCGGGCAAGTCCACCATCATCGGCATGCTGGCGACGCTGGTCGCGCCGACGTCGGGCAGTATCACGTACGGCGGAAGGGCCGCGCGCGCCCTCGGCGGGCAGCTGCGGAGCGCCATCGGGCTCCTGGCTCATGAGCTTCACTTATATTCCGAGCTGTCGGCCAGGCAGAACCTGACCTTCTTCGCGGGGCTTCACGGACTCCGCACGCACGACGCCGTCGATCGCGGCCTGGCTGCCGCCGGCCTTTCCGATCGAGCCGACGACGAAGTGTCGGGGTTTTCGCGCGGCATGCGCCAGCGGCTCGCGCTGGAGCGCGCCCTCCTGCACGATCCGCGGCTGGTGCTGATGGACGAGCCGTTCACCGGACTCGACGACGCCGCCACGCAGATCGTCACGGATCGCCTGCGCCGGCTGGCCGCATCCGGCGCGATCATCGTGATGGCCACGCACGATCTCGACCTGGCCGACGGCCTGGTCAGCCGAGTGGCTATCGTGCGAGGCGGGCGGCTGATCAAGGACGAGCCTGCCGGGCAGAACCTTCGTGCGCGCTATCGCGCGCTGGTCGGCCACTGAGATGTTTCTCAAGGTCGCCCTCCTGGTGTTGAAGAAAGACCTCGCCATCGAGGCGAAAAGCCGAGAAATCCTGTACACGACGATCTTCTTCGCCATCTCGTGCCTGCTGATCTTCTCGGTCGCGTTCGTGAAGGAAGGCGTGCCCGCTGAGGACGCGGCGTCCGGCATCCTGTGGATTGCGCTGGCCTTTTCCGGAACGATTGCGCTCGGCCGGACGTTCGAGCGCGAGCGCTACGGCGAGACGCTGCGGGCGCTGCTCATGGCGCCGGCGTCGCGCCCGGCCATCTACGTCGGCAAGCTGCTCGGCATGATCCTGTCCATGCTGTCGACGCAGGTCGTCCTGCTGCCGCTGGTGGCGTTCCTGTTTCGCGCGCCGCTCTTCGCGCGGCCTCTGCTGTTGGCGGCGCTCCTCGGCCTCGGGACGCTGGGGTTCGCATCGGTGGGAACGCTGTTCGCGGCGATGCTCGTGCGCACGCGCAGCCGGGACGCGCTGCTGCCCATCCTGTTGTATCCGATCACGGTTCCCGTCATCATAGCGGGCGTCCGAGGGACGTCGGCCCTCGTGCAGGCGCCGCCAGATGAGGCGATCGCGACGCTCTGGATCGGCCTCCTGACAGGCTTCGACGTGGTGTTCGTGACGCTGGCCTTGTGGACGTTCGAACCGCTGATGACGGAATAGGGCGGGCTGGCCGGGCAAGGCGGGCAGGGCGGGCATACGGGGGCGGGCAAGGCAGGCCGGTCGGGCAGGTCAGGCGGGTAGGGACAAAGACAGATGCGAAAACTATTCATACCGATCGTCGTCGTCGCGGCGGCGATGTTTGCTTATGCGCCGGTCGCGATCAACAACATTCAGTACCAATCGACGATGCTGCTCGTGCAGAAGATCTTTTACTTTCATTTCGCGACGTGGATGGCGCTGACGGCGGCCGTGACGGTTTGCGGAGTGGCGAGTGCGATCTATCTGTTCAGAGGCTCACCGACCGCCGACCGGTACGCCGTCGCTTCAGCCGAGCTCGCCGCGATCTTCTGTCTGTTCGGCATGTTCAGCGGGTCGCTGTGGGGACGAAAAGCCTGGGGCGTCTGGTGGCAATGGGACGCCCGCCTGACGATGGCATTCATGCTCGAGATGGTGTTCCTGGGCTACCTGTTGGTTCGGAAGTACGGCGGCCCCGGCGCCGAGAAACTGGCGGCGGCCATGGGTATTTTCGGTGCGGCGACGGCGCCGTTTATCTACAAGTCGGTCGATTGGTGGCGGACGATTCATCCGCAGACGAGCGTCATGCGCACGCTCGGAACGACGTTTCCGGCCGCATGGAATCTGGTCTGGTTTTGCACGGCCGCGTTCCTGCTGCTGTTTGTGGTCGCGCTCGCCGCGCGTGTTCGGCTCGAAGAGCTGCGGGCCGACCTCGATCGACTCTACCTGGCTGCGGAGGAGTGACGATGGTTCGTCGAATTCACATGGGTCTGGTGTCGCTGATGCTGACGCTGGGCACGATTGCGCCAGCGCTGGCCTTTCAACCGGCAGCGCCGGACGAGTTCGTTCCGGTCACCGGCGTGCCAGCCGGCGAACAGATCCCGGCAGCGCCACTGGTGATCGGCGCGTATGCGTTCTTCCTGCTGCTGATGATGTTCTATCTCTGGACGATCTGGCGCCGCATCGGTAAGGTCGAGACCGACATGCGCGCGCTCGAGCGGCGCCAGGGTGCCGGCGGGAGCCATCACGGGTGACAGCCGGTCACTTCATCTTCATCCCGTCGGTCCTGCTCGCCGGGCTCGTCATCGGATGGATCCTCGGTTCGCGGGCGGCTCGGGATGCGTACGCCGCCGAACTGCGGCGGCGGGAGGAGAAGGCGGCGCGGGCGGCAGCGGCTCGGAAGTAGTGCGGACCTTCAGGTCCGCCGTGACTGGCAGGCCTGAAGGCCTGCACTACTTCAGCCCGTCCCTCTACCGTCCAGCCTCACCCGCCCTCTACCGTCCCACCGCGAGCCGCTGCGCGAGCACGTCGGGCAGGCCGGCCTTCAACACCTTCGCCTGCGTCACGTCGATCGGGTAGTCCACCCGGAACAGTTCGATCTGCTTCGCCGCGGTGTCGACGAGGGCGTAGGCGGCGCGCGGATCGCCGTCGCGCGGCTGTCCGACCGAGCCCGGATTCAGCAGATATTTCGACCCCGCCTTCAACGTGAGGACGGCCGGCGAGGCGTCTGCTACGCCGATGGTGTCCACCCGGCCGTCGACGAGCTCGAACGTGACGGGCCAGTGCGTGTGGCCGAACAGGCAGAGCGGCCGCTGCGACGTCTTGAGCGCCCGCACGGCGTCGAGCTCGTCGAAGATGTACGCGTCTTCGTCGAACGGCGATCCGTGGCAGATCTCCACGAACTCGTCCACGACGATCGGCCCGCGGGGCAGCGCCGCGAGCCACTCGCGGTTGGCCGGCGTCAGCTTGTCGTGCGTCCAATGCGCGGCCCGTTTCGCCACGGAGTTGAAGCCATCCGCCTGCTCGAGGCCGCAGGCGACCTTGTCGTGGTTGCCGCGTACGATCGCGGCGGGATCCAACGCCTGCGTGCGCGCGACGACGGCATTGGGATCCGCACAGTAGCCGACAAGGTCTCCGAGCACGAGCGCGCGGTCGTAGCCCCGCGCGGCGCCATCAGCCAGGCAGGCTTCCATGGCTTCGAGGTTGGCGTGGATATCGGTCAGGACGAGGTAGCGCATCGTGATCAGTCGTCAGCTATTCTGCTATGCCTGCAGCCAGTCGACCAACTGTTCGACGAGCGCATCAACGCCGGCACGCCCGGCGTCCAGACGGACGTGCGCGTGCTCGTAGGCGGCGCGACGCGTCTGGTATAAGCGCTCCAGCGCGACGCGATCGGCCGCGAGCGGACGGCGGCCGTCTGCAGGTATGCGCGCAATTAACCGCTCGATGGGCGCATCGAGCCAGACCGAGGCGCCGTCGTGGTTGATGACGGCCCGGTTCACGGGATCCACGAACGTCCCGCCCCCGGTCGCGACGACCACGTGCCGTCTGGGCAGCTGTTCCGTGAGCACTTCGCGTTCGGCCGCGCGAAAGTAGGGTTCCCCGTGCCGCGCGAAGATTTCCGACACCGGCAGCCGCTCGCGCTGCTCGATGAGCTCATCGATGTCCACGGGCTGCCAGTCAAGGCGCCTCGCCAGCGCCCGGCCGACGCTCGTCTTGCCGGCTCCCATGAACCCGACCAGATAGACCTTGTCGGCTTTCACGCGACAAGCCGGGCGAGCGTCTCGAAGAAGCCCGGATAAGAGATCGCGACCGAATCGGCGCCGAGGATGCGCGAGGGCGATCCGCCGGCGAGCGCGGCGATGGCGAAGGCCATCGCCATGCGGTGATCGCCGTGGGCGTCGGCCTGCCCGGAGCCGGTGGCGGTCTTTCCCGCCTCTCCAGCCACGAACCCGTCCGGACGCTCGTCCGCCGGGATACCGAGCGCGCGAAATCCCGCCACGAGCACGGCGATCCGATCGCTTTCCTTGACGCGCAGCTCTGCAGCGCCCCGCACGCTCACCTCGCCGCCGTGGCCGGCGAGCGCGGCGATCGCCGGCAGTTCGTCGATGAGCCCGGGCACTTCGTCGGGCGCGATCTCCACGCGGCCAATCCGATCCCCTTCGACCGTGATCGTGCCGACCGGCTCGCCCGCATCGCTCGATGTCTGGTGGAACTCGACCCTGGCGCCGAACCGGCGGAGCACGCCGATGAGGTCGGTCCGCGTCGGGTTGAGGCCGACTTCCTCGATTTCCACCCGCGACCCGGGGCACGCCGCCGCCGCCACCATCCAGAACGCGGCTGACGAGAAGTCGCCGGGCACCGCGAGAGATCTTCCAGCGAGCGTCGTCTGTCCTCCGGCCACGACCACGCGCGTGCCGGTCGGGTCGGCCTGCACGTGACCACCAAACGCCAGCAGCGCGCGCTCGGTGTGATCTCGGGTGCGGGCCGGCTCAATCACAGTCGTCGTGCCGCTGGCGTGGAGGCCCGCCAGGATCACGGCGCTCTTCACCTGCGCGCTCGGGACGTGAGGTTCGTGTGTAATGGCGTGCAGGTGGGCGCCGCGGATCGTGAGCGGCGGATGCCCGTCAACGGCCTCAATGGTGGCCCCCATGCGGCCCAGAGGCTCGATGACCCGGCGCATGGGGCGGCGCGAGAGCGACGCGTCCCCGACCAGCACACTGGTGAACGGGTGTCCCGCCAGCACGCCCGCTATCAGGCGCATCGTCGTGCCCGAGTTGCCGGCATCGAGCGGGCCGGAGGGTGAACTCAGGCGGCCCAGTCCTCGTCCGATAAGAGTGATAGTGGCGGTGTCGTCGGCGACGTCCACGCCAAGGCCGCGCAGGCAGGCCAGCGTGGAGAGGCAGTCCGCGCCGCGGGAGTAATTGCTCAGGCGCGAGGTGCCGTTGGCCAGCGCCGCGATCAGCGCATACCGATGCGAAATCGACTTGTCTCCAGGGACGCGAATCCGGCCACGTACGTGGCGAGCCGGTTCGACGGTGGCAGCGGTGGTAGACACGCTGCTGATCTTACGTCACGCGACTCGACGCCGCGCAAGCGGTGGTATTCTGTCGCCGGGTCCTATTAGGCGCATGCCGCTCACCTCCCGCCACGACGTTCACCTCGAGTTCACGAGCGCCTTCGAAATGCTGGATTTCGTGCAGGTCGTCAGCGAGCACATGGGGCGCAGCATCGGCCTGGACGAGGACTCGCGGCACTGGGTGGGTGTGGCGGTTCGCGAGTCGGTGATCAACGCCATCAAGCACGGCAACCGCAACGACACGTCGAAGCGCGTGTTCGTCGATTTCGAAGCCGCGCCCGAGGCGGTCCCTGAGCTGACGATTCGCGTCCGCGACCAGGGCGACGGATTCGACCCGGGCGAGATCGCCGATCCGCTCGCACCCGAAAACCTGCTCAAGGCCAGCGGCCGCGGCATCTTCCTGATCCGCAACTTCATGGACCAGGTAGAGCTGCGCCGTATCCCCGAAGGCGGCATGGAAATCCTGATGACGAAGCGCGTGTCGTCCCAGCCGACTACTGATTCCGTCGCCTGAATTGCCTCGCGATCCCCTTTTCCTCACCACCGCCATCGAGGCGGTCGTGCGCGCCGGCTCGATGCAGATGGATCGGTTTGGCGGCGCCATGCGCGTGGACAAGAAGGGCGCCATCGATCTCGTCACGGACGTGGACGTCGCCGTCGAGAGGATGTTCCGCGATCTCGTGGCCGAACGATTCCCGGATCACCAGGTGCTGGCGGAGGAGTTCGGCGGCGACGCGGCGGCGCCGCGCGGCCCGTGCTGGGTGTTCGATCCGATCGACGGCACGACCAACTTCGCGCACGGGTTGCCGATCTTCTGCTCATCGCTCGCGCTCGAGATCGACGGCGTCGCCGAGGTCGCGGCCGTCTACGATCCGAACCGCCGGGAACTGTTCACGGCCGAGCGCGGCGGCGGCGCCTTTCTGAACGGCCGGCCGCTGTGCGTCTCGGCCACGTCAGCGCTCGTGGACGCGATGCTGGTCACGGGGTTCCCGTACGACGTCCACTCGAGAATCGCCGAGATCGTCGGGCTGTTCGGAGAGTTCGTGGGACGGGCGCGCGCCGTCCGCCGGCTCGGATCGGCCGCCATCGATCTCTGCTACGTGGCGGCGGGGCGCATGGACGGGTTCTGGGAGAGCGACCTCAAGCCCTGGGACATCGCCGGCGGCGCGCTGATTGTGGCCGAAGCCGGCGGCCGCATCACGAACATGGACGGGAGCGCTTTCGCTTCGCGCGGCCGTCACGTGCTCGCCAGCAACGGCCTCCTGCACGACGCGATGCTGGATATCATCCGCGCCTTCAGAAACCAACAGAAGTAGTGCAGACCTTCAGGTCTGCCCCAGCAGGCCTGAAGGCCTGCTTTACGTCTGACGGTACCGACGTCAGTTGCAGGGGACGGTTGTTATCCCCGTGAGACACCCGGGGCGGCCCCGGGGCCGGAAACCGCCAGTTTTCCGCAAGAATTCGTCGCTTCGGCTGGCACCTCTCCTGCTACAGGGTCAGGCATGGCGGCCGCGGCCCAGCCGGGCCCGTGCCGCGCCGAGGTGATGCTATGCGTCGATGGTCTCAGTTCATCACGAGCGTGGGTGTGGTCGGCCTCGTCATCGGCGTCATCGCGGCGCCCGAGGCGTCGGCCCAGCAGTCGGTCAATTTCTACATGGGTGGTTTCGAGCCGACGAGCGCCGATGCTCGCGGCGACATAACGAACGGCCTGAGCAACGATGTGCTCGTGCGCAATCAGGAGTTCCTCTCGTTCCGCATCAAGGACTTCGATGGGTTCACGTTCGGCGGCGAGTGGCTGATCGGGCTCCACGACAAGTTCGAGGCCGGGCTGGGCGTCGGCTACTTTCAGGAGACGGTCCACGCCGTGGATTCGAAGTACGCCAACGTGAACGGCAGCGATGTCCGCGCGGATCTGAAGCTGCGCATCGTGCCGTTCACGGCAACGGTTCGCGTCGCTGCCGCTCGGGCACAACGCACCGATCCAGCCATACGCCGGCGTGGGCGTCGGCGTGTTCGGCTGGCGGTACAGCGAGTACGGCCAGTTCGTCGACCCTGACACCCTCGCCATCTTCAACGGCACCTTCGTCGGCAGCGGCAGCGCCGTGGGCCCGGTGGTTCTCGGCGGCGTCCGCGTGCCGATGGGCCCGACAGCGGCCGGCTTCGAAGCGCGCTGGCAGTCGGCGAAAGGCTCGTTGCCCGCCGATCAGGGCTTTGCCGGCACGAAGATCGATCTGGGCGGGATGAACTACCTCTTCACGTTCAGCATCCGGTTCTGACGCTCGTAGAGCACGACGCCCGCGCCCTCACACACGCGCGAGTACCCGTCGAGGAAGTGCGGGTGCTCGCGCGCCCGCTTCGCGAGCAGGTCCCCGCCTTCCGCCTTCTCCTCAATCAGCAGCCAGCCGGCGTACGGCCTCGGGCCGTCGAGCGCGGCCAGCCAGATATCCCCGTTGCCCTCGTGCAGGAAATCGCGCAGCGCGAACCCGTCGTGCGACGTCTCCTGCATGTAGTGGCCGAGGGAGCCCATGCTCGCCATCACGCTGCTGCCGTCGTAGCGCGCACGCAGGCAGTTCGTGACCTGCTGCCGCAGGGGCGCGTTGGGACGGTCCCATTGCGCCTCAACGACCATCGGCGCCGCCGTATCCAGCGGGCGGAGCGTGAAGACGGCGAGGCCGCCCACGAGGACCGCGGGAACGAGCGCCACCCGGCGGAACTCGGGACGCTGGCTCCGCACGAGCGCGCCCACCAGCCCGGCGAACGCGCCGCCGGCCAGCGCCTCGAACGCGATCAACGCTGCCATGTAGCGAATGCGGAACGGGTGGCCCTGCAGAAATGCCAGCCACGGCACGGCCGCAGTCGCGGCGAGCGCGACGGGGATCAGGCAATGCGCCCATCGCCGGGTGGCCAGACCGAGCACGACGAGGACACCAGCGCCCGCGAGGCCCACCGCTACCAGCGTTGCGCCGCTCAACTGCGTCGCGCCCCACACGATCTCCGCCGCAGCGGCGACGGGTAAACCCTGGGCGCGGTTCTCGGGCACGAAGAAATCGCCCGACACGAACCATTGTCCGACGACGACGCGGCTGAAGAAGGCGAAGCCGATGAGCGCGACCGTGGGGTAGACGGCAATCGCGATCACGCGCCTCAACGCGCGTTCCATTAGCTCACCCGTTCGCCAACGCGTCCACGTCGCCGCGGCCAGCGCCACGTAGGCGACCGGCCACGCCTCGTATCGGGTGAGGCATGCGAGCGCCAGCACGACGCCGGCCGTTGCGCCGAGGTTTCGGGCGCTCGCATCGTCGTCCCGCTTCGCCCACTCGAGCAGCAACGCCACGCCGAGCACCGCAAGCGCCAGGAGCAGCGGCTCGGTCATCGGCGTCGCCTGGAGGTAGACGATATTGGCGTTGAGCGCGAAGACGAGCGTGCCGGCCAGGGCGGCCGGGATCGAGTCGGTGAGCGAGATGACGATCCAGGCGATCGCGGCAGCCGCCACCGCGAAGGCGAGGACCGAGATGGCCACCCCCGACAGACCCGTGCGGTAGAACGCGTCGATCTGGACGGGGATCGCGTTCAGCAGATGGGGCAGCGGGAGCCACACGGCACCGATCTGCTGCCAGCCGGGCGTGATGTTGTCGAAGATGCGGCGCGCGACGACCAGGTGTCCACGCGCGTCGTAATGGCTGAGCGTCAGTCCGAGGCGAAAATAGAACACGACGGCGACGATACCGCCGAGGAGCGCGGCGCCGAAAACCGTGCACAATAAATTCCGCACGCGCGAAGAGGCCGGCACCTGCCTACGCTAACATGAACTCGATCGGGCCGAGGGGGGAGGCAATATGAATGGAACATGTGAGCGGCGGATTCAGCGCGGCCGCCTGCTTGGAGGAGGTCTGCTTCTGATCGTGACGATTGCGTGCAGCGGGCGCGACCTCACGACGGCTCGGAACGCCATCATGCCTACGTCTCCCTCAGCGGGCGGCCCGCTGATGCCCTCGTCGTTCAGCCCGGGCTTCTCAACGGATGCCCTGCGCCCGTTTCCCGGCCGAGAGCTCGCGTTCCAGTTCCGCAACATCAACCTCGAGCAGTTGTATCGCAACCAGCTCGGGCGCGGCGTGTTCCCGACCTACGTCAACCCCGAAGGTTCGGTAATCTGGGTATCCGAATACCTCCGGTACCGGGTCTCGCAGTGTTCGGCCGCGGACTCGTTTTCGCGCATCCTCACGCAGATCCGCGGCGGCGGCGTGCCTGCGCCGTGCACGCAGACCGAAGAGACGTTCCCGGACCGCGTGGAAGCCCTCGCGTTCAGGCGCCAGCTCGAAACCGTGTATCGCAACGAACTGCGGGCACCGGCCGCCGACACGCACGTGGACGATGAAGGCGATGTGATCTGGACGATGGAATACTTGCGGTACGTGCTTTCCGGCTGCTCGCAGGACTCGACGATTCAGAAGATCACCCAGCAGATCAACGGAGGCGGCGTCCCCGCTGATTGCGCCACCACCGGCGGCGGGGGAGGCGGCGGAGGGGGCGGCGGCGGAAACCCGACGCCCTTGAAAGCCGACTTTTCGGTAACGCCGAACAACCGGGCAGTGGCGCTGGACGGCCAGTGCGTGACTGAGTCGGCGCCGCCGAACAACATCATGCGATGCAAGTTCGACGGCACGCTCTCAACCGCGCCGACGACGATTACACGGTACGATTGGAACTTCTTCGCGGGCACGAAGACGTTCACCACCGCCACGCTGCAGAACGAGACTATCCCCTGCGGTTCGTTCGGCTCGGCAGCAGTAGATACCGTGCGGGACGTGACGCTGACGATTACCACTTCGGACGGCAAGACGGCCACGACGGGGCCGAGAAACGTCACGTTTATCAAGCCGACGTTCTGCTGAGCCGTGCGACGACTTCGCTGTGCGACGCTGCTCTGTGCACTCTGGATGGTCGCGCGCCCGGCCGCCGCGCAAACGACAGCCCAGTTCCCGGTGCAGTTCGACTTCATGACGCCGGGCGCCCGCAGCCTCGCGCTGGGGGGCGCGTTCATCGCGGCCGCCGACGATGCCACGGCGGCCTTCACCAATCCCGCCGGGCTGGCATTTCTGGCACGGACCGAGATTTCGTTCGAGGCCCGATATCGACAGGTCGAGACGCCCTACCTGTCCAGCGGGCGGGTCAGCGGCTCTATCACCGGCAATCCGCCGGACACCATCCCAAGACCCGTGTACGGAAGGGATATCGATTCGAGGTTCGCCCCGACGTTCGGATCGTTCATGCACCCGGTCGGGACGCGAGCCACCATCACGGCGTACGGGCACGATGTGACCGCGGTCGACAGCTCGTTCTTTTACGCCGGCGCGTTCCTGCGCTCGTCAGCAAACGGAGGCGTGCCGGACGACCGGGGACGGGATACTCCCATCGGTGGGACCCGCCATATCCGGATTGCCAACTACGGCGCGTCTGTAGGATTCCGCATCAACGACAACCTGGCGGTCGGAGGAGGCGCGTCGATCTACACGTTTTCGCTCGAGTCCCACTTCGCGCGCTACGGCGTCGAAGTGTTCGGGCCAGTGCACACCGAACTGGTCAGCGCGACGGCCACGCAGGACGGCGACGACACGGCGCTTGGCGGAAATGTCGGCTTGCTCTGGCGGGTGGGAAGCGACTGGCGTGTCGGCACAACGTTCCGCAAAGGGCCAAGCTTCGCGTTCTCGCAGGATGATCGGATCCTCGCCATCGACGCGCCCCCGGTCCTGCGGACCGGCCACTTCAAGGTGCCCGACGTCTTCGGTGCCGGAGCGTCGTGGCGGGCGATTAACGCTGATGCAGGCGTTCTGCGGGTGCTCGTGGACTACGACCGCGTGCAGTATTCCCAGCTCAAGGCCGACTTCATCGATTACCAGGCGATCGCCACGAAGCGGGAGTCGCAGCTCGTGATCGACGACGCCAACGAAGTGCACGGCGGCGTCGAGTTCCGGATGCTGCGGTGGGGGAAGAAGTCCGTCAACCGTGAGCTGGTGTTCAGAGGGGGAGCCTGGCTGGATCCGGACCACTCGGTCCGCTACATCCCGAACAACCCTCCGGACGAAGTCGATCCGTTGCTGAGCGCGATGCTGCCGGGCGGACCCGATCTCGTGCACTACACGTTCGGCGCCGGCGTCGAAGTGACGAAATGGCTGAACGTCAGCGCGGCCGCCGACCTGTCATCCCGCGCGAAGTACGCGACGATTTCGGCGGAAGTGATCTTCCCGAAGAAGTAGCCGTCAGCGGCCGGCGCACGCCTTCAGCTGGTCGGCGAAGGTCTGCGCGTCCTTCTGCCTTCTAACCGCGCCATCCTTATCAGCCCGCTCCAGCGCTTCGCACGTGAGCTGCCGCCTGACGAGGGCCAGCTGGTAGTTCGGCAGATACGGTTCGGTCCCGATGCCCTGCATCGGCACCGCCTCGCCGGTATCGGCCTTCAGCCGTGCGGCCGCCTCGAACAGGCGTTCGGCCTCGGGCCACTGCTTGCGGCCCTTTGCCGTCATGGCCCGTTCGTAGATGTCGCGGTAGTTGCCCTTGACGGGCGCGTCCGTGCTGCCGGATCCGCCGGCGCTGCCGGATCCGGACGACGCCGCCGGCCGGGCGAGCGCCTCGTCGAGCCTGCGCTTGTAGGCGTCGCGCTCGTCAACCGCGCTCTTCAGGTCCGCGCGCGCTTTCGTCAGCTGCTCGTTGGCCGCATCGCGCTCGCGAGCCGTCGTTGTATTCGCGCTGCTCGCGTCCTTCCACCGCCCGGCCTCCGCGATGGCCGCGGTCAGCCGTATGTTGGCCGCGTCGTTCTGTTCCTGGAGCCTCTTGATCTGATTGGCCCGGGTGGCCGCGGTGGCTCGAAGCGCCTCGATTTCCTTCGTCTCGCTCGGCGTGAGCACCTGCCGGCCTTTCGACTGGTCGGCGAGCTGCTGGGCCTGGGCGGCCAGGGCCGCAGAGAGCCGCGCGTCGCCTTGTCGCGCAGCCTCCCTCGATTGACGCTCCAGCTCGCGAGCCTGTTTCGCCTCGTCGGCGGCCCTGACCGCTTCGTTTCTCGCGGTCTTGGCTTCGCCCTCGGCGCTCAGCGCGCGTTGTTCGGCCCGGCTGGCCTTGAACCAGAGCGTGGTCATGACGATGGCGATCACGATCGTGACGACGGCGCCGGCGGCGGCGGCGGTCCAGCGCACTCGCCGCTGCCACACGCTCCGCCGCAGGAATCGGCCGGCGGTCTCGAAGTTGCGATCGTAGCGGTCCGCCCACGCCGGCGTCGGCGATTCGCGGCGCCACCACGCGTCGGCGGCCGCCAGCTCGGGGCCGCGATAGAGAGACGCTGAGCCCTCGGCCCATTTCGTCGCCGTCTCGGCGAGCCGAAGGTAGGTGCGGCGCGATTGCGCTTCCTGCTGCAGCCACGTGCGCAGCAGCATCCACTTGCGGATGAGGCTCTCGTGGGAAATGTCCACGTGCTCCTGCGCGTTCACGACGACGAACGCGCGCCCCTCGGCGGCGAACTCGCTCAGCACGGTTCGCACGGACGCCGCGACGGCCTCGGCGCTGCGGACCCCGTCGGCGCCGGCCGCGACGGCCACGAGCTCCGCGAGCGGCGTGGGCCGCCGCACCTCGCGGTTGTCCCAGTCGCGATCGGTCAGCCGCTGGAAGACCTTCCGCGCGACCGACCGATGTTCGTCGCTCGGCAGGCCGCGGTAGACCTCGTCGGCATGCCGGTCGAGCGCGTGGTGGATGGTCTCCACCGGCGGCAGCTCGTAGTGCTCGAGATCGATCTCGCCGCCGGCGGCCCGGACGTCCCTCGAGACATCCCAGACGCGCATCAGCGCATGCTGCAGCACGGGCAGCTGGTCGTGGTCGTACTCGTCGAGCTTGCCGGCCTCGTCACTCCGCACGCGCATCGTGCGCCCGGCGAGGGCATCAACGTCGTGCAGCAGCCGCTGAACCAGGCGCGGGGCGATCCGGCCCCCACCCACGGCCACCGGCCCCTCGATGGCCTCGCGAAGCTGTTCGCGCGTCATCCGGGGCACCAGGAACTGGCTGTCGTTCATCGCTTCGGGCAGACCGGAAAAGCGTGCGCAGTCGCCAAGGTAATCCGAACGCATCGTCAGGACGACGTAGACCGGCACATCGGACTGGCTGGCTGCGCCGAGGAGCAGGTTGACGCACTCCACGGCGTCTTCCTCTGCCGCCGGGCCTCTGGAGAGTTCGCGAAAACGGAAGATTTCCTCGAACTGATCGACGACGAGCAGCAGGCTGCTGCGCCCGGCGCCGAGGAGACGTTCAGCCGCCGCGACGAGGCCCAGGCTGCTCGAGGCGAGGAGCCGCGAGAGGCTGTCGCGGCTGACGCCGGCAGCCGAGGCGTCCGGCGTTCGAGCGCCGAGCAGCGCGTCGGTCAGGTTGGCCAGCGGGCTCCCGCCCGGACGAAACACGGCGATTTGCCACGACGACCCGGCAGCGGGGAGGTAGCCGCGCTGAAGGGCCGGGAGGAGGCCTGCGCGCACGAGCGACGACTTGCCGCTGCCCGACGCGCCGACCACGGCGACGAGCCGATGCCGGCCGAGGCGGGCCAGCAACTCGTCGCATTGCTCGTCACGCCCGAAAAACAGCGCCGACTCGCTCGATTCGAAGGGCCGGAGTCCCGGAAAAGGATTCGTCCGGATCATGCCGTGTCAGCCAGCCGCGCGATGAAGCGAACCAGCCGTTCGTCCTTGATATCGAACGTGTCGAACTGCTTGATCAGTTCCCCGACCTCGCGCGTCTCGTAGTTTTCCTTCACCGGGTTTGCCGGGTCGGAGACATAGGCCGCGCTGGCCACGAACGAGCGGCCGCGCCTCCAGCCGAGGGCCTGCGTCAGCTCAGTCAGCCGCTCCTCGAACCAGCCCTGCCGGGAGCCGCCCCAGTACAGCAGGACGCCGTCGCACGTCCGCAGCTTCGCCCGGTTGTCCTTGCTGAACTCGGCGTCGTCGCCGCCCTCGGCAAGCGGGACCTTCACTTCGAGGCCGAGCCGCATCAGGTGATCGCGCAGGCTTCTCGCACGGTTTGCCGCGAGCAGCGGATGATCCTGACGCTCGCAAATCAGGTACACGCGAACGAGGCGCTGCGGCGCCGTCGTCTCGGCGGGCTTCCGCAGCTTCTGCAGGACGGTCTCCTTCAGCGCCGACGTCGGCGGATCGACCAGCACTTCGACATCAGGCCCCGTGGTGCCGGCAACCGGATCCCATTTCCTGTCGGCCGGACCTTCGCGATCGCGCACGACGACGACCTGCCGCAGGCCGGCCCGGTTCGCGATGTCGCGCTCGGCGGCGGCCAGGGCGTCGCCGGCCGGCGCGCCCTCGGGCTGGCGGTCGATGAAATGAATCGAGAGGGAGCTTTCCTGGACGGCCTGCCGAACGATGTCCGGGGCGTCGCCGGCCGGAGCCGAGAGGACCCGGTACTGCCGCGCGCTCAACTCCTCGCTGACCTTCGTGCGCTGCACGGACAGCGCCTCGGGAGCGGACCCGAGAAAGACCGTCCGGTCGCGGCGCATCATGCGCAGCATCGAGCAGACGTCCTGCGCGAGGTCGGTCAGCTTGCGCTGAAAGAGGTCGGAGTCCGCTGCCAGCTCGTAGCTGCGGCCGGATGCCGAGTCGGTGTTGAAGAACTCGAGGCCGAGCGTGTCGCGCAGCACCGCCTCGCGATGCGCATTCTGCTCGGCCGGCCGCTTCACAACCTTGATCGCCCGGCATTTGGAGTCGAGCCAGAGTTCGCCCGTGCGGCAGCCGCCGTCGACGAAACCCTTCAGCTCCCAGTCGCACCAGCGGGAGTTGAGGTACCCGGGCGAGACGATGGCCACCAGAACGGCAGAGCCGCGCAGCTGCTTTTCGAGATCCGCGCCGAAATCGTCGGCGGCGCCGAGGCGGGCATCGCGCCACAGGACGGCCTTCTCTCCGAGTTCCTCGTCGAGCTCGATCTGGAGGCGCTTGTGAAACGCGGTGACCCAGCCCTCCTGATTGACGGTCTGATCGTCGAGGTGGCTGTAGCTGATGAACACGTCATTGCTGAAGCCGGTGACGTGGGCCATGACAGATGAACCTTGGGCTAGGTATGGGTGAACGTGGTCCGGTGCCACTCTACCATGAAGGCCGGGACGGCCATTCACTGTAAAATCATGCGATCACTCCATGGGAAAATTCGTCCAGAGGATCCAGATGCTCGCGATGGCGCTCGGCGCGCCGGGCATCTTCCTCGTCGCGTTCCTCGATTCCTCGATCCTGTCGTTGCCCGAGATCGCCGACCTGCTCGTCATCTGGATGGTGACGAACAACAAGTCGCGGCTGCTCCTCTACGTCGTCAGCGCGACGGTAGGGTCGCTCCTCGGCTGCCTGCTGCTGTACGGCATCGGCAGGAAGGGCGGCGCGTCGTTCGTTCACAAGCGCTTCGGGTCCACCAACGTCGAGCGGACGCTCAACGCCTTCCGCCGGTATGGCGTGATGGCGGTCCTCATCCCGTCGATTCTGCCGCCGCCGGCGCCGTTCAAGATCTTCGTGCTTCTGGCGGGCGTCGCAGAGATCAGCGTCGCGCGGTTCAGCACCGCGATTCTGATCGGGCGCGGCCTGCGGTACACCGTGGAAGGCCTGCTGGCGCTCTGGTATGGCGAGCGCGCCATGGCGTTCATCCGTGAAAACGGGAGCACCGTGGCGATCGTCCTGGTGGCTGTCATCGCGGTCGGCTTCGCCGTCTACCTGCTCCGGTCACGACGGCCTCGATAAACTACAATAGGCCCCCGATGGCACTCGAGCTGTCCGTCGTCATCCCCATCCGCAACGAGGCGCCCGCGATCGCCGAGCTGGTGAGCGAGCTCACCTCGACGCTGACCGGGTGGGGACGCGCCTTCGAGATCATCGTCGTGGACGACGGCAGCACGGACGAGAGCTTCGAGATCCTCGCGCGGCTCCAGGCGGCGGATGCGCGCCTGCGCGTCATCCGCTTCCGCCGCAATTTCGGGCAGACGGCGGCGTTTGCCGCCGGGTTCGCGCACGCTCGGGGCCGGCTCATCGCCACGTCTGATGGCGACCTCCAGAACGACCCGCGCGACATCCCGACCATGGTCGACTGGATCGAAAAAGGCTACGACATCGTCTGCGGGTGGAGAAAAGACCGGAAGGACTCGCTGTCGCGGCGGGTGCCCTCGTCCCTGGCAAACCGGCTGATATCGGCCGTCACCCGCGTGCGGCTCCACGATTACGGGTGCTCGCTGAAGGTGTTCCGCGCCGAGGTGATCAAGCCGTTGAAGCTGTACGGCGAAATGCACCGGTTCTTGCCGGCCATCGCGAGCGAGCAGGGCGTCGCGATCAAGGAAGTCGCGGTCAACCACAGGGCGCGGAAATACGGCGAGTCCAAGTACGGGATCTCGCGGACCGTGCGCGTCGTCCTCGATCTGGTGACCGTCAAGTTCCTCCTGAGCTACGCCACGCGCCCGCTGCAGATCTTCGGCCTCATCGGCCTGGTGATGGGCTTCGGCGGCGTCCTGATCTGCGGCTGGCTGGCCATCCTGCGGCTCCGCGAACTGGCCTCGCTGTCCCAGCGCATGCCGCTCCTGCTGCTCGGGATCCTGCTGATCTTCACCGGCTTCCAGCTCGTCACCCTGGGCCTGCTGGCGGAACTTCAGGCGCGCACGTACCACGAGTCGCAGAACAAGCCGGTTTACGTCATCAGGGAAATCCGCGAAGCCTAGTAGCGCGGCCCTTTCAGGGCCGCGGCCGCGGGGCTGAAAGCCCCGCGCTACTTTTTGCGCCCGACGTAGACCACGAGGCCGCTCAGCGAGAACAACATGATGAGGGCGGTCGCCGACAGCGACAGCAGCAGGGCCGACTCCGGCGCCAGACCGGCGCCTGAGAGGTAGATGTTGAAGGCCCATTCCCGGACGCCCAGGCCGCCAAACGAGATGGGCACCATCTGGATGACCCCGGACACCGGAACGATCACCGCGAGATCGGCCGCCCGCACATCCAGGCGCAGCGCGTGCGCGACGGCGAGATAGAACCCGACGGTTGCGACCTGCACGAATATCGCGCCCGCAAAACAGCTGAACAGCGCGGCGGGATGCTCCCGGAACCGCTCCAGCGTGACGGTGAGGCTCGAAATGCGGCCGCCCACCCACTCGGGGTGGAGGATGGTGAGCGGCTGGAGCAGGCGGCCGAGGCCGGCCGGCGCGAGGAGCGCGGGCGTGGTGGCTGCGCCGCCAACGACGAAGACGGCCCAGAACCAGGACGGGAGGTTGGCCCAGAACCAGGAGGGCCACAGCGGAACCGCTCCATGGCCGACGGCGATCCTGGACGCCACCAGCGTCGCGCCGCAGGCCGCGACGAGCACGAGCGCCATCACGCCCATCACGCGGTCGAGCAGCACGACGGTTGTCGCCAGCGTCTTCGAGCGGGCGACTCTCGCCGTATCGCTGATGCGGACGACATCGCCGCCGATATTGCTCGGCAGGAGGTTGTTGAAGAAGAGCGCCACGAGGTACGAGTTGAAGAGCTGACGTGGTGCGACGTCGACGTCCTGTGCTTCGAGCAGCAGCCACCACCGCCACACGCTGCACAGCACCGTGCTCAGGTAGACCGCGAGCGCGATCGCGAGCCACGGAACGGACGCCTGACGCGCGGTCGCCCACAGCCGGGCGGTGTCGATGCGCGACAGCAGAAACGCCAGCAGCGCGACGCTGACCACCAGCTTGACGGCCGTGACGATGTAGCGGCGCAGGGCGGGCGTCTGTGGCTGTGCCGGGGGCATTCTGTGGAGAACGGAAGGCGCTACTGTACTACGGTTTCGTGAGAAAATCACCGGAACCGTGCGCATCTTGATGATCGCGCCCCAGCCGTTCTTCGAGCCGCGGGGGACGCCGTTCAGCGAGTTCCACCGCATTCGTGCGCTGACCGATCTCGGTCACACCGTCGATCTCGTCACGTATCCGATCGGCCAGGATGTGACGCTGCCCGGCCTGCGTGTGTTTCGGAGTCTGCGCGTACCGTTTCTCACGCACGTGAAGATTGGGCCCTCGCTCGCCAAGATCCCGCTCGACGCGCTGCTGACGCTGACCGCCATCCGCCGCGCATGCTCGGACCGCTACGATGCCGTGCACTCGCACGAGGAAGGCGGGGTGATCGGCGTGGCCCTCGCGGCGATCATGCGCGTCCCGCACGTCTACGACATGCACTCGAGCCTGCCGCAGCAGCTCAACAACTTCGCCTTCACCAGCTCGCGTCTGGTCCGCCGCGTCTTTGAGGCCCTGGAACGCCTGATGATCCGGCGGTCTCGTGTCGTGATTGTGATCTGCCCGTCGCTCGAGGACACCGTGCGCGGCATCGATGCGGATGCCAACACCGTGCTCATCGAAAACGCGCCGGGGTCGGCGGAGGATCAGGCCACGCCGGAGGCTGCGGCTGCCGTTCGGCGGGGCCTTGGCGTCGGCGAACGCACCTCGGTGGTCTTGTACACCGGCACGTTCGAAGCGTACCAGGGGCTCGATCTGCTCTTTGGCGCGATGGCCCTCGTCCGCGGGTCGCGCCCCGACGCCCGGCTGGTCCTGGCGGGAGGGAAGCCCGATCAGGTGGCCGCCGCGCGCGAACAGGCGCGGGCCGCGGGCATCGGGGACGTGACGGTCTTTGCCGGCGAACGACCGGCCAGCGAGATCCCCGCGTATCTGCTGGCAGCCGACGTGCTTGTGTCGCCGCGTTCGCGGGGAACCAACACGCCGCTCAAGATCTACCAGTACCTGCGCTCCGGCAAACCCATCGTCGCCACGCGCCTCCTGACACACACCCAGGTTCTCGACGATGACACGGCGGTGCTGACCGGCACGTCGACGCAGGAGTTCGCGGACGGTATCCTGGCGGCCCTGAACGATTCCGGGCGGTCGGCGGCCGTCGGCGCGTCCGCGCAGCGCCTGGCGGCGACGAAGTACAGCTACGCCGCCTATCTCGAGCGGACGCGGCGCGCCTGCTCCGCCCTCGCGGCCCCGCCGGGGCCGGCGGCTGTGGCCAAGGACGTCGCATGAAAGGGCCCGCCCGCGATCACTACAGCTACGACCTCTACGCCGATCCCGCGATGGCGCGGTCGTTCGAGGACCGCCGGTTCGGCGGGCCCATCGGCCAGCTGATCGCCGGGGAGCAGGCGCGCGTGCTCGCGAACATGATCGGCCGCATTCACGAGCGGAGCGTGCTCGACGTCGGCACGGGCACCGGACGCGCGGCCCTGATGCTCGCGCGGGGCGGCGCCCGCGTCACGGCCGTCGACGCCTCGGAACAGATGCTCGAGGAGGCGCGGAAGCGCGCGGCCGACCAGCTCGTCAAGGTGAACTTCCTTCGCGGCGACGCTCACCATCTCGACTTCAAGGATCGGTCCTTCGACGTGGTCGTCTGCCTGCGCGTGCTCATGCACACCCCCGACTGGCGGCAGTCGCTGTCCGAGCTCTGCCGCGTCGCCGACCGGCTCGTGATCTTCGACTACCCGTCGGCGATGAGCGCCGCGCTGGCGCAATCGGTCGCGCGGCGGATGTTCAGCGCCCTCGGGGGACGCACCGAGGCGTACCGCGTCTTCCGGCACGCAACGATTCAGAGCGCCCTGGCCGACTCCCAGTACAGGATCCGGTCAGTGCACCGGCAGTTCGTCCTGCCCATCCAGCTGCACAAGATGATCGGGTCGCGGCGCTTCACGACCCGTTCGGAGCGTGTGCTCGACCGCCTCGGGCTGCTGCGCCTGCTCGGGTCCCCTGTGACGGTTTGCGCGGAGCGGATACGATCCGCGGAGCCGATACGGTCCTAGTCACCGGCGCGACCGGCTTCACCGGTGGCCACCTGGCTCGCGGCCTCGCCGCGACGCAGCCGGTCCGCGCGCTCGTGCGTGACGCGGCGCAGGCGGCTGACTTGAAATCCGCGGGCATCGAAGTGCTGCAAGGGGATATCCGGGATGCGCGGGCGCTCCAGGATGCCGTCAGCGGCATCTCCGTCGTGTACCACATCGCTGCAATCTACCGGTCGGCTGGCGTGACCGCCGAGACGTATCGGGCCGTCAATCGCACGGCGGTGGGCCAGCTGGTCAAGGCAGCGGCCTCGGCGGGCGTGCGCCGGGTCGTGCACTGCAGCACCGTCGGCGTGCACGGCGACGTCGACCATCCGCCCGCCAACGAAGACGCGCCGCTCAAGCCGGGCGACATCTATCAGGTCACCAAGCTCGAAGGCGAAGAGCTGGCGAGGGAGATGGCCAGCCGATCCGGCATCGAGCTGACCATCGCCCGCCCGAGCGGGATCTACGGGCCCGGGGATCGGCGGCTGCTCAGGCTGTTCAGAAACGTCGTCCGCCGGTTTCCGATCCTGGGAAGCGGCCAGATCTACTACCATCTCACTTACATTGACGACCTGGTCGAAGGGTTCCGGCTGTGCGGCGAACACCCTGCCGCCGCCGGCCGCACCTACATCCTCGCGGGCGGCGAGGTCACGACGCTCGTCGAACTCATGACGCTCATCGCCGAGGCGGCCGGCGTCCGCCCGCCGTCGCTCCATCTTCCGGTGTGGCCGTTCTGGCTGGCCGGAGCCGCGTGCGAAGCCGTGTGCGTGCCGTTCGGCATCGAGCCGCCGATCTACCGTCGCCGCGTGGACTTCTTCACCAAGAGCCGCGCGTTCGACATCGCCCGCGCCCGGACCGAAATCAACTACGCCCCGAAGGTCAGCCTCCGCGAGGGCATCGCCCGGACGCTTGCCTGGTACCGTGAGCATGCCTGGCTCTAGAATCCAGGACGAACTGTTCTCGTCGACGTCGCCGCGCGAGAGGTACGCGCGGCTCGTCATCGGCCAGCCGGGGCTGGCGGCCCTGCTCAAGTACGAACTGGTCGTGATGGTGGCGCAGGCGCGCGCAGGGGCCCTGGGGCTCGTGCTGCGCAAGCAGCTCTATCCCTGGCTGCTGGGATCGTGCGGGCGAAACGTCGTCTTCGGCCAGAACGTCGTGCTGCGCCACCCCCACAAGATTCACATCGGCAGCAACGTCGTCATCGACGACAATTGCCTGCTCGATGCGAAAGGCGAATCAAACCGCGGCATCCGAGTCGGCGACGGCGTGTTCGTCGGCCGCAACAGCATCCTGTCGTGCAAGGACGGCGATATCGAGCTCGGGACCGGCGCCAACATCGGCTTCAACTGCGAGGTCTTCTCGGCGAGCCGCGTGACGATCGGCGCGGGCGTCCTGATGGCGGCGTACGGCTACGTCATCGGCGGCGATCACGACTTCTCGGATCCCACGAAGTCCGTGCTGGACCAGACGCGAACGTCTTCGGGCGTCGTCATCGGCGATGGCGCGTGGCTCGGAGCCGGCGCGAAGGTGCTCGACGGGGTGACGATCGGGAGCCACGCCGTGATCGGCGCCGGGGCGGTCGTGCGGGAGGCTGTCGCGGCCCACGCGGTGGCTGTCGGCGTGCCGGCCAGAGTCGTCTCGTCCCGGGCCAATTCATGAACCACAAAGATCACCAAGGTCACAAAGCGGTAGATCCGATCTTGGTGTGCTTCGTGACCTTTGTGGTTCGGCGTCGGTCTCGCGGAGACTGCTCCTAGTTCGCGATGGCCGTTCTCGCCGTTGTCACCTCCAGTCCAGCGGGCGTCGAAGGCGGACACCTCGTGATTGCCCGGTCACTCGTCGCAGCGGCCCGCGAGCAGGGTCACACCGCCCATCTCGTCGTGACGCCCGATTTCGGCTTCGGGCGGACATTTTCCACCTATCGGGCGAACTGGTCGGTGAACGTCGCCGGCGTCGACCAGGTGATCTCCCTCCGCTATCCGAGCTACGCCGTCGGCCACCCCGCGCACGTGTGCTGGCTGAACCACACCATGCGCGAGTACCTACGATATGTGGCCACAGTTTGCGGCCTCGATCTCGGCGAAGGCGCGCGTCAAGGAGCGCGTCCGTCGGTCCCTGATCCACATGGCCGACTGGTGGCTGCTCCGGTACCGGACGACCCAGGTCGTCGCGCAGTCGCACACGATCCAGCGCCGGCTGCGCGACGACCTGGGCGTCCGCGCGGACGTGCTGTGGCCGCCGCCTCCGCCGCGAACGTACCGCTGCGAGGCGTACGGCGACCACATCCTCGCCGTCTCGCGGCTCACGCCCGCCAAGCGCCTCGACCTCCTGATCCGGGCGCTGGCGGAGCCGGTGGCCCGCAGTGTCCGAATCATCATCGCCGGAGAAGGGGAGTGCCGGGCGGACCTGCACGCGCTGGCCGAATCGCTGGGCGTCGGCGGCCGGATCACGTTCGCGGGCCGTCTGGACGAAGACGCGCTGACGAAGCATCTCGGACAGTGTCGCGCCGTCTGCTTCCCACCGCTGCGCGAAGACTACGGGTTCGTGACGGTCGAGGCGTTTGCGTCAGGAAAAGCCGTCGTGACGTGCTCGGACAGCGGCGGCCCGGCCGAACTGGTGCGCCACGACCAGAGCGGCTTTGTCTGCGAGCCCACGGCGTCCGCGCTGGCGGCCGCGCTGGCGCGCCTCATGGACGATCGCGGGCTGGCCGAACGGCTGGGCCGCGCCGCGCAGGCGCAGGCCGCGGCCATGACCTGGCCGGCGGCCGTGAAGCGCCTGGTGATCGTCTAAAATCAGATCATGGCGTATCGGAGCGAGCTCGAGTCACGCATCGCGAAGCGGACCACCAGGGCGATCACCGACTACCACATGATCGAGGACGGCGATCGGGTGATGGTCGGGCTGTCGGGCGGCAAAGACAGCTGGGCGCTGCTGCAGGTGCTCGACGTGCTGCGCCAGCGCGCGCCGATCCGCTTTTCGCTCGTCGCCGTCAACGTGGACTCGGGTTACAAGGCATACAAGCACGACGTGATCGCGCGCACGTGCGAGGCACGCGGGTGGGAATACCGGATCGAGCACACGGGCATCGGCGAGCTCATCGAGGACATCCTCGACGCGGACCAGACGCCGTGTTCGCTGTGCGCGCGGCTGAGGCGCGGCGTGCTGTACCGGATCGCGAACGAGGTCGGCGCCAACAAGATTGCCCTCGGGCATCACGCGGACGACTTCATCGAGACGCTGCTGCTGAATCTCTTCTTCGCAGGCGCGCTCAAGGCCATGCCCGCCAAGCTCGTCTCGGACAACAGCAGGCACGTCGTCATCCGGCCGCTCGTGTACGTCGGCGAGGAAGAAGCGCGCGCCTACGCGAAGGAGAGCGAGCTCGAGGTCATCGGCTGCTGCTGCCCGGCGTGCGGCGATCTGAGCCTGCAGCGGCAGCGCATCAAGCGGCTGCTGATGGATCTCGAGGGCGAGCATCCGGGGATCAAGCAGTCCATGCTCAAGGCTCTTGGCAACGTCGCGCCGCGCCACCTGCTCGACATCCGGCTCAACCCGCCGGCGGATCTCCGTGCGGCCGTCGCCGCCCGGGGGCCCTCGCTGTCGGAACCCCTGCGCCTGCGTCCCGTGCTCGCCGGATCCTGATGACACGTCGCGGCCGGCTGCTTCTCCTGTCGGCCTTCGTCGTGATCGGGCCCTGCGCGCGCGCCGCGTCGGCGCAGCAGCGTCCGCTCACAACCGAAGACCCTGAATCGATCGGAGCGGGCCGCGTGCTGATTGAGGCCGGCGTGGACTACGGCCACGACGTCGAGTACACGGTGTCCGGGCTTTCGGGCAATCTGACCCGGATTCCGGCGCTCGGCATCAGCGTCGGCGTGAGCTCGATTGCCGAGGTGCAGATCGACGGCGGTTTCTACAACCACCTGGCGATCACCAGCGCCAAGCCGGCGCCGCTGTCGTCGCTGCTGACCGTCACCGGCGACTCCACGCACGACGTCAGCGATATCGTCATCGGCATGAAGATCCGGGTCGTGCCGGAAGGAACGTCGAGGCCCGCGTTTGGCGTCCGATTCGCCACCAAGTTGCCGAACGCGCGGAACGAGACCGGCCTCGGCCTCGACACGATGGATTTCTACGCGTCGCTGCTGGTCGCCAAGACCATGCGGTCCCTCCGTCTGGCCGGCAACATCGGCAGCGGCATCCTGGCGGACCCGACAAACGGCGAGCGTCAGAACGATGTACTGACGTATGGCGTCTCCCTGGCACGCGCCGTGACGCAACGGGCGGAAATCGTCGGCGAGGTCAACGGCCGCGTCAACATGCGCAGCGAAGGCCCCCTGCCCGGAAGCGAAAATCGCGGCCTGTTGCGCTTCGGCGCCCGCTTCACTCGCGGGCCGGTGCGGTGGGATGCGGCGATGGTGTTCGGACTGACGGAGATCGACCCCTCGATCGGGTTCACCGGCGGCATCACCTACGTGTTCAACGCATTCACGGTGCCGTAACCGTCGGGCAGGCGAGGCTGGCAGGCCGGGCAAGGCGGGCGAGCCGGGCAGGGGGGCCTCGACAGGACAGGCGGGGCTGGCGGGCCGGGCGAGGCGGGCGGGACAGTCGTAGTGCAGGCCTTCAGGCCTGCCGTGCCAGCATCCCAATCGATCGGCGGCGCGTGCGAGCGGACGGTCCGCCGATGCTTCGAGTGAAGGCGGAAGGCCTGCACTACATCTGGGAGTAGAAACGGCGGACGGCGGCGATTTCCTGCTGCATCCGCTCGGGCGACCACTGGAGTTCGCCGCCGACGATCGTCGAGGCGCGAGCGAGATCGGCCTCATCCGGACAGCCGAGCGCGCCCATCGGCGTCCGCCGGATCACGGCGTCCGCGAGCGTCACGACCATCTCATCCCGGACGGCGGTCACGAGATCGACCGAGCCCTTGAACGGCAGCGGCGTCGCATCGGTCCGGCAGGGAACCGCCGCGCGGCCAAGCTTCCCGAACACCAGATCGGTCACACGCTGTGCGACCGCCCGGGCTGTCGTGTATTTCGTCCCGGCTACCGTAATCAGGCCGTCGGTTCGGTCGTCGATGCGCTCCTCGTGCGGCACCAGACCGCGATGCACGAGCGTAACCGCGGCACGGGTCAACTCTCCCGTCGGGAACGCCTGATTGATTTCGGCGATGAACGCCGCTATGTCCGCCTCCGTGATGGCGGCGTCGTTTTCATTGGCGGCACTCGGCTGGTCCGATTCCCAGGTGCCGAACAGGACGCGGTTCCTCCACGGCACCTGGAACAGGTTGCGTCCCGACGTCGACCGCCCGCCGACCGCAACGTAGCCGGCCTCGCGGCGCGTGACGAGGTTCATCGCCTTCATCATCGGAATCGCGTCGGCCCCGGTTGACCCCATCCAGCCGTTGACGCCGCCGCCGGCTGCGTTGACCGTCACACGCGCGCCGATTTCGACGACCGTGCCGCTCGGGCCATCGCTCGCCCGCACGCCAGCCACGCGGGCGTCGTCGCGCAGCGGTGCCGTCGCCGCCATGTAGTTGACCAGCACGGCGCCGTGAGCGGCTGCGGCAAGGCCGAAGCTCAACGTCAGCCGATCGGACTCCGTGCTGACGTAGTCGTGCCACATGGCCGCGCCGGTCAAGCCCGGCGTGTCGAGGTTCGGAAAACGCCGGACCGTCTCCGCGCGCGAGAGGACCGTGCCAGCCGGAACCTTGAGTGCCGGCGGCACACCCTGATTCCGGTCGAACGCGACGAGGCGATCGAGGGCGAAGCCGGCCTGCATCGCCAGCATCCCTCGGGTCAGCGAGCGGGCAAGGGGAAGAACGAACGGCTGCAGACGAATGGCCTCGGGCGCGATTCGCGCGAACGTGCGCCGCTCGCGAAGGGACTCGCGGGCCCTCCCGATGTCGAGCGTCTGCAGATAGCGGAGGCCGCCGTGAAGGGTCCGGAGATGGTTGAACGACGCGCCGCTCCCGAAGTCGGCGCGGTCGATGAGCGCCACCGACAGCCCGCGCTGCGCGCAGTCGTACGCGATCGTCAGCCCGTAAATGCCGCCGCCGACCACGAGCACGTCGAAGGTGCGAGTGGTGAGAAGGCCGGGCTGCCTGGTCATCGTCTCAGCCACCCACGATAGTATAGTGGCCTCCGGTGGCCCCCATACAGCACATCCAGCAAATCCCGACGATCGATCGCGTCCGCGAGTACTGGAACAAGCACATCCACGACCTCGAGATCACGACGCACCCGGTCGGTTCGCGCGGGTTCTTCGACGACCTCGACCAGTACCATTTCGAGAAGCTGCACCACCTGCTGCGCCTCGTCGATTTCGACGGCTATCGCGGACGGCGTGTGCTCGAAGTCGGCTGCGGCGCCGGAGTGGATCTGGCCCGCTTCGCCAAGGGAGGCGCCAGCGTGGTCGGGGTCGATCTCTCGCCCTCGGCCATCGATCTGGCGCGCGCCAATTTCGAACAGCAGGGCCTGGTCGGAGACTTTCGCGTCGCTGACGGCGAAGCCCTGCCGTTTGAAGACAACTCGTTCGATCTCGTGTTCGCTCACGGCGTCGTCCAGTACACGGCCGACCCGCAGCGGCTCGTCGACGAATGCCGGCGCGTGCTGAAGCCGGGTGGCGAGGCGGTCTTTCAGGTCTACAACCGGATCTCGTGGCTGAACGCGCTCTCGAAGGTCATGAAAGTCGGCCTCGAGCACGACGATGCGCCCGTGCTGCTGAAGTTCAGCATCGGCGAGTTCAAGACGCTCGTGTCCGGGTTTCGCGAGGTCCGCATCGTGCCCGAGCGGTTTCCGGTGCGGTCTCGGCTGCACGGCGGATGGAAGGGCACGGTCTACAACGGAGTGTTCGTCGGGACGTTCAACGCGCTGCCCAAATCGCTCGTGCAGCGCTTCGGCTGGCACCTGCTGGCCTTCTGCCGCAAGTAGCCAGGTAACCGCGATGATCCGATTTGCGAAAGCCCACGCCTACGGCAACGATTTCCTGTACGTCGAACAGGCCGCGGTGGCCGGCGCAGAGCTGCCACTGCTCGCGCGCCGCATGTGCGAACGGAACACCGGCGTCGGAGCCGACGGGCTGATCGTGTACGAGCGCACCCCGGGTGGAGCCACGATGCGCCTCTTCAACGCCGATGGTGGCCGGGCCGAGGTCTCCGGAAACGGCGTGCGCGGTCTTGCGGCGCTGCTGCTGAACGCCAGCGAGCCGGTCAAGGCCAGCGTGACGATCGAGACGGAGGCCGGCCCAAAGCAGGCGGCTCGACTCGAACGCGCCGGCCACCGCCAGACGTTCCGCACCGAGATGGGCCTGCCGGCCGAACTCCGGCAGGTGCGGTTGGAAACCGGCGCCGGAACCGTGGACGTTGTGGCCATGAACTTCGGCAACCCGCAGTGCGTCCTCCTCGGCCCGCTGCCGGACGAAGACCGCTTTCGGCGGGTGGGGAGCGCGATCGAACAGCACACGCTCTTTCCCGACCGGACCAACGTCGAGTTCGCGCTCGTGGAACGGCCGGACCTGGTCAGGATTCTCATCTGGGAGCGGGGCGTCGGTCCGACGATGTCGTCAGGCACCGGGTCGTGTGCCTCGCTCGTCGCGGCTGCAGCCTTCGGCGGCGCGGCCCGCGACGCCACCGTCGTCGCTCCGGGCGGATCTCAGCGCGTCGAGTGGCGCGACGAGGCTGTCTACCTGACTGGGTGGGCCGAGGTAGTCTGCGAAGGGGAGTGGCTCCTGGACTGAGTTGGCACTTTCTTGCGGCCGCCCTCGCCTGACCGCCTCATTTTTCGCCGCCCGTGACACCTCCCCTGGCCGAATTCGCTCGAAACACCCACACGGCGGCTGCGGCGCTTCTTGCACATCTCTGACTCGTAGTGCAGGCCTTCAGGCCCGCCTGACCGTGTAGTACGATGAAGGAACTTGCGCTCAACGATCGTCCAAGGGAAAAGCTCCTGGCGCACGGCGCCGCGGCGCTGGGCGACAACGAATTGGTAGCCCTCGTGCTGGGAAGCGGACACCGGCAACTGGACGCTCTGGCGGTCGCCAACGAACTCCTGGCCGCCCGCGACGGCGTGCACGGGCTGTCGCGATCGAGCGCAGGCGATCTGGCACGCGCATCGGGTATCGGGCCGGCCAAAGCCGCGCAGCTGCTGGCGGCGGTCGAACTGGGCCGGCGGACGCTCACGCACGCGCCGCGCACGCGCGTGCAGCTGCTGACGCCGCGTGACACGGTGGCGTACTTGATGCCGGCCTTCGGCAGCCGGCCGGTCGAACAGTTCGGGGTCGTCCTGCTCGACACGAAATACCGCGTGCTGAGGACCACGGTCCTGGCCGTCGGCACGCTGAATACGACGGTGGTGCAGCCGCGCGATGTGTTTCGCGAAGCGGCACTCGGATCGGCGGCCGCGATCGTCGCCTTCCACAATCATCCCTCCGGCGATCCCAGCCCGAGCCCAGACGATGTGGAGCTGACACGGCGGCTGGCGGCGGCGGGTGTGCTGATGGGAATCGACCTGGTGGATCACGTCATCCTGGGCGACGCGCGGTACTCGAGCTTCAAGGAGATGGGGCGGTTGTGAGCCGGCTGCTGTATTTCGACTGCTTTTCGGGCGTCTCGGGCGACATGGTGCTGGGCGCGCTGCTCGACGCCGGCCTGCCGTTCGCGGACCTGAAAGGCGCGCTCGGCACGCTCGCCGTCTCGGGCTATCACGTGCATGCGGCGCGGGTTCTGCGCGCCGGTGTCTCGGCCACGAAGTTCACGGTTCACGACCACGATCACGGCCACGACCTTCACCAGCACGACGATCACTCGCACCAGCACGGTCATGCCCATGCGCACGCACACTCGCACCGGAGCCTGCCCGAGATCTTCGCGCTGATCGATACATCAGCGCTGTCCGCGGTGGGCCGGGATCGCGCGAAGGCCCTTTTTCAACGGCTGGCGGAAGCCGAAGCCGCCATCCATCAGATGCCGGTCGAAAAGGTCCACCTGCACGAGGTCGGCGCCGTGGACTCCATCATCGACATCGTTGGGGCCGTGTTTGCCCTCGAATGGTTCGGCGTGGATCGCATCGTGGCCTCCCCGCTCAACGTGGGCGGCGGGATGGTGCAGTCCGCGCACGGCCTGTTCCCCGTGCCGGCGCCGGCCACGGTCAAGCTGCTCGGCGGGGCGCCCATCTACAGCGGCGCCATCCAGAAGGAGCTGGTCACGCCGACCGGCGCGCTCATCGTGTCCTCCTACGCGTCCGAGTTCGGCCCGCTGCCGGCCATGACCGTCGAGCACGTCGGCTACGGCGCCGGGGACAACGACTTCGCCTCGACGCCGAACGTCCTGCGCGTGCTCGTCGGCCGTGCGTCGGCCGACGCGCGGCCGGGAAGCGATCGCGTCGTCGTCATCGAGTGTGAAATCGACGACATGAACCCGCAGCTGTTCGGCGTCGCGATGGATCGGCTGTATGCGGCCGGGGCGCTCGAAGTGTTCTACGTCGCCGCGCAGATGAAGAAGAACCGGCCAGGCACGCTGCTGACGGTCGTCGCGCCGCCCGACCGGCGCGAGCCGCTGTCCGCGATCATCTTCAGCGAAACCACCACCATCGGACTGCGCTACTCGGAAGTCGACCGCGAGTGCCTGCGGCGCGAGCTCGTCAGCGTGGAGACGCCCGTCGGCCCCGTCCGTGTCAAGCTGGCCTGGCGGGACGGCCGCCTCGTCAACGCGGTCCCCGAGTTCGAGGACTGCGCGGCCCTGGCCGCGGCGAAGCATCTCTCCGTCAAGGAAGTCCAGGCCCTGGCGGTGAAAGCGTTCGAGCGACCATCGTGAGCCGCTTCTACATCACCACGCCCATCTACTACATCAACGCGGAGCCGCATCTCGGCCACGCCTATTCGACCATGGTGGCGGATGCCGCCGCGCGCGCACATCGGCTGATGGGCGACGACGTCTTCTTCCTGACCGGCACCGACGAGCACGGGCAGAAGGTCGAACGGGCGGCGAAAAAGGCCGGCGTGCCCACGCCGGCGTTCGCCGACGTCACGTCCGCAGAAGTTCCGCGATCTCTCGCCGCTCCTGAACATCTCGAACGACGACTTCATCAGGACGACGGAGCCGCGGCATTTTCGCGCAGCGCAGGAGCTCTGGCGCCGGGTGAAGGCGCGCGGTTTCATCTACAAGGGGTCGTACGAGGGTTGGTACTGCACCGTCGACGAGGTCTTCGTCCCTGACACACAGCTCGTGGCCGGGAAGTGTCCCACCTGCGGCAGCGCCGTGGAGCGGCTGGAAGAAGAAAGCTACTTCTTCAAGCTGTCGGCGTTTCAGGACCGCCTGCGCGACTACTACGCGCAGCATCCGGACTTCGTCACGCCACCGGGTCGGAAGAACGAGATCGTGTCGTTCATCGAGGGCGGCCTGTCGGATCTCAGCATCAGCCGGACGTCGTTTACGTGGGGCATCCCCGTGCCGGACGATCCGGCGCACGTCATGTACGTGTGGTTCGACGCGCTCACGAACTACATGACCGCGGTCGGCTTCGGGGAATCGTCCGCGCCCGCGTTCGATAAATACTGGCCGGCCGACGTGCATCTGATCGGCAAGGAAATCGTGCGCCAGCACGGCATCTACTGGCCCGCGTTCCTGATGGCGGCCGGCCTCGACGTCCCGCGCAGGCTCGTGAGCCACGGCTGGTGGCTCATGGACGGCGCCAAGATGTCCAAGTCGCTCGGCAACGTCGTGCGGCCCGCGGATTACGTTCGCCTGTTCGGCATCGACGGGCTCAGATACTTTGTGATGCGCGAGATGGTGTTCGGCCAGGACGCCGATTTCACCGACGAGACGATTTTGGGCCGGTACAACGCGGACCTGGCCAACGATCTGGGCAACCTCGTCAGCCGGTCTACGACGATGGTCCACCGGTATTGCGCAGGCGTCGTCCCGAGCCCGGAGGCGGCCCTGCTCGCGCGCGAGCCGGAGGCCGCGCTGCGATCAGCGCTCGACGGTCTCGTGGGCCGCGTCCGGACCTGCGTCGAATCGTTCCAGTTCAGCCAGGCGCTACGCGAGATCTGGGATGTGATCGGCGCGACGAACCGGTATATCGTGACGCGCGAGCCGTGGTCGCTCGCGAAGGACGCCGCCAGGCGCGCCGAACTCGACGCGGCCCTGTACGTCGCCGCCGACGCCGTGCGCGTCGTCGCCGAGCTCCTGCGCCCGTTCATGCCGGGCGCCGGCGAACGGATCCTCGAGATGGTGGGCGTTGCGCCGTCTCCGCAATCGTGGGCGGGCCTCCGGAGCGGTGCGCTCGCGCCGGGCGGCCGCATCGGGACCACGCAAGCCCTGTTTCCACGCATCGAACACTCCGTGGAGGAGTTGAGAGCCATGTCATCCGATCCCCTGCAGCCAGCACCACCGCCTGAACCCGCGACACCAGCCGCACCGTCCGCGCCTGCCGCAGCGCCGGCACCGCCCGCGCCCGCCGAGGCCCCGCGCATCGGCATCGACGACTTCATGAAAGTGGAACTGCGCGTGGCCAAGGTGCTCGCGGCTGAGCGCGTGCCGAAGTCGAACAAGCTGCTGAAGCTGCACGTGGACGTCGGCACGGAGCAACGAACGCTGGTCGCGGGCATTGCCGAGGCGTACGAGCCAGAAGCCATGGTGGGCCGCACGGTGGTGATGGTGTTCAACCTGAAGCCGGCGAAGCTGATGGGCATCGAGTCGAACGGGATGGTGCTCGCGGCCAGCCCGGACGGCGGCAAACCCACACTCGTCAGCTTCGAGGAGCCGCCGCCGCCGGGAACGAGGGTCCGGTAGGTGACCGGCGGCCGCCTCATCATCGCGAGGTGGGTCATCGTCGCGGCCCTCGCCGGCGTCGTCGTGGCCGGCGAGCCGGTGGCACTCCGGGCCGACGCGGCGGGCGATGCCGCGCTGGCGGCCACGGCGCGACGGTTCGCGGCCATCAGGAATCAGCCGCTGCTGCTCGAGGCGTTTCTTCGCGAGATGCCGAAAGGCGGCGACCTGCACAACCATCTGTCCGGGTCGATTTACGCCGAGAGCTACATCCGCTGGGCGGCTGAGGACAACCTGTGCGTGGCCACGGCCACCTTCGCCCTCGTCGCCGGCACGTGCGACGCCGGGGCCGGCCGGCCGGCCGCCGCGGCCGTGCTGCAGGACCCGGCGCTGTACAACGCGGCGATCGACGCCTGGTCCATGCGCAACTGGCCGGCGGATCGCAACGGCCACGATCATTTCTTCGCCGCGTTCACGAAGTTCAACCCGGCCACCACCCGCGTGGGCGACATGCTGGCCGAAGTGACGTCGCGGGCGGCATCCGAGAACGTCAGCTACCTCGAGCTGATGCTCTCGCCAGACGGCAACGTCGCGGCACGCCTGGGCCGCGAAACGGCGTTCACGCGCGACTTCGCCCAGATGCGGGCGAGGCTCCTCGCCGCGGACTTCAATGCCGTCTTCACGCAGGCCAGGCAGCGGCTGGACGCAGCCGAGGTGCGGCGCAACGACCTCCAGCGCTGCGGCACGGCGGCCGCCGAACCCGGCTGCAGCGTCACGGTCCGCTACATCTCGCAGGTCCTGCGCGCCGGCCCGCCCGAGGCGGTGTTCGCGCAGATCCTGGCGGGGTTCGAGTTGACGACGCGGGATCCGCGTGTCGCCGGAGTGAACCTCGTGCAGCCCGAAGACGATCCCGTGGCGGTGCGCGACTTCTCGCTGCACCTGGCGATGATTGACTTCCTGCGCGGCGTGTACCCGTCCGTGCGCATCGCGCTGCATGCCGGGGAAATCGTCCAGGGTCTGGTGCCGCCCGAGGTCCTGCGCTTTCATATCCGCGATTCCATTGAAAAAGGGCACGCGCTGCGCATCGGCCACGGCGTGGACATCATGCAGGAAGACGACCCGATCGGACTGCTGCGCGAGATGGCGGCGAAGAAAGTCCTCGTCGAGATCGCGCTCACCAGCAACGACGTCATCCTCGGCGTTCGCGGGAAGCGCCATCCGCTGGGTCTGTACCTGCAGTACGGCGTGCCGGTCGCCCTGGCGACCGACGACCTGGGCGTCTCGCGGTCGAGCCACACGCGCGAGTGGGTGAGGGCCGTCGAAGAGCACGGCCTCGACTACGCCACCCTCAAGCGCATCGTGCGGAACTCGATCGAGTACGCCTTCGTCGACCCGCCGACCAGGACGCGACTGAAGCAGGACCTCGAGGGCGCGTTCGTCCGGTTCGAGCGGCGGCAGGCGGCGCAGCGAGCGGCGGCGCAGTGATCGACAGCCATTGCCACCTGGCCGACGAGGTCTTCGCCGCCGACCTCGAATCCGTGGTCGTGCGGGCGCGCGACGCCGGGCTCGAGCGCGCGCTGGTCATCCTGTCGGCGGGCGACGAAATGGAAGCGGCGCAGGCCGCGCGGGTCGAAACGCTCTGGCCCGATGTGCGCTTCGCAATCGGCGTACATCCGCATCACGCGCATCACTTCTCGGACCGCCCGGACCGCGCGGCGGACGTCGTGCGCGACCAGGTCGCCGCGACGCCCGGCACCCGCGCCGTCGGGGAAATCGGTCTGGACTACCACTACGATTTCTCGCCGCGCGACGTACAGATGGACGTGTTCCGGGCACAGGTCCGCCTCGCGCGCGAGCTGGCCCTGCCCGTCGTCATCCACACCCGGGAGGCCGACGACGACACGATCGCGATTCTCGAGGAGGTGGGCGGCGGCGAGGTGCGCGGCGTGCTGCATTGCTTCACGGGCGGGCCGTCGCTGGCGCGCGCCGGCCTCGACCTGGGCCTGTATGTGTCCCTGGCCGGCATCATTACGTTTCCGAAGGCGGCCGAACTGCGCGACACGGTGCGGGCGGTCCCGGTGGAGCGGTTGCTGACGGAGACCGACAGCCCGTTTCTCGCGCCCGTGCCCTACCGCGGGAAGCGGAATGAGCCCGCCCACGTCACGCGCGTAGCGGATGCCCTCGGCGCGCTGCACGGCCTGTCGGCCGACGAGCTGGGACGGCGGGCCGCCGTGAACTTCCACACGCTCTTCCGCCCGTGATAAAGTCCTACCGGAAACCTGTGGAGCACTCGCCGATCGCCCTGGCGCAGATCTTCGAACCCATTCGCGCCGATCTCGAGCAGGTCGACCGCGAGTTTGCGCGGCACGTCCAGTCGCAGGTCGACCTGATCCCCAAGATCGGGCAGTACATCCAGACAAGCGGCGGCAAGCGCGTCCGTCCGGCTGTCCTGCTGATGGCCGCCCGCCTGAGCGGCTACCGGGGCGATCGCGCCGTTCTCTATGCGGCGGTCGTCGAGTTCATCCACACGGCCACGCTGGTTCACGACGACATCATCGACGAGTCCGAGCTGCGCCGCGGCCGCCTGGCGGTGCATTCGCGGTGGGGCAACGACATCACCGTGCTCCTCGGCGATTACCTGTACATCAAGTCGATGGCGATGGCGCTCACGCACGACGCGATCGACATCGTACGCCTGCTGTGCGACGTGACCCTCAAGATGATCGAGGGCGAGCTCTACCAGCTGACCAAGAACGGCGACGCCGACATCACCGAGGACGAACACTTCGACATCATCCGGCGCAAGACGGCGTACCTCTTCGGCGGGTGCGCCCAGATCGGCGGGGTGCTCGGGAAGGTGTCGAACGAGCAGGAGCAGGCGCTGCGCGAATACGGCTTCAACCTGGGCGTGGCGTTCCAGATCGTCGACGATCTGCTCGACTTCACGGGCGACACCCGGTCGGTCGGGAAGCCCATCGGCAGCGATCTGCGCGAGGGCAAGGTCACGCTGCCGCTCATCCACCTCCTCCGGCAGTCGAACGACGGCGTGGCGTCGAGCATCGTCCGCGAGGTCATCGCGTCGCGCGCCGTCTCGCCCGACCAGTGGGCGGAGCTGCTGAGCGGCCTGAAACAGCACGCGTCGATCGACTACGCGTTCCGGCGGGCCGAAGAGTTCGCCGACCGCGCCAAGAAGCCGCTCTACGCGTTCCCGCCCAGCGCCGAACGCGACGCGCTGCTGGCGCTTCCCGACTACGTCCTCTCGCGCGATCGCTAGATCGCGCTCGAGCCGCAGCGCGCCGTGAAAGCCGCCGCCCGCATCAGCGAACTTCGCACCGCCATCCGCCACCACGAGGAGCGGTACTACGTCTACGCCGCGCCCGAGATCTCGGACGAGGCGTTCGACCGCCTGCTGCACGAGCTCGAGGCCCTCGAAGCCAGAGCATCCCGAGCTCATCACCCCTGATTCGCCGACTCAGCGCGTCGGCGGACGCGTCGCCGACGGCTTTGCGACCGTCGACCACCGGGTGCCGATGCTCAGCCTCGACAACGCATACACCGAGGACGAGCTGCGCGCCTTCGACGAGCGCGTGCGCAAAGGCGCCGGGCTGGGCGAGGCGCCGGTCGCGTACGTCGCCGAGATGAAGATCGACGGTCTGAGCATCGCCCTGACCTACGAGGACCGGCGATTGATCCGCGGCGCCACGAGGGGCGACGGCGCCCGGGGCGAGGACGTCACGGCCAACGTCCGCACGATTCGGGCCATCCCGCTGTCCCTCCGTGACGGCCCGACCGGCCGCATCGAAGTGCGGGGCGAGGTCTACCTCTCGCGGGCCGCATTCGAGCGGATCAACCGCGAACGGGAGGAGGCCGGCGAGGAGCTGTACGCGAACCCGAGGAATTCGGCCGCGGGCACCATGCGGAACCTCGAACCCGGTCTCGTCGCGAAGCGCGGCCTTGGCGCGTTCACCTATCAGATCGTCGCGGATGCAGACCTCCTGGCGAGCCACAGCGGCACGCTCCAGGCCATGGGACGTTGGGGCCTGCCCGTCGAGCCGCACTGGAAGAAGTGCGAGGGCGTCGATGCGCTGATCGCGTTCTGCCAGGAGTGGGCCGAGAAGCGCCGGACGCTCAGCTTCGATACCGACGGCGTCGTGATCAAGGTGGACGATCTCGCGCTGCGCGCCAGGCTCGGCGCGACGGCGAAGTTCCCGCGCTGGGCCACGGCGTTCAAGTTCCCCGCCCAGCAGGCCAACACGAAGCTGCTGCGGATCGCCGTCAACGTCGGCCGGACGGGCGCCGTGACACCGTTCGCGCTCCTCGAGCCGGTCTTTCTCGCCGGCTCGACCATCTCGATGGCGACGCTGCACAACGCCGAGGACGTCGCCCGGAAGGACCTGCGCGACGGCGACACGGTGATCATCGAGAAGGGCGGCGACGTCATTCCGAAGGTCGTCGCGCCGGTGCTCGGCCTTCGGCCTCCGGACGCCCGGCCGTGGCTGATGCCGACGACGTGCCCGGTGTGCGGCAGCGATCTGCGTCGCGACGAGGAAGAAGTCGTCTGGCGTTGCGAGAACCCGTCGTGCCCCGCGCGGCTGCGCCGGAGCCTGGAGCACTTCGCGTCCCGCTCCGCGATGAACATCGAAGGGCTGGGCGAGTCGCTCGTCGATCAGCTGCTCGAACAGGGCCTCGTCCACGACTTTGCCGACCTGTATCACCTGAAGGCGGAGACGCTTCAGGAGCTGGTGGTCACGCCGCGCGATCCGAAGTCGGATCGCGCGGTGCCACGCAAGCTGGGCAAGGTGGGCCGCAACGTCGCCGAGCAGATCGAGCGCAGCAAGAGCAACGACCTGTCGCGCCTGGTGTATGCCCTCGGCATCCGCCACGTCGGCGAGAAGGCCGCCTCGACCCTCGCGCGATACTTCCGCTCCATGGACCGGCTGATGCAGGAACCGATCGAGGCGCTGCAGACAGCGCCTGAAATCGGCCCGGTCGTCGCGGCCTCCGTTCGCGCGTTCGCGGAGGAACCCCGCAACCAGGCGCTCGTCGAACGGCTGAAGCTGGCCGGCGTCAACACCCTCAGCCAGGCCCCCGAGCCCGCGGCCGACCAGCCGGGGCCGCTTGCCGGCAAGGTGTTCGTTCTCACCGGCACGCTGGCGTCGATGACGCGCGAGGAGGCCACCGAGACGCTCGAGCGCCTCGGGGCGCGCGTCGCCGGCTCGGTCAGCAAGAAGACAAGCTACGTCGTCTGCGGAGCCGACGCAGGGAGCAAGCTGGAAAAAGCCAAGGCGCTCGGCGTCGAAACGCTGGATGAGGACGGCTTCCGGGCTCTTATAATGGGCATGTAGATGTCGCGGCGTTCCACGTATGTCACGCTGAGTCTCACCGCGGCCGTTGCCTTTTTCGTCGGCACCCTCTTCGCCGGCGGCCTCCAGCGGCCGGCCGGCGTGTCCGGTCCCGGCCCCAAGGCGCCGGCCAGGCCGGCTGCCCGGCGCCCGATGCCGCTCCCCGGCGCCTCACTCGATTTCGCGGACGTCGTCGAGCACATCAACGCCGCCGTGGTCAGCATCGACGCGTCCAGCAAGGCGCGAGGCGGCAAGCGGAAGCACCAGCGGCACGACGAAGACGAGGATTCCGACGATTTCGACGCACCGTTCGACTTCGGACGCGGGCGGCGCGACACGGAGATCGGCGACCCGGACGACCGGACCCGCCGCGGCGCCGGCACCGGCTTCATCATCGACGCCGACGGCAGCATCCTGACGAACCATCACGTCATCGACCGCGCCGACCGCATCATCGTCCGGCTGTCGGACGGCCGGAGCCTGAAAGCACGCCTGATCGGGAGCGACCCCGCGACGGACATCGCCCTCATCAAGATCGACGGGCAGACGGGCCTGCCAGTGGCGCCGCTCGGCGACTCGTCGACGCTGCGGATGGGCGAGTGGGTCTGCGCGATCGGCAATCCCCTGGGCTACGACCACTCCGTCACGGTCGGCGTCGTGAGCTTCCTGGGGCGGAAGCTCTTCGACGCCAGCCTGGACGACTACATCCAGACCGACGCCGCGATCAATTTCGGGAACAGCGGCGGCCCCCTCATCAACGCCCGCGGCGAGGTCGTCGGCATCAACGCCGCGATCAGCTCGCACGCCAGCGGCATCGGCTTCGCCGTCCCGATCAACGGCGCGACCGTCATCCTCGACCAGCTCCGCTCGCGCGGGCGCGTCAGCCGCGGCTACATGGGGATCACCCTGCGCAGCGTCGATGCCGACGTGCAGACGTCATTGAAGCTGCCGGTCTCCCGCGGCGCCCTGATTCAGGACGTCAGCGACGATTCGCCAGGCGACCAGGCGGGGCTCCGCGCCTACGACACGATCATTGCGCTCGACGATCGGCCGGTGACGAACGACGACCAGCTGATTCACGACATCGCCGGCCGCGCGCCTGGTTCCGCCGTGCACGTCACCCTCGTCCGGGACGGCCGGGAGGAGACCATCACCGTGACGCTGACCGAGCGGCCCGTACGCGAGCGGGAACAGGCCCGCAACGGCGCATCGGGACCGGCCGACCGAGTCAAGTCCGACCAGAACGGCCCCCTCGGCTTCATCGTCAGGGATCTGGACCGGCGGAGCGCCGAGCGGCTGGAGATCCCGAAGACGATTCACGGTGTGCTCGTGACGAAGGTGGATCCCCTCAGCGCATCGTTCGACGCCGGCGTCGAGCGGGGGGTCGTGTTGCTCGAGATCAATCGGCAGCCGGTGCCCACGGCGGCCGACTACCGCCGTCTCGCCCGCGCGGCACACCCCGGAGACATCCTGGCGCTCTACCTGTACTTTCCTGATGTCGATCAGCGCCGCCTCGTAACCGTCCGGGTCGAGGACCGCTGACGCAGGCAAGCCCTGGCATGCCCAAACCGCGCATCCTGGTGATCGACGATGAGGTCGGGATTCGAGACATGGTCAAGATGACCCTCGAATACGACGGGTACGAAGTGGCGGGCGCCGCGACAGGCCCGGATGGGCTGAAGCAGGCCGAGAACGATCCACCAGACGTCGTCCTCCTGGACCTCAAGATGCCCGGCATGGACGGCCTGGAGGTGCTCACTCGACTCAAGTCGATGTACCCGACGCTGCCCGTCATCATGATGTCCGCGCACGGCAAGGGAAGCACCGGGAATGAGGCTGCGCAAAGGGGGGCCCTCAGCTTCCTCGACAAACCGTTCGACAGCGATGACCTGCATCTCCACATTCGCAACGGGTTCGAGATCGCCAAGCTGCGCGACGAAAACCGGTCGCTCAAGCAGGCGGTAGAAGTCCGCCATCAGATGATCGGCGAGAGCGCCGCGCTGGCGCAGGTGATGGCCACGATCGGCCGGGCGGCCCCCACCAACGCCACGGTGCTGATCCAGGGCGAGAGCGGCGTCGGCAAGGAGCTCGTCGCACGCACGATCCACCGCAACAGCAGGCGGAGCCGCGAACGCTTCGTCCAGGTGAACTGCGCCGCGATTCCCGAGGAACTGATCGAGTCGGAGCTGTTCGGACACGAGAAGGGCTCCTTCACCGGCGCCACCGAGAAGCAGGTGGGGAAGTTCGAGCAGGCCGACCGAGGCACGATCTTCCTGGACGAAATCGGCGACATGAGCCCGAAGACGCAGGCGAAGGTGCTCCGCGTGCTCCAGGAAGGCGAAGTGGAGCGCCTCGGCTCGGCGCGGACGATCAAGGTGGACGTCCGCGTGATCGCCGCCACGAACAAGAACCTCGAGGAGGAAATCGAGAAAGGCCGATTCCGCGACGACCTCTACTTCCGGCTCGCGGTGATTCCGATCGCCGTGCCGCCGCTGCGCGAACGCCCGGAGGACATCCCGCTGCTCGTCAGGCACTTCATGGAGCACTTCAGCCGCGAGGGGAACCAGCGGCAGAAGCGCATCACGCCGGCCGCGCTCGACGCGTTGCAGCGGTATCGCTGGAAGGGCAACATCCGGGAGCTCCGGAACACCGTCGAGCGCGTGATCATCATGTCGGGCAGCGACACCATCGACGTGGGCGACCTGCCGGACAACCTGCGGACCCCGTCCGCCTCCGGCGCCCAGGCGCCCAGGCCTGGCGATACGCCGGTGGTCCCCGGCGACGCCCGGGCCGGCACGCTGCGCGAGTTCAAGGACAACGCCGAGCGCGCGTTCCTCGTCGCCAAGCTGCGCGAGAGCGGCTGGAACATCTCGAAGACCGCCGAAGTGATCGACACACCCCGCAGCAATCTATACAAGAAGCTGGAGCAGTACCAGATCTCGCAGGAATCGGACGGATAACCTACAATACGGACGATCGCAGCGAGCCAGACGACCGCCGTTCGACTCGGCGCTCCGCGCCTCGCTCACGGCAAGCCGCAACCACAGGGCCTGCCCTGAGCGAGGCACGAAGTGCCGAGTCGAAGGGAGGAAAGTCCGAACTCCGCAGGGCAGTGCGCCGGGTAACTCCCGGTCGGGGCGACCCGAAGGACAGTGGCACAGAAAATATACCGCCCTGAGCGAGGCGCGTAAGCGTCGAGCCGAAGGGTAAGGGTGAAAAGGTGCGGTAAGAGCGCACCGCGCTCGTGGCAACACGGGTGGCAGGCAAAACCCCGCACGGAGCAAGACCAAATAGGAGAGCCCCAGCCGGCGCGCAAGCGCCGGCATGGAACGGATGGCCCATCCGATGCTCTCGGGTAGGTTGCTTGATCTCGCCAGCAATGGCGAGACTAGAGGAATGGTCGTCATCCACCGTAGCGCCGCAAGGCGCGAAGGTGGAACAGAATTCGGCTTACGGCTCGCTGCGATCCTTATGCTCCGCCACCTGACCACGCGCGCCGCGGTGTTCTCGCTTGCCACCGCTGGCGCCCTGGCCATCCTCGCCGCGCAGGCGCCCCAGCCCCCTGGGCAGCTCCGTCCGCGGCCGGCGGAGGGCCGCGAACCCGAATTTCCGCCGCCGAACATCCGCGAATACAAGCCGCGCTCGACGCTCGTCGTGCCGCAGCACCCCGTACCCCGCGCGAAGTTTCCGGTTGTGGACATCCACGGGCACCCGTTCGACGGCCGCGGTCCCGTGACGCCCGAGATCTACGACGCAGTCGTCAAGGCCATGGACGACCAGAACCTGCAGCTGATGGTGAACGTGTCCGGTGCATCCGGCGATCGCCTGACGCAGATGCTCGACGTGATCAAGAAGAGCCGCAGTCCCGATCGCATGGTCGTGTTCACGACGATCAACTTCCGCGATCCAGTCGGCCCGGGATTCGGCGCGCGCACGGCGAAGCAAATCGAGGACGACGTCAAGGCCGGGGCGAAAGGCCTCGGCGAGCTCCTGAAGAACTTCGGTCTGACGGCGAGGAAGACGGACGGTACGCGTCTGAAGCTCGACGACCCGGAGCTCGACCCCGTCTGGGAGGTCTGCGCGCGCCTGAAGATTCCGGTGCACATTCACACGGCCGATCCGGCGGAGTTCTTCCAGCCGATCGACTTCCGGAACGAGCGATGGCTCGAGCTGTCGCTCTATCCCGACCGCCGCTACGCGGACCGATCGCGATTTCCGTCGTTCGAAGACCTGATGGCCGAACGCGATCGATTGTTCGCCAGGCACCCGCGGACGAACTTCATCGTCGCGCACATGGGGTGGCACGCGAACGACCTGGCGCGTCTCGGCGCGCTGTTCGACCGGATGCCGAACCTGTCCACGGAGGTCGGGGCCGTGCTCTACGACATCGGCCGCCAGCCGCGGGCCGCGCACGATTTCTTCGTGAAGTACCAGGATCGGATCATGTTCGGGAAGGACGCCTATCAGCCTGACGAGTATCCGTACTACTGGCGCGTGTTCGAGACGAACGACGAGTACTTCGACTACTATCGCGACTACCATGCGTTCTGGAAGCTGTACGGCATCGGCCTGCCGGATACCGTGCTCCGGAAGCTGTACTACCAGAACGCGATGAAGCTGACTCCCGGCCTGCCGCGCGGCCGTTTCCCATCCTGACGGACTCCCAATGGCCTCTTACCTTGTCACCGGCGGCGCCGGGTTCATCGGCTCGCACCTCGCGGAAGAACTGCTTGCGCCGCGGGCACCGCGTCCGCGTCGTCGACAGCCTGATCACGGGCAAACGCGGCAATCTCGCCGCCATCCCGGCCGCCGAATTCATCGAAGGGGATCTGGCCGAATCGGACGTCGCGGCCAAGGCAGCGGCGGGGATGGACTACGTGCTGCACCAGGCGGCGATTCCATCGGTGCCGCGGTCCGTGGACGACCCGGCGACCTCGAACCGCGCGAACATCACGGCCACGCTGAACGTGCTGGTGGCGGCGCGCGACGCGGGCGTGAAACGCCTCGTGTATGCCGGCTCGTCATCGGCGTACGGCGACACGCCAACGCTGCCCAAGCGCGAAGAGATGCCAACGAACCCGCTCTCGCCGTACGCACTTCAGAAGCTGGTGGGCGAGCAGTACTGCCAGATGTTCACGCAGCTGTACGGGTTTCCGACCGTCACCACGCGGTACTTCAACGTGTTCGGACCGCGGCAGGATCCCGGGTCGCCGTACTCCGGCGTGATCTCGCTGTTCGCGACGGCTCTGCTCGAAGGCCGATCGCCGATCGATCCACGGCGACGGCGAACAGACGCGCGACTTCACCTACATCGCCAACGTGGTCAACGGCGTGCTGCGGGCGTGCGAGGCGCCGAACGTCGCCGGCGAAGTCTTCAACATCGCCACCGGCCACCGCATCTCGCTCAACGAGCTGCTCCGCGTGCTGAACGGCCTCGTCCAGGTGGACGTGCGCCCCGTCTACAAGGAGGCGCGCGTCGGCGACGTGCGCGACTCGCTGGCCGATATCTCGAAGGCGAAGGCCCTGCTCGGGTACGAGCCGACCGTCTCGCTCGCGGACGGGCTCAGGCACACGCTCGATTGGTGCCGCACGTCGAAACCGTAGCGGGCCCGCCCTACGACACCGCTTCGAGCAGCTCCGACAGAAACGACGCGTGGTTCCACGCGTCGATGTAGATCGACAATCCGAGCCGGACGACGACCAGGCGGCGCGACGGAATGACGGTCAACACCTGTCCCTCGTGCCCGACGGCGAAGAACGCGTCGCGCGGAAGGCGGGCCGCGGCGGTGGTCCCTCCCCCGAGCTCAGGTTTGAGCCCCAGCCACCAGTGGGCGCCGTAAATCCCGCCGGGCGATTGCGGTGTGGGCGTCGTGCTGAATGACACCCAACCCTCCGGAAGAAGACGCCGGCCGTCCCACACGCCGTCCTGCAGGTACAGCTGCCCGAAGCGGGCCCAGTCCCGGGCCGTCGCGAGCATGAACGACGAGGCGACGAACGTGCCCGAGGCGTCGGGCTCCATCAGCGCACTGTTCATCTCGAGCGGCCCGAACAGTGCGCGGCGCGGCCACGAGGGGTAGCCCGCTTCGCCGACGCTGCGGCGGGCGATGGCCGACAAGATGTTCGTCGTCCCGCTTGCGTAGCTCCACGCCGTGCCAGGTGGCGCGCTCAACGGGCGGCTCGCTGCGTACGCGGCCGCATCGTCCCGGTTGAACAGCATCTCGATCACATCCGATGTCAGGTCCGCGTACTCCTCTGAAAACGCCAGGCCGCTCCGCATCCGCAACAGATCTTCGAGCGCGATCGCGGCGCGCGGATCCGGATGGCGCCAGGCTGGCATGAGCTCGCGATCCCGGAGCGACAGGCGGCCCTCGCCGACGAGTACCGCCCGCCAGCGCGCCGAACACGCTCTTCGTCATGGACCATCCAGGGAAGCGCGTTGTCTCGGTGAACCCTGGAGCATATCGCTCGGCGGCAATCCGTCCGTCCTGCGCAACCAGAATCGCGCGCGTGCGGCGCAGACGCCTGCGTTCGGGCTCGAGAAACGCCGCCGCCACGACCCGTTCGAGGGCCGGACGTGTGGGCGCCGCCGGCCATGCGCCTGCAGGGGACAGCTCGCCGGCATCGCCTCTGAACACCGCCGTCCGAGGGGAAAATCCCCACAGCGAAGCCGTCACGGCGCGCGCCTCGGAGTCGATGCGGCACCGGAACAGCCGCATCAACCGGTAGCTGTCGGCGGACACCTCTTCGAGGGCGGCCGGGTTAACCGTGCGGCCGGTGCCAAACACCACAGAACAGAGAACCTTGGCCTTGTAGGCGGCGCCGATCGCGGCCACCCGGCGCAGGCGGGAGAACAGCCGGACCAGGGCCGCGGCGAGAACGATCAGCAGGAACGCCTGCAGCAGCGTCATGAGGGGCGTGGAATCGATCCGTTGAAGTGTAGCGCGGGGCCGTGTTGACTAACCGTCCGCTCGGTCCATAATGGCTCGTCTTCGAACACGCTGGAGGGCTCGTGATGAACCTGAAACTCAGCGCTCTGCTTGGGATCCTCGGCTCGCTGACGCTTGCCGCGGCGGCTTCGGCTGCCTCAGGCAGCACATGTGACGCGCTGCGGTCGATGGCCATTCCGAACGTCGCGATCTCGGCGGCCGACGTGGTCACGCCACCGCCGCCGTCGACAGGCCGCGGCGGCGCCCCGGCCGCCGCGGCCGCAGGTCCAGCCTTGCCCGAGTACTGCCGCGTCCGGCTGCTCCTCACGCCGACGTCCGACTCGAGGATCAACGCCGAGCTCTGGATGCCGACCACGACGTGGAACGGCCGGTTCATGGCGGTCGGCAACGGAGGGTTCGGCGGGTCGATTCAGGGCTTCGGCGAGATGCAGAACGCGCTGCGCCTGGGCTATGCGACCTCCGGCAACGACACGGGGCACGACAACACCGTGGATGGCCCCAACGGGATGTTCGCGCTCGGCCACCCCGAGAAGATCGTCGACTTCGCGTACCGCGCGATGCACGAGATGACCGTGACGTCGAAGTCGATCATTCAGCAGTTCTACGGCCGCCCCCAGCAGGTACCTGGTACTACAAGGGTTGTTCGACGGGCGGGCGCCAGGGCGCGATGAACGCGCAGCGGTATCCCGACGACTTTGACGGCATCATTGCCGGCGCGCTGGCGAACCGGCACATCCAGATGCACACAGCGGGCGCGGCCCGCGGCGTCGAGCTCGCGCGCCATCCCGAGGGTCAGATCCCGCTGGCCACGGCGCAAATGGTGACGCAGGCCGTGCTCAAGGCATGCGACACGCTCAAGGAAGGCTTCCTCACGAACCCGCGAGCGTGCACGTTCGATTTCAAGAAGCTTTCGTGCGCGCCGGGCGCCGCCGCATCCGAGGCGTGCCTCACGCCGCCGCAGCTGAAGACTGTCGAGACGTTCTACGGCGGATTGCACAACAGCAAAGGCGAGCTGATTTTCTCGGGCCAGGCCCTCGGCAATCCCTTGCCGGCGCTTCGCGGCAACATGCCCGAACCCGGTGCTGGAAACGACACCGTCCGAATCTGGGGGTTCCAGAACGACCGCTACGACTGGCGCTCGTTCGACCTCGACCGTGACATGTCGATCATCAACAGCAAGATCGGCTTCGTAGACGCCGTCGATCCGGATCTCAGCAAGTTCAAGGCCCACGGCGGCAAGCTGCTGCTGTACGCCGGCTGGGGCGACACCACGATCACGCCGGAGAACACGGTCCTGTACTACGACAACCTGAAGAAGAAGATGGGGCCGCAGGACGACTTCGTCCGGCTCTTCATGGTTCCCGGCATGGCGCACTGCCGCGGCGGCGACGGTCCGAACACGTTCGATTCGATCGGCGCGATGGAGGCCTGGCGCGAGAAGGGCGTGACGCCGACGCAGTTGACGGGCTTCAACCCGCAGACGAGCCTGACGCGTCCGATTTGTTCCTATCCGCAGTACACGAAGTACAAGGGCACGGGAAACATCAAGGACGCCGCCAACTGGACCTGCGCCGCGCCTTAGCGTCCGCCTTCAGACGGACGTTTCAGTCTGTCGGCAGCAGCGCGTCGGCGCCGGCGATCCGCAGGGACACCCCGGTCACACCGTCTTCGACGAAGAGGTCGCTGACGGCCACCCGGAGCGTCTCGCCCGGCTGGAGAATGCGCTCGATGAACTGGTGGCGCTCTTCCACCCTGCCGCTGCGATCCCGGTAGGTCGTCATGTACATCATGCGGCGGAACGCCACGCGCGGGTTGGCGTTCTTCAGCACGAACGTCCAGTTCGCTGTGTGCGCGAAGCCGACGCTGAACGCCGGATCGACCACCTGCAGGTCGATCAACGGGTTGTAGGGCCGCGTCGGGTCGTTCAGGACCGGCGGCCCGCCGTCGGGCGCGAACGCGCGCCGATGACCGAACATCTCCGGTGATTTCGTCGCGATCGCCTGAACGACGACCGCCCGGTTGGTGTAGAGCGACATCGCCGAGTACTGCGTGGAGGCAAACGCCACCTGGTACACGATATTGACGCACAGGAGCGCCGCAGCGGCCTTGCGCGCTCGCGGTGAATCGATCGTCGACCAGCAGTACGCCGCGAACAGGAACGAGATGGGTGCGACCAGGTAGAACGCGTGGGCCTGGGGCGGCTCGATCACGAACCAGTAGCTCAGATACACGAGGCCCACGCTGAACGCGACGACCAGCCGCAGGGCGCGCCAGTCGGGAGACGTCAGCCGCGACCGGAACCACGACACCAGCATCCAGAACGGCTGAACGATGCCCGCCGCCCAGACGACGGCCAGCGGCGGAAGCAGCCACAGGTGGTTCCGCACGAACAGCACGCGCCGGGCATCGTCGATCTCGATGAAGCGGTTGATCTCGAGGCTCGAGAACGAGAACACGCGCGCGAGGGTCACCAGGATCTCCGCCGGCGACACCAGGTGGACGTGAAGGTTACGGAGCGTGCCGCCCGTTCCCCCGGCCGTGCCGTATTGCAGCAGCGTCGGAAGGAGAGCAAGGCCCGGCAGCGCGGCGCCGCCGGCGCATGCCAGGGCGTACGCCACCAGCTTCCCGACGCCGTCAGCCCGGCGGCTCAGCCACGCCACGCCGAGATAGGGGAGCAGCAGGTACCACGACATGTGAATCTGCATGATCCACGTCGCGCCGACGCCCATCGCGGCGAACGCCAGCGGGACCGGGAGCACGCCCAGGCGAATCGCCGGCAGGACCTCGAAAAACCCCAGGAAGAACGCGATCGCGCCGGCCAGCACGTACGACGGGTTGGTGATGTGAGTCGAGAACTGCAGCGTCCAGGGCACGGTCATCACCCAGCCCCAGACCAGCCATCGGGGGACCGACGGCGCGCGGTGCGTGATGTACCAAGCCAGCGCCGCAAGAGCGGCGAAGGACAAGAGGTTCAGGACGACGATCGGCGCTTCCGGCACCGCGGCGATCGCCAGCGGTGCGCCAACCAGCAGGCCCTGGAGCGCGCCCGGGATCTCGCTTTGCGTCCACACTACGTCGGGGCCGAAGTACGGCCAGTGGCCGGTCGTGTAGTAGCGAAGACCGATGAGGAAGATCTGGGATTCGTCCTCGGCGAAGAAGCGCAGCGACAGGCCGAAGTAGAGGCGGACCGCGAAGAGCGCGAGCAGTCCTGCTGCGAAGAGCCATGCCGCGCGGCGGGTCATCGGGGACTGCGCGCGCTATCGCGAGGGGCAACTGCCGGGGACGGCCCGCCAGCCTTCGACGTCGATGAACGCCTGTTCGACATACGGGGCCCCAGGGCCGCCGCCTGAGGTGCCCGGCGACACGCGTACGCCGCCACCCAGGCTTACCCCGCCAGGCAGGTACTGACCCTTCTTCATCAGCCCGGTGATGCCGATCATCGAACCCTCGTGCGCCTTGATGTCCGACATCAGCTTCTTCGGCCCGTTCATGCGCAGATGCATGCCTTCGCGGATCTCGAGGCTGCTCGGCGGATCCTCTGTGCGTGGCCCGGCCGTGAACACCTGGCCTTTCGTGCATCCGGAGACGTACACGCGCAAGGAATCCTTCGGCACCGGCTTCTCTTCCTGTGCCGTCAGCGGGGCGCTGGCAGTAGCCACCGCGATCGCCAGAATGGCGGCGTTCCTCATACCGACCACTCTAGACGATACGGCGGGCGGATCCAACCGGTTACTGCTTGGCGATCACCAGGTCCTTGATCTTGTCGTAGGTGGCCGCGGGCACGATCTTCTTGCGCGCGAGATCGGTCTTGGCCTTGTACGGCCGGCCGGCAACGATCTTCTGCGCGTACGCCTCGCCGATACCGGGGAGCGTCGCCAGTTGCTCCTTCGTCGCCGAATTCAGGTCCATCAGGCTCGCAGCGGCCTGCGCCGCAGTCGCCGGCGCCTTGGGCTTGACGGGCGTAGCCGGCGCCTGCGCCAGCGCCAGGCTGACGGTTGACGCGAGCACGACGGCCACGCCCACGAACTTCCGAACACACGCTGCATACGTCATAGGGCCTCCCTCAGCAAGTTCGCACCGATTCTACGGGCGCCCCGCGATAGGAGGGCGTAAGGCTTTCGTCAACGTTTCGTCAACGCCGGTGGGCTCACCCGGCAACTGGAGGCGACACTTCCTGGTCTCCCCGACGCCGCGCCAACGCACTCCGACATCTGCGGATCGCTAAGACGCACTCGCGCAGCAAGTTCCCGGCGCACGGACGTATCCGGCGCGCCGGTCCGGCGTTTGCCCTGTCCGGGGCGACCCTGGACCGGCAACCAAACGGCCGGGCCCGACCTCCCCGCTCGGTGAGCGGCCGCCGGCCAGGGTCCACCTTCAAAGGAGGACTACATGTCTGGTCATCTGCTCCCGCTCGTCGCACTCGTCGCCCTGCTCTCGGCTCACGCGCAGCCGGCCGCAGCCCAGGCTTCGGACCGCGCCGCCAGGCCCGCCGCCACGGCCGCGGTCGTCAACCTGAACTCCGCGGCGGCCTCCGACTTCGAGGGGCTCCCGGGCATCGGCGCCAAGACGGCCGCCAGAATCATCGAGTATCGGCAGAAGAACGGGCCGTTCAAGAAGATCGAAGATCTGATGAACGTGCCCGGCATCGGCGAGAAGAACTTCCTCAAGCTGAAGCCGCAGCTGACAGTGGCGCCGGCGAGGCCCGAGGCCGGCAACGCCCGGCAACACTAGGACGCGGACTCCATCGATGTGCCATCGAGCGACAGCCGGATATTCGATGGTTGAGCTCGCCGTGGTGCTTGGCCTCACGGTCACGGCCACGGCGACCGCTCTCCCGCGCATGCTCACCAGTCTGGACGAGGCACGCGTCGCTGGCGCGGCGCGTTACGTCGCCGCGCGGTTCTACGACACGCGCATCGAAGCCATCACGCACGCCACCGAGGTCGCGATGCGATTCACGCCCACCAACGCTGGCTTCATCTTCGCGGTCTTCGTGGACGGCAACGGCAACGGCGTCCTGGCCCGCGACATTCAGCACAACGTGGACCGCCAGCTCCACTCGCCTGAGCAGCTGTCGAGCCAGTTCAGCGGCGTGGACTTTGGCACGCTGCCGGGCCTGCCGCCGATCGACGCGGGCAGCCCGGCACCCGGCGACGATCCGATCCGGTTCGGAGCCAGCCGCATGGTGAGCTTCAGCGCCCTGGGCACCTCCTCCTCAGGGACCCTGTACATCAGGGGTCGTGGCGATACTCAGTACGCCATCCGTCTTGTGGGCGCGACGGCTCGCGTGCGGACGTACCGCTTCGATCCGCGATCACACGAGTGGCAGCCGCGATGACGCCCCACCTGTTCGAACGGCGCCTGACGCGGCGACAGCAATCGGTCACCGAGCACGGCATCGTGTCGGCGAGGGTACGGCCGGGAATCGACGCCTCGGTGGTCGACGTGTCGGCCGCCGGCACCCTCATCGAGACGAGCCACAGGCTGCTTCCGGGGACTTCCATCGAGATCTGCTTCGACCAGGACAAACGGTTGCCGGCGGTCCGGGGCAGGGTTGTTCGCTGTGCGGTCGCGCAGCTCGGACCAGACCAGGTTTGCTATCGCGGCGCCATCGTGTTCGACCAGCGCCTCCCGTGGATGGCCGAGGACCGCGGTGATGGGTATTCACTTCCCGGTCATGAAAGGCGCCTGCGGCGAGACAGGCGGGCACCTGCTACCCGGGTCGCGATCTGAGGCAATTCTTCAGCCGGAGAACTCGAGGATTTATGCAGCCTTTACGGGTCGATCGCGGTGGCATCCAATTTGGTTCGCCCGGGGGCGACCGTTCCAGGAACCGTTCCATGAGCACGCCACCTGCCTCCGCGTCGCCCGGGACGCCGGACCTGCGCGATCGGCGTCACGGACTCGACATGGCTGCACCTCTGATCGGATCGACGGGCGCGATGCGTCGGCTGCGGGCCACGATCGAACGCGTGGCGTGCACGGACTTCACGATTCTCCTCGAGGGCGAGAGCGGCGTCGGCAAAGAGCTGGTCGCGCGCCAGATCCACGAGCTGAGCCGGCGGCGGGGCGGCCCGTTCATCGCGATCAACTGCGCCGCGCTCGTCGATACGCTGGTGGAGGCCGAACTGTTCGGCATCGAGGAGCGGACGGCCACCGGCGTCCGCGGACGCCGCGGCAAGTTCGAGGCGGCTGACGGCGGCACGCTGTTCCTCGACGAAGTCTCGGATCTGTCGCTGGCGGCGCAGGCCAAGCTCTTGAGAACGATTCAGGACCTCGCCATCGAGCGCGTGGGCGGTCAGGGCGCGAAGCGCGTCGACATCCGCATTGTCGCCGCCACCAATCGCAGCCTGCTCGGGCTGGTCGAGCGGCAGCTGTTCCGGGCCGACCTGTACTACCGGCTGAGCGGCGTCGACGTTGTCGTGCCCGCACTCCGAGAGCGGCGGGACGACATCGCCGAGCTGGCCAGCTACTTCCTCGAACGCCATCGTTCGACGCGGCCGCTGCATCTGTCGGCCGCCGCCACCGAAGCCCTCGTTCTCTACCACTGGCCGGGGAACGTTCGCGAGTTGGAGCGGCTGATCGAGCGTGCAGTAGCGTTGTGCCGCTCGGAAGTCATCCAGCTCGACGACCTGCCGGCCGCGATCGGCGGGGACCACGCCGCCATCCTGACGCCGTCGCTCCGCCGGAACGATACGCTCCGGGCCTGGGCCAGCCGCTACGCGCGCGTTGTCGTGGACCGCTGTCAGGGCAACAAGCGCCAGGCATGCCGCGTGCTGGGGATCAGCTATCACACGTTGCAGACGTACTTGCAGTACCGGGTGGACGACCTGGACGGTCCGGACGGCACCACCGGGTTGCCCGGCGCATCGGGCAGCGGCGAACCAGAGCCGGAGGAGGAGACTGCGGCGCTTGGATAGCGCCGCCAGACGCCGCGTGTCTGCGGCGAACCCGGCCTGACGAGACGGGACAGGATTCCCTGTGGAGGTCGCACGCGGGCTGGACACCGCGGCTGTCGCAAGCACGACGGCCGTTTTCGAGGAGTGTCCATGGAGTACCAATCGTCGCAGCGCAGGTTCAGACGCTGGTGGATTCTCGCAGGGGCCCTCGTTTCGATGATGGGTCTCGTGTACGCCTGGCGGTTGCAGGCGCAGGTGCCGGCCGCACAGACGGCTCCAGCGGCGCGAGGAGTGGGGCGCCTGCCGGCCCTCCCCGTGCTGACGCAGCCTACGGACAACGAGGTCAAGGACATGGGCGGCACGTTCTACTTTCTCGAGGCGAAGGCGAAGCGGGTGACCGCGCGGTTTACTGATGGCCTGGTGATCGCCGACCGCGGCCTGGACGGAAATATCAGGACCAGGTCCACCGATCTCTCGGGCAACGAACTGGGGAAGCTCAGCGTCGACCAGGTCAGCGCGAGGGAAGCAGAGATGCTGTACGAATCGAACGGCACTCGGCTGTTCTACGCTCCGGTGAGGCCGGACGTGCACCCGACGCTCGACTGGGCGGCTCTCCAGGCACAGGCGCTGCGACGGGACGGGCATCCATCGACTGTCCAGTGGCAGGGGCGCTTCGCCCGCGCTGGTGGCGCCCGACAGGGCAACCTCGACGATGGGGCGGCGGAAGTCGTGACGGAGTTCGATCAGGACATGAGGGCGACGACCGTGCGCGTCACGCCGAGGCCTGGCGAGAGCAGGCGCCCGCACACGCTGACACGGATTTATGATGGCGGCGTCGAAGTCGGCGAGATCGCCTGGGTGCCGTCACAGAAGCTGCTGATGTGGAGCTTCAAGGGCTTGACGAAAGGGTCGGTGAACGAAGAAGCGCTGAAGAAGACGCCCTCGGGCGGCTGGACGTTCCAGCCGTCTCTGGCATGGGCGAACGTTCAGGCGCTCGCGTTCTACACGTTCCACACGCGGCTGGCGAAGGCCGGCACCGTGTCGGTGGCACGTAACGAGAGCGAGCGGCCCGGCCTTGGCCAGAAGGTGCTGGACGCGCTCGTCCGTCCTGTCCAGGCCAACGCGCCTGGTTGCGACGGGCTCCACTGGCTCGACGGATCGATCTTCCGTCCCTGCTGCGACTCCCACGACCTCTGCTACGTGAAGGCGGGCTGCAACCAGTATTCGTGGTTCTGGCCGCCCTCGATGTCGTGGAGCTGCACGGCCTGCAACACCGTGGCCGCATATTGCTTCTATGCGACGTTCGGGGGCATGACCGGCACGTGCATCTATATGCCCGGCGCGTGCTCGTGGTAACAACTGTATGAAGAATGTTCTGGGACTCGCTGTTCTGGGCGGAATCGGAGCCGCTGCCATTCAGCCCCTGACGCCCACGGGCTGGTGGCTCAACTCCGGCCGCGGAGTCGCCATCACCGGCGTCACGTTGGCGGTGCTCGCGGCGCTCGTCGCGGCCCGCACGTTGAGGTCTCCCGTCACGACGCGGGGGACAGCGGCCGTGGCCTCGCTGTGGGCCGGCGCGAATGTCGGGATGGCCGTGATGCTGTTCCGAGCGGGTCCTGGAACCATCTTCCCGATCGTGATCGGAGTGGGAGCCGGCATCTCGGCGCTCGCCGTCGGTGTCGGCTCCCTCGCGGGCGTCCTGCTCGCGAAGGCATCTCGCCGGGGCGCTGGTTGACCCGACCACACTCGCATAGTACCGTTGCGTATCGAGTCCCCGCCTCTCAAAAAGACCACGCTCAACGCGCGCCATCGCGCGTCCGGCGCGAAGATGATGTCCTTCGGTGGATGGGACATGCCGCTCGAATATAGCGGCATCACGGCCGAACACATGGCGGTCCGCATGGCCGCCGGCCTGTTCGACGTCAGCCACATGGGCGAAATCGAGATCGCCGGCAAGGATGCGCTGGCCGCCGTACAGCAGATCTCGTGCAACGACGCCTCGACGCTCCAGCCCGGCCAGGCGCAGTACTCGGGCCTCCTCACTCCAAGCGGCACATTCGTCGACGACGTCGTGGTGTACCGGCTGAAGGCCGATCACTTCCTCCTCGTCGTCAACGCTGCGAACCTCTTCAAGGACTACGCGTGGATCGCCGAGCACATCGCGAGCGCCGGCGACGCGGTTGCCGTCGACTCCAGCTCGCGCTACGCGCTGCTGGCCGTTCAGGGGCCGGCCGCGCTCCGCGCCGTCCAGCCGCTCACGGGCGTGGACCTCTCATCGCTTCCGCACTTCTCGTTCGCGCATGGCGAAGTCGCCAACGTGCGCGCCACCGTCTCGCGCACCGGCTATACCGGCGAGGACGGGTTCGAGATCTTCGTCCCGCCGCAGTCGGCCGATCGCGTCTGGCTGGCTGTCCTGGCCGCAGGCCAGGCCGACGGGCTTGTCCCGTGCGGCCTCGGCGCCAGGGACACGCTCCGCCTTGAAGCCGCCATGCGGCTCTACGGCAACGATATCGACGAGCAGACGACGGCCCTCGAGGCCGGCCTGGGCTGGATCGTGGGCTGGCAGAAGACCGACTTCGTCGGCGCCGCCGCGTTGCGGGCGCAGAAGGCGGCCGGCGTATCGCGGAAGCTCGTGGGCTTCGAGCTCGTCGACCCGGGAATCGCCAGGCGCGGGCACGAAGTCCTCGCCGATGGCGCCAGGGTGGGAGTCGTCACCAGCGGCACTCAGACGCCCTTCCTGAAGAAGGCAATCGGACTGGCCTGTGTGCCGGCCGACAAGGCGACGCTCGGCACAGGGATTGAGATCGACATTCGCGGCCGCACCGCGCGCGCGAACGTCGTGCCACTCCCGTTCTACAAACGCACAGCGGAACCGGGGGAGCATCCGTGATGGAGTATCCGGCTGGGTACAAGTACACGAAAGAACACGAGTGGATCGAGATCACAGGGGACCGGGGCCGCGTCGGCATCACGGATTACGCGCAGCAGCAACTCGGCGACGTCGTCTACATCGATCTGCCCGAGGTGGGCACCACGCTCAAGGAAGGGCAGTCCTTCGGCACGATTGAGTCGGTGAAGGCCGTGTCCGAGCTCTACTCGCCCGTTTCGGGCGAGGTTGTCGAGGTCAACACCGCGCTGAAGAGCAAGCCCGAGGCGGTCAACTCCGACCCTCATGGCAGCTGGTTGATGGCCGTCAGGCTGTCCGATCCGAAGGAAGTTGCCGGTCTGCTCGACGCCGCTCAGTACGGCAGCCTCGTGAAATGACCACCTTCCGCGTCCGCCACATCGGCCCTGATGCGGCCGAGCGCGACGCCATGCTTGAAATCGTCGGCGCAGCTTCTCTCGACGCCCTGGCGGCGGAAGCCATCCCCGGAGCGATCAGGCTTCCGGCGCCACTCGACCTGCCACCGGGACAGTCGGAAGACCGCTACTTGCGCGACCTGCGTGACGTCGCAGGACGGAATCAGCAGTTCCGGTCGTACATCGGCCTCGGCTACTACAACTGCGTCACCCCGGCAGTCATCCAGCGCAACGTCCTCGAGAACCCCGGTTGGTACACGCCCTACACGCCCTACCAGGCCGAGATTGCCCAGGGCCGGCTCGAAGGCCTGCTGACCTTTCAGACGATGGTGGCCGACCTGACGGGCATGGAGATCGCCAACGCATCGCTCCTGGACGAGGCGACCGCTGCCGCCGAAGCGATGACGATGCTCCATCGCCTGCAGGCGAAGCGTCTCGAGAAGGCACGCGGGCGCACCGTGTTTTTCGTCGCCGGCTCGTGCTTTCCGCAGACGATCGACGTGCTGCGCGCGCGGGCCGAACCTCTGGGAATCGAGTTGGCGATTGGAGAGCCTGAATCGGCCGATCTCGGCGCGGACGTGTTCGGCGCCCTGCTCCAGACTCCGGACGAGGCCGGGCTGGTACATGACTTCTCGGGCTTCGTGAAGCGCGCGCGGCAGGCCGGTGTGCTGGTCGCCGTCGCCTCCGATCTTCTGGCCTTGACGCTGCTGAGCCCTCCCGGAGAGTGGGACGCGGACGTTGTCGTCGGCAACTCCCAGCGATTCGGCGTGCCGCTCGGGTACGGCGGGCCGCATGCGGCGTTCTTCGCGACCCGCCGGGCCTACGTCCGCCAGACGCCGGGACGCATCATTGGAGCGTCGGTCGACACGCACGGCCACACGGCGTACCGGATGGCGCTGCAGACGCGCGAACAGCACATCCGCAGGGAGAAGGCCACGTCGAACATCTGCACCGCTGAGGCGCTGCTGGCGAACATCGCCGCGTTCTACGCCGTCTACCATGGTCCCGACGGGCTGGCCGCTATCGCCAGGCGGATCCGGTCTCTCGCGGCCGGGCTCGTGCGCGACCTCGCGTCGGTTGGCGTCAGGCAGCTGAACGACGCCTGTTTCGATACGCTGCGTCTCGCAGCGCCGGATGGTCAGGCGGCCGCCGGCCGCATCCGGGAGGCGGCCCTTGCCGCCGGGATCAACTTCCGGTATCGCGACGATGGGACGATCAACATCGCGCTCGACGAGACAACAGACGAACGTGATATCGCGAGCATCGCGCGCGTGTTCGGGGCGTCAGGAGCGGCCCGACCCGCTGCTGAAGCCCCGGACTATCCGCCCGCGCTCGCCCGGACGTCGGCGTACCTGACGCATCCCGTGTTCAGCGCGCACCGTTCGGAAACGCAGATGATGCGATTCCTGAAGAGCCTCGAACGCAAGGACATCGGCCTCGACACGTCGATGATCCCGCTCGGCTCGTGCACCATGAAGCTGAACGCCGCCTCGGCGATGATGCCCGTCACGTGGTCGTCGTTCTCGAAGTTGCATCCGTTCGCGCCCGTCGAGCAGGCGGCAGGCTACCAGCAGATCCTGCGCGAACTGGAATCCGCGCTCTGCACGATCACGGGGTTCGCGGCCGTGTCGCTGCAGCCGAACTCCGGGGCCCAGGGGGAGTTCACCGGCCTGATGGTGATTCGGGCCTACCATCGCGACAACGGCGGCGCGGACCGCGACGTCGTGCTCATTCCCGCCTCGGCGCACGGCACGAACCCGGCTAGCTCGACGATGGCCGGCATGCGGGTGATCGTCGTCGCGAGCCAGCCTGATGGCAGCATCGATCTGGACGATCTCCGCGCCAAGGCCAGCCGCTACCGCGCGCGCCTGGCGGCATTGATGGTGACGTACCCGTCGACCCACGGCGTGTTCGAGGACGGCATCCAGGAGGTCTGCGCCGTGATCCACCAGCACGGCGGGCAGGTGTACATGGACGGCGCGAACATGAACGCGCAGGTGGGGCTCACGAGCCCGGCCGTCATCGGCGCCGACGTCTGCCACCTGAACCTGCACAAGACATTCAGCATCCCGCACGGCGGCGGGGGACCGGGCATGGGTCCAATCGCCGTTGCGGCGCACCTGGCGCCGTATCTACCTGGTCACACGCTGGTGCGCACCGGTGGCGCGAAGGCGATTCACGCCGTGTCGGCGGCGCCGTGGAGCAGCGCGAGCATCCTGCTCATCTCCTACGGCTACATCCGCATGCTCGGCGGGGACGGGCTGACGGACGCCACGCGGTTCGCGATTCTCAACGCGAACTACGTCAAGGCGCGGCTGGAGCGGCATTTCCCGGTGCTGTACACGCGTCCGAACGGCCGCGTGGCGCACGAGCTGATCTTCGATCTCCGACCGCTCGCACAGTCGAGCGGTGGAGAATTAGACGAGACCGACGTCGCCAAGCGGCTCATGGACTACGGTTTTCATGCACCGACCGTGTCGTTCCCCGTGCCGGGTACGCTCATGGTCGAGCCGACCGAGAGCGAGTCGAAAGACGAGCTGGACAGATTCTGCGACGCGATGATCGCCATTCGAGGAGAAATACAGGCGATCGTCGACGGGACAGCCGACCGCACCGACAACGTGCTGCTGAACGCGCCGCACACTGCCGCCGCCGTTACGGCGGATGCCTGGACCCACCCCTATTCGCGCGAACAGGCGGCGTTTCCGCTGCCGTTCGTCCGCGCGCGCAAGTTCTGGCCGAGCGTGGGCCGCATCGACAACCCCTACGGCGACCGCAACCTGATGTGCTCGTGCCCGCCGATGTCGGACTACGCGTCGGACTAGGGCAGGATGGGCGGGCAGGGCAGGCTGCGCGGGCAAAACGGGCGGGTCAGGCTGGGTCGGAACCGCGAGCCTTTGCCATATACGCGCTTCGCAGAGCGATCGTCACAGGGCCGGGCGTGCCGTTGCCGATCACGTGCGCATCGACTTTCGTGGCCGGCACGACACCGCGTGTCGTGCTCGTGAAAAACACCTCGTCCGCCTTCAGCATGTCGTCGTCCCGAAGGACCGCTTCCCGGACGGGGATACCCGCTTCGGCCCCAATCTCGAACAGGAACGCACGGGTGATGCCCGGCAGCAGGCCCGCGTCGAGCGGCGGCGTCAACGCTGTGCCGTCTTTCACGACGAACAGGTTCGACTGCGTGCACTCGGCCAGCTCGCCACGATAGTTTCGCATGACGCCTTCGAACGCGCCGCGCCGGACCGCCTCCTGCATCGCCAGCGCGTTGTTGAGGAGATTGTTCGATTTGATCAGCGGGTTGACCGAGCCGGGATGGTTCCTGACGATCTGTACGAGCGCGATCGTGACGCCGCGCTCGTAGACCTCAGCGGGCGGGTCGATCTGCGGTTTCACGATGATAATGACGGTGGGCACCGGGCAGGCGGCCGGATCGTACGAGAGTTCGCCCACCCCGCGGGTCAGGAGCACACGGATGTAGGCCTCACTGGCCGGACCCTGTCCCAGCCCCGCTGCCAGCATCGTATTCTGGCAGCGTCCGAGCAGCTCCTCGTCAGACAGCGGCACGGACAGCGCGAGCATGCCCGAGGAATTCCGAAGCCGCTGCATGTGGCGTTCGAACAGGAAGGGCTTCCCGTTGAACGTCCGCAACGTTTCGTAGACACCTTCGCCGTACAGAAACCCGTGATCGAACACCGAGACGACGGCGTGTTCCTGGTCGAACACGCGTCCGTTGACGTTGACCGTGGCTGCCATCGCGACGAGCGTACCACAGGGTGTTACCGTTTTCGGCGGCCGCCCCGCGACGGCCCGATCGGCCGCGCCTTGGACCGGCCATTCCAGCGCTCTTCCAGCACGGCGAACCTCGAGATGACGTCCTCGTGGAGCACCCGCATCAGATGCCGCGTCTCGTCGTTGGTTTCGGCGATCAGTTGCCGCAGCTCGTTCTTGGTCTCGGCGGCGAGCTGATGCATCTCGTTCCTGGTCTCGGCGGCCAGCTGATGCATCTCGTTCCTGGTCTCGGCGGCCAGCTGATGCATCTCGTTCCTGGTCCCGGCGGCCAGCTGATGCATCTCGTTCCTGGTCTCATCGGACAGCTGCCGCATCTCCGAACGGAGTGCAGAAAACTCCACACGGACCTCGTCGCGGAATTGCGAAAACTGAGACTCCTGATCGGCCATCTTCCGTTCCAGATGCTCTAAGCGTTCTGTCTGCGTCGGTTGTGGCATCGCGGCCTCCCTGAAACTGGAGTGATGGGAGAGCGCTGTGCGAGCCGCATGCCGGATGACGACGGTAGCATCGTCGGGCCGTCGCCGCAACAAATGGGCTAGGATCGGTGCTGCTCAGATGCGCGTTCTCAACGCCGCCCAGATGCGGGAAGCCGATCGCCGGACGATCGAAGACATCGGCATCCCGTCCCTCGTATTGATGGAAAACGCCGGCCGCCAGGTGGTGGCGGCCATGGAGGCCATCCACACGGATCTGTCCGAGCGGCAGGTGGCGGTGCTGTGCGGCCGCGGCAACAACGGCGGCGACGGCTTCGTCGTCGCGCGCACGCTCGTCCAACGGGGTGTCGACGTTTCCGTCTTCCTGATCGGCCGGGTTTCCGATGTTCGCGGCGACGCGCGGACGAATCTCGAAGTGCTCGGACGCCTCGGCATCAGCGTGGTCGAGATCGGCGATAGCCAGGCCTGGGAGCTGCACTTGTCGGAGGTCCGCGACTGCACGCTCATCGTGGACGCGATCTTCGGCACGGGCCTGAACGCGCCGGTCAGCGGCCTCATCGAGAGCGTCATCACCGACGTCAACGCGTCGGGCATTCCCGTGGTGGCGATCGACCTGCCGTCCGGGCTATCGGCCGACTCTTGCGACCCGATCGGCGAGTCGATCGAGGCGGGGACGACGGTGACGCTTGGCGCGCCGAAGCTCCCGCTCGTGCTGCCGCCCGCCGAAACCCGCGCGGGGGACATCGTGATCGCCGACATCGGCATCCCGAGCGAGGTGTTCGAGTCGCTGGACGGCCCACAGATCGAGCTGTTGACGCGGTCGTCGGCGCGTGAACACCTCACGCCCAGGACGCCCGACAGCCACAAGGGGGACTACGGCCACGTCCTGATCGTCGCCGGGTCCCGTGGCAAGAGCGGTGCGGCCCACCTGTCGGGCATCGGCGCCCTCCGTTCGGGTGCGGGCCTCGTGACCGTCGCCACGGCGGCGTCCTGCCAGGACGTCGTGGCCTCGATGGCGCCCGAGTACATGACGGTCGGGCTCCGCGAGAACGCCGACGGCCTGGATGCGGAGGGCGTGGATCCGCTGCTGGACCTCGCGCGCGACGTCGTCGCGATTGGCCCCGGCCTTGGTCAGGCGGCGGGCACGCGTGCCTTCATCCGGGCGCTCGTCGATCGCGCGACGATGCCGATCGTCGTCGATGCGGACGGGTTGAACGCGTTCAGCGGCGAGCCTGAGGGGCTCATCGGACGCGAAGGCCGCGACGTCATCATCACGCCGCACCCGGGAGAAATGGCCCGCCTGGTCGGCATGTCCACCGACGAAGTGCAGGCGAGCCGCCTCGAAATCGCGCGGAACTTCGCGACCTCCCATCACCTGTACGTCGTGCTGAAGGGGCACCGGACGCTCATCGCCACGCCGGACGGCAAGGTCTTCATCAACCCCACCGGCAACCCAGGGATGTCCACCGGGGGCACCGGCGACGTCCTGACCGGGATGATTGCCGCGTGGCTCGCGCACCTGCTCGACGCCGAGGCGGCCTGCAAGCTTGCCGTCTACCTGCACGGCATGGCGGGGGACCTCGCCGAGGCGGACGAAGGGGAAGTCTCCATGACAGCCGGCGACCTGGCCGGCCGCATCGGTGACGCGATCCTCGAGCTCACCGCCCGCCGCCGCATCGTCGAGCGCGAGAATTCGTAGTGGATCGCGAGACGCATTCCGAATCCGAAACGGCCGCTGCCGGCCGCGAGCTGGCCGCCGGGCTCGGGCCCGGTTCGGTCGTGCTGCTGCACGGCGACCTCGGGGCAGGGAAGACGGCCTTCGTGCGCGGCCTCGCCGAAGGCCTGGGCGTTCCCCCCGAGGACGTGAGCAGCCCGACGTTCGCGCTGATGCAGGAGTATCGCGGCGGCCGCGTACCGCTCGTCCACGTGGACCTGTACAGACTCGACGATCCGCGGGAGATCGACGATCTGGGGTTGGAGGAAGCGGGGCAGGCGTGCGTGCTGGCGATCGAGTGGGCGGAGAAGCTCCCGCGGCCCGTTGCCGGCGCGATCGACGTGCGCATCGATCACGCCCCGGGCGATACGCGGACTATCGCGGTCACTCGGAGCGGTAGTTCGGCGCTTCCTTGGTAATCGCCACGTCGTGCACGTGGCTCTCGCGGAATCCCGCGGCCGTGATGCGAATCAGCTTCGCGTCCTGCTGGAGCCGGCCGATGTTTCCACAGCCGCAGTAGCCCATGCCGGCGCGCAGCCCTCCGACGAGCTGATGCACCATCGCCGCGACGCTGCCCTTGTGGGCGACGCGGCCCTCGATGCCCTCGGGCACCAGCTTCTCGACGCCGCCGGCCAGCGTGCCGCTGTCGAGATCGAACTCGTCCTGAAAGTAGCGGTCGCGGCTGCCCTTGCGCATGGCGCCGATCGATCCCATGCCGCGATATTCCTTGAAGCTGCGGCCCTGGTAGAGGATGAGCTCGCCGGGGCTTTCGTCCGTGCCGGCAAACAGATTCCCGATCATGGTGGTGCTCGCGCCGACGGCCAGCGCCTTGGTGATGTCCCCCGAGAAACGGATGCCGCCGTCCGCAATCACGGGCACGTTGTGCCGTTCGGCCGCGCGCGCGCACTCCATGACGGCGCTGATCATCGGCACGCCGATGCCGGCGACGATGCGCGTGGTGCAGATGGAGCCGGCGCCGATGCCGACCTTCACGGCATCCACGCCTTCACCGATCAACGCCTGCGCGCCTTCGGCGGTCGCGACGTTGCCGGCAACCAGATCGACGTCGGGGAACCGCCGGCGAATCCGGCGGACCATGTCGAGCACGTTCTGCGAGTGCCCGTGCGCGGTATCCACGACCAGCGCGTCCACGTGGGCGGCCACGAGCGCCTCGGCGCGCTCTTCCGTGTCGCGTGCAATGCCGACCGCGGCCCCGCACCGGAGCCGGCCCAGTTCGTCTTTCGACGCGTCGGGATACTTGACCGCCTTCTGGATGTCCTTGACGGTAATCAGGCCCTTCAGTCGGAATTCGCGGTCGACCACGAGCAGCTTCTCGACCTTGTGCTGGTGGAGAATCTCGCGCGCGGCGTCGAGCGTCGTACCGACCGGCACCGTGATCAAGTGGTCCTTGGTCATGATGTCGGCGATCGGCCGGTTCACATTCGTTTCGAACCGCAGGTCGCGGTTGGTCAGGATGCCGACCAGCCGGCCTTCCTTGCTGCCATCCTCCGTAATCGGCACGCCCGAGATGCTGTACTTCTTCATCAGCTCGAGCGCTTCGTAGATCCGGTTGATCGGCGACAGCGTGATCGGGTTGACGATCATGCCGCTCTCCGAGCGCTTGACCCGATCCACTTCCGACGCCTGTTCCTCGATGGACAGGTTCTTGTGGATGATCCCGAGGCCGCCGTGCTGGGCCATCGCAATAGCCAGACGGGATTCGGTCACGGTGTCCATGGCCGCGCTGACGAGCGGCACATTCAGGCGGATATTCCGGGTGAAGCGGGTGCTGACGTCGACCTGATAGGGCAGGACCATCGAGTGCTGCGGGACGAGCAGCACATCGTCGAACGTCAGGGCGGTGGCCAGATCGGCGCCAATGGCCAGGAGCGGTTCAGTTTTTACATCCATAGGCTATGCCGCGGTGCCATGACACTTCTTGTACTTTTTCCCGCTGCCACACGGGCACGGGTCGTTGCGTCCCACCTTCGGCTCGTCGCGGCGGATGGTCTTCACCGCCGCGTCGTCCCCGCCCACGCGAGGGGGCTGTCGGCCTGCCGCGGCCGTCTGTCCGCCGCCGGCTGACCGTGCGGCTCCGGCAAACGCGGGGACGGGCTCTTCGCTGGGGCCACTCAAAATCAGCGGCGCCCTTGGGCGCCGGACAGGTCGAGGGGCGATCGGCGGCTCTCCGCCGCCTTCGTTGATCATCGGCCTGAGCCGCCACAGGAAGCGGACGATTTCGTCGTCCACCCGCAGCTTCATGGCCTGAAACATCTCGAAGCTTTCCTTCTTGTACTCGACGAGGGGATCGCGCTGGCCGTAGCCGCGCAGGCCGATGCCTTCCTTCAGGTGGTCGAGGCTGTAGAGGTGGTCCTTCCACTGCTGGTCCACCATCTGCAACATGACGTCGCGTTCGACCCGCTCCATCACCTCGCGGCCAACCAGCGCTTCCTTCTCCTGGTACGACGCCGTGGCCCGTTCCCAGATCAGGTCGCCGATCTCGTCGGACGTCCGATCCGAGAAGTCCACCTCCGAAAGCTCGATCGCGAAGGCATTGCCGGCCTCGCGCTTCAGGGCTTCCAGATCCCACTCGTCGAAGTCCGCTTCCTTCGCCGCGTACATGTTCACGAGCAAGTCCAGCGTGTCTTCGGCGAGCGACATGAGGTACTCGCGCGTGCCGACGACCTCTTCGTGGCCTTCATCGTCCTCGAACTTGATCTTGCCCTCGAGAATCTGACGCCGCAGCGTGTAGATGTTCTCGCGCTGCTTGTTCATCACGTCGTCGTACTCGAGCAGGTGTTTGCGGACGGAGAAGTTCTGCGCCTCTACCTGTTTCTGCGCGCGCTCGATGGCCTTGCTGACCATCCCGTGCTCGATGGGCACGCCTTCTTCCATGCCAAGGCGCTGCATCAGGCCGGCGATGCGATCGGATCCGAAGATCCGCATCAGATCATCTTCGAGCGACAGGTAGAACCGGGACGACCCGGGGTCGCCCTGACGGCCCGCGCGCCCGCGAAGCTGGTTGTCGATGCGGCGCGCCTCGTGGCGTTCGGTTCCCAGGATGTGCAGGCCGCTCACGGCCACCACTTCCTTGTGCTCGGCGTCGGTCTGGGCCTTGAAGTGCTCGAAGATACGGTCGTAGTCAGGCTTCGCAACGCGGTAGAAGCCGTCCAGGTGATAGTAGTAGACGAACTGGTCGTCGTCCACGAAGCGCTCTTCACCCTTCGGGAGCCGCTCGGCGATCTGCTCGGCGAGGCATTGCTGCCTCGTCATGAACTCCGGGTTGCCTCCGAGCAGGATGTCCGTGCCGCGGCCCGCCATGTTCGTCGCGATCGTGACCGAGCCCTTGCGCCCGGCCTGCGCGACGAACTCGGCTTCCTGCGCGTGATACTTCGCGTTCAGGACCACGTGCTTGCCCGAACCGCCGCCCGTCGTCGTACCCCGCTTGAGGCCGCGCCGATCGAGCATCGTCGACAGCCGCTCGGACTTCTCGATCGAAACGGTCCCCACGAGCACGGGACGCCCTTTCTCGTACTCCGTCACGATTTCCGTGACGATGGCCTCCCACTTTTCCTTCTCGGTGCGATAGACCAGATCCGGGTTCTCGACGCGGAGAAGCTTCCGGTTGGGCGGGATGACGATGACGTCGAGCTTGTAGATCTTGGCGAATTCCTCGGCCTCGGTGTCGGCCGTTCCGGTCATTCCCGAGAGTTTCTTGTATTTGCGGAAGTAGTTCTGGAACGTCACGGTCGCGAGCGTCTGGTTCTCGCGCTCGATCTTCACTTCCGGATGCCCGGTGTTGTGTTCCTTGGCCTCGACGGCCTGGTGCAGACCATCGCTCCAGCGGCGGCCCGGCATCAGGCGGCCCGTAAACTCATCGACGATGACGACCTCGCCGTCCTTCACCATGTACTCCACGTCGTCGTGGTACAGAGTGTGGGCGCGCAGCGCCTGGTCGACGTGGTGCTTGATATGGGCGTTCTCGAGGTCGTAGATGTGGCCGCCCTTGAGGTGGCCCATCAGCATCTGCTCGGCCTTCGCGGTTCCACTCTCGGTGAGCGTCACCGTCTTGTGCTTCTCGTCGACGATGTAGTCGCCCGTGGCTTCGAGGGCCTCGCGATCCTCCGCCTTGGTATCGCCGCGGACCACCGCGCCGGCCTTCAACTTCGGAATGATGCGATCGACTTCGTAGTAGAGGTCGGTCGAAACCTCCGCCGGCCCGGAGATGATGAGCGGCGTCCGGGCTTCGTCGATGAGGATGCTGTCCACCTCGTCCACGATGGCGAAATGGTGCCCGCGCTGGACATAGTGCGCGAGTTCGAACTTCATGTTGTCGCGCAGGTAGTCGAAGCCGAACTCGTTGTTGGTGCCGTACGTGATGTCCGCGGCGTACGCGACCTGGCGCTCCATGTCGTTCAGGTCGTGCTGGATCACGCCGACCGTCATCCCGAGCGCCCGGTAGATCCGTCCCATCCACTCCGAGTCGCGCCGCGCCAGGTAGTCGTTGACCGTGACCACGTGGACGCCTTTGCCTTCGAGCGCGTTCAGGTAGGCGGGGAGGGTGGCGACCAGCGTCTTGCCTTCGCCCGTCTTCATCTCGGCGATGTTGCCCGAGTGGAGAACCGCGCCGCCGATCAGCTGGACGTCGAAGTGGCGCATGTTCAGCACGCGCCGTCCGACCTCGCGGACCACGGCAAAGGCCTCGGGCAGGAGGTCCTTGAGGGTCTCGCCCCGCGCCAGGCGCTGGCGGAACTCGTCCGTCTTTGCCCGCAGCGCCTCGTCGCTCAGAGGCTTGAGGGACGCCTCGAATGCGTTGACCTGGCCCACGATCGGGCGCAGACGCTTCAGTTCACGTTCGTTTTGGGTGCCGACGACCTTGGCGAGGAGGGTTTGGATCATCTACAGGGTGATAATCCGGATACTTCGACCGGGGATATCTGTTAATTGTAGCAGGAAACCGGCGAAAGCCAGGCAGGCCTGGCGGGGCAGGCGAGGCGGGCGGTGGAATCCGCCGAGACGATTCAGCGCGTGGCCGGCTGCGTGAGCAGCTGCAGCGGGTTGATCAGGCGGCCGTTAACGAGGATCTCATAGTGCAGGTGCGAACCCGTCGACCGGCCCGTCGATCCGACGTACCCGATGACGTCCCCGCGCTTCACGCTCTGCCCGGGCGCCACGCCGAACGCGCTCAGGTGACCGAACCGCGTCGCGAGCCCGAACGCGTGCTGTACGACGACGAGGTTGCCGTAGTCGCCTGAGTAGTTGGCTGCCTCGACGACGCCGTCCGCGGTGGCAAACACCGGCTGACCCTTTTCCGTGGAGATGTCGATGCCCTGGTGATAGCCAGGCTCCCCGGTGAAGGGATCGCTGCGGCCACCGAAAAACCCCGTGAGCCCGCCGTGCGTCGGCCAGATGGACGGGGTGGCGCTGGCCAGCGCCTCGCGCCGCTCGACGTCGTGGCGCACGAAGTTCAGCCGGCTCTCGAGCCCCTGTAACAGGTCGCGCAGCGCGCCGAACGTGTCTTCGGGAGAGGTGAGCGAGCTCGAAAACACGCTCGACAGCATGCTCGCCGCCATCGGGCCACCGGCCGCGCGCTGGCGCACGGCAGCCGGGAGCTTCCTGATTGCGTTGGCGGCCGCCGGATCGAGTTTCGCACGCGAACCGAGGTCGTCGACCACGCCTTCGAGCGACTGGATCTGCGACGTCAGCTCGCCGGTCGCCGTGCGGTAGCTGGAGTTCTCGACTTCGAGCACGGTGTTTTCCGCCCGGAGTTGGTCGATGGCGTACCGCGCCTTCCAATTCGCGCCCAGGCCCATCAGGATCGGCAGTGAGGCCAGCCCCGCGCAGACGAGGATGGCGGGGCGCAGGCTGAGCGTGAATCGGCGCACCAATCCTGAGGACCGGTCGGCGACAATCACGGTGTAACGGCGCGCACGCATAGTATTCAGGCCCCGCCGTATGTATCGGCGTTTCCGAGCAAAAACAACAACAAAAATGGGTTAACTGCGACGTGACGACGCGGCCGTCGAGAGCCTCCGAACTGTATCACACGCGTTACATCCAACAAACTGGAGAATAACGCAGACGAATGTCAGGCGAAGGTGCCCAGCTTAGCGCTTTCGTGCCTGGATCTGATCCATCACATAGGTCTTGAGCGCCGGACTGGTCAGGCCCAGCGCAGCGGCCTCGGCGGACGCACGGTCGACGTCCCATTTGTCGATTTCAACCCGCTTGATCATCCAGAGCGCCGCGGCGCGATTCGCGCTCGCGCAGTGGATGAACGCCGGCTGGTTCTTCGGATCGTTGAGGGCCTTCAGGAAATTGTCCACCAGCATCGGATCGGGCGCCGCCGCATTGAAGGGCAGGTGCACGTAGTTGAGTCCCGCGGCCTTGGCCGCGGCGGCCTCCGCCTCGATCTCGGCGCCTGCTTCGCTGGCCTGCCGCAAGTTGACGACCGAGGCGTACCCCATCCGCTTCACTTCCGAGAGCGCCGCCGGCGTGGTCGCGCCGGCGCACGCCACCGTCGTCTCGACGCGCGAGAAGTTCGTGATCCCGGGAACCGTTTCCTTCGTGACCGCCTGCGCGGCAAGCAGCGCCGCGCTCACAATCGCGAAGGAGAGTGTCGCCGCCAGCCGCGCGCGTTTCAGGTTCATCATTGGGTCCCTTCTAGAATACGGTCGCCGATGTGTATCCCCGCTCCTGCGCGCGATTCACGGCGACGATACCGGCCGACACCATGTGCGCGTTGGGGACGAGATTCGCCACGAGCTCACTGTAGACGGCGTCGGCGTTGCCCCCGTTCCCGGCGAGTATGCCCGCGAAAAACCGCGTGGCCATCTGGCAGACGGCAAAGTGAACGCCGCGCTTCACAAGCGCGTCTACGGTGGTGCCCATGCTCGGCGAGACCGTCGTTGCCCGCGGCGTTGTAGACGTTGACCGTCGGCGGCTGCTTCGTCTTCGGGTCGTTCAGCGTCGTGATGCCCGCCAGCTGTGTGCCGTACTTCGCCCACACAGCGTCTTTGTAGGCGAATGGCGTCGAGAAGTGCCGCGCGATGATGATGACCGCCGCGTCCGGGTCCTTCAGGCCGTAGCCGCTTTCGTTCGCCGTGAAGAAATTGTTCGCGTAGAGCAGCGCGGCGCCGAAGCCGGCCGCGTTGGTCGTGTCGAACACGAACCGGTGTTTGCCGGGCAGCGCATCCATCCAGTCGTCCTGCGTGTGACGCGCCGCCTGGAATCGCGCGGCGCCGGTCGCGGCCTGAGCCGCCGCCTCGGGTGCCCCGGCGACCAATGAAACCCCGGCGACCGACATGCCTGCGCCCAGACGGGCCAGAAACGAACGGCGTGCAACGGGCGATATCGGGTTGTGGTCAGACATAGTGCCCTCACTTGTTGTTGGTTTTCGTCGTTGGTGCGCCAACCGCTGCATGGTAAGCCCCCGGATTGCCCGGGTCAATGTGTTCTCACCCGGGCCTGCCGACTGCGGACTGCCGCCTGCCGGCTGAATCGCGCTAGACTTGCGATCGGCCATGCGCCGCGCCGTCACGTTCCTGTCGGCTTCTTTACTGGTCAGCCTGCTCGGCGCGCCCGGGTGTACGCGCACGGTCGTCCCGACCACGTCATCCGGCGTCCCTCTCGCGGGCCCGCTCATCCCGGCCCGCACGACGATGGTGACCGCGTGGGATTTCCCAAAGAATCCGCTGACCGATAAGACCCTGGACGACTCGAAGCTGTCGTCGGACATCCGCTGGGGCTTCCGGCTCTTCACCAGGACCCCGGCCGAGGCGCCGCGCTTCGCGCCGAGCGAGATGTCCTGCAACAACTGCCATTTGAACGGCGGCCAGCGGGAGCGATCGCTGCCGCTGGTGGGTGTCGCCGGGATGTTCCCCGAGTACAACCGGCGATCAGGCCGCCTCTACAGCCTCACCGACCGCATCGTCGATTGTTTCCTGCGCAGCGAGAACGCCACCGGCACGCTCGAGCAGGAGAGCCCGCGAGGAGGCGAACTCGCGGACGGCCCGGCCCCGACATCGAAGGAGGTGCTGGCCCTGGCCGCCTACATCACCTGGCTGGCGCGCGGGACCGCCGTCGGCAGCAACCCGACCTGGCGCGGCCAGAATACGCTCGCGGCGAGCGCGCTCATCCCGGTGGCCCGGCTCGATGCGCGGAAAGGCGAGTCGATCTTCCAGGAGCGTTGCATCACCTGTCACGGCACGGACGGCCAGGGCGTGGCTGTCGGCGACAAGAAGCCGGGACCGCTGTGGGGGCCCGCCTCGTGGAACGACGGGGCCGGCGCGGCGCGCATCTACACGCTGGCGGGCATCATCCGGTACGCGATGCCCTACCTCGATCCGGGCAGCCTGTCGGATGAGGACGCACAGAACGTCGCGGCGTACATCAACTCGAAACCGCGGCCCGCGTATCCGTTCAAGGCGCAGGACTACCTCACCGAAAAGCTTCCGCCCGACAGCGTTTACTACGCAAAGCGATAAGACACGCGATCACGCAAAGCGCTCGGACGCGATCACACCTGGTGCAACGCGGCGGCGATGCTGGCGAAGAGCTCGAGCAGCACGATGGCCGTGAGCGCGGCAAAGACCCAGTCGCGCCGGCGCGTGTAGATGACGGCGGACACCGCGACGCGCGCGATCGGGGTGGCCATCAGCAGAAGCAGACCCGTCGTGAGCAAGGCGCGCTGCGGGCCGTCGGCCGGGCGGAGCAGCGTCAGGACGAGACCGGCGGCCAGGCAAACCGTGCTGGCCAGGACGCCGATCCCCAGCACGCGGCCGAGGCTCGACTCGAAATCCCGGTCGGCCTTCGAAGAGGGAGTCGAGGTCATCGCGCGCTCCTGACGAGCATCAGCGCGGCCACGAGCACTAGAACGACGGTGAGCAGCACCTTGAGCCATTTGGCCGGGATGCCGCCCGCCAGCCGGAGGCCAGCCCACGACCCGAGCTGCACGCCGAGCACGGCAGGGGCGGCGAGCAGCGCCGGCAGATCCCCGCGGCCGTAGTAAATGATGGCGCCGCCGGCGGCCGTCACGCCGATCATGAAGGCGCTGGTCGCCGCAGCCGCCCGCACCGGTACGCCACACCAGGTGTTGAGCGCGGGCACTTTCAGGATCCCGCCGCCGATCCCGAGCAGCGACGACACGTTCCCGGCCGCGAACGAGGCCAGCAGGGCAGCTGGGAGCCGGGTCACGCGGTAGGTGATCACCCGGTCGCTTTCCTCGTCGAAGAACTGGCCGCCGAGGGTCCCTGGCTGGGCGCGACGGGTCCAGGATCACGTTCCGGCGATTGATCCGGGACAACACCGCGCCGGCCGTCAGGATGGCGACGACTCCAAACAGGCGCTGAAGCGCGGCCTCGGAGAAGAGATGGGCCGTCAACCCGCCCAGGAGACTGCCGGCCACGGTCGCGACTTCGAGCACCATGCCGAGACGGAGGTTGATCAACTGGGCTCCTGCCTGACCGGCCGAGACTGAGCTGGAAGTGGCAATTACCGTGCATAGGCTGATCGCGGCGGCGGTGCGTAGCGGGAAGCCCAGCGCCAGGTTCAGAAGCGGCACGAGGAAGACGCCTCCACCCAGACCAAGCATGGAGCCGATAGTTCCTGCGAGCGCGCCCGAGCCGAAAATGATCAAGATGAGCGGCAGCGTGACGGAAGGCATCCCTGACGGCGATTATCTCAGCGCGACGACCGATCAGAACGATTGACAGAAATTTTGTCTTCGTATAAAACTGCGTCCTCCTGCAGAAAAGCCGGTCGGCGCAAGGATCGGCGCTGGGAATAGGGCGGTGATGACGGGCACGCGGCGGTGGCTGACGGTTTCTGAAGCGGCGGCAGTTGCGAGCCGTCTGGCCGGACAGCCGTGCTCACCGCGTCAGGTCCGGCACCTGCTGGTCCGCGGCGGCCTGGGCACCGACACCGGGAAGCGGACACGCGGCGAAACACGCCTCTATGGCATGCTCGACGTCGCCTTTGTCCGTCTGGCGCTGCGCCTCCAGGCCCAGGGGGTGTCCCCTTGGGTCGTCCGCGTCGTGCTGACCTATCTCCGCAACGATCTGATCAGAGCCTGGAAATCCAGCGCGGCCGTCGCCCTGGCCATCAACGGCCTGAAGGGGACGCTCGAGCCGGCGCTGAAGCCACGCCCGGCCTCAGCCGCGGCCTGGATCCCGCTTCGGGACATCTCGAAGGGCATCGATGCCGAAATCCAGCGCGCCTGCGACGCGAGCGACACCGTCTGGATGTGGCGGAAGGTGTCGGTCCATGCCGTGCCCAGGGCTTCAGCCTGACCCGACCATCCTGAACTGCAGAGCCTCGGCGACGTGTTCGGCGTCGAGCACATCGGCGCCGGCCAGATCGGCTATCGTGCGCGCCACTCTGCGCACGCGGTCGTAGCCCCGCGCGCTGAGCGCCATCCTCGCCGCCGCCGTCGCCAGTAGCCGCACGCCGGCGTCGTCGAGCACGCAGTGCCGGCCTATCAACGCCGGCGTCAGCTCTGCGTTCGTGCGAAGCCCATCGCCCGAATGGCGGTGCCGCTGCCGCTCCCGCGCCGACACGACGCGTGCGCGGACCTGCGCGGAACTCTCGCCGGGCGAGCCCGCAGCCAGCACGTCGGGAGGGAGCGCGGGCACCTCGATCGTCAGGTCCATCCGATCGCGCAGCGGGCCCGACAGCCGCGCGCGGTACCGTTCGACCTGCTGTGAGGTGCAGCGGCAGAGCCGGACGCCGTCGCCCAGGTAGCCGCACGGGCACGGGTTCATCGCGCCGACGAGCATGAAGCGGGCGGGGAAGACGTCGGTGCGCGCCGCGCGGGCGATCGTAACCGCGCCCTCTTCGAGTGGCTGCCGCAGCACCTCGAGCACGTGCCGGCTGAACTCCGGCATCTCGTCCAGAAACAGCACGCCGTGATGCGCCAGGCTGACTTCGCCGGGTCGCGGACGCGGTCCGCCGCCGACCAGGGCGGCATCCGAGATCGTGTGATGCGGCGCGCGGAACGGCCGGCGCGTCACGAGCCCGGCGCCAGCCGGAAGCAGGCCCGCCACCGAGTGCACCGTCGTGACGTCCACAGCCTCGTCGAACGTGAGCGGCGGCAGAATCCCCGGCAGGCGCCGCGCCATCATCGTCTTGCCTGCGCCTGGCGGGCCGACGACGAGCAGGTTGTGGCCGCCGGCACAGGCGATTTCCATCGCCCGGCGCGCGAGGAGCTGCCCCCGGACGTCGGCCAGGTCGGGGCCCCCGGCCCCGTCGGCGCCGCCGGCGAAGTCGCGGACACCGGCCGGAGGCAGCGGACGTGGGCGGGGAGGAGACGCGGGGTTGTTGAGTGCCTGTACGGCGTCGCTGAGCGACGCCACCGGGAAGATCGCCAGGCCCGCCACGATCGCGGCCTCGCTGGCGTTGGGAACCGGCAACAGGATCGCCGACAGGCCCTCGCGCCTGGCCGCGGCCGCAATCGGCAACACGCCACGCGCCGGGTGGATGGATCCATCGAGCGACAGTTCACCGAGCAGCACCACATCGGCGATGTGCCGCCGCTGGACGACGCCCTGCGCCGCCAGGATGCCCAGCGCGATGGGCAGATCGAATGACGCGCCGGCCTTGCGGACATCGGCGGGTGCCAGATTGACCGTAATCCGGTGGGCGGGGAACTCGAAACCGGAGTTGCGAATCGCGCTGCGGACGCGGTCGCGGCTCTCCCGGACGCCAACGTCGGGCAGGCCGACCAGCGTGAATCGCGGCATCCCGAAGGAGACGTCCACCTCGACGTGAACAGGGCAGGCATCGACCCCGAATACCGCCGCCGTTCGCAGGCACGCGAGCACGGCGGGACGGAGTGCAAGCGGCCAGCCCGGCGTTCAGCCGTTGTTACAAGCACTTAGCGCCTCGTTCGGCAGAATTTGCGATATCGCCCGCTCGGGACAGCGCGGAAACACTGACGGGTACCGCCGAGACGGCCGATAGGGGTACTGCACCGGCCCGCGTCGCGGGCCAATTCTTCACACAGGAAGTTCGATCATGCTCGAAGCCCTGACAGGCATTGGCGGCAGAAACAAGTTGGTTCAGCAGCAGACCAGCGACCTCGAGGCGCTGGTCGCCACGGCGCGCGAAGAGCGTGCCGCCGTGAGCACAATGCTGACCGCACTCACCAAGGGCAGCGCCAGGCTGGCGCCGCTCGGCAGGCAGCTGGAGCAAGTCACGGAACAGGCCTCGAAGGTCGCGTCGCGGCTCGACCACATCACCAGCCGGGTGTCGGCGCTGGACGACAAGGCCCGCGCCTTCGACGAAATCGACACGCGCATCGCCGCGCTGAAGGACGCCGTCCAGAAGGCCGAGCAGGCCACGCAGCAGGCCATCGGCCCCGAGAGCGAACTGAGCAGACACCGCGAAGCCGTCCAGCAGCTGTCGTCGCAGGTCATCCAGACACACGCCACGATCGACACGCTCAAGAAGGAACGCGTCTCGCTCGAGGAGCTACGCGGCAACCTTCGCGAGTCCCAGGACGAGGTCAAGCAGGCGACCGCCCAGGCCGGCGCGCTCAAGGGCGAGATCGATCAGATACGCGCCTCGGCGACGACGCTGACACAGGACTACGCGAAGATTCGCGAGACTTCACGTGAGGCACGGGAGGACACGAACGCCGCGCTCTCGAGCGTGAAGGACATCCAGAAGGAGCTCGAGCCGCTCAACCAGCTCCACGAGCTCAGCCAGAGCACCGCCGACCGTCTCGCGTCGCTGAACGCTCTGGCGGAGCACGTCATGCGGAAGACCAAGGCGCTCGAGAGCCAGCAGCAGGCGGTCGAACACGCGGTCGTCCAGGCCAACCGGGTCAGCGAGATGGTCTGGGCGATGGACGCGCAGATCGCGAAGGTCAACGAGGGCCTGAAGCAGTCGGCAAAAGCCGAGGAGACGATCGGACGCATCGAAACGCTCGCCTCCGAGGCCTCCGTCAGCATGGAGATTGCGTCGAAGCTGAACGCCGACGTCCAGCACGAATCGGCGAAGCTCCAGAAGGAGGCCACGCTGCTGCTCGAGGCCGTCCGGACCGAAGTCGGAGCGCTGGCGGTCCGCCAGCGCGAGTTTGAATCCTTCGACGAGCGGGTGCGGGTGCTGCAATCGTCTGTTGCGGACACGGAAGCGCGCGTCGCCAGCGTGGCGGCCAAGGACAAGCCTCTGAACGCCCTGTCGCAGAAGGTCGACGCGCTGACCGTGGGGTTCGAGAACCTGTTCGCCCAGGCCGACGGGCTGACGCAGAAACAGCTGTCGCTCGACTCGCTCTACGACCAGTTCGCCCAGCTGGACGATCTGTCGAAGAAGGCGGTCGTGCACAGCGAGACGCTCAAGCAGAGCCGCGTGGATCTCGACACGCTTCGCAAGGAGCTCCAGGAGTTCCACCGGTCGCACGCGGAAATCGTTCAGATGCGCGACAAGCTGGCGTCAGACCGCCGCGGCCTCGAGTCGTTCGGGGAGCGCCTGGGTGCCATGGCGGCGCGCGCGCCCGAGCTCGATTCGAAAATGGACGCGATTCTCGAGAAGATGGCGCTGGTCGAGGACGGCACGCAGAAAGCCGCGCGGCTCGGGGAAGTCGTCGCCGATCTCGATACCCGGCTGTCACGTGTCACGGCGCGTTTGCCCTTCGTGGAAACCCTCGAGACGCGGCTCAACGGCCTGAGCACCTTCAGCGCCGACGTCGACCAGAGACTGCAGGCGCAGCTCGCGCGGCGGGCCGAGATCGACTCGCTCAGGACCTCGTGCGACGGAGTCGTCGAGCAGGTCACAGACGCACAGCACAAGCTCGACGCGGTCCGCGAGCTCCAGAACCGCCTGGTTCCGGTGGCCGCCGAGTTCGATGCGCTGCGCGCCGGGATCAAGGGCGCTGAGGAGTGCATCGGCCGCCTCAGGCACGACGAGGAATTTGTGGCCGCGCAGCAGGCGCGTTTCACCGACCTCGTCGAGGCCAGCCGCGCGATCGCCAGCGACGTCGCCGATCGAACCCGCCAGATGCAGTCGCTGTCGGAAGCACTGACCCGATCCGCCATCGTCAGAGACGAGCTGCTGGTCGAACTGGACCGGGTGCACAGCCGCCAGCATGAAGCGGGCGAGCAGATGCAGGCGGCGGAGGAGCAGCTCCTGCGCGCCGAGAAAATGTACAAGCAGCTCGAACAGCGGCGCGCGCAGCTGGCCTTCAGCGAGAAGAAGTGTGCCGCCGTCGAAGCGCGCATGAGCGACATCGCGCTGGTCGCCGACGAACTCGAGAAACACTTGCAGGCGGTGGCCGGTCGAGAACGGATCGTTCACGCGATCAGAGCCGAAGTCGAGCAGGTCCACGAGATCAGCGCACGCAGCAAGGCCGACCTCGAACACGTCGCCGACAACCGCTCCACTATCGCCTCACTCAAGGTTCGCGTGGACGATCTGTTGTCACGCATCGCCGAAACCGACGAGCGCATCGTCGCGATCGACGCGAAGCGCAAGGTCGTGGACGAGGTGCAGACGAAGGCCAACGCCATCACCCACCTGCTGGACGATGTTCGCATCAACCTCGAGACGCTGGGCGAGCAGAAGACCGTGGTCGATCACGTCGCCGAAAAGGCGGGGCAGCTCGAGTTCATGATCCAGGAGGCCCGGACTACGCTTCGGACGCTCCAGCACGAGCGGGAGCTCGCCGAGCGGATCGAGCAGGGGATTGTGAAGCTGCGGGCCTAAGGCTTCTTCTGGGCCTTGGACTTCGACGCGCTCGAACGTGCGCTCGGGGCGGCTTCTTCTTCTTGACGGGAGCCTTTGACGCCGACCGCTGCTCGGCCGCGCGCGCCGAGGCCGGCGCCTCCGGCGGCACAATCAGCTTCTGACCGGATGCCAGGCGCGCGCTCCTGCCCAGACCGTTCGCCTCGGATAGGTCGGCGCGCGTCACGCGCAGCTTCTTCGCGATCCCCGCGACCGTGTCGCCCGACTTCACCGTGTACCAGGTCATCGAGACCAGTTCGGCGTTCGGCGATTCGTCCATGCGCCGCGACACCTCGAGGCTCGTCCCCGGCGGCACTTTCAGCGAGTACTGCGCGTCGCCAATGGGCGTCGTCTTCCGCCGCAGTTCGGGGTTGAGCGCCTGAATCTCGTCGACCGTCGTGCCGGTCCACGTGGCGATGTGATGCAGATCAACGGGACGCGGAAGGCTGACGGTTTCGAAGGGCCGCAGATCTTCCTTCTCGAACGCGAAGCCGTACTGCGCCGGATTCCGCGCGATGACGATCGCCGCCAGAATCATGGGCACGTAGTCGCGCGTTTCTCGCGGCAGCAGCCGCGGCTTGGCCGACAGCTGCCAGAAATCGTTCCGGCCGCCACGTCTGATCGCCTGCTGCACGCGGCCCGGTCCGCTGTTGTAGGACGCCAGCGCGAGATGCCAGTCGCCGTCGAAGAAGTCGGCCAGCGTCTTCAGGTAGTTCGCGGCGGCCTTCGTGGCCTTCTCGGGATCGGATCGCTCGTCGATGTACCAGTCGGACTTGAGGCCGTTTTCGAGGGCCGTGCCCTTCATGAACTGCCAGACGCCCTTGGCCCGGGCCTTCGACAACGCGTTCGGGTTGAAGGCGCTCTCCACGAGCGGGACGTACGCCAGGTCGAGCGGGAGCCCTTCGGCGCGCAGCACCCCCTGGATCATGGGCAGATATTTGCTGCCTCGCCGCATGCCGTCTTCCATGAAGTCGTGCAACCGGCCCTGGAACAGGGACACGTAGTCGAGCACGCGCTGGTTCAACGGAATCGGAATGCTGTGTCCGGGGACCTGCAGATCGCCGACGATCCCGCCGTGGAACGTCGTGGACGGCAGCACGTCGGGCGGCGGCGGCGGCTCAGGGGGCGCCAGCAGATCGACGACCACCTCGCGGTTACCCTCGATGGCTTCGAGGCCGTCAATCGCCTGCGCGCGGACGCCCGGCACAACGCCGAACAGCGCCAGCAGGGCGATCAGGGCAAAAACGCCCGCAAATCGACGGGAAAACAGTCGAGGCATCAGGGGCCCTGCTAGGTTATCAGTTGAAGCGGATCAGGTCAACGATAAGTCGAATCGGCACAGCAGTTGGCGTTTTTTCACTCGCGCCAGGCAGCCATGGAGAACACCCGGTGTTCCTCGGCGAGCTCCCGGGCCGCCGGCGTCACGATCGCGCGTTCGGCGACGACAAGCTTGCGGCCAGCCTGCACGGCCAGCCGGACGTCTTCTTCACAGACGAATTCAAGGGGGGCCTGGTTGGGTCCCGCCGCCGACCCGGCAGCCTTCGGCGCGTCGGATTCCCGGGAACCCGGGCCGTAGCCCCGGGCCCCGAGGAACGCATCGACCCGCCGGGCGAGGGCTTCCGCGCTCACGCCGGATGGCTGCGGGGTGGTGGTTGCGACCGTCGCCGGCCGGACCGAGGCGCGACCGACGGACGTCACCTCATACGCCAGTCGTTTGATGTTCAGCAGGTGCTTCGGCGAGATGTTGTCCGACGTGATGTTGCCGCCGTAACCGCCGCATCCCAGCGTCATGGCCGGATCGAGGCCCGTCGTGAGGCCAATCGACCCGAGCGTGGTCGGCGAGTTGACGATGATGCGAAAGGCAGGCTTCTTGAGACCGAACTCCAGGATGATCGCGTCGTCCCTGGAGTGAATCGACATCGTGTGACCCATGCCGCCGTACCGCAGGATTTCCTTGCACCGCTCGCAGCCCTGGCGCCAGTCCGTGACGACGTAGAAGGAGAGGACGGGGCAGAGCTTCTCGATCGACAGCGGGAAGTCGCGGCCGACGCCCTTCAACGGGGCGAGCAGGACGCGCGTGTCCGCCGGCACCGTGATCCCGCACTTCTGCGCGATGACCAGCGCCGACTTGCCGACGAGCGCCGGGTTCGGCAGCCGCTGCGGCGAGATGAGCACCTTCGCGACCGCCTCCATCTCGGCGGCGTTCATGAAGTAGCCGCCCTGTGCCGTGAACTCGCGCTTCACCTCGTCGGCGATCGCTTCGTCGACCACGACCGAGTTTTCCGACGAGCACAACACGCCGTTGTCGAACGTCTTGCCGGTGATGACGTCCTTGACGGCCTTCTTCACGTCCGCCGAACGTTCGATGTAGGCGGGCGCGTTGCCAGGCCCGACGCCGTACGCCGGTTTCCCGCGCTGTACGCCGCGCGCACGAGGCCCATCCCCCCGGTCGCCAGGATGACGGCGACGTCTCGGTGCTTCATCAGCTCCTGCGTGCCTTCGAGCGTGACCGTCTTCATCCAGTTGATGGCGCCTTCGGGCGCGCCGGCCTTGACCGCGGCCTCGTTCATGATCTCGGCGACCCGCGTGATGCACTTCACCGCCGAAGGATGCGGGCTCAGCACGATCGCGCAGCGGGCCTTGAGGGCGATGAGGATTTTGTAAATGGCCGTCGACGTGGGGTTGGTGGAGGGCACGACGGCAGCCACGACGCCAAACGGCTCGGCGATCTCGACGACCCGCGTGTCGTCGTGCCGCGCGATCACGCCGACGGTCTTCATCGGTCGGATGAAGCCGTAGACCTTCTCGGACGCAAACAGGTTCTTCTGAATCTTGTCGGCGACGATGCCGTATCCGGTCTCCTCGACGGCGAGACGGGCCAGCGCGTCGGCTTGCGCCGTGGCGGCGGCGGCCATCGCGTCCACGATGGCGTCGATCTTTGCCTGCGAGAACTCCGCGAGCTCCAGCCATGCCTGCTTCGCGCGGCGCGCCAGCGCACGCGCCTCGGCGATGGACGCGAGATCGCGATCGGATGATGCGGCGCTGCTGCCGCCGATGTCGCCTACAGGGTCCGCCATGGTCGTGGCCGGCGCTAGTTACCCTTGGGCAGGATCCGTTCGACTTCGGTGTGCGGGCGGGGGATGACGTGCACCGAGACCAGTTCGCCCACGCGGCGGGCGGCAGCCGCCCCGGCATCGGTGGCGGCTTTCACCGCACCGACATCGCCGCGCACGAGCACCGTCACGTAGCCGGCGCCGATGTACTCCTTGCCGACGAGCGCGACGTTGGCGGCCTTCACCATCGCATCGGCCGCTTCGATGGCTCCGATGAGTCCCTTGGTTTCGACCATGCCGAGTGCTTCCTGCGCCATGTAGGGAATGTGGCGGAACTCTAACAGATTGCGATACATGCAGCAACTGCACTAACATCGTGCGCCTGATGACCTCGCGCGCGATCCGCGTTGCTGTTTGCGCCGGTGCGGTTCTGTCCGGCGTGCTGGCCTCTGCCTGCGGTCGGAACGAAGGCTCGGCGCCGCCGATGGCGACGCCGTCGGTCTCGCTCAGTCGCGATAAGGTGCCTCTCGGCGGCCCCATCGACGTCACGTACAAGTTCGTCGTGGCCGCGGATGCGAAGTTCACGCAGAACTACCGCGTGATGGTCCACGTCGTCGATCCCAACGAGGAGCTGATGTGGACCGACGATCACGATCCGCCGGTCGCGACGACTGATTGGAAGCCGGGCCAGACCGTTGAATACACGCGCACGGTCTTCGTGCCGGTGTATCCCTACGTAGGCGAGGCCACGATCCAGGTCGGCCTCTATTCGAAGCCGAGCGAGCCTCGCCTCCCACTGAGCGGCGAGGATGTCGGGCAGCGGGCCTACAAAGTCGGGCGCGTGCAGTTGGCGCCGCAAAGCGAGGCGGTGTTCTCGGTCTTCAAGGAAGGCTGGCACCCGGCCGAGCAGGCCGAGCACAACGCCATGGTCGAGTGGCACTGGACGAAGAAGTCCGCCACGCTGGCGGTCAGGAACCCCAGGAAGGACAGCGTGCTCTACCTGGAGCTGGACAACCCCGGCGGCATCTTCGACGAGCCTCAGCAGGTCACGGTGAGCATCGGGGCCACGACGCTCGACCAGTTCACCCTGACGCCGAGGAAGCCGGCTCTGCTGCGCAGGATTGCACTGCCTGTGGCCGCGCTCGGTACGGACGAAGACGTGGACGTGCGCATCGAGGTCGATAAGACCTTCGTGCCGAGCAAGTTGTCGCCGACATCAAAAGACCCCCGGGAGCTGGGCGTCCGGGTGTTTCACGCCGCCGTCGTCGAACCTTCGCGCTAGCTTCTGGTACAATCCAAAGCGGTGAAAATCGCGCGTGCTGCCGCGTTGCTGGCGATCTGCGTCGCGGCCGGGCGTCCGGCCGGGGCGGAACTCGCCTACTTCTCGAGCGGCGACAGCCTGTCGATCCGGGACCACCGGCTGGACGGCGAGTCGCTCGTGTTGACCCTGCGCGCGGGGGGCGAAATCGTGTGCGACCGGGCCCTGATCGTCCGATTCGCGCCCGACGAGGTGCCGTATCCGGAGCCCCCCGATCCAGCAGCCGCGACCGGCGCTTCCCAGGCGCAGGCCATCACCGGCGACGTACCATTCGGCGACATCATCGACAGGGTTTCCGCGGTGCATCACGTGGACGCACGCCTGGTCCGGGCGATGATCTCCGTGGAGTCGGGGTATCAGGAGCGGGCGCGATCGCCAAAAGGCGCCATGGGGCTGATGCAGCTCATGCCGGCGACCGCGCGGCGTTTCAACGTCACTGACCCGTACAATCCGCAGGCCAACATCGAGGGCGGCATCCGGTATCTGCGGACGCTGCTCGATCGGTTTCCGGAGCGGCTGGCCCTGGCGGCGTACAACGCGGGCGAGGCGGCGGTCGATCGGTTCCGAGGCATACCTCCGTATGCCGAAACGCGCGATTATGTAACGCGCGTGCTGCATCTCGTTGGTCGCTAACGGCCGATAACCCTTTCGTCGACAGAGCTTTTCACAGCGCCAGGCCGTCTAAAGTCTGTAGCAGACTTTACGAGTCTTGCTATACTTTCGAGCCGATAATGTCCTTTGTGACAACCAATTGCAGAGGAAGGGGCTGACACCGTGGAATTCCGGTGCCGGCTCGCCTCGCCAAACGGACAGGTCATCGAGGGCGTCTACTCGGCCGACAGCGAGGCACGGCTGCGACACGAGCTCGAGGAAAAGGGTCTGTTCGTCCTCTCGCTGCACCAGAAGGGGGCCATCGGCGGCCTGTCGTTCCAGCTGCCGCAGTCGCAGCGCATCCCCGCGCGGGCGTTTCTCGTCTTCAATCAGGAACTGGCGACGCTGCTCAAGGCGGGCATGCCGCTCGTGCAGTCGCTGGACCTCTTGAAGCGGCGCGTCGAGACGCCGATCTTCCGCGCGGTCCTCGACGACGTGCACGAGAAGGTGCGCTCGGGCAGTGCGCTCTCCGACGCCTTCGCCGCGCACGGCGATCGCTTTCCCCGCGTCTACACGGCGTCGCTGCTCGCCGGCGAGCGCAGCGGCAACCTCGATGCGGTGCTGCGCCGCTACGTCGAATACGCGAAGATCATCGCGACGGTCAAGAGCAAGACGCTCTCGGCGCTCATCTATCCAGCCATCCTGGTGGCGCTCTCGGTGTGCCTCGTGTCGATCATCGTGCTGAAGGTCGTGCCCGCCTTCGCCGATTTCTACGCGTCGTTCGGGGCCGAGTTGCCGCTGTCGACGCGCATCATCCTGGCCGTTTCGAACTTCGCCCGGAATCAGTTCATGCTTGTCACCGTCAGCGTCATCGCAGCGGTCGTCGCGCTGGTGGCCTGGACGAAGCAACCGGGGCAGCGCGCGCGTTTCGACCACCTGCTGCTTCGCACGCCGCTGGTCGGTCCGGTCGTGGCCAAGTTCGCGACCTCCCAGATGGCGCGCACGCTGGCGACGCTCCTCGGCGGCGGCTTGCCGCTCGTCAACGCGCTCGAGATTTCAGCGCGATCGGTCGGCAACCAGTACATGGCGTCGCAGCTTGACATCGTCAACACGCGCGTCCGGGAAGGACAGTCGTTCGCCGCCGCGCTCGACGCGCGGCACGTTTTCCCCGAGGTCGCGGTCAAGATGGCCGAAGTCGGCGAATCGACCGGCGCCCTCCAGGAGATGCTGAACACGGTGGCCGACTTCTACGACGAGGAAATCGCCACGAACATGGAACGCTTCGTGACGCTGGTTCAGCCCATCCTGCTCGTCGTCATGGGCGTCGTCCTGGCCGGACTGCTCCTGGCGCTGTACATGCCACTCTTCCAGCTGAGCTCCGTGCTGACATGACGAACCCTACGCCGTCCCTGCACGCCGACCTGGAGCTGGGCGCCGAAGAACGGCGCCTCGAGCTCGAACAGGCGCGCCGCCTCGCGGAACGCTACCGGATCGAGTTCGTGGACATGGACACGTTCCGGATCGACCAGGACCTCTTCCGCTCGATTCCGGCCGATCTGATGCTGCGCTATGCGTTCGTACCGTATCGGCGCGAGGGCAAGCACCTCGTCATCATCGTGTCGGATCCGAGCGACCTGCCGATGATCGACGAGCTCGGCGTGCTGCTGGATACGCCGATCAAGGTAATGGTCGGCGCGCGGTCGGCCATCGAGTCCATCCTCAAGAAGAGCGAGAGCAGCCAGCGTGTGCTCGAGGAAGCCACGGAAAGCTTCCATCTCCAGCTCCTCAAGGAAGAGGAAAACGGCGACGAGAGCCTGACGGTCGAGCGGCTGACGAGCGACATCAGCCCCGTCATCCGGCTCGTGGACTCGACGATTTACACCGCCATCCAGCGGCGGGCCAGCGACATCCACATCGAGACGCAGGACGACGCGGTGTACGTGAAGTACCGCATCGACGGCGTGCTGCAGCCGGCCATGCGGCCCATCGCCAAGCAGTTCCACAGTTCGATCATCTCGCGCATCAAGGTGATGGCCGAGCTGGACATCGCCGAGAAGCGTGTCCCCCAGGACGGCCGGTTCCGCCTGCGGATGCCCGGCAAGACGATCGACTTCCGCGTGTCGATCATGCCGAGCGTGCACGGCGAGGACGCCGTCATCCGCATCCTGGACAAGGAGTCGATCAGCGAGCAGTTCACCGAGCTGCGCCTCGACATCCTCGGGTTTCCCGACGCCGAGCTCAAGCGGTTCCGCAAGTACATCGCCGAGCCGTACGGGATGGTGCTGGTGACGGGCCCCACCGGCAGCGGCAAGACGACCACGCTGTACGCGGCGCTGTCCGAGATCAAGTCGGTCGAGGACAAGATCATCACGATCGAAGATCCGGTCGAATACCAGCTGCGCGGGATCACGCAGATTCCCATCAACGAGAAGAAGGGGCTGACGTTCGCCCGCGGCCTCCGGTCGATCCTGCGCCACGACCCCGACAAGATCATGGTGGGCGAAATCCGCGACTCCGAAACGGCGCAGATCGCCATCAACTCCGCGCTGACGGGACACCTCGTGTTCACCACGGTCCATGCCAACAACGTGCTGGACGTGCTCGGCCGATTCCTGAACATGGGCGTCGAGGCCTATCAGTTCGTCTCGGCGCTCAACTGCGTGCTGGCGCAGCGGCTCGTGCGCACCATCTGCCACCACTGCAAGCGTCCGGCGACCGTCGCCCCGGCCCTGCTCGAGGAGTCCGCGCTCGACCCGTCGCTCGCCAAGACGCATGTTTTCTATGAAGGACTCGGCTGCATCGAGTGCGGCGGCACCGGGTACAAAGGCCGCATGGCCATCTGCGAACTGCTCGACCTCTCCGATCACATCCGCGAGATGATCCTCGAGAAGCGTCCGACCTCCGAGATCAAGAAGGCGGCGCGCGAAGAGGGCATGCGGTTCCTGCGCGAGTCCGCGGTCGAGCGCGTCCTCGAGGGATCGACGACGCTCAGGGAAATCAACAAGGTGACGTTCGTCGAATGAGCCTCCTGTCCCTGCTTCACGATTCGTCCGGCCCCGGCGCCGCCGTCGAGTTGACCGCACGTTACGTGTCGGCGGCGACCATCGACTTCCGCGGAGGCGCGCCCGTCGTCTCTGCGCACGCGGCCGAGGCGCTTCCCGCCGGCGCGCTCGTGCCGTCGCTGACGGCGCCGAATGTGCAGAACCGGCAGGCGGTCGTCGCCGCGCTCGGGCGCGTCCTCGAGCAAATCGGCCGGCCCAAGCGCGTCGGCCTCGTCATACCCGATCTCGTGGCCAGGGTGTCCCTGGTACGGTTCGAACAAGTGCCGACGCGGGCGGCCGACCTCGAACAGCTCGTGCGCTGGCAGGTACGGAAAGCGGCGCCGTTCCCGATCGAAGACGCGCAGGTCAGCTTCGTGCCGGGCATCCAGGTCGCCTCGGCGCCAGACGCCGGTGGAGCCACAGGCCAGGAATTCATCGTCTCGCTCGCACGCCGGGCCACGATCGAAGACTACGAGGCACTGTGCGCGGACGCGGGCGCGCACGCCGGCCTGGTCGATCTGGCGACGTTCAACGTGATCAACGCCGTGCTCGCCGCCACACCGGCCATGGCCGGAGGCGTGGGCGACTGGCTCGTGGTCAATGTGGCGCCCGAAGACGCCTCGATCGCCATCCTGAGAGGTCCGCACCTGATCTTCTTCAGGAACCGCGCGGCCGACCATCAGGGCAACCTCGCCGATCTCTTCCATCAGGCGCGGATGTACTACGAAGATCGCCTCGCGGGCGGCGGGTTCACGCGGGCGTTCCTGACGGGCGCCGCCGGCGCGGGACCGCATCACGCCGCCGACGTCGAGCAGATCCGGCGGACGCTGCAGGAGCGCCTGAAGACGGCCATCGAACCGGTCGATCCACGGGCCGCCGCCGGCCTGGCCGACCGGATTGCCGCGGCGCCGGCATTGCTCGAGGCGCTCACGCCGCTTGTTGGCCTGATGCTGCGGAACCGGGAAGCCGCATGATCCGGACCAACCTCTCCACGCGGCCGTTCTACAACGAGCGCGTCGTCCGGCTGTGTCTGCTCGTGTTCCTGCTCGTGGTGGCCGCGGCCACGGCGTTCAACGTCACGCGTGTCGTGCGTTACTCGCGCAGCGACACGCAGCTCAGCGAGCAGGCGGCCCGCGACGAAGCGCGCGCGGCGGAGCTGCGGACATCGGCCGTGCGCCTGCGGGCGACCGTCGATCCCAGGCAGATCGAGTTCGCCTCGCTCGAAGCGCGCCAGGCCAACGACCTCATCGACCGCCGGACGTTTTCCTGGACGGCCATCTTCAACCTGTTCGAGTCCACGCTGCCCGACGAAGTCCGGATCACGTCGTTCCGGTCGAAGATCGAAAAGGGCCAGATCATCCTGACGATCACGATCGTGGCGCGCGGCGCCGAAGACGTCAGCTCGTTCATGGACAACATGCAGCGCACCGGGGCATTCTCGCAGGTCGGCGGGACGCTCGAGGAGCGCGTGAACGAGCAGGGGCAGCTGCAGGCCTCGCTCGAGACGATCTATCTGCCGGCCGTCGGCCACGCGTCTGGCCGCGCCGGAGCCGGGGGACAACGATGACCCTGGGCACCCTGGGGCGGCGCGTCATTCAGGAACACCGGCGCTACCTCTGGCCGCTCGCTGCAGCGCTGCTGATCAACATCGGCGTCTACGCCTTCGTCGTGTATCCGCTCGGTGTGAAGTCAGCGACCGCCGTCGACCGGGCCGCCGCCGCCTCGGGCGTCCGTGAATCCGCCGACCGCGACATGGCGGCCGCCACCGCGCTCGTCGCGGGAAAGACGACGGCGGAGCGGGAGCTCGCCACGTTTTACCAGAAGGTGCTGCCGCCGAGCCTCGACGACGCCCGCCGGCTGACGTACGCGAAGCTTCCCGCGCTGGCGCGGAAAGCCAACGTCAAGTTCGAGGAGCGGCGCTCCGACATCGATCAGCAGCAGCAGCGGCAGAAGAATGCCCGACTGGGCCGGCTCCAGACGCGCATCGTCCTCGAGGGCGACTACGAGAGCCTCCGGCAACTGCTCTACGAGCTCGAGACCACGCCCGAGTTTCTCATCGTGGACGACGTCGCCGTCACGCAGCCTGAAGCGAACAAGCCGCTGACGCTGACGCTCGATGTGTCGACGTACTACCGTGTGGGGGCCAATGGAGCCTAAGCGCCGCCGCGAGCTGGTGCTCCTGGCGCTTGTCGTGCTCCTTGGCGCGGGCGCCTATGTGGCGATCGAGGGCTGGCCGTTCGGGGCGGCGGGCACGTCCTCGGGCCAGCCGCTGACGTCTAACCGGCAGGGGCCACAGGGGCGGACGGCAAAAAACGAGCGCACTGCCGTCGAAGCAGTGGAGGCGCCCGACGTCCATCTCGAAGCGCTCGAGGCGGAGCGGCCGAAGCCAGAGAGCGCGGCACGGGATCTCTTCCGGTTCAAACCCAAGGCGCTGCCGCCGCGCCCGGCGCCGACGCAGCCAGCCAGGCCCGTCGATGTTGCGCCGACACCCGGGGGGCCGCCGCAGCCCCCGGCGATTACGCTGAAGTTCATCGGGATCATCGACGCGGGGCAATCGAAGAAGATCGTCGCGGTGCTGAGCGACGGCCGGGGCACTCCCGTCTACGGCAGCGAAGGCGAAACAATCCTGGGCCAGTACCGCATCCTGCGGATTGGCACAGAGTCGATTGAGATGTCGTACCTCGACGGTCGAGGCCGGCAGACGATCCGGTTTACGGGGTCATGACGCCGGGGAGCAGGGGCCCCCGGGCCAGAAAAGGACTTGCGCACTTGCGAACTGCACACTGCGGATTGCTGAGCCGGTTGGGACTCCTTCTCGCCGCGGCGGCGCTGGCCGTGGGCTGCGCGGCCGGGCAGGCGTTCAAACAGGGCGAGGTGGCCACGAAGAACGGCGACCTCGACGGGGCTGTCGTCGCGTACCGCAAAGCGGTTCAAGAGGCGCCGGACAACGCGGAGTTCAAGATCGCCCTGCAACGCGCGATGCTCGCCGCGTCGCGCGCCCATCTCGACCGCGCGAAGGAATACGAAGGGCAGGACCAGCTCGAGGCCGCGCTCGGCGAATACAAACTGGCGTCCGAACACGACCCGACCAACCGCCTGATCAGCGTGAAGGTCGCCGAGCTCGACAAGACGATTCGCGACCGCGTCGAAGCCGCGCGTCCCAAGCCGCAGATCCAGCAGCTGCGCGAGCGCGCCCGTGCGGCCTCCACACCGCTGCCGCTGCTCAATTTCACGACGCCGCTCCGGCGCATCTCGTTCAACAACACGAGCCTGCGCGACATCCTGAACTTCATCGCCAGCTCCACGGCCATCAACGTCACGTTCGATCGGCAGTACGCCGATCGCCAGTTCACAGTGCAGCTCGACGGCGTCACGCTCGAGCAGGCGCTCAACCAGATACTCAGCGTCAACCAGCTGTCGTACAAGGTGCTCAGCGAGCAGTCGATCCTGGTCTTCGACGACAACGCCCAGAAGCACGCACAGTACGACGAGCAGGTCATCCAGACGTTCTACCTGTCCAACAGCGACCCGACCGAGATGGCGCAGCTGCTCAGCACGGTGCTGCGTCCGCCGGGCGTCGCCGTGCAGCCGCAGATCGTCGCGAACAAGACGGGGAACTCGATCACCATCCGCGCCACCGCGCCGATGGTCCAGATCTTCGAGAAGATCATCCAGCAGAACGACAAGCCGCGCGCCGAGATCGTGGTGGACATCGAGATCATGGAGGTCAACCGGCAGCGGGTGAAGCAGTACGGGCTGAACCTGTCGGAGTACGCGCTGGGCGGGATCTTCTCGCCGGAAGTGTCGCCGGCCGGGACGGCGAGCATCACCTCCGGCACGACGCCGGCCGCCGGCGGCGGCACGACAACGACGGCCTCGGCCAGCGGCCGTTCCACGCCGCCGAGCGGCGTGACATCGCCGCCGCCGTTCAACCTGAACACCATCTCGCGGGGCTTCACGACGGCCGATTTCTACACGGCGGTGCCCACGGCCATCGTGAAGTTCCTCGAGTCGGACACCAACACCAAGCTGGTCGCGAAGCCGCAGCTGCGGGGCGCGGAAGGCACGAAGCTGACGCTGAAGGTCGGCGATCAGATTCCGATCATCTCCACCAGCTACCTGCCGATTGCGGGCGGCGGGGCTGGCGTGAACCCCCTGAGCTCGTACCAATACAAGGACGTCGGCGTGAACATCGACATGACGCCGCGCGTCACGCTCGAGGGCGACATCCTGCTCGACGTCACGATCATCAACAACTCGCGCGGGAGCGACGTGAACATCGGCGGCGTCAACATCCCGTCGTTCGGCAACCGGGAAGTGACCACGCGCCTGCGCCTGCGGGACGGCGAATCGAACCTGCTGGCGGGCCTCCTCCGTGAGGACGAACGGCGGTCGCTGAACGGGTTTCCCGGGCGCCATTCACGTGCCCGTCCTCAAGCAGCTCTTCTCCAACAACGACGAGCAGATCGCCCAGACCGACATCATCATGCTGCTGACGCCGCGCATCGTGCGCGCGCCGGACATCACCGAAGCCGATCTCAGGCCGATCTACATCGGGTCGCAGCAGAGCCTCGGGCTCGGCGGCCCGCCGCCGCTCATCGCGCCGCAGCCGCCCGCGGACGCCGCGCCGGCAGCGCCGGCTGCAGGACCGGCCGCCCCGGCGCCCGGGCTGCCGGCCATCGGAGGGGCCACGCCGCAAGGGACGATCACCGTGCCGCCGGGAGCCTCACCGATCCCGGGCACGGTCGTGGTGCCGAATCAGCCGGCCCCGGCCACACCGCCGGCGGCACCACCGGCTCAGCCGCCGCCGCAGGCCCAGGCGGCGCCCGCGAACCCGGCGACGCCCGAAGCTCCGGCCGCACCGGCCGCCGGCGGGGCAGCGCAGGCGGCCAACCCTCCGATCACGTCGCCGGGCATCGGCCAGGCGCAGGTCATCATCTCGCCGCCGGCGACGCCGCTGCGTGTGGGCCAGGGCCCGTACAACATCCCGATTTCGGTCACCGGCGCGGCGCGGCTCTCCACCGTCACGCTGACCATGGTGTTCGACCCGACGAAGCTACGGGTCAGGACGGTGCAGGAGGGAAGTTTCCTGCGGGCCGGCGGCGCGACCGTCACGTTCTCCCAGCAGGTCGGCCGCGGCCGCATCGACATCACGATCGTGCGGGGTCCGGATGTGACCGGGGCATCGGGCACGGGCCTGCTCGCCGCCGTGCTCTTCGACGCGATCGCTCCTGGCGACGTGCAGCTGATCGTCAGCGGATCGGCCACGGGGCCAGGCGGCACGGCGATGGGCCTGCAGTTCCGGCCCGTGACGGTGACCGTCCAGCCGTGAAACAGACATGAAGGCGAACGGTTACACCTTCATCGAGCTCATCATCGTGTCGTCGATGATCCTGGTGCTGGCCGCCGCCATCATGCCGTTGACCAGGGTCACGATGCAGCGGGCGCGGGAGGCCGAATTGCGCCGTTCGTTGCGCGAGATGCGGACCGCGATCGACAAGTTCAAGGACGCCGCCGACCAGGGCCTGATCGGCACGCTCGACCTCAAGGCCGGCGCCGAGAACTACCCGCCGGATCTGCAGACGCTCGTCGACGGCGTCACGGCGGCCAACGACGCGACCGGCCGCAAGCTCAAATACCTGAGACGCGTGCCGATCGATCCGATGACGAGGAGCACCGAGTGGGGGCTCCGCTCGTATCAGGACGATCCGAAATCCACCAGGTGGGGCGGGCAGGACGTCTTCGACGTCCACACCACGTCCGAAGGAACGGCCCTTGACGGAACGAAATACAAGGACTGGTAGCGTCAGCGAGCGCGGCTTCACGCTGATCGAGCTGCTCGTCGTGGCGGCGATCCTGATCGTGCTGGCCGGCATCGGGCTCGCCCAGTACCGGAACAGCGTGGTCCGGGCGCGCGAGGCCGTCCTCAAGGAAGATCTGTTCCGGATGCGCGATGCGATCGACCAGTACTACGCCGACAAGATGCAGTACCCCAGCTCGCTCGACGCGCTGGTGAGCGATGGATACATGCGGAAGCTGCCCGACGATCCGTTCACGATGAGCTCGAGCACGTGGCAGACTGTGCCGAGCGAGCCCGACCCAACCAACCCCACGGCCTCGCCGGGCATCTACGACGTCAAGAGCGGATCGGAAGCCACGGCGCTCGACAACACCAAGTACGCCGACTGGTAATCAGGCCCGCGCGCGGCGGCCGAGCGTCCGGCCGAAAACGCCCCCGATCGCTCCGAGCACCAGGACAATCGGGAGGCAGCATCAGCGGGAGAAACCACTGTTCCCCCCAGCCTCCCGTCGCGTAGAACAGGTTCAGCATCGCGGGCTGGTTGCGGATCACGCCCAGCGAAGAGGGCAATGGTGACGACGCCGCTGATCGCCCATCCAATCGCGTGCGCGCCCGCGGCGAGCAGCACGCCGGTCCGGAGACGGCCCGTGCGCCGGGCGCCCCACGCGCCCGCAATCAGGTAGAGCAGGATCGATGACCACGTCGTGAAGAACGACCGCGCCGCGTAGCTGGCGGGCGGGGCGAACGTGTCGGCGACAAACCGGCCCGCGATAAACAGCGCGACCAGAAGACCCCACACGAGCGGCACGCGCCACACGAACCCGGCGACCTGCCGCGCGAGCCACAGATCGGCGCGCCATTTTCCGACCGCGGGATACACGGTGTCGCGGTACTCCTCGATGAGATCGCCCGCGACGGTTTCCGCTTCGTCCGGTGGCATCAGCAGCGAGAGCACGGCCGTCGTCCACATCATGCCCGTCCTTTCAGCGGCCAGCGAAGGCCCACCCAGAGGTTGTCGATCGCCGCGCGCGCGTCGTTGAGCGCACGCTGTCCTGCGGGCTGCAGCCGGTAGAAGCGCCGCGCACGGCCGCCTCGAATCGGCGTCCCCGACCCGAGCCGCGAGGCCAGCAGGCCCTTTCGCTCGAGACGACCGAGCGTGGCGTGCACGGCGCCGGCGGCCACGTCCCGCTCGAGCCGAGCCTGGACTTCCTTCAGGATCGCACGGCCGTACGCATCGTCGCGCAGGCGCACGATGGCCAGCAGCACCGCCTGTTCGAAGGCCCCCAGGACATCGGCCATGTCTGTATGACTACATTGTAGGCATACCGCACCGGTTGTCAACAGGGCCCGGCGATCGAGAAATATGGAGGCTGGGCCTAAGCCCAGCCTCCCTGAAGAAGAGATCCGTTACGGGATGGTGATCGCGGTGGACCCAGTCGCGGTCTTTCCGCTTGACGTCGTGATGGTGACGAAGGGCGTGACCGACCCCGCCCCGGGGGCATACGTCCGCGTAACTTGGTTGCTGGTCGTATCGGCGGTTCCCAAAGTCGAGCCAAAGACCCAGTGGTAGTTCACGACGACGTCATTGCCGAGGCCGATCACTGTAGCGGTGAAAGACACTATCGTGCTGGTACCGGATGGTGTGGTGCTCGCCGACAGCGACACCGCGAGTGGCGGTGCCACCTGCACGAAGACGGTGGTCACGGCCGTGCCGACGCCGCCGTTGCTGTCGCGAGCGGTCAACGTCACGGTGAAGGTTCCGCCCGACGCGTAAACGTGGTGCAAGGCGATAGCGGTACCTGCGACCGGGCCCAGGTCTCTCGCGGGACCGTCGCCGTAATCAATCGTGACGTTCTGAATGGCGGACCCTCCGGTCGCGGCGACCGCGACCGATCCGGTAAACGAGACATCCGTTCCGGACGTCGGGTTCGTGGTGTTGAGGGTCAGCGATACCGTGGGCTGCGGCACGACCCCTACCGTTACAGTGGCTGACGCCGTGCCGGTCGGCGTTGTGGTCGTACCTCCGCCGGTTCCGCCACCGGTGCCCCCGCCCGTACCCCCACCCGGCGGCGCGGTTGCGCCGACACTGGCCGTGACCACAGCCTGGACCGACGTCGTGAGGACGACCTGCGCGAATCCATTCCCATCTGTAACGGCAAGCGTGGAACTCAACGTTCCGGCCGTCGTCGAAAACGAAACCTGGGTAGCACTCAGCGCGTTGCCGTTCACGTCGTACACCTGGGCGCTGATCGTTGAAGAACCACCAAGCGAGGGCACCTGAGAGGGACTCGCGTTCATGACGACCCGGCCAACGGCAGCGGTTCCCACGAGGATCTTCAGCACGCCGGTCGCCGCCACACTGGCGCCGCCGGATATCGCGCTGATCGTCGCCGTGCCGGACGCAGTACCAGCTCTGAACTGCACGATCGCCTGGCCGGATGAATCTGTTTCCGCCTCAGTCGGAAACAGCGTGCCGAGCGTCGTAGTAAAGGTGACATGGGTGCCGCTGTGCGGGGGCGTGCCGGAAGGCTCGATCACCTGGACGCCGATCGGCGTCGTCCCGTTGATGGGCAGCGCAGTCGTCGGGCTCGTCAGCGTGAGGGTCGATCCCGATGGGGCGAGCAGCGGCACGCGCTCGCAGGCAACCATGGGAACCACCGAGAGCGTAAACAGAGCCAGCCGGGCCGCCCAGCGGAATCGTGATAGCATGAATGCTGTAACCATCTTAATTCACATGTACTTAGCTGGTCAAGGTCAAAGGCGCCGCAGGGCGCGACGGAGCCCTGAAGCCGGCTACGCCATGGCTGCCCTGATTATCGGCATCGCCGTCATGGCCGTGATGATGACCGTCGTCATGCCGGTCTGGAAGCAGATGGTCCAGCGCGAGAAGGAAGAGGAGCTGGTCTTCCGCGGCGAGCAGATCGCGCACTCGATCGGTATGTTCCAGCGGAAGTTCGCCAACGCCTACCCGCCGACGCTCGACGTGCTCGTCGAACAGAAATTCCTCCGGAAGAAGTACAAGGACCCGATCACGAACGAAGACTTCGTGCCCCTCACGCAAGCGCAGGGACAGGCCGCCACGCCAGGGGGTCAGGCCACGCCCGCGAGAGGTCAGCAGCCGACCCCTCCCGCAGCAGGCGGCCGAGGGGCTAACCCATTTGCTGGCGCAGCGACGCCCGGAGCGGCTGTCGGCGGCATCATCGGCGTGACGAGCAAGAGCACGAACGTTTCCATCCGGCTCTACAAGGGACGCTCGCACTACAACGAGTGGGCGTTCGTTTACACGCCGCCTGCGACTGCCGGCACTGCTGCTCCGGGAGGCGCGGGCAATCCGGGCGGTCGTGGAAACAACCCAGGGCAACGTGGAAACGGACCCTTTCCGCCAGGCGGTCCGTTTTCTCCAACTGGACCAGGCGGCCAGGGTGGCGGAAGGCCGGGAGGTCCTGGTGCGCCTGGTGGGCCCGGCGGCAGACCGGGAGGTCCTGGCGCACCTGGTGGCCCCGGCACGCCATTCCCGACCGGCCCTGGTGGAAGACGCTAGGGCGCTCACGTCGAGTTAAGACGACGGGCGCGTCGGTTTGGCTAGATCTCGACGGAATCGTGGAACGCGCGGCGAACGTCGCGCATCTGCTCGAGGGAACCGCCGCCGTGCGCGCGGTTGGTCAGCAGCACGAAGTAGCGATCGCGCAGCGGATCGATCCACAGCGACGTGCCCGTGAAGCCCACGTGCCCGAACGCAGACGGGGACATGTGCGCGCCGCACGACGATGTGGTGAGCATGGTGTCCCAGCCGAGTGCGCGCGAGCTGCCGGGCACGACGCTGCGCGTTGTGAATCGGCCGACGAGCTCCGGGGAGAACGGCGAGGGCTGATCGCCGCGGCCACGCGCGGCGTTCAGCACGCGGCGCGCGAAGACGCCGACGGCAGCGGCCGTGCCCGAACAGCCCCGCGTGTCCGGCGACGCCGCCCAGCGCCGCCGCGTAGTCGTCGTGAACTTCACCGGCAAGCACGCGTCCCCGCCGGACATCCTCCGGCAGCGCGGTCGTCGGAGCCGCCTGACGGCGGCGTTCCTGAGGTAGCCCGTACCTGAGCTCCGCTTCCAGCTGTGCCGCGATGGCCTCGAACTGCTGCGCCAGCGTCGCACGGGCTCGATCTTCGGCGAGAAATCCCAGCAGGATGAACCCGAGGTCGCTGTAGGTCGACCGCGTTCGCGGGGCGTATTCGAGCGGCGCCACGCAGATCTCGTGCTCGAATTCCCGGCGCCCGCGCGGCGGCGCATCCAGGAGCCGCGGTGACAAACCGGACGCGTGCTCCAGCAGATCGGCCGCCGTGACATTGCGTCGGTCGGCTCCGGTCCATTCGGGGAAACACGACGACACAGGCTCCCCGAGCGTCACGGCGCCGGCGGCCACCAGCTGCATCAGGACCGTCGCCGTCGCGATCGGTTTCGTCAGCGAGGCGAGGTCGAACGGCGTGTCGAGGGCAGCCGGCGAGCTCTCAGCGTCGAAGGACAGCGTGCCGAGCGCGTCCTGCCAGATCGGACCCGCGCTGCTTCCGATGTCTATCGTGGCGGCGGGGAAGACTCGGGCGCGAATCGCGTCGTCGAGAACCCGGCGCGCCGCGTCGGAGCCGCGTGCCATCAAAAACTGAAGGCTGCCTTGCCAAGCCGGCTGAGGTAGCCGGATCCGCGCGCCGGCGCCGTGAGGCTGTCGTACGAGAACAGGACGACGCCGCCCGCACCCATTCGCCGCGCCGTCAGGATGTCGTCCATGATCTGCTCGTGCGAGAGTGAGTAGGCGCCGATGCCCGCCCACAGCGGGTGGCGTCCCGCGGCATCGCGCGCGGCCGCAATCTGCGAGGCGAACGCCGCGTTGTCGGTCGTGGACGCCATCGGGCAGACGACGTCGATGAGGCCGTTCGCGAGCCATGCCGGCCAGTCCTGCAGCCGCCGGCCGGCGGCTTCCACCGGATCGGAAGCGACCGCGGCGCTGACGACGGCGCCGGGACGCGAGGCCCGCACCGTCTCGCGCAGCTGCGTGAGGAGATCCGTCAGGCGATCGACGCGGAAGGCTCGCCACCGTTCGGGAAACGCGCGCGTGTAGAGCAGCGGTTCGGCTCCGGCGCGCGCCTCGTAGCGCCCGCGATCCGCCTCGCTCAGATCAGGAATGACCGAACGGCGAAATGCCGACAGCGTCTCGCGGCTGTAGTCGAACTCGTCGGTGGGATACCGGACGTAGTCCAGGTGCACGCCGTCCACGGCGTAGCGCTGCACGATGTCGCGCACGACAGACTTCGTGTAGTCCACGGCGCCCGGCGAGACCGGCGAGAGATACAGCCCCTCGAGCACGGCCGGCTGGTTGCGGGCGAATCGAATCAGCCGGCCGAGATATTCGGGCCCCGTGGGATCGAGCGTGGCGAAGTCCTCGCCAAGCGACCGGGGCACCATCAGCCACTCCGGGTGGCGGTAGGCGATGTGATTGCGGCCGGCGGGGAGATCGGTGCCCGAGACGAGGTTGACGTTGATCCAGGCGTGGACGGCAATCCCGGCGCTGTGCGCGGCCGAGAGCACCCTCGCCAGCGGATCGAACTCCGGCTGTGAGAGGAGCGCGGGCGGACGCGGTTCGGAGCCGCCGAGGTAGTACGCGTCGCCGCGGCCGCGAACCTGCACGAGCAGCGTGTTGAACCCGCTGGCTTTCGCCGCCGCCACCATCTCGTCGACCGCCGCCGGCGAGACGAGGCTCGTTCGAACGACCCACAATGCCCGCACTTCGTCGCTCGATGCCGGCGGCGCAGCCGGCCCGCCGGCCTGCGCGGCGTGGACGGAAATCAGCACGGCGCCGGCGAGCGCCGGCACACACAGCAACCGTATCGTGTGATGGAGGAGGCGGCTTCTCACAACCCGGGCAAAGTCTACCCGACCTGCAGCAGCTGCCTCAAACGCGCTTCCGCGTCCTCGCCGATGGCGTCGCGGATGAAATCGTGGGCCTTGCGGAGACGCGACAGCGCCTGCGGGTAGGTGAGACCGGCTTTCTCCATCACGATCGCCGCCTTGACGTTCCAGCGCGCGCGCCGCAGCAGCTTGTCGGCCGCGTCGTCTTCGAGGCCGGTGACCATCGACACGATGCGGCGGGCGCGGTCGCGGCGCTTCTCCGATCCCGTCTGCACGTCCACCATCAGGTTGCCGTACGTCTTGCCGATCCGCACCATCGCACCGGTGGTCAGCATGTTGAGCACGATCTTGGTGGCGGTGCCGGCCTTGAGGCGCGTCGATCCCGCGATCACCTCGGGGCCGACGCCGGGGGCGATGGTCAGATCCACGAAGGTCTGGAGCTCGGTGCGGGGATCGCAGGTCACGAAGATGATCTTCGAGCCCGCGCGCCGGGCGCGGGTGAGCGCGCCGCGCACGAACTGCGTCATGCCGCTCGCGGACACGCCGATGACGACGTCCTTCTTGCTCGGCCGCAACCGGTTGATCGAGCGCGTGCCTTCCTCGTAGTTGTCGTCCACGCCCTCGCGCGGCGCGAGCATGGCGTCCTTGCCGCCCGCCATGATCGCCTGGACGAGCTCGGGCTTGGTGCCAAAGGTCGGAGGCATCTCCGACGACTCGAGCACGCCGAGCCGGCCGCTCGTGCCAGCGCCGACGAAGACGATGCGGCCGCCGCTCCGAAGCCCCTGCGTCAGGATGTCGATCCCGACGGCGATGCGATCCTTTTCGCGCTGCACGGCCGCGAGCATCTTGCGGTCTTCGTGGAGCATTTCTTCGACCAGGTCGGCCGGCGCCAGCTTGTCGAGCGCGAGGGTGTCGGGGTTGATGGCTTCGGTGGGCAGCGACTGCCACTTCGAGCGCAGGGGCATAGCGTACTATCATAGCCGTGAGTCTGATCGCCGACTACCTGGATCATCTGCGCGTCGAGCGGCGTCTGTCAGACCACACCCTCGAGAGCTATGGCCGCGACCTGGCGGCGCTGGCCGCGTTTGCGGACGCCTCGCGCCGGACTCTCGACGACCTGGACCGCCAGGCGCTCGACGCGTTCGTGCAGCACCAGCGGGCGCGCGGCCAGTCGCCGCGGTCGGTCGCGCGGGCCGTCGCCGCTGTCCGTGGGTTCTACCGGTTTCTCGTCCTCGATCGGCGCCTCGCGCGCAGCCCCGCCGACGATCTGCAGCCGCCGCCCGCCTGGCCCGCACTGCCGAAGTTCCTGTCCATGGAGGACGTGGACGCCCTCCTGGCCCAGCCCGACACCTCGACCCCGCTCGGCCTCCGCGACCGCGCGCTCATCGAGCTGCTGTACGCCACGGGCATGCGCGTGTCCGAGCTCGTGGGCGTGCGCGACGCCGACCTCCACCTCGACGAGCACTACCTGACGTGCATCGGCAAAGGGAACAAGGAACGGCTCATCCCGATCGGCGATCAGGCGGCAGGGTGGATCAGACGGTATGTCGCGGGCGCGCGGCCGGGGCTGACCCTGCGCCAGAAGGCTGGCAGCCGCGCAACCCCGCGGCTGTTCGTCAACGCCCGCGGCGGCCCGCTGAGCCGCGTCGGGTTCTGGAAGATTCTGAAGCGCTACGGACAGCAGGCCGGGCTGCCGCGGATGCTCAGCCCGCACGTCGTACGCCATTCGTTCGCCACCCACTTGCTCGAACGAGGCGCGGATCTGCGCGCGATCCAGATGATGCTGGGCCACGCGGACCTCTCGACCACGCAGATCTACACGCACGTCCTGGAGGCGCGGCTGCGGGCCGTCTACAACCGCTTCCACCCCAGACCCTGATTCTGCTAGACTGAAGTGTTCAGCCACACTGTTTTGTCGCGTGTGGGTCTTCTCTCTTTCTTTCAAGGAGCACGGCATGAGCCGTAACGGGCGTCATCTCTTTACGTCTGAATCAGTGACCGAAGGGCATCCCGACAAGATCGCCGACCAGGTTTCCGATTCCATTCTCGACGCGATCCTCGCGCAGGATCCCATGAGCCGCGTGGCGTGCGAAACGCTCACGACGACGGGACTCGTGCTGGTCGCGGGCGAAATCACCACCAACGCGAAAATCGACTACCAGGACGTCGTCCGCAAGACGGTCGCTGAAATCGGCTACACGCGTGGGAAGTACGGCTTCGACGCCGAGACCTGCGCGGTGCTGTCGTCGATTCACAGTCAGTCGCCCGACATCGCGATGGGCGTGGACACCGGCGGCGCCGGCGACCAGGGCCTGATGTTCGGCTATGCCTGCAACGAGACGCCGGAACTGATGCCGCTGCCGATCATGCTCGCGCACAAGCTCGCGCGCGGCCTCTCGCAGATGCGCCGGAGCGGGACGCTCGACTACCTTCGTCCCGATGGCAAGTCGCAGGTCAGCGTCGAGTACGACGGCACCAAGCCCATTCGCGTCGAGGCAGTGGTGGTCTCGAGCCAGCACAGCCCGCTCGTCAGCCAGGAGACGATGCGCGAGGACATCACGGAGAAGATCATCAAGGCGTCGATTCCGGCCGAACTGATGGACAAGAACACGAAGATCTACGTCAACCCGACGGGACGCTTCGTGGTCGGCGGTCCTCACGGCGACGCCGGCGTCACCGGACGCAAGATCATCGTGGACACGTACGGCGGCTACGCGCCGCACGGCGGCGGCGCCTTCTCGGGCAAGGATCCGACGAAGGTGGACCGCTCGGCCTGCTACATGGCCCGCTACGTCGCGAAGAACGTCGTCGCGGCCGGCCTCGCGGATCGCGCGACCGTGCAGCTCGCCTACGCCATCGGCGTCGCCGAGCCCGTGTCCGTCATGGTTGATACGGACGGGTCGGGCAGGATCCCGGAGCCGAAGATCACCGAGCTCGTGCGGCAGAACTTCAAGCTCACGCCGCGCGGCATCCACGAAGAGCTGAACCTGCGCCGTCCCATCTACGCGAAGACGGCGGCGTTCGGTCACTTCGGCCGCACCGAGCCGGAGTTCACGTGGGAGAAGACCGACAAGGCCGCGGCGCTCAAGAAGGGCGCCGGCCTCTAACCGGCCGACTTGAAGAGGTTCCTCACGGCGACGGCGGCCCTGCTGGCTGCCGTCGCCGGTCTTGCCTGGCTCACGTTCCCCGCGAAGTCCTCCGTTCTCGCCCCGTTGTTCCCGGACGGCACGATCCCGGGAGCCCTCCATGTCCACTCGACACGATCCGACGGCCGCGGCACGCTCGATGACATTGCCCGCGCCGCCGCGCGCGCCGGGCTGAAGTTCATCGTCGTCACCGATCACGGCGACGCCACGCGGGCGCCGGATCCGCCCGTCTATCGCGAGGGTGTCCTGTGTCTCGACGCCGTCGAGATCAGCACGGCCGGTGGCCATTACATCGCGCTCGGCATGCCGAAGGCGCCGTATCCGCTCGGTGGTCAGGCGCGCGACGTCGTGGACGATGTGAAGCGGCTGGGCGGGTTCGGGATCGCGGCCCACCCGGATTCGCCCCGGACCGAGCTCAGCTGGCGCGAGTGGTCGGCGCCGTTCGACGCCATCGAGTTCGTCAACCCCGACACGAGCTGGCGGCAGCAGATGAGGCCGGCGTTCGGAATGCGCGCGACGCTGCCGACGGCCTTCCTCCTGCAGCGCCTCGTCTCGTACCCGTTCCGCCCGGCCGAATCCATCGCCGCGCTGATTCAACCGACGGGCGTGCTGATGCAGTGGGCAGACGCGGTCCGCCATCGACGCGTCGTCGTGGCGGCCGGCGCGGACGCCCACGCGCAGATCGCCGTCTGGCGGTCGAGCGATCCCGCGGAAACCCGTGCGGCGATTCCGATTCCGAGCTACGAGTCGTCATTCCGCGCGCTGTCGGTCCACGTCAGGCCGGAACGCGCGCTGACGGGGGAGGCCGTGGCGGATGCGGTGGCCATCCTGCGCGCGATTCGAGCCGGCCATCTGTACACATCGCTGGACGGCATCGCGGCGCCGCCCGCATTCGAATTCTCGGCAACGAACGCGTCGGGGACGGCACGCGACGGCGACGAGTTGCCGGCAGCGGGCGGGCCGGTCAGGCTGCGCGTGCGCAGCAACGCGCCGGCGTCGTTTACGGCGGCGATCCGCAACGGCGGCGAGATGCTCTCAGGCGATCACCACGAGCCGGAGTTCACGGTCGAGGCGCCGGGCGGGGCAGGGGTGTACTGGGTCGAGATCCGGGCCGCGGGCTCACCGTGGCTGACGAGCAACCCGATCTACGTACGCGCGGTCGATCCGGCCGCACGAACGGCAGAGCGGCAACCGCTGCCCGCCAGCCAGAAGCAACCGCTCATCGGCGGATCGTCAAAAACGACATGGCGCGTCGAGTACGACCCGACATCGCTCGCGGCCGTCGATCTCCCATCGGTGGCGCCCGGACCGGGCGGGACAGCGCTGACGGGGGGAAGCCAGGCGCGGCTGCGCTTCGGCCTCGCCAGCGGACCAGCGGCCGGTCAGTACGCGGCGCTCGTCGTGGATCTTGCGGCGGGCCTTGCCGGAAACGATCGTCTGGTGTTTACGGGCCGCGCCGAGCAGCCCATGCGGATCTCCGTCCAGATCCGGTCGGAACGCGGGAGCTGGCACCGGTCGATCTACATCGATGCCGTGGATCAGGAGCGCACGGTGTTCTTCGACGATCTGACGCCTACGGCCGGCGCCGGCACGGACAAGCCGCCCCGCGCCGAAATCCGCAGCATCCTGTTCGTCGTCGATGCCGTCAACACCAGGCCCGGCACGTCGGGCCGCGTGTGGATTACCAACCCGGCGCTGCAGCGGTAGATCAGGTCCGAACCGTCAGGACCATATAGATGGCGGCGGCGCCAAAGAGGATGTTCGGCGCCCACGCCGCAAGCATGGGTGTCGTCACGCCACCTTCTCCGAGCGCACTGAACACGTTGAGAATCACCCAGTAGACGATCGAGATCGCGATCCCGATGCCGATGCCGCCCAGGGCGCCGCGCCGGCCCGTCGTGACCGCGAACGGCACTGCCAGCAGGGTCATGATGACGGTGACAAAGGGGAAGGCCACCTTGCGCTGCAGCTGCACCGTGGGCGGCACGGCGTTGAATCCGCTGGCCTTCAGCTGCGCGATGTAGTCGCTCAACTGCCCGTATGTCATCTTCAACGCGTCGGGCGACTCGGTCTTGAAATAGCCGGGCGCCTCCAGCCGCATCTGGCGCTCGGCAAACGCCTGGTAGCTGACGGCTGTCTTGACCGCTCCGCCCTTGCGCCGCGGCGTGACCGTTCGAACCCAGCCGGCGCGCGCCAGCCACGTCGACTCGCGTGCGCCCGGGGCGCGGCTCGTGTCCACCAGATCGACGCTGTCTGCGTACGTCACCGCGCTCAGCCGCCACGACGACTGGTCGAGGTGATAGCGCGTGAAGCGGGTGAAGTGGTCGGTGCGCGCGTCGAAGTAGTCGTAGTGGTAGACGTCGCCGGCTTCGCTGGCCATCCAGCGGTTCAGCTCACTCAACGTCTGGGCAGGGAAGCCCCGAATGATATCGTTCAGCCGGCTGGCCTCCTGGTTCGCCCGGGCGAGCACGAACTCCTGCATGGCGAACAGGACGCCGCTGGCGGCAGCGGCGAAGAGGAGCAGCGGCACGGCCGTGCGGTACAGGCTGATGCCGCACGCGCGCATCACGACCAGCTCACTGTTCTTGGTCATCGCGCCGATCGTCACGAGCGTGGCGATCAGGCCGGAGATCGGAATGATGTAGTACACGTACTGGGGCGTCTGGTAGTAGAAGTACTGCAGCAGCAGCGCCAGCGGCGCCGAGCCGCGAAACATCTTGTCCGCCAGGTCGATGAAGGTCGAGATATAGAAGATCCCCAGCGCCGCCAGAATCGTGAGCACGAACACCCGGAGGTACTGGCGCGAGGTGTAGACGTCCAGCAGGCTCGGCCACCGGAGATCGAGGTGGGGCACACGGACCACGAACACCACGCGCGACGGCCTCGGAACCGGCGACGGCATCTGGAGCGGCACGGTGACGCCGGAGGCGGTGGACAGCGCCGCGACGCGCCGCGCCGGCAGCGTAATCAGGATCGGACGGTCGGTGGAGCGCGCACGCCATAACAGCAGCGCGATGCCGACCGGGCCCAACACCAGGTTGGGAACCCACGGCGCGAGGCTCGGGTTGAGCACACCCCCGAACGCCGAAGCCCGGGCCATATACAGCAGCACGTAGTAGATGAAGCTGACGCTGATGCCGATCACGAAGCTGGCCAGCTTGCCGTCCTTGCGATGGCTGACACCAAGCGCCAGCGCAATCAGGGCCAGCACGGCACACGCCAGCGGGAGCGCGAGCTTGAACTGGACCATGAACCGCGAGCTGTAGCCGAGGAGCCGGTCGTTGCGCGCGTCGGCCTGGGCGATGGTTCGGCGGAGCTCGGCAATCGTCATCTCAGGCACACCGCGGTTGGGCGGCGGCGGAAACACCGTCTGCGGGTCCAGATTCAGGCTGATGCTCTCGAACTCGGTCTCGTGATACTCGTCCGGCTGCGCCGCCATCGTCGTGTGCTGCGTGGCGCGCGTCAGCTGGAGCTGGACCATCTGCTCTTCGCGGTCGACGAGAATGCGTCCCTCGCGCGCAAAGTACACCGCCGTTTCGCCCGGCTTCGACGAATCCGCCAGGAACACGTCGCGCCAGCCGCCGCCGGGCGGCAGATCCCGGACGTAGAGCACGCGATTCGGGAACTTGTCGAAGAAGACGCGGGGTTTGACGTTGTTTTCGACGAGCGACGACACCTCCCGCAACGTGATTTCCCGGAACCGCTGATTGGCGTTCGGCAGCGACACGATGAGCACGTACGCCGTGGCCGCCGTCGACACCAGGGCGATGAAGGCCACCGGCCGCAGCAGCCGGTAGACGCTGACGCCGCACGCCTGCATGGCGACGAACTCGCGGTCGGCCGACAGCCGGCCCAACGCGATGAGCAGCCCCATCAGGACCGCCATCGGGATGCTGATGCTCAGGGCCTGCGGGAGCAGCGTGACGAGCACGCGCACGACCACCGACCAGCCCACGCCCTGCGCGATCAGCGTATACCCCTGCTGCAGGAGTGGCGGGATGATCAGCAGGAAGGTGATGAGGAGCAGCGACAAAAACAGCGGCAGCAGTGTCTCGCGAACGACATAGCGGTCGAGCAGAGAAGGCACCACCAGTTAGACTACCACCATGACCCGCGTCGCTCTGCTCTGGCACATGCACCAGCCATTCTATGAAGACCTGGTGACCCGCGAGCACATCATGCCCTGGGTGCGGCTGCATGCCCTCAAGGACTACTACGGGATGGTGGCGCTGTTGCGCGAGTTCCCGGCCGTTCGCGCCACTTTCAACCTCGTGCCGTCGCTGCTCGTGCAGCTCGAAGCGTTTGCCGCCGACCGCGCGCGCGACCGGTACCTCGAGCTCGGCCTCAAGCCGGCCGCGCTGCTCACCGAGGCCGAAGCCGCGTTCATCGTGGCCAACTTCTTTCACGCTCAGCGCCAGCGCATGATCGAGGTGTATCCGCGCTACCTCGAGCTGCTCGACCGCCGATCCGCATCCGCGGCGTTCTCGACCGACGACCTGCGCGATCTGCAGGTGTGGCAGAAGCTGGCCTGGATCGATCCCTTCTACCTGACGGGCGATGAGCGCGTGAAACGGCTGGTGGCCAAGGGCCGGGCCTTCACCGAGGACGACAAGGGGGTACTTCGGACCGTCGAGCTCGAACTGCTGAACCGCGTGATTCCTGAGTACCGCGACGCGGCAGCCAGGGGTCAGATCGAGATCGCCACGTCGCCGTTCTACCATCCGATCCTGCCGCTGCTGTGCGACACAGACGTCTACCTCCGGACCCATCCGGGATCGCCCATGCCGCGGCGGAGATTCCGGCACCCGGACGACGCGGACGCCCAGCTTGTCAGGGCCGTCCATTGCCACGAGCGCCTGTTCGGGCGCCGGCCGGTCGGCCTGTGGCCCTCTGAAGGGTCGGTGTCGGACGCGATCGTCCCGCTGGTGGCCAGGGCCGGTTTCTCCTGGATGGCGACCGACGAACAGATCCTCGGCCGGTCGATCGGGCTGACCTTCACGCGGGACCACTACGGTCACGTGGAGCAGCCCGATCGGCTCTATCGTTCGTACAACGTCCGGGCCGGTGGCGCGGCGGTCGCGTGCGTGTTTCGCGACCACGTCCTGTCGGATCGCATTGGTTTCGTTTACGCCGGGTGGGACCCGGACGCCGCCGCCGCCGATTTTGTGGGCCGGCTGGTGGAAGCCGGTCGCCGGTTCACCGCGGCCGGCGGGGGAGAGGCCCTCCTGCCCGTGATCCTGGACGGCGAGAACGCGTGGGAGCATTTCGAAGGAAACGGCCACCCGTTTCTCAGGGCGCTGTATGGCCGGCTGGCCACCCATCCAGAGCTGCGGACCGTGACGATGGCCGAGGCGTGCGCGAACCCGGGCGCCGTCCCTGGGACGATCGAGTCGATCTTTCCCGGTTCGTGGATCGACGCGAACTTCTCGATCTGGATCGGGCATCGGGACGACCAGATTGCCTGGAGCCAGCTGGGCGACGCCCGCGAGGCCATCGAAACAGCCTCGGATGCGGGGGCGGCGGCGATCGAGCGGGCACGGGAGGAACTGCTGATTGCCGAAGGCAGCGACTGGTTCTGGTGGTATGGGGACGACCACTCGTCGGATCACGATGCGGAGTTCGACGACCTGTTCCGGCGGCATCTGCGGAACGTGTACCGCCTGCTGCACAAGCCCGTGCCGGAGGAACTGTTCGTCAGCAACATCTCGAGGATCCAGACCGTCCAGGAGGAACAGCCACCCTCGGCATGGCTGTCGCCGACCATCGACGGCGAAGCGACGAGCTACTTCGAATGGCTGGGCGCGGGCACATTCGAGGTTCCCGTGCGTCAGGGCGCGATGCATCAGACCGGCGCGGCGGCGCGCATCCTGACGCACGTGCTGTTCGGCTTCAGCCCGTCGCACCTGTTCGTCCGTCTCGACGGCGAGCGCCGGCTGGCGGACCTGATGGCCGAGGGCCACGGGTTTTCGCTGACCTTCCTGCATCCATCGCGGCAACGGCTGGAGGTCGAGCCGTCAGGTCGGGCCATCTGGTCCGGGGCGAGCGGCCCGCAGGGCGGCCGGGTGGCGGCCGGTACCGTGCTCGAGCTGGCCGTCCCGCTTCAGGACCTCGAGGCCCGGGCCGGCGAACCGGTCGCGTTCTTCGTGTCGGCGAGCCTGCCGGGTGGTCCGGCGGCGCATGAGGCGGAACGGTATCCGGCCCAGCGGGCGATTCAGGTGAACGTGCCGGGGGAGGGGTTCGGCGGTGAGAACTGGCGGGCCTGAGCGGGACCGGGCGGCGCCTCGGCCTTGGGCGTCTGCAGGACGCGGGCGTGCGCAAACCATGCACAGGGGTCGATCGTTCGGGATATCTCGTGAGTCTGATAATGGATATTATGTTAACTAGTGGATGAATGCGCCGCCGGATAAGCCTCGCTTAAGCACTCCCGGACGTCGCCGCCGATCCCGCCCCTCCCGCCCACTCCGACCAGTCAACACCCACACGCGCGGACGCGCGCCGAGCCGCTGGCGATCGCCCGGCCGCCACGCCATCGGTCCTACTTGGCCTTGCGGAGTTCTTTCAGGATCGCTTCAAGCGCCTCGATGACGTCGTCTTTCGACGCGCGGCTCTTCGAGAACGACAGCTTCAGATTGAACGCCTTGGTCGGCGGCCGGTAGGCGAAGACATAGGCCTTGGGACGGCCCGGCTTGGCCTTCGCCGTGGCGTCCCGGAGCTGCTGGCGCGTGGCGCCGCCCTGGCTCGCGATCTTCTCAATCAGGGCGGTCATTTTCGCGGAAGTCTCCTGTCTAACCACCTGCAGAAGCAACGACTTGGAGGAAATGTCGGCCAGCCGACACAGGTGTCGAATCTCCTGCGGCATCGCCGTCAGCGTCAGCGACTCGGTAATGGACGTCCGCGACTTCCCCAACCGACGCGCCAGGTCCTCGTGCGTGTATCGGCACTCGTCGGCCAGGCCCTGCAGCGCCTCGGCCTCCTCGAACGGCGTCAGGTCCTTCCGCTGCAGGTTCTCGATGAGCGCCAGCTCGAGCATCTCGGCTTCGTCGACGTCGCGGATGACAGCCGGCAGTTCCTTCAGGCCGAGCTGGACCGCGGCCTGATACCGGCGCTCGCCCGCCACGATCTGGAACCGCTCACCGCGCGGCCGCACGACCAGCGGCTCGATGATCCCCTTCTCGGAAATCGAGGCCATCAGTTCGGACAGATCTCCCATGACCTGCCGGGGCTGGTTCGGATTGGGGTCGATGTGGTCGATGGGAATCAGACGGCCGACCGGGGTGCCGGCCGACGCCGCCAGCGCCTCCACGTAGTGCTCGTCGTGACGCATGGCGATCGATTCGGGTAATCCTCGTCTAGGCACGATCGATAACCTCCTCGCAGAGGCGGTAATACTCCGTCGCCCCGACCGACTCGGGCGCGAAGGTGAAAATGGACTCCTTGTAGGCCGGACTTTCCTCGAGCCGCACGCTCTTGGTGATGACGGTCTTGAAGACTTTGCCGCCGAACACCTTCTGGATCTGCGCGCGGATATCGCGGGCCAGGGCCGTGCGCTTGTCGTGCATCGTGATCACGACGCCCAGAATCCGCAGCGCCGGATTGGGCCGCGCCCGCACCTTCTCAATCGTCTCGAGCAGGTCGTCCGTCCCCTCGAGCGCGAAATACGACGATTGAATCGGGATCAGCAGGTGCGTCGCCGCCACGAGCGCGTTCACCGTCAGCAGCCCGAGCGCCGGCGGGCAGTCGATGACGATGTGGGGATACGTCCGGCGAATCGGCTCGATCTTGTCCTTGAGCCGGAAATGCGCGTCCATCTCCCCCACCAGCTTCGCCTCCAGCTTGGCGAGCGCGATCCGCGAGGGCGCGATCGACAGATTCTCGAGCGGCGACGGCAGAATCACGTCTTGGAGCGGCACGGCCGGGTCCGCAATCGCGTCGAACACGCTCCGCGCGCCGGGCGGCATGTCGAGAAACGACATCGTACTGTTGGCCTGGGGGTCGAGGTCGATGAGCAGCGTGCGCTTGCCTCGCAGCGCCAGCGCCGCAGCGAGGTTGATCGCGGTCGTCGTCTTGCCGACGCCGCCTTTCTGGTTTGCAATCGCGACGATCATTCAGGGGCCCGGGGCGGGAACAAGCAGGATTGTAACAGCATTGGCGATCGTGCGAACGAACGATCTGATGATTTGATGAGCTCGAGCGGGCGCCCGGGCTCGACTGGCGACGACTGCCGACGGCCGACTGCTGACTGCTGACTGCTGACTGCCGACTGCCGACTGCTACATCTTGTAGCCGAGATCGTCCGGATCGAGGCTCTCCAGCCACTTGTGCAGTCGATCCGCGTCGGTTTTCTCGGGCGAGAAATCTACCGTCTTCGCGTGGTCGATGACCGTCTCCTCAACAAAGATCGGCGCCCGCGTCCGCAGCGCCAGCGCGATCGCATCGCTCGGGCGCGCGTCGATGGCCACCGTCTCGCCGCCGAGCGTCAGGTAGATGAGCGCGTAGAACGTGTTGTCCTGGAGGTCGCAGACGACGATCTTGCGCACCGTCGCCTTCAGGTCGTGGATGACATTCCGCAGCAGGTCGTGCGTCATCGGTCGCGGTGTCGAGATGTTCTCGATCTGCAGCGCGATGGCGTTGGCTTCGGACATCCCGACCCAGATCGGTAGGACCTTCTCCCCCGCCTGGTCGCGCAGGATCACGATCGGCATGTTCGTCACAGGATCGACCATCAGGCCCTTGATGCTCATCTCGATTTGCATGGTGTCACCCCAGACTCTGAGCCGCTGCTTGTCCCCACACGCTATGCGGGCCCGCCCGCTCCACCCGCACCGGAACCAGCCGGCCCACCCAGGACAACGGGCCCGGCAGGTTGACGACCACGTTCGTGCTCGTCCGCCCCGACAACTCAGTATCGCGCCGCCGGCTGCCCGAGTCGACCAGCACGTCCACCGTCCGGCCGACGAGCCGCCCGTTCAGACCGCTCTGAATTTCCCGCTGCAGCGCCTGCAGCGCCACAATGCGCCGCGTCTTCTCGTCCTCGCGGACCTGATCCGCCAGCCGCTGCCCGGCGAGCGTGTTCGGACGCGGCGAGTACTTGAAGGAGAACATGCTGTGATACCCCACGGTCGCCGTGAGCGTCAGCGTCTCCTCGAAGTCGGCTTCCGTTTCCGTTGGAAACCCGACGATCATATCGGTCGAGAGTGCCACCTCCGGCAGCCGTTCCCGGATCCGCTCGATCAACGACAGGTACGCCTCGCGCGTGTACCGCCGGCGCATCGCCCGCAGGACGCTCGTCGAGCCCGACTGCACCGGCAGATGCAGGTGCCGGCAGACCTTGGGCAGCCGCTCCATCGCGTCGATGAACCGGTCGTCCACGTGCCGCGGATGCGGGCTCGCGAACCGGATGCGGTCGACGCCCTCCACCTCGTGCACCGCCTCGAGCAGACCGGTGAAGTCGCAGCCGGGATCGTCCGGCGCCGCGTAGTGGTTCACAATCTGGCCGAGCAGCTGCACTTCCCGCCGGCCGCTCGCGGCCGCTTCCCGGACCTCGGCGACAATGTCGGCCTTGGGCCGCATGCGTTCGTGCCCCCGCGTATAGGGTACGACGCAGAAGCTGCAGAAGTCGTTGCAGCCCTCGATGATGGTCACGTACGCCTTCACCGGGTCGCCCCGCCTCGCCACCCCCAGCGGGAACGTGACATCGTCGTACGGGTCGAGGTCGAGGAGCGGCGTACGGCGGCGTTCGCCCGCCTGCTCCACGAGCATCGGCAGCCGCCGGATCGCCTGGGTCCCGATCACGACGTCCGCGACACCAGGCGAACGCTTGAAGATGGCCGCGCCTTCCTGCTGCGCCACGCAGCCGGCGACGGCGACAATCGGGTCGTGCCCCTGTTCGGCCGCCAACTCGCGAAGCTCGCCGAGGCGCGTGTACAGCTTCTCCTCGGCGCGCTCGCGTACGCTGCAGGTGTTGATGACGACCACGTCGGCGTCGGCGGCGTCGGCGGCGGCTTCGAAGCCGGCCTGCTCGAGCAACCCCGCCATCCGCTCGGAGTCGTGGAAGTTCATCTGGCAGCCGAACGTTTCGATGAGGTACTTACGCGCCACGCCCACCTTTCGCTTTCGTTCTTTCGCTTTCGCCTTTCGACATCGATTCGCCTTTCGCCTTCCGGCCGGCCGTCGGGATGGCCACGGCCGGCTGACGATTCGCGAGCATCTCCCGAGCCGAAGCGCGCAGCCCGTCGGTGACCGTCGCGCCACCGAGCATCCGGCCCAGTTCCTCGACGCGCCCGTCCCTGTCGAGCCGCGTCACGGACGTCCGCGTCCGGCCGCGCTCCACCCGCTTCTCGATCGCGAAGTGCGTATCGGCGCACGCCGCAATCTGCGGCAGGTGCGTGATGCAGAGTACTTGAAAGGCGGACCCGAGCGCACGTAGCTTTCGGCCCACGACGTCGGCCACGCGTCCGCCGATGCCCGCGTCCACTTCGTCGAAGATCAACCCGGGCGCGACGCCGCTCGGCGGCCGGTCGGCCGCGTCCGTCCACCCGGCGCGCGACGTGGCCGTCAGCGACTTGATCGCCAGCATCAGCCGCGACAACTCGCCGCCCGAGACGATGCGGACCAGCGGCCTCAGCTCCTCGCCGGGATTGGGCGACACGTAGAACTCGGCGGCGTCGATTCCGCGCGCCGACCAGGCGTCCTCGGTCAGCGGCGCGCCGAACCGGACTTCGAAGCGCGTGCGATCCATCGCGAGATCGGCCGCCAGATCCTCCATGCTGCGCGCGAATGTCGCGGCACAGCGACGCCGCTCGGCCGCCAGTGTCTCCGCCGCCGCCAGAAACTCACGCCGCGCGGACTCCCGCGCGCGATCGAGATCGGCGAGGCGTTCCTCGCCGCCCTCGAGGTCTCCGAGCTCGCGCCGCAGCGCGTCGCGCCGAGCCATGCAGTCGGCCACCGTCGGCCCGTACTTGCGCTTCAGGCGGTCGAACAGCGCGAGACGCTCTTCGAGCTGCTGCAGCCTGGCCGGCGACGCCTCGATGCCGTCGGCATAGCGCCGCAGAAAGAGCGCCAGATCCTCGAGCTGCGACTTGATGCCGTCGCGCGCGTCGACGTACGGCCGAAAGCGCGGGTCGATCGCGGCCAGGTCCGAGACGCGACGCCACACCTGGCCCAGGCTGGCCAGCACCGCGCCGTCGCTTTCATACAAGGACGCGTACGCCTCTTCGCAGAGCCGTTCGACGCGTTCGGCGTTGGCGAGGACCTGGCGCGCCGCGCTCAGCTCGACGTCCTCGTCGACCGATGTGAAGGCCGCGCGGTCGAGCTCGGCGAGCTGGAACACCACGAGCTCCAGCCGCGCCTCCCGCTCGGAAACTGCACGCCGGGCTCGTTCCAGCGCCTCCCCGCTCACGCGCCATCGCTCAAACAGACCGGCCACTTGTTCGGTCAAGCGACCCAGTTCTCCGAAATTGTCCACGACCTCGAGATGCGTGGCGGGATCAAGCAGGGTGTGATGCTCGTGCTGCCCGTGAAGCTCGATGAGGCGTCGCGAGAGCTCCTTGAGCGCGCCGGCAGTCGCGAGTTCGCCGTTGACGTACGCCCGGCTGCGACCCTGGGCCGTGATCTCGCGGCGAACCAGCAGCTCTTCGCCGCCAGACTCGAAGATGGCCTCGATCGTCGCGACCTCTTCGCCCGTACGAACAAGGTCGCCCGACGCCCGGCCGCCGAGCAGGAGCCCGACGGCCTCGACGAGGATGGACTTGCCTGCCCCGGTCTCCCCAGTCAGGACATTGAGGCCAGGGTCGAATTCAACCTCCACCGCGTCGATCACGGCGAGGCGTTTGATGCTGAGAAAGCGCAGCATGGGGGCAAAAAAGCGAGAAGTTCAATCGTAACATAGGTTTGACAGCTGTTTTACGCCGTGCTACAGTTTTGCACACCCTGGAGTTCCCCGCCCCGGGGCAATCGCCGGAATTCCCACACCGGCCCCGCGCTGTCCCAGCGGCGCACGAACTCGATATCGCGGAGGCCCGTTTGCGAACGGCCGGAACCCTAGGCATGGCCCTGCTGCTGCTGCAGGGTCCTGAGAATGCTGCACCTGCGAACACTGGCTCGGCCCTCATGGAGATTCTCGCGAACTCCAGCACGATCTCGAAGGTCGTTCTCCTCATCCTCGCGGCGTTTTCGATCGTGTCGTGGGGCATCACGTTCTACAAGCTGTGGACCTTCCGGCGCCTCACGCGGCAGTCGGCGACGTTTCTCGACGTCTTCCGTCGCAGCAACAAGTTCTCGGAGGTGCAGGCGGTCTGCGGCTCGCTCAAGGAAAGCCCGCTCGTCGGCCTGTTCCAGGCCGGCTACGCGGAACTGACGGCCCAACTCCGGCAGAACGCGCCGGCAGCGGAATCCACGGTCGGATCCAATCCACGCAGCCCCGCCGCGCGTCCTACTCTCAAGAGCCTGACTGCGGTCGATCGCGCGCTGATGCGCGCGTCGGTTGTCGAGGTCAACAAGCTCGAGCATCGCGTATCGTTCCTGGCGACGACGGCGAGCATCACGCCGTTCATCGGTTTGTTCGGCACGGTGGTGGGCATTCTCATGGCATTTGAAGGCATCGCCCAGACCGGCTCCACCAACCTCGGCGTCGTCGCGCGGCCGATCGCCGACGCGCTGGTGGCGACGGCGATGGGTCTGGTGGCGGCCATTCCGGCCGTGTTCTACTACAACCTGCTGACGCAGCGCGTGAAGCTGTTCGCGTCGGAGATGGACGATTTCGCGATGGAGTTCCTGAACATCGCCGAGCGGAATTTCACCTAACCGTGCCGAAGGTCAACGGGAACGACGCTCCGTCGCAGGGCCGCCACGGCCGGGGCCGCCGCGTGGCGACGTCCCTGTCGGAGATCAATGTGGTCCCGATGGTCGACGTCATGCTGGTGCTGCTCATCATCTTCATGGTGGCCGCGCCCATGATTCAGCGCGGCGTGGACGTCAACCTGCCGGTCGCGAAGAACGCCCAGCAGATGACCGGCGACCGCGTGGAGATCACGGTGCCGCTCGCCTACCGGCAGAACCGCATCGTGTTCCTGGGGCGCGAACCGGTCCGCGTGGCCGTCCTGCAGGAGCGGGTGCGGCAGAAGATGGAAACGGCCGCCAAGAAAGACGTGTTCCTCGGCGGCGATCGCGGCGTCAACCTCGGCGAGCTCATGGAAGTGTTCTCCCTGCTGAAAGCGGCCGGCGTTGAGCACGTCGGCATAGAAACCAGCGTGTCTGGTGAGCGCTGAGCGCCGATGGACGTCACTGACGTATTGCGGGATCGGCGGCATGAGCCGGATGGCCTCGCCCGGATGGCGGCGATCTCCCTCGCGATACATGGCGGGGTCGTGGTGCTTCTCGTATTCGGGCCGATGCACTGGCTCAGCAACCCGGTCGAGCGGCCGAAATCGGTGATGACCATTTCGCTGGGCGGCGCCGGAGAGGGCACGCAGTCTGGCGGTCTCACCGCGATCGGGGGACGCCCCGTGCAAACGACGGAGCCGGCGCCCGTGCGCGAAGCGGTGCGGCCTCCCGCCGCGGTCGTGCCCGAGATGGTCTCGTCGAAGAAGACGGTCACGGCGGCGAAGCCGACCAAACCGCTGCCTCCTGCCCCGCAGACGACGACGCCCGACGCCCGCGGCAAGGCGCTGACGCGTGGGGAGGAAATCCGGCCCGGGAACGCGCTGGCGGACACGGGTGCGCGGGGGCAGGGCTTTGGCCTCTCGACGGGCGGCGGCGCGGGAACGGGTTCGCGGCTCGATGTCGCGGACTTCTGCTGCCCCGACTACATCATCCTCATGGTCGACAAGATCAGGGGCAACTGGAACAAGCAGGTGGAAGTGCGGGGCGTGGTGAGCATCAAGTTCACGATCCAGAGGGATGGCCGGTTGACGGACACCGCCGTCGATCGATCGAGTGGAACCCTTGCCCTGGACCAGAACGCTCTGCGCGCGGTGATGGTCACGCGGCAGCTCGTCGCGTTGCCGTCGGCGTTTCCGAACCCCACGCTCACCGTGTATCTGAATTTCGAGTACCAATAATGAAACTGAGAGCCTTCGTCACATCAACCGTCTTCGCCACGCTGAGCCTCGCCGTCGGCGCGCGCCAGCAGCCGCCGGCGTCACAGGCGCCGGAGTCGCAGCAGCCGAGCGCCATCAGCACGACCATCAGCGGCGATACGGGAACGCCGCCGCGCTTTGCGGTGCCGCCGTTCATCGCGCTCTCGACGGACGCGGAGACCACCGCCATCGCGCGAACGATCGGCGACGTGCTCTGGGACGACCTGAACTTCGAACGCGAGTTTGCGTTCATCCCGCGTGACGTCTACGCCACGGTGCCGTCGCCGAAGTCGTTTGAGGACGTGCCGTTCGACCGCTGGCGCGAGCTGAACGCCGACGGCATCGTGGTGGGCACGGTGCAGAAGGTTGGCGCCGGCTTCCAGATCCAGGTGCGTCTCTTCAACGTCCGGACGAAGCAGCAGGTGTTCGGGAAGGAGTACAGCGGCTCGTCGAACGCGCGACTCTACGCGCACACGATCTCCGACGACGTCCACCTGCAGCAGCGGGCCCTGCGCGGGGTTGCCCGCACGAAGCTGGCGTTCGACTCGGACCGCGACGGCGAACGGATGTCGGGCACGGTCGAGAGCCGCGGCGTGAAGGAAATCTACACGGCGGATTACGACGGCGAGAACCAGCGCCGCGTGACGACGAACCGGACGCTCAACATCAACCCCGCGTGGTCGCCCGACGCGCGGTCGCTGGCGTACACGTCGTACCGACGCGGACCGCCGAGCATCTTCGTGTCCCACATCTACGACGGCATCTTCGAAGAGGTCACCAAGGGCGTCGGCGAAAGCTGGCTGCCCGCCTGGTCCCCGGACGGCACGCGCGTCGCGTTCACGTCGACCCGGGACGGCAACTCGGAGATCTACGTCACCAACCGCGACGGATCGAACGTGCGGCGGCTGACGAACAACCCGGCGATCGACTCGACGCCGACGTGGGCGCCGACCGGCACGCAGATCGCGTTCACCTCCGACCGGTCGGGCTCGCCGCAGATCTATCTGATCGCGGCGGACGGGCTGGGGGCCGTGCAGCGGCTCACGTCCGAGTCGTACGCGGACCGGCCGACGTGGTCGCCCGCGCCGTACAACGAAATCGCCTTCGCGTCGCGCAACGGCCCGGGCTTCGACATCAAGATCATCGACGTGGCGACGCGCGCCGTGAAGCAACTCACATTCGGCGAGGGCAGCAACGAGAGCCCGTCGTACGCGCCCAACGGCAAGCACATCGCGTTCATGTCGACGCGGGCGGGTAAAGCGCAGATCTTCACGATTACACGGGACGGCAGGAACCTGAAACAGGTGACACGGACCGGCAACAACTACCAGCCCGACTGGTCCAGATAGGATGGAGTACACGATGTCGATTGCAAAGCCAGCGCTGTTGATGCTTGTGGCGGCCACGGTCGTCGCCCTCGGGTGCGGCGGCAAGAAACCTCCGGTGGCCCGGCCGCTGCCCCCGCCGCCGCCCGTGGCGAGCGCCGCACCCGCACCGGCGCCCGCAGCGCGCCCGCCGGCGCCGCCGCGCCCGTCGGTCGAGCCGACCACGGTCCCGCCCGAACCCGTCCGCGAAGACGCGATTGCGTCGGCGACGCTGGACGAACTCAACCGCAACTCCCCGCTCCGGCCGGTGTTCTTCGCCCTGGACAGCAGCGAGATCGACCCGGCGGCCAAGGCCGTGCTGGACGCGAATGCACCCTTGATGAAACGTTACCCGGGCTGGGTGGTGACCATCGAAGGACACTGCGACGAACGCGGCACAGCCGAGTACAATCTGGCCTTGGGGGAACGGCGCGCGATTGCCGCGCGCACCTACCTGGTGTCACTCGGAATTCCGGCCGACCGACTGAAGACCGTCAGTTACGGCAAGGAGTTCCCGTTCGATCCGGGCCACGATGACGGTGCGTGGGCGAAGAACCGCCGCGCGCACTTCGTCATCACGGCGAAGTGAGTGTGCCCATGACGAGTCGATTCTTCCGGGCAGTCGTGGCGCTGGCGATGACCGCGGGGCTGACGCTGGCCACCGCCCGGCCCGCCGCCGCCGCGAACAAGGAACATCAGCAGCTGATGGCCGACCTCCGGATGCTGCAGGAACAGACGCAGCTGCTGCAGAACATGCTCGGCACGCTGGCCGACGCCATCAAGGCGGTCAACACCCGCCTCGATCAGCAGGCCGACGTCAACCGGAAGTCGGTCGCGGACCAGAAACTCCTGATCGACAACCTGACGAAAGACCTGGGTGTCGTGCGGGAGAAGGTGGACGACAACAACGTCCGCGTCGGCTCGCTTTCACAGGAAGTGGACGCGCTGCGGCAGCTGGTGCAGCAGGCTCTGGCGCGGCCGGTCGCGCCACCGCCCGTGGTGGTCGACCCCAACGGCGGGCCGGCGTTGCCTCCGGGACCGATCCCGACGACGACCAGTACCGCGGCTCCGCCGGCATCCGCCGCACCGGCACCCGCGGCCATCGGCACCTCGCCGACGAAAGCGTGGGAGCAGGCGTACGGCGACTACGCGGCCGGCCTCTACGATCTGGCCGTCGACGGCTTCACGGCGTTCATCCGCGATTTCCCCAAGCACGACCAGGCCGATGATGCGCAGTTCCTGATCGGTCGGTCGTATCTCCAGGACGCCAAGAACGACAAGGCCGTCGAGGCGTTCGACAAGGTGATCCGCACGTACCCCGCCAGCAATTCGATTCCCGACTCGTACTACCTCAAGGGCGTCGCGCTCCGGAACCTGCGGCAGCCGGACCGCGCCCGCGAAGCGTGGGAAACCGTGGTCAAGACGTACCCGGACAGCGCCGCCGCCAGCCTCGCGAAGCAGGCTCTTGGGAAGTAAGAAGTTAGAAGTTAGAAGTTAGAACTGAGAACCCAGACCGAACGGACGATGTAGAATGCATCGTCTGACTTCAAGAGCTCCAAGTTCTGAGTTCTCACTTCTAACTTCTTAAGTTCTCACTTCCGAAGGTCGCATCTATGGGCAGCGTGAACAAAGTCATTCTCGTCGGGAATCTCGGGCGCGATGCGGAACTGCGCTTCACGCCGGGCGGCGCGGCGGTCGCCACCATCAACATGGCCACGACCGAGGTCTGGAACGACAAGTCCGGACAGCGTCAGGAAAAGACCGAATGGCACCGCGTGGTGCTGTGGGGCAAGACAGCCGAATCGCTGTCGGAATACCTCACCAAGGGCAAGCAGATCTACGTGGAAGGCAAGCTCCAGACACGTCAGTGGGACGACAAGGACGGCAACAAGCGGTACACGACCGAAATCAAGGGCGACCGCGTCGTGCTGCTCGGCGGCGGCGGCGGCGGCGGAAGCCGCGGCGCATCAGCCGATCGCGGCGGCGACATGGGGAGCCATGCACCGGGGCCCGACACATCCGAGCCTCTGACCGACGACGACATTCCGTTCTGAGCTGCCGGCGGATGTCGTGCAGGCCTTCAGGCCTGCCGCGCCACGGCGGGGCTGAAGCCCCGCACTACGTCTGCTTTCCCATCACCAGCCCTCCCAGCGCGGCCTCGAGCTCGCGTTGGATGTCCTGAGCGGTCGGCAGGCCGATCACGCGACGGGCGAGCGAACGAAAATCCTCAGCGCGGATCTCGGCCAGCACCTGTCTGGCCGTCGGGATGGCCGCGGGCGTCATGCTGAAGTCCGTCAGCCCGAGCCCGACGAGCAGCGTCAGCAGCGCCGGGTCGGAGGCCATCTCTCCGCAGAGCGACACGGGAATCCGCGCCCGCGCCGCAGCGCGCCGCGCCATCACGATCAGCCGCAGCACGGCCGGGTGCAGCGGCTCGTACATGTCCGACACGCGCGCATCCGCGCGATCGACCGCCAGGCAGTACTGGATGAGATCGTTCGTGCCGATGGTGAAGAAGTCGACCTCGCGCGCGATGAGGTCGGCCGTGTACGCCGCCGCGGGGATTTCGATCATCACGCCGACCGGGACGTGCACCGGCGGGTGGCCTTCGCGGGCCAGCTCGGCCGCGGCCTCCTCCACCATCCGCCGGCCTTCGCGAATCTGCTCCACGCCGGACACGAACGGAAACATGATGCGCAGCTGGCCGTGGCGAGCGGCCCGCAGGAGCGCGCGCACCTGGACGCGAAACAGCGCGGGCCGGGCCAGGCTCAACCGAAGGCCGCGAAGCCCCTGGCGCCCCGCGCGTTCGGCGTCCGCCACCCAGCCGTCGGCCAGCGGCCGCGCGAGCTGGTCTTCGTCCAGGTCGAACGTGCGGACGGTCACGGGTCCGGGCGCCATGCCTTCGAGCATGCCGCGATAGATCTCGTACTGGGCGTCTTCCCCGGCCGCCCCCTCGGGCAGGATGCTCGTCAGCAGGAACTCGGAACGGAACAGCCCGATGCCTTCGGCCCCCGCATACCGGGCCGCGGCCAGATCGTCCGGAAACTCGATGTTGGCGTCGAGCCGGATGTGCACCCCGTCGGCGGTGACCGCGGGGCCGCGGCGCTCGTGTGCCGGCCCGGCGGCCGGCGTGCGGTCGGCACGCTGACCGGAGGCGCGAGCGAGCACCTCCTCGCCGGGGTCGACGATCACTTCGCTGGCCGATCCGTCGATCACGACGAGCTGACCGGGTTGAATCATACGGCTTGCGTCGTAGAGTCCCACGACGGCCGGGACCTCGAGCGATCGCGCGAGGATGGCCGAGTGGTACGTCCGGCTGCCCGCGTCGGTCGCAAACCCGCGCACCCGCGTCCAGTCGATCTGCGCGACCAGAGACGGCGTCAGCTCGTCCGCAATCAGGACCGACGCCTCGTCGAGCTCGCGCAGGAGGTCGCGGGGCGTGGCCATGCCCGGGCGCAGGTTCATCTTCAGCCGGCCGACGAGATCGGCGACGTCGCCTTTGCGCTCGCGGAGATACGGATCGGCGATCTCGTCGAAGACGGCGCTGAATTCCTGGAACACGCGCTGAATCGCCCACTCGGCATTGACGCGCTGCTCGCGGACGATCTCGGCGGCGCGCGGTACCAGCATCGGATCGTCGAGCATCAGCAGCTGGGCATCGAAGATTGACGCCATGTCCGGCCCGCGCCGCTGCGCCACGCCGCTGCGGATGCCGGTCAGCTGCTGCCGCGCCCGCTCGCGGCTCGCCTGCAGGCGTTCGAGTTCGTGGTCGAGACGGGTGGCGGGCACGTGGTAGCGCAGTACCTGCTCGCGCTGGATGAGGATGACGGCCCTGCCCGCCACGACGCCGGGCGAGACGCCGATTCCCGTCAATCGCTGCATACGCCCTCGCCAAAGCCGGAGGCCACGAGCGCGCAGAGAGCCTCCACGGCCTCGCGCTCGTCGGCACCCTCGGCGCTGATCGTGACGGTCGTGCCGCGCGCCGCGGCCAGGAGCAGCAGGCCCATGATGCTTTTCCCGTCCATCTCGCGGGCTTCGCGGGCGACGGTGACGTGAGCCTGAAAGCGCGCCGCCAGGTGCACGAACTTCGCGGCCGCGCGGGCATGCATGCCGAGCTGATTGACCACGGGAAGGCTGCGCGAGGTCATGCGCCGGCTTTCTCGGCTCTGAGCAGATCGGACGCGACCCAGATGGCGTTGCGTCCGTGATCGCGCATCTCGTGGGCGACGGCCAGGAGGTCCGACGACCGCGCGAGGTCCGCGAGCTTGATCAGCATCGGCAGGTTCACGCCGGTGATCACTTCGACCTGGTCCTTCTCGAGAAACGTCATGCCGAGGTTGGATGGCGTGCCGCCGAACATGTCGGTCAGGAGGAGGACGCCGCCGTCCGAGCGTACGCGTTCGATGGCCTGGCCGATCTCCTCCCGGGCATCGCCGACATCGTCGTGCCAGCCGATCGAGACGGCGGTGAATTGCGGGAGGTCGCCGACGATCATCTCCGCCGCGTTGACCAGCTCGACCGCGAGCTGTCCGTGTGTGATGACGACCACGCCAATCATGTCAGGCCGTCATTCAACCACGAAGGCCGGCCGGGGACAACGGCGGCCGGGGACGTCATGCGCGGGCCACGTCACGGTGCCGGACTCTCACCCGCACGCCGGGCGTCTCGTTCAGGCCTCGCTTCAGGCGCTCGGCGATCATGACGGAGCGGTGACGTCCGCCGGTGCAGCCAACGGCCACCGTCAGGTAGCTCTTGCCTTCCGCGATGTAATACGGGACGACGTACTGCACGTAGGCGCCGAGCCTGTCCATGAACTCGCGGGTGGATGGGTCCCGCTCCATGAACGCCGCCACGGCGCGGTCGCGACCCGTGCGGCGCCGCAGCGCCGTCACGAAATACGGGTTCGGGAGACAGCGGACGTCGAAGACCAGGTCCGCATCGACCGGCAGGCCGTACTTGTACCCGAAGCTGACGAGCGTCATCACCAGCTTGGCCCGGCCGCGGTCGCGCGACAGCGCCATGAAGAACTGGCGCAGCTCGTGGACCGTCATGTCCGAGGTGTCCACGATCTCGTCGGCCAGTTCCCGGATGGGCCGCATCCGCGTGTGCTCGTCGCGAATCCCTTCCGTCACCGAACGGTCCGGCGCGAGGGGATGAGGCCGCCGCGTCTCGCTGAACCGCCTGACCAGCGCTTCGTGACTCGCCTCGAGGAAGATCAGCACCGGGTTGAGCCGCGGCATCCGGCGCAGGCGTGCGAGCATCTTTGGCAACGACGACAGCAGGTTGCCTTCGCGCACGTCGACGACGATGGCGACCTTGTCGATGTCGCCGCCGGCCTGCAGCGACAGCTTCGCCATCGTCGGAATCAAGGTCGTCGGCAGGTTGTCCACGCAGAAGTACCCGAGATCCTCGAGCGCGCGAATCGCCTGAGACTTGCCGGATCCCGACAGCCCGGTGAGGATGATGAAGGGCTGCCCCGATTTGCCCGCCTTGCCAGGGCGGCCTGCCTTGCCTGCCCTGCCTGCCTGGCCCGCCCGTTTCGTCACTCCGCGTTCTCCTCGTCCTCGTCGTCTTCGTCCTTGGCCGTCCGGCCGAACGGCGCGCCGGCGCGCAGCGCCTCCTCGAGGCGATCGGCGAGGGCCCGCGCCGCGTGATGCCCACGCGACCGCAGCAGCTGATTGCGGGCCGCCACCTCCACGAGGATCGAGATACTGCGTCCCGGCGCCACGGGCATCCGGATCAGCGGCACCGGCAGGCCCAGCACCTCGAAGAACTCGTCCTCCAGCCCGAGACGTTCGTACTCGCGCGCCGGGTCCCACCGTTCGAGCCGGACCACGAGCTCCACGCGCTTCGACGAACGCGTGGAGGCGATGCCGAACAGGTCCTTGACGTTGATCACGCCGACGCCGCGCAGCTCCATGTGGTGGCGCGTCAGATCGGGACAGGTCCCGATGAGGACGGTCTCTGCCCGCCGGCGGATTTCCACGGTGTCGTCCGCGACGAGCCGGTGACCGCGAACGATCAGGTCGAGCGCGCACTCGCTCTTGCCGATGCCGCTCTCCCCCACGATCAGCACGCCGAGCCCGAGGATGTCCATGAGCACTGCGTGCATCACCGTGCGCTCGGCCAGTGAGTCTTCGAGAATGGATGTCAGCTTGGCGATCGCGGCCGGCGTGGCCACCGGCGTCTGCAACACCGGCAGGTCCGTCTGCTCCGCGACCAGCGCCACTTCCGGCGGCGGCGTGAAGCCGCCCGTGATGAGCACGCAGGGAAAGTCCACCGTGAGCGCGAGGCCAAGGGTGCGGAACCGGGTGGCCGCGTCGAGGCTCTCGAGATACCGGATCTCGCTCTCCCCGAAAATCAGGACGCGGCCCGGCCGCAGATACTCTTGAAAACCGGCGAGGGCCAGCCCTGTCTTCTGACTGTGCGGGTTCGTAATCCGGCGATCGAGGCCGGCGGCTCCGGCCAGCAGTTCGATGGGGAGTCCCAGGGCGTCGGGGCGGCTGTTGAGCAGGCCGCGAACGGTGACGCCAGACGCTGGGGTCAACTACCGCTCCGTTGACACGACCATCAGTACAGCACCTTGCGCTGATTGGACGTCGAGATCTTCAGCTCCTCGCGATACTTCGCGATAGTCCGCCGCGCCAGCACGAGCCCTTCGCGCTGCAGGATGCTGACGATCTTCGAGTCGCTCAGCGGCTTTCGCGGGTCCTCGTTCTCGATGATCTTCCGGATACGCTGCTTGATCGTGACCGACGAGACACTCTCGCCGTACGAGCTGCTGATCCCGCTGTGGAAGAAGTACTTCATCTCGAACACGCCCTGCGGTGTGTGCATGTACTTGTTGGTCACGACGCGGCTGACGGTTGACTCGTGCATGCCGATGTCGTTGGCGACGTCGCGGAGCACCAGCGGCCGCAGGTGTTCGATGCCGTGATCGAGGAAGTCTCGCTGGAAGTTGATGATGCTGTTGGCGACCTTGTGAATCGTCTTCTGCCGCTGTTCAACCGACTTGATCAGCCACAGCGCCGAACGGAACTTGTCTTTCACGTACGCGCGCGTCTCGTCGTTGTTGCCGGCGGCGCCCTTGTCGAGCAGGCGGCGGTACACGGGGCTGATCCGCATCTGCGGCAGCCCGTCTTCGTTCAGCACCGCGACGTACTGATCCTCGACCTTGATGACATACACGTCGGGGATGACGTATTGGGACTGCGTCGGGTTGTAACGGCTGCCGGGCTTCGGGTCGAGGTTCCGGATGATCTCGATGTGCTCTTTCAGATCGTCGATGCTCAACCCCAGTTTGCGGGCGATCTCGGGCACCTGATGGTTCTGCAGCAGGCGCAGGTGATCGGTGACGACCTTCTCCGTCGGCGTGCCCTCGAGCCCGAGATGCCGCAGCTGGAGCAGCAGGCACTCCTGGAGATCCCGCGCGGCCACGCCAACCGGATCGAACCCCTGAACCAGACGCAGCGCGCGCTCGACGTCGGCGACCGGCCACGTGCCCATGTCGGCGAGCTCTTCGAACGAGGCCACGAGGTATCCGTCGTCGTCCAGGTTGCCGATGATCGCCGAGCCGATCTCGCGGATGAGCGGGTCGTCGGTCTGCATCGCGAGCTGCCACACCAGATGATCCGCCAGCGACGTCGCGGTTGACAGCGTGTTTTCGATGGGCGGGAGCTCTTTGACCTCCTGCGGCGCCCTGGGCCGGTACCCGTCGTCCAGGTAGTCGCCGAAGAAGTACTCGTAGTCCTGGTCGTCCCACGTGTCGGTCTTGTTCGCGGCGTCGGTTGGCGCCTCAGGCTTCTCGGCCTCCTGCGCCGCTGACACCTCGGCCGGCTGAAGGTCCTCGGTCGGGACCTCCTCGAGCATGGGGTTCTCGACCATCTCCTGGTTCAGGAGGTCGGATAGCTCAAGCGTCGACATCGGCAACAGCTTGATCGCCTGCTGCAACGATGGCGTCAGGATGAGCTTCTGAACGAGCTTTGTGTGGAGCCTCTGCTGGATGCCCATTGAGCCGTGTGCGGTCAGCTAACGTGCCTGCTTATAACTAGTTAGTCAAGAGAGCCCCGGCCACTCCGGGACCTGAACGGGTCGCCGGACCGGTGCGAGATGCAAATCCCACGCCTTATTTTAGTCCAACCGGAACTCGGTCCCCAGATAAATCCGCCGAACTTCCTCGTCGGCGGCCAGGCTGTCCGGGGTCCCACTCTTGAAAATCGCCCCGCCGTGGACGATGTAGGCCCGATCGGTGATGCGGAGGGTCTCCCGGACGTTGTGATCGGTGATGAGGACACCGATGCCCCGGCTCCGCAAGTGAAAGATGATCTTCTGGATATCCGTGACGGCGATGGGATCGATGCCCGCAAACGGCTCGTCGAGCAGGATGAATTTCGGTGCAATCACGAGCGCTCGCGTGATCTCCGCCCGGCGGCGCTCGCCGCCGGACAGCGTATGGGCAGGCGAATGGGCCAGCGGCGTGAGGTTCAATTCGGCGAGCAACTCGCGCAGCCGGGCTCGCCTGGCCGCAGCGTCGAGGTCCATGGTTTCCAGAATGGCCATGATGTTCTGCTCGACCGTCAGCCCCCGGAAGATCGACGGCTCCTGCGGGAGGTAGCCGATGCCCTTGCGGGCGCGGATGTACATCGGGTCGTCGGTCACGTCGAGGCCGTCCAGGATGACGCGTCCGGAATCGGGGGCCGCCAGGCCGACCGTCATGTAGAACGTGGTCGTCTTGCCGGCGCCGTTGGGGCCGAGCAGGCCGACGACCTCGCCCGACGCCACCTCCAGGCTGACGCCTCGGACGACGGTCCGGCCCGCGTACGACTTGGTGAGATCCTGAGTCCGAAGGGTGGCCATCAGCGGCCCGCGGGTGACATCACTGGCACTTGTCGTTGTTACTGCCGCTGCCGCCGCCGCCCTTGGTCTGCGTGCGGGCGCGATCGTTGCCGTCGATCTGAATCGTATCGGTCGCCTTGTGGAAGGTCAACGTCCGGCCCTTCGTTTCGCGGCCGCAGGGGTCCACGATGGCCACCGGCAGACCGGTCACGACGTAGATTTCGTCTGCGGACGTATACGTCAGATGCGTGCCGGTGGTCTTCCTGCCCTGCTCGCGCAGCGCCAGGCTGTTGGCGGCGTCGTGCGCTTCGGCCCGTTCGAGCTCGCTGCCAGACTCCTTGAGATACGCCTCGAACGTCTCGGCGATCACGTCCCCCGACGGACCGTTCAGATGCACCTCGCCCGTGTAGGTCGCGCGGCGCAGGGCGTCCTCGGTACTTGAACTCCTTCGACGTGCCCATGTTCCGCACGCGTTCCTTCTTCTTGTCCTTGCCCACCTGATCGAGCATCGTCGTCGTGACGACGGAGCCCGAGGCGCTGATGTCGCCGGTCTTGCTGTCGATGCCGATGGTGTCGCCCTTGATGCTCGTATCGCCCTGCCACAGCTGCGCCGTCCCCTCGTACGTCGCCTGCGAGGTCGCGCCATCGTAGCGAAGCGAGGCCGCGGTCACATTCACCGGCTGGTTCTGCTTGAGCATCGACGGAATCTTCGTTTCGGCAGACTTGTCCGATGACTTGTCCGATTTTTTGGGCGGCAGCAGCACGCTCTTGACGGCGCCCGCGGCGTGCAGGGTCGGCCCGCCGAGCACGACCTCGATGCGCGTGGCGTCGACGGCGATCTGATCCGTCGCCACGTGCGGTACCGGAATGCCGGGTTCGCTGTCGGTCATGTCCAGCGCGCTGGTGTCGACGTTGTATTTGACGCTGGCCGCGGTGCCGAAGAACTTCGGGTCCGCGAACCGAACGCCGCCGGAGAACGCGGCCTGATCGAACGCGCTGAAGCCCTGCTTGAGCCCCACTTCGAGGCGCGCCGAGCGCGCGTCGCGATCCACGGTGGCGCTCTTCTCGAGGAAGTCGACATTGCCGGCGAATCGCGCCTTCGTGAGGCCACGGCCCGGCTCGCCGTCGGCTTCGAGCGAGGCTGCCTTGATCGTGCGCGCCACGGCGCCGCGCTCTTCCGCCGGCAGCGTGAGCTGCACGTTGTCGCGAGCCGTGAGCGCCGTCGGCGTCGTGCCATCGGGCGCCATCGCAATTTCGATCGTGCCGCCTGTAATCTGCCGCACCGGCTTCCGGGCTTCGCCGGCGATCTGAATGGACGCGTCGCCGCTGACCAGCGCGCGCTCCAGAGCCTGGCCGTCGGCCGCGTAGTTGAGCGTCACATCCTGGCCACTCAGCCCCTTGAGGCCTCCGGCAGTCGCGGTGGTGCTGGCGATCATCGCGCCGCCGCGCAGCTGGAGAGACTCCACCCGCTCCTCGTTCCCGGTCAGATGCGCGATGCCGTTGTCGGCGTGGATGACCTGGCCGTCTCGGATGATTTGCACCACGCGCTCGAACCGTATGTTCTGCTCGCGCCTGGCAAAGATCGCCGCGCCGGCCTTGACCTCGGCGGCGCCGGCGCCGGCCGCGTCCGGCGCCATATGCATGATGGCCTTGTCCAGAATGGTCAGCGTGTCGGTGTTCTTGTCGTACGTCATGCCCTGCCCGGAGCCCGACAGCCGTCCGTGAAAGAACTCCACGGGCCCCGGCGCCCGGACCAGGCCGTCCCGGTTGTCGTAGGAGGCGTGCACGGTACGCGCCGTGAACCCGTCCTTCTCGACCAGTTTCACGTCGCCGCTGAGGTTGACGACCGACTCGTCCTTCCCGACGTCGCCTTCCTTCCCGGTTACGACGAACGATCGGCCGTCGCCGCGATCCTCGGCCGATACCTTCACTCCGATGAGCTTCGTCGTCCCATCCTGGTACGTCAGCTGCCGCTCGTATTCGACACGAACGTCCTCGTGTCCGCTCTTGAAACGCACCGACGTCCCGCTGATGCTTTCCACGACGGCACGAGGATCGGTCCGCACGAGCGACCCGCCCGGAGCCGTTCCGCCACGGCGCTTGAACGTGACCACGACGGCGATGCACACCGCCACAGCCACGACCGCCATCACGATTCTCGCGGCTTTCTGCCAGCGCATCCTGGTTACGGTTGTGAGCGCGCGGGTGTCAGGGGTTGCGGGTCCGGGGACGCGGCCGACCGCGCATCGGACAGCGAGAGCTCGAGGTAGGTCGCCCCGTTGAATTCGTTCTGCTCGAGCGAGAAGGCCACGTCGAGCGCGGCCTTGTGATCGACCAGGTAGTCGTGACGCTCGGCGGCGCGCCACGCGACGGCTCTGAAGATGCGCCCGTCCTGCTTCAGCGACATCTTGAGATGCCGCTCCTTCAGCTTTCGCGGGCCGTCGACGATCTCGACCCCGCGCGCGGCAAAGACGGGACGCGGGTTCCCGGCGCCAAACGGCGCGAGCGCCGCGAGGCCGGAGGCGACGTCGCCGCTGATGCCGCGGAACACGAGGTCGCCGTCGATTCGCAGGCGCGGCATGAGGTCCTCGGGGCCGAGCGTTTCGTCGGCGACGGCGTTGACCGACGCACGCAGGTCCCTGATGCGGTCAGCGTCCATCGTCAGCCCGGCGGCCTGTTTGTGACCCCCGAACCGCGTCAACAGGTGAGCCGAGCGCTCGAGCGCGGCCAGCATGTCGAAGCGCGCGATGCTGCGGCACGAGCCGTGCGCGACGCCGCCGTCCACCGACAGGACGATGGCCGGCCGGTGGAACGCGTCGACGAGCTTCGAGGCCACAATCCCGATGACGCCGCGATGCCAGCCCTCGCCGGCGACCACCAGCACCGTCTGCGCACCGACGTCCGGGTCGGTCTGGACAATCTTTTTTGCAGCGGCCGTGATGGCGGCCTCCTCCTCACGCCGGCGCACGTTCTCGCCGTCGAGCTGCATGGCCAGGGCACGGGCTTCCTCGCCCAACGCCTCGTCGCTGGCCAGGAGGAGACGCGTCGCGATGTCGGGCGTGCTCATACGGCCGGCGGCGTTGACCCGCGGGGCCAGCATGAACGCGATGTGGTAGCTGTCGATCGCCTTCCCCGACAGGCCGGACACATCCAGCAGCGACCGCAGGCCGACCTTGTGCGGCCCCTTCGAGAGCAGCTCGAGGCCGATCTTGGCAATCACCCGGTTCTCGCCCACGAGGGGTACGACGTCGGCGAGCGTCCCAATGGCGGCGATCTTGACGAACCCCGGCAGCCAGCTGTCATGGCCGGTCGCGCGACAGAGCGCCTGCACCACCTTGAGCGCGACGCCGACGCCGGCCAGCGACTTGTCCGGGTAGCTGCAATCGCGCCGCTTGGGGTTGATGACCGCCAGGGCCAACGGGAGGTCGGCGTCCGGCTCGTGATGGTCGGTGATGATGAGGTCGAGGCCGAGTTCACGCGCCCTGAGGGCCGCGTCGGCGCCGCGGATGCCGCAATCCACCGACACGACGAGGGACACGCCCTCCGCGTGCAGCCGCTCCAGCGCCGCGGGCTGCAGGCCGTAGCCGTCGCGCATCCGTTCGGGGATGAAGTGGACCACGTCCCCGCCCAGCAGCTCGAGCGCGCGGCGCAGGATGACCGTCGACGTGATCCCGTCGACGTCGTAGTCCCCGTGGATGGCGATGCGCTCCTTGCGCGCCACCGCGGCCAGGATGCGATCGACCGCCACCTTCATGTCGGCCAGCGCCATCGGATCGTGCAGGTGCTCGAGCGAGGGATTGAGGAACCGCGCCGCGCGCTCGGGATCGTCAAGCCCGCGCTGGCACAGCAGACGCGCGACGATGGGCGGAATGCCGAGCGCCGCCGCCAGCCGCGCCGCCGCGCCCTCGTCACAGCTCTGCGACTCCCAGCGCGGGGAAATCGTGCTCATCCTTCGTCCACGAAGTCGATGCCGAGCCGGCCCATGTTCCGGAACTTCGCGTAGCGCCGATCCAGCCGCGTGCGCGAGTCGAGCGCCCGGACGTCGCTCAGCACCTTCCACAGCACGCCGTCGACCAGCTCAGCCGCGGCGTCCGGGTCGGCGTGCGCTCCGCCGACGGGCTCCGGGATGATGCGATCGATGATCCCGGCCTCGAGGAGATCGGGCGCTGTCAGCTTCAACGCCTCGGCTGCGGCCACCTTCTGGTTGGCGTCGCGCCAGAGGATCGCCGCGCACCCCTCGGGCGGGATGACGCTGTAGATCGCGTACTCCTGCATCATGACGGCGTCACCGACCGCGATGCCGAGCGCGCCGCCGCTGCCCCCCTCGCCGCTGACGATGACGATGACTGGCGTGTCGAGCAGCATCATGTCGCGGAGGTTGACCGCGATGGCCTCGGCGACGCCGCGTTCTTCGGACTCGATGCCTGGATACGCCGCCGGAGTATCGACGAAGATCACGACCGGCCGGCCGAATTTCTCCGCGAGGCGCATGGCGCGCAGCGCCTTGCGGTAGCCCTCGGGCCTCGCGTAGCCGAAGTTGCGGTAGATCTTGTCCTTGGTATCGCCGCCTTTGACGTGGCCCACGACCAGAATCGGCAGGCCCTTGTATTCGGCGAAGCCGGTCATGATCGCGTGATCGTCGGCAAAACGGCGGTCCCCGTGGATCTCGACGAACCCCGTGAACAGCCGCTCGATGAAGCCGTCGAGCCCCGGGCGGTTGGGGTGCCGGGCGACCTGCACGCGCTGCCACGGCGTCAGCGACGCATAGACGTCCCCGCGCAATGAGTCGAGCCGGTGGCGCAGCGTGTCGATCGACCGCTGATGGGCGTCGGTGCGCGGGAGAACCGTGAGCAACTCGAGCTCCTTCAGCAGCTGTGCAATCGGTTCCTCGAAGTCCAGCGTCTCAGCCATACGGTCCTGACGACCTCACTTGAGCGACACCGACCCGTGACCGACGATCTCCTCCACCTCGGCGATCAGCGTCGATGAGGGGCGGACGCGGATCTGCTGGGAGACGTCCGCGCGGACACGAAAGGGCGTGGCTCCCGCGGGTACTTCGATTTCGAACGACACGCGCCGATCGCCCCGGTGCCGGGAAAAGACCGCACCGAGGGCCTCGAACACCCCGCGGTCGGCTGGCATCTTGACACGAATCGCGACCTCGCGCGCCAGCCGCTCACGCAGGCTGTCCAGTGGCAGGATTTCCGACGCGAGCAGGCGCACCGACTCCTCGTCGCGTTCGAGCTTGCCGCGCACCAGGACCAGCGTGCCCGTTTCGACGAGGCCGGCGCTCCGCTGGAACGCCTCCGGAAACACGATCACCTCCACGCCGCCCTGGGCGTCTTCGAGGGTGAAGACGGCCATCTGATCGCCTTTGCGCGTCTTCAGCGGGCGGACGGCCGCGACGATGCCGCCGACGCTGGTATCGGGTTCGATCGGCTTCGGCCCGCCGGGGCCCCAGGAGTCGCGCGGGGCGCTCGTGGGCGCCTCGGCCAGCTCGCCGATCGACCGGGCGCCGAATTCCTTCAGATCATCCCGGTAGCGATCGGCGGGGTGACCGCTCCAGTAGAGGCCGAGGGTCTCCTTCTCGAACGCGAGCTGCTCGCTCTCGCTCCACGGGGCCGCCTCGGGCAGGCGGCCATCGCCCGCCCGGGCCTCAGCGTCTTCGTCTCCCCCGCCAAACAACTGGGCCTGGCCTTCGCTCCGGTCGCGCTGCAGCCTCGCCCCGTATTCGCACGCGACGTCCACGGCCGCGACCAGGCGCGGCCTCACGTCACGCGGATGTCCGGTGACCGCCCCGGCCAGGGAGTCGAGCGCGCCGGCTTTCGCGAGGCTCTCGAACACGCGCTTGTTGAACAGCCGGAGATCCAGATCCTCGCAGAGCCCCTGGAGTGACGTGATCGGGCCCTTCGCACGGCGGACGGCGAGCAGCGACTCGATCGCGCCTTCGCCGACGTTCTTGATCGCCGTCAGCCCGAAGCGCACGCCCGCCGGGGTCACCGTGAAGCGCAGCTCGCTTTCGTTGACGTCCGGGGGCAGCACGGGGATGCCCCGCTCGCGGCATTCGCCGAGGTACAACGCGAGCTTGTCGGTGTTCTGCGCTTCGATCGTCAGCAGCGCGGCCGCGAAGTGCCACGGGTAGTTCGCCTTCAGGTACGCGGTCTGGTACGCGAGAAAGGCGTACGCCGTCGAGTGCGACTTGTTGAAGCCGTACCCCGCGAAGTGCTCCATCAGGTCGAAGAGATGGGCGGCCTTCTTCTCGGGCGTCCCGAGCTTCTTCGACCCGTCCACGAACTTGCCGCGCATCTTGGCCATGACCTCGGCGTTCTTCTTGCCCATCGCCTTGCGCAGCAGGTCGGCCTCTCCGAGCGTGAACCCGGCGACGACGTTCGAGATGCGCATCACCTGTTCCTGATACGCGATGACGCCGTAGGTTTCCGCCAGAATCGGCTCGAGCTGGGGCAGCTCGTACTTGACCTCCGTCTTGCCCTGTTTGCGTGCGATGAAGTCGTCCACCATGCCGCTGCGCAGCGGCCCGGGCCGGTAGAGCGCGTTGAGCGCGATCAGATCTTCCAGGCGCTGCGGCTTCGCCTTGCGCAGGATGTCGCGCATGCCGCTGCTCTCGAACTGGAAGATGCCGTAGGTCGCCCCGTCCTGAAACACCTGGTACGTCTTCGCATCGTCGAGGGGCACGCGGTCGATCTCGAGCTTCTCGCCGGTCGTGCGCGCGATCTCGGCGATCGCGTCGTAGATCAGCGTGAGCGTGCTCAGCCCGAGGAAGTCCATCTTCAGGAGGCCGATCCGCTCGATCTCCTTCATCCCCCACTGGGTGGTGATTTCGTCGCGGGCGCCCTTGTAGAGCGGCGCGTACTCCGTGATCGCCCGCGGCGCGATGACGACGCCCGCCGCGTGCACGGAGGCATGGCGCGTCATCCCCTCCAGGCGCCTCGCGACGTTCAGCAGCTCCTTGATCTTCGGATCGTTCTGCTCGAGCTCTTTCAGAGCCGGACTCTCCTCGAGCGCCTTGTCGAGCGTCATGTCGAGGGCCGGCGGGATGAGCTTGGCCACCTTGTTGACGTCGGCGAACGGGATTTCCAGCACCCGGCCGACGTCTTTCACGGCGGCCTTCGCCTTCATCGTCCCGAAGGTGATGATCTGGGCGACGTTCTCACGGCCGTACTTGCGCGTGACGTACTCGATGACCTCGCCGCGCCGACGCTCGCAGAAGTCGATGTCGATATCCGGCAGCGACACGCGCTCGGGGTTGAGGAACCGCTCGAAGATCAGATCGAAGTCAATCGGATCGACGTCGGTGATGCGCAGGCAGTAGGCCACCAGGCTCCCGGCCGCCGAACCGCGCCCCGGGCCCACCGGGATGTCCTGCTCGCGCGCGTAGCGGATGAAATCCCAGACGATCAGGAAGTACCCCGGGTATTTCATCTTCTTGATCATCTCGATTTCGTACGACAGGCGGCGCTCGTACTCGTCGATCGTGTGGCGCAGCGCACCGGCCGAGGCGAGCTGCTTCAGCCGCGACAGCCGCTCGTTGAACCCCTCGCGCGTCACGTGTTCGAAGTAGTCGTCCAGCGTGAACGGTGCGGGTACATCGAAGTTGGGCAGGAAGTTCTCGCCCTCTCCGAGCCTGACGTCGCACCGCTCCGCGATGCGGACGGTGTTGGCGAGCGCGTCGGGAAAGTCCCGGAACGCTTCGGCCATCTCGTCGGCCGTCTTCAGGAAGAACTGCTTCGCGTCGTACCGCAGGCGCTTGGGATCGCTGAACGCCTTGCCGGTCCCGATGCACAGCAGCACGTCGTGCGGATGCGCGTCGCCGGCCCGCAGGTAATGGACGTCGTTGGTGCACACCAACGGGAGCTTCAAATCGCGGGCGATAGCGGGCATGCCGCCGTTGACCACGCGTTGCTCCTCGATACCGTGCCACTGCATTTCCAGGAAGAAATTCCCCGGGCCGAGGATGTCGCGGTACGCGCCGGCCGCCTCGACCGCCTTGCGCTCCTGCTGGCGCGAGAGGCCCTCGGCGACCTCGCCTTTGAGACAGCTGCTCAGCCCGATGAGGCCTTTCGCGTGCTGCGCGAGGAGGTCCTTGTCGATGCGCGGCTTGTAGTAGAAGCCCTCCGTGTAGCCCGCCGACACGAGCTTGATGAGGTTGTGGTAACCCTCGGCGTTCTCCGCGAGCAGAACGAGGTGGTTCGCCGTTTCGCCGGGGCTGCCGTTCTTGCTCAGGCGGCTGCCCGGCGCCACGTACACCTCGCAGCCCAGGATCGGGTTGATGCCGCGCTGCCTCGCATGGTCGTGGAAGATCACCGACGAGAACATGTTCCCGTGTTCGGTGACCGCCATCGCCGGCATCTTCAGCGCCACCGCTTGATCCAGCACCTCGTCGATGCGGCACGCGCCGTCGAGCAGCGAGAACTCGGTGTGGAGGTGGAGGTGGACGAACTCGTTCACTGACAGTCCCTGGTCCTTGGTTCCTGGTTCCTGGTCCGTTCTTGGTCCATCGTCCGTTCTTGGTCCATCGTCCGTCCTTCGTCCGTGGTCCGTCCCAGCCGGCTCTTGCCCGCCCCGAGCGTAGCCCAGCGGCGCGGACGAAGGACCCTGGACCAGGGACGGACCAAGAACGAAGGACAAAGCACCAAGGACCTTGTTACTCCCACTCGATGGTGGACGGGGGCTTCGAGCTGATGTCGTACACGACGCGGTTGATGCCGCGCACCTCGTTGACAATGCGCGACGAGATCCGCGCGAGGAGATCGTGCGGCAGGCGGGCCCAGTCGGCCGTCATGCCGTCGCGGCTCTCGACGGCCCGGATGGCCGCCGTGTACTCGTAGGTCCGCTCGTCGCCCATGACACCCACGCTCTGAATTGGCAGCAGCACGGCGAAGCTCTGCCAGACACGCGAATACCAGCCGTCGCGCTTTACTTCCTCCGACACGATCGCATCAGCCCGGCGCAGCAGGCTCAGGCGATCCGGCGTCACTTCGCCCAGAATCCGCACGGCGAGGCCCGGCCCCGGAAACGGCTGCCGCATCACGAACTCTTCGTCGAGGTCGAGTTTCCGTCCGACCTCCCGAACCTCGTCCTTGAACAGTTCCCGCAGCGGTTCGACCAGCTTCATGCGCATGCGCTCGGGAAGGCCGCCCACGTTGTGATGGCTCTTGATGAGCGACGACTGCCCCACGATGGCCACCGACTCGATGACGTCCGGATACAGCGTGCCCTGCGCCAGAAAATCGACCTGCCCGAGCTTCGCTGCCTCCTCCTCGAACACATCGATGAAGGTCCCGCCGATGATTTTGCGCTTCTGTTCCGGCTCGACGACGCCCGCAAGGCGTCCCAGAAACCGATCCGACGCGTCGGCGAACACGAGCGGCAGGTTGAGCCGCGCGAACCGCTTCCTGATCTGTGCGGCCTCATCTAGCCGCAGCACGCCGTTGTCCACCAGAATGCACGTGAGGTTCCGGCCGATCGCGCGATGGATGATCAGCGCCGCCACGGTCGAATCGACGCCGCCGCTCAGGCCGCAGACCACGCGCCCGTCCCCGACCTGCGCTTTGACACGCGCCGTCGCTTCCTCGACAAACGACGCCATCGTCCAGTCGCCCGTGCACCCGCAGACGCCGTATGCGAAGTTACGCAGAATCTCCAGACCGAATTGCGTGTGCACGACCTCGGGATGAAACAGCAGCGCGTACAGCGCGCGCGGCTCGTCCATCATGGCCGCGACCGGCGCGTTTGCGCTGGTCGCAACGACGGAAAACCCCTCGGGCGCGGCCGCCACGAAGTCGCCATGGCTCGCCCAGACACGGATTTCCGGCGGCACACCTGCAAACAGCGGTGCTGACTCGGTGACCGTGACCAGCGCGTGGCCGAACTCGCGCTGGCGCGCCGGCGCCACCGTGCCGCCGAGCGTGTCCGCCATCAGCTGCATGCCGTAGCAGATCCCGAGCACCGGGATGCCGACATCGAACACGGCTGCGTCGCACTTGGGCGCCCCGGCGTCGGACACGCTCTTCGGACCGCCCGACAGAATGATTCCCGCCGGCCGCCTCGCGCGAATCTTCTCGGCCGGAGCATCCGGCGGCCAGATCTCCGAGTACACCGAGAGCTCGCGAAGCCGCCGGGCGATGAGCTGTGTGTACTGAGACCCGAAGTCGAGAACGACGATGGTTTGGTGGCTCACCGAAACGACCCGCCTGGAGCTTGTCGAAGGAGTGACGTGATTAGCCGCTATTATAGCGGGGTGGCGACTCGGCTGACCACAATATGTTGTAGTGCACTTGCCCTCATCACGGCGTTGACGGGCGCGAGCTCAGCGCAAACGCGGCGCGTGAAGCAGACGTACGCGGCTGACGATCACACGCCCCTGCTTCTCTTTCCATTACAGGCGCTCTGGACGCTCGCGCTCAACAACAGCCTCACCGCGACGCCTGGCTTCGACGCGACGCGCGCCTACTTCCCGCTCGAAGGCGACCAGCTCGCCGCGTACAACCTCACAAGCGGGACACGGCTCTGGCTCACCACCATCCACACCACGTTCGAGCCGGCCGCCGGCGACGACCTCGTGTTCGTGGTCAGGCCCGGCGGCCTGTCGGCGCTGCGCGCGGCCGACGGCACGTCCGCATGGGAACTGCCGCTGGCCGAGATGGTCGCGGTCCCTCCGGTGTGGGACAACGGCTGGCTCCTGGTAGCCACGACCAGCAGCGAGGTGCTGGCCTTTCGGGCCGCCGACGGCACCTTGTTGTGGCGGCGCAATGTGGGCGCGGTCGCCCACGCGCGTCCGGCGCTCGCCGGCGAATACGTCTACCTGCCTGCCAGCGACTCCCGCGTCGTCGCCATGCGCATCGACACGGGCGCGCTTGTCTGGGAGCGGCGGCTCGGCGGAGCCGCGAACGAGATCCTCGTCAGCGGCGACCGGCTCTACGTCGGCTCACAGGATCGGTTCTTCTACTGTTTGAACGCCCGGGACGGAAGCGTCGAGTGGCGCTGGCAAACCGGAGGGCCTGTCATCGGCCTCCCGGTTGTGGACGACCGGACGGTTTACTTCGTGTCGCTCGACAACGTGCTCCGGGCTCTGAACAAGTCGAGCGGCGTGCAGCGCTGGAAGATTCCCCTGCCGCTGCGCCCGGCGACCGGGCCGTTGCGCGCGGCCGAATCGGTCCTCGTGTCCGGACCCGCGCCGACGCTGCGGGCCTACAAGGTGCAGGATGGCAAGTCCGCCGGCGAGTTCGGTCTTCCGGGTGAGCTGGCGGCTCCGCCCCACCTGTTCACGCCGGTGTCCGGTTCGTTTCCCGTGGTGATTACCGTGGCGCGCGACATCGTGAAGGGCGTGACCGTCGTCGCCTTGGGCCACTCGTTCGATCCGGCGATCGCGCCGATTACCCCGCTGCCGGGCTTGATCCAGATGAACTCGACGGCGTCACCCCAGGGCCAGCCGGGGCCGTTGCCGCCGGGGCCATCGCGCCCACCGGTGTTTCGATGAGGCCGAGGCCGGCGTCGCTGCGCTCGGCGCGGTGCGGCATCCTGCGATAGAGCGTCAGGTACGCACCCGCGGCTGCGAGGCCGATGTACTCGAAAGCGAGCCCGCGCAGGATGAGCGCCACCAGCTGCAGCGGCACCACCGCGAGACCGACGAGCGGAACGAACGCGATCAGACCAACTCCGGACCACGCGAGCGCCGAGACGAGGGTGGCGCCGACGACCAGCGCGAGGATGATCAGGAACATGCGCGAGAGCGCCGATGCTTCCGCGCGCACGAACCGCCCGACGGCGCGAAACGCCTCGGCGAGCCCGATGTTGTCGGCCGCCATGGCGATCTGAATCAGCAGGTAGACCAGGTTGACGAGGGTGATCCAGAGGATCAGCCCGACGGTGGCGAACGCCGCAATGGCGGTCCACCCGATCACGCTGACGACGCCTTCCGCCGCGCGATAGCCGTATACGACGCACGCCAGGTACACCGCGCCTGAAACCGCATACGCGACGACCAGCACCAGGCCGAGGCCCAGATACGACCGGAACAACCGCACCGAGCCGCTCATGAACCGCGGCAGGCTGAACTGCGCGGCGTTGTGAAGGCTGTCGAACGTCACGGCTTCGCTCTCAATCGGACCGGCCGCTTCGTGCGCCGCGAGCAGCACATCGAGCGTCCCGCCCTTGACGAGACACGTCAGCGCCGACCCGCCGGCCAGCGCAATCGCGAACGCGGCCAGGAAGGAACCGAGGGCCATGGGTTCGGATGTCAACGCGCGGGCGATGTTGGTGGCCATCTCCCGAAGGTTCCCTTGCAGCAGATCGCCCAGGTCGGTGCCGACGGAGACCGCGACCAGGATCGCGGCGCCGAAGATCGGAACGGCCAGCAGCACCTGAAACGTCGTCTCTGCGAGGAACTGGATCGCCACCGCCTGCCAGTTGGCGACGGCCAGCAGCGCACCGCGTTTGAGGAGCAGCTTGAGGGTCACGGTCGGAGAATTCGCCGCGATCGGGCGATGTGCTTCAATTGTATGCTCAGTTTGCGCAGTCGTAGTGCAGGCCTTCAGGCCTGCAGACGGGCGGACCTGAAGGTCCGCGCTACACCTGAATGAAGAACACGCTAGCCGGACGTCTCGTCGTCACCGGACTGCTCGGCGCCGTCATCGCCGCTGCGGCGGGACGTGCGCTGGAGCTCAGCCGGTTCGGGTCGACCGACGACGAAGCGCTGTCGCGCGTCGAGACCGAGTTCCGCCGCCAGTTCGACGGCAGCGCCGACGCCCTTGGCGCCATGGCGGCACAGGTGACCGCCGCGCGGACGGCGATCCAGCAGGCGCAGCGCGACCCGGCAACGGCGACACAGCTGTTTGACGTCGTGTCGGCGGCCCTTCCGGCCGAGCAGGCTGGGCGCACCGGCATCACCGTCTACGACACGGCCGGCCGGCCCCTCGCCTGGGCCGGACGGGTGCTCGATCTGGCAAAGGAACGCATCGGCGGCCCGGCGGCGCTGTTCGTCGCGCCGGGTGCGCTCGGGCCGCGGCTGATCCGGGTCGAACCGGTCGCCACCCCCGAGCGCCCCGGAGCACGCGAAGCGACCGTGGTGGTCGAACAGTCGCTGTCGGGGCTGCAGCCGACGACCGGACTCGCCGCTGGCGCCGCCGTCGTCTCCACGTCGCTCGCCCCCGTTTCGATCCGCACGGAGTTCGAGGCCCCCGGTCCGGCGGACGACCGCGGCGCCGACGCGGCCGCGTTCCTGATTCCATCGCCCACGGGCGGGCTGCTCGTCGAGGCCCGCGTGTCTCGCGCGGCCCTGTCCGAGGCACGATCGAGGTGGCGCGCGCGAACCTGGGCCGCGAGCGCGCTCGTCATCGTGATCGCCCTGCTCTTGTGCGCCGGGCCGCTGCTCGACGTCCGCCGCCGTGCACGGACGGCACGCGGTTTTCTCGCCGCAACCGGCGCGATCGTCCTGATCCTGCTGGTTGCTCGTTCGTCTCTCTTGTGGATCATTTCGTCGGTCGCCGGCCCGCAACCGTTTGGGTCGCCGGCCTACGTCCTGCTGGCCGCTCTGACCGCTGCGGCTTTCGTCGGGCTCGCGGCCGATTCCCTCGGCCGCCGGCGCGCCGCCCGCCCCCGACCGCGCCTCTGGCTGAGGAGCGATCCCCAGGCCATCGGCGACTACCGCGTCGCGGCCGTGTACGTCGTGACCGGCGTCATCGCCGCGGCGGTCCTGGCCGGATACGAGCGCTTCCTGCAGGAAGTCGTCGCCCGAACCAACATCGACGTCGTCCACTTCTCGCTGCACCCTTTCAGCATCCGCGGGTTGTCGGTCGGCTTCGGCCTCGTGCTGCTGCACGCCGCGGTCCTGTGGGGCTGTGCGATGGCGGCGCACGCTGCGGGCGTGTTCTGGCGCCGGCCGCGGCGCTGGGACCTGCAGGCGACCGCGATGTTCGGATGGCTCGCCGGCGCAGCGGCCACGGTCGCGGCGGTTCACGCCAGCGCCGAGTCGATCCCGCTCCTGCCCTGGATCGTCGCGGTGGCGGCGTGCGGGGCGGGCGCCGCGGCCTTCGAACGGGTTTCGCGCCGATCACGCCGCAGCTCTCAGGCGGCCCGGCTCGTAGCCCTCTTCGTCGCCCTGGCCGTGCCCGCCCTCGCGATGTATCCATCGCTCTTCTTCCTCGCGACGGCGGCGAAAGAACGCTTGATCGCATCGACTTACGCGCCGCAGGCGACGAGCCAGCGCAAAGATCTCCAGGATCGCCTCTACCAGGCGCTCGAACAGATCGACGCCCTGCCCAACCTCGCCGACTTCGTCTCGGGTCTGTCGCCCACGACGCCGACGATCGACCGCGCGTTCGCCGTCTGGTCGAGCACCGCGCTCGCGACGTACCGCCTCACGTCCTCGGTCGAGTTGTACGGCCGCGAGGGCGATCTGGTCAGCCGCTTCTCGCTGCTGCCCGAATACACCACACGCCGCCACGAGGCCACGAGCTGCAATTGGGAGGTCTTCGAGGAGGTACTCCCCTTCGGATCCTCAGAGCGATACGTCCCGCAGGCCGGCCGCGGTATCTGCGATCACGGGGCCATTCGCGGCGCCATCGTCGTACGCACGATGCTCGACTACCGCGCGCTTCCGTTCTTCACACCCCAGAACCCGTATCTCGAGTCGCTGCGACCGGAAAGCGCGGCGGCTGCCGAGGGCCTGCAAGGTAACGACGTCGAATTTGTCGGGTATGGCTGGAGCCGCGCGCCGACGTACGTCTCGGGCACGGGCATCTGGCCGCTGCCGGACGACGCGTTTGCGCGCGCGGTCGCTTCACGCGAAGGCTTCTGGACGACACTGGCGCGCGACGATGACCGCTTCCGCGTCTATCTGGCGAGTGACCGCGGCGGCATCTACGCCCTCGGCTACCCCGCGCTGACATGGTTCGGTCATCTGGTGAGCGTCGCGGAGCTCGTGGTGCTCGCCGGTGCCCTCTACATCGTGCTGGTGATCGGCGGGGCGCTATTTGCCTGGATAGCGCTGATCCGTCCGTCGAGCGGCCGCGATCTGCTCCGCGAGTTTCGATCGAGCTTCTACCGCAAGCTGTTCCTGGCCTACGTCGCCGGCGCGGTGGTTCCCGTCGCGATTCTCGCGTTCGCCGTGCGCACGTACTTCGCCGGGCAGGCACGCGCGGGCGTCGAAGACGCGGCGGCCAGAACCGCCACCGTCGCGCAGCGGCTCGTCGAAGACTACGCCACGCTGCAGCAGCTGGGGCCGGGCGGACGGGCGTCGATCGACGACCAGATCATGGTCCTCGTCAGTCGTGCCATCAACCAGGACGTGAATCTGTTCGAGCGGTCGAGTCTTGAAGCAACGAGCCAGCGCGACTTGTTCGCGTCGCGGCTGCTGTCGCCGCGAACGCCCAGCCTCGTCTATCGGCGGATCGTGCTCGACCGGCTGCCGACCTTTGTCAGCGTCGAACAGCTCGCCAATTCGAGCTATCTGGAAGCCGCTGCCCCGATCCGCGCGGGCGGCGGCGAGGGGATCGTCACGGTCCCCCTGCCGCTCCGCAGGCTGGAGATCGAGCGTCAGATCGACACGCTCGACCGGCAGGTCATCTTCGGCGCCGTGCTCTTCAGCCTGCTGGGCGCCGGCATCGGCTACTGGATGGCCGAGCGGATCGCCGACCCCATCAATCGCCTGAGTCACGCCACGCGCCGCATCGCGCGTGGAGACTTAGACGCGCACATCGCGGTCGCGTCGGCCGACGAGCTGGGCCGGCTCGTGAAGGACTTCAACCGGATGGCGGACGACCTCAAGCGCCAGCGCGCAGATCTCGAGCGCACGCAGCGCCTCGAGGCGTGGGCGGACATGGCCCGGCAAGTCGCGCACGACATCAAGAACCCGCTGACGCCGATTCAGCTGTCAGCCGAGCACGCCCAGCGCGTCAACATCGACCGCGGGCGGCCCCTGTCGCCGGTGCTCGACGACTGCGTCCACGCGATCCTCACGCAGGTGTCGCTGCTTCGCCAGATCGCCTCCGAGTTCTCGAGCTTCGCGTCGTCTCCCACGGCACGGCCGGAGCCGACGTCGCTCGCGTCCATCATCGAAGAAGTGGTCACGCCGTACCGCACGGGGCTCGCCGACCGCATTGCCATCGACGTCTCGCTGCCCGACGGCCTGCCGGACGCGCAGATCGACCGCACGCTCTTCGCCCGCGCGATCACGAACGTGATTGAAAACGCCCTGCACGCCATGCCGGGCCGCGGCCGGCTGACGATCCGAGCCGAGGCGCGGCCGCCCGTCATCGCCATCGACCTCGCCGACACCGGGGTCGGCATGGAGCCCGAGGCGCTCGCCCGGATGTTCGAACCCTACTTCTCCACCAAAGCCACCGGCACGGGCCTCGGCCTGACGATCGCGAAGCGCAATATTGAATTGATCGAGGGAACAATCAGCCTGACCAGCGTCCGGGGAGTCGGCACCACGGTCACGGTTACGGTGCCGATCGCGAATCTGGTCATTTGGTCATTTGGTCATCTGGTCATTGCTGCTCAATTGCAGAATTGCCCGATTGAACAACGATGACCAGATGACTAGATGACCAAATGACCAAATTCTAACTGGCCGAGTGGGGGCGGAGGCGCGTGAACACCATGCCGACGAAGGGCGAGGCCAGATACGCGTACGCCATCCCCACCAGCACGAAGCGCGGATGCGTCGTGATGAGGACCAGCGCCGCGGCGATGACGATGAGGATGGTGTACGACCGCCGCACGTGCAGATCGATCGTCTTGAAGCTGCGAAAGCGGATCGTGCTCACCATCAGCAGCGCGGGCACCAGGACCATCGCCAGCGCGGGCAGCGCGGCGCGGTAGTCGAGCAGGCCCCACGGGTACGCGTAGACGGTCGCCGCCGGAATCGCGGCCGCCGCCGGGCTCGGCATGCCGACGAAGTACCGCTTGTCCCCGCCGGCCGCCGACTGGATGTTGAAGCGCGCCAGGCGCATCGCGGCCGCCGCGACGAACAGAAACCCGGCCGCCCAGCCGAGCCGTCCGAGCGAAGCCAGCCCCCACGAGAAGGACAGGATCGCCGGCGCGATCCCGAAGGAAATGATGTCGGCCAGCGAGTCGAACTCGACGCCGAACTCGCTCGTGGTGCCGGTCAGCCGGGCAATGCGGCCGTCGAGCATGTCCAGGACGATGGCGAAGCCGATGAACGGCGCGGCCGTTTCGAACTCGCCGCGGGCGGCGTACACCACGCACGCGTAACCGCAGAACATGTTGCCCATCGTCATCAGGCTGGGCAGGAGGTACACGCCGCGCCTCACGCGCTGGCGCGGCCGGTCCTCGGCGCGGCGGAAGAAGCGAACGCGTCCTTCGGGCTGTGTGAGCACGGCTATCTCGAGTGTAGCACCGCGATGACGGTTTCGCCCCCGCGCACTTTGTCGCCGATCTTCACGGCAATAGACGCGTCCGCCGGCACGAACACATCCATTCGCGATCCGAACTTCATGATCCCGAGCCGATCGCCGGCTTTCACGCTGGCCCCTTCCTCGAGCCGGCACACGACGCGACGCGCCAGGATGCCGACGATCTGACGCGCCACGATCGGCTGACCCTCATGGTCGATCCAGATCTCGCTGCGCTCGTTGACCGTGGCCGCTTCGCGGCGGTACGCGGGCAGGAAGCGTCCTCTCGTCAGCACCACGCGGGTGACGCGTCCCGACGCCGGCACGCGGTTCACATGCACGTCCATCGGCGACAGGAAGATGCTGACCTGCCGCCAAGATTTGATGAAATCGGAGGACCCCGGCGGAACCCCGACGGCGCGGCGTCAGCCATCGCCTCGCCGGCGACGAGCACCTCGCCGTCAGCCGGCGACAACACGTCGTGGTCGGACGCCGTGCGGCCGGAACGTGCCGTTCCGGATCCCGGAAGAAGAAGGCGAAGAACAGCACGAGCAGCACAACGGGGACGGCGAACAGCCACCCGCCGATCGCGCCGGCCAGCACGGCCAGCGCCAGCGCGCCGCCGATGAAGGGGAAACCCGCGGAGTCGATTCGCAAGATGAAGAGGGCGGCGCGCCGGCTGACACGTCAAGACGCCTCAGCCGGTACGCCGCCGAATGTGAGCCGCCTCAGCTGGCGTGCGGCTGGGAAGGGGCGTCCGATCGGCGCCGGCGAATGTCTTCCATGCGATCTTTGAGCTGGAGCTTCCGCTTCTTGAGGGTGGCTTCTTCGAGTTGTTCGGGTTCCGAGAGGTATTGCTTGGCGGTCAGCTGGCTGAGGCGTTCATCGAGTTCGTGGTGCCTGGCGGCGAGATCGTGGAACTCCTCGTCCGGATGCTGTGACTGCTCGTTCATGCCCGGCCTCCTTTGCCCGTGTGAGGACGAAACGCCCGACTTGGACCGTGCGGTTGCATGATGACGGGAACGTAACACAAGGTCCGTGGCCTTGCAAGCTCACGGCAAGCCCTCGCGCCACAACACGAGGGCGTCTTCCGGCGGGTTGCTGTAGTAGAGACGCCGGACGCCCGCGACCGTGAAGCCGAACTTCTCGTACAGCTTCTGGGCGGGCTCGTTCGATCGCCGGACCTCGAGCGTGGCGCGATGGGCGCCGAGCCTCGCGCCGTCCTCCAGTACCCGGAGCAGCAGGTCCGTGCCGATGCGCGACCGGCGATGGGCCGGCAGCACCGCAAGGTTGTTGATGTGGAGCTCTTCGAGGACCTTCCAGAAGGAGCAGAACCCCACGACTTCACGCGAGACGGGCATCCGCGCCAGATAGAAATACGAGACGCCCGTGTTGTCGAGTTCCGCGAGGTACATCTCCCGGGTCCATGGACTCGTGAACGATGCCTCTTCGACGGCGAGGATGTCGTCGATTTCCGACGGCAACGAGAGAGGCTCGATGATGCAGCGGGCCATGGCCGTCACCGAGGGACCGCTCGGTCCCGCAGCAGTTCGGCGTCGGGCCTGCGGACGTAGAGCGCGGCGATGGATTCCGGCGGCACGGCCAGCCCCCGCGCCGCGCGCACGGCTGCCATGCAGCCGATGGCGCCGGCAATCGGCACCGGGAGCGGCCAGGCGCCTCTGGGCGCCGGCCCGGACCAGCACATCTTCGTAGCGAGCCGCGCCGTCGCCGGCGAAGATCGCGGCCTGGACAGGATGGCCCGACCACTCCGCGAGCGTGCGCGGCGGGTCGGCAACCGCCGGCGCTTCGAGCTCGACGAGCCGCTCGGGGACGAAGAGCGGCGCCTCGGCGACGCGGTAGAGCGCCGAGAACACCTCGCCGCGCTGCGCGTCGATCCAGCAGGCGACGAGCGCGCCGGCGCCGAGCGAGCGGCTCGCGAGCTGCGCGTGCGCTTCGAGCGCGGAGATGCCGACGATCGGCCGCCCGCTGACCAGCGCCAGCCCCTGCATCGTCGCGATCCCGATGCGCAGGCCCGTGAACGAGCCCGGCCCGATGGCGACGGCAAACACGTCCACCGACGCAAACGGCGCGCCGAGCGCAGCGAGCTCGCCCGGCAGGCGCTCGCCGTGCGTGCGCGACGCGTCGCCCTCATGCTCGCGAACGATTCGTCCGTCGTCCACGAGCGCCACGCTTCCGGCGCGTCCGGTGGTGTCCAGGGCCAGCACACGCATGCGATAGACTTTAAGCATATGTCAGCGTCGGCGACTCCGGCGATGCGGCAGTACCTGGACGCCAAGGAGCAGCACCGGGATTCGATCCTGCTGTTCCGTATGGGAGATTTCTACGAGACGTTCTACGAGGACGCGCTCGTGGCGTCGCGCGCTCTCGAGATCACGCTGACCTCGCGGTCGAAAGACGCCAACGGCGGCGGCATCCCGATGTGCGGCGTCCCCTACCACGCCGTCGATACGTACATCGCACGCCTCGTGAAGAAGGGGTTCCGGGTCGCGATCTGCGACCAGGTGGAAGACGCGCGAAAGGCCAAGGGCCTCGTCAAGCGCGAGGTCGTACGCGTCGTCTCGCCCGGCACGTTCACGGACGCCGGCTTTCTCGATGCCCGCGAGCCCGCGTTCCTGATGGCCATCGCGCCGGAGGCCGCGTCGGCGTCCCGCATCGGCAAGATCGGCGTGGCCCTGCTGGATCTCTCCACGGGCGAGTTCAGCGCGGCCGAGTACGACGGCCCCGACGGCCTGCAGGCGCTGGCTGACGAGATCGCCGTCCTCAAACCACGCGAGCTCGTCGTGCCGTCCGGCACCGAACTGCCCGCGCCGATTGCGACCGACGGCATCCCGATCACGAGCATCGACGAGTGGATGTTCGAGGCGGAATCGGCTCGCCGGACGCTCCTGACCCAGCTGCGGGCCGGCGGCCTGGAAGGGTTCGGCCTCGACGGACACCGGGCCGCGGTCTCGGCGGCCGGCGCGCTCGTCAACCATCTGCGGAGCACGCAGAAAGTCGACCTGGCGCACGTGCGCGCCATCACCTACCGCCCCCGAGCCGACGCGCTGCTTGTCGATCCGACCACGCTCGAGCATCTCGAAATCATCGAAGGCGCCGACGGAGATCGACAGGGGTCGCTGCTCGACGAAATCGACCGCACCGTGACCTCGATCGGCAGCCGGCTGCTGCGATCGTGGCTCCTCCGGCCGCTGGTGACGCTCGAACCGATCCGCGATCGCCTGGACGCCGTCGAGGAGCTGGCGTTTCTCACGACCGACCGGGGGAAGTTTCGCGATGCGATCAAGGGCGTGCAGGATCTCCAGCGGCTGCTGGCCCGGGCGGCGCTCGGCACGGCAGGCCCCCGCGATCTGGTGGGCCTGCGGCAGTCGGTCACGGTCATCCCCCGGGTGCGCGCGGTCCTGTCGGGCCTGCGGGCGCCGCTGGTCCAGTCGTTGCTCGCCGAACTCGACGATCTCGCGGACATCCGCGACGACATCGAACGGACCCTGATCGACGAACCTCCCGCGCTGGCGCGCGACGGCGGCTTCACGCGCGACGGCCGTGATCCCGAGATCGACGAGCTGCGCCGGATCAGCCGGTCGGGCAAGCAGGTCATCGCCGAGATGGAAGCGCGCGAACGCGAGCGGACCGGGATTTCGTCCCTGAAGGTCCGTTTCAACCGCGTGTTCGGATACTACATCGAGATTTCGAAGTCGAACCTGCACGCCGTGCCGCCCGACTATCACCGCAAGCAGACGATTGCCGGCGGCGAGCGCTTCATCACGCCGGCGCTCAAGGAGTACGAAGAGAAGGTGCTCGGGGCCGACGAGCGGATCGTCGAGCGCGAGCTCGAGGTTCTCGACGTCCTGCGGCGCACGGTCGCCGGCGAAGCGACACGAATTCAGGCGTCCGCGCGGGCGCTCGCCACCCTGGACGTCCTCGCCGCGCTGGCCGAGGTCGCCGCGGTCAACAACTACATCAAGCCGCACATTCACGACGGCGACGAGCTGGTCGTCCTCGACGGCCGCCACCCGGTGGTCGAACGGCGGGTCATGGCCGGCAGTGCCTTCGTGCCGAACGACGTGACGCTCGATGGCCGGGCCTGCCAGCTCGTCATCCTGACCGGACCCAACATGGGCGGCAAGTCCACCTATCTCAGGCAGGTGGCGCTGCTGTGCATCATGGCCCAGGCCGGATCGTTCGTGCCGGCCCGTGAAGCCAAGATCCCGCTCGTGGATCGCATCTTCGCGCGCGTCGGGGCGTCGGACAACATCGCCCGCGGCCAGTCCACGTTCATGGTCGAGATGCAGGAAACCGCGAGCATCCTGCACGCGGCGACGTCGAAGAGCCTCGTCGTTCTCGACGAAATTGGCCGGGGCACCTCGACCTTCGACGGGTTGAGCATCGCGTGGGCCGTCGCGGAGCACCTGGCCACCAATGCCCGGATGCGTCCGAAGACGCTCTTCGCCACGCACTACCACGAGCTCACGGACCTGGCCGACGCGACGCCCGGCGTCGTCAACTTTCATGTGGCCGCGCGCGAGTGGAAGGACGACATCATCTTCCTGCGCAAGATCGTCCCGGGCCGGGCCGACCGCAGCTACGGCATCCAGGTCGCACGGCTCGCGGGGCTGCCGGGAACCGTCATCGACCGCGCCCGCGAGATTCTCGTCGCCCTCGAGCGCGACGAGCTCGCCCGCGGCGGCCGCCCGTCGATGAGCGGCACGCCCTCCGAGCCGCAACAGCAGCTCGGCCTGTTCCAGCCGCCCGCGGCGACGGCGGCCGACGACCGCCTCCGGACCGCCCTCGACGCCGTAGACATCGATCGCATCACGCCCCTCGAAGCGTTGAGCATCCTGGCTGATCTCAAGAAGCAGGCATGAGGACCGGCCTGCCCCTCCTGGCCGCCCTGAGCGTGGCCGGCTGCCTGAGCCGCCCCGCGTCCAACCCCAACATCCTCGTGGTGGCCGTGGTCAGCGCGCCGAACAACCTCGACCCTCGCGCCGCCGCGGACGATGTGTCGCAGAAGGCGGCGCAGCTGATTTACAACGGCCTGATGACATTTGACGGGCAGCTGCGCGTGGTTCCCGACCTCGCGGAGCGGCTCGACAACCCCGAGCCGACCGAGTACGTCGTGACGCTGCGCCGCGGCGTCCGCTTTCACGACGGCCACGAGCTGACGTCGGCTGACGTCGCCTACACGTTCCGCAGCCTCCTCGAGCCTGACTTCGTGACGCCGCACAAAGGCGCGTTTCAGCTGCTCGAATCCATCGAGACGCCCGGCCGGTACACGGTGGTCTTCAGGCTCAAGAAGCCGTTCGGTTCATTCCCCGTCACCCTGGTCCTGCCGCAGATCGTGCCCGACGGCGCCAGCCTGTCGCTTCGCGAGCACCCGGTTGGCACGGGACCGTACCGGTTCGTGTCGTACGCCGTTGACGACCATCTGGATCTGGCCGCGTACGACGATTACTTCCGCGGCCGCCCACGCAATGACGGCATCGTGCTCAAGATCGTGCCGGACAACATCATGGCGGGCCTCGAGCTTCGCAAGGGCACGACCGACATCGTCGTCAACGACCTGCCGCCAGACATCATCGTGCAGCTCGAACGCGACGGCCGCCTCGCGACCACACAGTCGCCCGGCGTGGACTATCAGTACATCGGCCTGAACATGCGCGACCCGGTGCTGAAGGACGTCCGCGTCCGGCAGGCCATCGCGTACGGCATCGACCGCAAGGCGATCATCGACTACCTGCGCCGCGGGATGGCGACTCCAGCGACCGGAATCCTGCCCCCGATATCGTGGGCGTTCGATCCCGACGCGTTCTCGTTCTCGTACGATCCCGCAAGAGCACGGGCGCTGCTCGACGAGGCCGGCTACCTGGACCCGGACGGCGAGGGCCCGGCTCCCAGACTTCACCTGACGCTCAAGATGTCGAGCATCGAGTTCAACCGCCTGCAGGGTGCCGTCGTGCAGCAGAACCTCCGCGCGGTGGGCATCGATCTCGACGTCCGTACGTACGAGTTCGCGACGCTGTTTGCCGACGTGCAGGCCGGCAACTTCCAGATGTACGTGCTCCAGTGGACCGGCGGCGCCGTCGCGGACCCGGATATGCTTCGCAGGGTCTTCCACTCAGATCAGACCCCGCCCGCCGGTTTCAACCGGGGCCGCTTCAGCGACCCGCGCGTCGATCGCCTGCTGGACGAGGCCACCACATCGACCGATGACGCGCGGCGCCGCACGCTCTACAACCAGGCCCAGCGCCTCATCGCCGAGCAGGCGCCCTACATCAGCCTCTGGTGCAAGACCAACGTTGTCGTCGCGCAGCGCGACCTCCAGGGCATTCATCCGCTTCCGACCGTCGACTTCGCATTTCTCAAGGACGTCGGGCGATAATGAGCGGCCATGAACCTGCCGTTTGAGTACGAGCGAATCACCCCGGGCGCGTTCGGCGGATCCACAGCCGCCGATTTCGACAGCGCCCGCGTCGTGATTCTTCCCGTTCCCCTGGACCGCACCACCTCGTACGTGCCCGGCACGCGGACGGGTCCCCACGAGATCCTCGTCGCCTCGGCGCACATGGAAATGTGGGACGAGGAGACCGGGACCGACGTGCACGGCATCGGCATCTGCACGCTGCCGGAGCTGCAGTTGTCGTTTCCGACGATGGACGAGGTAATGCGGGAAATCCAGCGCGTCGCGTCAGAACTCGTCGCCCGCGGCAAGTTTCCCGTCGTGCTTGGCGGCGAGCACTCGATTACGCCGCCGGTGGTCGCGGCCGTCGCGGCGCGGCACAAGAACCTCTCGGTGCTCCAGATCGACGCGCACGCGGACCTCAGGGATTCGTTCATGGGCACGCGGCACAGCCACGGGTGCGCGATGCGCCGCACGCTCGAACATGCGCGCTGCACGCAGGTCGGCGTCCGGAGCCTCTCGGCCGAGGAGGCCGCCGCGGTCCCCTCGCTGCAGACCACGATCTTCTACGACCACAACATGCGGCGGGACGGAGAGTGGATGGATCGCGTCGTGGACTCGCTCACTGACGATGTGTACATCACCATCGACTGCGACGGCTTCGACCCGGCGATCATGCCGGCCGTCGGCACGCCGGAGCCCGGCGGGTTGAGCTGGTACGAGGGGTTGGCGCTGCTCCGCCGCGTCATCGCACGGCGGCGCGTGGTGGGGTGCGACATCGTCGAGCTGTGCCCGATGCCCGGCAACGTCGCCCCGAACTTTCTGTGCGCGAGGCTGCTCTACAAGATCCTGTCGTACCGGTTCGGTTAGGCGGCCTTCGTCTTCTTCAGCGCCTCGAGTTCGCGCTTCGCGTCGGCGTTGAACGGCGACTCGGGAAACTCCTCGATCAGACGGTTGAACGTCTGCTGCGCCTCGTTCGCGCGGCCTGCATCCCGATACACGCGGCCGAGCTCCATGAGGATGCCGTCCACCGGCAGCCCGCCATCCTTGCGCTGGGCGAGTTCCTTGTACGTCGTGATCGCCTGATCGAACTGCCCGCCGCGCGCGTGCGCGGACGCGAGCCCCAGGCGTGCCGTCTGTCCGATGAGGCGATTGCCGGCGCGATCGATCACGATCTGATAGGCCTTGGCGGCCTCGCCCGGGTTGCCGAGCACGACCTGCGTCGAGGCCTCCTGATAGCGAGCGAACAGGCCCGCATCCGTCGCCGGATAGGCGTCGGCGGCCGCCTTGAACTTCGTGAACGCGGCCTGCGCCCGCTCGCGCTCGGTCGGGAACGTCAGGCCGGTCCCGCCGGTCGCCGCCGCGGGCGGCCCGATGCGCGCTTCCTGCACGACCATCGCGTCGGCGAGGAGCTTCTGCGCGCCCTGCTGCACGCGCTGGTTCCACGCCCAGTAGCCGAGCGCGGCCGCACCGACGACCACCACGGCGGCCACGATCCAGCCCAGGTCGCGCTTCCGCTCGGTGAACACTTCCTGTGCCTGGCGCGTCAACGCGCCCAGGTCGTTCTGTTTCAACCGCTGTCGTTCGGCTCGTTTCATGGCTTCAACCCTGCATCATAACACTGCGCGCAGGGTGAGATCCCTCCGCTCCTGCCCGGGCGCACACTATGACGCCGCGCGTCTCCACGTGGACCTGGTGGCTTCGCGGCCGTTTTCGTGTTTCGTGATCAGGGTCAGGATGCCGTTCGACGCCACGCTGTAATAGCGCGTGTGCTCGAGGGCGAGCGGGTTTGCCCGGCGGGCTGCGAGGTCGGCGTCGAGAGCCCGGGCGTTCGCATCCGGCGGCATGTAGGTGACCATCTTGCGCTGCGGATCGATGGCGACGCGGCCAGACGCCGAGATGACCGGGTTCGGCGACTTGACGTCGATGGCTTCGAGGGCCGCGCGGCCCGCGTCACTGAGCCGGTACTCGACTGTCAGATTGCCGAACTCGTCCAGGGAGAGATCCCCCGCCGCCTGCGGGTTGGCCCGCCGGCCGCTCGGCGAGTTGACGACCATCGTCAGCAGCGTCCACTTGCCCTCGAGCTGACGGCGCGCCGTCTGCGTCGTGTTGGCGCTGCCGGTCGCGACGGGCGTCGTCGCGCATCCGGCCGCTCCCAGGGCGGCTCCAAGCGTCAGCACCGCGATCGCCAGCGGGTGTTTCAGGGTCATCGTCATCATCATCCTCAAGGCTTGGGAATCGAGTACTGGGCCATGACGGCCGTCGCGTTGTCCTGTCCGCCGGCCTCGAGGGACAGGTCGATCAGCGCCTGACACTGCTCGTCGAGGCTGCGATACGGCGTGAGGATCTCGGCGATGCGCTCGTCGTCCACCTGATCGGTCAGGCCGTCCGTGCAGATGAGCACCCGATCGCCGTCCCACAGCCGGAAATGCTCCACCTGAATCCTCGGCCCGCCGATGCGGCCGCCGATCGTCTCCGTGAGAATGTGCCGAAGGTCTTCCGTGGCGCGCTCGACCGACGCGGGCCCGCTGTTCTCGCTCATGCGCTGCGCCAGCGTCTGATCGCTCGACATCTGCGTGAGATGGCCATCACGGAACAGATACGCCCGTGAGTTGCCGACGTGGATGAGGAACAGCTCGTCGCCCGCGCTGTAAGCCGCCGTGAGCGTCGTCGCCATGTTGGCGAGCTCGGGGTGCGCGCGGGCACGCTGAATCACCGCGTCGTTCAGGCGCCCGTACGCGGCCTCGTACTGGTCGATGATGTCGGCTGCCGTGCGCGCGTCCACGCGCACGTTCCAGTGGCCGAAGTGAACCGCCAGGTGGGCGAACGTGCTGAGCGCGATACGGCTGGCCACGGCGCCGCTGCCCGATTCGCCGAGACCGTCGGCGACGAGCATGACGTATCCAGACTCCCTGAAGGTATCTGGCAGATCGGCCTTCGCGAGGCTCGACAGGAGGGTTTCCTGCTGCCGGCTGAGCCGAATGATGAGGTAGTGATCGGTATTGAGGGCCCGCACCTTCCCGCGGTGCGTCCGCCCGGCGAGTTCCACCTTGACGAGAGCAGACAGCGGCCGGAATTCGTCGGCGCCCAGAATGGGCGAGAGCGCGCGTCGCCGTACCCCGCCGTCGTCATCTGCGTCAACCATGGCTTACCTATCCGGCCGAGGGGCCATTAAGATGCCGCCAGCCCCAGCCGATCGCCCCAGCAGTATATGGTGCGCCCGGCCAGAATTGAACTGGCGGCCCCCAGCCTCGCCGACTGATTTTCTGTCACTCCCCTAGTCACTACGGGGACTTCGATATCGGAATGTCAGTGGCGATACCCCATTTGATGGCGACGACACCGCCATCCGAACTCCGAGTCAGATACCACGTCCCAGAAGGCGGACGCCAGACCGCCATGTCGGTCTTACCATCGCCATCGTAGTCGCCTGGTACTGGCACGTCATTAGAAGGAGCGACGCCCACTCCCCAGAGGCGAGTGACGATGACACCGTCCGAACTGCGAATGATGATCCAAATACCGCTCGATGCGCGCCAGACCGCAATATCGGCGACGCCATCGCCGTCGTAGTCGCCGGGCACCGGGACGTCGTTGTACGGGGCGTAGCCCGCGCCCCATTGCCGGCTGACAAGGCCCCCGTCCGAACTGCGTGCGATGAACCAGGTGCCGATCGACGGACGCCACACCGCGAAGTCGGTGACGCCATCGCCGTCATAGTCCGCCGGCACAGGGATGTCGTTGAACGGGGCAACCCCAGCGCCCCACAGCCGGCTGATGGTGCCGCCATTGGTGCTTCGCAACACGTCCCACACGCCGCTGGCGGGATGCCAGACGGCGACGTCGGTCTTGCCGTCGCCGTCGTAGTCACCGGGCACCGGGATATCTCCCGCCGAGCCCAACGGAGCGACCATTACACCACCGTCCGAGCTCCGAAGCACACCCCAGACTCCAATGGATGGACGCCAGACCGCGAAGTCAGTCTTGCCATCGCCGTCGTAGTCCCCAGGCACCGGGATATCCCCCGTAACGCCCCACGGACCGCTCAACACGCCGCCGTCCGCGCTTCGACTCACGCCCCAGATACCATTGGAAGGGCGCCAGACGGCGATGTCGGTCCTGCCATCGCCATCGAAGTCGAGCACTCCGGGCCTGCGGTGCTGCGCGTCGATCACCTTCAGGATCCTTCCGCTGGAGTAGCTCACGATGTAGATCTCGCCCGAGGCATCGGTCCCAAACGCACTAACGTTCCCAATCGCCCCCGATCCTCCCAGTTCGGCCGTGTGCTCGATGAGTGACGAGGCGGTCGCCTCGCCGCCGGGTGCCGGGCTCAGCGCAATTGACCACACCCGGCCGGCGACGAAATCGGCGTAGAAGTATCGAGTTCGATACCCCGCGCCCAAATCGCGCCCGCGGTAGACGTAGCCGCCCGTAATCGAGTTCCCGACGCTGTGGTCGTACTCCGCAATGGGATCGATAAGCGGCAGATAGGCCGGACCTGGCGACGTGATATGGGCGTGCGCACCCTCACGGATGCGCCAACCGTAGTTGCGACCGCCGACGCCCGGCGGTTGGAAGTCCACTTCCTCGTACTGGTTCTGACCCACGTCTGCTATCAACATGGCCCCAGTGCCGCCGCGCTCGGGGTTGTCAAACGTGAATTTCCACGGATTCCGCACCCCGAACGCCCAGATCTCCGGCAAAGCCGATATCGGAATACCGTGGACGAACGGATTATCGCTGGGCACGACGTAGCCGTTGGGGTGGCTGTCGGCTACGTTGACGTCGATGCGGAGGAGCTTGCCGAGGAACTTGGTGGGATTCTGCGAGTTGTTCGGCGGATCGTCGCCCGAGCCGCCATCGCCGATCCCGATGTACAGATAGCCATCCGGACCAAACGCGAGGTGTCCGCCGTTATGATTCGCGTTCGTCGGATGATCGATGAAGCGTTGCGTGCCTCCCCACCGCAAATCGAATCGAGTCGCCGGGTCGGCCACCAGCGGAGTCGCGGTCGATCGCTTGAAGCGTGCGACCACGATGTTACCAATCGGGTCGGTGAAGTAGACGAAGAACCGGCCGGACGCGGCGTAGTCGGGAGAAAAGGCCAGCCCGAGCAGTCCCCGTTCGCCGCCGAACGAAATCGACCCTGACAGATCGAGGAACGGCGTCGGAAACAACACGCCAGCCCAAATGACTCGGATTCTGCCAGCCTGTTCGACGACGTATTGGAGTGCCCTTGTCGCCGGATCCTGTACGAATTCCACGGGAGCACTGAGGCCTGACACGTACGGCGCGAGCCGCAGTTGGGCCGATGCTGGGACCGCGGCAGCCAGCGCCATCGCGATGGAAATCCAGCACCGGTGGAAGACATGTAATCTACGCACCCCGGTTGAACCGTCGAACCACTCGAGCAGGGCCATTCGTGGATCTCCTTCGGGATCCAGCTAACGAGTATACCGAGCCTGCCGTGCCTGCCCGACCAGTGGTACTGAGCCTCGCACCCCTCCCCGTCTCCAGGCACGAGCATCGGCCTGCTTCCAGCATTCGCTGACGACGAGCGCGCGGCCCACCAGCCCTCCTCCACATCCAGAAGATGCTCGGGCACGCGGACGCGAAGACCACCTCGACTGGAGCCCCCGCCAACGGGCAACGAGTTCGCAGCTACGCCCGCTAACGTGGTGATTAACTGAAGGTTGGAGGTGGTGCGCCCGGCCAGAATTGAACTGGCGGCCCCCCGCTTAGGAGGCGGGTGCTCTATCCGCTGAGCTACGGGCGCGGTAGTTTTAGTTTACTTCAGCGATTCGGCGCCGTCGTCGCGGCCGGGCGCCGCCGGCAGCGTGGCCGTCGCCGTGGTGGCCATCGTCTGAAGCGCCTTGGCCACGCGCGTGTATTCCTCGTAGCGCCGCTGGTAGAGCGCCAGCTTCTCGCGCTCGAGCGATTCGGCGCGGGCACGACCGACCGCCGCGTCGCCGCCCGCCGCCAGCTCGTCCTGCAGCACGGCGGCCTTCAGCTTGTAGTCCGCGTCGTGCGTCCGTTCCCAGGACAGCCAGTCGGCCGTCCACCTCGCGTGCGCGGCGGCCATCATGTCGCGGCCGAACGGAAACGCACTGCCGGCCGCGCGATCGATCGCCGCCGACTCGAGCGGGTAGAGCTGCCGGACCGCGCGGGCCAGCGGCTGCCAGACCAGGAGCGCCCGCGGATCGTCCTGCGCGGCCGCGAGCGCCGGAGCAAACAGCTGGACAATCGCCAGCCCCCGGCTATGCGCGGCCTGCTCGCGGTTCAACCGCATCTCGCGCACGACCCGCGCCACGCCCAGGAGCACGGCGGCCACGACGATCGCGACGGATGAGAGCAGGACCACCTGGCGCCGCTAGTACTTCAGGACGGTGTGCAGGTTCTGGCCGATCAGGCGCTCCCGTCCGTTCAGCGCGACCAGTTCGATCAGGAATGCCATGGCGTACACGTGACCACCGAGCTGGGTCACGAGATCGAACGTGGCCTTCGCGGTTCCGCCCGTGGCCAGCAGGTCGTCGACAATCAGCACCCGCTGGCCCTTTCGGACAGCGTCCTCGTGCATTTCGAGCCGGTCGGAGCCGTACTCGAGCGAGTAGCTCGCGTTGATCGTCTTCGACGGCAGCTTGCCGGGCTTCCGTACGGGGGTGAAGCCCGTGCCGAGCCGGTCGGCGACGGCGGCCCCGAAAATGAACCCGCGGCTCTCGATGCCGACAACCAAATCGATGTTCTTCCCCCGGAACGGACCGGCGAGACAGTCGATCGCGGCCCCGAAGCCTTCGGCGTCCTGGAGCAGCGTCGTGATGTCGTAGAAAAGAATCCCGGCCTTGGGGAAATCCGCAACGTGGCGAATCTTCTTCTTCAGCTGATCAGTCATGTCTCCTGAAACCCTGTTCACGCAGACCGACCGGGATCGTCTGCATTTTCACATCGTCTACTCGGGCGCCGGGCGGGCCCTGCCGAACGGCGAGTTCGAAGCGCGCCACCGCGTCGGCGTCGCCCTCGCACACGGCTTCGACGCACCCGTCGGGAAGGTTGCGAACCGACCCCTGGAGGCCTTCGCGGCGGGCGGCGGCTTCCGCGAAGAAGCGGAAGCCGACCCCCTGCACGCGCCCGCTGATGACAAATCGCCGTGCCACCCTCATGGCGCGCACGTCAGGCCCGCGATCATAGCATTCGAGAGCGCGTTGGTCCTTGGTCCCTGGGCCTTGGTTCTCGGTCCGTCCGTGGTCCTCGGTCCGTTCGTGGTGCGTGGTCCGTGGACCAAGAACCAAGAACCAAGGCCCAAGGACTACATGCCGCCAGGCCGTTCGTCGGCGCTCGGACCGTAGATGGAAGGCACGGGCACGTCGAGCAGACGCAGATACACGGACAACTGGCCCCGGTGATGGTACAGGTGGTTGAGCGCCACCGAACGCACGAGAGCGCCCTTCGGCATGGCCATGACGGTCTTGCCGTCCGGCGTCTTCATGGCCCACATGGCACCCAGGCCCGCGTCGCCGATCGTCGTCAGAGCGGCCTTGGCCTTCGTCGTGCCCTCGTCGTGTGCGGCCAGCACTTCCGCGGTCGATTTCGCCTCGGGCGGGCCGCCACCGGTCGCCTCCACCGAGTCCTGCAGCGCCCACGAGGTGATGAAGCCCGGAACCGATGCCACGTGCATCGCCAGCGTGCCGAGCGACATGGACTTCGCGTGCGGCTTCCACGCCAGCTTGTCGGACGGCACGCGCTCGAGCACGCGCCGAGTGGTCTTGCTTTCCTGGTCGAATTCCTGAATCAACGCGGCTGTGGCAGACATCTCTGACCTCCCCTGGATGCAAACCGAATCCGCCCATGCTACCGCCGGAAAGTCGCGAGGCGCCACGAGAATATTCGCGCGCGGATGCTGATAGTTCTGTAAAGAGCGCGTAACGGCCACTATAATTGCCGAGCCTTTGACCCTGGCCAGCCTCCGCCCCTTGGGAGAGCGCTCAATCGTCCTCCGCGCCTGCGGAGTCGCCGCCCTTCTCTTCATTGTCCTTTTCTGGCGTCTCGGAACGCCCTCGTTCTGGGATCCCGACGAAGCTCACTACGCCGAGACATCGCGCGAAGTGATCAACACGGGCGACTGGCTCGCCCCGTACTACAACGAGCAGCCGTTCTTCGACAAACCGATGCTGTTCCACTGGCTCCAGGCCGGGGCCATGACACTCGCGGGCCCGACCGAATTCGGCGCCCGGCTGGTGCCGGCGCTGGCGGCGCTGGCGCTCATTCTCATCACCGCATGGCTCGGCACGGCGCTCGTGTCCTTCGAAGTGGGTTTCGTGGCCGCGCTCGTGCTGGCGGCCAGCCCGTCCGTCTTCGCGCTCGCACGCTACGCGATCCTCGACACGGTGTTCACGGCGTGCCTCTTCGGCGGCGCGTCGCTCATCGCGGTTGCCGCCCTCAAGGATCGCCCGCAACTGCAGTGGGGCGGCTACGTCCTCATCGCCCTTGCCGTGCTGACCAAAGGACCTCTGGCGCTGGTCTTGTGCGGCATCTCGTTCGGCCTGGCGATCGCCGTCTCCGCCGAGCTTCGCCGCCGGCTGCTGGCCCTGCGCGTCTGGTCGGGCCTCGCGCTGGTCGTCCTGATCGCCGCGCCGTGGTTCCTCTACATGTGGCTGCGGTTTCGAGGCGACTTCGTCAACGGCTACATCCTGGACGAGAACCTCAAGCTCTACGCGACGAACCGCTTCAACGGCCGGCTGGACGCCTGGTTCTACTTCCGGGTCCTGGCCGCCGGCCTGCTGCCCTGGACGGGCCTCGTCATCGGACGACTGTTCGACGATGTGCGTGGGGCGATACGCGAACGGCGCAGCGACCCGGTCGACACTCTGCTCTGGTGCTGGACCATCGCCATCGTTGGTTTCTTCACGCTGTCCCGGTTCAAGCTCGATCACTACGTCTTCCCCGCTGCACCGGCGCTCTGCCTGATTTGCGCGCGCGCGTGGGACGACATCCGGGAGACGACGCTCCACCAGCTGAACGTCGGCTCGCGCCTCGGCTTCCACACCGTCGGACCGATTCTCGTCGTCATCGGCGCCGGCGGTGGCTACTTCATGATCGTAAGGCTCGAACTGCCGGCCGCTGCGGCCATCGTGCCGGCCGTGATGCTGGCGGCCGGCGGCCTCATCACGGCGCGAGCCAGCATGGGCAACTGGAAGCCGCCCCGCGTGCCCTGGATTGCGCTGCTCGCCTGCACTGTGACGTATGCGGGCGTGATCGTGTGGGTGCTGCCGACACTCGAAGACCGGAAAGTCGTGCCGGATGTCGCCCAATGGGTGTCGAGGCATTCGGCCCCGGAAACGCGCGTCGCGATGTTCAGGCTCAACCGTTGGAGCACGGCGTTCCGGTTTTATGTCGATCGACATACGCAGCACCTGGACGACGTGGAAGAGACCAGCGCCTTCCTCGCGAGCCCCGACCCGTTCTACTGCGTGATGCTCAGGCCGGCCTTCAACGAGTTCGCCGCGAGGGGCCTACCGGTAGAAATCGTCTACGAGCGGGATGGGATGTGGGCCACGTCCGGTCGGGCGCTGTGGCGCCGGCGTATCCCGCCGACGCGCTTCGTGGTGGTCAGCCGGAAAGGCGATCAGCAGTGAATGAGCTATAATTTATGGTTGTTCAGGCAGTCATCACCCAAGGAACGACCATGAACGAATGCGTCCAGGAACCCGCCATCATCACCGAAACCCAGGTCCAGCAGCTGGTCGCCAACGCGCGGGCGGCCCAGGCTGTCTTCGAATCCTTCTCGCAGGAACAGGTTGACGTCATCGTCAAGGGCATCGGCAAGTACGTCTACGACAACGCCGAGATGCTCGCCCGAATGGCCGTGGACGAAACCGGCATCGGCGTCTACGAGGACAAGATCCTCAAGAACAAGGGTAAGGCGCGCGTCATCTGGAACAACCTCAAGGACAAGAAGTCGCGCGGCATCATCGGCGAGGATGCCGACACCAACATGGTGTTCGTGGCCAAGCCCATGGGCGTGGTCGGCGCCGTCACTCCCGTCACCAACCCGATCGTCACGCCGATGTGCAACGCGATGTTCGCGATCAAGACCGGCAACGCCGTGATCTTCGCGCCGCACCCGAAAGCCGAGAAGTGCACCGAAAAGCTGACCGACGCCTTCATGGCCGTCGTGAAGGCGAACGGTGGGCCCGACAACCTGATTCAGATGGTGAAGAAGGGCTCGATCGAGTTGACGCAGGAGCTGATGAAAGCCGTCGACGTCGTCGTCGCCACCGGCGGCGGCGCGATGGTGAAGTCGGCGTACTCGTCCGGCCGGCCGTCGTTCGGCGTTGGCGCGGGCAACGTGCCCGTCATCATCGACCGCGACGTGGACATCAAGGACGCCATCGAGAAGATCGTGCTCGGCGCCTCGTTCGACAACGGCATCATCTGCTCGCACGAGCAGTTCGTGCTCGCGCCCGAAGAGAAGTACGCCGAGGTGCTCAAGGCGTTCATGGCCACCGGCAAGGTGTGGTTCACCGAAGACAAGGCCACGATCCAGAAGCTGCGCGAGACCGTGTTCCCCGGCGGCCACCTGAACAAGGACGTGGTCGGCAGGTCACCGCGGCAGGTCGGAGCGCTCGCTGGCGTGGATGTGCCCGACACGGCGCGCATCATCCTCCTGCCCGCCGAAGGCGCCGGCGTCAAGGACCTCCTCGCCAAGGAGAAGCTCTGCCCCGTCGTGGCAATCCTGCCGTACAAGACGTTTCAGGAAGCCGTGGCCGGCGCCAAGGCCAACCTGCTCGTCGAAGGCGCAGGTCACTCGGCGGCGCTGCACTCGAACAACGAAGCCAACATCCGCGCCGCGGGCATCGCGCTTCCGATCAGCCGCCTCGTGGTCAACCAGGCCAGCTCGTTCACAGCGGGCGGTTCGCTCACCAACGGCTTCGCGCCGACGACGACGCTGGGCTGCGGATCGTGGGGCGGAAACTCGATTTCCGAGAACCTCGACTACAAGCACCTGATGAACGTCTCGCGCATCGGCAAGGTCATCGCCAACAAGAAAGTCCCGACCGACGCCGAGATCTGGGCGTAATCCGGGGGAGGGACCCCGGACACCGTAGTGGACGCCGCCACACTTCAGCAGCGCATCAACGCGATCACGTGGTGCCACCCACTCACGCTGGGTGGCATCGAAACCCGCCCGCAGTGGCACGTTCGCCGGCGCTTTCAGCGCCGGCTGAAGTTCCTCCAGATTCCCCCGGACCTCACCGGCAAGACCGTCCTCGACATCGGCGCGTGGGACGGCTTCTTCTCGTTCGAGTGCGAGCGGCGCGGGGCCAAGCGCGTGCTCGCCATCGACACGTTCTCGTGGGATACGTACGGCAAGGACGGCTTTCTCCTCGCGCACGAGACTCTTCAGTCGAAGGTCGAGCATCAGCGGTGCGCCGCGGAGGACATCGATCCGGCGACGCTGGGAACGTTCGACCTCGTCCTGTTCCTCGGCGTCTTCTATCATCTGCGGTCGCCGATTCAGGTGCTCGACCGGATTCGAAGGGTCACGACGGGCACGCTGATCCTGGAAACGCATGCGCTCGTGCCGGCGTTTCACGAGAGCTACCCACTGGTCAGTTTCTTTCCGGGCGACGGTCTCGAAGCGGGCCTGAAGTACGAGTTCAGCGCGGAACCGACGCTCGAAGCGCTGCGGCAGATGCTGCGCTCGTCTGGATTCTCGAAGGTCGACGTCAAGCACACGCCGTCGATGCGCTGGCTGAAGAAGCTGAAGGCCGCCATCACCACCCGGCCCGAATCCGGCCGCGCCATCATCCACGCGCGTTGATCAGGTGTAGTGCAGGCCTTCAGGCCTGCCGTGTGGCCTTCAGGCCCGCCGGGGCAGATCCTCAATCACGACCGACGGCTGACGCGAGCGGATGGCCTCCACGAAGTCCTGCTGATCGCTGGGCGACACCAGGACGGAGTCCGTGCCGGCCAGCACTTCGATACGATCGAGCGACAACGCCGGCGACGAACGGAAATCCCGGCTGCCGCGCAGCCGCGTGATAGAGGAGAGAGGAATCGATTTCCGACACAACATGCAGCGAACCGACAGCGTGTCGGCGCCGACCACGTAGGACGTGCTCAGCAGGTTCCAGGTCATCAGCCCGAATGGGGCGACGAGAAGCACGAACGCCCACCAGTGGCCGGCGAGAGCGGCCGGGACGGCTGCGTAGGCGCTTGCCGCGAGCACGCCAGCCATCACCAGGAAATACCAGCCGTCCACCCTCGACGCGAACCGCTGTCCAGCGAGTCGATTGCTCGTCATGCGTCCTCTTCGACTGCCGACTGCTGACTGCTGACTGCTGACTAAGAGTAAGCAAACGTCAGCCGGTTGTCCTCCAGGCCGATCGTCACCGTCCCGCCGTTCTCCAGCGCGCCGAACAGGATCTGATCCGTCAGGACATCGCGTACTTCCTTCTGGATGACGCGCGCGAGCGGCCGTGCGCCGTACACGCGGTCGTAGGCGGTGGTGGCGAGCCAGGCTCTCGCCTCTGGCGTCAGCGCGATCGCCACCTTCCGGTCGGACAGCTGGCTCTCGAGCTGCATGATGAACTTGTCCACAATCGTTTCCATCGCCTCGGGCGTCAGCGCCTTGAACGTGACGATGGCGTCGAGACGATTGCGGAACTCGGGGCTGAAGACCCGCTCGAGCGCCGTCTTCGCCTTGCCGGCGGCGGTCCGTCCACGCGCGGCATCGTCCCCGCCCTCCGCAAACCCGATGCTCTGGCCGCTCATCTCGCGGGAGCCGGCATTCGACGTCAGGATCAGCACCGCGTTCCGGAAGTCGGCCTTGCGCCCCGTGTTGTCCGTCAGCGTCGCGTGGTCCATCACCTGCAGCAGGATGTTGTAGATGTCCGGGTGCGCCTTCTCGATCTCGTCGAGCAGGACCACGCAGTACGGATGCGTGCGCACGGCGTCGACGAGCAGGCCACCCTGCTCGAACCCGACGTACCCCGGCGGCGCGCCGATGAGCCGCGCCACGGCGTGCTTCTCCATGTACTCGCTCATGTCGAAGCGGATGAACTGGTTGCCCAGCAGCAGCCCGAGTTGCTTCGCCAGCTCGGTTTTCCCGACCCCCGTCGGGCCCGTGAAAAGGAAACAGCCGGCCGGCCGCTCGGGCTGCGCCAGCCCGGCGCGCGATCGTTTGATCGCCTGCGCGACCAGGTGGACCGCCTCGCCCTGCCCGAACACCACCCGCTGCAGCGACTCCTCGAGCGTCCGCAGGCGCTCGCGATCGGACGATGTCGCCTGCTGATCGGGGATGCGGGCCGCCCGCGCCGCGACGCGCTCGATGTCATGGGCATCTACAACCGGGGGCGCCGCGTCGGGCGGTGCCGGCTCGGCCCGGGCCTGAAGGGCGTGGAGGCGCGTCACGGCGCCAGCTTCGTCGACGAGGTCGATCGCGCTGTCGGGCAGGCGGTGGTCGCGGAGGTGCCGCGACGCCAGCTTGGCGGCCGCCTCGAGGGCCGCGTCCGTATAGCGGACGCCGTGGTGCTCCTCGTACCGGCTTCGCAGGCCCGCCAGAATCTTCACGGTGTCCGCGATCGAGGGCTCCTCGATCGCCACCTTCTGCAGCCGCCGCGCGAGCGCGCGGTCCTTCTCGATCTGCTTGAACTCCTCGAACGTCGTCGATCCGACGATGCGCAGGTCGCCGGCCGACAGCAGGGGCTTGAGCAGCGTCGCGAGATCCAGTGTGCCGCCCGAGACGGCGCCGGCCCCGACCATCGAGTGCATTTCGTCCACGAAGAGAATCGGCTTGGGCAGGGCGCTCAGCGCCGCGACGACGGCCTTGAACCGCTCCTCGAGATCGCCGCGGAACCTGGTGCCGGCGATGAGCGCACCGGTGTCGAGCGCGTACACCTCCGCGTCCTTCAACACGCCCTGAATGTCGTCGTGCAGAAGCCGCGAGGCCAGGCCTTCAGCCATCGCGGTCTTGCCGACGCCGGACTCGCCTACGAACACGGGGTTGTTCTTGCGCCGGCGGCACAGCACCTCGATGGTCCGCTGGAGCTCCTCGGTGCGGCCGATGAGCGGGTCGAGCAGCCCCTGGCGGGCCCGTTCGGTCAGGTTGACGCAGAACGCCTTCAGCGCGTCGGCCGGTGCCGGCGCGCCGCCGGGGCCTTCGTCGGTCGAGCCGTGCGCAGGAACGGCGGCTCCAAGGCCGCCCGGCCCCGTCTTCGAGATGCCGTGCGAGATGTAGTTCAGGATATCCAGCCGGGTGATGCCCTGACCGGCCAGCAACTGCGCCGCGTGGCTCTTCGGTTGCTGGAGGATCGCCGCGAACACGTCGCCGGCGTTCGCCTCGTCGCGCCCGGCGCTCTGGACGTGCATGACGGCCGCCTGCAGCACGCGGCGAAACGCCATGGTCTGCTCGGGCTCGCGCTCGCCGCCGCGCTTGTGGCGCTCAACCGACTCGTCGAGGTACGTCGCCAGGGCCTTGCGCAAGGCCGGCAGATCGGCGCCGCAGGCCGCGAGAATCCGTTCGCCGTCAGGGTCGTGCAGGAGCGCGAACAGCAGGTGCTCGAGCGTGAGGTACGCATGCTGGCGCGAGATCGCTTCGCGCAGCGCCACGGTGAGCACGACTTCAAGGGAATGTGAGAACACTACTGTTTGTCTCTCTGCGCCTTCACGCCGCCTCGATGACCGCCTGCAGCGGGTGCCCGGCCCCGCGCGCACGCGACAGCACCGCGTCGACTTTGGTTTCCGCCACTTCCCACGGGTAGATGCCGGCCACGCCACGCCCGCCCAGGTGCACCTGCATCATGATGCGGTAGGCCTCGGCGGGCGACTTCTGAAACAGCGTCTCGAGCACGTCCACCACGAAATCCATCGGCGTGTAGTCGTCGTTCAGCAGCACGACGCTGTGCAGCGCCGGTTCCTTGGTCTTGTCCTCGACGCGCTCCTTGACTGCCCCGTCCGTGTCATGACGGTCTGCCATACTTAGAGAGTATCGGAGATGACGAATCTAGTCATCTGGTCATCTCGTCATCTGGTCATCGTTGATCAATTGACGAATTGAGCAATTGAGCAGCAATGACCAGATGACGAGATGACCAGATGACTAGATTCATGGAGCCGACGGTGAGTTGGGCGACAAAACCCGAGCCTGTCGAGGGAACCCGGTGGCGCTTCCCGTCGCCGGTGGAGATGCCCGAGAGCGACCTCGTCACCATCGGCGGCGACCTCGAGCCGCCCACGCTGATCCAGGCCTACCGCCGGGGCATTTTCCCGATGGAGGTCACGGGCATGCCGGGCGTGATCGGCTGGTGGTCGCCCGACCCGCGGGGCATCATGCCGATCGACGGGCTCCGCGTCACACGGTCGATGCGGCAGAGCGCGCGGCGATTCGACGTCCGTGTCGACACGGCCTTCGCCAGGGTGATCCGCGCCTGCGCCGATCCGTCGCGGGAGGATGGCTGGATCACGGACGACTTCATCGCCGCCTACGAGCGGCTGCACGACCTCGGATGGGCGCACAGCGTGGAGGCCTTCGACCGTGAGGGCCAGCTGGCAGGAGGGCTTTACGGCGTCCGAATCGGCCGCATGTTCGCCGGCGAATCGATGTTCCACCACAAACGCGACGCGTCGAAGGTCGCGCTGATGGCCCTCGTGGATCTCATGCGCGAGAGCGGCATGACGCTGCTCGACGTGCAGTGGTGCACCGAGCACCTCGCGTCGCTCGGCGCCATCCCGATCTCGCGCGAGGACTACCTCGTCCGGCTCGCCGAGGCCTCCTGAGCCCTGGCGCCGCTCAGCACGTTGCGGATCGAGTAGTTCCCCTCGTGGCACGCGTACTCGAAGATGTGGTAGTCGGGCAGCCCCGCCAGCGGCAGGCTGACCGTCCACGGCCGTGTATACGTCGTTGAATCCGTAATCGTGAAGCGGAAATCGATGCGGTCCGCGGCCACGCGGGTGAAGCGCTCCACGGAGTGCAGCGTTTCCGCGGCGACCGGGAACCTGAACGTGGTCCGTGGGCTGTAGTTGGTCGTCTCGACGACCAGCGTGTTGCCTTCCCAGTGCCCGCGCGAATCGCCGTTCCACTGACGGATGGTCTGCGGCAGGTGCGGACGCCCATCGAGCGGGATGACCCGCACGTCGTGGATGTTCTCGTCGAGAATCACGACGCTCCCGGGCGTCTGGAAGATCTCGTACGTGTTGTTGTAGCCCGTCGGCAGCGGCGGCACGCCGTGGTAGATGATGCAGCGCTCCTGCAGCGGGCGGTCTTCCCACGAATCGTACGGGTGCGTGCGTTCCGCTTCCTCGGTGAGGGCCAGCCGCCGGCGGCCCTCCGCTGTCAGGGCGGGAAGCCTGCCGTCCGGCGGGTCGATGATGAGCGACGTCCGCCCAATCGACTTGCCGCGGTCGTACCAGTACGCGTTGTAGGCGCGCGCAAGATCGGCATCCGCCCCGCCGTCACGGCGATCGGCGTCCGTTCTGGCGCCCTCGTTGAGCGCCGCGACCTCTTCGCCGCTCAGGATTTCCTTGCTGGCCTGCCCGTTGGGACGTTCGAGCGGCGTGATCGTCGCGTACGACCACTTGCCTTGAAGGTCCGGCTCGCCCCACGGCGTCCGGGGCAGCGTCCACGGCTTCTTCGCGGCCGCTGACTGGCCCACGAGAACCACCGGGCTCAGAGCCGCCGCGGCGCTCAGCGTCGTCAGAATCCCCAGCGTGACGAGAAATCCGCGCATCCGAACCCTCCGTTCGCTCGTGCCCTGAGCAGGGTCATTATACGGCCGCGCCCTGAAGCGTCAGGCCTGGCTGGCGAAAGCGACGTCGTGAAGAGACGGCTCCGGCGGCGAGGCGGCGCCGGGGTCGGCGGTCAGTGACGCCGTCAGAGGCGACGACCATAGAACGACGCCGGCTTCCTGGACGACCTTGTCACGCGGCGCCCTGCCGGCGTCCCCCATTAGCCGCAGCCCGTCGGTCAACAGCCGGAGGCCTTCGGAGTACAGCGGCAGCCCACGGTCGACTGCCATCAGCAGGTATTTCCGAATTTCGGCGTCATTGGATGGCTGCTGGTGAATCAGCTGCCAAGCCCAGATCACGCAGCCGTCAGGGAGAAACTCGAACCGGCTCGCGAGGTTGCGGGCCCAGTCCTGCATCGCATCGAACCGTTTCAACCGCAGCAGCAGGTACGCGCCAACCGCCGCCGCGTACGGGTCGTCCATCTTGTCGAACAGGAATCCCGCGGCCTCATTGATCCACTGGGCCATGGCCTCCGCCGAGTAGAGATCGCCTCGCTGCAGGTAGCTGGCAATCGTGTCGGCGGCTGGCGCGACCGTCGCCACGCGAACACTGTAGCTGACAGCGGCGCGCCCGCGCAGCACGTCAGCCCGCGCCCAGATCCGGGTCGCGTTCCCCGGCACGCGGACGACCAGCCGCGCGCCGGACTGCTCGAAGACCGTGAGTATCCGCGGCGGCTGCCGCGGATCGGGCGGTAACTCCCACTGCGCCTCGCGGCCGGTCGAGGTCAGCGCCCCTGCAATCGGTCCCTGACTGCCCCTCAACTCGACACGACCATAATTCCGAAGAACAAGAACCGCCTCGGGGGCCATCAACGTGGCCGGCGTCGCTGACAAACGGTTTCGCTGGTAGCGGCGGAGCTCAGACGGCGAGAGTTCGGCGGGCAGCTGGTCCTCTGACGCCGACGGTTCGTTCTGGAGACGCCGCTGAATGGCCTGCAACGACACCTCACGGGAGAGGTTCCCTGGATCTTTCAGCGTCGCCACCTGCCCGGACGGCAGATGGACGCGCAGGAAGCTCGCCTCGGACGGAACCTGCACGATCGTGGATCGTCCGGGATCCAGCATGACGCGCTGGATGACTTCAAGATCCGGCGACACTACTTCGACGGTTGCCGCCGGCATGTCGGGCGCGAACGTGATCGTGAGCGCGCCGCTCATGGCACTTCCACCCCTTCGAATACGGGAGGTAGAAACGTGTAGTCTTCCGGTGCGGGCGATGCGAACTGGTTGCCTGGAAACGTCACGGCAATCCGCCAGTCGCCGGCCTCCACCTCCTCCACGACCGGTTTGGGTTGCCCTGGCGCAGAGTGCAGCGACCGCGCGCCGCGGGTGATGGTAATGTCAGCCGCGTTGTTGGCGACCTCGGACGTGCAGGACACGGCCGCAATCACACGCGGACCTGCGACCTCGTTGATGCGGCCCATCCCGCTCGGATCCGGATTGCAGCTGAGGGGTTGCTTGTAGCGCCGGGCCAGTTGCGTCATGGTCTGCCCGAGCGCGTTCCCAAGCGAGTACGTATCCACGACCCACTTCGGCCCCTTCTTGATGGCCCCGACGCCGTTCAGGCACGAGAGCAGCGCCTGACCAAAGTACGTCACATCCGTGTCCGGGCCATACGCCAGACGGCCCGGCGTCGTGGCATAGTAGGCCGCCGAACAGTTCACGGAGTCGGTAAACCCGGCGCCCGTGAGCGGGGTGCCACTGACATTCAGGTTCGTCAACAGCGCGAGTGACGTCTCGCGGCAGGCATCAACGAAGAAGAGCTGGGTCTGGGCGGCACAGCTGCGCATGCCGACGCGCAACCCGTCGAAGTCGATGTTGTTCTTCCACTGGAAGACGGCGGGGTCGCCGTAGTCTTCCGGCAACAGGTACTGGGCGTCCTTGCTGACGCCGTGGCCGCAGAAATAGAACCAGGCAATGTTGTCGGCCTGTGAGCCGCAGCGTGCCTTCCAGAGCGCGAACGCCGCTTCGATATTCGCCATCGTCGCAGGCGTGGCGGCCACGGGCCCGCCGGGCGAGGGCGTGAGCTCGCCAGGCGACAGCAGGAATTCGACGGATCCCAGCGGGCAGGCCGGGTTCTGGTAGCGGTTGAGCAGCCAGTCGACGATCGCGTGTCCCGTATAGCGCGGCGTGCTGACCTGGGAAAGACCCAGCGGCTCGAGCGCGGGCGCTCCGGCGCCCCCATTCAGATGCGGATACTGCGCCACGGCTATCACGAACGCGTGCAAACGGGGCGCGTTCGTCACAATCGCCGCCTCGTTCGCCGGCCAGATCAGGCTCATGATTCAACCATCACAACGCGTCGACCCGCGCACGCAGCCGGACATAGAAGCGGTCCTGTTCCAGATACGCCGCGTGCGCCTTGATCACGTAGGTCTGTGTGTCGTATTCAAAGTCGACGACCCGATCGAAGATCGGCTCGCAAGCGTATGAAAAGATATCCACTTCGTCGAAGATGTTGATCCAACGCTTGATGTTCACGGGCGTCGTGGCTCTCTGGGGCGCCTTCACCGCCGGGTCGCTCGTCTTGAATCGTTTCATCTCTTCGAAATGCGACACCTGCGAGCCAACGGTCACGAACAGATCGACGACCAGATCGGGCCTGAAGTACCCGAGCAGATCAAAACAGATGACGCCACCCAGGCTGTGGCCGATCACGACGAGCGGATCGTTGGGGGCGGCCGCCTTCGCCGCGTCGATTGCCGTCAGAATGCGTACCGGAATCTCACCGGGGTTTGCCTTCGAGCCACGCGTATCCAGGTAGACGAAGATATCGCCGAAAAATCGGCCGAGCGTCTCATTGAGCGGCCTTCGCTGCCAGGCGAGGAGCTTCGTCGACGCGAAATCGCCGCTGCGATCCAACACCGTCGCCGCGGCCGAACCCACGGCCACCTTGAACTTTGCTCCGGCCGCGATCAGCGGATTCAGGATGGTGTCCATCACTCCGAGGGCCTGCACACCCGCCGGCGCGACCGCCTTGGCCTCCGTCATGAGCCTGTTCAGCAGTTGCTCGTCCGTCTTCAGCGCCCCCAGCCACGCGGGGCTCGGGTTCGCCGACGCGTATCCGTGAGCCGCAGCAATGAAGTCGGCAATCCCCTCGGCGTCGGCGGGCACGGCGGTCTGAACGAGCAGATCGGAAATGACGTCGACAGCCAGCTGGAACGACTTCTGCTGCGCCAGGGTCAACAGCGGCTGCTGCTTCGCCGCAACAGCGTTGGCCAGGCTGTCGTCGAGCGCCGCGACGATGGGCCGGAGCCGATCGTCGATGGCCGGGCCGAGCGCGTTGATGTGTCCGCTCGGCAGCGACGCCATGTTCCAGGCGAACGTCGTCGCCAGATCGCCCCAGTACGGAAACGAGGCAGACAAAGACTTGATCGACACGCCGCCGAGCGCGGCGCCCATGAGATGCTTCTGAACGAAGCGATCAATCAGGCCAACGCGGACGGCGTAACTGGGCTCCGTCTTGCGCGTGTTGACGCCGTGCACAAACACGACAGGCATGGCGACCGCCACCTTAATACCAACGCCGATCGATTTCAAGCAGCTCGAGGTGCGGTCAGCGCGCCATCCAATCGGCTAGTTTTCTGACCGTACGCGGCGTGCGATCCTCGCCCCGCTCCGCACCAGCCGCCGGACGCCGATGTAGAACCCGATGCCGCTCGACAACCCGCCACCGGCGAGCAGCGCGATGACACCGATGTCCCACAGCGGGCGCCGATCGTACCAGAACGCGAAGTCCAGGCTGTGAAACCCGTGGTAGATCCACCGCTCGACCCGCTCGCGCTTCGAGAAACGCGCCACCGGCTGGCTCATCCTCGGATCGATGTAGAACCAGGAGGCGTCCGGGTCGTCCACCTTGACCCGGAGAACCGGCAGCGGCGGCTTCGGATCCCGGGCGTAGTAGTAGCTGTCGTAGGTCGTCAGCAGCTCCGATTCGAGGACCGGCGCCTCGGGATTGCCTTCCCGGAATCTGGTCAACAGGGACTCCGTTGAGAAGAGTGCCGTGCGCACGGCCAGCGGTGCGACGGTCATCAGCAGCGGCTTGTCCTCCACGCCACGGACGAGGTAGTGCGGCTCGCCCTGGACGTTGACGAACTCGACTTCCTTCGGCGTGCCGCCGCCGAGCGCCTGCCGCCACGCGTCGGCATCCGGCACCGGAAAGCTCGTCAGCTCCAGCGGGCGCCCCGTGAACGCCTGCCTGAGCCCCCCGCCGGATCCGCCCTCCGTCGTCGTCCAGTCCCACGGCTGCATGGACAGCAGACCGCTGAACACCCACGTCAGCGTGAAGACGCCGAACACCACGCCGGTCACGTAGTGCCATCGCATCAACCCGGCATACTGCGTTCGGTACTGCACGATCCCAAGCACGAGGCCCATCAGCGCCAGGACCGACCCGGCGCCCGACGTCCACAGGATCACCCAGCGCCACAAACTGTCGTTGCGCCGCAATTCGACGAAGTAAAGCCAGTGCGGAATCGCCCCCACCCAGGCCAGCGCCCGGCTGCGCCGCGTGGTCACGACCGCCACCTCCGACAGCGGCTCCGAAACGTACAGCTCAGTGCGAGCGCCGTCGTCCGCCACGATCTTGTGGAGGGGCATCTGCCGGCGGTTGCCGATCGTCCACTGGTCGGGCTCCGTCAGCACGCCGACATGACGCAGCGACGACGCGTCGACGTTCAGGAATCGCGCGGCGATCGCCATCGCCTCCGGCTCGGTGGCGTCGTCGAGCACGTCGCCGGTGTCCGCCAGCACGGTGGTTCGTCCGCGGCCGGTGAAGCGATAGACAGGCTGGCCGTTGACCGTCTGCAGGACGACGCGGCCGCCGCCGCGCGCGAGGTCGCCCTTCTCGGCCGCCTCAGCGGGCGTCAACCGCACGCGGCTCCAGTCGAGCGCCGGCATATGCGCGAGCCGCTCTGCGGGTGAGACCACCGGCATGACGCCGGCATACATCATCCCGACGCCCGAGACGAACCACGAGACGAACAGCAGTCCCAGGGCGATGCCCAGGTACCGGTGAGTCAGAATCAGCCACTTCCTGAACCAGGTCATCGTTGTTATCGTTAGTCCAATGCGCGCGATTGTATTAGATCGGGACCGCGTCGTGGCACGCGGCGACTACCCCGAACCTGAGGTTCGGAACGGCGAGGTGTTGGTCGCAGTCCTCTCCGCGGGCATCTGCGAGACCGACCTGCAGCTCGTGCGCGGCTACATGGGATTCCAGGGCGTGCTCGGCCACGAGTTCGTCGGCGTGGCGCAGACCGGTCCGCTGGCCGGCCGCCGCGTCGTCGGCGAGATCAACTGCAGCTGCCACGAGTGCGACACCTGCCGCGCCGGCCGTCCCAGCCACTGCCCGCATCGCTCGGTTCTCGGCATCCTGAACCACGACGGCGCGTTCGCGGACGTCATCGCCGTGCCGCAGCGCAATCTCCACGCCGTGCCCGACTCGCTGCCGACCGATGTGGCCGTCTTCGTCGAGCCGGTCGCCGCCGCCTTCCAGATTCCGGCGCAGCTGACCATTGGACGACAGGATCGCGTCGTCGTCCTGGGTGATGGACGCCTCGGGAATCTCTGCGCACAGGTGCTGGCCCGGTTGTCGAACAGCCTGCTCGTCGTCGGCAAGCACCCGGGCAAGCTCGCGCTGCTGCAGGCGCTGGGCATCTCGACCTGCCTGCTGTCTGATCTGCCGGCGGACCGGTCGGCGGACATCGTGGTGGACTGCACCGGATCGCCGACAGGGCTGCCCGCGGCGCTGCGGATCGTGCGCCCCCGCGGCACGATCGTTCTCAAGACGACGGTTGCCGGCGATCAGACGATGGCGTGGGCGCCGGTTGTGATAGACGAGGTGACGATCGTCGGATCGCGTTGCGGTCCGTTCGATCGGGCGCTGGCCGCGCTCGACGCCGGCGAGGTCAGCGTCCTGCCGCTCGTGTCCGGACGATTCGATCTGTCGAAGGGTGTCGAGGCGCTGGCGCACGCGTCGAGCAAGTCGGTGATGAAGGTGCTGCTGGACGTCAGCAAGTAGGGCGGGGCTTTAGCCCCGCCTGCGCGGCGGGCCTGAAAGGCCCGCCCTACGTCACTACTAAGCTACGAACCGCAGCCGGGGCCGAGCATCTGCAGGGACGTCAGGTTGATGCGGGCGTCGGCCTGGTCCTTGTATAACAGGCCGCGGGCCTCCATCTTGTGGCCCAGGTGTCCTTCCGGCTTGAAGGGCACCACGCTGACCAGCTGGAACGTCTGGGCCCCGAGGCCCTTGGCCTGCGACGTCCGAAGCGCGGCCGCAGTCGGCTCTTCATCACGCGTCAGCACCGGCTCGCTCGTGCTGGTCAGCGTCCACGCCTTGTTCGGCGCCTGCGTCAGGCAGCCCACGACCTGCACCAGCGAGAAGTTCGGGATTGTCGCGGTCTGGCCCTTCCGGACCAGGTCGATGATGCCAAGGGTGTCGGCTTCGGCACGCAACTCGGTCTTGCCCACCGGATACCCGTTCTGCTGCAGCAGGTAGGCCACGATGTCGATCTTCGCGTCGTCGGTTGACTCGTTGGGCGCGTTGGGCGGCATCGTCTCGCGGATCTTGTCGAAGAGCGTCGCGACGCTGCCGTTGTCCCAATGCGCCAGGAAATCGTCGCCCTTGAGTGTCGGGCCGCGGTCGCCCGTCAGGTCGAGCTTGTGACACCCGCCGCAGCGTCCCGTGAGGAAGTTCTGCTTGCCGCGTTCGGCCTGCGCCTCGGTGAAGACGCCGTCGAACGTCGTCTTCCTCGCGATCTTGATCTCGTCGAGCGCGCGCAGGTCGGCCTTCAACTCGGCGTTGCCCGCCGGCATGCCGTTGACCGACATGATGTACGAGAGGACGTCCGCCTTGATTTCGTCGCTCAGGAGCGACGGCCCATCCTGCGGCATCGTGTCGCGAATGAACATGAACAGGCTGGAGAGGTTCTCGTTGTCGTACTTCGACCAGAACGCGTTGCCCTTGAGCGCCGGTCCCCGCTGGGAGCCGGCCAGCTCGATGTTGTGGCATCGCGCGCAGGAACGCTCAAACGGTTCCTTGCCGCGAGCGGCCTGGGCGCTCGTGTACACGCCGTCCCAGATCTTCTTCTCGCCCGGGGCGCCGCTGAGCGGCGGGCCTTGCAGCGGCTGCGGAGAGGATCAGCAGCGCCACTGCCACGGCCGCGCCGAACAACGGAGTCCTTCGAGACATCTCTCAGTCCTTGCTACTGCGCTTTCGCGCGCTCGATGACGATGGGCTCGAGCTGATCGGGCGTCCGGCTCAGCTCCTTCGCGCCGCTCGGGAACTTGTTGGCTTGCAGCAGGTACGCGATCACGTCGACGTACGCGCCGGTGCCGAGGCTGCCGGGTTTGTCCTTGGGCATCGAACGCTTCACCGTCTCGAACAGTTCCTTGACGGATTTGCCGTTCCAGTCCGTCATGAACGAATCGAGCACCAGCGAGGGGATTTCCTCGACCTGGTCGCCCGACATGTCGGGCCCGTGACACTGTTCACAGGATCGTCCGTATTGCCGCTCGCCCCGAGCGGCCTGAGCCTCGGTGTACACGCCATCCCAGACAGACTGTTTCGCCGGCGGATTCTGCGCGAAGACGCCGACGCCGGCCGCCCAGGCAGCCAGGCCGGCCAGGGCCGCCATGACGACCGGCCCGCGGCTACTGCTGGTTCGCGGCACCCGGCACCGGTCCGCCCGCCATCAAGGAGCGCAGGAGGGTCGCCATCGTCTCACGCGGGGCACCGCCGCGGCCGCGGTTGCCGCCACCGCCGCGCCCGGCTCCGGCAGCGCCAACGCCCATGGCGATGTCGAGCGGGGTCCGGCCCTGCTTGTTCTTCATGTCGAGTTTGGCGCCGTTGTCGGCAAGATACTTGACGACCTTCTCGGCACCTCGCTGCACGGCCGAATGAATGGCCGTCGTCCCGTTCGTGTTGAACGCGTTGACGTCCACGCCGCGCTCCAGACACAGCTTGATGGCTTCGATCGAGCTCTCTTCGGTCACCGGAATCGCGACCGCATACGCCCCGACGACGGCCCCGCCAGCGGCGGCGATCATGAGCACGGTGGAGCGATCCTTGAGCGTCAGCTTGGGGTCCGCGCCCGCGTCGAGCAGCATGTGCATGAGCTGCAGGTCGTTGCTCTTGGCGGCACGGGCCAGCGGCGTCGTGCCTTCACCGAGCGAGGCGTCGCCGGTCGGCGTGTGATGACGGCCGATGATCGGCCGCTTCAGCCGGGCGTTCACGTTCGCGCCCTTTGCGATCAGCATCTTCGCGATGGCGGCCGAGTCGAGCTTGTCGACAAGCTTCGGCGAGGGGCGGCTGAGCATCGGGCCCATCGTGTGCATGTCGACGGCCGAGTAGAGCGCCGTGGTGCCGGTGCTGTCTGCGACATTCGGATCGGCGCCGCGCTCGATGAGCACCGCGGCCGTGTCGAAGTGCGCGTTGATGATCGCGTACATCAGCGCGGTCGTGCCGTCGGGATCGCTGGCGTTCAGATCCGCCTTGAGGTCGGCCAGCGCGGCGACGGCATCAGCGGCGCCGTCGCGCGCCGCATACATGAGGGGCGTCCAGCCGCCCCGCGGCAGGACCGTGACCACCATCCCCGAGGTTTCCCACTTGAATTCCGGGAAGCTCAGGAGCTTCGACCGCTCGTTCTTGTCGGCGCCGAGCGAGACGAGGGTCCTGACCGCGGCGGCGTTGTTCTGCGCCGCCGCCCACATCAGCGCGGTCTGCCCCTGCCAGTTCTCTTTCGCATCGATCTTCGCGCCCGTCTCGACGAGCAGCTTGATGCTGTCGACGTTGCCCGTGCGGGCGGCCGACATCAGCGCCGTCTCGCCCTCCGGCATCGCGCTGTTCGGGTTCGCGCCGGCCTTGAGCAGCGCCGCGACGACGGTCGGATTGCCGTTCTGGGCGGCGAGCAGAATCGGCGTCAGCCCGTAGCGGCTGGCCACGTTGACCTTGGCCCCCGCGCGGAGCAGCATCTGCACGGTCGGGACGTCGTTGGCGCGCACCGCCCAGTGCAGCGCCGTCATGCCGTCGGCTTCGGCGGCGTTGACGTCGGCCTTCTGCGCGATGAGCGCCTTCACCGCCGCCGTATTGCCCTGCTTCACCGCGTCCACGACGCGGATGCCGCTCCCGCCGGCGGCTCCCAGGCCAATCGCAGACACGGCCGCGATCAGACAGGCATGGCGCACGGTTTCGAAACGCATCGATTGACTCCGGCAGGCCTGAAGGCCTGCACTACTTCTAAGTTCTCACTTCTGAGCTCTAAGTTCCAAGTTCTACGTTGCTAGATCTCCACCCGGCCCGTGCTGAGCGCGCCGAACTTGTCGATCTCGCACCCGAACTTGTTCGCGAAATCGAGCATCAGGTTCGCGAGCGGCGTTTCCTTGGGTGTCTGGATATGACGGTTGCCCTTCACCAGGCCCGCGCCGCCGCCGACGATGGCCGTGGGGATGTTGAGACGCGAGTGGATGTCGCTCTCGCTCATGCCGCTGCCATACATGATGAGCGAATGATCGAGCAACGAACCGTCGCCATCGGGCGTGTCGTGCAGCTTCTTGACGAACTTGGAGAACAGCGCCACGTGGTACGTGTTCAGCTTGACCAGGTTGGAGATCTTCTCCGGGTTGTTGCCGTGGTGGGACATCGAGTGGTGCGGCTCGGCGATGCCCAGGTTCGGGTACACCCGCTGGCTGGCGTCGCGGCTCATCATGAAGGTGAAGACCTTCGTGACGTTCGCTTCGTAGGCCAGGGCGAGCAGGTCGAACTGCAGGCCGACGTGTTCCTCGAACGACTCCGGCACGCCGATCGGCGCGTCCGGCACGGCCACCGTCGTCGTCGCCTGCTTCTCCGCCTTCTGGATGCGGGCTTCGATCTCGCGGACGTTTTCGAGGTAGTCGCTCAGCCGCGACTTGTCCTTCGGGCCGAGGCCGCCCTGCAGATCCTTCACGTCGTCCCTGACCGAATCCAGGATGCTCTTGTCGGTCTGCATGCGGGCGAGCCGCTGGGCGCTCGTGCCCGCGCGCCCGAACATGCGCTCAAACGTGACGCGCGGGTTGATCTCCATCGGCAGCGGCGTCTTCTCGTTCGCCCACGACAGGGTGTTCATGTAGGCGCAGGCGTACTGCGTATCGCAGCCGCCGACGTAGCCGGTGAAGTCTTCCGTGGCCAGCTCGAGCGACGGGTACACCGTGTCGCCGCCAATCTGCTTGGCGATGACCTGGTCGATCGTGATGCCGTTGTGCACGTCCTCGGCGATCGTCCGCTTCGGGATGACGCCGCTCAGCCACGCCGCCACCGTCGTGGCATGTCCATCGAGCGGGTCGCACAGCTCCGAGACGATCGTCACGTGATCGCGGAACGGTTCGAGCGGCTTCAAGATCGGCGTGAACTCGAAGTTCGCGCCGGCCGCCTTGGGCGTCCAGAAGCCCGGCCGCTCACCGAGCGGCACGAAGATGGCACCGAACCGCCGCTGCGGATTGGCCGCCGTCTTGGCGGTCGCGGTCAGGGCGGGCACCATCGACTCGAGCAGCGGCAGCGCGAGCGTGACACCCATGCCGCGCAGGAACGTCCGCCGGGGCAACGACAGCTTGGTGATGAACATGGTCACTGGCTCCTTGAGTAACGGCGTTGGCCGTCAGTGCGCCGCAGCTCTGACGGGTGGATTCTCGATATCTGTCGCAACCTTCACACGCTTCTGAAACGCCGTGCTGTTCACGACGCCCAGAATCAGAGACGAAAACCGGTAGTCCTGACCGGCCGATTCGCGCACGATGCGCCGGACCTCGGGCTGGTCGTAGTACGCCAGTCCGCGGCCGAGCGCGTAGATCATCAGCTTTTCCGCGACGGTGCCGACGAAGAGGTCCGGCTGCCGCAGCAGCGCCTGCCGGAGCGTCACGACGCCGTCGACCTTCGTCCCGTCGAGCAGCTCGCCCGAGGCGTTGATGGCGCTGCCGAGCGTCCCGCCGTCGCGGATGCGCCAGGCGCCGACCGCGTCGAAGTTCTCCATCGACAGGCCGATCGGGTCCATGATCTTGTGGCACGCGGCGCACACCGGGTTCTTGCGATGCTCTTCCATGCGCTCGCGCATCGTGAGAATCTTGCCGCCGCGGTTCGCATCCTCGTTGAGCGGCGGCACGTTGTTCGGCATCGGCGGCACGGGCGCGCTCAGCAGGTTGTCGAGCACCCACTTGCCGCGCACGACCGGCGAAGTCCGGTCGGCATGCGACGTCACCATCAGAATCGCGCCCTTGCCGAGCAGCCCCTTGCGCGCTTCGTCGGTCAGCGTCACGCGCCGGTAGTGGCTGCCGTAGATGTTGGGCACGCCGTAGTGCTTCGCGAGCCGCTCGTTCAGGAACGTGTAGTCGGCGCTCATCAGGTCGAGCACGTTCCGGTCTTCGCGCAGGATGCTCCGGAAGAACAGCTCCGTCTCGCGCTGAAAGGCCTGCCGCAGGTTGTCGTCGAAGTCGGGAAACTCGAGCGAGTTCGGCTGCAGGGTTCTCAGGTTCCGGAGGTAGAGCCATTGCCCGGCGAAATTGCTGACCAGCGCGTCAGCCTTCTCGTCGGCGAGCATGCGCCGCACCTGCTGCGTGAGCACGGCCGGCGTGTGCAACGTGCCCTGACCGGCGATGCGCAGCAGCTGATCGTCCGGGATGCTGCTCCAGAGGAAGAACGACAGGCGCGACGCGAGCTCGAGGTCGCTGATGCGGTACATCTGCCCCGGCACCGCGCCGGCCGGATCGCGTTCGACCCGGAACGAGAACTTCGGGCTGGCGAGGATGCGCTGCAGCGCGGTCTGGATGCCCGTCTCGAACGTGCCCAGCTTGCGGCCCTTCACGAAGAACTCGTGCAGCCGCTCGAGGTCGGCGGCGCTCGCCTGGCCGCGGTACGCCCGGCGCGCAAGCGTCGAGACGATGCGGCGCGCGCAGGCGTCTTCGGTGACGGTCTGCGAGGGTCGACAGATGAAGATCTTGCGGCGGCTCGGCGTGTCGCCAGGCCCCGTCGGGTTGAACGGCCCCGTCAGCGTGAAGGTATCGAGGTGCGGATGCCCGATCGTGTCCAGCGTGTCGTTCGAGCTGCGGATGAACGGCTGGAGCCGCAGCGGGTTGATCGCATCGCTTCGCTCGAGGAACGCCGCGGTGATCACGTGCGGGCCGGCCTTGAGCGGGATGCGGATGTGCGCCCGCGCCTCGACGTCGTCGCCCGCCTTCGTCATGTTCTTCAGGTTGGCGCGGAAGTCCTCTTCGCCGCCCACGCGGGACACATGCACGCGCGCGCCGTCCACCGTGTATTCGAGTTGATGTTCGTACTCGAGGCCGCGCACGACGCCGAGGTTCGTGCGGAACAGCTTGATCGAGAAATCGTAGGTGCCGTCGAGCGGCAGCGTCGTCTTCGCGAGGATGCCGCCGACCGTGCCGACCGGCAGGCCCTCGATGTGAATGTCCTGCGACGCATCCTGGCGGATGCGGAACGTCTCGCCCGCCGGACCGCTGTCCGGGTCGCCGACGGCCAGCGAACTGATCTTGCCCGCCGCGGCCAGATACCGCTCGAGGAGCACCGGCGACACGCCCAGGGCGTCGGCGATGTTGTCGAACCCGTACGCCGCATCGTCTGGCGGCAGCAGCGCCGACGCGTCCACGTCGAGGGCGAGCAGATCGCGGATGGCGTTCGAGTACTCGGCGCGGTTCAGGCGATGCACGAGCGGGCGGCCCGGGTTCGGATGCGCCGCCGCTTCGCGGTCGAGCGTCGTCGTCAGGTACGAGACGAGCGCCGTGCGGGCCTCCGCGTCGGGCTGCGGCGATCCCTGCGGCGGCATCATCCCGACCCGCACTTTCCGGACGACGCGTTCCCACGTATCGGCGGCCGCGACCGGCGCCGCGATGTCGGTTTTTTCGAGCGAGAGGCCACCGGTCTTGGCGCGGTCGTTATGACACGTCACGCAGTATTTCGTGACGACGGCGCCGTGGTCGGCGACGGCGGCGGGCGGACGTGCGGGCGCCTGGCCCGCTCCGAGCGGGACGCACATGATGGCCAGGAATCCGGTGAGCGCCACGACGCGATTACGCATCTTTTTCGTACTGCTTCGTACTGCCCCTTTTCGGGAGGCACAGCCTCGGTGCACACCCGGAGCGCGTCAGCGCCTGCGGGACGGTCTTATCTCACCGAAAAAGGTAACAGAGTCGTCGTCAAAAGCCCAATCAAAACCCCCTCTAACCCATGGGCGAACAACCGGCGAATCGAGGGGCGGAAAGCTTAGCCCGATTGGGGCATGCGCGCCCGATCCGGTGACGAGATGCGTCGACACCCGCACCCGCGCGGCCGCCGGGTCAGCCAGCCGGTTCAGACACATCGATTCGAACGGTTCAAGTCGTTTCAACTCGATTTGAACAATGATTCAGTCCGAAGTAAAGTCTTCGGCCACCAATGACCCACCCCGGAGGGCGAATGCGCGTGGTCGTGGCAATGTCTTGCTTGCTCATGGGGGCCACTCCCCTGTCGGCCCAGATTGGGAATGCCACGCTCACGGGCCGGGTCACCGATCAGGCCGGCGCGGCTGTTCCGGGTGCCACCGTGCTCGCCACCAATACCGGCACCGGTCGCGTACGGCTAACCCTGGCGACTGAGGCAGGGGACTATGCGATTCCAGGCCTCGCGCCAGGCAATTACCGCGTCAACGTGGAGCGGACGGGCTTCAAGCCCGTCGAGCGCGAGGGCGTCATCCTCGGGACCGGGCAGACCATTCGAGTCGACTTCGAACTGAGCGTCGGCAACGTCAGCGAACAGGTCACGATCAGGGCCAGTGTGCAGCCGCTTCGCACCGAGTCCGCGAGCCTGGGCGCGCTCGTCGGGCACGACCAGGTCGTGCAGCTCCCCTTGAACGGCCGCACGTTCATCACGCTGGCCACGCTTGCGCCCGGCGTCGCGCTGCCGCCCAACACGCAGCTGCCGCGCATCAACGGCGGGCGGCCGCGCACCAACGAGTACCTGTTCGACGGCATCTCGGTGCTGCAGCCCGAGCCGGGCCAGATCGCCTACTTCCCCGTCATCGACGCGATTCAGGAATTCAAGATCGAGAGCAACAGCCCGCCGGCCGAGTTCGGCCGGTTCAACGGCGGCGTCATCAACCTCACGACGCAGGTCGGGGGCCAACGCGTTTCACGGCAACGCCTTCGAGTTCTTCCGCAACGAAGCGCTCAACGCGACGAACTTCTTCCAGACGGCGCTCCCGACCAAGCCGGACTACGACCGCAACCAGTTCGGCGGGACGGCCGGCGGCCCGCTCGTCAAGGACCGCACGTTCTTCTTCGTGGACTACCAGGGCCAGCGTCAGACGATCGGCCGGACGGTCGACCTCGACGGTGCCGACGCTGCTGCAGCGTCAGGGCGTCTTCACCGAGTCGATCGCGGGGCGCGTCCCGGTGATCTACGACCCGGCCACCACGGCGGGATCGATCCGGACGCCGTTTCCGGGCAACACGATTCCCATCGGAGCGGATCGATCCGGTTGCGCTGTCGCTGCTGCAGCGCTATCCGCTGCCCACGTCGTCGGGGACGGCCAACAACTTCTCGCGCACCGTCGGCGAGGTCGACGATCAGGATCAGTGGGATGTCCGGATCGATCACCGGTTTCCGGCGAATCGCGACTCGGTGTTCGGCCGGCTCACGTACTTCCGCGACGGGTTCACACCGGTCACGCCGCTGCCCGAGGGCAGCGGCGTCACGACCGGCACGCTCGGGCCCGCAGGACACGACGGCGTGGTCGTTCGCGTCGAACTACCAGCACACGTTCTCGAACACGCTGTTCAACGAGCTGCGTATCGGCGACACGCGCCGAACGGTCGGCCGCTCGGCCGCGCAGCTCTCGACCTCGGCGGGCAGCGCGCTTGAACATTCCCGGCATTCCCGCGACGGCGACAGTTTCCGAACACGCTGCCGACGTTCCTGATCGCCGGCTACCAGCAGCTCGGGTCGCCGACGAACACCGCGTCGGACTTCCACACGAGCGTCACCGAGGTCGCCGACTCGCTGACGTGGGTCAAGGGCCGCCACTCGCTCAAGATGGGGTTCGACTGGCGCTGGGAGCGCCTGAACGTCGTCCAGCCGCCGTCGCCGACCGGGTCGTTCACGTTCAGCAGCCTCTTCACCGATCTGCCGAACGTCGCCAACACCGGCACCCCGCTCGCGAGCTTCCTCCTCGGCCAGGTGCAGACGTTTTCGATCGATCTGCAGCAGTCGCAGATTCAGGAGCGCGCCCGCTTCCAGGAGTATTTCATCCAGGACGACTGGAAGGTGTCCGATCGCCTGACCATCAACCCCGGGCTGCGCTACACGCTGAACTTCCCGTCCAACGAGATCAACGGCCAGACGGCCGTCTTCAACCTGCAGACGCAGCAGCTCGAGTACCCGGGCGACCAACCCGGTCCGGCCGCTGAAGAAGGACAACTTCGGCCCGCGCCTCGGCGTCGTCGTACCGCCTCGACCGACAGGACGATCGTCGGCTCCGGCTACGGCCTGGTGTGGATCGAGATGGCCGGCATCACGACGCCGTTCACGACGCCGACGTTTCCCTTCCTCCAGACCGTCACGCAGCGCACGCTCGACAACCTCACGCCGGCGTTCGTGCTGCAGCGCGGGCCGAGCGTGGCGCCGATCGCGCCGACGCCGGACGCCGGCCTCGGCCAGGGCGTGTTCTCGGTCAACGCGGGCCTCGGATCCGGCTACGTGCAGCAGTGGAACGTGTCGGTCCAGCGCGAGCTCTCGACGAAACACGACGTTCGAGGTCGCGTACGTCGGATCGATCATCACGAACGTCGGGATTCCTGACACGAACCTGAACCAGTTGACCGTCGAGCCAGCTCGCCATCGGCACACCGCTGCTGCAGCGCGTGCCGAACCCGTACTTCGGCATCATCCCGCGCTCGTCGTCGCTCGGCGATCCGACGATCACCGTCGGCCAGCTGATGAAGCCGTATCCCCGCGTACACGACGGTCAGCCTCTACCGCAACAACGTCGGCACGACGCGGTACGACGGCCTCGAGCTCAGCGTCCGCCAGCGGCTCGTCGCGCGGCCTGCAGTACTCCGTGGCCTACACGCGCTCCAAGCTGGTCGACGATGCGTCGTCGGTGTTCGATGCGTCGATTCTGACCGGGCCCGTGGCCAACTACCCCGTCGCCGACAGCTTCAACCGCGCGGCCGAGCGCGACTACTCGACGGGCGACATCCCGCATGTGTTCGTGTCGTCGGTCGTCTGGGATCTGCCGTTCGGACCCGGGCGCGCGTACGAACCGCGCGGCGTCCTCGGCGCCGTCGCGCGGCGACTGGACGGTCGTCGGCCTCGTCACGCTGCAGTCGGGTGTTCCCCTGGCCGTCACGCAGACCACCAACTTCAACGCGTTTGCCGGCTTCGGCACGCAGCGTCCGAACCTCGTCGGCGATCCGACGCTGCCGGCCGACCAGCGGACCGCCGCCCGCTGGTTCAACACCGCGGCGTTCGCGATCGCGCCGCAGTTCACGATTGGCACGGCGTCGCGCAACCCCGTCCGCGGGCCGTCGTACCGGGACGTGGATGTGTCGCGTCGATGCGCCAGGTGCCGGTCGGCCGGGGCCAGTCGCTCGAGTTCCGCGCCGAGATCTTCAACCTCCTCAACACGGTCAACCTCGGCGCGCCGGCCGCGGTGGCTGGCGCCGGCAACTTCGGGACGATCACGACGGCCCTCGATCCGCGCGTGGTCCAGCTGGCCCTCAAATACGCCTTCTAGAACCGGCTATAATCGCTTCGATTCGACATGATGTATGTACGCTTTCCGGCCCTTGCCCTCCTGTTGACGGTGTCCGCCGCCGGCGCCCAGCCCGCGCCGGTCCTGACCGTGGCGGCAGCCTCGGATCTCCAGTCGGTGCTGCCCGCGCTTGCCGCGCGCTTCGAGCGCGAGACGTCGCGCCGGGTGACGCTCACGTTCGGGTCGTCCGGCAACTTCTTCTCGCAGATCCAGAACGGCGCGCCCTTCGACCTCTTCTTCTCTGCCGACGTCGACTACCCGCGCCGGCTCGAGGCCGCCGGCCTGGCCGAACCCGGCACGCTGCAGCCGTACGCGATCGGCCGGCTGGTGCTGTACGCCGGCAGCTCGTCCAAGCTTGATCTTCGACGCGGCCTCTCCGTCCTGACCGACGCGCGGGTGCGGCGCATCGCGATCGCCAACCCCGAACACGCGCCGTACGGCCGCGCGGCCGTCGCCGCGCTGACGCACGAACGGCTGTACGACCAGGTCCGGAACAAGCTCGTGCTGGGCGAGAACGTCTCGCAGGCCGCGCAGTTCGTACAATCGGGCAACGCCGAGGCCGGACTGCTCGCGCTGTCGCTGGCGCTGGCGCCGGCCCTTCGCGCGAGCGGCGCTTACGTCGAGGTGCCGGCGTCCTTCTATCCGCCGATCGAACAAGCCGCCGTGATCGTGAAGGCGTCGGCCCGCAAGGATGCCGCGCGGCAGTTCCTGGCGTTTCTCGGCCGGCCCGAGACCGTTCAGATCATGAAGGACGCGGGGTTTCTTCCGCCGATAGCGGCGGCCGCTCGCTGACCATGGACTGGGCTGCCATTGCGCTGAGCGTCAGGCTGGCCGCCCTCGTGTCGGTGCTGCTGGTGATCATCGCGCTGCCGATCGCCCACTGGCTGACGTTCAGGCGCAGGCGCTGGACGTTTCTCCTCGAGGCCGTCGTCGCGCTGCCGCTGGTGCTGCCGCCGACCGTGCTCGGGTTCTACGTCCTGCTCGCCATCGGATCGCGCAGCCCGGTCGGGCGGCTGTGGACGACGTGGACCGGGCACGGCCTCGCGTTCACCTTCGAGGCGCTGGTGCTGGCGTCAATCGTCTACAGCCTGCCGTTCGCGGTCCAGCCGATCAGCGCGGCGTTCGCGCGCGTCGAGCGGCCACTGCTCGAAGCGTCGGCCATGCTCGGCGCGTCGCCGTGGCGAACCTTTCTTCGGATCACGCTGCCGCTGTCGATCGAGGGGATTCTCGCCGGCTTCGTCCTCAGCTTCGCGCACACGCTGGGCGAGTTCGGCGTCGTGCTGATGGTCGGCGGCAACCTGCCGGGCGTCACGCGCACGATCTCCATCTCGATCTACGACCAGGTCCAGGGTTTTCAGTACGGCGCCGCCAACCAGACGGCGCTGCTGCTCCTCGTGTTCTCGTTCATCGTCCTCGCCGCGGTGTACGCGCTGCAGCGCCGGCCCTGGTCCGTGTCGCCCCTATGAGCGACCTTGCCGTCACGGTCCGGAAGCGGCTCTCGCCGGGATTCACGCTCGACGTCTCGTTCTCCGCCCCGCCCGGCATCACGATCGTCTTCGGCGAGTCCGGGTCGGGCAAGAGCACCCTGCTTCGAACGGTCGCCGGCCTCATCGAGCCCGACGCCGGCCACGTCGCGATCGGGGGGCGGCGGCTCTACAACTCGGCGACCGCCGAGCACGTCCCGGCCGGCCAGCGTCAGATCGGGTACGTGTTCCAGCACCTCGCCCTGTTCCCGCACATGACCGTCGAGGCCAACATCGAGTACGGGCTCGCGCACCTCCCGGCCGGCGATCGACGCGCGCGGACGCAGGCGGTCGCCGAGTCCTTCCGCATCGCGCACGTGCTGTCCCGGCTGCCGGCCGCCATCTCGGGCGGCGAACGCCAGCGGGCGGCGCTCGCCCGTTCGCTCGTCACCGACCCGCTGGTGCTGCTGCTCGACGAGCCGCTGACCGCGCTCGATCACGCGACCGCGTCCCGCATCATCGACGACCTGCGCGCCTGGAACGCCGCGCACGGCATCCCGATTCTCTACGTCACGCACGCGCACCGCGAGGCCTTCGCCCTCGGCGAACGACTCGTCGTGCTCGAAGCCGGCCGCATCGTCGCCACGGGCGCGCCGCACGACATCCTCGATTCGCCCGCGTCCGAGCCGCTCGCGCGCCTCGCGGGGTTCGAGAACCTGTTCAGCGGCGTGATCGTGGAACGCCGCCCCGAGGCGGGCACCATGCAGTGCCGGCTCGTCCAGCCAGGCCCCGATGGTGACGAGCCCGCGGGCGCCGAGATCGAAGCGCCGCTCGCCCACGGCGACGCCGGCGAGCGCGTCCGCCTGGCGATCCGGGCGGGCGACATCCTGCTGGCCGTCGAGGAACCCCGGGGACTGAGCGCGAGAAACATCCTGCGCGGTCGGCTGACGTCGCTCACCCGCGAGGGCCCGACGGTGCACGCCGTCGTCGACGCCGGCGCACGGTTCCAGGTGCACCTCACCCCCGGCGCGCGCGACGCGCTGCGCCTGGCCGCGGGCGACCCCGTCTGGCTGATCATCAAGACGCATTCGTTTCGAATCGTTTCATCATGATACGATTCGAGTCGATTATTTGAACCTATCCGAAAGGCCTTAATCGCATGGCGCTGCTCACCGTTCGCTCGGCGGCCGACCGGCTCGGCATCGGCTACTCGACGCTCAAACAGTGGATCTATCAGGGGCGCATCCGCACGACGCAGACCGCCGGCGGCCATCACCGCATCTCGGACACCGAAATCGACCGGTTTGTGGCGCGGCAAACGCCGGCCGATCGGCCGGGCGCGCGCCCCGCCGGCGCGACCGGCCTGATTGTCGCGTTGAGCGGCCGCAACCGGCTGCGCGGGTTCGTGGAGGAAATCCGAACCGACGGCCTGCTCGGGCAGGTCCGCCTGCGCATCGGCGACCAGCGGCTCACGGCCGTGATCACCGCCGACGCCATCCAGGAGCTGAAGCTGCGCCGCGGCGACGAAGCCGTCGCGATCATCAAGTCCACCGAAGTGATGATCGCCCGCGAGGCCGAGCTGCCCGCCGCACCCGCCCGGCGCACGACCAAGCGCCGCGGCTGATCACGACGTACGTCTTCGTCGTTCTTATTTGATCGCGAAGACCCAGATGGCGCCGCCCTCGGGCACTTCCGGGAAACTCCCCGGCCGCAGGTTGTTCAGCTGCGTCTCCATCCCCTGGGAGTCCACACCCCATCCGGACTGCACGGCAACGTACTGCCGGCCCCCGGCCAGAAACGACGTCGGCTGGCCGATGATGCCCGAGTTGGTCGGGAACCTCCACAGCAGCTTGCCGTTCTTCGCGTCGAACGCGTGGAACTCGCGGTCGTTGGTCCCGCCGGAGAACACCAGCCCGCCGCCGGTCGCGAGCATCGGGCCCCAGTTCGGCGACGTGGCGTAGGTGTGCGTCCACACGCGCTTGCCCGTGTCGATGTTCCAGGCCTGCACTTCACCGACGTGGTCGGCGCCTTCAGCGATGGAAAAGGTGTACGTCGCGCCGACATAGCGCTGCCCCGGCGAATACGACACCGGCGCGCCGGTCATCGTCTCGCAGAGGTTCTCGTTCGCCGGGATGTAGAGGAGCCGCGTCCGGGGGCTGAACGCCACCGGCGGCCAGTTCTTGCCGCCCCAGAGCGACGGGCAGAACGTCGCCTGCTTGCCCGTGCCGGGCTTGTGATCCGGGTCGACGTCGGGACGCCCCGTCTTCGGGTCGAGGCTCTTGAACACGTTCTGCTTCACGAACGGCGTGCCCTCGACGAACGTGATCGGTCCGTTCGAGCGCTCGAGAAACCACAGATACCCGTCGCGCGCGACATCGATCAGCCCTTTGACCGTCCGCCCGTTGCGGGTGTAGTCGGCGAGAATCGGCGGCGAGACCTCGTCCCAGTCCCACGAATCGTTCGGGTGGTACTGATGATGGCCTTTGATCGCTCCGGTCGCGACATCGATCGCCAGCGTGGACGATGTGTAGAGGTTGTCGCCGGGACGCTGGTCGCCCATCCACGGGCCGCCGTTCCCGGTACCCCAGTACGCCAGGTTCGTGTCCGGATCGTAGTTGCCGGTCACCCACACAGAGCCGCCGCCGGTCTTCCACTGATCGCCTTGCGGCCACGTGTTGCTGCCTGGTTCTCCCGGCGCGGGCACCGTGTACGTCTTCCACACCTGTTTGCCGGTGTCCGCATCGAACGCTGCGATGAACCCGCGGATGCCGAGCTCGCCGCCCGACGCGCCGACCATCACCTTGCCGTCCGCCACCAGGGGCGCGACGCGACATGTAGTAGCCGTTGCGGTTCTCGTCGACCTTCGAAGTCCAGACTTCCCTGCCTGTCGCCGCGTCGAGGGCCACGAGCACGGCCTCAGCCGCCGCGAAGTACACCTTGTTGCCGTAGAGCCCGACGCCGCGGCTCGTGCGATGCAGCTGGATCACCTCGTCGGAGATCGGCCGCCGGTACCGCCACAGCTGCGCGCCGGTGGTCGCGTCGAGCGCGATCACCTGGTTGCCCGGCGTCGCGACGAACATCACGCCGTTGTTCACCATGGGCGGCGCCTGGTGCCCGCTTCGCTCGCCGGTCGCGAACACCCACACGGGCTGAAGCCGCGTGACGTTGCCCGGTGTGAGCTGCTCGAGCGGGCTGTAGCCCCAGCCGTCGTAGGTCCGCCGCACCGTCAGCCAGTCGCCGTCCTCGGGCTTCTTGAGGCGCTCGGCCGTGACCGGCTTGTAGTTCTGAAGAATGGCCGGCACGGGCGCCGGCTGCACCGGTTGCTGAGACAGCAGCGTCACCATCGACGCGTTGAACACCCACGCGGCCGCGCAGGCCGCTGCCGATCCGCCGCCTACCTTCATCATGCGCATGCACACCTCTCCTCGGGGTTCCGCAGGGCGCGACATCACGGCTGCTCGAAGCCCACGCGCGTGGTGAACGGCTTCGCCACGGCCAGCTTCCCGTCAATCGTCTGCAGCGGCAGCGCCGGCAGCGCCCGTGGCGCGGGGCCGTCGGCGACGCGCGCGCCGTCTTTCGGATCGAACTTCGAATAGTGGCACGGGCAGGACAACATCTGCTCGTCGGCGTGCCAGTCGATGACCTCGCAGCCCGTGTGCGTGCAGATCGCGGTGTACGCCACCACGCCGTCGGCCGCGCGCGCACGCGTCTCGGGGCTGAGCGTCGAGGAGTCGAGGCGCAGCAGCAGGATGCGGTTCAACCGCGATCCGTTTCGGACCGTACCGTCCATCGGATCGAGCGGCCAGGCCATCGTCTGCGTCCCGCCAGCCGGCACATCGTCCGGCGTCAGCGGCTTCGCGCCCGCCGCGTCGACCTTCACCAGGAAGTCGCCCTCTTTCGGCCGGATCGCCGACGCGTCGCCCTGCGCGCCAAGACCGTGGCCTCTCACAAGGAACAGGGCTGCGCCGCCCTTCAGGACCGCGCGCCGTCCAACGCCGATCTTCCCCACAATCGCCCTCCGAGCGCAGGGCGCAGTCTATCAGGTAGTAGACTGCGCTCCATGGCGATTCTGTCTCGGCGCCAGGCGCTCGCCGCCGCGGCTCTGCCCTTTGCCCTCTGCTCTTTGCCCTCAGCCCTTGGCGTGCCCTCAGCCCTTCTTTCTGCGCAGCCTGTCGTCCGGAACCGCCGGCTGCTGCAGTCCGTGACCCGGTGGACCTATCGATCGATCGCGTTGCCGGATCTCTGCCGCGCCTCGGCCGACATCGGGCTCACGGCGATCGATCTGCTCGAAGAGCCCGACTGGGCCGCCGTCAGACCGTTCGGTCTGGTGTGCTCGATGGGCTACGCCGGCGGCGGCTCGATCGCGGACGGCTTGAACGTCAGGGCGAACCACGACGCGATCGTCTCGAACTTCACGCGGCTCATCCCCCGCGCGGAAGCCGAACGCGTGCCGAACGTGATCACGTTCTTCGGCAACCGGCGCGGGATGCCCGATCAGGAGGCGATCGGCAACTGCGTGGACGGCCTGAACCGCGTGAAGAAGATCGCCGAGGACCACGGCGTCACGATCTGCGTCGAGCTCCTCAACAGCAAGATCGATCACAAGGACTACCAGGGCGATCGCACGGCATTCGGCGCGGAGGTCGTCCGGGCCGTCGCCTCACCTCGCGTGAAGCTGCTGTTCGACATCTACCACATGCAGATCATGGAGGGCGACGTCATCCGGACGATTCGCGCCAATCGCGACATCATCGGTCATTTTCACACGGGCGGTGTTCCGGGACGGCACGAGCTCGACGACACGCAGGAGATCAACTGGCGCGCCGTCTGCCGCGCGATTGCCGACGGCGGCTTCAACGGCTACCTTGCGCACGAGTTCACGCCGACACGCGATCCGCTCACGTCGCTCCGGGAAGCCGTCGCGCTCTGCGACGTGTAGAGACGCCCGTCCTTGGTTCTTGGGCCCTGGTGCTCGGTCCGTCCTTTGTCCTTGGTTCGTGGTCCCCTCCAGCCGCGGCGATCGCGCGGGCCTTCGGACCGAGGACCCTGGACCGTGGACCGTTGGACTGGACCAAGAACCAAGTACTAAGGACCAAGGACCAACGTTAGCGCCCGTAGGCGGCTGCCTGGATGCCGTACAGCTCGGAGTACTGGCCGCCACGGGCGATGAGATCGTCGTGCGACCCGACCTCCACAACCCTTGCGCCGTCGAGCACGACGATGATGTCGGCCATGCGCACCGTGCTGAAGCGATGCGACACGAGGATCGTGATGCGGCCATCCGCTCTGGCGGCGTCGCGACCCTCGCCCGCCGCGGCCGCGGCGTACCGTTCGAACAGCGCGTGCTCGGTTTCGGCATCGAGTGCGGCTGTCGGCTCGTCCAGCACGAGCAGCAACGGGTGATCGCGCATGAAGCCGCGCGCGAGCGCGAGTTTCTGCCACTGCCCGAACGACACCTCGACGCCACCCGGCCACGTGGGCCCGAGCTGCGTCTCCAGCCCCGCCTTGAGCCTCACCACCACATCGTCCGCACCTGCCCTCGCCACGGCCGTGACGACGGCCGGCTCGTCGTCCAGGCGAGGGACGTCGCCAACGCCGACCGTGTGGCGGGCCCGGAACTCGAAGCGGAAGAAGTCCTGGAACGCGCCCGTCAGCCGCTCGCGCCATTCGTCCGCGTGCATGCGTGCAAGGTCGACGCCGTCCACGAGGATCTTGCCTGACGTCGGCTCGTAGAGCTTGGCCAGGAGCTTCACGAGCGTGCTCTTGCCGGCGCCGTTCTCCCCCACGACGGCGACCACGGCTCCGGCGGGCAATTCCAGGTTCACATCGTCGAGGACGAGCCGGTCGGTTCCGGGATACGCGAACGAAACGTGATCGAGGCGAATGCCGGTGACGAGCCTCGCCGGGACGGGCCGATCGGCGCGCGCCACCAGCGACGCGGCGTAGTCTTCCAGCCAGGCGAGCCGGCGCGCACCGTACGCCCAGAAACCTGTGAGGAACCCCAGTTCGCCGACGGTCGCGCCGACGTACGCCGACAGACGCGAACCGGCCGCGAGCACGAGCAGGACGTTGCCGGCCGAGGCGTGAAGGTAGGACGAGACGAACACCACGGCCCCGACATAGGCGGCGCCGAAAATCGCCCACGCCAGCGTGTGCCACCCGGCCGAGCGCCAGCGGACCGCCGACACCGGGCCAAATCCGGACGCCCACGCCTCGCGCCGATCCCTCATGAGGCGATCGCCGATCCCGGTGACACGGACTTCCTTCCCGGGTGGCGCGGTGGCCGCGGTCGTGAACAGATGACGCGCGAGCCGGTTGAACGGCGCCGCCTGCTGCTGTGCGACCCGTTCGATGCCGGGCCGCCACATCGAGGTGAGCGCGGTTGGCGCGGCAAACACGGCCAGCAGCACGAGCGCCGGGTGAATCGACATCAGCAGAGCGATCGTCACGGCAAGCCGCAGGATCCACGCGCATGTCGAGAACACCGACATGTACATGTGATCGAGCACGAACACCTGGTCGCGCAGCATCGCGAGCCGGTCGAGGTAGTCCGGCCGCTCCTGGTGCGCGATCGTCGCGACCGACGCCTGGAGCCTGGCGACGTGCGCCTCGAGGGCGATGGTGATCTTGTCGCGGAACCGGCGCTGCATGCGGGAGCTCAGCACGCCGAGCAGCCAGGTCGCCGTCGCGGAAAGGCCCAGCGCAAACGCCGCCGCACGCATCAGGCCGGCATCGTGCTGCAGCACGGCCTCGCCCAGCCACTTGAACCACAGCGCCAGCAGTGCGTCGGGGAGCGCCATCAAGAGCACAAGCACGAAGGCGACAGCCATCAGGCGCGGCTCGTAGCGGTAGCCCAGCTTGCAGAGCCGCCACATCGACGGTAGCATCGGGGGCAGATCGTCGCGCTCACGCGATGCCATGGGCAACCCCCTGACCCGGCCGAACGCTCAGCCGCAACGTCCTAACCGCATGCGCCGGCATGCCCTCCGTGTCGCTTGCCTGCTGATCGCGGCGGTGCCGCAGACGCTGTCGGCCCAGCCGTCTTACCTGTCGCTCGAACGCATTCGCGCGGCACTCCTCAGGCCCGCGCCCCGGCTCGTCGTCGAAAACCGGCAGCCCGACTTCAGGATTCACGTGCAGGAGCGGCGCCCGTTCGACGACCTCTTCGAAATACCGGTGTGGCAGACGCCCGTGGTCGTTCCGCAGCCAGCGTCCCTGTTGGCCCCGATCGAAGGCGTGCCGCACGCCACGCCGGCGCTCATTCAGACGACCATGGATCCCACCCGATTCGCCCGGTCCGCGGCGAAGAGCGCCCGCGACAAATCGACACGCACGCAGGTCGAGCGAGCCATCGCGCAGTACTGCGCGGCCCAGCCCGACGCCGGCTCGTCGATTCCGCTCTGCTGGTCGTCGACCGCCACGCCCTGATCCTTCAGGCGAGCACGTCATACGCCGCTCCCTCTTCGTCTTCGGTCGCGCCGAACCGCTGCGCCTGCAGATCGAACATCGTCCTGTAGCGCCCGCCCCGCGCCATCAGCTCGTCGTGCGTGCCGAGCTCGATGACGCGCCCGCGCTCGAGCACGCAGATCCGATCGGCGTGCCGCACGGTCGAGAACCGGTGAGAAATCAGGATCGTCGTGCACTGCCTGGTGGCGGTCAGCAGACGCTGGAAGATCTCGGCTTCGCCGCGGACGTCCAGCTGCGCGGTGGGTTCGTCCAGCAGCACGACGCCCGCGCCCATCTTCACCGCGCACAGCGCACGGGCCAGCGCCACACGCTGCCATTGTCCGCCCGAGAGATCGGTGCCGCCCTCGTACCCGCGGGCCAGCACGGTGTCGAGGCTCGCGAGATTCCCTGCGCCGGCCGACTCGAGAGCGGCGGAAATGATCTCATCCGGTGCGCCCGACGGCGCGACGTTGTCGCGCATTGGCAGCTCGAACCGGATGAAATCCTGAAACACGGCCGCAAGCCGCGACCGCCAGGACGCGATATCGAGCTCCCGCAGATCGACGCCGTCCACGTCAATCGAGCCCGACTGCGGATCGTAGAGCCGGCACAGGAGCTTCGCGAGCGTCGTCTTACCGGCGCCGTTCTGCCCGACGATGGCCAGCGAGGTCCCGGCCGGAATGACGAGGTCGAACCGATCGAGCACGGGTGAACCGCCGGGATACGCGAAGCTGACATTGTGAAAACGAATCTCGCGGGCCGGCAGCGCCGCCGCCGGCTGCGAGCCCCCCGGGAGCGCGCCCGCCGGTGCCATCGCCCGTTCGAGCCGGAGGACCGCCGCGACCGGGGCGGCCGACCCGTCGAGGACCCAGCTCAGGCCGCCAAACGCAATCATCGACGTGCCGACCGCGCATTGCGCGAAGACGACGACTTCGCCGAGCGTCAGCCGACCGCCGGCTGCGGCGCTGGCCAGCGCCCAGAAGACGATGACGTTCGCCGCTGTCACGATCAGCATGCTCCAGACGAGCGGCCGCTCGCGGAGGCGGGTGGCCGCGTACTGGAGATCGTGGAGACGCGTCCGGCGCGCGACGAAGCGCTCGATCGTCCAGCCCACGAGGCCGAACATGCGCAGCTCCTTGCTCGCGGGTGGATCGACGGCCAGCCGGAACGCGTAGTCGGCGTCGCGCTGCGCGCCGCGCACCTCGTCGGTGTTGCGGTCTCTCCACACGGCGCTCTCGCGCAGCAGCCAGTGTGTGGACAGCCACGCGCCGCCGAGGAGTATCGGGGCCCACCAGGCGAAGCCGAACAGGATGAGGGCAGAGGCGACGCCGCCGACCACCGCGACCAGCCCGCTCGCGGTGAAATCCATCGACGTCGAAAGCGGCGGTCCCGTCATCCCGAGGTCGAAGTCGCGCGCGACAGTGAGGTCGCCCGTCAGCGTCGGATCCTCGAGGTGTCCCATGCCCGGAGGGCGGATGCAGGCCTCGGTCAGGCGATCGTAGAGCCAGGCGGCCGTGCGATCGCCGAGGTTGGCGCCAGCCGCCGTGTGCAACGGCACCAGCACCTGCAGCAGAACGAACAGCACTCCCACCAGGCCGAGCGGCCCGGCCAGGCTGCCGCCGGCCTGCACCACGGCGACGAGGCCGCCCATCGCGATCGCCAGCGCCGCCGGCAGTACGCCGCGCAGCACGACCAGCACCCACCAGAGGAGGGCGAGCGGTGCGTCCGCCTTCGGCAGCACCGCGAAGAATTTCCACTCGTTGCGCCCGCGCAGACGTGCCAGCATTCCGGCAGACAGGATATCCTCTGGTTCCCCGGATGGCCACTCGCCGCTGGCTTGCCTATACCTCGCTCGCCGTGGCCGTCCTCGGCATCACCTGGTCAGCGGTGTTCGTGCGCTGGGCCGGGGTCTCGGGGCCTGCGTCGGCGTTCTATCGCGTCCTGATCGCGGCGGCCGTCCTGCTGCCATGGCGGGCGGCGCGCCGCGACCTCGCCCCCCCGCCGCGGCGTGCGGCCTGGCTGGCGGTGGCGGGCGGCGCGTTCTTCGGGTTCGACCTGCTTTTCTTCAACACGGCCGTGCTCCGGACGTCGGCGACGACGGCCGTGCTGCTCGGCAACAACGCGCCCGTCTTCGTGGGGCTCGGCGCCTGGCTGATCTTCGACAAACGGCCGGGCGCGTCGTTCTGGTGGGGGTTGGCGCTGTCCCTGGCCGGCTGCGCCGCGATCGTGCTGGCCGATACGACATCGACCGGCATCGGTCCCGGCAACGCCGCCGGCGACCTGATGGCCCTGACGGCCGGTTTCTTCTTCGCCGCCTACCTCACGACGACGGAGCGCGTCCGCGCCGGCATGGACACGCTCACGTTCAGCTCGCTGTCCGTGGTCGGCAGCGTCGTGACGCTGCTGGTGATGTGCGTGGCGTTGCGGACGCCGCTGACCGGGTACCCCGCCCGCGCGTGGGCGTCGCTCGCCGGCCTCGGCCTCATCAGCCAGCTCACGGCATACTTCGCGATCGTCTACGCGCTCGGCCACCTGCCGGCGACGATCATGTCGGTCGGGCTACTCGCGCAGCTGCCGCTTACGGCGCTGCTCTTCGTCCCGCTGCTCGGCGAACCGTTGACGGCCACGCAGGTCGTCGGCGGCCTGCTCGTGCTCGCCGGGATCTACGTGGTCAATCGCGCGCCGCGCAGGGGCACCGACCGCCAGCGCGCGTAGGCCACCCACGCCGCCAGCATGCCGACGATGAGCGGCGTCACCGCCATGGCGATGCTCATCGAGATGGCCGTCAGTACTGTGGCGCCGATCATGATGATCACGAGGCCGGCGGCCGCCAGCGGCGTCAGGCCCGTGCGGATTCGGAACATACCGGGAAGGACGAGGCCGAGAGCACCGGTCACTTCGCAGACGCCGATGAACCGCAGGAACCAGAGCGGGAGATCGGGCGGCCCCTGCATCTGCGCGGCCGAGGCGACCAGCTTGAACCCGCCCGCGAACAGAAACAGGCCCGCGAGCAGCACCTGAATCACCCAGAGCAACACGCCGACCTTGCGGCCAGATGCCATCACCGCCTCCGCCTGTATTATTGACGATCGGATGGCAGCACGTGTGGCAGCCCGGCTCGCGGTGTGCGTGTTCGTGTGCAGCGCGGGCACGGCCTTCGCGCAGTACAACACGGCCGAGATTGCGGGCGTGGTCAGGGACGAGCAGGGTGGACTGCTGCCCGGCGCGAGCGTCGTCGCCGTCAACGGCGCGGTCGGCCTGACGCTCGAACGGGTCACGGACGGCAGCGGCCGATTCTTCATGCCGGCGCTTGCCGTCGGCGAGTACACGCTGACGGTCGAGCTCGCCGGCTTCAGGCGCTTCACCCAGAGCGGCCTGCTGTTGAGGGTCGGCCAGAAGATCGACCTGCCGATCACGCTGCAGATCGGCCAGTTGAGCGACACCGTTACGGTCGCGGCCGAGGCTCCGCTGCTCGTCACGGCCAACGCCGAGATCTCCGAGATCATCGACAACCGCCAGGTGCGGCAGCTGCCCTTGAACGGCCGGCAGTTCATCCAGCTCGCGCAGCTGACCGACGGGGTGACAATACCGCCCGGCGGCACGCGCGGCGCGGCGCTCGGCCAGGCGGGACCGCTGCCGAACGTCTACGGCCAGCGTGGCGGCCACAACATCTACCTGATCGACGGCGTGAAGGTCACCGACGAGTACTTCAACAACCTCGTCATCAGCCCGTCGGTGGACGCCATCCAGGAATTTCGAATTCAGAAGACGATGTACCCGGCGGAATTCGGCGGCAAGGCCTCCGCGCTGGTGAACGTCGTCACGAAATCGGGCGCGAACAGCTTCCACGGCACGGCCCTGGCGTTCGCGCGAAACGAACGCTTCGACAGCCCCAACTACTTCGCCGACCCCACGAAGCCGGACCCCGCGCTGCGTCAGGGTCAGTACGGCGTCAACGTGGGCGGACCGATCGCGCGCGATCGGACGTTCTTCTTCTTCAGCTACGAGGGACAGCAGGTCCGCAGGGCGCAGACGCAGCTCTTCTCCGTCCCGACGGCCGGGCTTCGGGCCGGCGACTTCTCCGGGCTGCCGGCGATCTGCGACCCGCTGACGCGCACGGCCGCCGGCGGGTGCACGCCGTTTGCCGGCAACCAGATTCCGTCGAACCGGATCAGCCCGGTCGCCTCGGCGCTCCTCGCTAAAGTGCCCCTGCCGACCAGTGCGGGCCTCGTCCAGAACCTCCTCGGCGTCGAAGACGAAGACAACCCGATGAACCAGTTCAGCCTGAAAGTCGATCAGCGAATCGGCACGAACGATCATCTCTACGCACGTGTCACAACCTTCCGCGTCCACGACGTGCAGCCGTTCGGCACGAGCTCGCTCAACGAGGCGCTGGTACCGGGCTTCGGACGGACGGTGACCACCGAGAGCGAAAACGTCGCGTTCGGGCACACCCACACGTTCGGATCGAGCTGGCTGAACGAGCTCCGGTTCGGGTATCTCGGCGCGCGTGGCGGCCAGGTCAGCCCCAACGAAGGAGTCGATTTCGCCGCGATGTCGGGGCTGCAGGGCGTGACGCAGGACGCCCGGGACATGGGCTATCCGCAGGTGTCCTTCGGGGGCCTGTTCAGCACGATCGGCGACCCGACGTCGTTCGTCTCGCGCAATAACAGAAGCTTCGAGATCTACGACAACGTGATGCTCGACCGCGGCGATCACCACGTGAAGTTCGGCGGCTATCTGTTCCACCTGCAGTTCAACCCGGTGAATCCGACCAATGCCCGCGGAAACTTCGCGTTCAACGGCCAGTGGTCGGGGAACGCGTTCGCGGACTTCCTGCTCGGCTACCCCAGTGCATCACAGGCTGGAATCGGACGAGCCGACGAGCACGGCCGCAGCACGTGGCTCCACGTATACGGACAGGACGACTGGAAGATCCGATCGAACCTGACGCTGAACTACGGGCTGCGCTACGAAATCAACGGCCAGATGCGCGACGTCGACAACCGGCTGTCGTCGGTGGACCTGGCCGCCACGCGCTTCGTGATCGCGAGCGACGACCAGGGCACGATCTCGCCCGACGCGGCCGCCCTCCTGCCGCAGATTCCGATCAGCTACACCACGTCGAAGGACGCCGGCTGGACCGAAGGGCTGCTGCGCCCCAGCTATCGGCGCTTCGCGCCGCGCGTTGGCGTCGTCTGGGTGCCGGGCGATTCCGGCAAGACGGTCATCAACGCCGGCTTCGGCGTCTTCCTGAACCAGTGGGCCTACAGCGTTCAGCAGGCACTGGCATCGACGCTGCCGTTCTTCTTCGCCAAGACCGTCACCTCGGCGGCTGACGCCGTCCGCCCGGCGCTCAGCACGGAAACCGTGCTGCTGGCGCCCGCGAACGGAACCGTCGGCGGCAGCACCATGGACTGGGACTTCCGGACGGAATACGCGAAGAACTACTCGGTCTCCGTGCAGCGCGAGATCACGCCGAAGACGATGATTGAGGTGAGCTTCCTGCGCTCGGCGATCGTCGGTGCCGACAGCTCAACGGTCCGGAACGTGCCCGAGCCTGGACCGGGGCCGATCGGACCGCGCCGTGCCATCCCGCAGCTCGCGAACATCACCGCGATCCGCTGGGACGGCTACTCCATCTTCAACGGCCTCACGTTCAGGGTGGACCAGCGGCTTGGCAGCGGCCTGGCGGCTTCGGCGTCCTACACGCTCTCGAAAGGCCGTGGACGATGCGTCCGATCCGGGCGCAACGGCGTTCGAAGCCAACCTGCCCCAGGATGTCCGGAACATGGCGGCCGAAGAGGCGCCCGCCAGCTTCGACCACCGCCATCGCTTCGTCGGCAGCTTCACTTACGCGCTGCCGGACGCCGGCACGCACGGGGCTGGCCGGCGCGCTCACCTCCGGCTGGCAGGTCAACGGCATCGTGCTGCTCGAGTCGGGCGCGCCGTTCACGGTGAACATCGGCACGGACCGCGCGAACATCGGCGCCGGCCCGGCGCAGCGCCCGGATCAGACGTGCGATCCGAACGTGGGCGGCGCGCAGGACGCGCAGCAGTGGTTCAACACGGGCTGCTTCGCGCTGCAGCCGCAGTTCACGTTCGGCAGCGCGCCCAGGAACTCCGTGCTCGCGCCCGGCTATGCGAACGTGGACGTCGGCATCCAGCGGGATATCGAGCTCGGCGGGGGCACGCGGCTCCAGTTCCGCTGGGAGATCTTCAACCTGCTCAACCGCGCGAACTTCGACGTGCCCAACCGGATCGCGTTCACGCCGAACTTCGGGCGGATCTTCAGCGCGAAGCCGCCGCGGCAGATGCAGTTCGGCCTCAAGCTGCTCTTCTGATCCGGTCGAGCGGTTTTCGTATCGGTGTAGCGCCAGTCCTTAGTTCTTTGTCCCTTGTTCCTGGTCCGTCCTCCGTCCTTCGTCCACGGTGCGCCAGAGCCTGTGCACAGGCACGCGGACGCGTGGACCATGGACCATGAACGGACCAGGAACCAAGACCCAAGGACCTGGGACTTGCAGCGACGCGATCTTAGAACCGTTCTAGATCGATGCGCGGGTGAACATGTCGAGCATGTCCGCCGCACTCGGCGGCCCCAGAATGTAGCGCGCGGCGTAGTCCTCCGGCCATGGCATGGCCATCTCACGAACACGCGCGGCCGCCGCCGTCAGGTCGTATGCGGTGTGCCGAAACTGGAGTCCTTCGCCGCCCAGCAGCAGCCAGTCGGCGCCCGGTTCTCCGAACGGCATCCCGACGCTGCCGGCGTTCACCACGCGCGTCCGCCCGATCGTCCTGTCGAACGGCATGTGGGTATGGCCGCAGACGATGACGGACGCGTTCAGGCCGTCGAAGACCGGCAGGAGCCGTTCTTCCGGCGTCAGCACCGTGAAGATCTCGTTGTCGTTTCGAGGCGTCGCGTGGCAGAACAGCACGCTGCCGGCGCCCGGAATCTCCAGCCGCAGCGTCAGAGGCCAACCCGCCATGAGGCCTGCGTGCCCGCCTCGAACCTGCTCGGCGTTCCAGAGAATCGCCGGGCGATACGGCTCCGGAACGGACGGCGAGGTCCGTCCAGCCAGCCGATCGAGGACGGCCACCTCGCCGTTGCCGTAGATGAACTCGACCGCTACGTCGAGGCCCAACAGACAGTCGAGCGTGTCGCGCGGCATCGGGCCTGGGAGGACGTCCCCGCCCACGACGATCCGGTCGACGCCAGCGTGACGAATCTCCTCGAGAACGGCTTCGAGGGCCGGCAGGTTCCCGTGGATGTCGTAAAGGGCGGCCACGCTCATGTCGAACCTGTCCCGATGGCGAAGCCTACCCCGCCCGGCGGCGACTCGCAACGGCTCCGGAAGAAATCGAGCGGCGAAGGCCGTATCCGTTCGATACTCAGGAGAGGAGCCCTCCATGACCGACTCGCAGATTCACGCCAAGGCCATCATCGCTGCCGCATTGATTCAGAGCCGGGCTATCGACCCGGAGGCGATGGCCTCGCTCAACAAGGACATCAGTAGCCACAAGCTGGCCCATCTGCGGGAACTGACGGACCGAATCTACGGCGCGCTGTCAGCGGATTTGCCGGCGTAGCTCCGGCCGGCGCAACCTGTGTCAGGCTTGAGGATATGTTTGTCGTCGAGCTCATCTACAAAGCGGCGCTCGCTGACATCGACGCCGCAATGGCCCCGCACGTCGCCTTCTTGAAGAAGCACTACGACGCGGGTCACTTCCTGATCTCGGGACGGAAGATTCCGCGCGACGGCGGCATCATCGTCGCCGCGGGAGTCGATAGAGAACAACTCGACGCCATCATGCGCGCGGATCCGTTCTGCGAGCGCGGGCTCGCGGACTTCAGAATCATCGAATTCCGCGCGCGCCAGCGCGCCGGCGACATCCAGCAGCGGATCGACACGGAGGCCCAGCGCACATCGAAACGGCGCCCATAAGGAGACAGACTCATGCTCGAGCCAGACATGCGAACGCCGGACGGGTCGGACGTTGAGCTCGTGCGTCCCCCGGACTTGCTGGGCGGCGAGCCCCCGCCCAGGCGAGCGGCCCTGTGGTGGGCAGTGGCCGCCGGACTGATCATTGTGACGGCCATCGGCATCTATGTCGCGGTGTCCCGCCGCGCGGCCCCGCCTGCCGCAACGGCCGCCCGTACCGCCACGAACGCCGCGTCGGACCGGCCGCTCGGTGGCGACGCCGAGCGCATCGATCTTCCACCGCTCGATCAGACCGACCCGCTGGTCCGCAACCTCGTGAAGCAAATCGCCTCGCATCCGAGCGTGGCCGCATGGCTCACCTCCGACCGGCTGATTCGCAACTTCACGGCCGTGGTCGCGAACGTCGCCGAGGGAATCACACCTGTGGTTCACCTGCGCGTGCTGCGGCCGGCGACGGGCTTCAAGGTGATTGAACGCGCCGGACGTGTGACCATCGATCCTCGCAGCTACGAGCGCTACGACACGTTTGCCGCGGCGGCCGCGTCCATCGATCCGGCCGGGGCCGCGCGGCTCTATTCCATCCTCAAGCCGCGCATCGAGGAAGCGTACCGCGACCTCGGCTCGGGTACGTCATTCGACCGCGCACTCGAGCAGGCGATCGTGGCGCTCCTCAAGACGCCGGTGGTGGCCGATCCGATTGTCGTTCGGCCGGAGGGCGGGACGGGCTACGCGTTTACCGATCCGGCTCTCGAGGCGCTGACGCCCGCGCAGAAACAGCTCCTGCGCACCGGCAGCGCGAACGTGCGGACGATTCAGGCGTCGCTCCGAGCTATCGCGCTCGCACTCGGCATTCCGGCCGATCGCCTGCCCGCAGCGGGGGTCAAGTAGTGGCGCAGCCTGACCGACCGGCCCGACCCGCCTGACCCGCCCGACCTACCCGCCGCTACGAACGGCCCGGCGGCCCGGCGAACATGTCCTCGAACACGCGGTAGTGATCGCCGTTCATGCCGAGCGCGGTGTAGACGGCCATGGCCCGGGTGTTGGTCGTGTCGACGTACAGGCGCAGGCCGCCCGCGCCGGCGGCCAGGGCTTCGCGGCGCGCGGTCTCATATAACGCTCGCAACACACCCCGTCCCCGTGCGTCGGGCACGACGTACACCGATTGAATCCACCACACCATGCGGTTGCGCCAGTCGCTCCACTCGAACGTGATGAGCAGCTGCCCGACCACGCGGCCGTCGAACTCGGCGACCCAGTAGCGGCCCGGCGCCCGGGACTCCAGCAGCGCGCGGAGGCCCTGGCGCAGCGTGTCCGCGTCGAGACGCACGTGTTCGGATTCGTCGGCCAGGGCCATGTTGCCGGCGACGAGCGCTTCGAGGTCGCCAGCGCCTGCGACGCGGACGTTCGGCTGACGATCCTTCATACGCCATCATTGATCCTTGTCAGCGTTGGGCGCCAGGACGTGCTACGCTCGCATCTCTTCACCGCCCGCCCTGCAAGGCCGCGTCGACAGCTCACAGGACTGGCTCGCACGTCACAGCGAGAATCGAAGGAAGGTTCCATGGCATCCACGACCACCGCAACGCCGACTCGTGAGTCGCACAAGAAACTGAAGCCGAAGCCGAAGACCGAGCACAAGTCATGGCAGACGCGGAACCTGGCGCGCAAGGAGAAGCAGGCGGCGCACGCGGCGAAGCTGGCGGAAGCCGGGAACTGATCCGGCCCCGTCAGATTTGAGAGTGCCGAAGAAACGAGCCGGCTCTTCACCGCCGCGTAGCCGGTAGACGGTTCTGCTGTAACAGTTGGGCGGCGGAAGGCGAGCTGCTTCACTCCAGTCAGCCCGATCGTGGAATCGTGGCCGTTTTTGTCGGCCGCCCGTCGATGGCGAGCTCCAAGCGGACGGTTTCCGATCCGAGCCGGACAGTCGTTCCGTCCGTCAACAGCACCGTGCCATGGATGCGCTCGCCGTCCACCCACGTGCCGTTCTTGCTCCCGAGGTCTTCTATCGATATCGCGCCTTCGGTCACGTTCAGCCGAGCGTGGTGGCGCGAGACCGAGTCCGCATCGATTTGAATGGCACATCCGCGATCGCGGCCGATCACCGGCTTACCGGCGGGCACGTCAATTGATTTGCGCCGCCAGATCAACCGACAGACGGGCGCTCCGGCGACCGGTGAGTGGCCGGCGACGACTGCCTGTCCGATGAACGCATAGCCGACGCGGTGCAGCGTGCGAATCACGCGACCATCGCCAGACGTATCGCCGAGCGCTTTGCGAAGCTGCGCGACGAGCGCCGGAAGGCTCGTCTCGGAGACATGCACGCCAGGCCAGAGCGCGGCGTGCAGTTGATCGTGCGGTACCGCGTTCGGCTGGTTCCTGACGAGGATCAGCAGCAGCTCGAACGCTTTCGGCGCGAGTTGAACGTCGATCCCCTCCCGTCGCACCAGGCGGGCGCCGACGTCGACGACAATCGCATTTGCTTTCCGCAATGTCTCCCTCTTTCCCTGGCGATACCCTCACTGGATGACTAGAATCGTGCCGATCCGATGCACTGTCCTGCCTGCCAGCGCGAGGTTCCGGAATCGAGCCGCTACTGCCTGGCCTGCGGCGCCGGTCTTGACGCGTCTCAAGCACCGACCCTGACCGTGGCCGCGAACGATCCGCTGCCTTCGTCGGACGCGCTCGACGGCGCGCAGTTCATTCCCGGCACGATGCTGGCCGGGCGCTACCGCATCGTCGGCCTGCTGGGCCGCGGCGGTATGGGCGAAGTCTATCGAGCCGAAGACTTGAAGCTCGGACAGGCCGTCGCCCTCAAGTTCCTGCCGAAAGAGGTTAACCGTCGCGCCGACAAGCTGGCGCGCTTCCACCAGGAAGTCCGGCTCGCGCGGCAGGTTTCCCATCCGAACGTGTGCCGCGTCCACGACATCGGCGAGGCGAGCGGCCAGCACTTTCTCTCGATGGAGTATATCGACGGAGAGGATCTCGCGTCGTTGCTGCGGCGCATTGGCCGGCTGCCGCCGGACAAGGCGCTCGAACTCGCACGCCAACTTTGCGCCGGCCTCGCGGCGGCGCACGACCGCGGCGTTTTGCATCGTGATCTGAAGCCCGCCAACGTCCTGATCGACGGACGGGGCCGGGCGCACCTCGCGGACTTTGGTATCGCCGCTTTCACCGACCAGCGGCGCGACGCGCCCGAGATTGCAGGAACGCCAGGCTACATGGCGCCGGAGCAGCTGGAGGGACGCGAGGTGACAGCGCGGACCGATGTCTACGCGCTGGGTCTCGTGTTGTACGAAATGTTCACGGGCAAGCGTGCGCTCGATGTTGACGGCGCCCGGCTCGGCGGGCGCGAGCAGAACGCCGCCTTTCCGGTCAGCCCGTCGACGCACATTCCCGATCTCGATCCGGCCATCGAACGCGTCATCCTGCGCTGTCTCGAACGCGATCCGGCGCGCCGGCCGCCATCGGCCGTCGCGGTCGCGGCTGCATTGCCCGGGGGCGACCCGCTCGCCGCGGCGATGGCCGCCGGCGAGACGCCGTCGCCTGACATGGTTGCCGCAGCTGGAGAGCCGGGTACGCTGTCCCCTGCGATTGGCGCCCTGTGTTTTGCGGGCGTACTGATTGGGCTGATCCTCCTCGCTCCGCTCATGCGCGAGGTGAGTTTGGTCGGCATGACGAGGATCGAGCGCAGCCCGCAGGCGCTCACCGAGCGAGCGCATACTGTGCTGCGGAATCTCGGCTACTCGGATCCGGCAGCCGATGAAGCGCTCGGATACGCGACCGATATCGACTATCTACAACACATCGACGAGCACGACCGATCGGCGACGCGATGGCGCGCGCTCGCAACCTCTCAACCCCCGGCGCTCCTGTTCTGGTACCGGCAGAGTCCGCGGGCGTTGGTGCCGGTTGGCGGAGCCAACATCGTGACGCGGCTGAATCCTCCGACCACGCGTTCGGGCATGCTGTCGTTGACCCTCGATCGAACAGGCCGGCTGGTCAGCCTCCTGGCCGTCCCGGTGCAGATCGAGACGTCGCAGGAAGGCGCTGGCGCGTCCACGTCGATACCCGCGGCGGACTGGCAACCACTGTTCACTGAGGCTGGCCTTCCGATCGCACAGTTCTCAGCCGTAAGGCCGCGGTGGATCCCGCCAGTCTTCGCCAACGCGCGGGCCGCATGGGAGGGCGCGTATCCTGAGCGCCCGGATGTGCCCATTCGGATCGAAGCGGCAGCAAATCTGGGGAGGCCCGTTTACTTCGAGATTGTCGCGCCGTGGACCCGCGCCCAGAACGAGGATGCTGAGCCAGGCAGAACGTCAGGAGAGCGCGTCGGTCTCCTCATGCGTACAGCGGTGGGGCCCTTGCTCTCTGTGGTCGCCGTGCTCCTGGCATTGCGCAATTTGCGGCTGGGCCGCGGTGACCGACGCGGTGCGATGCGGCTGAGCATCTTCCTCCTCGCCGCGGGCGTGGCGAGCAATGCGCTCGAAACCGGCGATCTGACGATGCTCACACGAGGACCTGTGCTCGTGTTCTACGTCCCGGCTTTCGTGTGGCTGCTGTATATCGCGCTCGAACCTCACCTCCGCCGGGTCTGGCCTGAAACCATGATCGGATGGAGCCGAATGCTGGCCGGCAGCCTCCGCGATCCGCTCGTCGGACGCGATGTCCTGTTCGGCGTGCTCGTCGCGATCGGCGCGGCATTGGTCCTCGCGCTTCACACGCTGCTGCGGAGCTGGTCGGGCCAACCGCTGCAGTTTCCGGTTGGCGCCTCCAGCAATCCGTTCGACGGAATGGCCGCATCGAGTGACCTGCTCCTCGGCGGACGGTACGCGCTCTCGCGGATCATCGGCTCGATGATGAGCATTCCCGTGTGGAGCGGGACCATGTTGCCGTTCCTTCTCTTGTTCGCGCTCTACGCCCTCTTCCGTCGGCGTGCGCTCGCGATCGCTGCGATGATCCTCGGATATACCGTCAACTACATCGTCAACCACGGCGGCTGGATGCTCGCCAATGCCCCAGCCGATCACTTCGCTCCGTCAGTCGCCGACGTCGTGCTGTTTGCGGCATTTCAGACCGCGATCGTGCTGGTGGCCGTCCGTCTCGGCCTGCTCACGATGCTCGTCGCCTGGTTGGTCAGCGTGCTCCTGACGCTGCTGCCGATCGCCCTCGATTCGTCGGTGCCATATGCCTCATCGTCTCGCCTTATTGTTGCGACAGTGATCGCACTGGCCGCCTACGGCTGGCACACCGCGCTGGCCGGCCGCCCGATGTTTGGCGCCGCTTTCCTCAGGGACGAACCCCACCGGCACGTCTGATCAGGGAAACCTCAAGGTTTCCTCAAGCCCGAATCGCCTCGAGCCGCGCTATGGTGGCGTCCAGGAGGCGGTCATGAATAACACAAAGTCTGAAGACGTGGTGTTCGAGACAATCGCGAGCTGCACGCTGGTGATCGCTGCGCTCTTGTTTACGGCGCTGCTCTATCGACTGATCACCCTGGTCGTGCCTCTTCTCGAATCGAGCGTGTTTCCGCGGCTGCTGGCCCAGGGCGCATCCAGGACGCTGATCGCGGTGTTCGCCCACGCCGACGACGAGGGTGCCGCGGCGCCGATTCTCGCTCGCTACGCCCGCGAGGGCGTGCAGGTCCACCTGATCATCGCGACGGACGGCGCCCAGGGCGGGGCGCATACGTCGATCCCGCGTGGCCCAGAACTCGCCCGCGTGCGCAGCGAAGAGGCTCGCTGCGCGACGGACGCGCTCGGGATCCATCCACCGATTCTGCTCGGCTTTCCGGACGCACAGCTCGGCAACTACATAGAGGAACCCACGCGTCTCTTTCAGTTGACCGCGCGGGTGCAGGGAGAGCTGCAACGACTTCGTCCAGACGCCCTGATCACGTGGGGACCCGATGGAGCCACGGGCCATCCGGACCATCGGATCGTGAGCAGCGTCGTGACGCAACTCGTTCGGGCCGGCGCGCCCGGCGCGCCCGAGCGTCTGTTCTACGTCTCGCTTCCGGCCGAGGGGTTTCGCGTGATGGATCCGGCACGCGGAGAGCCGCCCTTCCTGATCCCACTTGCGAAGCATTTCAGCATCCGCGTTCCGTTCTCCACGGTGGACCTCGACGCGTCCCGCCGGTCGATGGCCTGCCACAAGACGCAGTACTCGGACGACGTTGTGCAGAGGGTATCTGAAGCGATGAGGGGGGCGTTGAAAGGGGAGCTGCCGTTTGCTCCATCGTTCACCACGGCTGGCACGACCGACCTGTTTCGGTAACCCGAACGATGACCGCACCATGGAGGACGACATGAAGACAGACCGTAAATCGACCCTGAGCTTCGGAAATCCAACGGCAACCAATTGGCTGTTTTCGCGCATCAGACGCCGAGCATGTGCGACTCGCCCGTACAGCAAGAAAGCCCATTTTCATGGGCTTCTTCGTCGATATGAGTGGTCGGGGCGAGAGGATTCGAACCTCCGACCCCTCGGTCCCGAACCGAGTGCTCTACCAGGCTGAGCCACGCCCCGACCGGACGTGAACGTCTATCTTACCTTAGCTTCCGCCTCGAATGATAGACGCTCGACCGCCGCAAGCGCCTGATGCGCGGTCAGATCCGGGTGCAGCGGCGTCACCGACACGTACCCGTCGCGCACGGCCTGGTAATCCGACCGGTCGTGCGGCTCCCAGTCGTCCTGCCCTTCCTCGATCCAGTAGTACGCCTTGTTCTTCGGATCGCGACGCTCGGCCACCGCCGTCACATGATTCCGCTTCGCCTGCACGGTCACGCGGTACCCCTTCGGCTCGCCCCGCGGCACGTTCACGTTGAGAAACGTCCGCCCCGGCAACGGATCCTGCAGCATGGCCCTGGTGACGGCCGCCGCGGCCTGCGCGGCATGGCTGAAGTCATACTGGTCGGCTCCCCGCAGCGACACCGCCAGCGCCGCCACGCCCAGCAGCGCGCCCTCGAGCGCCCCCGCCACGGTCCCCGAGTACGTCACGTCGTCGCCGAGGTTCCAGCCCTTGTTGATGCCCGAGACGACGAGATCGGGAAGGCTGCGGAAGATCTGCGTGACGGCGATGTTCACGCAGTCCGTCGGCGTGCCGTCGACCGCGTACATCTTGTCCGCGATGTGCTCGAGCCGCAGCGGACGCCGCAGCGTGAGCGCGTGGCCGATGGCGCTCGCCTCCGTTGTCGGCGCCACGATCGTGACCTCGCCGAACGGTGCCAGCGCATCCGCAAGGGCTTTGATGCCTTCCGACCGGTAGCCGTCATCGTTGGTGACGAGAATGCGACGCATGAAGATCTCAATCGTACAATAGTTGCTGCGTATGTCGACTCTCGCTGAAACACTGGCGCGCGGCACACGCGAGGGCGAGCTGTACGACGTCCTGCCGGACGGACGGCTGCGCTGCGTCGCCTGCGGCCATCGCTGCCCGCTGCCGGACGGCGCGATCGGCGTCTGCAAGGTGCGCTTCAACGACGGCGGAACCCTGCGCGTCCCGTGGGGATATGTCGGCGGCGTGCAGTGCGATCCGATCGAGAAGAAACCCTTCTTCCACGCTTACCCCGGCGCGCTCGCGTACAGCTTCGGCATGCTCGGCTGCGATCTCCACTGCTGCGTACTGCCAGAACTGGGTCACGTCGCAGGCATTGCGCGATCCGGCCGCCGTGGCACCGCCGATCGAGGCGTCGCCCGACGCGATGGTGCGCGACGCGAAACGATTCGGCGCGCGAGCCATCGTCAGCACCTACAACGAGCCGCTGATCACCAGCGAGTGGGCGGTCGCCGTGTTCAAGGCGGCAAAAGCGGCCGGCCTCGTCACGGGCTTCGTGTCGAACGGCAACGGCACGCCGGAGGTCCTCGAATACCTGAGGCCGTGGATCGATCTCTACAAGGTCGATCTCAAGAGCTTCGACGACCACCACTATCGCCAGCTCGGCGGACGGCTCGAGCCGATCCTCGACACCATCCGCCGCCTGCACGCGATGGGCATCTGGCTGGAGATTGTCACGCTGCTCATCCCGGGCTTCAACGACTCGCACGACGAGCTCTCGCGCCTCACGGCGTTCATCGCGGGCGTGTCGCCGGACATCCCGTGGCACGTCACGGCGTTTCACGGCGATTACAAGATGACGGAGCCCGAGAACACCACGGCCGGCATGCTGGCCGACGCCGCCGGCATCGGCCAGACCGCGGGGTTGCGCTACGTGTACGCCGGCAACCTCCCCGGCTCGGTCGGCGACCTCGAAAACACCCGTTGCGGCGCGTGCCACGCAACGCTCATCGAGCGCATCGGCTACCGCGTGCGCAGCTACCGCATCACGGCCGACGGCCGATGCCCGGCCTGTGCGGCGGCAGTCCCCGGCCGCTGGAACCTGTCATAATCGAAGACGTGCACGCCGACCTCCTCGGGCGCCCGCTGCGGAACCTTCGTCTGTCGGTCACCGACCGGTGCAACCTGCGCTGCGAATACTGCATGCCCGAGGACGAGTACAACTGGCTGCCGCGCGAGGACGTCCTGCACTTCGAGGAAATCTCCGCGCTCGTGGACGTGTTCCTCGCCGAGGGCGTCGATCGCCTGCGGCTGACGGGCGGCGAACCCCTGCTCCGGCGCGATCTCCCCGAGCTCGTGAAGATGCTCTCGGGCAAGCCCGGCCTGAACGACCTCGCGCTCACGACCAACGGCGTGCTGCTCGCCGAACACGCCGACGCGCTCGCGGCCGCCGGCCTGCGCCGCATCACCGTCAGCCTGGACACGCTGCGCCCCGACCGCTTCAAGACGCTGACCCGGTTCGACGAGCTCCCGCGCGTGCACGAAGGCATGGCCGCCGCGAAGCGCGTGTTCGGCCGCGCGTTCAAGATCGACACGGTGGTCATCAGGGGCGTCAACGACGATGAGCTCGTGGATCTGATCGAGTACGGAAAGGCGATGGGCGCCGAGGTCCGGTTCATCGAGTACATGGACGTCGGCGGCGCCACGAAATGGTCGCCCGATGCCGTCGTCTCGCGGCAGGACATCCTCTCGCGCCTCGCGGCGCACTACGGGCCCATCACGCCCGTCGTCGAGAACAGCTCGGCGCCGGCGGATCGCTTCGCGCTGCCCGACGGCACAACGGCCGGCATCATCTCCTCGACGACAGCCCCGTTCTGCAGCAGCTGCGACCGCAGCCGGCTGACGGCCGACGGCATGTGGTACCTCTGCCTCTACGCCGCCCGCGGCATCGATCTGCGCGCGCCGCTCCGGCGCGGCGCGTCAGGCGACGACATCGCCACCATCATCCGCACGGGCTGGCATCAGCGCAGCGACCGCGGCGCCGAAGAGCGGCTCGCGCTCGGCAATCGCCGCGCGTTCGTGCCGGTCACGTCGCTCAAGAAGGACCCGCACCTCGAGATGCATACTCGAGGAGGCTAGAGGCTAGAAGCTAGGGCTTGAGGCTAGGGATTGGGGACCGGAGCGATCGCCGGGGGTTCGGGTTCCACTTCCTGGCTCTTGTCCGTTCCGGTGGCCAGGCGGCCGAAGACGAGCAACGACAGCGCTTCGCGCAGGCCCTTCGACGTGAACGGCTTCTCGAGAAACGCCTCGTCGGCCCACAGCCCCGTCTTTTCCTTGAACAGCCGATCGCTGTAGCCGGTCAGGTACAGCACCTTGAGCCCCCGGTCGGACTGGCGCAGCTGGCGTGCGAGCTCGTCCCCGGTGATGCCGGGCATCATCACGTCCGTCACGAGCGCGTCAAACCCGGCCTTCGCGAAGGCTTCCATCGCCTCGGCGCCGTTCGAGGCCACTGATATCTGGTAGCCGGCAGCCTTCAGCACATGCGCGACGTATCGCCGCACGGTCGGTTCGTCGTCCACGACCAGCACGCGGCACTGTGCCGGCGAGTCGCCGGCCTTCATCAGGCGCGACGCGTAGGTCCTGATCGACCCCAGAACGGTGCTGTCGTCCGCTGATTGCACGGGTATACCTGGTTGTCTATCGGGCCGTGTAGTGCAGGCCTTTAGGCCTGCCAGCACCGGCGGACCAGAACGTCCGCACTGCTTCCGATTAAATGCGGGGGGATGTCGCCTGGCGGACGGCCGAGGCGAGCACGGCGCCCAGCGCAGCCGCGGCAAGAACGAGGGGGGCGACGGGACGCTCTTCTATCGCGTAGCAGATGGCGATGCCGATCGCCGCGCCGATGACAACGGTGAAAACCGCTTCGCTGAGGCGCGACCACACGCCACGAGGGCATTTGTGACCCTCTTGCAGGAAACCCATGCACTTCGGACAGGTCGCCACGAACTCATACTAGCATGCGGACTCAGCCCGGGCGGACGATGTCGAGAGAGATGCGCAGTGATGTAAACGCGGCACCGATCGTCTTCACGTCGAGGCGTGTGCCTTTCGGCAGCGTGAGCGGACGCGCAAGCCAGTAGCGCTGATCCCATCCGGGACGGGCGCCGAATCCTGCGATCGGCACGCGCGACCCATCGGGCCGGACGGCTTCGATGCGGACCTCGACATCAGCGGGCGCGCCGGGATTTCGCAGCGCGACGACGGCGAGCGCCTGCGCGTCTTCATCGAGAACGGATCCAGCGGCGGTCAGCTCCAGCCGGCGCACGTCGCGAACCGGCGCGTTCGATACGTACAGCCCGACCGTGCTTCGATCGGACGCCGCCTTGTTCTCGAGCTTCCATGTTTTTCGATAGTGGATCCGCACGCCCAGTTGTTCCCCGATCCGCCACGGGAAGCCGATGCCGGCGGCGGTGCGCACCGGCGTGGATCCGGGCAGCCAGGTGGCCAGCACGGCCTCGTGTGTACGGCCCGCGTCGCGGACGAAGATGATCGCGTCGTGCACGATCGCGGGGTTGCCGGGCAGGAGGTCGGCGGCCGTGATGAACCGATCGCGATCGCGCGCCGTCTCGAGCACGAACTCCTGCGTGTCTTCGGCCCGTCCGGCAGGCAGGTTGAACGCTGCCGGCATCTGCAGCGTCACAGCCGGACGGCCCAGCCGCCAGGCACCTCGCGTGTTCGGCGCTTTCCGGGCATCATCCGTCAGGATCGGGCCGCGGGGCGTGCCGCCGGTCACCCACGTGAGCACGACATCGAGGTCGCGCGGCGACAGCTTGTGCGGATCCTTCAAGGCCGCCACGCCCGGGTCGCCGAACCAGGGCGGCATGTGGCCCGCTGCCAGCTCGAGCCGGATCGATTCCGCCCACGGGCGCGCTTCGTCGTAGGTCAGCAGGGACATCGGCGCGACGCCCCCCGGAGAGTGACACGCGCCGCACTCCCGGCTGACGATCGGGTACACGTCCTCGGTGTAGGTGTACTTCGACGTGACCGGCTTGTGCGCGCCCGCGGACTGAACCGCGAGGGTAACCAGCGCGATCGCACTCAGTGCGACCCACCAGCCCGACCCGCCTGACCAGCCCGACCCGCCTGACCTGCCAGGCCTTCCCATCATTGCCGCGCTCCCGTCGCAACGGCGGCGTACAGCTTTTGCACATCCGCCGCCGCGAGGCTCAACGCGGTATATGCACTTTCGACTTCCCCGCGGTTCCCCGTGTCGCCCGCCGCGTCGATCATCCAGGCCGCTCGCACGAGCTGCTCCACCGCCATCGTCGCCTTCGCGCGCGAGGCCTGCGGCAGCATCCGCGTCCGCACGTCGAGGGCCAGCGCAAGGTCCTTCGCCTGAAACGCCGGCACCCACACCTCGCCGAACGCGCCCTTGCGCACGAGTTCCCCGATGAGCGACAGGCGCTCGCCGAGAAGGCGCAGGATCTCCGAACCGTTGTCCGGCACTTCGAACAGCGGCGCCGCGGCGGCGCCCGGCTCGAAGCTGCTGTCAATCGAGAACTCGGGAAACGTGAAGTCGAATCGATATTCCTGCGTCTCTCGCGTGAACTTCACCTTCGCCGTCATCTCCGCCGGCAGTTTCATCTTCCCCACGCGCGCCTCGAGGTACTCGCCTCCCCCGGCCAGCGTGAGCGGCGCAGCCACAATCTCCTTCGTGGTCCGCGTCGCGGAGTCGAAGGTCTCCTTCATGACGACGCGGCCGCTGACCTGCTTCGCCAGCTCCGGCGCCAGGGGTCTCGTGAAGTCGTCGTAGAGGTAGACGCGGAACGTTTCGTCCGATGCGTAGGCGCCCTCGAGGTGATGCCAGAGGTCCGGCGCCATGAAGAACATCCCGCCATGGCGGGGATTGTGGTTGGCGTGCGTGGACTGCGTGTACCGCCGTTCCATCGCGGATCCGTCAGGGCACTTCCCCTGCACCGGCCGGTCGATGTCCGGGCGATCCGCGCACGTCCACGTGACCGTCGCCGTCACGGGAACGAGGTCGCGCCGGCAGATGGCGCACTTGCCCGCGCCTTTTTCAGCCACGACGGCGTGAACCGGACAGGTCCAGATGGCTTCGGTCTGCGCTTCGGGCGCGGCGGAAGCCGCCGCGGCGCCCGGCGCCTGCGCGGAGCCAGCTGACGCACCGGCAGCCAGCATGGCGCCAACAAGAACGAGGCGGCTCGCTCTCAGCGCCACGGCCTATCCCGTCGTCGGCATGTGGAAGCCCGCGGACACGGCGTCGCGCGCGGGCCACCGCGTGGTGATGGCCTTGGTGCGTGTGTAGAACACGATACCCTCCATGCCGTAAACGTGGAGGTCGCCGAACAGCGACTGCTTCCAGCCGCCAAACGAAAAGAACGCCATCGGCACCGGGATCGCGACGTTGACGCCGACCATCCCGACTTCGATCTCGTCTTCGAATTTCCGCGCCGCGCCGCCCGACGCCGTGAAGATCGCCGTGCCGTTCCCGTAGGGGTTCCTGTTGACGAGCGCGATTGCTTCGTCCAGCGTGTCGACGCGAAGCACGACGAGCACCGGGCCGAAGATCTCGTCGGTGTAGATCGTCATCTCCGGCGTCACGCGATCGAAGAGCGTCGGCCCGAGGAAGAACCCGCGATCGGAGCCCGGCACCACGAGTCCGCGTCCGTCCACCACGAGCGACGCGCCGGCGGCCTCGCCGGCATCGATGTAGCCCTTCACGCGGTCGCGATGGGCCGCGGTCACGAGCGGCCCCATGTCCATGCCCTCGGACGAGCCAGGGCCGATCTTCAACTGCCGCGCCTTCGCGGCGAGCGCGGCGACGAGCGGATCCGCTGCGGCCCCAACCGCGACGACGGCCGAAATCGCCATGCAGCGTTCGCCCGCCGACCCGTAGGCCGCGCCCATCAGCGCGTCCACCGTGAACTCGAGGTCGGCATCCGGAAGCACGACCGCGTGGTTCTTCGCTCCGCCGAGCGCCTGGACGCGCTTGCCCTCGGCCGCGGCCGTCGCGTAGATGTACTTCGCGATGGGCGTGGAGCCGACAAACGACACCGCCCTGATATCAGGGTGGTGCAGGATGGCATCCACGGCTTCCTTGTCGCCGTGGACGACGTTGAACACGCCGTCGGGAAGACCCGCTTCCTTCAGCAGCTCGGCGAGCCGGACGCTGGCCGACGGGTCCTTTTCTGACGGCTTGAGCACGAAGGTGTTCCCGCAGGCGATCGCCATCGGGAACATCCACATCGGCACCATGGCCGGGAAGTTGAACGGCGTGATGCCCGCGCAGACGCCGATCGGCTGCAGCCGCGAGTGGGCGTCGACGCCGCGGCCCACCGATTCCGCGTGGTCGCCCTTGAGCAGCTGCGGCGCCCCGACCGCGAACTCGACGACCTCGATGCCGCGTTGAACGGACCCCATCGCGTCGAGGAACACCTTGCCGTGCTCTTCGCTGACGAGGGACGCGACGTCCTTCTGATGCTGCTCGAGGAGCTCACGGAAGCGATTCAGGATCCGCGCGCGGCGAAGCGGCGGCGTCGCCCGCCACGCCGGAAACGCCGCGACGGCTGCCTTGACGGCCCGATCCACGTCCGCGGCATCCGCAAACGGAACCGTTCTGATGACGTCGCCGGTTGCGGGGTTGGTCACCACGCCGTGCCGGCGGCCCTGCGACACGGCGGGCTGGCCGTTGATCCACAGCGGAACACGAGCCACGGTAGCCGGCGCTGGAGCGGAAACTGTGCTGGACATGGAGGTGAATTCCCCGCTCCCTACAGTACGATATTCGCCCTATGAAGCCATGGACCCGGCGGACCGCGTGGACTCTGTGGACTCTATGGACCCTGGTGACGTTGTCGTCGCCCTCGGCCGCAGGGCAAGCCGCCACGGCCGCCGTTGACGCCGCGTTCACGAGATTCTGGGATGCCCGCACGCCGGCGGACGCGGCCAGGGCGGGAGACGCCGTGCTCGCCGCCGGCGTCAGCTACGACGACGCGCTGCGGCGCCTGAGGCAGGGCCGCCCGTACGCGGCGCAGAAGCCCGGCGTCGTCATGCTCACGAACAGGACGGAAGACAAGGTCGAGCACTACTACGCCGTCACCGTGCCGCCGGCCTACGACCCCGCCAAACGTTACCAGGTCCGCTTCCAGCTTCACGGCGGCGTCATGGGCCGCGCGACGAACCAGCCGCGCAACTCCGGCGAGATTGGCGCGCTCGCGGGCGCCGAGCAGTTCTACGTCATCCCGTACGGCTGGACGGATGCGCCGTGGTGGAGCGAGGACCAGGTCCTCAACATGAGCGCCATCGTCGATTCCCTGAAGCGCACGTACAACATCGACGAGAACCGGATCGTCGTCTCGGGCGTTTCGGATGGCGGCACGGGCGCCTACTACCTGGCGATGCGCGAGACGACGCCGTTTGCGAGCTTCCTGCCGCTCAACGGCTTCATCATGGTGCTGGCGAACATCGACACCGGCATTCGCGACCAGCTCTCTCCGAACAACCTCCGCAACAAGCCGTTCTTCGTGGTCAACGGGGGACGCGATCGGCTCTATCCCACCTCGGCCGTCGAGCCGTACGTCCTGCACCTGAAGAAAGTCGGCGTGAGCGTGGACTACCACCCGCAGCCGCTCGGCGAGCACAACACGGCCTGGTGGCCGGACGTCAAGGAGCGGTTCGAGCGGTTCGCGGCCGATCACCCGCGCGATCCGTCGCCGGCGCGGCTGACCTGGGAGACCTCGAACCTGAAACACAACCGCGCCCACTGGCTCGTCATCGACAAGCTGGGCATGCAGTCGGGGGATCCGAGAAACCTGCCGGACGTCAACGACTTCAGCCCGATCGACGTGATGGCGATCCCGCTTTTCGAACGTCGTGCCGCCTTGGGTCGCGTGGATCTGGTCCGAACGGGCAACTCGGTCGAGGCGACGACCCGCGGCGTCGCCGCCTTCACGCTGCTCGTGTCCCCGGACGCCTTCGATCTGAGTCAGCCGATCAAGGTCACGTCGAACGGCAAGGTGGTCTTCGAGGGGAACGTCCAGCCGAGCGCCGCAACCCTGCTCAAGTGGGCCGCGCGCGACAACGACCGGACGATGCTCTACGCCGCTGAAATACCGATCAAGCTGGGGCGCTAGCTTCCAGTCCTTGGTACTTGGTTCTTGGGCCTTGGTCCGTCCTGGGTCCCAGGTCCGTCCTTGGTCCTTGGTCCCAGTGACCGTGTCGGTGGCACTGAAGATGCTGAATACAGAGTGTGAGCGTCTATCGGTTCGAGGACCTTCGCGTGTGGCAGGCGGCGAAGCGACAGTGCGATTCTGTTGGGGATCTGATAAAACGCCCGTCGTTTCGTGCGGATCGCGAGATGGCCGACCAGATGAACGCCGCCGCACTCTCGGTGCTGTTCAACATCACCGAGGGGTTTCTGCGACGTCGGGACAAGGAGACGGCGCAGTTTCTGCGATATTCGTTCGCGTCCAACGGAGAGCTGAAGGCGGGTTACTACGCAGCGGACGGGCGTCGGTACATCACCGAGACCGAAACCGGCGACTGAGTCGCGCTGAACGAAAGCATCGCGAAGATGCTGCGACGGTGGCTGAACACGCTGAAGACCGACGATGAAAGATCGAAACGACGGTAGGTCGGTTCGCGAGGCCTGCGCTCGCAGACCGAGGACCAAGGACCAAGGACCAAGGCCGGACCAAGGCCCAAGAAGCCACAGGCCCTAAGGACCAATCAGTCCGCCGCCTTCTTTGCTCTGATCGTCTTGACCATATCGCGGTAGCTCTGGATGCTGCCGTGGATCGGGAGCTGCTTGTCGACCCGCAGCTTCCGGATCTTCTCGATGTTCGTGATGACGTTCTCGCCCCAGTGGTGGAACTGCCACGTCGAGTCGTAGAGGTCGGCCTGCACCAGGATGCGGTCGCGCGGGACGTACGCAAACAGGTTCGTGCCCTCCCGCGGGTTGTCACGCAGGTGATAGAGCTGCACCTCCATCGCGGCATCCTTCATCGTCATCGCATCGTCGACGGTCACGAGCTTCAACGGCTGCGGAGCCTTCGCGAGCGCGTCCGGGACGATCGTGTGCGGGCGCGCGACGAGGTCCTTGAAGAACTCCTCGTTGGCCTTGTAGGTGATGATCGTCAGGCCCTCGGCGACAGCCACGCGTAATCCGCCGGAGTGATCGAAGTGATGATGCGACACCACCGCTTGTGTCAGGGGCTTCGACGAAAGCGTCCTGGCCTTGTCGATCACCGCCTTCGAGCGCGCCTCGTTCAGCGGCACCTCGAACAGCGTCAGGTGGTTCTCGAACTCGAAGACGACGCTCCGGTGGTTGCCGGAACCGGCCAGCCACCAGATGCCCTTCCCCGCCGGCTCGGCGGTGACAACGATGGCGGGAGGAGGCGGGACCGGCGCGGACGCGGCGGCGGCCGGCGCGGCCAGATCCAGCGCGCCGCCGTCGACGGTGTTCTTCGAGACGGCCAGATCGAACTGCAGATACTTATCCATCTTCGTGGTGTAGTGCTTCGGCAACTTCACGCCGCCGACGTCCTCGTAGTCCGAGAAGGCGGTGTCGATCGCCACGTCGCCCATGTTCGCGTTGTCGGCCATCGAGGTCACGCGCGTGGGCAGCTTCGTCGTGGCGTCGATGGCAAGCGTCAGCTTTTCGCCTTTCGCCGTTTTGATCTCCACGATCTGCTGATTCTGAGCGGTGCGGAGGCCGCTCACGGTCGTGTTCGGCTGGTCCAGCGCGGCCCGCACGATCGCGATCGGGTTGTGGAGCAGCTCGATGTGGCGGTCGCGCGCCGCATCGGCGCCGACCCGCGCCGCCGCGCCGTCCAGGCCGACGTTGTAGGCCACGTCGCCATCGAGCCCCTGGTCCAGACGCTGTGTCGGTGAATTGGCGAAGAGGAACTGCGCGGTGCGAAGCTGCTGCACGCGCATCCGGCCGTTCCCCGGGTCGATGACACGCTTGAACTCCGTGACTTTCCAGACCGGCAGGTCACTATCCGGCATCGTGTTCTGTCCGGCGTTCGGCGCCGACCCCTCGCCCTCGATGGTCAGCGTCTTGATCGCCAGAATCTTCTCGCGGCCGCCCAGCGCATTCGCGGCATCGACGATGGCCTGCAGTTCCGGCGGCGTCCGGTTGCACGAACTGACGGCCAGGGCGACCAGCAGGATGGACGGTCTGAGCTTCATGGGTCGAGCTTAACGCAAGGACGCACAAAAGGTAAGATGCGCGGCTATGAGAACCGTGAAAGCCCTGCTCGCGCTCGCCGTGTTGTCGTCGGTCGGCCTCACGGTTGCTGCACGACAACGCCCGCCGGCACCGACATCGCCGCGACTCTACGTCTTCGACTGCGGGCGGCTCGAAGGCGGCGACGTCAGCCGGTTCCGGCTCACGCGCGCGGAGATGGCGACGACGGACATGTCCGTGGCCTGCTACCTCGTCGTGCATCCGCGAGGGACTCTCATCTGGGACGCCGGCGCGGTACCCGACGGCGACATCCAGGCCGCGGCGGGCGGCGCCGAATCGAAGCGCTATCGGCTGGTCCTGCCGAACAAGGCCGAGCGCTTCGTGACGACGACCCGGACACTGCGTTCGCAGCTGGCCGCGGCGGGCTTCGCGCCGGCCGACGTCACCTACGTCGCGCTGTCGCATTACCACTACGACCACACGGCCAACGCGAATCTGTTTGCCGCCTCGACGTGGCTCGTGCGGCCGGTGGAGCGCGATGCGATGTTCTCGGAGAAGCCGCCCGATCTGCTGCAGCCCTCGACATACTCGGCGCTGCGGAACAGCAAGACGGTCGCGATCAGAACAGAGGATCACGACGTGTTCGGCGACGGCACGGTCGTGCTGAAATCATCTCCCGGCCACACGCCGGGTCATCAGGTGCTGTTTGTGAAGCTGGCGAAGACCGGGCCGGTGGTCGTGTGCGGCGACCTGTATCACTACCCGGAAGAGCGCACGCTCAACCGAATCCCGACCTTTGACGCCGACGAGAAGCAGACGGCCGCGTCACGCGCGGCGTTGGAGGTGTTTCTGAAGCAGTCGGGCGCCCAGCTCTGGATCCAGCACGATTTCATCGCGAACGCGAAGCTGAAGAAGGCGCCGGGCTACTACGAGTAGCCCGCGCGTCGAGCGCGCCCCATCGCGCGTAGGCGGCTGTCAGCTCCGGCGCGATGGCCTCGAGCCGCGCCAGCGTCTTCCGAATCTCATCGGCCGGCTTCGTATAGAACAGCGCATCTTGGACCGCGGTGGTCAGGTCCCGCTGCTCCGCTTCGAGCGCATCGATGCGCGCGGGCAGCTCCTCGAATTCCCGTTGTTCGCGGTACGAGAGCTTCTTCGAGGCCGCCTCCTCCAGCCGGGGCCGCGCCGCCGGCTCAGGTCTGGCCGCCGGCACCGCAACTTGTCCCCCCGCCGCCTGCGCGTCGGGTACCGCGCGTTGACGCAGCCAATCCTCGTAGCCGCCGACGTACTCCCGCACGTCTCCGTCGCTCTCGAACACAATCGTGCTCGTCACGACGTTGTCGAGAAACGCGCGATCGTGGCTGACGAGCAGCAGCGTGCCCGGCCACGCGACGAGCTCGGCCTCGAGCAGCTCCAGCGTCTCGAGATCGAGATCGTTGGTCGGCTCGTCCATCACCAGCACGTTCGCGGGCCTCGTGAACAGCCGGGCGAGGAGCAGCCGGTTGCGCTCGCCGCCCGACAGCGCCTTCACCGGAGACGACGCCCGCTCGGGCGGGAAAAGGAAATCCGCGAGGTACGCGTTCACGTGGCGCGGGTTGCCGTCGACGGTCACCCAGTCGTTGCCGTCGCCAATCGTCTCGAACACGGTCCGTTCGGGATCGAGCTGCTCGCGCTGCTGGTCGTAGTACGCCACCTGCACGTTGGCGCCGCGCCGCACGTCCCCCTCGTCCGGCTCGATCTCGCCGAGCAGCAGCCGCAGGAGCGTCGTCTTGCCGGCGCCGTTCGGCCCGATGAGGCCGATGCGATCGCCGCGCATGATGCGCGTCGAGAAGCCGCGCAGGACGGCCTTGTCGCCATACGTCTTGGCGACGCCCCTGGCTTCGAACACCAGCTGCCCCGACACGTCGGCCTGCTCGACGTGCAGGCGCACCGACGACATCTGTTCGCGGCGCGCGGCGCGCTCGTTTCGCATCGCCATGAGCGCCCGCACGCGGCCTTCGTTGCGCGTCCGCCGGGCCTTGACGCCCTGCCGCAGCCAGGCCTCCTCGACGGCCAGACGCTTGTCGAACTTGTCCTGCCGCATGGCCTCGTTGGCGAGCCACTCGTCCTTCCGGCGGAGAAACGTCTGGTAGTCGCCGGGCCACGACGCGAGCTTCCCGCGATCGATCTCGACGATGCGCGTCGCGAGCCGCTGGAGGAACGCGCGATCGTGCGTGACGAACACGACGGCACCGGCATACTCGGCCAGAAACGTCTCGAGCCAGGTGATGGCGTCGATGTCGAGGTGGTTGGTCGGCTCGTCGAGCACGAGCAGGTCCGGCTCGGCCACCAGCGCGCGCGCCAGGAGCGTCGCGGCGCCGCCAGCCGCCGGACAGCGTGTTGACGATCGCGTCCGCGGGCAGGTTGAGCTGCGCCAGCACCAGCTCGACGCGCTGCTCGATGCTCCACCCCTGCTGCTCATCGAGCTCGTGCTGCAGCCGGCCGAGCGTCTCGAGGCGCGCCGGCGTCGCATCGGCGGCCACGAGCACGGCCGTGTGGTGATACGCGGCCACCAGCTCGCTGAGGCTCCCCAGCCCTTCCGAGACGACGTCGAACACGGGCCGGTCGGCGGACAAGGGCACGTCCTGCTCGAGCCGCGCGCGGCGGACGCCGGGCTGCAGCCAGACGGATCCGGAGTCCGGCGTCAGTTCCCCGCTCAGGATGCGGAGCAGCGTGGACTTGCCGGTGCCGTTGCGGCCGATGATGCACACGCGCTCGCCCGCCTCGATCTGGAACGACACGTCGTCCAGAAGCGGCAGGTGTCCGAAGGCGACTGCAATATGATCGAGGGAGACCAGCGGCATTCCGTAGGTCTCTGAAGCGTATCATGCCGACCATGCCAGACTTCCCGCCCGGCTTCTCGATCGACGAGCGCGAGATCGAAGAACACTTCGTGCGCGCCTCGGGCCCCGGCGGCCAGAACGTGAACAAGGTGTCCACCGCCGTCGAGCTGCGCTTCAACGTGCACGCGTCGTCGCTGCCGCCCGACGTCAAGCAGCGGCTGCTGGCGCTGGCCGGCCACCGCGTGACCAGCGAGGGCGTGCTGCTCATCGACAGCCGCGAGCATCGCACCCAGGCACAGAACCGCGAGGCGGCGCGAGCCCGCCTGAACGCGCTCGTTCAGCAGGCGGCGCGGCGTCCCAAGACGCGCAGGGCGACACGACCGAAACGGGCCGCGAAGGAGAAGCGGCTGGATTCGAAGAAGCGCCGCGGCCAGATCAAGGCGCTGCGGGGCCGGCAGCGCGACGACTAATCCGGCAGGCCTGAAGGCCTGCACTACTTCTGGCCCGGCCCGCCCGACCCGCCCGCCCCGCCCGCCTGCCTGCCCTAGTTGACCGCGATATCCACCGACCCGGTGGTGCCCAGGTACGTCGCCGTAATCGTGGCCGTGCCGCGCGGTGGACAGCGTCGTCACCAGGCCGCTGCTCGAAACCGTCGCGATATCGGTGTTCAGCGACGCCCACGCGGCGAAGTTCGTGACGATCCGCATCGAGCCATCGCCGAGCACGGCCGTCGCCGTCAACTGAGTGGTCCCGCCGCGCGTGACCGTCGTCGTGCCGTAGAACGTGATCGCCGTCACCGTCACGTCGGCGACCGTCACAGTCAGGCTGCCGGTCACGCCCTGGTAGGTGGCGGTCACGGTGACCGTCCCCGGAGCGATGGCCGTGAGGATGCCGGCATCGGAGACGGTGGCGACGCCGGGGTCCGACGACTGCCAGGAGACGCCGCTCGTCACGACCTGCTTCCCGCTGGTCGTCGTCGCCGAGGCCGTCAGCTCGCTCGTCTGCCCGGTCGGGATGACGGCCGGCCCGACGACGAGCAGCGCGCTCACCGTCCTTGGAACCACCGACACGACCAGCGTGCCGGCGGCCATCTGGTCGCTGGCCGTGATGATCGTGGCTCCGAGCGCCATCGCCGTGACGAGGCCCGTGGCTGAAACAGTCGCCACGCTCGGATTCGACGACTGCCATGCCGCCGTCTTCGTGACGTCCTGCGACGCCGACGCCGACTGCCGCTCGATGGCGGAAAGCTGGCCGACCTGGCCGACGGTGAAGGTATCGCCGCCCGTAAAGGAAATGGACGGCGTGAACGTCGTCGCGGAGGACGCGGTCGTCGGCGAACTCGAACAGGCCGCAGAACAAAGAAGCACAAGAATCGCCGCAGGGACGCGTGAAGAGAAAGGCATCGCAGCGGCACGAGCACGAACGCTGCCATCGGCCCCACGCGCCGCGAGCCAAGGCGATCAACAACTTGCAGCGGCTGGTTTGCGCGATCTTTACGGGCCGTCCTCCTGCGTTGACACCACGTGCACTCAGCTGCGGTCACCCCGCGATGCTATGATCGCGCGATGAAAGCAGCCGAGAGCATCCTGTTCAGCGGCGGCGCGCCAGGCGCCGAGGCCGCCTTCGGCGCCAACGCCGAGCGCCTCGGGGTCGAAGAGGTCAACTTCACCTTCGACGGGCACCGGATCGATCGGCACCGGGGCGTTCGTGTCCTGAACCACGAAGAGCTCCTCGGGGGCGACGTGAGCCTCGAGTACGTCTCGCGGCTGATGCATCGCCGTTACACCGACAGCCCCACCATCCGGCGCGTGCTGCAGACGCTCTGGTATCAGGTCAACCACGGCCAGGAAATCTACGTCATCGGCGCGATCCTCGACGATGGGACCGTGAGGGGCGGAACGGGTTGGGGCGCGGAGTTCGCGAAGCTGTGCAACAAGCCGCTCTGCGTCTTCGATCAGGACAGGGACACGTGGCTTCGCTGGAGCGGCGAGGGATGGAACCCGCTCGGGAAACACGACGCCCCCGTCATCACGCATCCGCACTTCACCGGCACGGGCACACGCGAGCTCCGCGATAACGGCCGGACAGCAATCGAGGGCCTCTTCAGCCGATCCTTCGACTAACCGCTCAGGTGCTTACGCGTCCAGAAAGCCATTCAGCTTCTCGAAAGCTCTTTGCCGTTTCCTGATTCCAAACAGGCCGGAAATCGAGCGATCGCGATGGGCAACGGCTTTGCAGTCGCTGCCGGCATGTCACTCCGATACGCTCTCGTTCTTGTTGCGGGATTGAGCCTCGCTGCGTGCAGCAGCTCGAACACCGCGCCCTCTTCAACTCCCACTCCCACTCCAACGCCAACACCGCCCGTGGGCGGCACGACCATCAGCATGGTCAACGGCGCGTTTGGACGCACCAACACCGCGTACTCGCCGAGCCCCGTCAACGTGGCGGTCGGCTCGACGGTCACGTTCGTGAACAACGACGTCGCCGCGCACGATTCGCGCGCGGACAACGGCAACTTCGCAACGCCCGTCCTCCAGCCCGGCGGTTCCGCCAACGTGACGCTTTCCACGGCGGGCAGCTTCGTGTACCACTGCTCGATTCACCCGGGGATGGTCGGCACGATCGTCGTCCAGTAAGCCAGCGCAGCGGATCACCCACCCGATTGGGTGATCCGTTCGCCGGATCGCGCGCGTACGATGGACGTGTGATCCCTCGATCAGAGGACGCTGACGACGACAGCCACCTGCTCGATGCGTATTCCCGCGCCGTCACGCGGGCGGTCGAGACGGTCGGTCCGGCGGTCGTCAAGATTCACGTCCGATCACGGCAGCGGCTCCGGCGTCGTCTTCACGCCGGACGGTCTGATCCTGACCAACAGCCACGTTGTCGCCAACGCGGAGCGGATGACGGCGATGCTGCCGGACGGCCGCTCGCTTCGCGCGGATGTCGTTGGACGGGACGCAGGCACGGACCTGGCCGTGCTGCGGGCGGTCACCGACGGCAGCTCGCTGCCGTGGGCCACGCTCGGACGCTCGAGAAATGTCCGCGTGGGCCAGGTCGTGGTCGCGATCGGCAACCCCTTCGGGCTGCAGCACTCGGTCACGGCGGGCATTGTCAGCGCCCTCGGCCGATCGCTGCGAACCGCGTCGGGACGACTGATCGACGACGTCATCCAGACCGACGCGGCGCTGAACCCGGGCAACTCGGGCGGCCCGCTCGTGACCACGCGCGGTGATGTGGTCGGCATCAACACCGCGACCATCGTCCCGGCCCAGGGACTGTGCTTCGCGATCGCCAGCGACACGGTGCAGTTCGTGGCCGCCAGGCTGATTCGCGACGGACGGATCCGCCGCAGCTACATCGGCGTCGCCGGCCAGACCGTGCCGATTCCGCGCGCGCTGACGCGGCACCACCAACTGGCCGTGTCGTCAGGCGTGCTCGTCACGTCGGTCGAACCGGGCAGTCCGGCAGCCGCGGCCGGGCTGCGCGACGGCGACGTCATCTTCGGGTGCGGAGACGACCCGGTCACCGCCGTCGGCGATCTTCACCGTCATCTGACCGGCGAACGCGTGGGCGTGCCAACCAGGCTTGCGCTTCTGAGGGGCGTCGAGCGGCGGCAGCTCACCGTCGTGCCGGCCGAGTCACAGCGCGATTAGGCCTCGCCGCACGGCGCGGCGCACGGCGTCGGTGCGATTGGCGGCGCCCAGTTTCCCCGACAGCGACGCGACGTGAAACTTGACCGTCTGGTCGCTGATGCCGAGCCGGGCGGCGATGGCCTTGTTCGGCAGGCCCTCCGCCAGCAGCTCGAGCACCTGGATCTCGCGCGCCGTCAGGGGATCCTGGACGACGTCGAGGTCGACGTCGACCTCGTCATCAGGCTCGTGAACCGGCACGACGAGCACCGCGTCGGCGTCCGCGTCGGCGGCACGGGCATCGGCAAGCGAAGCGAACTCGCCCGCGATCTCGATCGACGGATCGAGCTGCGCTCTCAATCGCGCACGCTCGGACGCCGGGCCCACGAGCAGCACCCGCATCAGTCCGCGGGCCGCTCGCCGATCGTGACGCCGAGTTCCACCACGGCGCCGCCGCGCAGCAGCCGCAGCGCCGCCTGCCGCCCGACCCGCTCCCCCGTCAACAGATCCAGCAGGTGTTCCGGAGAGCCGATGGCGTGTCCGTCCAGCTCGAAGAGCACGTCGCCCACCAGCACGCCGGCGGCCGCGGCCGGGCTGCCGGCCGGCACGCCGACGACGACCAGCGCTTCGTCGCGTCCGATCGCGTCGCGCTGGTGGGCGGCGAGCCGCGCGCTCTGGCCGGAGATGCCGAGGTAACCGCGTTTGAGGCCGCCGTGCTCGAGGATCCCGGCCGCGGTCTGCCAGACGATTGACGCGGGGATGACCACGCCCAGGCCGCGAATGGCGGCCGCCGTCGTCACGCCGAGGAGCGCGCCAGTGGTGTCGACGAACGCGCCGCCCGCGAAGCCGTCGTGCATCGGCGCCGTCGTCCGCAGCACGTGGTCGATGGCCCGGCGGCGGCCGGTGGCCAGCGGCCCGCCGATGACCGAGACGATCCCGGCGCTCGCCGTGACCGAGTTGCTCCACGAGCGAGCAATGGCCAGCCCGATGTGACCCACGCGCGTTGGCGCGGCGGCTGGCGTCAGGGACCTGGTCTCCAGTCCGCTCACGCGCAGAACCGCGAGGCCCGTCGTCGGATCCCAGCCGGCGACCTCGGCGTCGAGCACGTGGCCGTCGTGACGCCGTACCCGCACGCCGTCCTCGCGACCGAGGGAGCGCGCCATCGTCACCACGATGTTGTCGGCGTACACGAGGCCGCTCACGGGACGCCGGCGGCCCTGCACCTGGACGACGGCGGGAGCGGCGGCGGCCACGGTGTCGGCCAGGGTGTTGGAGAAGGTGGTCAGCAGTTCGGTTGTCATGCGCCCATCGTGGCACGGGCGCGCGACGCGCGGATCACCCAAACGGGCGGCCTATTTCCGGCCGGACGAGACATCCACGCCGGCAAGCCCGGCGCGATCGATCGACGCTTTCACAAACCCTGACGCCCGAACATCAGCCATGAACCCCTCGATGGCCGCGAACTTGTGGCCGTCGCCCCTGGCGACGACGAAGCACTGATCCACATCGAGGAAGCTGTCGGGGAGGGCGCGAAGCTTCGAACCGGATGCCGCCTGCGCATCGAGCGATCGCTGGCGGTTGATCGCGAACGCGTTCACCTCGCCGCTCGTAAGGAGCCGCTCGACCTCCGCCTGGGCAGGCATGGTAGGCAGGACCGTGACGCGCGCGTTCTTCAGCCGGCTGCTGACGAACAGCTCCTGCGTCTGTCCCTTGACGGCCGCGACCGTGATGCCCGCGCGATCGACGTCGGCGCTGTTCTGGATTCTCGAAGCCGCGGGCACGAGATAACTGTTGCGCATCACGACGAACGCCGCGCTGTAGTCCACTTCCCGTGCGCGCGTCTCGTCGTACGCGAGAAACCCGACATCCGCGGTGCGGTTCTTCAGCGCGCCAATCACGCCGGCGGCATCCGGAGCCGGCACGATCGCGAACGGCACGCCGAGCCGCCGCGCCAGTTCCTTCACGAGATCCGGCACCGGGCCCGTGACAGCGCCCGTCTGCGGATCGACGCGTCCGTGCACCGGGTTGCTGCCGAGGAAGACGGCGCGGAGCGTGCCGGTCGGCGCAAGCGCCGCCACCGGCGACTGCGCGGCGACCGGGACGGAGAGCAGAGATGCCAGCAGGGTCGCGGTGGCAATGCGCATGCGGTGATTATATGATTTGCAGCCGGCGGCACCGGAACAACCTTATGAAACAGCTTCGCCATCGGATCCTGATCTCCACGGCGATCCTTCTGTGTACGGGCGCTCCGGCGCTCGCGCAGGTCGACTTCTCCGGCGAATGGGCGCCGCTGTATCACGAAGATGGCCCTGAGCGCGGTCCCGGGCCGGAGCTTGGCGACTACACGGAGATCCCGATTAACGACGCCGCACGGCTGCGCGCCGACAGCTGGGACGCGGATCGGATCTCGGTCGTGACCGAATACCAGTGCCGGCCCCACGGCGCCGACTACGCGCTGCGCGGGCTCGGGAACCAGCGGATCTGGCGCGAGATCGACCCCGAGACGCAACGGCTCGTGGCGTTCCGCATGCACTGGCTGGCATGGGACAGCGAGCGCACGATCTGGATGGACGGCCGCCCCCATCCGTCCGACGACGCGCCACATACGTGGCAGGGGTTCTCGACCGGCGTGTGGGAGGGCAACACGCTGACGATCACGACCACGCACCTCAAGGAGAACTACCTGCGGCGCAACGGCCTGCCGCGCAGCGACAGGGCGGTGCTCACCGAGCACTGGACGCGGCACCGCGATTACCTGACGATCGTCACCGTGATCGAAGACCCGGTGTTTCTCACCGAACCGTTCGTGCGGAGCGACAACTGGTTTCTCGATCCCGGACAGCGGCTCGCGATATTCGGCTGCGAGTATGCGGCCGAGGTGCCGAAACCGGCGGGGACGGTTCCGCATCATCTGCCAGGGGCCAACCCGAATCTCCGCGAGTTCTCGGCGTGGTACGGGCTCCCGTTCGAATCGACGCGCGGCGGAGCCGAGACGCTGTACCCGGAATACCGTGCGAAGCTCGGAGGCTACAAGCCGCCGGCGCAATGCGAGCGCTACTGCAGCTGCACGGGCCTGCTGACGTGCAATCTGAACGACGGGGATGCACCGCGTGGGCGTTAGAGCGATCGCCGCGGCGCTGTGGGCGGCGCCTGTGGCGGCGGCCGTCATGGCGGCCGCCCCCCGGCAGAGTCCGCCCGCGCAGCCCGGAGCCGACGCCGCCGTCGTCCGGCTGGTGCAGGGCAAGGTGCACGTGATCGTCGCTGCCACCGGCAGCAGCAACGTCACGGTGCAGGCCGGCACCGACGGCGTGCTGGTGGTCGACACGCAGGCGGCCGATCAGGCGCCGCGGGTCGTTCGCGGCCATCCGTACGCTGTCGCGCGAGCCGATTCGCTGGATTGTCAACACGAGCGCGCGCCTCGATCACCTCGGCGGCAACGACGCGCTCGCGCGCCTCGGCGCGACGCCGGCCTCGATCGGGCGGCCGCGCGTGGTCGCACACGAGAACGTCGTGCGGCGTCTGGTCGGCATGCCCGCCGTCTCCCGCGACGTCTGGCCCAACGACGATTTCTTCACGCCGGACAAGGACTTCTTCTTCAACGGCGAGGCCGTGGTGGTGACGCACATGCCGGCAGCCACGACCGACGCCGACAGCATCGTCTTCTTCCGTCGATCCGACGTCATCAGCACCGGCGACATCTTCACCCCCGGCCGCTACCCCGCGATTGACGTCGCGGCCGGCGGCAGCGTCCAGGGCGAGATCGACGCGCTCAACGCCATCCTGCACCTGGCCGTGCCGGGCAAGTACCAGGAAGGCGGCACCTACATCGTGCCCGGCCACGGACGCCTCTGCGACGAGGCGGACGTCGTCGAGTACCGCGACATGGTGACGATCGTGCGCGACCGGATTCAGGATCTGATCAGGAAAGGCTCGACGCTCGAGCAGGTCAAGGCCGCGCGGCCGACGCGCGACTACGATCCGGCGTACGCACCGTCGCCGGATTCGTTCGTCGAAGCCGTTTTTCGCAGCCTGAAGAAGTTGTGAATCGAATCGCGCTCTTTCTGATGGTCCTCGCGCTTTCCGGCGCCGCGCGGGCTCAGCCGCCGGGCCGCGGCGGCCCGCCCGCGCCGCCGAAGACGCCGAAGGACGCAGCGCCGGTGGACTTCACCGGCTACTGGGTGTCGGTCGTCACCGAGGACTGGCGCTGGCGGATGGTCACGCCGATCAAAGGCGACTTCGCGAGCCTGCCGTTGAACGCCGAAGGCCGCCGGATCGGCAACCTGTGGGATCCGGCGAAGGACGAAGCGGCTGGCGAAGCGTGCCGATCGTACGGCGCGCCCGCGGTCATGCGCATTCCCGGCCGCGTGCACATCACATGGCAGGACGACCGGACGCTGAAGATTGATACGGACGCAGGCACGCAGACGCGCCTGCTCCACTTTGGCCCTTCGACAGGCTCAGGGCAGACGGGCAAGCCACCGGCGCAGGCGAAACCGAGCTGGCAAGGCTACTCCGTGGCGCAGTGGGAGCAGCCGGTGCGCGGAACCGGCACGCCCCTGCCGGGCCTGGGTGCCACGCGACAAGGTACGGGCGGCCGGTCGCTCGAGGTCGTCACGACGCAGCTGCGTCCCGGGTATCTCCGGAAGAACGGCGCCCCTTACAGCGCCAACGCCGTCGTCTCGGAGTACTTCGACTTGTCGAAGGAACGCAACGGCGACACGTGGTTCGTGGTGACGACGATCGTCGAGGACCCGCAGTTCCTGACCGAACCATTCGTCACGAGCACGAATTTCAGGAGAGAGCCTGACGGCTCGAAGTTCAACCCGTCGCCCTGCACGGCGCGGTGATTGGAGCGGAGGCTACTCGCGCCGGAAGTAGTGCGCCACCTTCCGGCCGTTCTCGTCCTCGTAATACACGATAACCCGCGCGGCCTCGGCGCCGGCCTTGTCCAGGTCCTTCCCCGCTTCAGCCGCCGCGCGGTCGGTCAGGCGCAGTGTCTCCGTCTTCCCGTTGGCGAACCGGATCGTGATTTGCTTGTGCCCGCGGTCGATGTTCGTGACCCGGCCTTCGGTCACCTTCAGCCCTTCCTCCCCGAGGATGTCGATTTCGCGGGCGGTCTGGTTGTTGCCCTCCACCGTGTAGTGGATGACCACCATCCGGCCTTCCTCGAGGCCCGCGAGCGCGTCGGGGCCCGGGCTCTTGCCGCCGTGCACGATGAGGCGCTCGGCGTAGTGATACGTGTGCTCCACCCCATCCATCGTGGTGACGATGATGGCGTTCAGGCCCTTGTAGAACGTCTTCATCGTGCCTTCGAGCGCGACGGTCCCCTGGACGGGCGGGGTGCTCTGGGCGGTGGCCGTGGCGGCGAAGGCCGCCGCGACGAGCGTGGCGATGGCGAATTTCCGCATGGCAACCTCTTTACGTCCCTCGTGCAACGGACGTACCGACGGGATGCCGGCGCCAGAGCGGCGGTATCGGGCCGGGCCGGCGGCGATCGACTGGGATATTTCAGGCAATCGCGAAATATCCCGCAACCGTGCTAACTTCCTTCGAAGTGCCGCCGCGTTCGTCAGTTCGCCGTGTCCTCCTGTCGCTTCAGGCCGTGTTGCTGATCGGTGCCGCCTCTGGTTGCGGCGAGGACGTCAACGTCGTCCTGGCGCGTGTGTCGGAGGCCCGCCAGATCACCGCGGACCTGCTGGTGCAATTCAGCAAGACGGCGGACGCCGCCAACCGCGCCGTCATGGCCGATACCGACGAGGCATCCGTGGCCTTCGCCAAGGAAGCCGGGCAGGCGACCGTGTCGATTCAGAAGGACATCGACGCGTTGGCGCCGGTCCTTCAGACGCTTGGCTATGCGGACGAGACACAGCTGCTGAAGGCGTTCAGCGAACGATTCGCCGAGTATCAGGCCCTCGACCGCCGCATCCTGGACCTCGCCGTCGAGAACACCAACCTCAAGGCGCAGCGGCTCGCGTTCGGTCCCGCGCAGGAGGCCGCCAACGCCTTCCGCAACGCCCTCAAGGCGATCCCTCCCTCGGCGCCCGGCAAGGACGCCTGGCAAATCGAGGCGCTCGTCGCCAGGGCGGTGACGACGGTTCGTGAGATTCAGGTGCTGCAGGCGCCTCACATCGCTGACGCCGACGAAGCCGTGATGACGCGGATGGAGAAGGAGATGGCGACGTCGCAGATGGAGGCGCGCCGGTCGCTGGACGCGCTTCGCGCGCTGACCCCTCCGGCGTCGAAGCCGCATCTCGACGCGGCGACGGCTGCGCTGACGCGCTTCATGGAGCTCAACGCACAGATCATCGCGCTCTCGCGCCGTAACACGAACGTGCGCTCGCTGGCGTTGTCGCTCGATCAGAAGCGAACGATCACGGTCGATTGCGAGGCACGCCTGCACGCGTTGCAGGATGCCCTGGCCAAGCGCGGGTACACTGGCGTCCGCGAGCGTTAGGGCGGTTTTCGAATCGGTGTAGGCGCCAGTCCTCGGTTCTTGGTCCGCTGTTCTTGGTCCGTCCTTGTCCTTGGTCCGTCCTTGGCCTGGCAGGGGAACCGCCCGGGATCCTCCCCTCTTCGTAGTGCATCGCGGTGATGCGCTCGTACGGGACAACATACAAAGCCCGCCCGTCAACTTCGAGCCGGATCTGCTTGCCCTCCGAGTCAGAGATCAGGACGCCCACCACTTCCTTCGCGCGGCCAGGACCTGCCGGGGTCGAGCTCCTGGCTCCACTCAGCCGCCACTCTGCTGGCGGGTCAGCGGGCACCTGCGCGAGGGCCGGGTTTGAGAACCCGATGGCAGCGGTCATCAGCACAAGCGAGAGCAGTGCTTTCATCGCCGGACCCTCCAACACGCGCTCGACCGTCGAGGTGCATACGACGGGCCAGCGCGGCGTCGGCATGCCTTGGAAGGAGTGTCACGTCATGGACGAGCGGCTACGGTTTGTCGCCAGCCTGCCGGAGGGCGAGAAGATGGCGGATCGCTTCGGATCTCGTGAGCGGGCATGGCTACGACCGCGCAGCCCCGCCTCGCTGAGGTGGGCTGGGAAACGTAACATCAGCTGTTGAAGGGCTGATTCCCCGAGTGCCGTGGCATGTCCCACGTCGTTCTCGATCAGAGCGGCAACGCAACGTTGGTCCCAATGGCGGGCACGACCTGCATTGTGTATAGCGGGTGCTCGAAGTCGTGGTGTGCGAACATCCGATCCTGCCAATGTTCCCAGCGCGGTCGTGCCTCGCGCAGCAGCTCGATCTTCGTCAGCTTCCTGTGCGCATGCTCGTCGTTGTACTCGAGGATCGCGAGCAGTTCGCCCACGTACTCGTTAACGAGGCTCAGGTTGTTCGATGCGATGTCATCGAAATAGCAGTACACGCGCGGCAGATACCCGACCGCCGATGATTCGAAAATCCGAAAGGCTGCCTTAGTCGAACTGTAGTAGTCGAGGTCGAACGACACGAAGCCCACTGGCGAATGGGGCGCCGCGACCCACGCGGCCACTGTGGTGCCGACATCGCCGAGTACCAGCGTCGCGCGTTCGAGACGACTTCGCAATGCCGCCTCGTCCATGGGAAAGAAACCCTGGCGCCAGACATGCGGCAGGTCGCGATAATCGATGGGCCTGGGCATCCCGGTTCCGCTGTCGAAGCCGACCACGTCGATGCCAACTCCGAGCGCGCGCTCGATCTCAGCGCTCGCGCGTTCGAGCGCGACAAGCCCCTTTCCACCCGCGACGCCGAACTCGATGGCTGAGATGCGCTCAATACCCAGCTGGCGCGCGTTAAACGCGGCCCAGTACACCCCATACGCATAGTGAGGATAGGGATAGATTCCGTGAAACACCTTGTGCTCGACTGAGCCGACTGGAAAACGCAGCCACAGGCCGCGGGTGAACGGCAGCTTCATGACGGCGTCGAGCAGAGACACTACAGTCGAGCGTAACGTAAGAGCCGCTGAATTTGCGTAAGCGAACCGCAAAGGTCAGGGTTTCATGGTCTGGCAACGGCTAATCGGAAATTCACGCGTCTGCTGTTGACGAAGGTGTCAATCCGAATCGCGGTTCCTCTTCCTTTGTCCACAGCTTCTCCTGCCTCGACTAGAAGGATGGCGGCCGATAGCACAACACTTTGAGGATAAGCAGCCAGGCTGCCTCCGTCCATTGTGATGAGCCCATGGGCCTGATTCTCGCGCGTACAGGACAGAATCGGCTTCCAACGTCAACTGTCAGCCCTCTGTCAGAGGCAGTCTGGAGGACTCTTATGATCGCGAGCGTTTCCTGGCAATACATCGTCTTGAACGGCAGTTCGGCGATTGGCTACCGTGTGAAACGACGTACTGGAGGGTCCCTTCCTCCGGTCTATCAGTCCGGCACCGAAACTCCTCTGAACGACAACTGGGTTTCAACGCCAGCTCCCGCACAGATCAGTTACGGCGGGACGAACTACATTCTTGGATTCTGGTCGCTGACCTCCCAAGACTCAATCTCGATGCAGCGGTCGGCCCAGATTCAGACCGGTGTCGTGGCCAATGATTCCCATTCAGGAGGTGTCTGGGCCGTTACTGCAAAGGCTTACTACATTCCGGACTTCTCAGGCGGTGGCGGTTCCGGCGGAGGAGGCGGCTTCGTCCTGATTGATGCGTTCGACATTCAGTTGGGCGACTTCATTCCGGATGATTTTGTGGACGTGCAGCCCGATCCGAATGGGACCCTCGCCCCCGCCGCGAACAATGGTTTCCTCGACACGAGCCAACTGTCCCAAGGGAGCTCTGTCACGATCGCTGCTCGCGACGCGCTCTCGCAAAAGCAGTTCGCGTATTGGCTCGCTCCGTTGGTCCGCAGCAATGCCTCGAACGCAACGGTGACCGTCGGCGTTCCTGATAAACACGACATCGTTGTTCACCATAATGACCTCGTCGTCGCTTTCAGCTTCTACAACGAAACCCAGCAACGGTCTTGGGTTCCACCGTATGAGGCTACCTACGACTGGCTGTGGTGGCTAAAGACGCGTGGCGGGCTCGTGCCCCCGGTTCCACCCTGGGGCCCTGGGGATCCGTGGATGCAGCAGATTCTTGGCGCTCTTTCCGTCGGCCACGCTGCCAGTCAAGTTGGCGGAGCCGTTCGCGGCAGGGTGCTCCAAGCTGCGCTTGAGCAGGTCACGCTGGCGGCCAACGCGCTCACACAGCAGATCAAGGGGCTCTCGAGAGAATAGCTTTGACGTTGAACGACCGATGTTAACGAGTCCTCGAGAGTACGTTGAGCCCGCATCCGGCTAAGCAGCCATCCGGGTGCGGGCGACGCGGCTGTGTTAGCCACTTATGAGGATCCGCGCCATTTCGATCTTGCGCGTGCGCCAGTACGAGGTTTCCATGAAACGCGTCTTGAGATGTCTGTTGCCGCTGGTGACAGGGAGAAAGGTTCTTGTGAATGCTGGTTTGCTCACTTGCTGAGTGAAAAAGGAGGACACCATGTTTAGCACACGATTGGTTTTAGCGTTGTTAGCGGTGGCGTCGGCAGGTTACGCGGCGAGAGCCCAAGGCACAACACCTGGATTCCAAGGCACTGTGAATAACTACGCCGTGCGAATGAACCCAAGTGACGATTGTCAAAAGCGGGATATCGGCTGCTCTCAGCACTTCAACTTCCATTTCCAAGCAAACACCGACGGAACAGTCAAGGCTCCATTTGAAATCACGAACGATTCACTCAACGGATTCTGTGGGCGCGTACATATCGTCGCGCGTGATCGAGCGGGGAACCCACCGGGAAACGTGCTGCTCGATGTGCGGTCTGGGACGTATTGCATCCCCGGTAAGGGCAGGGATACCGACTACCACGAACGCGTGCAGCACATCGACTGGACCTTTACCACGAATCCACAGGTGGGGATTAACGGGCACGACTTGTACATGGTTGTCGAGAACTATCGGGACACGGGGATCGATTGGGGCAAGCTTCTCACCAGCGAAGCGCCCCGAATCATCGAGACCGTCGGGACGGCCATCAAGATCGCGGCGGCCGTCCTGCCGTAGTGAGTGCGAGGCGTCACGGTTCGTATTTGTGCTGTGGAGGCGCCAATGCTGCAACTTCTTCGTCGAAGATTTGCCACGCGGCGCGCGAAACAATGGGGCCGAGTAGCTTTCATTGTGATGGTGGAATCGGTATCAACCTTCGCGGCGCAGAAAGATGCCGCTACGGCCAACACATGTCCGAAGCTTGAGGCAGTCACGGTGGGCGTCGGAGTGCGTGTCGACGCCCCGAAGGGCTTCGATGGGCTGGCTTTGTACGACACAATAGCGAACCATCAGCTCAAAGACCTTTCCCTGCAGCTCAAGAACGACACTTGGACGATGCAAGGCGATGATCTAACTTTTCCCGCAATTCCCAACACGCACCGCGAAAAGATAGCGTTGGGCTGGACCAAGCATGCCGAAGGCGAGAAGTCGCCGTTGTGCCTCCAGCCCTTGAACCTACCCCACAATCCCGTAGTAAACATGGTCGTCTGTCAGGGAAACAAGGAGAGATGCGGACTTGGGGACCGAATTGAAGTCGAAATTCAAGATCTCGACTACTGGGTTATGGAACATGGTGTCGCCCAAGGGAAGCCAGGTCAGCAAACCATTGCTGACCTCGTTCCCTTCTTCAATAATGTCCCTGTTCGTGGCGTCCACCCCGACAACCCAGCCACACGTCCATATGAGCAGGTAACAACCTTCTTCCCTATCCATAGACTTCGCTTTACTTTGGAACGCAATACGTCAAACCGGGAAGAATGGAATCGCCTCTTAAATGGGCTTCAGTGGGGGCGCAGGGTGGATGTCTCCGTCGGGTTCGAAGGCGGCGATCCGATGCCTACTTGGGTGATAAGGGACGACCCTTCGCGCAGTGACCCAACCGCCCAGTACTTTAGGGCGTTCGAGCTTCAAGTGCTCCCAAAGGCGTCGACGCTGATGGCTGCCCTGCTCTTTTGCGTCGCTCTCGTCGCCTTCCTTTGGTTAGCGAAAGCTACAGAGATACTCCAGGACGTGAGTGCGCCGCTGCGTCCGGACAACCGGGCGCCGTATAGCCTCGCGCGCGTGCAGATGGCCGTCTGGTTCTTTCTCGTCGCGGCGGCGTGGTTTCTGCTGTTCTTGGTCACGAACGATCTTGATACGCTCACCAGCTCGGTCCTGGTCCTAATCGGCATCAGTGCGGGCACTGCCGTCGGTTCGGCAATTATCGACGCCGGGACGACAATCGATGCTGCAGAACGCATTCGAAACGTTCCAACGGATCCGAAGCGCTTGGAAGATCGCGCAAAAGAGCTGCGCGACGGTCTAACAAGGACAAGGGCACTGATTCCTACGACCGACGCAAAGCAGGAAGCGAAGCGCGTGGCAGTTAAGCAATTGGCCGCTGACCTGCTTCTGGTGGAGTCTCAGAAGGCCTTCTTTGGTCGCCGGCCGTGGCACAGATTGATGTATGACCTACTCGGCGACGACGGGCATATCAGTTTTCATCGCTTTCAGGTTGCTGTCTGGACTCTGGTCCTCGCGCTTGTATTTGTGATACGGGTCCTGAGTGACCTGGCCATGCCCGAGTTCAGTGCAACAATTCTGGGGTTGATGGGTATCAGTTCCGGAACATATCTCGGATTCAAGCTCCCAGCGGCTTCAGCGACAGGCGGGCCGGCGAAGAACTGACCACGTTCAAGCACACTATCGGATCGAACCCGCGAACGAGCAGAGTCTTTCGCTAGTACTGCGGATAGGAGATGATGGCGTGACAGTGAAGGTCACCCAGCGCAAGGTCGCCTCCTTTCGCGGAAGCGACTGATCCTTGGGAAATCTATAGAGCTTGGGGGTGGTGACCGTGTCGGGCCGACAGGCAAGACGAGTGACCTGCATTGTCCACACTTCGTCGTAGGATGCCTCTGTGAGCCGCCAGGAAGGCGTTTCCATCAGGCTACAATGTGTTCCGCCTCGGAAGCCGTTTGCGTGAGCTAACCCGCCGCACCACGATGAGGAGTCGGGGTTCGGCTGTGTCCGTTGGGGCCAGAGGAGCAACTATGCGCATCGCCAAACGAATCGGCCTTTTGTTGGTTGTGGTGTCTTCCTCGCTCGGGGCTTCCTGTCCCCTCACGAAGGCGAGCGGTGACATCAAAGATGCGACGAAAAATCTTGAAGACGGTCTGAAGAGCGTCAGCGATGGCATGAACAACCTCGACCCGCTCGCACTCAAGACGCTGCTGAGTGAGAACAAGACGCTCAGGGACCAAATCGCTGCGATAACGAAGAGTCTCAACGCGGCAGCAGGGGGCGGGATGATCGAGGTCGACAATCGTGCCGTGCGGATTCGCGTGGAAAGCTACACAGGAGCCTTCGTGTTGAGTGCGTGGGTAGATGTTCCAGAAAACGCCTTCTGGCGCGACGTCACTCTCACCATGAATCCCGGCTTTACGTTTGGCGATCGAGCCAGTCGGACCGCTCTGGTCGGAGAAAGTCGTGTCCGTTCGGCACGCCAGCCACCGCCATTTGGTGGTGACGGAAGCGCATCGGACAATGTGTCGTGGGCAACGTTGGAGGTGGCCGAAACCCGCTTTCAACGGTATCTGAGCACAGGGACTTTCGTGCCGGGGCCGCAGACTGAGCCCATAGACTTGAACACCAGTTTTGGCGGCGTGAGCGGAGTGCACAAGGTCTACATTCAGGTGACCCCGACAGCCGTCGATTCAACTGGACAATGGGGGATCAGATTTCAGACCGTTTTGAGGCCAGCAAGTGGAGACGAAGAACGGGTAAGGCTATTCGAGGTCACCAAGTCTGGACATCCGAATGCGCCACTGAACGCCGCAATTCCACCGATCGAACAGGTGTTGAACGTAAAGATCGGTGCTTGAACTAACTGCGAAGCTGCGCCGTCACTGGCGGTTGTCGTGTGCTGACATCTATCGGTACCTTCATCGAGGCCAACCGCGAGTTCCGTCCACGCGTGGCGCCGGAACCCCTCAGCCCAAGTAGATGGACCGCAAGGTCCAGATACCAACAGCCGCCGCGATCACAACGAGGATCAGCAGAATCGTCCCGAAGGACATGCCCCCGTCTGTTGTTCGAATCGTGGCTTCAACAGGCTCCCAACGCCTTGGACCACATGCTCCTCGATTATGAGGTTCCGCTCAGAGGCGGACGACGACTGAATCTGAAGGCGGTCAACTGGCCAAAGACGCTGTGTCTCGCGCACGGCAAGGATGTGAAACGAGCGAGGGACCACCTCTTCTCCCTGTTCGCCTCACTCCCGATATCGACTATGAGCTTGATCCGATTCCGTGGACATCTTCCGGAAGGCGGATACGATGGCCAGAATGGGATCCGACAAGTTGGGGCGACGGCTCCGCCGGCAGTTCACTGACGAGTTTCGAGCCGGCGCCGTACGGCTCGTGCTCGACGAAGGCAAGACGACGGGCGACTCACGCAGCGTAGCTAAACTGTCCACCAAATCGGATCAAGCTCAACTCGTCGGGTCCGGTGGACGTGGTGCGCGCTGAGGATGCTCATTTGTGTGGGTGAGATTCCCGTCGAAGCCGAACCCGCCCGATAGGCCGGCGACTATCCAATTCCCTTTCAGGAGCTGACCCTTCACTCGCCTCAAAGACACAGTATTTCCGAAGCTTGATGTGGTAAGTTCGCTCGTCGACGGCTCTGACATGGTGCCTTTACGTCTACAAGTGTTTCGGTTCGTCATTAAGTTACTGCGGCAGTTTGCGAAACCAACCGCGGCTAACGAAACTGTTTGACGCAGGGCTGGGACTGCTCACCGTCGTCACTGCGCCTAGAGTAACGGCTGGAATTACCGCCATCACGGATGGGGTTACCCAATGGCCTAACGTAACCCGCTCTCCGCATCGCCTCGGCGGTCGCCAGTTCAATCGGAACGGCGCTGAACTCGGACACATTCACTCGAATGGCGTCGCCGATGTGAGGCTCACGCGGCGAGAACATGACGACGTTGTTTCGCGACGCCTAGCGGAGCTCCACCATGTCGCGCCACAAAGCACATGGGTAACGGCCTATATAGAGGGGCCACAGGATATAGAGCGAGTCGTGGCGCTGTTTAGAATTCCGTTCGAGCGACTCACTCACGCAGCAGAACATCCCTCTGAAATAACAACTGAGGAAGCGTGAACTATGTCTCTACCAGACCCGTCAACGAAGAACTTCATCCAATTGGCTGCGGACGCGGCGGCTACACTTCGTCGGGACCATCAACATGAGCCGCAAGTCGAACTGTTGCTCTGGTTGCATATTGCTCAACGACGCGAAGCAATGGTGTCACAGGTGTATGACCCTGGATTTGTATGGAGTCAGCTCAGTCGATGGCAGGAAGAGCACGACGTCCCAGATGACGTCGTGGCTGCAGCGCAGCGCGCTCTCGCGGGCGTGTGGGCCCAAGAGGCGGCGCATCAAGCTTACTTCACGGCTATTCTAAACTCGGCCTTCGGACATGAGCAACTTCCTGATGAATTCGAAAAGATGTGGGAGGGCATGCGAGGCAAGGTCGAAGGCAGAGTGCTACGCAGCCGAATCGCGACGGAGCGCTGGAGACGTCATCTGGCGCGCGTCGCCATCACCATCGGTCGCGCGATTATGGAGGTGCCGCCCTACGTCGAGAGCCTCAGAGAAGTCACGTTTTCTGAGTTTTGTGAGATCAACGGAGATCTCGAACAGACGGCGGTCTCTGGTTACAACGAGATGCTCGTGCTGACCCGCAGGCTTAAAAAGTCTGGTCTTGTTGCTGAAACGCAACTTGTGTTTGATTTAACGAGAACCCTGAATGATGAGCGTTATCATGAAGCCCTCTTTCGCAGTCTCGCCCGGTGGCCGCCGCCACCGGGCGGACCGCACGCTCGTCCGAGTGGCGCGCCAGCGTACCGACGGAATCCTCAGACGTAACGCTCGATGGTGTAAGAACGCTGATCGCGGAGGCCCAAGCCAAAGCTTACGGAGCCCGCGACGCAGCCCTTGCTGACACCCAGTTGGAGGTAGATGAGTACGTCATCCAGCAGGATCCCCTCGTCATCCATCTCAGAAGATTTGTGAGTGAACGGTTTAACCTAGGCACTGCGGGACTCGCCGCCGTTTGATTTCTCCTAAGGCCATGGTGCAACTAGGTTGGCCTACAATCCCCGCGAAACCGATTGCGTCGAACGCCGTGACTACGGAGTGTTCGTCTGGAGAAGGCTATGAAGAGACTATCCATTGCGTTCAGTGTGTCCGTTCTACTTTCCGGTGGCATTGCCTTCGCGCAAGCTTCTTACGATCGTACGAATTGGCAGGCGTTCACCACCCATTCGTTCGCATCGGGCAAAGTCCCGCCTGGCTATTCCTGCTCGAACAGCGCCGAGTGTCTGCCGACGAGCGCGCCTGGATATGCTGCGCGGTCTCAGGGGGATTGCTATCCTGGCGGCGACATGGTTCCTGGGCGGAGCTTTTGCGAGCGGATCGACAAGAACTGTTCGCTGCCGGGAACGGACGGCGTGATGTACGGCACGTTCGTTCGAGTGTCAGGCGAGGAGTTTGAGTGTTATCGGCCGACCGAAGGAAGTGCTACGTGGCGCCGTCGCGGAGCAGCGGGCCCGGGACAGCGCATCACGTTTCAAAGTTGCGGGTATCGCGCGACGGGTCTCAATGTCAGTTGTCGGAATCCCCAGACTGGTGCGCGTGGTGCCGAGGTCCTGCGCGTTGACGATACCGATCCGACGGCCTGCGCAACACGTCTAGTGGCTGCATGCCGCACCGCTGGCATTCGTGCCGAACAACAGGGTTCCACCGTACTGGTGTACGGTGCCGGCGTCGAGGTACAAGCGGTCGGTCCTGCAATCACGGCGCAGGACTTCTAGCCACGGTCGACTGGCAGTTAGGGACCAACCGCAAACCAGCGTGCGGTCAAGATTCTTACCGCGATTGGCTGTGCGGTGATTGGAACACTGATCGCCAGTCCGGGTTCTATCTGATCAGCGTCGAGTCGGAGGCGAGCCACCTGTGTGGTCCAGGATCGATGCCTCTTCTACTCTGGGTGCATGCATTGATCGTACTCGCTTCCAATCAGCGCGTGGCACCAGTCAGCTCTGCTCTGGCCTATCGGCGGGGACGTCGCTGGTGACGCCCAGCCGTCTTCCGTATGCATGCATTGATAATACGCGCTTGCAATCAGCGCGTGGCACCGGTCAGCTCTGCTCTGGTCTATCGGCGGGGACGTCGCTGGTGGCGACTGGACCCAAACAGAGCTTGTAGCTATGGTTGCGTGACTTGGCGAGCCTGCGCACCCTTTGCGCTCCACCCTGTCCTTGGCCGCAGCTTCGGCGACGGTCTGCCACTGCATGTTGCTCGAAGCGTCCGCACCGCCGCAAGCCAGCGGGACGATGTGATCAATCACGTAGCCCGGGCGGCCGTTTGGGTAGCCAGTCTGTCGTGCGAAGGCGTGCCGGGCGCCATCGCTCGCTGGAAATTTCCGTTCGCGTCGCGGGGCACGGATGTCTGTCCGGGTGTGGTGGCTGGTGCCTTAGCGGCGGCGGTCTCAGCCGCCGTCGTCTTCGACTCGGGCTTCTTTCGCTCGTGCGCCGCAACTTTCGTCCCGTCCTTCTTGGTGTATTCCTTGACGTGGACGGTCGCTTGCCCGCCACTCTTCGTGGATCCCTTCTCGCTTCCGACGGCGCCGCCGACTGTGGTGGGTAGTGCGAGAACGAGCGCGACGAGACACGCGAGCACCCACCGTACGGCGACCGATCGGGTCACGGAACTATTCCGTGTCCGGCGCCCCTAGAAGTCCACCTGCTACGATAGTTGCCGCAATCCGATGGAACCTCAGACACTGATTTCGTGAGCATAAGTGGTTACTACGTCCAGATTTGATGGGTTTTCAGGCGCGCTCGGACGCATCGCCGGCAAGCCGCCATCGCCGGAGACCATTCTCCCGAGCTTCCGTTGACCACCGCTCTTGGCCAGCGGAATCCCGATCGACGCGACAGTCGAGCCTTCGCAGTCGAGAGGCCGATTGCGCGTTTCCAGAGAAACCACCAAACTCATTTCCTCTTCCGAGACTCCTCTAGCCTACGAAACATCGTTGGGCAGCCACCAACCGGCACTATTGGACCGTGCAGTAGAGACCGCCGTGAGATGAACACGCA
>CAWGDD010000004.1:0-148048 GCA_963821285.1 uncultured Acidobacteriota bacterium
GCTGGGCACGCGCTATCTCTACTGCGAAGGGGACGTGCCGCTGTTGTTCACCGAGAACGAGACCAACATGCAGCGGCTCTTCGGCGTCGCGAACCAGTCGGCCTACGTCAAAGATGGGATCAACGACGCCATCGTCCACGGTCGGGACGGCGTGGTGAACCCCAGGCAGACCGGGACTCTCGTCGCAGCCCACTACCGGCTGACCATCGGTTCAGGCGAGTCTGCCGTCGTGCGCCTGCGGCTGTCGGACGCCGAGCCCTTCACGCAGGCAGGCAACGCGCGCGCGCGGCGTGGTCTCTTCGGCGACGCATTCGATCAGGTAGTTGACCGCCGCCGGCAGGAGAGCGATGAGTTCTACGCCGCGATCGTACCCGCATCACTCGGTGCCGACGGCGCGAACGTGATGCGCCAGGCCCTGGCCGGAATGCTGTGGTCGAAACAGTACTACCGCTACGACGTGTATCAATGGCTCAAGGACCACGGCTCGGACCCCTTCAATCCGATCTACAACGCGGCGCCGCGCAACGACCATTGGCACCACATGTACAACGCGGATGTCATTTCCATGCCGGACAAATGGGATATCCCTGGTACGCCGCCTGGGACCTCGCCTTCCATGTGCTCGCGCTGACCTTGGTCGACCGCGACTTCGGCAAGCAGCAACTGAGTCTGCTGCTGGAGGAGCACTACATGCACCCCAACGGGCAGCTGCCCGTGTACGAATGGAACTTCGGCGACGTCAATCCCCCCGTGCACGCCTGGGCCACGATCTTCACCTACCGCCTCGACAAGACGCAGACCGGCGTGGGCGACACGGCGTGGTTGAAGAGCTGTTTTCAGAAGCTGCTCCTGAACTTCAACTGGTGGGTCAATCGCGAGGACCTGAGCGGGCGCAACGTCTTCGAGGGCGGCTTCCTCGGCCTCGACAACATCAGCCCGTTCGACCGCAGCGCGCCGCTGCCCACCGGGGGCTATCTGGAGCAGGCGGACGGCACCGCCTGGATGGCGCTGTTCAGCCAGAACATGATGGAGATCTCCGCGGAACTCGCGATGAGCGATCCGAGCTACGCGGACATGACGCTCAAGTTCGTCGAACACTTCATGTGGATCGCCTCGGCGATGGACCACCTGGCGACGGTACCGGCATGTGGGATGAAGAAGATGGCTTCTTCTACGACTTGCTGCGGCTGCCCGACGGCCGGTCCCAGCGGCTCAAGGTCCGATCGATGGTGGGACTGTTGCCCCTGTGCGCAGCTACCACGCTCGAGGCGGAACCGTGCGAGAGGTTCCCGGCTATCCAGGAGCGGTTCCGCTGGTTCGCGGAGGCTCGCCCGCAGTTGCGCGCATCGATGCACGATCCGAGGCAGCCTGGCGTCGCCGGCCGGCGCCTCATGTCGATCATGAACCGGGAGAGGCTCCGCCGCGTGCTTGCGACGATGCTCGACGAGAACGAGTTTCTGAGCCCGTACGGCCTGCGCTCCATCTCGCGCTACCACGCGGACCATCCATACGCGATTTCGGCCGGCGGTCAAGTCAACCGGGTCGCCTATGTGCCCGCCGAGTCCGACAGCGGACTGTTCGGCGGCAACTCGAACTGGCGCGGCCCGGTGTGGATGCCGGTCAACGTCCTGATCATCCGGGCGCTCGTGCGGTACCACGAATACTACGGCAACGAGTTCACGATCGAGTGCCCGACCGGCTCGGGCCGGCAGATGAATCTGCGGCAAGTCGCTGAGGAGCTCACTCGCCGTTTGACCGCCATCTTCCTGAGAGACGCCGAGAGCCGGCGACCCGTCTACGGAGGAACACGGAAGTTCCAGGAAGATCCGCTTTGGCGTGACTATCTGTCCTTTCACGAATATTTCCACGGGGACAACGGAGCGGGCCTGGGCGCGAGCCACCAGACCGGCTGGACCGGCGTCATCGCCAGGCTCATGGAGCAGTTTGCGCCGGCAGCCGTACCGGATGTTCGCCGGAAGACCGCTGCGCGCCCGCGCGCAGGTTCTGGCGCCGGTGTCGGGTCATGACGGCTGAACGTCAGGACGGCGTCGTGGCGCCAGGCGCCACGCTGGAGAAACTCGCCGGCGGCTTCGCGTTCACCGAGGGACCGACGTGTGACGCGGAGGGCAACCTCTTCTTCACCGATCAGCCGAACGACCGCATCCTGAAGTGGACCGTGGGCGGCACGCTGATCACCGTCCTGCAGCCGGCGGGCCGCGCCAACGGCATGTGTTTCGACGCCCGCGGCAATCTGATCGCCTGCGCCGACGAGAAGACCGCCCTCTGGTCCATCGCCCCGGACGGCAAGGTCACCGTGCTTCTCGACAAGTACGAGGGCAGGTCTCTGAACGGCCCGAACGATGTCTGGGTGCGGCCGGACGGCGCGCTCTACTTCACCGACCCGTTCTATCCGCGAACATGGTGGACGTACGACGCGATGCCGCAGGACGGACAGCACGTCTACTTTCTATCCGCCGACCGCCAGCGCCTCGTGCGCGTCACCCTCGACCTCGACAAGCCCAACGGCATCATCGGCACGCCCGACGGGAAGCGGCTCTACGTGGCGGACATCGGCGCGGGCAAGACCTACGGCTACGAGATGGCGGCGGACGGCGCCCTCACGCACAAGACGCTGGTCGTCGAGCACGGCTCGGACGGCATGACGCTGGACAACGAAGGGAATCACTACCTGACCGGCGACGGCGTGCTGGTGTTCGACAAGGCGGGCCGGCAGATCGATCACATCCAGGTGCCCAATGAGAGCTGGACGGCGAACGTCAGCTTCGGCGGCAAGGACAGGCACACGCTGTTTATCACGGCAAGCGCCGGCCTCTACGCAATCAGAATGCGTGTGAAGGGTGCCAATGCCTCGAAGTAACCGTAAAAGGAGCCACACGTGAAGGCCATCACCGTTGAACCCCACAAGCCGGAAACCGCACGCCTGGAAGACATCGCCGAGCCGGACGCACGCGCCGGGTCGGTCCTCGTGGAAGCCGTCGCGGTCGGCGTGTGCGGGACCGACGTCGAGATCGTGGAAGGCAAGTACGGCTGGGCCCCTCCGGGCAAGACACGCATCGTGCTCGGGCACGAATCCCTTGGCCGCGTGGTCGACCCGGGCCCCGGCGGCGGGCTGCAGAAGGGGGACCTCGTCGTCGGCATTGTCCGGCGTCCCGACCCCGTCCCGTGCCCGAGCTGCGCGGTGGGGGAGTGGGACATGTGCCGGAACGGTCAGTACACGGAGCGTGGCATCAAGGAGATGGATGGCTACATGTCCGCGCGCTGGCGGATCGAGCCCGAGTACGCCATCAAGATCGACCGCTCGCTTGGCCTGCTTGGCGTGCTGCTCGAGCCCACGACTGTCGTCACGAAGGCGTGGGAGCAGGTCGTCGCAGTCGGCCAGCGTGCTTTCTGGGAGCCAAGGACTGTACTCATCACCGGTGCTGGACCGATCGGCCTTCTGGCGGCTCTCGTCGGAAAGCAGCGCGGGCTCGATGTGCATGTCCTCGACCGCGTCGAATCCGGGTCCAAGCCCGACCTGGTTCGTGCCCTGGGGGCGACCTATCACACCGGTTCGGTCGGCGGCTTGGGCTTCGAACCGGATGTGATCGTGGAATGCACCGGCGTCGGACAGGTCATCGAGGATGCCATCGCAGGGATCGCCGCGGGCGGTGTGATATGCCTCACCGGGGTCGGGGCCGGCGGGTCCACGGTTGCCCCGCCTGTTGCTGATATCGCTGCCGCGGCCGTGCTCAAAAACAACGTCGTGGTGGGCAGTGTCAACGCCAACAAGCGGCACTGGTACAAGGCGGGAGAAGTACTGGCCCGCGCCGACCGGGCGTGGCTCGGACGCCTCATCACGCGGCGCGAGCCGCCGGAGAACTTCATGCGCGCCCTGCAGCGGCAGCCAGAGGACATCAAGGTCGTCATTCAGTTTGCGCAGGCATGACCGCCGTTAACGGGCGTCAATGTCGTCGTTTGTACTGACCCTCGTGCGTTTCGTTCGCGCCTTCGTCCATGGGCTGAAGGATGCGGAGTTCCGGGCGCTGTTGTTCGTTCTCGTCGGCCTGCTCGTTTCCGGGATGATCTTCTACTCAACGGTCGAGGGCTGGGGAATGCTGGATTCTTTGTACTTCAGCGTGAGCACGCTTGCGACGGTCGGCTATGGCGACCTTCACCCGACTACGCCGCTTTCCAAAGTGTTCACCATGGTTTACATCATCCTGGGGGTCGGTGTCTTCGTCGGGTTCATCACCAAGGTGACGGCCGACGAAACCAGGCGGAGGCGGAATGATGAGTGAGACTGGCGCTGGGCTATGCTGATGACGGTGGTGTCGACGCGTCAAGGATAGGACCATGAGAACCAACCACGGAAAGACCCGCTCCGCCCCTGCGCGACCGACGTTAGCTGAGCTCCGCGACATCGGTAAGCGCCTGCGGCGAGCGTGTCCACGCACGTCGCACGCCATCTGGAACGCGCCGGCCAACCGCGCGGATCCGGTGCGGTTGCTCGAGCTGGGCAACAAGGGGCGGATCCCGGCACTGATTCCCATTCGTTTTGGCCGCATGGTGAAAACGCCCTTCACCTTCTTTCGCGGCGCGGCGCTCAACATGGCGGCGGACCTGGCCGGCACGCCGGTCACCGGCCTCCGCGTGCAGGCGTGCGGCGACTGCCATCTGCTCAATTTCGGCGCGTATGCCTCGCCGGAACGGCGGCTCCTGTTCGACATCAACGATCTGGATGAGACCCTTCCCGCGCCCTGGGAATGGGACGTCAAGCGTCTCGCGGCAAGCGTCGTTCTTGCGTGCCGCAACAACGGCTTCAGCAAACGCGAGTCGCGAGATGCGGTGCTGGCGTGTGTGCGCTCGTACCGGGAACGCATGGCGGAATACAGCGAGATGCGGGTGCTGGACATGTGGTACGTCAGCCTCGACATCGAAGAAATCATCAGGACGTTCAAAGACAAGGAGGCCGCAGGGCGGGGCCTGAAACGGATTGCCACTGCCCGCGGCCGCGGGGTGTTGGAGCACGACTTCCCCAAGCTCGCGGCCATCGCCGGCGAAGCCCGCGCCATCAGGGACAACCCGCCCCTGATTTATCACCTCAAGGGCAAGGATGCGAGGGATTTGGACGCGCGCGCCCGCGGTGCCTTTGCCAGCTATCGTGAATCGCTGTCGGACGACCGGCGGGCGCTCCTCGACCGTTATGAAGTCAAGGACTTCGCAACCAAGGTGGTCGGTGTCGGCAGCGTCGGCACCTTCTGCGCCATCGCGTTGCTGATGGCCAGCGACACGGATCCCCTGTTCCTCCAGATCAAAGAGGCGCGCCCCTCGGTGCTGGAAGCGTATGCCGGCAAGAGCATCTACCCGAATGAGGGGCAGCGGGTCGTGGCCGGCTATCGCCTGATCCAAGCGGCGAGCGACATCTTTCTTGGCTGGACGAAGGGGAAGCTCGGTCGGCACTACTACGTCCGCCAGCTGAGGGACATGAAGCTTGGCGCTCAATACGAATTGTTCACGCCGAGCTTCATGGTCGAATATGCCGAGGTCTGCGGGTGGGCGCTGGCGCAGTCGCACGCGCGCTCCGGCGAGCCGGCCACCATCAGCGGTTACCTCGGCAGGGGCGACACCTTCGACATGGCGATCGCGGCGTTCGCCATCGCCTACGCCGATCAGAGCGAGCGCGACCACGCGGTCTTGAAGAAGGCGGCGCGCTCGGGCCGCGTGGAAGTCGTCCTGGAAAGGGGATAGGGACTGAGGGCCAACGGGTGTCGCGATCCTGCTCGTGCAACAAGGCGTCACGCCGCCCGAGGCTGCCATCCCCACGGTGATTGGGGCCAACGTGGGATCGACGTCGACGGCGCTGGTCGCGAGCCTTGGCATGCACCCGACGGCGCGGGCGACGGCGGCCTCGACTTTCTATTCAACGCCTCCGGCGCGATCGCTTTCTTTCCGTTCCTCAGACCCTTTGCGCGCGTGATGGTGAGTTTCAACGGGAATCCCGGCCTCGCCGTCGCCTCGGCGCACCTCGCCTTCAACCTGATGGTTGCCATCGGGTTTCTCACCACACTGGGCCTGGTCGAGCCTCGCCTGCGGCGGTGGTTATCTGTTGAAGCAGAAAGGCAACCGCCACAGGCTGCATAGGATCCCACTGCGAGGAGGCCGAGGGCGTGGTGCACGGGGCGATCGAGGAGGCCGGATTTCATTTCCGTCAGAGACAGCTAGAACACGATACCAAAGCCGATGCTGGGACCATGCAGCGTCTGCGAGCTGACGACCTCACGCTGAAAGCGGCCGATGCTGACATCCGCGAGCGTCCACTTGTAGTGCAGCATCTCGTAGCCCAGCCGCAGATCGAAGTGGCCCATCCTGTAGTCGGCGCGAAAGCCGCCGGTCAGCTCGACGTCGGTGCCGACGCCGAATCCGCCCCCCTCGAACGATGCGTCGAGATTCCACCGGCCGAACTGCTTCCGCCAGTCCACGCCGATCATCGGATCCCAGAACGACGGTTCGACATGGCCCTGGAGGCTGGTGCCGATGACAGGCAGGTCCAACGAGAGGTCGACCTTGCTGCCGATCCAGTGGACCCCCGCGGTCGCTGAGAAATCCTTGAACAATCGGACGCCGCCGCGCGCCGTAAAAACCCTCGTATCCGTACCCACGCTGACGTGAGGGGTCTGGCGGTCGGCCGAGACATCCGCCCAGTTTCCGCTCATGTCCACGAAGAACCGATCGGCCTCGGCGAGGAACCCCGCCATGTACGCGGCATTGAGTGAAATATCGGTCGAGCCCGCGGCGCCTCCGGCCTCCCCGCCGCCCCCTGGGGGGATGGATGGAAGCGCAGGCAAATCGATGCTGGCGCCAAACACCGGGAGCTGCACCAGGAGGGGGTAGATCACGACGCGGAGCGGGCGCTTTCCGGCGTTCGAGGCCTGAGCCTCGTCAGCGCCGGCGGCGAGTGTGGCAGTCATCAGAATGCCGGCCGCGACGGCCACGGCCGTCAGGTTCTTGCGACGCATAATCTCCCCTATGAGGTCCTCACGGGGACCGTCTCAGCGTGAACCCATACCGAGCTCCTCATCGACGGCTTACGCGGCAGCCTTCTGGAGGAAGCTGAGCTCCTACCGCCTCATCCGCCGAGCGCGATGATCGCGCCCACCAGGCCGGTGCCGAGTGCCACCATGATGACCCCGGCCTTCCAGCTCCCGTAGCCGGCGTAGCGGCCGAGCACGAGCCCGCCGATGAACATCATCGCCAGCGCGATGGCGCGGGACACGGTCTTCGCGATGCCCACGTCGCCGATCAACACGTAGGGCAGCACGACAGGAAGGGTTGACGCGACCACAATCAGGCATATCGCGAGGGCGGCGAGCAGATCCTCGCCCCTCAGGGACGGTCGCTCCGGCAGTGGAAACGGCTCCAGCAGTCGCTCGCGGATCGCCTCGATTTCCTCCGTCGAGACCACGCCCGCGATGGTCGGCGAGGCCGCCTTAATCAGCTCGCGGCCGGCCGCCGCGTCCGCCGTAGCCCGCACGGATTGGACGAGTCTCAGCGTGTGCCCGCGAAGTATAAAGGTGCGAACGAGGTACATGATCGCGTCGACGAGGCCCCAGCCAAGGTTGCACGCCAGAGCGGCGGCGAACATCGTGCGGATTTCCTGGCGCCCGGCCGTTGCCACGGAGACCGCCCCGACGACGGTGAGCGACATGAAGAGGCCAAACAGCATCTCGGATGCCCGGTCCACAGGGCCGAGGACCGAACTGCTGACGTCTTTGTCGACGGGGTTCTGATCGCTCATGCCGTACCCGCGGTCGCCTCCGTCACCCGTCTCATCTTCTAGAAGGGCACTCCGACGGCGAAGACGAACAAGGGCTTGTCCTCGTCCGGGTTGAAGAGATATGCGGTGAGCTTCAGATGCTTCAGAGAGACACCCGCGAGCACGCCACGCTGGATGTCGCGGTCGGATTTGTAGGCCCGGGTTCGCTGCGTGACCATGCCGAACCGCCACCAGTTCGCGGGCGCCAGGGTGAACTCCGACCATTCGTAGGCGAAGCTGTCCGCAGAATCGCCTGAATCGAAGACGTATTCGCCCTCGCCGTACAGCTCGAGCTTCCACCAGTTCAGCGAGCCCTTGAAGCCTGGCGCGACGCCCGCCGTGTCGCCGAACACACCGCCGACAATCGGCGTGACTTCCCACGTCAGCTTCTTCCCGCCGTTGAAGTTGTAGCCGACCCAGACCGAGCCGGTGTGGAGGCTTTCGTAGTTGTAGCGCGCTTCAAGATGAAACGCGCCGTGGTCGGCGGTGACCGTTGGCTGTACGTAGTTCTGGCTGTCTGGTACAACGTAGGTGAGGGCTGACGCGTTGAAGGACCAGGCGCGCTCGTCGGTCGTCGTCTGAGCATGCGCGCTACCGCCCGCCAGGATGATCGCAATCGCGATAGCAAACTCTATTCTCGGTGTGACCATATCGGCCCGGTCCTTCCTGACCTCTCGTTCTCTCCAAACCTCAGGCTAGCTCGTCTCGCCTGGCTTTTCAGCGGCAGCCGCGCGGCGTCTGATGATCCGCTTGACGCGTGCGACTTTCCGTCCTGCGCGCCGGACTTTGCGCGCCACCTTTCGCCCCTTGCGACGCACCTTGCGTGCCACCTTTCGCGCGGTGCGGCGCGTCTTCCGCGCCGCCTTTCTTGCCTGTCGTCTCGCCTTAGCCATCAGATGCCTCCATTCACTGCCCTCGAGCCACGTCGTTGTCCATCGCTCAGCCTGCCACCCCTCAGAAATTTACTTCAAGGTTGGAGTGGAACACGGGACCGTTCCCGCCCACGGTAAAGGGGACGCTCAGGTACCCCACCGGCGAGCGGTTCAAGTAGAGGAGTTCCGTGTTCCAGCGGACCACCTGGTTCTTCCACGGGAAGACGTTGACGCCGAAACGCAGGTCGGACGGATTACCGTAGTTGCCAAAGATCTTGGATCCGGACAGATAGAGCTGCGCCGTCTTCGGGACCACCATCGCTGACCCCTGCAGCTGGAAGCCCGTGTCCGTGAGGTGGTCGAACGGCAGCGCCGCGATCGCCGTGCCGCGGAGGTTGCTCAGCCGCCGCCAGTAGGTACTCGCCTTCGAGCGCGAACCCGCGGTGCTTGACGCCCGCATCAAGTGATTCCATCTGGTAGAAGACGTCGGTGACGGCGATGCCCGGCCCAAAGAGTCCGGGCGTAAACACGATGTTGCCATCCGACAGGCGGATCTGCGCGTTGTCGGGCGCCTCGGTGCCCGGCTGCTCCTGCCTGTCTTCGTCGCTGCGCGTGTAATGGATGCCGAGGCGGGTAGCCACCGCGTCGTGGCTTTCGAAATCGCCGAAGCCATTTGTCGCGCCGAACTCGCCGGTGGTGGGCATCCAGACCAGCGAGCCGGATACTGCGCTCATGTTGTTTCCGAGCTGTCCGGCGTCTACGCCAAGCTGGCTCAGATTGTCGCCCCACATCACGCTGTAGCGGAGGCCCTTGGCGATTTCGCCCCGTGCGAAGATGCCGCTGGTGTACGACGGCCGGAAGAACTCGTCAGCGATCAGCCGCTGGTCCGTCCCGAGCCAGTTCGGCCACTGCCCCTCCGTGCTGCGGACGCCCGGCAGGCCACTGATGCCCGCGCCCAGCGCGAAGCGGGGGTTGAACGTGTAGGCGAAGAAGCCGGCGAGCACCACCTGGGCGGGAAGCCCCTGTGAGGTGTTCGTGGTCCACACGTAGGCGCTGTAAACGAATTGCGGGCTCATCAACCAGCCCTGGAAGAACACGATCGCCTTGTTGACCTGAATGTCCTGCCGTTGCTTGACCGACCGGGTGTTCCCGAAACTGTCGGTGTAGGTCTCGTCCAGCGCCCGCTGATTCAGGTAGCGCACGACGGCGTAGAGGTCGATGTTCAGCTCCCCCTTTTCGGTCTCGGCAACCCTGAAGCCGCGGCCTGGCACGTACCGGCCGAATCCCTGGCTGGCCGACGGCTTCGTCCCCAGAGAGAACTCGGCGCTGCAGCCGTCCCGCACCCAGATGCTTTTCTGGTCGAAGCCCCAGGACGTGCCCAGCTCGCAGGCCACCGCTCCAGTGGACCGCAGGAGCGTGACCCCCCCGGTGGTGTCGGCTGCGCAGGTCTGCCGCTCGCCCGGCTTCGAGCCGCACACGACGTTCACGGCAGGATCCACGGGCTGGGCGGCGACCGGCAGAGCCATCCCGATCGCCACTATCGCCAGACTTGCCCGCAGTACGAGCCGAGTCACCGATGTCATCAGACGCTCTCCCTGAGTGAAGCCGACCGAGGGTATCGGTCCGGCGCGACGGCGCTTAAGTGCTGGGGCATCCGAAGGCAAGCCGCGGGCCACATTCCACAGCGATGGGGCAGCGCGCAGAAACATGGCGGAAAATGCTCCAGAATCAGCGATCCCTGACGTCGAGGAGCGGTCAGCCGCCAGAATTCTCGGAGCTCGACATCGTTTCATGTCACGTCTTATCGGGAAACTCCCGGTATTTCGGGGCCTGGCGCTCGCTCAGCGTAATGCCACGCCCGCCCGCCCGTACGAGCAAAGCCTTGAGCCCTGACTATTTGGTGCGAAGGCACTTGCCTGACTCGCCTGAGGCATCATTCGTGCAGTCGGGAGGCCGCGATGATCTTACAGGACGTCACGACGGGTCATCGACTTGTGGGTGACGCCGCCGGATATCAGCGTCGACGATCTCCACCGCATCAGCGGTTTCGCGACCTGGTGCAGGCGCTGCCCGTGCAGCAGCACAGCGTTCGGGAGAACAACTGGACGTGATCGCTGCGACGTGCCTAAGGCCGATCGGCGGTGAGGGGACGGCTCGAGCGGTCCAACGCGGAGCCGCCAACCGGGCAATTTTTGGGCCCGCGCGTGAAAAATCCCCCAGCGATGATTCATGTCCTCGTCGCCGCCGCCGGACCATCGGAGCGACAAGCCATGCGCGGGAAAGCGGTGCCCGGGACGACCTCGTGTCGATCATGTCAAGAAGGAGCAGAGTCTATGAACGCATGTCTTCGCACTCGCCGATCATCCATCGTCAGCGCCGCGCTGATGGCCGCGTGTCTCCTTGGTTCCGCGCCGATCTCGGCGCAGGAGGGCGTCAAGGAAACCGAGCAGTTCATCAAGTCCGGAGGGAACCTCTCGCAATCCGTCGCTGAAGCCAAGCTGCAAGTCCAGACCACGCTGGGCATCTACACGGATCTGCTGTCCAAGTCCGCCACGGAAATGAAGGACAGCTACAAAAAGCTGCTCAAGAACATGAAGGAGATGAACGATAAGACAGAAGCGGCACGCATGCGTGTCGCCGAGATGAAAGTGACCGGCGACACCTACTTTGCGGGCCGAGCGGCGACCATCAAGAAGATTCAGGATCCAGCGCTGCAGGCGCAGGCCCAGGAACGGCTGGACGCGAGCCAGAAGTCGTTCGCCGGTGTTCTCGCGTCTCTGCGCGACGCGAGGGAATCGTTCGATCCCCTTCGGAAGGATCTTGCCGATCATGTCAAGTATTTGGAGAGCGACCTGTCGCCGAGTGGCACGGCGTCGTTGAAGCCGCAGGCCGAACAGGCCAAGGCTAACGCCGCCGTCGTGTTTGGCAAAGCCGACGACGCGATCCGCGCGGCGAATACCTACTTCGGCGGCCTGCGGGCCAAGTGAAGAGCGCGGCATTCGAAAGGTCGACATGGACGGTCGAGATGAATAGACGAGTGGCTCTTGTGCTGACACCGGTGCACTCTTGGGATCTGCCCGCCGGGGACAATGCGCACTCAAGACGCTGACACACTGCCAAGTGTGCAGTATTTTGTGCGGCCAGTTGAAGCCGCGGCGGTAACGGACCCGGTACGGATGCGTTGCGTGTTGGCGAAGCGCTTCGCCTGAACACCGAGAAATAAGAGGCGGCGCGACGCGAGCCGGCACACGCCGGCTCGCGCTCTTTCCTGGCGCGTTATTTCGCCGTGGCGTCGGGCGCCGCGGGCGGGGCATCGGGCGAGCCCGCCGACCCGACGAACAGCCGCTTGCCGTCCGCCAGGATGAAGTTCCGCCCGACGGCCTTGTTCGTGGCGTCCTTCGCCGCGTAGGCCTCGATCGTCACCTCGGTGCCGATGGGGATGGAGTTCTTCGTGATGCCCTGCCGGATCAGCGAGTTCGGGCTGCCGCCTTCGATCATCCACTCGACGACCTGGCCGTCCGGGCCCTTCACTTCGAGATGGAACCAGGAATGAGGGTTGATCATCTCCCACTTGACGATGATGCCCTTCAGCGTGAGCGGCCTCTTCACGTCGAATTCCGACGAGAACGCGTGATGAGCCCGCACCTGGCCGGCCATCAGCAACAGGCCGACGCCGACGCCGACAATCACATGCTTCGTTCTCACGCGCTCCTCCTTCTTCCTATGTCACCACGATCAGTTCGAGGTTTTCTTCGCGGCGCCTTCGGCCGCCTTCTTGTCCTCGAGCCGGGCGCCCGCGAGCGTGTTCGTCACGCCGTAGTTGCCTTCGTGGCACGCGTGCTCGAAGATCGGTCCGACGGATTTCGTCATGGGCGCTTCCGCCGTCCACGGCGTGGCCCACGTCGCGGGATCGGTGACGGTGAACTTGTAGCTGAGCGTATCGGCGTCCACACGCGCAATGCGCTCCGTGATTTTCAAGCTCTCGCTCGATCCGCGGAACGGATTCTTGCCGTTCAGGTTCGTCGTCTCGATGACGAGCGTGTCGCCCTCCCAATGGCCGCGCGAATCGCCCATCCACTGCCGCATGTTCTCGGGGAGCGGCCCCCGATTGTCGTCCCTCGACGTCGCTCGGGACGACCCCGAGCCCGTCGAGGGGTCCGTCGGGATGATGCGGACGTCGTGAATCATCTCGACGAGAATCATCACGTAACCGGGGCCCTGGACGATCTGGTAGTTGTTGTTGTAGCCCGCGTTCATCATCGGCGGCCCGGACCCGGCCATGATCAGGCACCGCGTGCCGACCGGCATGTTCTGCACGGCGTCGGTCGTCGCGCCCATGCGCCTCCGCTCGGCGGCACGATCGGCCGCCCGCTTCTGGCCCTCCGCCGTCACCGGCGGCATCTTCCCGTTCGGCGGGTCGATGATGAGCGACGTTCGCAGGTCGTTCTTCACGAAGGCCGACTGGCTCTTGTCCAGCCCGAACTGCGTGAAGTCGTAGTGCACGTCGGCCACGGTGCCGGGCTCCGTCTGCTCGGCTTCGCGCGCCGCCGCTTCCTTGACCACTGCGGCGAACTCAGTTTCCGTGTAAAAGGCTTTCGTCACCTTGTCAGGCCGCTCGAGCGGTACGTAGGTGGAGTTGGTCCAATAGCCCTGGAGATCGGGCTGGCCATCAGGCGTGCGGGGAAGGGTCCATTTCTTTGCTGCCGGGGCGGCCTTCACCGGCGCGGCCGGCAGGGGCTTCGTGGCGGAGGGGGCCTGACCGGCGCCCACGCGGGCCGTGAGCGCGCTGACCGCGATCGCGACGACCACCACGCTGAATGACGCGACAGTTCGATGCTTCATCAGACGTCTCCTACACGGCAGGCCTGAAGGCCTGCACTACTTCTGCACCTTGCGAAGATGCCCGTAGATCAAGTCCTCGACGAACTCGACGCACCGGAACTCCAGCAGCCTCGCCCCTTTTTCCTTCCGCCGATAGAGCGGCATGCTCATCTTCCACGGACGCGAAAACACACCCTTATCCTCGATCGTGGCTTCCCAGTTCAAGTGGTCCGGGCCCACGGGCGTGATCCGTTCAACCACGTGCAGCGCGTCGGTATGGAAGTTCCCGGCCCGGTCGAACCAGCTCAGGTCGTTGAACCCGGTCGAGTCGATCACGAGCGTCTCGCCTTCCCAGTGTCCGTTCGACCAGCCCATCCAGCTGTCGGCGGGCGCCTCCTTGTGGTCGTCCATATAGATGGTACGAACGGCGCCGGCGTACTGAAACGCCATCATGATGGTCTTGGTGCTCTGGACGATCTGGAAGGGCTGCGGCATGTACATGGCGCGCGGCACGCCGGGCAGGTAGCACTTGATCTCAGGATCCATCGTCAGGCGTTTCTCGAAATTCGCCTTCTTCTTCGCGGCCGCCGCCGCGAGGTAGGGCAGCGGCCCGCCCTCGACGATGCCCAGTCCGGGAACAACGGCGTCTGCCGCGCCGAGCGCGACGACGCGGCCCGGCCCCGCCGAGTGGCCCTCGATGTCCCAGTTGGCTTCGTTGACCGCCTGCCAGATGCCGTTCACATTCGGCTTGCCGTCCGCCGTGCGCGGTGCGCGATAGGCGGTGGTCTGACCCTGACCCGCCACAGGCATGACGCCCCAGGCGACGCCGAGCGCCGCGGCGATCAGAAGCGCTGCTGAGCAGAACCGGGTTCGCATCGATCGACTCCGTTCGAGGGGGCCAGCCACGGCCGGCCGGCACGGTCGAGCAGTGGGGAGAGTATAGCCCCACCGCCCGCCGCGGAGGGCCTTTTATCCGATCTGACGTTGCCAGCTTGCGCGGAACTGCAGGAGGATTTCCCGATACCCAAACGGGTAATGCGACCCGTGCGGCCCCATGGCGTCTGGTGCTGGGAGCACGATGCGGTCCCCGGTCCTTGGATCTTGGTTCCTGGTCCGTTCTTGGTCCATGTCCATGCGTCCGCGTGTCGTGCATCGGCTCTGGCCACCGTGGACCAAAGACGAAGGACAGAGGACGGACCAAGAACAAGAGACGAAGAACTAAGGACCGGCGCTCCACCGATACGAAACCCGCTCTAAGGACGCCGCTTGCCTGGCGCATCTTACATTCAGACCGATTGTTTGGGCCGGCGGCGACACGGGATAATGAAAGGTCCGTGAGCATCAACGTCGCCCTCCGCCACGTCACCGAGTACAAGTACGACCGGCTGGTCACGCTGTCGCCGCAGCTGGTTCGCCTGCGTCCGGCGCCGCACTGCCGCACGCCGATCCTGTCGTACTCCCAGCGCGTCTCGCCGGAGCCGCACTTCGTCAACTGGCAGCAGGATCCGCAGAGCAACTAGGTCGCGCGGCTGCAGTTTCCCGAGAAGGTCCGCGAGTTCCGCGTCGAGATCGATCTCGTCGCCGAGATGTCGGTCCACAACCCGTTCGATTTCTTCCTCGAACCGGAAGCCGAGAATTTCCCGTTCTGCTACGACGACTGGCTGCGGCGCGAACTGCAGCCGTTCCTGATCCCCGAACCCCTGTCGCCGCGCTTCGCGGGCTACCTCGCGGGCGTGCCGCGCGGCCGCCGCCGCACGATCGACATGCTGGTCGATCTGAACCGCGAGCTCGCGCGCGACATCAAGTACGTCATCCGGCTCGACCCCGGCGTCCAGACGAAGGAAGAGACGCTCACGCTCGGCACCGGGTCGTGCCGCGATACCACGTGGCTGCTCGTCCAGCTGATGCGCCAGCTGGGGCTGGCGGCGCGCTTCGTCTCCGGCTACCTCATCCAGCTCACGCCGGACGTGAAGGCGCTCGACGGTCCGACGGGTACCGATCACGACTTCACCGACCTGCACGCGTGGTGCGAGGTCTACCTGCCCGGTGCGGGCTGGATCGGGCTCGATCCGACGTCCGGTCTCCTCGCGGGCGAGGGTCATCTGCCGCTCGCGTGCACGCCCGAGCCGTCGAGCGCCGCGCCGATTACCGGCGAGGTCGAGACGTGCGAGGTCGAGATGGACCATCGCATGGCCATCGAGCGCATCTACGAATCGCCGCGCGTCACGAAGCCGTACACCGACGAGCAGTGGGCGTCGATCGTGTCGCTGGGCCACGCGGTGGATGCCGATCTCGCCGCGCACGACGTGCGATTGACGATGGGCGGGGAGCCGACGTTCGTGGCGGCGGACGACCCCGACGCGCCCGAGTGGAACATCGAGGCGCAGGGCCCGACCAAGCGGCTGCGCGCCGCGGATCTGCTGTGGCGGCTCAAGGAGCGCTTCGGCGCCAACGGCTTCGTCCACTTCGGTCAGGGCAAGCAGTATCCCGGCGAGCAGCTCCCGCGCTGGGCGCTCGGCTGCTACTGGCGCGCCGACGGCGAGCCCGTGTGGCGGGATCGATCGCTGTTCGCCGACGAGCAGGCGCCCGACGGACACACCGCGGCGGACGCCGAGCGTTTCATCCGGGCGCTCGCGGCACGCCTGGATGTGAGCGGCGAGCACGTGCAGGCCGGGTACGAAGACGTCTGGTACTACCTGTGGCGCGAACGCCGGCTGCCGGTCAACGTCGATCCGTTCGATTCACGCCTGAGCGACGAGCTCGAGCGCGCGCGGCTGCGGCGTGTATTCGATCGCGGGCTCGATACGGCCGTCGGCTACGCGATGCCGCTCAAGCCCGATGCCGACGGCGGCTGGCGCACGGGCCCGTGGTTCCTGCGCGACGAGCGGTTGTATCTGATGCCCGGCGACTCGCCGATGGGCTACCGGTTGCCGCTCGACTCGCTGCCGTGGGTGGCCGAGGGCGACTACCCGTACGTGCACGAGGCCGATCCGACCGCGCCGCGCCCGCCGCTGCGGTCGCCTGCGGCCCTGCGCCTGCAATCAGCGCTTCCGGATCCTGATGACGACCGCGCGCCGGAGCGTTTCGAGTCGGCGAGCAAGACCGTGCGCACCGCGCTCTGCGCTGAAGCGCGCGACGGCGTGCTCTACATCTTCATGCCGCCACTCGAGGCGCTCGAGCAGTACCTCGACCTGGTGACGGCGCTCGAGGACACCGCGGCGGGGCTCGGGATGCGGCTTCTCATCGAAGGCTATCCGCCCCCGCACGATCCGCGGCTGAAGCATTTCTCGGTCACGCCCGATCCCGGCGTCATCGAGGTCAACGTGCAGGCGGGCTCGTGCTGGGACGAGCTCGTCTCGAACACCGACGACGCTGTACGAAGAAGCGCACCAGGCGCGGCTGACGACCGAGAAGTTCATGCTCGACGGGCGTCATACCGGCACGGGCGGGGGCAATCATTTCGTGCTCGGCGGCGGCACGCCGCTCGACAGCCCGTTCCTGCGGCGCCCGGATCTGCTGCGCAGCCTGATCTCCTACTGGCACAACCACCCGGCGCTGTCGTACCTGTTCTCGGGCCTGTTCATCGGCCCGACGAGCCAGGCGCCGCGGGTGGACGAGGCGCGGCACGACAGCGTGTACGAGCTCGCGCTCGCGTTCAGCAAGTTCCCGCAGGAGATCTCGCAGGGCGCGGCTCCATGGCTGGTCGATCGCGCGCTGCGCCACCTGCTGGTGGATGTCACCGGGAACACCCACCGCGCCGAGTTCTGCATCGACAAGCTCTACACGCCGGACTCGGCGTCGGGACGGCGCGGCCTGCTCGAGCTGCGCGCGTTCGAGATGCCGCCGCACGGGCGCATGAGCCTCGCGCAGCAGCTGCTGCTGCGCGCGCTGGTCGCGCGCTTCTGGCGCGAGCCGTACACGACGCCGCTCGTCCGCTGGGGCACCGAGCTGCACGATCGGTTCATGCTGCCGTATTTCGTCTGGCTCGACTTCGAAGACGTCATGGAGGATCTGCGCCGCGGCGGCTGCGCGATCCGGAGCGACTGGTTTCTGCCGCACTTCGAGTTCCGCTTCCCGCTGGCCGGGGAGACGACGCTGCGCGCGGCGCACCTGACGCTGCGCCAGGCGCTCGAGCCGTGGCCCGTGCTCGGCGAAGAGGGCAGTTCGGCCGGGACGTCCCGGTTCGTGGACTCGTCGCTCGAGCGGCTGCAGGTCCACGTCACCGGCCTCACCGACGATCGGTTCGTCCTGTCGTGCAACGGGCGGCCCGTGCCGCTGCAGCCGACCGGCCGCAACGGGGAATACGTGGCCGGCGTCCGCTATCGCGCGTGGCAGCCGCCGTCGTGCCTGCACCCGACGATTCCCGTCCACGCGCCGCTGACGTTCGACCTGGTCGACACCTGGATGCAGCGCTCGCTCGGCGGGTGCCAGTACCACGTGATGCACGCCGGCGGGAGAAGCTACGATCGCTTCCCGGTGAACAGCTACGAGGCCGAGAGCCGCCGGCTGGCGCGGTTCTCCCGGCTGGGCCACACGCCCGGGCCCATCGAGGCCGCGCGGCCCGTGCGCAGCCGCGAGTTTCCGTATACGCTGGATTTGCGGACCGGGCAGACGTAGTGCAGGCCTTCAGGCCTGCGGCAGGGCCGGTTGGTGTGCCCGCACCACGGCAGGCCTGAAGGCCTGCACTACTTCTGGCCAGACACAATACTAGATGCCCGAGCCGGTTACGGACGAACAACTCGCCGCGCTGACCGCCGCTTACACGGTTCCGCCCGGGCATTTCGACGAGCTGCTGGACGCCGACGGCTCGCCGCGGCCATGGTGGCGCGCGCTGGCCGCGCATGCGGACCTCAGCGCCGGGCATCTGTCTGGCGCGCATGCGCGCATCGCGCGTCAGATCCACGACAACGGCGTCACCTACAACGTCTACGCCGCCGAGGACGGCCCGAGCCGCCCGTGGGCGCTCGACGTCGTGCCGTTTCTGGTGCCGGCGGCCGAATGGGCGGGGCTCGCACCCGGCCTGCGCCAGCGCGCGCGCCTGTTGAACGCCATCGCCGCCGATCTGTACGGCCCGCAGCAGCTGCTGCGCGAAGGGCTGATGCCGCCCGCCCTCGCGTTCAACCACTCCGGATTTCTGCGTCCGTGCTGCGGCATTCAGCCTCCGGGCGGCGTGTTCCTCCACCTGGTCGCGTTCGACCTGGCCCGCGACTCCTCGGGGCGCTGGCGCGTCGTCAACACGCGCGCCCAGGCGCCGTCCGGCGCGGGCTATGCCCTCGAGAACCGGACGACCATCCCGCGCATGTTCCCCGGGGCGTTCCGCGATCTGCACGTCCAGCCGCTGGCGCCGTTCTTCGAGACGCTCAAGGACACGATCATCGGCGCCGCGCCGTGCGACGAGCCGCTGCCGCACGTGGTGCTGCTGACGCCCGGCCCGTACAACGAGACGTACTTCGAGCACTCGTACCTGGCGCGGCATCTCGGGTTTCCGCTCGTCGAAGGCGCCGATCTGACCGTCCGCCACGACCGCGTGTTCGTGAAGACCGTTTCGGGTCTCCGCCAGGTGCACGCGATTCTCCGCCGCCTGGACGACGACTACTGCGATCCGCTCGAGCTGCGGTCGGACTCGACGCTCGGCGTGCCCGGGCTCGTGCAGGCCTGGCGGTCGGGCCGCGTCCTCGTGGCGAACGCGTTCGGCACGAGCGTGCTCGAATCGCCGGCGCTGTTCGGCATGCTGCCCGCGGCCTGCGAACGCCTGCTCGGCGAGCGGCTCGAGAGCGCCGGCGTCTCGACGCGGTGGCCATGCGACCGGCGGGACCTCGACGCCGCGGCAGCCGAAGGCGGCGGGGTCATCAAGCCCGCGTTCCCGAACATCTCGATGGAACCGGTGTTTCTCGACGATCTCGACGCCGCGGGACGCGAGGAATGGGCCGATCGCTTCGGCGCCGCGCCCGACGCCTACGTGGTCGAGGAGCGCCTCCCGCTGTCGCATGCGCCGGCGTGGAACGAGGGCCGCCTTCAGGGCCGGGCGCTGATGCTGCGCGTGTTCCTCGCGTCGGACGGCAGCGGCGACTACACGCTGATGCCGGGCGGTCTGTCCCGCATCGCTGCCGACGGCCGGCCGATCGTGTCGACCCAGCGCGGCGGGAGCAGCAAGGACACATGGGTCCTGTCCGATCCCGATGGCCATGCGCCGGCCACCACCCGGCGCGCGCCGCGCGAACACGCCGCGCAGATCGACGCGGGCGTCTCGAGCCGTGCCGCGGAACACCTGTTCTGGCTCGGCCGCTACGCCGAGCGCGCCGAGAGCACGGCGCGGCTCCTGCGCGCCGTGCTGTCCCGGCTGACCGATCCCGCGGCGCCGGATGTGTTCCAGCCGCTGTTCCTTCGCGCGTGCCTCAGCCAGGGCCTGCTCGACACGGCCGACCCCGAGGCTCGCGAGGTCTTCGATGACCTGGCCGCCACGCACGCGCTGGCCGTCCGGCTCGTGGACAACCTCTTCGATCGGCGGTCGCGCCGCAGCCTCGCCTACAACGTCGATCAGACGGTTCGCGCGGCCGGCAGCGTCCGCGAACACCTGTCGCCGGACAACTGGCGGCTGCTTCGACAGCTGCACGACCTGGTGTCCTCGTCGTCCCGCGCGCCCATGGACTTCGACGATACGCTCGCGCTGATCGATCAGGTGATCGTGTCGCTCGTCGCCGTCGGCGGCCTCGAGATGGCCCACATGACGCGAGACGACGGCTGGAAATTTCTCGGCGTGGGGCGGCATCTCGAGCGGCTCACCTTCGTGGCGTCCACGCTCGAACTGCTGGAACCCGAAGAGGCTGCCAGCCACGCGCTGCTCGAGTGGCTGCTCGAGCTGTCGGACAGCCTGCTGACATTCCGGGCGCGCTACGCCCGCCAGCCCGACTGGCCGGCCGTCGTCGAGCTGCTCGTGTTCGACGCGCGCAACCCGCGGTCGGTGCTGTTCCAGCTCGGGAAGATCGCGAAGCACGTGCCGGCGCTGCCCGGCGCGACGGCGCTCGACGCGATGGCCGACATCGACGCGCTCGAGCGGATGTGCCGCGCGGACAACCGGCGCCAGGGCGACCTGTTCGGCCACGTGTCGGTCGACGAGCTGCTCGGCAGCTGCCTGCGTGCGGCGTTCGGGCTGTCCGACGGCCTGACGCTCCGGTATTTCAGCCACGCCTACGAGCTGCCGCACGCGACCGCGGGCCGATGAGCGGCAGATGATCGAGGGGATGTCGTCCGCCGGCGCCGTCGTCTACGAGATCGAGCACGAGACCCGTTACGTCCACGCAGGCCGGGTGTCCACGTCTCAGCACGTCGCGTGCCTCACGCCGCGCGCGCTCCCGCGCCAGCATGTCCGCGCCCACCACGTCGTCGTCGATCCCGGGCCGGCGAACGAGAGCCGCCGCATCGACTGCTACGGCAACGTCGAAGAGCAGTTCACGATCACGACGCCGTACTCGGAGCTGCGCGTCGTGAGCCACAGCGTGGTGGAGGTGTCGCCGCGCGGGGACGCCGTCGACCCGGAGGCGAGCCCGGCGTGGGAAGACGTCCGCAGCGACGATGGGTTCAACGTCGCGTCGGAGTTCCGCTACCCGTCGCCGTACGTGGAGCCGGCGCCGGTGCTGGCGGCGTTCGCCCGCGAAGCGTTCACCGATCGGCGGCCGCTCCTGGCGGCGGCTGTGGCGCTGATGCATCGGATCCACGACGAGTTTCAGTTCGATCCGGGCGCGACGTCCATCACGACGCCGGCCACGCGCGTGCTCGAGGAGCGGCACGGCGTCTGCCAGGACTTCGCGCACCTCCAGATTGCGTGCCTGCGGTCGATCGGCCTGCCGGCGCGCTACGTCAGCGGGTATCTGTTGACCGACCCGCCGCCGGGGCAGCCGCGGCTCGTCGGCGCGGATGCGTCGCACGCGTGGCTGTCGGTCTGGTGTCCGCGTAACGGCTGGGTGGACCTCGATCCGACCAACGCCGTCCTCCCCGACACGCGGCACGTGACGCTTGCCTGGGGCCGCGACTACGGCGACGTCAGCCCGCTCCGAGGCGTCGTCCTCGGCGGCGGCTCTCACGAGCTGTACGTCGGCGTCAGCGTCGTGCCCCTCTGAATGTAGTGCAGGCCTTCAGGCCTGCCGGCTCCGCACGACAATCAACACAGAGCACACAGAGCACGCGGAGCGTTTTGATAGAAACTCAGCGAATTCTGCGATCTCTGCGTTCCCTGCGTTCTCGTCCGTCCTTCAATCTGTCAGACCAGTGCAAAGCAGGACAGGGGAGATCCCCGCATTCGGCTATAGTCGAAGCACATGCAACTGCGAGTCGGCTACGAACTGATCTACGAGTGCCCGCAGCCGACGCCGATGATGTTGATGCTCAACATCCATCACACGCGGGCCAGCGACATCGTCATCCCCGATTACCTCACCACGAACCCTTCGGTGCCGATCACGTTCTACCGGGACGCCTTCGGTAACTGGTGCACGCGGATCGTCGCGCCGGCCGGGCGTACCCGGTTGTCGGCCACGGCTATCATCAACGACTCGGGGATGCCGGAGCCGACCTCGCGGTCCGACCGGCACCAGGCCGTACAGGATCTCCCGGACGAGTGCCTGCAGTTTCTGCTCGGCAGCCGGTACTGCGAAACCGATCGGCTCTCGGAGGCGGCCTGGTCGCTGTTCGACAGGGCGCGGGGCGGCGCGCAGCAGGTGCAGGCGATTTGCGACTACGTGCACCGGCACATCACGTTCGGCTACGAGAACGCCCGCTCGACGAGGACGGCGTGGGAAGTGTTCACCGAGCGGAAGGGCGTCTGCCGCGACTTCGCGCACCTCGCGGTCGCGTTCTGTCGATGCATGAACATCCCGGCGCGCTACTGCACCGGCTATCTCGGCGACGTCGGCATGCCGCCGCCGTACAGTCCGATGGACTTCGCCGCGTGGTTCGAGGCGTACGTCGATGGCCACTGGCATACCTTCGATCCCAGGAACAACGTGCCGCGCATCGGACAGGGTCCTGATCGCGCGCGGCCGGGACGCGACGGACGTGGCGATCAGCAACGCGTTCGGCCCCAACACGCTGGTCGGCTTCAAGGTCTGGGCGGACGAAATGCCGGCATGCGCCTCCTGACCGTCCGGCACATCACGAGTCTACCGCTACTCGGAGCCCGTCACACTCGGCGAGCACCGGATGATGTTCCGCCCGCGCGAGAGCCACGATCTGCGCCTCGTGCGCACGAAGCTCGACATCCTCCCGCAGCCCGCCAGCCTTCGCTGGCTCCACGACGTGTTCGACAACTCGGTCGCCATCGCGACGTTCGGCGGCGCCACGAACGATCTGCGCTTCGACAGCACCGTCACGCTCGAACATCTCGAGACGGCGTTGCCCGACTACGCCCTCGAGATCGACGCGCAGACCTATCCGTTCATCTACAAGGAAGACGAGGGCCCCGACCTGGTCAGGGCGCGCAGCCGTCACTATCCGGGGGACGAGGTGAGCCAGTGGGCAGCCCGGTTCGTGTCGTCTGCCGGATCGACCAACACCATGGCGCTGCTGGCGGCGATCACGCAGGGCATCAGGCACGAATTCACCTACGTCCGCCGGCCCGAAAAAGGCGTTCAGCGTCCCGAAGACACGCTCCGCCAGCGGTCCGGCAGCTGTCGTGATTTCGCGCTGTTCATGATGGAAGCCGTCCGGTCGCTCGGCTTCGCCGCACGGTTCGTCAGCGGGTACATCTTCGCGCCGGATGCCGCGGAGGTGAGCGGCGGCGCGACCCACGCGTGGATGCAGGTGTATCTGCCGGGCGCCGGCTGGGTCGATTTCGACCCCACCAACAGCGTGGTCGGCAACCGCAATCTCATTCGCGTTGCCGTCGCCTGGGATCACGGCCAGGCGCTGCCACTCTGGGGGACCTACGTCGGGCGCGGCGTCCGCGTGCCTCGGGATGGACGTCAACGTGAGCGTCACCGAGTACGTCCCATCCCTGGCCTCCAGTCCCTAGCGCCACAGTCAGCAGTCGGCAGTCGGCAGTCGGCAGTCCGCAGCCCCCAGCCCCTAGCCTCGTCCCAGTCCCCAGCCTCCAACCTCCTACCCCGCGTATATGATTGCCCCGTGCGCATTTCGCTCGACTGGTGGGCCGTCCTGGCGGCGGCTGTGGCTGTTCTGCTGATCAAGGCCGGCGTCGTGTCCGGCATCCCGTGGTGACCGCATGGACACGCTGACGTATCCCGCAACCGCCACGCGGCGTCTGCCGCAGTGGGTCCAACTCATCCCCGGCACGCTGCTCCTCGCCGTCGTCGGCTTCGCCGGCAAGGTGACGGAGCAGTCGATCGCCAGCTACGGCCGGACGCATCACCTGACGCTGCCGAACATCGAGTACGTCCTCTGGGCGATCATCTTCGGCCTCGTCGTCGCCAATACGGTCGGTATCCCGGCGATCTTCCGAGCGGGCGTGGACACGTACGAGTTCTGGCTCAAGGCCGGCATCGTGCTGCTCGGCGTCCGCTTCCTGCTGGGCGACGTCGTCAAGCTGGGCGGCGTGAGCCTCGCCTGCGTGGCCATCGAGCTGGTGGCCGCGATCATCCTGATGACGGCGCTCGGCCGCGCGTTCGGCCTGTCGCCGAAGCTCATCAGCCTGCTGTCCATCGGCTCGTCGATCTGCGGCGTCTCGGCGATCATCGCCGCCAAGGGCGCCATCGAGGCCGACGATGAGGATGCGTCGTACGCGATGGCGGCGATTCTGGCGCTGGGCGCGGTGAGCCTGTTCGTGTTTCCGCTGATCGGCCGATCGCTCGGGATGAGCGACAACGCGTACGGCCTCTGGGTCGGCCTGGCGGTGGACAACACGGCGGAGGCCACGGCGGCCGGCGCGCTGTATTCGGACGCCGCCGGCAAGTTCGCCGTGCTGGCGAAGACCGCGCGCAACGCGACGATCGGATTCGTCGTGCTCGGCTACGCGCTGTACTGGGTGAAGCGGAACCAGGGCAAGGCGATCGGCAACAAGGCCGCGTTTCTGTGGCAGAAGTTCCCCAAGTTCGTGCTGGGGTTCCTCGTCATCTCGGCGATGGCCACGGCCGGAGCGTTCTCGAAGGATCAGATGACGGACCTGGCGAATCTCTCGCGCTGGGCGTTCCTGCTGACGTTTGCCGGCGTGGGGCTGCGGACCAATGTGCGCGAGCTGATGAAGCAGGGCTGGCGCCCGCTGGTCGTCGGCGTGGTCGGGGAGTGCGCGATCGCCGGGCTCACACTGGCCATGGTCCTCCTGGCCGCCCAGCGGTTTGCTCTGTAGTCCTTGGTCCTTGGGCCTTAGTTCCCGGTCCGTCCCAGGTCCATGGTCCACGTCGTCCGCGTATCTGTGCACCAGTTTCGGGGACAACCTGGACCAGCGGACGCAAGGACGGACGGACCAAGAACCAAGAACCAAGGCCCAAGGACCTGGGATTCGCGGCGACGCCGATCCAAGAACTCCTCTAGTGAGTGTGGAACTCCGGATAGGCCTGGCGGGCGCACTGGGGACAGAGGGCGTGGCTCATTCGGAGATCCGGCGCCTCGTCGAGATAGCTCTCGAGCGTCTGCCACCGTGTGTCGGTCGTGCGCACCCGCTTGCAATGCGGGCACACCGGCAGCATGTCGCTCAGCGTCGTGATCCGGCGCATTCGCCTCGCGCAGTTCGTCGATGAGCCGCTGCTGCTGGGCTTCGGCGCGTCGCCGCTCGGCCGCCATCGAATTGGTCAGCAGGGCCACGCCTCCAAACACCACCAGCCGGAATGCATCGTCCGATCCGATGTCGAACGAGAACAGCGGCGGCATGAACAGCATTGCGATCACCGCTGTCGAAACGACCGTCGCGATCAGGCCGGCGACGACGCCGCCGTACACCGCGGACGCCATGACGGCCACGAAGAAGAGCGGGGTGGACGCTAGTCGGCATCCACGTCAGCACGTCGTCAGGGCGATCGACCCAGGTATCAGGCCTTACGGACTGGGGGAGTCATCTATCGACCTATCGGCATAGGCTGGCTAATGACGCTCTTGCGCCGCGAGTCCGATCCGTCCTATCGTCAGGAAGATGATCTGTGCGCGTCATCGTAGAGTGGCGTTGAACATCGTGGCTGGACTGGTGCTGACCGCGCTCGCGTCCGCGCCGCTGTCGGCGCAGTGGCTGAACACGCCCACGCCGGGCGTGCCCCGGACCGCTGACGGCAAGCCCAACCTCACCGCGCCGGCGCCGAAGACGGCCGACGGCCATCCGGATCTGTCCGGTGTCTGGATGCCCAACACGAGAGGACTGCAGGATCTGGCGGCCGGGATGAATCCGGGCGACGTGCCGTACCAGCCGTGGGCCGAGCAGACGGTCAAGGACCGCGCGAACGGGGCGCGCGGCAAGGACGACCCGGCGGCTCACTGCGTGCCGGGCATGCCCAAGCTCCTCGTGCTGCCGTATCCGTACAAGATCTTCCAGACGCCAGGCGTCACCATCGTGCTGTACGAGGGCTTCACGACATTCCGGCAGATCTTCACGGACGGCCGGGCGCTGCCGAAGGATCCGCAGCCGTCGTGGCTCGGCTACTCGGTCGGCAAGTGGGAGGGCGACACGTTCGTCGTGGACACGGTCGGCATCAACGATCGCACGTGGATGGACAACGCCGGCCGGCCGCACAGCGAGGCCCTGCACACGATCGAGCGTTATCGCCGCCGGGATTTCGGAACGATGGATGTGACGCTCACGATCGACGATCCCAAGGTGTACACCCGGCCGTGGACGGTCAACCACAGCCCGTCGCGCCTGGTCGTCGATCAGGACCTGCTCGAATACATCTGCACCGAGAACAACAAGGACGTCGAGCACCTCTTCGGCGACAGCAACAAGTAGAAACGACCGCGGACGATTTCGCGGCGACGTGAAATCGTTCCCTTCCGGCCGGTTACGGTTCGGGCTCCCGTGTGGCTTTCTGCCAGGAATGGCGCTTGCAGCCTGCTCGACGGGAGGCTGCACCATGAGATATCACGCGCTGGCGTTCATACCCCTGGCGTTGAGCGTCGGGGCTTGGTACGACGGCTCCGGGAACGCAACCGGCTGCGCCGGCAGCGGCGGCGACATCGTCTACCTCTGGGGAGGACGTGCCCGCGACGATCGTCAAGCTCGAGAACGACTGGGTGACGGCGATCGAGAAGAAGGACGCCGCCACGCTGGACCGCTTGATCGCGGACGACTTCGCCGGAACCAGCCCGACGGCCCACACCTACACGAAGACCAACGCGATCGACGACCTCAAGAACGCGAAATACGTCGTCGAGGCGATGACGCTGGACGACGTGTCGGTCAATACCTACGGAAACGTGGCCGTGGCGTTCACGAGCCAGGAAGAGAAGAGCCACTACGCTGGAACCGATACCAGCGGTCACTACCACTTCACCGACGTCTGGGTGAAGAAGGACGGCCGGTGGCAGGCCGTGGCGTCGCACGGCACGCGCTACGACAAGGCGGCGGCGGGCGAGAAGACCAAGTAGGCCCGGGCCGCTATAATCGTCCCGGACGGAATCCCGGGAGGGACTCATGAACGGGCGATTGGGGCGGCTGACCGGTGTGGTGTTGATCTCGTGTGCGTCGTGGAGCGCCAGCGCCCAGACACCCGCGCCGAGAACGGCCGCGCCGGTCAGTGCCGACGAACTCGTCACGAAGAAGCGGTTGTCGGTTCCCAAGAACGTGAAGAACTGGACGCCGCCGCGGACGGCGTGGGGCGACCCCGAGATCGCGGGCGTCTTCACCAACAGCGACGAGAGCGGGATCCCGTTCGAGAGGCCCGCGGAGTTCGAAGGCCGCAAGCTCGAGGATGTCAGTCCGGCAGAGCTGGCGGAGATGGTCAAGCAGCGGCAGAAGCAGGCCATCGAGCGTGCGCCGACGCTCAGCGAGTTCCCGGGCGCGACGAGCCCGATGCACTGGTTCGAGAACTACGGCGCCGTGAACAGCCGGGCGTGGCTCGTCTCGGATCCGCCCGACGGGAAAGTCCCGACGGTCACGGCGGAAGGCCAGGCCCGTGCGGCGGCGCGGGCGGTTGCGCGAAGCGCGCACGGACCCGCGGACTCCTGGGAAGATCGCAGCTACTACGATCGGTGCATCACGCGCGGCCTGCCGGGGTCGATGATGCCGGCCATCTACGGCAACTCGTACCAGATTCACCAGGGGCCCGGCTATGTCGCCATCCATTACGAGATGGTGAACGAGACGCGCCTCATCTCGCTCGACAGCCGCCCGCACGTCAGCGAACGCATTCGCAGCTACCTGGGCGATGCGCGCGGCCACTGGGAGGGCAACACCCTCGTGGTCGAGACCACGAACTTCACGGACAAGACGCCCTATCGCGGCTCGAGCGACCAGCTGAAGATGATCGAGCGGTTCAAGATCACCGCGCCCGACACGGTCGAGTGGTCCGTCACGTTCGACGACCCGCACACGTGGGCGAAGCCGTGGACCTTCGGCATGAACCTGACGAAGGTGGACGACAGCCAGCGGCCGTTCGAGTACGCGTGCCACGAGGGCAACTACGGGATGAAGAACATCCTGACGGCCGCGCGAGCCGAGGAATCGGCAGCGCAGAAGTAGGGCGGCCCTTCAGGGCCGCCTTGCACGCGGGCCTAAAAGGCCCGCGCTACTCCACGATCACTCGACGATCACCTGCCCGTACACCCACGGGTGTTCCTTGCAGATGTACGTGTAACTGCCTGGCTTGTCGAACGTCGTACCGCCGACGTCTCGGAGCGTATAATAAGCCCGCCGAGGAGGCTGCGATGCGTCGTGCCCGTCTTGTTCGCGCGGCCGGGGTTCTCGCGTTCGCCGTCTGCCTGCTGGCCGGCCGCCCGGCCCGCGCCCAGAACGATCTCTCCGGCGAATGGGCCAACCTGCTGCACGAAGACGTCAACCACCGCAACGACGCGATCGGCGGCGGCCCGCGGATCGGCGACTACACGGGCCTTCCGATCAACGACGCGGCGCGCCTGAGGGCCGACTCGTGGGACGCGGCCATCAACACGCTGCGCGAGCACCAGACGATCTTCGCCCCGGCCGCGTACTGGGCCCGCGGAGGCGGCGGCATGCGGATCTCCAAGGTCGTCGACGACGACACGCAGCAGTTGATCGCGTACAAGATCTATCGCGCCGGCGCCGGTGGCAGCGACATCAGGATGATCTGGATGGACGGCCGGCCTCACCCTCCCGAGTACGCCGCGCACACGTGGCCGGGCTTCTCAACGGGCCGGTGGGAAGGCGCAATGCTGACTGTTCACACCACGCACATCAAGGCGGGGTGGATTCAGCGCAACGGCGTGCCGGCCAGCGACCGCGCGACGATCACCGAGCACATCGTGCGCCACGGCGACGTGCTGACTGTTGTCAGCGTCGTGGACGATCCGGTCTACCTGGAAGAGCCGCTGGTCCGCAGCACGAACTGGCGTCAGAACATGACGCAGCAGCTCGCCGGCGTATCGTCTGAGGCGGTCGATGAGATCCCGGGCCGGCCGGACGGGTTCGTGCCGCACCATCTGCCGGGGACGAACAACTGGCTGAAGGATGCGGCGAAGGAATTCGGCATCCCGGAAGAGGCCCTTCGCGGCGGCCGCAAGACGATCTACCCGGAATACAAGCCGTAGGGCGGGGCTTCAGCCCCGCCGACGCGGCCCTGAAAGGGCCGCGCTACTTCTGCCTGCACTTCTGTCGCGCGGCTACTTCCGCGCGGCGCACTCGAAGCTGGCCGCCTGGTCGGTCGACCCGGTACCCTTGTAGTGGGCGACGTGGCCGAACGGGCACAGCGGGCGCGTGCGGACGGCCACGCCGTCGGTGAGATGGGCGGCCGTGATCTGCGACGGCGCCGCGCCGCGAGATACCCACTGTTCGATCGCGCCCATCTTGTCGAACACGTCGGTGCCGGGGCCGCCGGCGCAGTGAGCCATGCCGGGCACCATGTAAAGCGCGACCGATTTGCCGACGGCGGCCTTTCCGCTGCGCTTCACGACTGCGTCGAAGTACTCGACGCTGTTCATCGCCGGCACCTGCGGATCGGCCCAGCCGTGGTACATCAGGAGTTTGCCGCCCCGGTCGAAAAACGGCTTCAAGTTCGTCTCCCCTGAATTGAGCACGCCCGCGTCCATCTTCATCGCGGCCGGCAGATCCACGTCCACGTCGAATCGGCGGACGTCGTACGCCGGGTCGTGGAAGACCACGTACTGGAACGCTTCGAATGCCGTGCTGACCGGATCGGGGCCGGCCAGCGTGGCCCAGTTCGGCTCGGAACCCGGCAGGAGCAGCGACGGAAAGATGGTCGCGCCGGTCTTCGCGCTCTTGAGCGGCGCGTAGAGCGCCCGGGCCGTCTCCACCTGGCTCGGCGTGAGGCAGCTCGGACCATCCGCGCCCTTGCACTCGAGCACCTTGGGATCGAACCGGCACCGCGTCGGATCTTCCACGACGCCGTCCTTGACGCCATCTGCCGCGTCGCACGTGGTCAGCATGGCCTGGTGAATCGCCGGGTACTTGTCAGGGGTGATGTAGCTGTCTTCGCTCGCGTGCACGCGCTGGTTGATGGCCATCCGCGCGCCGTGCAGGCGCATCCAGTTCACGGCGGGGGCGCCGGCGACGATGGCGTCGAAGTCCGCGGGGTAGCGCTGAGCCTCGGTGATGCCCTGGCGGCCGCCGAACGAGCAGCCGTTCCAGAACGCGAGCGTCGGCGGCGCCGTGTAGTAGGCGTTGATGAGGGCCTTGGCCTTGACCGTCATCTCGTGAACCGCGCGGTAGCCCATATCGACGACCTTTTCCGGATGTCCGATGGCGAAGGCCGCCGTGTTGCCGATGTGGCCCGTGTCGGTGCTCGCGCCGGCGTACCCGGCGGCGACGGCCTGGGCGAGCGCGGCGTAAGAGATGACGCCCGCCCAGCCGCCGTTGCCGACGGCCTGGAACTTCCCGTTCCATCCGGCCGGCGCCGGCAGCCAGACCTCCACCTTGATGTCCGAGTCGCTCGATGGCGTCAGCGTGGCCGCGACGCGGCAGAACGCGGGCAGCCTCGCGTACACGGCGTTGCGTCCGCCACCTCGTGGGCCGGCCGGCGGCTGAAACGCGCCGGCGGCGACGGTCTCCGCCAGCGTGATGCGCGCCTCCGGCAGCGCGAGCGAGGCGAGGCTTTCGCACGAACCGGCGGCCGCCGTCACGCGAGACGTGGTCAGCGAGGCCATGGAAGCGACCGTGGTTGCCAGCAGTGCGGCGCGCAGCAGAGTCATCGAATCCCCCAATCCCTAGCCTCCAGCCTCTAGCCTCTAGTTGAGTTCAGCTTTGACGTTCGGCGGCAGCGGAAGCCGGTCGACGTTCATCAGCATCGCGACGAACTGATAGAAGCCCAGCGTGCCGACGAGATCGACCACGCCTTTGTCGCCGCCGAGGACGTTCCTTGCGGTCCGAAGCGTCGCATCGCTGACCTGCTTCGTCGTCAGGAGCTCGGTGGAAAAGTTGTACACCGCTTCGACGTCCGTTGACATCGCGGCCGGCCGTTTGCCCGCCTGGATGGCGTCGATGACGTCGGCGGGTAGACCTGCGCTGAGCGCGGCGCGGTGATGCACATACCAGGCGTACTGCGCGGTCCAGGCGCGCGCGCCGATGAGGATCGCCAGCTCGTTGAGCTTTGGCGGCACCGACGGGTTGAAGCGTGCGTACGCGATGGCTTTCTGCGCGAGATCGCCCAGGACCGGGCTGACCATCATGATGCCGAGCGCGCCGTCGATCCCGCGCCGCGGCCCGCTGAGGATGCTGTTCACGAAGGCCTTCTGCTCGGGCGTCAGCTCGTCGTACGACGTGGGGCGCCAGATGCGATCGCCGCGCAGGCTGGCCACGGCCTGGCGAAGCTGCTCCTGGGTTGGCGGCGCCGGCGCCTGGGCGCGCGCCAGTGTGTAACCCCCGATGAGGCCGGAGACGGCGATGACGGCCGCGCCGAGCGTGAGACGCATGGCTATTTCTCCCCGCACTTCCCGCCCGGGCAGCGGTTGTTGTCCTCGCAGACGTACTCGTACAACCCGGCGGCGTCCCATTCAGGCTTTGCGACGATCTGGAATTCCTGCGACCACGGGGCGGTGAAGATCTTCGGGTCGTCGATCGTCAACTCGTAGGAAAGGGTGTCCTTGCCCTTCCATTTGATGCGCTCGATCGTGTGGAGCGCGTCGCTGTGCATGCGGTATTCCTTCGAGTTGGTGTAGTAGTAGTCGTCGAGTGCCCACCGGTTGAAGTTGACGGAGTCGATGACCAGCGTGTCGCCCTCCCATTTGCCCACCGAGTCGCCGTAGTACATCGGCTCGAGGCCCTTGCGGTGCGGGCGCCCGTCGAGCGGGATGATCCGGGTCATCCGCTGGAACTCGTGGACCATCACCAGGTAGTTCTTCGTCTGGAAGAACTGCATCGCGTTGCCGGAGAGCATGCCGCCAGGGAACCCCGCGGGCAGGCAGAAGTCGCGGGGCTCGTCGTGACGTGGCACGCCGGTCCTCGGCTCGAGGAACGCCTCGCCGCCGGGCTTGAGCGGCGCGAACCGCTTCCGATCGAAGACGGTCGCGGACGACCGGCCACGCTCGTCGCCCTGCAGGTACGTCGGCCACTGATACGTCCCCGTGAAATCGGGCTTGCCCTCCGCGGTCCGCGGCCCGGCCGGCGCGGGGGTGTTTTGCGCCGAGGTGACGACGCCGTACGCGCCGACGGTGGAGAGCGCCAGCAGCACCAGGTGGATCGTTCGCTTGAGGCTCATCGGGCTTCTCCCGGGGTTCTGTCCTGCGCCCCGGCGGTGAGGACGTTCCGGCCGTCAGGGAACGTCACGCGTCCGCCCGAGGCGTTGTTCGAGCCGTCCTTCGCGCGGAACCCCTCGACCACGACAGTCTCGCCGAGCTTCAGTTGATCCTTCACGATGCCACGGCGCATCAGCTGGCCGGGCGCGCCGCCCGCGAATCCCCAGGTGGTGACGGTGCCGTCCGCGTTCTTCACGTCGAGGTAGAACCAGATGTGCGGGTTCGTCCACTCGACCTTCTTGATGACGCCGGTCATCTTGATCGGCTTGGTGTCGTCGAATTCGGCGGCGAAGGAATGATGCGCCGCGAGTGGCGCGACCAGGGCCATGGCCAGCCAGCCGGCCAGTGCGAGACGTGTTCTCATGGTGGCAGCCTCTCGACCGCCTATTCTAAAGGATTTCGCCTCTGTGGCCCCGTACGTATCGTTATGAGAAGTGGTGACCTGTGATTTCCGTGTCGAAGCTTCTACCGCTGATGTCGAGGTAGAGCTGCCGTTCGTTGACTGAGAGCGTGATCTGCTCCCGCCGCTCCAGCGTGGCGGCGACGCGGTCGATGAAGCCGTGACCGAACTCGTAGACGGGGATCTGCGCGGCCTGATGAATCTTCCGGCCCTGGAGTTCCTCGAGGACTTTCCCGATGTTGCGGTGCGTGTACACCGCCGCCCGGCTGGCGAGCTTGCTCCCGCGGTGGAGCTTCTTCGCGTCGGGCATCCCGACTTCGATCCACGCGGTGATCCGGCCCGTCAGGTCGCGCACGAGGAGGGCCGGGTCGTCGCCCGCGGACACACCGTCGGTGAGCGTGATGCCTTGCGTGTACTCGAGGCAGTACGCGAGAAAGCGCGTCAGCATGAACTCGAGCGTCTCGGACGGATGCCGGGCCAGCCGCAGGCTGAACGTCTCGTACACGCCGCGGTCCACGTCGGACAGCTCGGTTTCGAAGTTGTAGATCGTCGCGCTCAGCGCCATTCAGTGCCTTTTTCGCGAGGCTAGAGGCTGGAGGCTGGAGGCTGGAGCGTCTGGTCCCTAGCCCCTAGCCCCTAGCCCCTAGCCTCTAGCCTCTAGCCTCTAGTCTCCACGGATTGCCGCCAGGAACGTCTCGCCGAGGTCGTCGGCCTTCCGCGCGCCGATGCCTTTGACGGCGAGCAGCGCGTCGATGGACGTCGGCCGCAGCCGCGCCATCTCGCGCAGCGTGGCGTCGTGGAAGATGACGTACGGCGGCACGCCGCGCGCGCGTGCGATCTGGAGCCGCACGGCCCGCAGCCGCTCGAACAGATCGCGGTCGACGTCCTGCCACGACTCCGCCTCGATCCGCGACTTCGCCCGGGGGGCGTCCTTCCGCGGCGGCCGCTGCCGCGCCAGCGTCAGGCCGGGGCAGCTGTGCTCGTCTCGCAGCAGCTCGGCGCCCTGCGGCGTCAGCACCAGCACCGGAAACGCATCGTCGGTCTGGCGGAGGAGGCCGAGGCCGGACAGCTGCTCGATGTAGCCGCGAATCTCGGCGGACGAGGCGTCGGGGAGCAGGCCGAAGGTGCTCAGTTTGTCGTGCCCGCGCTGCACCACGGGTTCCGTTGACGCCCCGCGCAGCACGTTGGCGACGTGCGCCGCGCCGAATCGTTGGCCGACGCGCGCCACGCCCGAGAGGATCTTGCGCGCCAGCCGCACCGGATCCGCGGCCGATTCGAGCTCGTCGAGGCAGTAGTCGCAGGCCGCGCAGCTGTCCCTGTCGTACTGGTCGCCGAAATACTCGGACAGGTGTTTGTGGCGGCAGCCGACGCTCGTCGCGTACCCCTCCATCTGCCGGAGCAGGCGCCTGGCGCCGTCGGTCAGCTCGCCGTTCTGCTCGAGCATGACGCGCCATTTCTGGAAGTCGGACGTGGAGTAAATCAGCAGGCATTCGGCTTCGAGCCCGTCGCGTCCGGCGCGTCCGGATTCCTGCTGGTAGTGTTCAAGCGACCGCGGAGAGCCCGCGTGCACGACGAAGCGCACGTCCGACCGGTCGATGCCCATGCCGAAGGCGACCGTCGCGACGATCACGTCGGCGCGCTCGCTGAGGAACGCATCCTGGTTGCGGCTGCGCTCGGCGTCCGACAAGCCCGCGTGATACGGCAGCGCGGTCACGCCGATGGTCGTCAGCCACTCGGCCAGCGCTTCGGTTTCGCGCCGCGACGTGCAGTAGACGATGCCCGCCTCGCGCCGGTGGCGCGCGAGCATTTCGGTGAGCTGCTTCTTGAGCGTGGCGCGGGGCAGGGCGCGGTAGACGAGGTTGGGACGGTCGAACGACCCGACGAGCTCGACGGGATCGTTCAGCCCCAGCTGAGCCGCGATGTCCTTTCGGATGCGCGCCGTGGCCGTCGCCGTGTACGCATGAAGCCCGATGCCGGGCAACAGCTGCCGCAGCCGGCCGAGCTGCCGGTATTCAGGCCTGAAATCGTGTCCCCACTGGCTGATGCAGTGCGCCTCGTCCACGGCGACGAAACGTGACGCCGCACGACGAGAGCAGGCTCAGGAAGCCGTCGCCCCCGTCGCCCACGAGCCGCTCGGGCGAGACGTACAGCAGGCGATAGCGTCCCTGGCGCAACCCGGCGAGCACCTCCGCCTTCTCGCCGGGCGCGAGCGAGCTGTTGTACAGCGCGGCCGGCACGCCGTTGCCGACGAGCGTGTCGACCTGGTCCTTCATCAGCGAGATGAGCGGCGACACGACGAGCGCCAGGCCGGTTTGCATCACCGCCGGCGCCTGAAAGCACAGCGACTTGCCGCCGCCCGTGGGCAGCACGACGACCGAATCGCGGCCCGCGAGGACGGCGTCCATCGCTTCGCGCTGCAGCGGCCGGAATGTGGTGTAGCCCCAGTAACGGGAGAGGACATCCTGCAGATCCGACGCCGGGGGCATGGGGTGACCTATTGTAATTTCCTTTCGCCGACACAAGACTTAGAGAGTCATGGCCGATTTCAGCGTCAAGCCGCTCGAGGCGAACCTCGACTTCGACCATCTTCCCTACTGGGACGTCGTGATCGTCGGCGCCGGGCCGGCCGGCCTGGCCGCGAGCCTCACGACCGCGCATCGCGCGCTCACCACGCTCGTCGTCGAGGCCAAGGGAACGCCGGGCGGCCAGCCGCACTTTCTCTACTCCGACAAGCGGATCGTCGACATCCCGGGCTTTCCCGACGGCATTTCGGGCGAGGAGTTGTCCGAGCGCACCTACCGGCAGGCCGTCAACGCCCTGGTCCAGTTCCGGTTCAACGAAGAGCTCGTGGCGATCGAAGACACGGACGACATCGAAGCGGAGGAGCAGCTCAAGCGCGTGGTGACCAGCAAGGGCAGCTACGTCTGCCGCAAGGTCATCATCGCCTGCGGCCTGCTGCACTACCCGAGGCGGCTCGCCGTGCTGGATCAACTGAATTCGAAAAACGTGCACTACAAGATTCCGAAGATCGGCGATTACGAAGGCCGGCACGTGGCGGTCGTCGGCGGCGGCGACTCCGCGCTCGACGCCGCGGTCATGGTGCTGGGACGGCACGGGCTGGTGGATCTGATCGTCCGGGCGGAGGTGAACGGCAAGGCGGATACGCTGGCGCGGGTCACGGACGCCGGCGGCGTGGTCCGCACGCACACCGAAGTGACCGCCGCCGCCTTCGCCGCCGAGCACATTCGGTTGACCCTGACCGGCGGTCAGACGCTCGATTGCGCGGCGGTCATCGTGCAGATCGGGTTTCTCTCTTCGAAAGAGACCTTCGAGCGGCTTGGCGTCAAGCTGAACGAGGACGGCAGCATCAGCATCGATCCGTATTTCGAGACGAGCCGCCGGGGCATCTTCGCCGTGGGCGACGTCCACGGCGACATCAAACTGATCGCGGTGGCGTGGGCCGAGGGTATCCAGGCCGCGATCCACGCCTTCAAGGAAATCACCAGCCCGTACTGGCTGAACGAACGCCGGCTGCGCGACAACAAGATCGCGCTCATCGGCGAGAAGATCGCCCAGGCTGCGCGCGTCCGAAAGAAGCCCTGACCTCATGATTTCGTTGACCCGTGTAGGCAAGCAGTACGGCCGGCAGCTGCTGTTCGTGGACGCGTCGTTCCAGCTCAACGCCGGCGAGAAAGTCGGCCTCGTCGGCCCCAACGGATCCGGCAAGACGACCCTCTTTCGCATGATCACGGGCGAGGAGGTGGCGGACGAGGGCGACGTCACGGTCCCGAAGAAGCTCACAGTGGGCTACTTCCGTCAGGACGTCGAGGAGATGTCGGGGCGGTCCGTGCTGGACGAGGCCATTCTCGGCAGCGGCCGCGTCGGCGACCTGCACCACGAGCTCGAACAGCTGAACCACGCGATGAGCGACCCCGACCGTGCGGACGAGATGGAAACCATCCTGGCCCGCTACGGGGAGGTGGAGGAGGAGTACAGCCACCTTGGCGGCTACGCGTTAGAAGCTCAGGCGCGCGAGGTCCTCCACGGTCTCGGGTTCGACGACGAGCGCATCGACGGCGACGTGGGCGCGCTGTCGGGCGGCTGGAAGATGCGCGTGGCGATGGCGCGCGTGCTGCTCGGCCGGCCCGAGGTCCTGCTGATGGACGAGCCGACCAACCACCTCGACATCGAGTCGATCATCTGGCTCGAGCAGTTCCTGAAGGCACGGTCCGGCGCGCTGCTGATGACGTCGCACGACCGCGACTTCATGAACCGCATCGTCACGAAGATCGCCGAGATCGACGATGGCGAGATCACGATGTACTCGGGGAACTACGATTTCTACGAGCGCGAGCGTGCGGTTCGCGAGGCGAACCGCGAGGCCGCGTATGCGCGCCAGCAGGCGATGCTGGCGAAAGAGCAGCGGTTCATCGAGCGCTTCGCGGCGCATGCGGCCAAGGCGGCGCAGGTGCAGAGCCGGGTCAAGGCGCTCGAGAAGATCGAGAAGATCGAGCTGCCGAAGAAGCGGAGGGTCGTCGCGTTCGATTTCCGGGCCCCTCCGCGGTCCGGCGACCAGGTCGCCGTCCTCGAGGACGTGCGGAAGGTGTACGGGCGCCGCGTCGTGCACGACGGGCTGAGCGTGACGATCCGGCGCGGCGAGCGCTGGTGCGTCATGGGGAAGAACGGCGCAGGCAAGTCGACACTCCTGAAGATGATCGCGGGGCAGGTGGCGCCCGACGCGGGCCAGGTGCGCCTGGGGGCCAGCCTCAAGATGGGGTATTTCGCGCAGCAGTCGCTCGACGTGCTCAAGCCCGACCTGACGATCGAGGAGCAGCTGCGCGAGGATTTCCCGCACGAGTCGATCGGCGCGCTCAGGAATCTGGCCGGCGCGTTTCAGTTCTCGGGCGAGGACACCGACAAGAAGATCCGCGCGCTGTCGGGCGGCGAGAAGACGCGCCTCGTGCTCGCGCGGATGCTGCTCCACCCGCCGAATTTTCTCGTGCTCGACGAGCCGACGAACCACCTCGATCTCGCGACCAAGGAGATGCTGCTGGACGCGCTGAAGGATTTCGACGGCACGATGGTCTTTGTCTCGCACGATCGGGCGTTCCTGCGCGCGCTCAGCAACCGGGTGCTGGAACTGGGCGGCGAGAGCGGCACCGACGCGCAGCCCCACCTCTATCCGGGGTCCTACGTCGAATACGTCGAGCGCACCGGACACGAGGCGCCCGGGGTCCACTCGTGAGCCCGGGCGAATCTGGTCATTTGGTCATCTCGTCATCTGGTCATCGTTGTTCGATTGCTGAATTCCTCAATTGATCAACGATGACCAAATGACCAGATGACCAGATGACCAGATGACCAAATTCAAATGGCGCTACCGGGGGCGTTTCATGACGACGGGCGCTCCGGCGCGGTTCAGCAGCTGGATGCCGGTCGCTTCCCAACCCTCGGCGCCGGCTCTGGACAGCGCGGCGGCAGGATCCTGCTCTCGCTCGAGATCGACCGTTCGATACTCCCACTGCTGACGCGCGAGACGCGCCTGCACCACGCTCGCCGGGGCGAGGGCCACCGTCGCTGTGCCGGCCACCTGGACGCTGATGGGCGACGGCGTCACGACGTCCTGCAGCACGACGGGCACCGCGTCGCCCCTGCCGCGATTCTCGACGAACACCCGTGCCTGGCCGATGACGCCGGGCCGATCCTGACCGGGAGCCGCGAGCATGGCTCCACCGGCGGTGATGACACCGCCAAGCACGATGAGCGCGAGTCCTGTGCGCATCTCGGTACCTCCCGGGTGAACGCTATCACGCGCCACGACGCCAGCCGCGGACGGCCGGGAGTTGACAAGCGCGCCCGGACGTGTTATTTCTCTCGCACATATGTTATAAAAGTAACACGTAGAGGCTAGAGGCTAGAGGTTAGAGGTTAGAGGTTGGGGGCTAGGGGCTGGGGGCTAGGGCTGGGCGGAAATGACCAGATGACGAGATGACCAGATGACCAAATTCACCGCGAGCTCGTTGAGCAGACGCGAGCGTCAGATTATGGACATCCTCTACCGGCAGGGCCGTGCGACGGCCGGAGAGGTCATGGAGGCGCTCTCGGGCAACCCGACGTATTCGACCGTGCGCACCCAGCTGCGCGTGCTCGAGGAAAAGGGCCATGTCCGCCACGAAGAGCAGGGTCTCAAGTACGTCTACATTCCGGCCGTGCCGCGCACGGCCGCACGGCGGTCGGCCCTGCGGCACCTTGTCGAGACGTTCTTCGACGGCTCGGCCGAAGGCGCGGTCGCCGCGCTGCTGGGCGGCGAGGGCGCCCGGCTCTCGGACGAGGAGCTGGAACGTATCTCGGAGCTCGTGAAAAAGGCGGGCTCGACCGGGCAGGCGGGGCGGGCGGGCCAGGCCGGCCGGGCGGGTCAGGCGGGTCAGGCAAAGAGGGGAGAAAAGAAATGACGCTGCTGCTCAACACGTCCATCAAGGTCACCCTCATCGTGCTCGTCGCGCTCGCCACGACCGCGGCGCTGCGGCGGCGCTCGGCGGCCGTCCGCCACTTCGTCCTCGCGGCGGCCCTGGCGTGCGTGGCGGCGACGCCGGCGTTGCGCGTTGTTCTTCCTCTCGTGGCGCCCGCGTGGCAGGCGAGCATGGGCGCATGGCTGACCGAATCGCGCGTCCAGCTCATCGATCGCCCGTTGCTCGTCCTCGATTCGACGACCGCCTCGTCGGTACGCGCGCCCGGGGCGGAATCGCCCTCTCTGTCGCGAGCGACGATCGTTGCCAGATGGCTCGGGATCGTCTGGGTTGCCGGCGCGGCCGCGAGCCTGTTCGTGCTCCTGGCCGGCCTGGGCCGGCTCGCCTGGCTGGCATCGCGCTCCGAGCGCGTCACGTCCGGGCCATGGGCCCGGATCGCCGCCGAGATCTCGCGCGCCGGCGGACTCCGCCGGCCGCCTGTGTTGCTGCGGAGCTGGGATGCCGCGCTGCTCGCCACCTGGGGGTTCGCTCGGGCGAAGGTGATGCTGCCCGCAGACGTCTCCGACTGGCCCGAGGACCGCATCCGCATCGTCCTCGGCCACGAATTCGCACACGTGCGGCGCGGCGACTGGCTCGTGCAGATGGCCGCCGAGGTCGTGCGATCCGTCTACTGGTTCAACCCGCTCGTGTGGGTGGCGTGCCGCCGGCTGCGCCTCGAGAGCGAGCAGGCGTGCGACGACGCCGTGTTGAAGATGGGCGTGGAGGGAACGGCGTACGCCACCGAGCTCGTCGATCTGGCCAAAGCGTTCAAGTCCCAGCAGGAGATGTTTCTTCCCGCAGCTGCCATCGCCCGTTCGTCAAGCCTCGAAAGGAGAGTTCGCGCCATGCTGAACGTCCGCCTCAACCGGGAACCCATCACGCGTTCGGCGTCGATCGCCGCCGCCGCGCTGTTCGTCATCGTCGCCGTGCTCGTTGCCGGTTTCGGTGTGTCGGCGCAAAGCTTCTCCACGGTGTCGGGATCGATCGTCGATCAGTTCACTCGCGCCCTGCCGGGCGCCACCCTGGCGCTCTCGAACCCGCAGAACCAGTCGAAGTACGAGATCAAGAGCGATTCGACGGGGCACTACGAGTTCGTCGGCGTGCCGCCCGGCAACTACGTGCTCACCGCGGAGCACATGGGGTTTGCCACCGTGAAGCGCGAGGGTGTCGTGCTCGCCGGGCAGGCGTTCCAGCAGAACATCACGATGCAGGTCGGAACGCTCGAGGAAACGATCACGGTGAGTGACGACGGTGTCCAGCGGCCGCCGCAGGTCAACAGCCTTCGTGACAAGCCGCGGGTATCGCCGGGCAGACTCAGTACCTGCGGCGACACACCGCTTGGCGGCAACATTCGTCCTCCCACCAAGACTCGAGACGTTCGGCCGGTTTACCCGACGGGCACGCCTCCCGCGAGGGTCGAGCTCGAGGCGCGCATCGGCGTCGACGGACTCGTGACCAGCGTGCAGCCTGTCGGCAACGTCGATCCTGCTCTGGCCAATGCGGCGATCAACGCCATCAGCGGGTGGGAGTTCACGCCGACGTACCTGGATTGCGAGCCGATCGAGGTGCGTATGAAGGTGCACATGAACTTCGTCGCGGCGAAGTAGGCGAAGACTGTGCCCTCTGTGCCTCAGTGGCCTTGTTCGTTGTTCGTTCGCAGCTAGCGCTTCGGTGCGTCGTCGGGCAATGCGAACGCGACGAGCTCGGCGCTGTACGTGCCGCCGCCGATCGCCAGCACGACGTACTGCTTGCCGTTCAGCATGTACGTCATCGGCGAGCCCGTCTGCGGCGCCGGCATGTACACCTCGCCGGCGTCCTTGCCGGTTCCCTTGTCGTAGGCGCGGAGCATGGCGCCGCGCCGGCCGTCGGGCAGCGTGAAGAACCCGCCTTCGCCCGCGATGAGGAGCGACTTGGTCACGAGTGTCCCGATGCGGCCGTCGCGGCCCGTGCGCGGGATCGTCACGCCCTTGAGCGCCGGATGATTGCGGACGCTGTCGGGCGTTTCGCCGTGCGGGACCTGCCACACGAGCTCGCCCTTGTTCATGTCGAGCGCCGTGATGCGGCCGTAGGGCGGCTTGATGATCGGCAGGCCCTGCACGAAGAGGCCGTTGCCGCTCTCACCGCCAGCCCCAAGAGCCGGCCCCGTTGAGGGCGCGGGCTTGCTCGGATCGGGTGCCTGGCCGGTGATGTAGTTCATGTCCGACTTGCGCCGCTCATCAGGCGGCACGAGCCCCAGCGCGCTGGCGGCCGTCACCGAGAAGATGTACATGATGCGCGTTTCGGGGTCGAACGATCCGCCTTCCCAGTTGGCGCCACCGGTCGCCGCGGGCAGGATGAGCGTGGCGCGCGGACCTTCCCACTTGCTGACGACGGGCGGCGTGAAGATCGGACCAATCTTGTACTTCGACGCGAACTCCACCGCCTCCGCCTTGATCGCAGGCGTGAAGTCGACGAGATCGTCGAGTGAGACGCCCTGGCGATCGAATGCCGGCGGTTTGGTCGGGAACGGCTGCGTCGGCGAGTACCACTCGCCGGGCACGTCGCCTTTCGCCACGGGCCGCTCTTCGATCGGCCAGATCGGCTGACCGGTCGCGCGATCGAACGTGTAGACCCATCCCTGCTTCGTCGGCTGGCCGAGCGCCTTGACCGCGCGTCCGTTGACCGTGATGTCGATCAGGATCGGCGCGCACGGGATGTCCATGTCCCAGATGCCGTGGTGGACGAGCTGGTAGTGCCACTTGCGCTTGCCCGTCTGCAGATCCACGGCGACGACGCTTTCGCCGAACAACCCGGCGCCGGGACGATGGCCGCCGTAGTAGTCGCCCGTCGGCAGCTCGACGGGCAGGTAGACGAGGCCGAGCTCTTCGTCCACCGACATCTGTCCCCACACGCCGGCGTTGCCGGTGTAGGTCCACGATTCTTTTTCCCACGTGTCGTTGCCGAACTCGCCGAGCTGCGGGATCGTGTGGAAGATCCACAGCCGCTTGCCGCTCCGCACGTCGAATCCGCGGACGTACCCTTTCTCGTTCTGCCGGCTCTTCGGCGAGCTGCCGGGCAGGTGCGCCGCGCCCACGACGACGACGTTCTTCGCGACGATGGGCGCCGCGTGCAGTCCGATCTCGCCGTTGACCAGGTCCATCACCTGGTCGTCCTCGAGCTTCAGATCGACGATGCCGTTCCTGCCGAACGAGGGCACGAGCGCGCCGGTCTTCGCGTCGAGGGCCACGAGCTGGTAGCCCGGCGTCACGTAGAGGATGCGGCTGTCGTTGCGTCCGTCGGTCCAGTAGGCGAGGCCGCGGCCCGAGAGCTTCCGCGGCGCCGTGTCGGCGCGCCTGCCCTCGCGTTCGCTGTGCATCCACATCAGCTCGCCCGTCGCGGCGTCGAGCGCCACCACCGCGCGCCGCGACCCGGCCGTCGTGTAGAGGACGCCTCCGACCATCAGCGGCGTGGACTCGAAGTTGTACTCGGGGCGCGGGCCCAGGGCTTCGGTCTTGAAGCGCCAGGCCACCTGGAGCTTGCCGAAGTTGTCCTTGTTGATCTGATCGAGCGGCGCGTAGCGCGTGTTCCCCAGATCGCCGCCGTAGGATTTCCACTCTCCACCAGTCGCGCCCGCCTGAGCGGACAGGCGCGCTCCACCAGCCGCGAGAATCAGAACAATCAGGGAAAGCCAAACGCGTCGCATATGTGAGCGCCTCTCTGCTGTAGGGCGGGGCTTTCGGCCCCGCCAGCGTCGGCCGGGCCTGAAGGCCCGGCCCTACGTGATTCCGAATCGTGTCTACGACGGCAGCTTGAACGCCACGAGTTCTGCCGTGTACGACCCGCCGCTGATGGCGAGCACGATGTATTGCTTGCCGTTCAGCATGTAGGTCATCGGGGTCCCGCTCTGCGGCGCCGGCATGTAGAGCGCGCCGAGCTCGTTGCCCGTCGCCTTGTCGTACGCGCGCAGCATCGCGCCGCGCTGGCCGTTCGGCGTCGTGAAGAAGCCGCCTTCGCCCGCGACGAGCAGCGTCTTGGTGACGAGCACGCCGATGCGCCCGGTCCGGCCCGTCCGGGGAATCGTCACGCCTCGCAACGCGGGATGATTCTTGATGTTGTCCGGCGTCTCGCCGTGTGCGATCTGCCACACCAGGTCGCCCTTGTTCATGTCGAACGCGGTAATGCGCCCGTACGGCGGCTTGATGAGCGGGAGTCCCTGCACGTTGAGCGCGGCGGCGCCGCCGCCTTCCGCCGCCGCAGGGGCCTGGTTGACGGGTACCGGCGACGCCACACCGGGCGTTCCCGCATTGCCCCCGGCCGGCGCGCCGCCGGCTTGTCCGCGCCCGGCCGGTGCCGGCGCGTTCGGATCGCGCGCGGTCCCCGTGAGGTACGCGAAGTCGCCCTCGTGCGCCATCGTTCTTCACCAGCCCCAGCGGCGTCGGCGTCGTCGTCGAGTAGACGTAGAACATCTTGGTTTCGGGGTCGAACGACGCGCCGTGCCAGTTCACGCCGCCCCCGGCCGACGGCAGCATGAGCGTCGCGAGCGGCGACGGCCACGTGGAGACGACCGGCGGCGTGAAGATGGGACCGATCTTGTAGCGCGACGCCAGCTTCACCGCTTCGGCCTTCAGCTCGGGCGTGAAGTCGATGAGGTCGTCGAGCGAGACGCCCTGCCGATCGAACGCGGGCGGTTTGGTGACGAAGGGCTGCGTGGGTGAATACCACTCGCCGGGGACGTTGCCCTTTTCGACCGGACGCTCTTCGATGGGCCACACCGGCTGGCCCGTGATGCGATCAAAGGTGTAGATCCATCCCTGTTTCGTCGGCTGCGCCAGCGCCTTGATGGCGCGCCCGTTCACGGTGATGTCGATCAGAATCGGCGCGCAGGGGATGTCCATGTCCCAGATGCCGTGGTGCACCAGCTGGTAGTGCCACTTGCGCTTGCCGGTCGTCAGGTCGACCGCCACCACGCTCTCGCCGAAGAGGCCCGCGCCCGGACGATGGCCGCCGTAGTAGTCGCCCGTCGGCAGCTCGACCGGCAGGTAGGCCATGTTGAGCTCTTCGTCGACCGCAATTTGTCCCCAGACGCCGGCGTTGCCGGTGTAGACCCAGGATTCCTTTTCCCACGTGTCGTTGCCGAACTCGCCCAGCTGGGGAATCGTGTGGAAAATCCACAGGCGCTTGCCGGTCTTGACGTCGAAGCCGCGGATGTAGCCCTTCTCGTTCTGCTTGCTCTTGGGCGAGCCTCCCGGCATGTGCGCGGCGCCCACGATGACGGTGTTCTTCGCGACGATGGGCGTCGCGTGGAGGCCGATTTCGCCGGTCACCGCGTCCATCACCTGATCGTCGTTCTGCTTCAGATCGACGATGCCGTTGGTCCCGAAATTCCTCACCAGCTCGCCCGTCATCGCGTTCAGCGCCACCAGCTGGTAGCCCGGCGTCACGTAGAGGACACGGCGATCGTTCTGGCCGTCGGTCCAGTAGGCGAGCCCGCGGCCCGAGAGCTTGCGCGGCGCGGATTCGCCCCGGGGCCCTTCGTGCTCCTGGTGCATCCACAACATCTCGCCGGTCGCGGCGTCGAGCCCGACGACCGCGCGGCGCGAGCCGGCGGTGACGTAGATCATGCCGTTGGCCATCAGCGGCGTGGATTCCCAGTTGTACTCGGGCCGGGGGCCGAGCGCGTCAGCCTTGAAGCGCCAGGCCACCTCGAGCTTGCCGAAATTGTCTTTGTTGATCTGATCCAGGGATGAATAGTGGGTGTTTGCGAGGTCGGCAGCGTAGGTACGCCATTCCCGGTTGGGCGGGGTGGCCTGCCCGACGAGCTTGATCGTCGCGCCGGTCAGGACGACGGCGGCGACGGCTGCGGCGGCGAGCACGGAGCGTTTCATGTGCGTCATGGGCTGTCACCCTCGCTTGTAAGAGCAGTATGATATGGCCACTTCATGGGAAAGTGGACCGTCGTTTCCGCAGGAATCTTGTCCGCGGTCATCGCGGCCCGTCTGGCCCCGGCAGGAGCCCAGGCGGTCACACCCGGCCAGCCGGTTGACGCCGGCGCCCGCACGAGCCAGATCCGCCAGGCGGCCGCAAGGAATCTGGCCCTGTTTCAGCAAAGCCAGAAGCACTGGTTCGAGGTCCAGCGTTGCGCGTCGTGCCATCACCAGTACCAGCCGGCGCTGGCCTATCGGGCGGCACGCGAGCACGGCATTTCGTTCGACGAAGGCGTTGCGCGTGCCGATGCCGCCAGGGCGTTCACCTACGCGGATCTCGACAAGGCCGTGCAGTACTCGTGGGTCCTCGAACCGGCAGTCGACGACGCGTACCGGTTGATTGCGGCCGAGGCAGCCGGCGTCCGGCCGAGCCTCTCGACGGCCGTGACCGCCCGCGTCCTGACGGCGCGGCAGAATCGGGGCGGCGACTGGCCGAGCCACCGCCAGCGTCCTCCGTCCTCCTATAGCAACTTCACGTTCACGGCCCTGGGCGTCCGTGCGATCCAGCTGTACAGCCACCCGACGCAGAAGGCCGACGTCGCCCAGCACGTGACGCTTGCGCGCCGCTGGTTCGAGTCGCACACGCCGGTCGACACCGAAGAGCGCACGTACAAGCTGCTGGGGCTGAAGTGGTCCGGCGGCGGTCGTGCGTCGGTCGCGGCGGCGGCGCGCGATCTCGCCAGGACGCAGGAGGCCGACGGCGGCTGGGCCTCGCTCGACGGACGGGTGAGCGATGCGTACTCGACCGGCCAGGCGCTCGTCGCGCTGCACGATGCGGGCGGCGTGCCCGTCTCGGATCGCAACTGGCAGCGCGGGATCGACTACCTGCTCAAGACTCAGGCCACCGACGGGTCGTGGCATGTGGCGACGCGGCTCTACCCGCCCGCGCCGCTGAGCCCGCCGTACTTCGAGACCGGCCTGCCGTACGGCCACGATCAGTTCCTGTCGGGCCAGGGCGGCGCATGGGCGGTGATGGCGCTCGCGTACGCGCTCGGCCCCGGCAAGGCTGTGGTGCCGGAGCCGCTGCCCGGCGTCGCCCCGTCAAACGTCGAGCCGTGGGCCGAGACGATGCTGTTCGGATCGACGGCGGATGTGAAGAAGCTGCTCGACGCCGGGCTCGATCCGAACGCGGCCACGAAGTCCGGCGGCACCACGGCGCTGATGATGGCGGCGCCCGACGCGGATAAGATGACGCTCCTGATCGATCGCGGCGCGAACGTCAACGCGCGATCGGAAACGAAGTACACGGCGCTGATGGTCGCGGCCCAATACGGCATTCACTCGACGCCCGCCATCCGGCTGCTGCTCTCGCGCGGCGCCGATGCGTCGCAGTCGCAGGGCAAGCCGCTGTTCAACGCCGACCCGCTGTTCCTCGCGGCGTACTCCGGGAATGCCGAGGTGCTGCCGGACCTGCTCAAGGCGGGCGCGAGCCTGAACGGCGAGATGACGCTCATCGGCACGTCGAACAGCGATGCCATCTCCGGCGCCGTCCGGCACGCCTATCTCGATGTCGCGAACGTGCTCGTGCAGCTCGGCGCGCCGGTCGATCGCACGGACCTGCGCATCACGCCGCTCGTCAAGGCCGTCCTCGGCGACCAGGTCGACATGGCCAGGTTTCTCATCTCGAAGGGCGCCGACGTGAACCACGTGGACGGCAACGGCATGACGCCGCTGCTGTACGCGGCGTCCATCGACTTCGGCAGCCCCGCGATGATCGACATGCTCCTCAAGGCGGGCGCCCGCACCGACATGAAGACGAAGGAAGGGAAGACGGCGCTCGAGCTCGCGCAGCGGTACAACCACACGCATCTGCTCGCCAGCCTCACCGGGAAAGTGCAAAGTGCAAAGTTGGAAGTGGAAAAGTGAGATGGAAACACTGGAGGCGGTCATGAAACGAGTTGCCATCAGCGTCCTGCTTGCGCTGAGCGTGCTTCCCGCCGCGGCACGCGCTCAGGCGGTGCCCGAGATTCCGTTCGATTCGGTGCCCAATTTCTTCAAGCTGCCGGCCGACCTGAATTTCGGCGAGGACGCCGGCGTCGCGATCAACTCGAAGGGCCACGTCTTCGTCTACACGCGGTCGAACAGCGCCACGGGCTCGGCGTACGGCGGCGCCGCGTCGCAGCTCCTCGAGTTCGATCAGACCGGCAAGTTCGTGCGCGAGATCGGGAAGGGCCTCTACGCCTGGGCGTTCGCGCACGCGGTGCGCGTGGACAAGGACGACAACATCTGGGCCGTGGACAAGGGCTCGGACATGGTCATCAAGTTCAACCCCGAAGGCCACGTCGTCATGGTGTTTGGCCGCAAGAAGGAAGCCTCCGACGAAGAGGCGGAGCCCTGGAAGCGGAACCTGTCGCCGCCGCTGCCGCCCGTCAACGGCAACTTCCGCCAGCCGACCGACGTCGCGTGGAACGCGGCCGGCGACATCTTCATCAGCGACGGCTACGTGAACTCGCGCGTGGCGAAGTACGACAGGAACGGCGACTGGGTGAAGAGCTTCGGCGAGCCCGGCAGCGGGCCGGGACAGTTGAACACGCCGCACTCCATCGCCACCGACGCCCAGGGCAACGTGTATGTCGCCAACCGGGGCAACGTCCGGATCGAGGTGTTCGACAGCGACGGCAAGTACCTGCGCCAGATCAAGCTCGACGTGCCGCTGCCTGCGGGCGCGCGGCCGGCGATCGGCAACACGCCGGCGCCGAACGCGCCTCCCGGAACGATGAGCCCGGGCGCGCCGTGGGCCGTCTGCATCACGCCCGGTCCGAACCAGGTGCTGTACGCCGCCGATGCGTACCCGGGCCGGATCTACAAGCTGTCGCTCGACGGGAAGATTCTCGGCGTGCTCGGCAAGTCGGGCAAGCAGCCGAAGCAGTTCGGCTGGATCCACGAGATCGCGTGCCCGTCAGAAAATGAGCTCTACGTCGCCGAGATCATCAACTGGCGCGTGCAGAAGCTCCAGCTCCATCCCGATCGATCGACGAAGTAGCAAGCAGGGCAGGCAAGGCGGGCGGGGCGGGCCAGGCGGGCGGGCGGTGCCTGCCCAGCCTGCCTGACCTGCCGACCTGCCCGACCTGCCCGACCTGCCTGTCTACAGTGTCTTGCCCGAGCCGGGCCTGCAGCCCGTCGCGGTAGCCGCGGCTGAGCGTGAGCCGCGTCGTGTCGGTGAGCGTGATCTGATACTCACCGTTGAACGAGGAGCGCAGCTCCTGGATCCGCTCGACGTTGACGATCGCCGAGCGGTGGATCCGGACGAACTGCGCGGGATCGAGCTGCGACTCGAGGTGGCTCATCGTGCCGCGCACCAGGTGCGTCTGCTGACCGATGTGCAGCCGCACGTAGTTGCCCGACGCCTCGCACCAGTCGATGTCCTGAATGCGGACGAAGTAGATCCGGCCGCTCGACTTGATCACCAGGCGATCGCGCCGGGTGCTGCCCGCGGGCGCGCCCGGCTGCGGCTGTTCCTGCGCCGGCGCCGCGTCCGGCAGACGCGTCGGGAGCGCGCGGCCCGCCAGGGCCTGCCGCTTGGCGATGTGCTGGCGCGCGTGCGTGAGGGCGGACTTGAACCGCTCGGCGCTGAACGGCTTCAGCAGGTAGTCGAGCGCGTGAATTTCGAACGCCGCCAGCGCGTACTCGTCGTACGCCGTGACGAAGACGACGGCCGGCATGTCCGAGCCGAGCGTGCGCGCGAGCGCGAAGCCGTCCATCTGGGGCATCTGGACGTCCAGGAACACCAGATCGGGCGCCGTGGCCTCGATGACCGACACCGCCTGGGGGCCGGTCGAGCACTCGCCGACGACCTCGATGTCGGCCTCGTCGCGCAGCAGCGAGAGCACACGCGCCCTCGCGACCGGCTCGTCGTCCACCACGAGCGTGCGGATCTTGCCTGTCACGCGGCCCCCGCGCGAACCGGTTCGTCCGTGACCAGCTCCACCTGGAACGGGATGCGCACGGTCACGCAGAAACCGCGGTCGAGGTTCGAGAACGTGAACTGAAACGCGGACGGGTACAGGTGCTCGAGCCGCGCGCGCGTGTTCTCCAGCCCGACCCCGCGATTGAGCGCCATCAGCCGCTCGGGCGGCAGGCCATCCCCGCTGTCCCGAATCTGGATCGTCAGGTGATCGTCGGTGTGGTCCGCGTGGATCTCGATCCAGCCGGGCCGCGCGTTGGGCGCGATGCCGTGGCGGATTGCGTTTTCGACGAGCGGCTGCAGCAGCAGGTTCGGCACCTGCGCGTCGAGGGTCTCGGGCTGGATGTGCAGGTCGACGCGCAGGCGGTTGCCGAAGCGCGTCTGCTCGATCTCGAGGTACTTCTGCAGGACGTCCAGCTCGTCCTTGAGCGACACTTCCTGCATGATCGACGTGTGCAGCGTCATCCGCAGCAGGTCGCCCAGCCGATCGATCATGACGTCGGCGGCTCCCGGGTCTGTGTGAATCAGCCCGGAGATCGTGTTCAGCGTGTTGAAGAGGAAGTGCGGGTGCAGCTGGCGCTGGAGCGACTGCAGCTGGGCTTCGACCAGGCGCGTCTCGAGCTGCGCCGAGTTGAGCGCGCGCGCCTCCGATTCGCGGCGGTAGACGAGCGCGTGCGCGAGGCCGACCAGGAACAGGTACGTCATCAGCAGCCAGTCGAGCTGCGTCAGGTACTGCATGAGCGTGTAGTTCCACCAGCCCGGAAAGTTCTGCGGCAGGCCGGTCTGCGCCAGCAGCGCCGCGCGCAGCACCATCATGGCCGCCGTGTGGACGATTGAGTAGGCGAGCGCGCCCGCGAGGTGCACCAGCACCTGCACCCGCCACCGCTGGCGCCGCAGTTGCTCGCGCGTGGCCGCCGCCATGATCACCGGCGCCAGGAGCGCCGGGATGTACCAGTAGAGGAAGTTGAGCGCGAGCAGGTGCGGCAGTTCGTCCGGCATGCCGCCGTCGTGCTTGAGATGGTCGAGCCAGTAGGCCTGAACCGTCGACGAGACGGCGAAGGCCGTCGCGATGACGAACAGAAGCCATCCCGGGATGCGCGCACGCTGACTCATGGATGTCCTGCTCAGGCCACTATCGGGTCATCCGTCCCGCCGGTCAAGCCGGAGAGCCCCGCGGCGGCCCCGGATCGGCCGTTCATCACCGCAGCACCGCGACTCATCACACCAAAACCGGCGGCGCAGCGGGCCGGCGGCACTCCCGGGGTTAGACGCGCGGCCCGGGGTCGGAGTTCGAGGGGATCCCGGCTTCCTCCCTGAGAGCTGCGACTGGCGGCCTCCGGTCCGCGACTGGTCACATTTCGATTTCCTCGCGCGCGTGGGCGCCGCGAAGATGCCCCATGCTCGCACGCACTGTGCTCGCGCTCTCGCTCGCCGTTCGCGTGTACGACAACACCGGCCTGCCGCCCGGGGACAAGGCCGCGGCGCTGGCGGCCGCACACACCATTCTGAGGAATGCCGGCATCGCCGTGACCTGGCGTGGAGACGACGCCGTGCCTGCGCCCGAGGAGGTCATCGTCCGGATCGTCACGGCGCCAGCGGAGATGTTTCCCGGTTCGCTCGGTTTTTCATTGATCGACGTCGAGCGACGGGCGGGCACTCTGGCGACCGTGTACGCCGATCGCGTCGCCGAACTTGCCGCGCTGTCCAGCGCCGACCCGGGCCGGCTGCTCGGCCGTGCGATGGCGCACGAGATCGGCCACCTGCTCCTCGGCACGACCCGCCACGCCGATCGAGGGCTCATGCGCGGTGTCTGGACGAGCGTTGAACTCCACCGCGAGCGGCCGTCGGACTGGTCGCTATCGCGCGAGGACGTCGCCGGCATGCGCCGCGGTCTGATCGCCCGCTTCAGGCGCCCCGAGCAGCCCGACACGCTCGTCGCCCACAAAAGGTCCGAGAGGTCCCAGGGGTCCTAGAGGTCCCAGAGGTCCAAGGGGTCCAAAGACAGTCACGCAGCCAGCGGACCTCTGGGACCCTCGGACCTCTCGGACCCCTTGGACCTCTTTTGGTTGACCCCTTTGGACCTCGTTTTGCGCGTTTATCATGAGGTCCATGTCCGTGACCCGCCGCTCGGTGACGCTGCTGTTAGGTTTCGTCTCCGCCGTCGTTCTCTCCTGTGTGGCTGTTGTGGAGACCCAATCCAGGCGGGCGCCGGCGGCAAGGCCGGGGTTCTCCGTTGTCGAAGCGAGCATTTCCGAGATGCAGGCGGCCATGAAAGAAGGCCGCGTCACGTCCCGTGAGCTCGTTCGGCAGTATCTCGCGCGCATAGGCATGTATGAGCCCACGCTCCACGCGACGCTGGCGGTCAGTACCCAGGCGCTCGACGAGGCAAGCCGGCTCGATCGCGAGCGGGCGGCGGGGAGGGTGAGAGGCCCTCTGCACGGCATTCCCGTCGCGCTGAAGGACAACATCCAGACCACGAACATGCCAACTACCGGTGGCGCCCTCGCATTCGACCGGCTCGTGCCGCCTTATGAGGCGACGCTCGCGCGGAACCTGCGCGACGCCGGCGCCGTCATCATCGCCAAGACCGGCATGACGGAGCTGGCGAACTGGGTGGCCGGCGATCCCACGCCGATGCCGCCCAACTACAACTCGATTGGCGGGTTCGGCTTCAACCCGTACGACCCGCGGCGCGATCCGCGGGAAGGCACGTTCGATGGCCGGCCGGCGCTGCCGACGGGCGGGTCGAGCTCGGGCGGCGGGACGGCCGCCAGCCTGTGGGCGGCCAACGTCGGCACCGAGACATCGGGGTCGATTCTGAGCCCGTCGAATCAGAACATGCTCGTCGGCATCAAGCCGACCGTGGGACGCATCAGCCGTTACGGCGTGATTCCGATCACGGGCGACCAGGACACGCCGGGACCGATGGCGAAAACCGTCGCCGACGCCGCGGTGATGCTTGGCGCGCTCGAGGGCGCTGCTCCGGATCCCCGCGACCCGGCGACGAACCGGTGCACGCCGCCGGCCGGACAACGGCGGGGCGACTACACGCGCGCGCTTCGCGCGGGCGGCCTGAAGGGCGCGCGCATCGGGATTCCGCGCGCCTACTTCTACGACCGCGTGACGCCGCCCGGCGAATTCGAGCCGCGCGGCGGTCTCAGCGCCGAACAGGCGGCGTCGATGGCCGGGGCCATCGCCGCGCTCAAGCAGCAGGGTGCCATCGTCGTGGACCCGGCGGACATTCCCAGCGTGATCGACGCGGACCCGGCGCGCAATTTCCTGCGATGGAGCACCTGCTCCGGCGCCGATGAGGCGAAGGGGAGAGACGGGGGCTGTGCCATCGGCCTGAAGTACGGGATGAAGCGCGACTTCAACGCCTGGCTGGCCTCGTTGGGATCGGCCGCGCCGGTCAGGAGCCTGACGGAACTGCGCGCGTGGAACAACGCGCACGCGCGGGCCGGCACGCTCAAGTACGGCCAGTCGAACCTCGACATCTCGGACGAGATGGACGTCGAACGCGACCGCGCCCGCTACGACGCCGACCGGGCGAAGGACATCCGGCTGGCGGCCACCCACGGGATCGACGAGGTGATGACCGCCGAGCGGCTGGACGCGGTCCTGTTTCCGGGGCCCTCCGGTGCCGCGATTGCGGCGCGCGTGGGGTACCCGACCGTGATTGTGCCGTTCGCCATGGTGCCGAACGCTCCGACGCCGCCGTTCCCGGCGGGCTTCAACGCCCGGCCCGCGCCCTACGGCGTCAGCTTCACGGGCCGCGCCTGCAGCGAGTCCCGGCTCATTGAGCTCGCCTACGCGTTCGAGCGCTTCACACGAAAACGCGTGCCGCCGTCGGGCACACCCTGACACGAGGTAAGAATATGGATATTTGCGAGGCGGGGAATTACTCTAGCGTCACTCAAAGTCCTGTGTCGAACACGCCACGCGGCGACGATGTGACCCTGCTGCTGGAGCGGTGGCGGAAGGGGTCTCCCGAAGCCGAGGCCGAGCTCATGGAGCGCGTCCAGGGCGAGCTCCGGCGGCTGGCCGCCAGCTACATGCGCCGCGAGCGCGGCGGGCAGACGCTGCAGCCGACGGCCGTCGTCAACGAGGCGTACATCCGCCTGTTACCCCAGCGCGGCGTCTCCTGGGAAAACCGCTCGCACTTCTTCGGCATCGCCGCGAAGATGATGCGCCGCGTGCTCGTCGATCACGCGCGGCGCCGCAACGCGGCGAAGCGCGACGCGGGGCCCGCCGAGCCGGTCTCGATTTCCGGCGTGGCCTCTCCGGCGCGCGAAGCCGACCACGTGGACGTGCTCGCGCTGCACGATGCGCTCTCGAAGCTCGCCGATCTCGATCCCCGCCAGTCCGAGATCGTGGAGATGCGATTTTTCGCCGGCTTGACCGTTGAAGAGATCGCCGAGGTCCTCGATATCTCGCCGGCCACGGTCAAGCGCGAGTGGGCGACGGCGAAGATGTGGCTGAAGCGGCAGATGCGGGGGCTCTAGCGCTCCGCGGTAACAAAGGCTGATCACGATGGGCGCGGACGTCTGGCGGCAGGCAAAAGGAGTGCTGGCGGAGGCGCTGATGTGCCCGCCAGGCGAGCGCGAGGCGTGGGTCGCCGAGCGGTGCGCCGATCCCGTGCTGCGCCGGGAGGTTCAGGCGTACCTTCACGAGTACGACGAGGAGTTTCTCGAAACCGTCCTGACCGTCTCCGACACGTTCGATCACGTCACGCCGTCGGAGCAGGAGCCCGCGCCCGACATCGAGCCGGGCGTGCGCATCGGGCGCTACGTCGTGCTCGAACGGCTCGGCGTCGGCGGCATGGGCCGCGTCTACCTGGGCAACGACACGGGATTGCACCGCAAGGTGGCGCTGAAGTGCCTGATCGCGTCGGGGTCCGCCGGGGATCTGCGCGCGAAGATCCTCCACGAGGCGCAGGCGGCCGCCCGCATCAACCATCCCAATATCGCCGTCGTCCACGACGTCGTCGAGCACGAGGGCCGGCCGGTCCTCGTGATGGAGTACGTCGAGGGCGAGAGCCTGGCCGCCGTGCTGCGCCGCGAGCGCCCGCCGGTCGAGAAGATTCTGTCGATGGGCCGCCAGCTGGCGTCCGCGCTGACGGCGGCGCACGCAAAGGGCATCATCCACCGGGATCTGAAGCCCGCCAACATCCAGGTGACGCCAGACGGCTCGGTGAAGATCCTCGACTTCGGCGTGGCGCAGGCGATGTCGGTGGTGGCCGAGTCGAGCGAGCAAACGACGACCGTCATCGTCCCGAGCGCCTCCGGCGCGACGCTGCGCAGCAGCCGCGGCGCGCTCGTGCACCCGGGCACGCCGGCGTACATGTCGCCCGAGCAGATGTTCGGCCAGCGGATCGATCAGCGTTCGGACATCTACAGCCTGGGCGTGGTGCTCTTCGAGATGGCCACGGGCCAGCGTCCGTATTCCGCCGACAACCCGCTGGACGTCGTGCTGGCGTTGAGCCGGAGCCTGCTGCGGCCGACGGGCATCGAGACACACCTGTCGCCGGAGGTGAGCGAGGTCATCAGGAAGATGCTCGCGGTGAAGGTGGAGGCATCGGTACCAGTCGGCGGCGGAGGTCGAGGCGGCAATGACGGCACTGATATCGCCGGATGCGTCGGTGTCGATTCGGCCAGCGCGCCGTTCGAGAGTTCACTGGGCGTTTACGGGCGCGAGAATTCTCGCCACAGTTCCTGGGGTTGTCGGCGCGCTGGGGTTTATCACCACATGGTGGTTCAACTTCATGCTTGATCGTCGCGCCCCATTCTCGAACGAGCCGATTGCGGTCTGGTTCGAAATGGGATTTCGCTCGATGGTCGCGCCCGCGCTAGTTGTTGGGGGTGTGATCTTCTTGATTGCCGCCCTGAAATTCGTCGTCCGTCTGCTGAGTCTTTCCAAAAACGTCGAGTCGTTAATCACAGCGAGCAGGACGCGAACTCGCCGTTTGTCGTCGAGGCTCAACTTCGATAGTCCGGTAGTGATTGGGCAGGCGGTCGCCGCTGTCGGAGTGGTCGCGATCGGAGGCGTGTTCCTGACGATTTCAGACGTTCATCAGAGCCGTCGAGACATCTGTTTCCACAGACAGAAATCTTGCGCTTCGCATTGCGCCGCTTCGTCCCCACCACCTCGAGGACGCTGGCCTGTACAGGGCGGCGCTGACCGTTCTGATGCTTTTCTTTTCGGTCGCGATACTCAGGATCATTCGGATCCGCGCCCGCCAGGCCGCGCCGCAAGGCGGCGGTGCGCTGGGTGTTGTTGTAATGCTCCTGCTGGTGACGCTCCTGGCGGCCGAGTGGCCGTACCGGTTCGTCTGGAAGAACAGCTTTGAGCGCATCACAGTGGGCGATACGAGGTGCTATGCGATTGGAGAATCGAACCGCCAGTTGCTGGCGTTTTGCCCGGATGTCAGACCGCCGCGTAACCGGATCATCGCGAGCGACAGCGCAAACCTCCGGCGATCAGGTGTGTTCGAAAGCATCTTCACGCCTGCGGATGGGTCTGAACAATGAAATGAAAGGATGTTTCGTATGAGAGTCATGCGTTTGTGCCTATTCGCGTTGGTGATTGTGGCGATGCCAGCGATCGCCAGCGCCGAGAGCGATTGGTGGGATGTCATCGAAGGTCTCAGCGGCCCCGGGCCGTTCAAAGGGGTGACCTTTGGCGAACGTGTGTTTTGTGTCAAAGAGAATGCCGACCGGAGAGGTTTTGGTACCGGTACGTGCATCTCGGACGTTGACGAGCGGATCAGAGCCCTCGTCAACGCGGAGTTCGGCTATTACACCAGCGGCGACAAGCCGCGGTTCGCCGATACGCCCCTCGACACACGTTCGGTCAACTTGTGGCGGATCCACGCCGACGTACTTCTACCGCGTCAGCCCATTACTGGATCTCGGCGCCGGGGCCGGCGTGATGATCTTCACTGGCGAGGGCTTCGACAGCCAGACGCACTTCGTCGTCACACCGCTGTCGTTGGTCTTTACGCCTCTCGGGTTCATTCGCAGCAGTCCGAAGGCCACGAAGTGGGGCCGCCTTCTTCGAGTGAACTTCTCCGAGAACTATGTCCCCGGCGACATCAAGGCTTCTGATTTCAACTCGGTGTCGAGCTATGCGACGCACGGCGAGTTCAATCGCAAGTTCGGCATCGGCATCGACATCGGGCCGTTTCTCTCTCGCTGAGGCGCAGATCGGACCGCACGCGCTCTACTGGAACGCAGCTTCAGTCGCCGGACTGAAGCTGCGTGCTGCCTCGCGCTTCGAGTCGTAGACCTCGAACACCGTCAGCAGCTTCGTGACGCGGAGCAGCTCGCGGTTCTTGCCGGCGACGTTGACAAACACGGCGCGGCCTCCCCGGCGCTGGCTCGAGATGTGGAGCTGAGCGAGGGCGCCGATGCCGGCGCTGTCCAGGTAGTTGACGAACCGCAGGTCGAGGATCAAGTCGCGCCAGCCGCGGCGGACCCACTTCGACACGGTCTGATTGAACTCGTCCACCGTTTCGGCCGTCAGCCGGCCGTCCGGTTCGAGAATGACGAGTTGAGTGCCGAGGGGTTCAGCAGTGACCATTGGCGTCCTCCTTGCCCTCTTACGCGCAAGGGAGAACCCCGAGGGGTCAACTTTTTGGCCGGTCTACTTTCCGTCCACCGAGAAGGCGAGGAGGACGTTGCCCGGTTCGCCGCCGGCCGTGTGGTAGCCGGCGTTGAAGTAGATCATCCCGCCGCCGATCGCGGGACCGGGGCCGTCGAGCGATCCGCCCCTGGCTTCGACGCTGTTCACGGTCTCAAACGGGTGCACGGCGTCGTAGTCCCACAACACCTTGCCGTCGGCCGTCGAGTACGCACGCATGTGGCCGTCCACAGACCCCGAGAACGCGACGCCCGGGAAGGCGCTGACGGCGGCTGACTGCGCCGGGCTGCAGCGCGCCCGCGTGCCGCAGCCGACCGGCGGCGTGTACCAGACGCGCTCGCCGGTGTCGAGCTTCAGCGCGAACATGCCGCCGCCGCGCTTGGGGTCCGCGGCCGTGAACTGGCTGTAGGTCAGCGCGATGCGGCCGATGTCCGACAGCGCGACGTAGACGTTGGTGCCGTCGGTCGACGAACCCCACTGCACGCCGCCCATCGTGCCGCCCTCGCCGACGCGCGTCTGCCAGATGATTTCCCCCTGACGGTCGGGATCGACCGCGTGCACGATGGCCGATTTCTGGCCGGCCACCAGCGCGCGGCGCCCGTTCGACAGCGTCACCAGGATTGGCGAGGCGCTGAAATCGAAATCCGGCCCGTTCGACTCCGGGCAGTTGGTCTTGTCCTGGAGGCGGCACGCCGACACGTACGCGTCGGCCGGCGACATCTGCTTGCTCCAGAGCATCTTGCCGGTCTTCAGGTCGAGCGCCATGAACGAGTCGCTCGTCTTCGACGGCGGGTCGCTGTAGTTGTTGCCGGTCGTGATGTAGAGCGCGTTGCGCCGGGCGTCGATCGCCGGGCTGCTCCAGACGGGCGCGCCGGACGGCCCCCACAGCTGCGTCCCGATCTTGTTCTTCGTCGTCGGAAAGGGGACTTCGGGAATGGTGTAGGTCTGCCAGACGATCTTGCCGGTCGAGGCGTCGAGGGCCGTCACCGATCCGCGGAAGTGACAGCATTCGTACGTCGGCGTGGTGCCCGCACCTTCTTCGCTTGACGCCATCGGCACGTAGAGGCGGCCGTCGTAGAAGGTGGGCGAGCCCGTGATGCGGGCGACCGGGCTCGTCTCGACCTTCGTCTTCCACAGCAGCTTGCCGGTCTCGGCGTCGACCGCGTACACGTTTGCCGCGGCGTCGCCGAAGAGCGCGGCGTAGCGCATGCCCGACGGCGTCTTGACGCGCGCCACGCTGATGGCCGCCCGCATCGCCGCGCCTGTCTCGAAGAACCAGTGGACGCAGCCGGTCGCCGCGCTCAGCGAGTACACGATGCCGCCCGCGCTGCCGACGAATACGCGGCCGCCGGCGATGGTGGACTGCGCATTCGACTGCAGGTCGCTCGGAAATCCGAACGCCCATTTGAGCTTCAAGCGCGGCACGTCGGCGGCCGTGAGACCGGCCATGGCCGTCTCCTGGAAGCGCGTGTTGTTGGTCGTGACGCCCCAGCCGTTCCATCTCGGACCGGACGAAGGATCGAACGCGCCTTTCTCCGTGCACATCGCCCGTGGCGGCGGCGCCATGTTCGGTGCGCTGGCGAATGTCTTGCCGGTGACGAATTCCGAGATCGCGCGGCGCTCGGCGAGCGAACGGCCGGCCGCCATCGCCACCATCGGCCCGAATTCGAGCGCGCGCAGCACGCGGTCGGGGCTCATGCTGCGAAGCACGTCGCGGCTCGGCGCCCGGTCGAGGCCGCCGTCGTGGCACTGGGCGCAGCTGACCTGGTAGAACGCGGCCGGATCGGGAGCGGGCTGGGCGGCGAGCGGAGCGGACGCGGACAGCACGAGCGCCGCGGCGCCCGCGCAGAAGGAAGTCGATCGTCTCATGCCGCGAAATGTAGCATATCGGGATGGCGCCAGACAGCTACATCCACGGCACCGAGCCGAGCGAACAGGATCGGCTCGCCGCACTCAACCGCATGACGAACGCCGCGTTCATCCGGTTTCTCGACGTGCCATCTGGAGCGCGCGTGCTGGAAGTCGGCAGCGGCCTCGGCCTGCTCGCCGTGGCCGTCGCGTCGGCGGCCGACGACGTCCGGGTTGTCGGCGTCGAGTTGTCGCGCGAGCAGATCGCGGCGGCCGCGCGCAGTTCGCGCGTCACGTACCAGCAGGGAGACGCGCACGCGCTCGACTTCCCGGACGGCAGCTTCGACCTCGTCTATGCGCGCTATCTGCTCGAGCACGTCGCGCGGCCCGACGCGGTGCTGCGGGAGATGCGGCGCGTGGTGCGGCCGGGCGGACGCGTCGCCGTCTGCGAAAACGACGTCACGTTGATCCGTTTCGATCCGCCGTGCCCCGCGTTCGATCGCGCGTGGGACCTCTTTCAGCGATACCAGGCGACGCTCGGCGGCGACAGTGCGATCGGCCGCCGGCTGTACCGTCTGTTCCACGACGCGGGGCTCACCGGCATCGAGCTGTCGCTGCAGCCCGAGATCCACTGGCAGGGCTCTGCGGGGTTTGCTGCATGGGTGCGGAATATCATCGGCAACCTCGAGAGCGCCCGACGCGGCCTCGAGGCCGGCCTGCTCGACGCCGCCGTCGCCGAACTGGAGAGCCTGGCCCTTCGTCCGGACGCCAGCTCGGTCTTCGTCTGGAACCGGGCCGTCGGGACCAAATGAACACGCTGGTCATGGTAACCACGTGGCCACAGAGGCACGGAGAGCACAGAGGATCGTTGGCTGGCTTTTCGGACATTGCCTCCGTGTCCTCTGTGCCTCTGTGGCAACGTCCGTTCCACCATGCGATAATCGGCCGATGAATTCGAAACGCGCGGTCGGTGTGGTGGCCGTGGTCATGCTCGCGGCGGCGGTGTGGGCGGTGGCCCGTGTCGCGCAGCGCCCGGACGTGGTGCTGCCCGAAACGGAAACGGCGGTGGCCCCGCCGCCGTCCTCGACGGCGGGGACGATCGCGCTGCAGTTCTACCGAGATCCCGCGCCCGTGGCGACGGTCACGATGAAGGACGTCGACGGCCGCGCGATTTCGTCGGCCGACTGGGCGGGCAAGGTCGTCATCGTCAACTTCTGGGCGACCTGGTGCCCCCCGTGCCGCGCGGAGATCCCGGACCTCATCGCGCTGCAGAACAAGTACAAGGATCAGCTGCTCATCATCGGCATCTCAGACGATGACGATCCGCCGGAGGCGGTGAAGAAGTGGGCCGCCGAGCACAAGATGAACTACCCGATCGTCATGAACACGCCCGAGCTGCGCAAGACATTCGCCGGGGTCAGCGCGCTCCCGACCTCGTTCATCGTCGATCGCCAGTCGCGGATCGCCATGCGGCACGTCGGCATGCTGACGGCCGCGGTCACCGAGGCCGAGACGCGGCATCTGGCCGGCCTGCCCGTCAACGCGTCGATCGAGGAGGTCGAGAAGGATCGGCCCACCAAGCTCGCCAACGCCGCGCAGACGACCGAAATTCCCGGTGTGGATCTGAAGGCGCTGCCCAAAGAGAAACGGGTCGCGGCGATTCAGAAGCTGAACGACGAAGGGTGCACGTGCGGCTGCAACCTGACGGTCGCGCGCTGCCGCGTGGACGACCCGAGCTGCCCGGTCAGCCTCCCGCGCGCGAAAGAAATCGTCGCGACCATCGCGAAACAGTAGGTTCAAAGGGTTCCGAGGGTTCCGGAGGTTCCGGAGGTTCCGGAGGGTTCCGAACTGGTCGACGCCCTTGAACCCCTTGAACCCCTGGAACCCCTGGAACCTCTGGAACCTCTGGAACCCCTGGAACCTCTGGAACCTCTGGAACCTCCTATTTGGGCTGTATGTGGATCCCGCATTCGAGCTTCTGGCCCTGCCAGCGGCCCGACCGCGGATCGTTCGGATCGAGCGGCAGCGTCGTGCACGGCTCGCAGCCGATGCTCGTGTAGCCAAGCTCGTAGAGTGGCAGCAGCGGGATGTCGTGGTCCTTGGCGTACCGCCACACGTCGCGCGCGGTCCAGCCGGCCAGAGGGGCCACTTTCCTGATGGCGTTGCCGCTCGGCAGCCGGAACGGCTCGACCTCCTGGAGGTTCGCCCGGCTCGGCGACTGATCGCGGCGGAGCGCCGTGAACCACACGTCGTAGCCCTCGAGCGACGAGAACAGCGGCCCCACCTTGTGCCGCGCGCAGCAGGCGTCGGTGCTCTCGGCCTGCCACAGCCCGACCTTCGGCTCCGCGGCCCTCAGGTTGATCAGGTTCAACCCATAGCGGGCGGTCATCTCGTCGCGATACGCGAGCGTCTGCGGAAAATGGTGGAACGTGTCCAGGAACAGCACCGGGATGTCCGGCCGCACCTGCCGCAGCAGGTCCGTCAGGACCACGCATTCCGATTGAAAGCTCGACGTGATGGCGGGCTTGCGCGCGTCCGCGAGCTGCGCGGCGATCAGATCGACCGCCTGCGCCGTGAGATCGGCGACCTGGCTCATTTCAGGATGTCCTCGAGCGCGCGCCTGACGGCTTCGACCGCCTCGGCTTCGGTGGCGGCACCGCGCGCAATCTGTACCAGCCGTTCGGCGGCGCTCGGCCGTGCCAACGCCGCGGCGCCGCCCTCCTGGACCGCGCTGGTGATCATGCCCGCGCCGGCCGTGAAGTTCGTGCCCGGATCGATCAGGATGAAGCTGCCCGTCAAGCGGTTGTCGGCGTAGCGGTCGAACACGATCGGCTTGCCGGTCGTGACGGTGACCGAGCCGATCTGGTTCAGCACCAGCCCGCGGTTGACCTCCGCGCTGACGACGCGCGTGGCCTGCTTCAGGAGGTAGACGCGGGCCGGGTCGAGCGGACGCTCGTCCATCCACACCATCTCGGCCTCGAAGCGCTTCTCGACGAAGGGCTGAGGCTGAGGGCTGAGCGCTGATCGGGAGCCCTGAGCCCGTAGCCTCAGCCCTGCCGTGATCATGTCGCCGCGGCTGATGTCAATTTCGTCTTCGATCGTCAGCGTCACGGACATCGGCGCGTGCGCCATCTCGAGGTCGCCGTCCCAGGTGACGATCCGTTTGACCTTGCTCGTCCGGCCCGAGGGCAGAATCGTGACGGCATCGCCCACGCGAATGGTTCCCGACGCGATCTGGCCCGCATAGCCTCGAAACACATCGTCCGGGCGAAGGACGATCTGCACGGGGAAGCGGAACGGCTTGGCCGACGCGTTGCGATCGACCTCGACGGTCTCGAGGAACTCGAGCAGGCTCTTCTCCTGGAACCACGGCGTGCGATCGCTCTGCGTGATGACGTTGTCGCCGTGCAGCGCGCTGATGGGAATCGCGTGCGAGTTCGCGCCCCGCAGCAGCTCCTCGAAGTCGTCGCAGATGCCGTCGAACACGTTGCGGTCGAAGTCCACCAGGTCCATCTTGTTGATGGCGAGGACGAAGTCGTTGATGCCCAGGAGCCGCGCGATCTTGGCGTGCCGCCGCGACTGCGTGCGGACGCCGTTGCGGGCGTCCACCAGCAGCACCGCCACGTCGGCCGTCGACGCGCCCGTGGCCATGTTGCGCGTGTACTGCTCGTGGCCGGGCGTGTCGGCCAGGATGAACTTGCGCCGCGCCGTCGCGAAATACCGGTAGGCGACGTCGATCGTGATGCCCTGTTCGCGCTCGGCCTTCAGGCCGTCGGTGAACAGCGAGAAATCGATCGGGCCGGCGACGCGGTTCTTCGATGCCTTCTCGACCGCCGACACCTGATCCTCGTAGACGGCCCGCGAGTCGTACAGCAGCCGCCCGATGAGCGTGCTCTTCCCGTCGTCGACGCTGCCGGCGGTGCAGATGCGCAGCAACCCCGACATCAGATTAAGGGGCTCTGCCCCAGACCCCGGCTCGGTCGCTCGCGGGGTCCCCGTCGCCCCGTTCCGCTCCCTCGCGGGCGCGCCGTGCGCGCCGCCGTTATGCGGCGATGAGAATCGGATCGTGGCTGTACGCCGCACAACGGTCAAAAGTAGCCCTCTCGCTTCTTCAACTCCATCGAGCCGTCCTGGTCGTGATCGATGATGCGCAGCTGCCGTTCGGAGTGCTTCGTGACGACCAGCTCGGCGATGATCTTCTCGACCGTGTCGGCGTCCGATTTGATGGCGCCGGTGCAGGGCGAGCAGCCGAGCGACCGCATGCGGCACTTCACCATCTGGGTGGACTCGCCGGGCAGCAGCGGACGAACGGCTGCTCTTTCATGATCAGCGAGTTCCCGCGGACGATGACCTCGCGGTCCTTGGCGAAGTACAGGGGCACGATGGGGATGTCTTCGACCTTGATGTACTGCCAGACGTCGAGCTCGGTCCAGTTCGAGAGCGGGAACACGCGGATGCTCTCGCCCGTGCGGATGCGGCTGTTCAGGAGCGTCCAGAGCTCGGGCCGCTGGTTCTTCGGATCCCACTGGCCCTTGGCGTCGCGCAGCGAGAAGATGCGCTCCTTGGCGCGCGATCGCTCTTCGTCCCGCCGGGCGCCGCCAAAGGCGGCGTCGAAATTGCCGGCCTCGAGCGCGTCGAGCAGCGACTTCGTCTTGAGCAGCCCGCAGCACCGCTGCGTGCCGACCAGAAAGGGCTGCGTCCCCTCGGTGATCGCCTCTTCGTTCGTGTGGACGATCAGGCGCGCGCCGATTTCTTTCGTGTACCGGTCGCGAAACTCGATCATCTCGCGGAACTTGTAGGTCGTGTCCACGTGAAGGAGCGGGAAGGGAATCGGGCCCGGGTGGAACGCCTTCTGCGCCAGCCGCAGCAGCACCGACGAGTCCTTGCCGATGGAGTAGAGCATCACCGGCCGCTCGAACTCGGCGACCACCTCGCGCATGATGTGAATGCTCTCGGCTTCGAGCGCGCGCAGGTGGTCCAGGCGCGGTTGAGCCGTGGCGGCCGATCGTTGAAACGCGACGAGTGCTGACATAAGGGACACCAAAAAACAAAAGCCCGGGAGGGCATCCCGGGCTTTTCACATCTGCGATTCGCGTGTGGTCTGGTTCTGGTTACACAGCCGAATCAAAGCGCGCGGGCATGCCGGGGACCATAACGGTCCTGGTACAGGCGCAACAACACGCGCAGGCCGCACTCCTGACTGACATACCCGACCATTATGGTCAGGTTTGCGGAGTCAAGTCAACTTGCACGTGCGCGGAGAAGAACCGGTAGAGCAGGACGATATCGACCGCAATTACCGCGCCCAGAAAGAGATAGGCCGACGGGCCGTTCACGATTCCGAGCTCGCGAAAGATCGTGGACACGCCGAACCCGACGACCCAGGCATCGAAGCTCATGCAGATCCGGCGGAAGGTTTCGACCCGCATGCGCTTGATCAGCGCCGCTCCAATCGGCACGCCGACGAGGACGCTCGGGAGGATTTGCGGGATGAGGAGGTTCGACTGGACCGTGATCAGGCCGGCGGAGAAGTACGCGACGGCCGTGAAGCTCGACTCGGCGAGGCGGATGAACCCGAGCGCCGCGCGGAACTCGCGCTTGTCGAGGCCCTGGTTGTTCAGCATCACGGCCAGCGGCGGCCCCGAAATCGTCGTCACCGAATAGAGAATCCCCAGGCCGAGGCCGAACGGCAGGCCGATCGCTTTCTCGGACCGGATCGGCCGGCGGAATCCCGCGGCTTGCACCAGGATCAGGGGCAGCAGCGCCAGGTAGGTCCACAGCTTCAGCCACGCCGGGCTGACACGCGACACCACCATCGTGCCGATGACGACGCCGGGCAGCAGCCCGAAGACAATCGGCAGCACCCGCCGCCAGACGACGCCGAGCGCGTCGCGGTTCACCCACAGGACCCACGCGTTGAGCACGACCTCGATGAGGACGAGCGCCGGGTTCAGGACGCGGTTCGACAGGAACAGCAGCGCCAGCGGAACGGTGATCGACGAGAATCCGTAGCCGAGGCCCCCGTTGACGATGGCCGCAAAGAAGGTGATCCCGATGAGGGCGAGGACGTTGATGGACAAGAAGAGGAGAATCTTGGAAACGACGTCCGGATGTCAAGTTACCGGCATCCGCACGCCCATGCGTTTATCGAGACTTCAGGCTGACCCGCAGCGTGACGCCGGCCGTCCGCGGTTCGCCGGGCTGCGCCTCATAGAGGCCGCTGTTGCCCGGCTGTACCGACATCAGCTCGAGGTAGTCCTTGTTCAGGAGGTTGCGCGACCAGATCGACAGCGTCCAGCCATCCGCCACGCGGAAACCGACGCGCGCGTTGACCAGCGAGTAGCTGGGGATGACCAGGTAGGTCGAGTAGGTGGCGCTCGACGAGAAGGACGATCGATAACTGGTCTCCAGAGCGGCGAAGTACTCGCCCGAGCGGCTGAAGAACGAGCCTCGGCCGGCCCACTCGCCGCCGATCGAGATCGCCCACTTCGAGATGCCAGGCAGCACCGTCCCCGAGGCATCGACGAACTGCGGTCCGCCGGTGTCCTCGATGGCGGGCGGCGCGTCAGGGAAGCTCACGTACTTGGCATCGGTGTAGGCCAGCGCGCCGTAGACGTAGAAGTTGCGATTCACCCTGGCGTTCGTGTCGAACTCGGCCCCGCGGACACGCACTTTCTCGGCATTGGCCAGGTATCCGCGGACCACGCCGATATCGCCGTTGGTCACCTGTGCCTGGTAATCCTTGATCTCGGTGTCGAAGACCGCCACGTTCGCCGTGACGTTCGAATGCGGCGTCGTCTTCAGCCCCACCTCGAAGTTGTGGACGTCCTCGGGCTTGACGGTCGCGGTCGACAGGATGGGCCGGCCCAGCGCGTCGGTGGGGAGGCCGTTCAGGTTGAGGCCGACGGACTTGAAGCCGGTCGCGAAGGTCCCATACAGATTCGCCTTGTCGGTGACCTTGAACGCGGCGGTGATCTGCCCCGACGTGTTCGTGTCGTCCACGTCCGCCGTGTACGCCTGCGGCGCCAGCACCGACAGCTTCAGCGCGATCAACGCGGGGTTGGTCGTCTGCAGCCCGCCGTACACCTGCTGGTCGAAATCGACGTCCTTCCTGTCGTAGTTGAGCCGCAGGCCAGGGAGCAGGCGCAGGCGGTCGGTGATCGACCACTGGAGCTGGCCGAACAGCGCGGCGCTCAGGTTGTTGTAGTCCAGGTACTGGTTGAAGCCGTAGCCATCGAGCAGGCCGGGCGTCGAGGCGGCCGCGCTCGGCGCCAGCAGGAACCGGTAGGCGGCCGATCCCTGTTCCTGTTTGATGACGGGATCGGACTCGATGCGCTGGCTGAACACGAACGCGCCCGCGACGACGTTCACCGTGCGGGACACGTCTTCCGCGTAGCGCACTTCCTGCGCCCACTGCCGCTGCTTCGAGGTGCCGGCCGAAATCGTGGTCACCGGGAGCCCGATGAAGTCGCGGTCGTTCGACGGATCCCAGTCCCAGTACCGCCACGACGTCGTCGACGTCAGGCGGCCCGGTCCCAGCTTCCAGTCGACGTTCAGCGAGGCGCCGCCGAGATCCTGGTTGGACCGCAGCGGCGAGTCGATGTCCGTCAACCGGTCGAACGCGTTGTAGCTGGGCGCCGTGTATTTCAGATCCGACGCGATGGCGGCCCACTGCCGGTTGGCCGGGCGCTTGGTCGGCGCGACGCCGGCGATCACCTGCGTGTAGCCGCTGGCCCGCTGTCGGGTGTCGTCGAAGGCGAACGTGACGGCGAGCGTGTCCGACGGCGCGAAGAGCAGCTGGCCGCGCAGGCCGAGGTTGTTCAGCGCGTTCGTGTACGTCTGCGACTGGACGTTGTAGATCGTGCCGTCGCGCTGCGTTCCGGAGAAGGACACGCGGCCCGCCCACTTCCCGCCGAGCGGACCGGTCACGGAGGCCTTGGCCTGGACGAACTGCAGGTTCCCGTAGTTCACCTCCAGCTCGGTCCCCGGCGTGAACGACGGCTTGCGCGTGGTCACGTTGATCGCGCCGGCGGTCGTGTTCTTGCCGAAGAGCGTGCCCTGCGGTCCGCGCAGGACTTCGACCTGATCGACGTCGAGGAAGTCGAGCGTGGCCGACGCCGGCCGCGCGTAGAACACGCCGTCGATGTAGAGGCCGACGCCGGGCTCGAGGCCGTCGTTGGTCAGGCCGAACGGCGCGCCGAGGCCGCGGATGTTGATGGCCGAGTTGCGCGGGTTGCTGCTGTAGAACTGCACCGTCGGGATCATTTCCTTCAGGCGGTTCACGTTGAACGCGCCTGCATCGGAGACGAGGTCGCCTCTGACGACCGACACGGGAATGGGGACGTCCTGCGCCTGCTCCTCGACGCGGCGCGCCGTGACGACGACCGACTGCGAGAAGCGCGCCGGGCTCAGCGTGACGTCGTTCGTCGCGGGCTGGCCGGCGCCTACGACGATGCGCTTGTCGACGGTTTCAAAGCCATCGAGCGACACGGACACCCGATAGGGGCCAGGTGCCAGGGGCTCGGACGCGTAGGTGCCGTCGGGGTTTGTGATGATGTCGGCGCTCGTGCTGGTCGTCTCGTTGGTGATCTTGACCGACACGCCCGGAAGCACGCCGCCGGACGAGTCCTTCACGGTGCCGGAGATGACGCTGGCGCCTTGTGCCAGTGCGAACGACGGAGCGAACAACAGGAACGCGACGAAGACGGAACGAATGAATGCCGCTGCGCGAAACGAAGACATGACCTCTCCAGAAGATTGACGATGAGGCAAACCAGTCTCGCCGTCGTCGACCGTCCAGGAGGGGTGAGGTGAAGACTCCTGTCAGGACGCCGCCGGCACGCTACACGCGCACCGACAACAACAGGAGGAGGTGAAGAGGCGGATCATCGACCGGCCGCCGTGAGCGTGGTGCCGTCGAGGATGCGCGCGGTTTCGTCGCGGACCTGCTGGAACACGCGGCGGACGGCGCAGTCGTGTTCGGTGACGCATTCCTCGCAGGGCGCGTAGGCCGTCTGGCTGACGCAGGAGACGAGCGCGAGCGGGCCGTCGAGGGCGCGGATGACGTCGCCGACGCTGATGCGGTCCGGCGGACGGCCGAGCTGGTAGCCGCCGTGCGGGCCCTTCTTGCTCTGGACCAGACCGCGGTGTTTCAGCGTGAGCAGGATGTTCTCGAGGAATTTCTTGGGGATCGCGTCATGCTCGGCGAGGTCGCCGATGAGCATGGGGCCCTTGCCGTGCTCGTGAGCGAGCGTCAGCATGGCCTTGAGACCGTATTTCCCCTTGCGAGTCAGCATCAGAAGACTATAAAGTCTACATACTCTATAGGATATATGTCAACAGTCGGGCTTCCAGGCTCGAACGCGGCCTCGGCGCCTGCGGCGCGAAGTGCCGGTGCGATCGCCGCTTCATTGCGTGGGGTCGTGAGACATCGATCGCATGGTTGGCTACAATGGCGCCGCTTGAGCCGGGACACTCGCGCGTCCATCGCCCTCGTGAGCGCTGCCGTCCTGCTCCTGCTCGCCGCCAGCGTCGCGCGGAAGCTTGACACGTTTCCGGAGGGACTGACGGCGTCGTATTTCGCGGACGCGAACTGGAGCACGCCCCGCCCGCCGGTCCGCCTCGATCCGCAGCCGTCGCGCGACAGTCTGGTCGGCGCGTGGCAGGGACGTCCGCCGCAGACGTTCAGCGCCACCTGGCTCGGCTCGCTCGCCGTGCTGCGCCGCGGCACCTACGCCTTCTCGACGACCTCCGACGATGGCTCGTGGGTGTACGTTGACGGCCGGCTCGTCGTCGACAACGGCGGCCGCCATGCCGCACAGCCGGCGACCGGCCGCATCGATCTCGAGCCCGGCGTGCACGAGATCTACATCAAGTACTTTCAGGACGGCGGCGGTCTGGGCTTCGATCTGTGGTGGTCGCGCGGCGAGGCGCCGCTCGAGCCGATCCCATCGTGGCTGCTCTTTCCCAGGCACGTCCCGTTCTGGGCGGCTCTCGCGCATCTGACTGCGCGCCGCGGAACATTCGTGGCGCTGTGGGCGCTGATCGCCGCGTTCGGTATCGCTGCCGTTCTCGTAATCCGGCGTCCCGTCGCCGCGGCGGTGGTGAAGATCAGGTCCGATCGGACCCTTGCCGCGGCGACTGGCATCATCACGGCCTCGTGCATCATCAACGTCGCCGGCATCCGGTGGGGTCTGCCGAGTTTCTGGGCGGGCGACGAGGTCACCCCGATCCGCGTCCTAACCGGGCTGAATCACCATTTTTCACACGGCTGGTTCGATCGGTATCCGCCGTTCCAATTTCAGCTCCTCGGCGTCGCCTTCAGCCCGTGGCTGCTGGCGGCGTCGGAAGGCTGGCATGGGATGTCCGACGCCAGCCAGATGGCGACGTTGACGTTGCTGAGCCGGCTGGTCAGCGTCGCTGCCAGCATGGGCACGCTCGCAGCGACCGGCGCGTGCGGTGCACTGGCGTTCGGCAGGCGAGCCGGCGTCCTGGCGATGGCAATGCTCGGGCTCGTGCCGATGTTCGTCTACTACTCCAAGACCGCCAATCCTGAAGCGCTCTACCTGTTCTGGTTTGCGCTGTCCCTTTGGTTCCTGCTGCGCTGGCTGCGAACCGTCGCGCTGGCGGATGCGATGCTTCTCGGCGCGACCGCCACGCTCGCGATCTGCACCAAGGATCAGGCGTACGGGTTGTACGTGGCCATCCCCTTCGTCATGATTTACACGCTGTGGCGCCGTCGGCTCGCTGAGGAGCGCACCGATCGATGGCGCGCGCTGCTGTCTTCGATCTTTGACCGCCGGCTCTGGGCGGCGGCGCTGCTGTCCGCGGTGCTGTTTGCGCTCATCCAGAATCTCGCGTTCAACCGAGAGGGCTTCCTCGATCACCTGCGGTTCATCACCGGTTCCAGCCCCGACGCCTATCGCATCGTCGAACCGACGTGGCGAGGGCGGCTGGAGCTGCTGCGGTTGACGATTGACCTGGATCGCCGGTCGTGGGGCTGGCCGTTCTGGCTGGTCGGCGGATGCGGCGTCATCATGGCGCTCGCCGGCAGTGGGAGCCGACGGATCGCGGCAGTCTTACTGATCGTGGTCGCGTCCTACTACCTCAGTTTCATCAACGTGATTCTGTACAACTACGACCGCTTTCTGCTGCCGGTATGCCTGATCCAGGCCCTGTTCGGCGGTATGGCGCTCGATCGCTGGCTCGAGCGGTCGCGGGCAACCCGGGTCGCGCTCGGGGCAGGCGTCGTCGTGGCGGCGTTCGCCTATGCATTCCTGTACGCCGCAACCGTAGACGTGATGATGCTCAACGATTCCCGATACGCCGTCGAGCGGTGGCTCCGCGCGCATGCCAGTTCGCAGGATCAGATCGGTGTGGTGTTCCCGGTGACCGTCCTGCCGAGGCTCGGTGACTTCAACTCGGTGGACATCAGCACGCCGGACAATCTCGTGCGATGGAGGCCGGCCTATTTCGTCCTGAACGCAGACTACGCTGCCGCCGTCGAGCCTGACACACCGCTCGGCCGGTTCGTGCAACAGCTGCAGCGGGAAGACGCCGGCTACCGGCTGGCTCTCCGCTACCGCTCGCCCTCACCCTGGCCGTGGCTGCCCTCCCCGCATCCCGATCTGGCGGGTCCGCGGCTTGACGCGCCCGTGCTCTCTGTTCTCCGCTTCATCAACCCGACCATGGAAGTCTACGCGCGCGACGATCTACCTCGTCAATAGTGAAGGCGACCGATGCCCCACTCTCGCAAACCGGAGGGAGCCGATCATGACCAACTTGAGCGCGTCCAGGGTGACGCTTCCGTGCCTTCTCGCGTGCCTGACGGCAGCTGCCGCAGCGCAGCCTCAGACTGACCTCGATGCGCGAGCCCGGGCGATCCATCAGCGCATCCTGGTCATCGATAGCCACACGGACGTGCTGTTGCCGAGCTCACCGGAAAACCTGTTCGCGCCTGGCCATACGTCCCATGTCGACCTCGACAAGCTGAAGCGGGGAGGGGTCGGCGGGGTCGCGATGGCCATCGCCGTCGGAAACGGCCCGCGAACCGCAGAGGGAGTCGCGGCTGCCCGCGCCGAAGCCGACGCCAAGCTGACGGCGATCCGCGCCTTCCTCAAGGACCACGCCGATCAGGCGGCGCTCGCGGTGAGCGCCGCCGACATCGTTCGCCTTCACAGAGCGGGCAAGGTCGCCGTGATTGAAAGCTTCCTCAACACGCGGTCGATTGGCTCGGATCTCTCGGCCATCGACGGCTTCTATCGTGACGGCGTGCGGCTGTTCGGATTCAGCCACGCCGGCAACAACGATTTCGCCGACTCGTCCCGTCCGTCTGGCGAGCCCGCCGAAGAGCACCACGGGCTGTCGCCGATCGGCAGGCAGGCCGTGGCGAAGCTGAATCGACTAGGCGTCATCATCGACATCTCGCAACTGACGCCCGCCGGTGTGATGCAGGTGCTCGAGCTTTCGAAGGCGCCGGTCATCGCGAGCCACTCGAACGTGCGGGCGCTGGTCGACAACACGCGCACGCTGAGCGACCGTGAACTGGACGCCATCAGCGTCAACGGCGGCCTCGTGGACGTGACGCCGTTCAACAACTACCTGCGCCGTGTTCCCCAGGACCTGGACGCTCAGGCGCGGGCGCGGCTCCCGCCCGCGACGGTGAGCGACCTCGTCGACCACATCGACTACATCGTCAAACGGATCGGGATCGACCACGTCGGCATCGGGACGGACTTCAATCACGGCGCGGGCATTCAGGGCTTCGACGATGAGAGCGAGGCCCCGAACGTCACGCGCGAGCTCGTCAGGCGGGGCTATAGCGAATCGCAGATCGCGAAGATCTGGGGCGGCAACTTCCTGCGTGTGTTCCGGCGGGTCGAGCAGGTGGCCGCGAAGATGCGGTAGTCGTACGCGTCAACGGCGCGAGCGAATCTGTGTCCGGTGCATGACACGGCGTGCACCGGCATCGAAGGCGTCGCGCCGGGTGGCCTTCCACGGATCGCCGGCCGTTCTCCTGTATTGGCGCCTGATCGAGATCGCCAAAGCGACGGCTGAACGCGATGAGATCGCCGTCGCTCAGATGTTGATCTCGGACGAGCAGCACCTGGTGAGCAAGCCACGTACGGTAGATGGCGGAGAAATCGTCGTCGTCGATCGCGCGCAGGTCGAGGCCGGCGATTTCAGCGCCGAGTGCGGCGCCCGTCCGCGTGGCGACGACGTGCCTGAGAGACATGTGTCAGGTCGAGGCTAGCTCGACGCCGGCAGCGCGTCGAGGTACTTCAGCGCGCCGCCGGTGCTGAGCAGCACGACGGAGTCGCGCGGCTTGATCGTGCCCCGCTCCACGAGCGTCGTGAGCGCCGCGTAGGTGGCGCCGCTCTCGGGCGCCGCGCTGACACCCTCGCTGGCACCAATGGCGAGCATGCCGTCGACCATCGCTTTGTCGGAGACCGCGAGCGCGGTCCCGCCGCTTTCCCTGACGGCGCGAAGAATCAGAAAATCGCCGATCGCTCGCGGCACGCGCAGGCCGTCGGCCACGGTTCGCGCGCCCTCCCACATCGCGGCCTTCTCGGTCCCTTCCGTGAACGCGCGGACGATTGGCGCGCAGCCCTCGGCCTGCACCGACACCATGCGCGGCCGACGCTGCGGCTGCATCCAGCCGATCCGCTCCATCTCGTCGAACGCTTTCCACATGCCGACGAGCCCGGTGCCGCCGCCCGTCGGGTAGATGATCCAGTCCGGGTACGCCCAGTCCATCTGCTCGGCGATCTCATACGCCATCGTCTTCTTGCCTTCGATCCGGTACGGCTCCTTGAGCGTCGAGACGTCGTACCAGCCGAGCGGCCCGCCGTGTTCGGCAGCGACGCGCGCGGCGTCGGTAATCAGGCCGTCGACCAGCGTCACGTCGGCGCCGTACAGGAGGCACTCGCGCGCAAACGGCACCTTCACGTCGCGGGGAAGAAAGACCTTGGCGCGCATCCCGGCCCGCGCCGCGTACGCCGCCATCGCGTTGCCGGCGTTCCCCGCCGACGGCACCGACACCGTCGTCACGCCGAGGCCCAGCGCTCGCGTGATGGCCGCAGACTGGCCGCGTGCCTTGAACGAGTTGGTCGGGTTGAGCGATTCGTCCTTGATGTAGAGGCGATCGAGCCCGACGCGGGCCCCCAGGGCGCGCGCATGCATGAGCGGCGTGAAGCCTTCGCCCAGCGTGACGGGGGATTCGCCGGGAAACAGCGGCAGCATCTCGCGGTACCGCCACATCGTCGGCTCGCGATCGCGGAGGCGTTCGCGCGGCCACGAGCGGGCGCCCGCCAGGTCGTATCGCGCGAGCAGCGGCGCTCCGCACGCGCAGAGATGATGCCGGCCGCGCGGATCGAGCGCGGGTGCCCCGCACGGCACGGAGCACTCGAGGTGGCTGAAGTACGACGCGGCCTGCACGCGTTACTTTTTCGCCGGGGCGGTCGGGGTCGGCGGGGGCAGGAGCGGCGCCGGGTTGAGGTAGCCGCGCGTGCCGTCCGGACGAATCGGACCCGGACCGAAGCCCAGGTGATCGCGGTCCACGTTGTTCTCGCTGCAGGAGTACTCCTGCAGCTGCTCGTCGGGCTTGCCGAGCACCCAGGTTCGCCCGTACGTGAACGGCCGCGTGTAGAACTTCAGATCCTCGATCAGCGTGTCCACGTGGATGTGGTCCATGTCGGGCCGCGTCCAGCGTTCGACGACGTGGAGGGCATCGCTGTGGGGGTTGGCGTTTTCGTCGATCCAGACCTTCTCGTCCTTGAAGCCGATCGAATCGATGACGAGCGTATCCCCTTCCCATTTGCCGACTTCTTCACCGAAGAACGACGGGTCTGGGTCGTCGCTGTGTTTGCGGCCGTCGAGCGGGATGAGGCGGAAGTAGCTGTAGAAATACAGGAACGCGATCTTGTTCGCCCCCTGCAGCACTTCGAAGGGCAGTCCGCTGGCGTTGTGGCGCGGGATGCCGCCGATGATGCACAGCGCCTCGGGATCGATTGTGGCGGTGAGGTTGTGCTGCAGCGCCGCTTCGCCGGCCGGCGTCAGCGGCAGCTTCAGGCCCGGCAGATCCTTCGCGATGTTGCCGCCCGGCACGGTGTCGCGCGTGCCTTTCCAGTAGCCGCTGAAATCAGGACGTCCGTTCGCCATTCGCGGGGTTGGCGCGGACTTCGCGGACTTGTTGTCCACGGCGGTCAGTTCCTGGCCGAACGCCGCAGAGGCTGTCGTCACGGCCAGGACAGCCGCGACCACCGACGCACTGAGCCGCTGATTGTTCTTCACGGGAGCTTCTCCCTGCTCAAATGACCAGATGACCAAATGACGAGATGACCAGATTCGTCATCGTGCAGGCACCTGTGTCTCCGACCCCGGCCCGCCATCGCCTGCCGATGCGCCCGAAACGATGCGGCCGTCGGGCAGCGTCACGCGGCGAGCGTCCATCAGGTGCGAGCCGTCCCGCGCGAGATAGCCGTCCACGATGATGGTGTCGCCGAGTTTGAGGTCGCCGCGCTTCCAGCCGCGGCGCGACAACGCGCCAGGCGAACCGGCCGACAGCGTCCAGTGCACCACGGCGCCGGAGTCGTCTTTCACGTCCACGTAGAAGTACGTGTGCGGGTTGGTCCACTCGATTTTGACCAGCGCGCCCGTCACACGGAAGGGCTTCTGCCCGTCGAATTCCGCCGCGAACGAGTGGTGCGCGAGCGCCGGGGACGTGGCCGTCAGCGTCAGCAGGGCCACGAAGATCGCGTGTGTGGCTTTCATTGGTGGAGTCTCCCGAAAAGAGGCTATTATGCCACCTGGTCGGCTCTGTTTCTCTACTTGAGGGATGTGACCATGCTGACACGGCGCCCGGTCTGGCTCGCGGCGATATCTGTCTTCTGCGTCAGCCTGCTGGCGCTTTCAGGCCTCGGCGCCGCCACCGACACGCTCCCGTCGCAGCTCACGGACCAGGAATTCTGGAAGCTCAGCACCGAGTTCTCCGAGCCGGACGGCTTCTTCCGATCGGACAACCTGTTATCCAACGAGGTCTGGCTGCAGCGGGTGATTCCCGACCTGCTGAACACCGTCAAGACGCCGAGCGTGTACATGGGCGTCGGGCCGGAGCAGAACTTCACGTACATCGCCGCGCTCAAGCCCAAGATGGTGTTTCTCGTGGACGTCCGCCGCGGCAACCTCGACCTGCAGTTGATGTACAAGGCGCTGTTCGAGCTGTCGGCCGACCGCGCCGAGTTCGTCTCGAAGATGTTCTCCAAAAAACGCCCGGAGGGCCTCGATCGCCATTCGACGGCGGCGGAAATCTTCGCCGCCTTCAAGAACGTCGAGAGCAGCGAGGTGCTGTACAAGGAGAACCTGAAGGCCATCGACGACCTGCTGCTGACCAAACATCATTTCGCGCTGTCGGACGGCGACGTGCAGGGCGTCGAGTACGTGTACCACGCGTTCTTCAACTTCGGTCCGGGGCTGAACTACTCGTCCACGGGCGGGTTCGGCGGCCGCTACCAGCCGAGCTACGCCGACCTGATGGCAGGGACAGACGAGGCGGGGCTGGCGCGCAGCTTCCTGGCCAACGAGGACAACTTCACCGTGCTGAAGTCGCTCGAGACGAAGAACCTCATGGTGCCCGTCGTCGGCAATTTCGCGGGCCCCAAGGCGATCCGCGCGGTGGGCGACTACGTGAAATCGAAGGGTGCGACCGTGTCGGCGTTTTATCTGTCGAACGTCGAGCAGTACCTCTACCAGGATCGCATCTGGACGAACTTCTGCCGCAACGTCGCCACGCTGCCGCTCGACGCGACGAGCACGTTCATCCGGTCCGTGCGCGGCGGCGGCTTCGGTCCGGGCATGGGGCTCAACTCGGAGTTGGGCGGCATGCAGGCCGAGGTGAAGGACTGCGGCTCGAATGGGCAGTAGCTCGACAGGCCTCCGGCCTGGCCGGCTTTTTCTCCTCTACGGTGGCATCGTCTTCCTGTTGTTCGTGGCCGTACCGGCGGCCGTGTACTTCGCGTTCGATCCCGAGCGGCTCGATCTGAACGACACGACACGCCGCTCCGCGCCGGGCCAGTTCGCCCGCCTGGCCGATGGCTACACGCACTACGAAATCGGCGGGCCGCCCGACGGACGGGTCGTCGTGCTCGCGGCCGGCGCCACCGTTCCGTACTACATCTGGGATCCGACGTTCGCCGCGCTCACCGGCGCCGGCTTCCGCGCGCTCCGCTACGATTACTACGGCCGCGGCTATTCGGATCGCCCGGACATCCCGTTCACGCAGGATCTGTACGTCCGGCAGTTCACGCAGCTGCTGGAGTTCCTGCACATCACGCAGCCGGTCGATCTCGTCGGGCTCTCGTTCGGCGGCTCGGTGATCACCACCATCGCCGACCGCCACCCGTCGCGCGTGCGGTCGCTCGTCTATATGGACCCCGCGTTCCGCACGCCGCTGGCGCTGTCGCCGCTCGAATCGATGCCGCGCCTCTGGAGTTTCGTCACCGCGATCATGGACGAGCGCCTGTGGGCGGAGGGGCAGCTGGGCGACTTTCTGTATCCGGACAAGTTTCCGGAATGGCCCGATCGCTATCGCGTGCAGATGCAGTACCGGGGGTTCCGCCGATCGCGTCTGTCGGACCTCGCGGCCAACGCCGATCTCGACCAGCGCGAGGAAGTGCAGCGCGTCGGCCGCGCGCGGCGGCCCGTGCTGGTCGTGTGGGGCAGGCAGGATCCCAACGTGCCCTTCGAGTTCAGCGAACCGCTGATGCAGCAGATGCCGTTCGCGCGCCTGCTGGCCGTCGACGACGCCGGTCACCTGCCGCAGTGGGAGAAGCCGGACGTCGTGCAGCCGGCGATTGTGGCGTTTCTGCGGGAGGTCACGCCATGACGCGCCGCCGGCTGGCGCTCGCCGCTGCTGCGCTGACGTACGTGTCGCTGACATACGCAGCGTCCGGCTTCAGCCGGACGTCGGTTGTGGCCGCGGCCGATCTCCCGGCGCGCTTCAGCGACCAGGAGTACTGGACGCTGATGGCGGATTTCTCGGAGCCGAACGGGAACTTCCGATCCGACAACCTGGTCTCGAACGAAATCCGCTATCAGGACGTCGTGCCGGCGCTCGTCCAGAACACCAGGCCCGGCGGCGTCTATCTCGGCGTCGGCCCCGAGCAGAACTTCACCTACATCGCCGCGATGCGCCCGCGCGTCGCGTTCATCCTGGACCTGCGGCGCGGCAATGCCGATCTGCACCTGATGTACAAGGCGCTGTTCGAGCTGTCGGCGGATCGCGCGGACTTCGTGTCGCGTCTGCTGTCGCGGCGCCGGCCGGACGGGCTGTCCGCCGCCTCGACGGCCGCCGAGATCTTCAGCGCGTTCGCCTCGGTCGAGCCGAACGAGCGCTACTCGAACGAGATGCTGGCGGCGATCCGCAATCAGCTCGTCACCGAACACCGCTTTGCGCTCACCGGCGACGACCTGGCGCGGATCGAATCGACCTACAAGGTCTTCTTCCTCGCGGGGACGAAGATTCAGTATTCGCCCTACGGCAGCTTCGGCGGTACGACCCAGCCGACCTATGCCGAGCTGATGACGGCGACGGATCTGGCCGGCCAGGCACGCAGCTACCTGGCCACGGAGCAGGCGTTCCGCTTCGTGAAGGACCTGCAGCGGCGGAACGCGCTCGTGCCGGTCGTCGGCGACTTCGCCGGACCGAAGGCGCTTCGCGCGATCGGGCGCTTCGCGGCCCAGCGCGGCGCGACCGTCTCGGCGTTCTACGTGTCGAATGTCGAAGAGTACCTGCGCCAGGACGGCGTCTGGTTGAGATTCTGCGCGAACGTGGCGACGCTGCCGCTGGCCGCCGGCAGCCCGTTCATCCGCGCCGTGCGGGCGGCCGAGCCCGGCTCGCCGGCCGAAGGCTTCGTGATGCGCCTGGATCCCATCGCCCCCGAGGTCCGGGGCTGCGCCAGCCGGTAGCCCCGCTGAATCTGATCATTTGGTCATCTAGTCATCTGGTCATCGTTGGTCAATTGCGAAATGTTTCAATTGATCGACGATGACCAAATGACCAGATGACTAAATGACCAGATGTGAGGTCATTCCCACCCGAGCGAGTGGTCGAGGCTGTGGCGCCCCGGTCCACGCGCGGCGAGATACAACCACAGGAAGCAATAGAGCACGGTGATCTCGCCACCGTTCAAATGCGGAAAAAAACTATGCGGGCCGGGCCCGGGCCCCGCCTGGACCGGGCCGAGCACGGTGCCGGCGTGGCTCATGAAATAGGCCACCGCCATCTCGCCGCTCAGCACGAACGCGACGTACCGCGTGCCGAGCCCGACGATCAACAAGAGCCCGCCGATCGTTTCGATCCACCCGGCCGCGGTGAGCGCGAAGAACGGCGGCTCGAACCCCCCGACCATGGCGACGTTGAATTTCTGCAGCCCGTGCGACAGGAACATGAGCGCCGCGACGATCCGCAGGACGGCGAACAGTAGATCCGAATACGGTCCCAGGAGTTTTTTCATGGTCGCCTACCGGCTCGCCAGCGTTTTCATGCGCGTCAGGATAACCCAACTCCCGGTGGCGACCCTGGGTCCCGTCATACCTGTAAGCGCCTGTTGACTGCCGGTAAACAGGTCCCTAGAATGCCCAGCTAGTAGTAAGTCCTTATACCACAGTGGTATAAGAGCGATATCGAAATGGTATGCCTGTCGTGTAGTTCAGTAGCAGCTCACAAGGAGCGTGTATGACGTTGTTGAAGAGAGTGGCCTTCGTGGCGTCCTGGCTCGTGATTCTGCCGGCGTCCGCGTATGCGCAGGCCACGCTGGCCGGCATCGTGAGGGATCCGTCCGGGGCTGTGCTCCCGGGCGTCACCGTGGAAGCGTCGAGCCCCGCGCTGATCGAGAAAGCCCGGTCGGCCATCACGGACGGCTCAGGCCAGTACCAGATCGTCGATCTGCGTCCCGGGACGTATTCGGTGACCTTCTCGCTGTCGGGGTTCTCGAGCGTCAAGCGCGACGCGCTCGAGGTCTCCGGCGCCGGCGTCATCACGGTCAACGCCGACATGAAAGTCGGCAACGTGGCCGAGACGGTCAACGTCAGCGGCGAAGCGCCGGTCGTCGACACGCAGAGCACCAAGCGCCAGGCAGTTCTCGAGAACAAGACGATCAACGAACTGCCCGTGGCGCGCGGCTACGGCGCGATTCTCGCCGCCGTGCCGACGCTGCAGGGCGCGGGCGCCAGCTCGTCGTCGTCGGTAAACCCGAGCTTCTTCACCGCGCACGGCGGGCCGGGCAACGAAGGCACCGTCCAGCTCGACGGCCTGAACGTCGGCGCCGCGTTCAACGGCGGCGGCGTCTCGGGCAACGCCTACGATGTGGCCAACTCGCAGGAAATGCAGATTTCGATCTCGGGCAACCTCGGCGACGCCGAAACGGGCGGACCGATCCTGAACATCGTGCCGATGACGGGCGGCAACCAGTTCAAGGGCACCTTCTTCGGCACCGGCGCGGGCAGCTGGGCGCAGGGCAACAACGTGGACGCCGAGCTCAAGGCGCAGGGCGTGCAGGAAGCCGCCGGCCTGATCAAACTCTGGGACATCAGCGGCGCGGGCGGCGGACCGATCAAGAGGGACAAGCTGTGGTTCTTCGCCAACGTACGCGATTTCGGGAACCACACGCAGGTGCCCGGGCTCACGGCGAACAAGTACGCGGGCGACGCGTCGCATTGGGACTACGCGCCGGATCCCGCCGTCCTGGGCCGCACCGCGACGTCGAAGACCGTCATGTCGGTCCGTTTGACGTCGCAGCTGACGCCGCGGAACAAGGTCAGCTTCTACTACGACTACCAGTTCGACTGCGACCAGGGCGGCATGAACAAGACGGACGGCTGCCGGCCCCGAGGTGACAACTGGGTGCCCGGGACGGTCTTCGGCGCGCCGTTCTCGCCCGAGGCCAACACGAACTACTGGGACGCGCGCGAGATCATCTCGCAGGCCACCTGGTCGTCGCCCGTCACCAACAAGCTGCTCCTCGAAGCCGGCTACGCCACGTTCGTGAGCCACTGGGGCTGGATGAAGCAGCCGGGCGCCATCACGAACCTCGTGCAGATGACGACGGTGGTGCCGGAGTTCCGCGTCTTCCGCGGCGTGGACAACATGCTGGACAACACGCAGAACCCGAACACGTGGCGCGCCTCCGCGACGTACGTCACCGGCTCCAACAACATGAAGTTCGGGTATCGCGGCGCCTACCACGTCGAGCAGACGACCGACCTGTCCAACGACGCGGGCTACGTCCTGACCGACCTCGGCTTCGTCGTCCCCGGGATGTACCAGGCGACGATGCGCATCGCGCCGTGGCAGCAGAGCAACCGCACGCAGTACAACGCGCTCTACGCGCAGGATCAGTGGACGAGGGGACGGCTGACGCTCCAGGGCGCATTGCGGTACGACCACGCATGGAGCTGGTTCCCGTCCGAACACAACGGCGCGCCGCAGGCGGGCGTCTGGAACAAGGCTCCGATCACCTTCGCCGAAACGAAAGGCGTGACCGGTTACAACGACATCACGCCCCGCGGCGGCGCGGCGTACGACATCTTCGGCAATGGCAAGACCTCGCTGAAGGTGTACGCCGGCAAGTACCTCCAGAGCGCGAACAACCAGGAGAACTACACCGTCAGCAACCCCGCGCTCGACGGCCGCAACGGACGCCGGGGTCCGAACTTCCAGACCACCGCGAACCGTTTGTTCCTCGATTTCAACGGCAACCACGTGCCGGACTGCAACATGCTGCAGAACGCGCCCAACGGCGAGTGCATCACGGATCTCGGCAACTTCGCCAACCCGAACGCGTCGACGATCGTGAATCCTGCCGTGCTGAGCGGCTGGGGCGTGCGGCCGTATGACTGGCAGTACGGGGTATCGGTGCAGCAGGAAGTCGCCCCGCGGACGTCGCTCGAAATCGGATGGGCGCGCCGCGACTTCGCGAACTTCTTCGTCTACGACAACATCAACATCGGGCCGAACGACTTCGCGCTGGCCACGTTCACGGCGCCGAAGAGCAGCAAGCTGCCAGACGGCGGCGGGTACCCGGTGACGTACAACATGCTCAAGGCCGGGGCCAACACCGCCATCCAGAACCGGTTCACGTTCGCCGGCGATTACGGCGACTGGACGAACCACTGGAACGGCGTCGACATCACCGTCAACTCGCGGGTCCGTCAGGGCCTGACCCTGCAGATCGGTTCGAGCACGGGCCGCGCCATCGTGGATTACTGTGGCGTCGCGGCGAAGGTGCCCGAGCTGCTGAACGGCGCGCTGACCAACCCGTCGCCGTTTGTTGGCAGCACCTATCAGCTTTCGACCGCTTGCCGGAAGCAGGAGTCGTGGCAGACACAGGTGAGGGGCTTTGCCACCTACATCCTGCCGAAGGCCGACGTGCTCATCAGCGGCATCTTCCGCTTCCAGCCGAATTCACAGTTCGGTGTCGGCGCCACGCCGGAAGGCAACAGCACCGGCCTCTCGGCGAACTACGTCGTCCCGACCGGCCAGACGGTGAACCTGTTGTCGCCCGGTGAGGTCTTCGCGGACCGGATCAATCAGATCGACATGCGGTTCGGGAAGCTCGTCAACTTCGGCAACAAGCGGGCGAACTTTGCGGTCGACGTGCTGAACCTGTTCAACGCCAACACCGGAACGGCGTTTCAGCAGAACTACGGAGACGGTTCGCAGTACCTGAACCCGACGGCCATCCTGAACCCGCGGTTCGTGCGGTTCAACGTGACCGTGGACTTCTAAGACCGATCACGCCAGGGCTGAAGGCAGAGGGCAAAGGGCAGGGGACAGCACACCCTGCCCTTTCCTTTGTCCAAAAGCTTGGATCGATCTGTACATACACGCTTAACACCTTCATTTTGTGTGATTTCTGGGTTTGACATCGAATTCATTCGGTCCATAGAATCCCATTCCGAGCTAATGCAAAAGGGTTACTGACGCTGCGTCAGTGACCCTCCTACAAGGAGTAGGTATGAAGTTGTTTGGGAAGATCGTTGTTGTTCTCTCATGGCTGGCGCTCCTGCCCGCCTCTGCCAACGCCCAGTCCATCGCCGGCGTCGTCAAGGACGCGTCCGGCGGCGTGCTGCCCGGAGTAACGGTCGAGGCCTCCAGCCCAGTCCTGATCGAGAAGACACGAAGCGCCATCACCGATGCCACGGGCCAGTACCGCCTCCCGGACCTGCTGCCCGGCACCTATTCGGTGAGCTTCACGCTGTCGGGATTCGCCACGCTCAAGCGCGACGGCGTCGAAGTGGCCGGCACCGGCACGACGACGATCAGCGAGAACCTTCGCGTCGGCAACGTCTCCGAGACGATCACCGTGACCGGCGAGACGCCGGTGGTGGACATCCAGACGAGCACGAAGAAGCAGGTGACGCTGGGCGCCGCCGTGCTCCAGGAAATTCCGGTGTCGCGCGGATACGGCAACCTGCTCGCGACGGTACCTGGCATTCAGGGCACCGGCCTCGACGTGAGCTCGAATGTCTCGACCAACTTCTTCACCTCGCGCGGCGGGCGCGGGAACGAGGGCACGATCCAGATCGACGGCATGAACGTCGGCTCGGCCTTCAACGGCGGCGGCGTGGCCGGCTTTGGCTACCCGATCGGCGATGCGCAAGAGGTGCAGATCACCGTGGCCGGCGGCCTTGGAGAAGTCGATCGCGGTGGCCCGCAGTTCAACATCGTTCCGAAGACCGGCGGCAACAAGCTGTCCGGGACGGGCTTCGCGAGCACCGCAGGCAAGTGGTCGCAGGGCAACAACCTGGACGACACGCTCCGGAGCTACGGCATCACGGAAGTGCCCGGCCTGATCAAGAACTGGGACCTGAGCGGCTCGGTCGGTGGTCCCGTCGTGAAGGACAGGCTGTGGTTCTACGGCACGGTGCGCAACTACGGCCAGCACAACGACGTCCCGCTGCTCTACGCCAACAAGAACGCCGGCGTGGCCTCGGCGTGGAACTACGTGCCCGACACCAGCGTCAAGGCGCGCGGCGCGACCAACAAGCAGATCGAAGAGCTTCGTTTCACCGGCCAGGTAGCGCAGAAACACAAGGTGGGCGTCTACTACGACTACCAGAAGAACTGCACGGGCTCCGCGCTCGTTCAGGGCGGTGAGCAGTGCCGCGACCGGGGCAGCGACTGGGTTGCGCTTGGCTCGATCGGCGGGTTCGGATCGCTCTCGCCTGAGTCCGGCAACGTCTGGGACGACCGCGAGAAGATCTTCCAGTCGACCTGGTCATCGCCGATGACGAGCAAGTTGCTCCTCGAGGCGGGCTTCTCCTCGTTCAACAGCCGCTGGGGCGGCCAGATTCCGGCCGGTGCACAAACGGGCTACATCGCCGTGACCGAGCTGCTGGCGACGCCAGCCACGCAGGTGCCGATTGGCGGCTTCGCGTACCGCGGCTGGGCCTCGTCGGCGACCAACGATCAGCAGCACAACGTCTGGCGGGCATCGGGCACGTACGTCACCGGCGCCCACAGCCTGAAGATCGGCTACCAGGCTGCGTTCCAGGTGCAGAGCCAGACGCAGATCATGGACAACGCGCTCCAGTACACGTTCCTGGGCGGCGTGCCGATTTCATTCACGATGCGCGTGGCGCCCTGGAAGCAGGCCAACCGCACGCGGTTCGACGCGTTCTACGCGCAGGACCAGTGGACGCGCGGAAAGCTCACGCTCCAGGGTGCGCTGCGCTACGAGCACGCGTGGAGCTGGTACCCCGAAGGCGAGAACGGCGTCATCGCGCCGTCGCAGTTCCTGGCCACGCCGTTCACGTTCCCCCGCTCGGACGGTGTGACGGGCTTCAACGACATCACGCCCCGGATGGGCGCCGCGTATGACCTGTTCGGCAACGGCAAGACGTCGCTGAGAGTGAACGTCAGCAAGTACCTCGAGCCGGCGAACAACGACAACGTGTTCACGATCAAGAACCCGGGCGTGACGTACCAGTCCACGACGGTTCGCAACTGGGGCGACACCAACGGCAACAAGGTGCCGGATTGCGTCCTGATGAACCCGGCCCAGAACGGCGAGTGCTCGGCGTGGGTCAACTCGAACTTCCAGAACTCGGTGCAGACGACGCGCGTCGATCCCGCGGTGCTCAGCGGGTGGGGCGTGCGGCCTTACAACTGGCAGTACAGCGTGGGCGTCCAGCAGCAGATCGCGCCGCGCATGTCGGTGGACGTGTCCTGGAGCCGCCGCCAGTGGGGCAACTTCTTCGTGACCGACAACGCCGCGAATTCGGCCTCGGACTTCGACATCGCGACGATCGCGGCGCCGGCGAACCCGACGCTGGCGGAAAATGGTTACACGACCGTCAGCTTCCCCGTGATCAAGGCGAACAAGTTCGGCCTGGTCGACAACTACTACACGACGGACAGCAACTACGGAAACTCCAGCTACTACTGGAGCGGCTTCGACGTCACGTTCAACGCCCGCACGAAGAACGGCCTGACGTTCCAGGGCGGCACGAGCTCGGGCGCCGGCCATCGTGATTTCTGCGAGATCACGAAACAGTTGCCGGAGCTGCTCCTCATCATCACCACGTATCAGCAGGTCGGTTCCTGCAAGGTCGACGAGCGGTGGCTGACGAGCGCGCGCGGCCTCGTGTCCTACACGCTGCCCAAGGTCGACGTCCTGATCAGCGCGTCGGCCCGCTCGACGGCGAACGCGCAGCCGTCAACGATCTTCGCGGCCGTCGCGTCGAACGGCGCCTCGCTCTCGGCAAACTACAACGTGCCGACGTCTGCGGTGCAGGCGGCGATCGGACGGCCTCTGCCCGGCAATGCGGCTGTTCAGGCGGTCGATCTCACGCTGCCCGGCCAGATCTACGGCACGCGCATCAACGCGGTCGACATGCGGTTCGCGAAGGTGCTGAGGTACGGCCGCACGCGGACCAACGTCGGCATCGATCTCTACAACCTGTTCAACGCCAACACCGGCACCGCCTACAACCAGGCGTTCGGAACGGACGGAGCCGCGTGGCTGCGGCCGACGACCGTGCTCAACCCGCGGTTCCTCCGGTTCAACGTCACGGTCGACTTCTAAGCGAGGCTTTCGTGCAGGGCAAAGGGCAAAGGGCGTTGCGCCCTTTGCCCTTTTTCATTCTCACTCTCGTTGTGGCGCTCGTGCTCACCCTGCCCGGGGCGTCGCCCGCGACGATCCGGATGCTTGACGTCGCCGCACAGGCCGGCCTGACCCTCCTCAACATCCACGGCGACGGCTCCGGCGACTACATCCTCGACACCAACGGCAACGGGGCGGCGTTCTTCGACTACGACAACGACGGCCTTCTCGACGCGCTCATCGTCAACGGTTCCACGCGCGATCGCCTCGCACGGGGAGGCGACCCGATGGCGGCGCTCTATCGCGGCGACGGCCGCGGACGCTTCACCAACGTGACCGCCTCGAGCGGGATGGCAACGCGCGGGTGGGGCATGGGCACCTGCATCGCGGACGTCGACAACGACGGCTTCGACGACGTCTACCTCACGGTGTACGGCCCGAACGTCCTCTATCACAACAACGGCCCTTCGACAGGCTCAGGGCAGGCGCGTTTCACGGATGTGACGCAGCGGGCCGGTGTCGGCGACGCGCGCTGGAGCACCGGATGCGCGTTTGGCGACTACAACCGCGACGGGTTCGTCGACCTGTACGTCGCCAACTACGTATCGTTCGATGCGAAGACGATCGCGAAGCGCGGGGCCTCGTCGAACTGCCGCTACGTGGGATTCGACGTGTTCTGCGGTCCGCGGGGGCTGACGCCAGAGATGAACGTCCTCTACCGCAACAACGGTAACGGCACCTTCACGGATGTCACCGAGGCGGCACACGTCAGGCAGCCGGGGGCCTTCTCGTTCGGCGTGCTGTTTTCCGATCTGGACGATGACGGCTGGCCCGATCTGTTCGTGGCCAACGACTCTGTGCCGAGCTTTCTGTTCCACAACAACCACGACGGCACGTTCTCGGAGCGGGGGCTCGCGAGCGGCGTGGCGCTGAGCGGCACCGGCCGTGTGCAGGCGGGCATGGGCGTCGACGCCGCGGATTACAACGGCGACGGCCGCCTCGACCTGATCGCGACGCATTTCGCCGACGACTACCACACGTTGTACGAAGCCGGGGATCGGGGGTTGTACAGCGACGTCAGCTACCAGGCAGGGCTGGCCAATCCGCCGCTGACCTACATGGGCTGGGGCACCGGCTTCGTCGACGCCGACAACGACGGCCTGCCCGATCTCTTTGTCGCCAACGGGCACGTCTACCCCGACATCGGGCGTTTCGGCATCTCCACGAAGTATCGGCAGCGCAAGCAGCTGTTCCGGAACCTCGATGGGCGGCGGTTCCGCGACGTCGCCGAGGAGTCGGGGGAGGCCTCACCGCCGAACATTCGAGCCGCGGCGCCGCCTTCGGAGATTACGACAACGACGGCGATATCGACGTCCTCGTGGTCAACATGAACGAGCCGCCGTCGCTCCTGCGCAACGACACGACGGGCGGCGGTCACTGGATCACGATCAAGCTGGTGGGCGCCGTCACGGCCGGCCCGGAAGGCACGACCAACCGCGATGCGATTGGCGCCAGGGTCCGGCTGTCGGCTGGCGGGCGCACGCAGGTGGGAGAGGTGCGGAGCGGCGGCAGCTATCTCTCGCACAACGACGCTCGCGTCCACTTCGGCCTCGGCGATGCCGACCGTGTGGCACGCGTCGAGATTCGATGGCCGAGCGGCCGGACCGAAACGGCCGCCGGGTTGGCGGTGGATCGGTTCTATGTCGCGCGCGAGGGCCAGGGCGTGCAACAGAAGTAGTGCGGGGCTTCAGCCCCGCCGGGTCGGGCAGCCTAGTACTACTGTGTCAGATTGGCGTAGCCGCAAGTCCCCGGTCCCTGGGTCTTGGTGCCTGGTCCGTTCTTGGTCCATGGTCCGCGCGTCCGCGTGCCAGTGCACCGGCTCTGCGCACCGTGAACCAAGGACAAAGAACTAAGGACCGGCGCTACGCCGACATGAAACTGCTCTAAGGGCCTGCACTACTTACGATCGAACGGTGTCCGCGACGTCACACCCTTGCCCTCCGTGATGGTCACGACGGCGTTGGCCGGTACGTTCTGAATCGTTTCGGTTGCGCCCGATGGCCAGCGGATATCGATGCGCGCGATGGTGGCTGCCCGGCCGACGCCAAAGTGCACGCGCAGATCGCTCTCGCCCAGGTAGCTCGAGCCGGCCTTGATCTCCCTGACTTGCGTCGCGCCGCCGGCGGTCAGACGCACGCGGGCGCCGATGGCGCTCCGATTGCTCTTGGTGCCCACCAGGGCCAGCAGCACCGCGTTGTTGCCTGTTCCGCCGACGTTGCGGAGCAGTTCGACGGGCCCGCCGTTGTTCGTCACGAGCAGATCGAGGGCGCCGTCGTTGTCGATGTCGCCGGCGACGAGCGTCCGGCCGACGCCTTCCGGCACGAAGCCCGGCCCCGACTGTCCGGCCCACCTCCTTGAACCGCCGCCGCCGTCATTGCGGAAGAGCAGCTTGCGCTGCGCCTCCTTCGAGCCCGGCCTGAAGTGCCCGGAGTCGTTCATGACGTGTCCGTTCACGACGCCGAGGTCGAGATCGCCGTCGTTGTCGTAGTCGAAGAACTGCGCGCCGAAGCCGACGTAGGGCAGCGTCTCGACGCCGACGCCGCTCTCGGTCGTGGTCTCGGCGAACAGCCCCGGCCCAGATTCCTGAAGAGCGTGTGCGTCTCGAGCTCGTGGTTGGTCACGAACAGATCGAGGCGGCCGTCGTTGTCGTAGTCGCCGAAGTCGGTGCCCATCCCGGCGCGGGGCCGCCCGTCGGCCGCGACGCTGACGCCGGCGGTCAGCGCCGTCTCCTTGAAGACGCCGCCGCCCTCGTTGTGGTACAGAAAGTTCGGCGTCGTGTCGTTGGCGACGAAGATATCCGGCCACCCGTCATCGTCGTAGTCGCCGACGACGACGCCGAGGCCGTTGCCGCGATGACCGCCGATGCCTGACTTCTGGCTGACGTCGGTGAAGGTGCCGTTGCCGTTGTTGTGGTACAGGACCGACGCGAGCGGCGCGGAAATTGAGCGGATGGCAATACACGCGCAGCTTCGCGGCAGAGTCGCCGCAGAACACGTTGTTGTCGATGCGGGCGTCGACGTAGTTCGTGACGAACAGATCGACGTAGCCGTCGCGATCGACGTCCGCGAAGGCGCAGCTGGCGCCGAACGAGCTCGAGCCGACGCCTGCCGCTCGCGTGACGTCGGCGAAGGACTTCCCGGAGTTGTTGTGGTAGAGGGCGTTCGGCCCGACGTTGGTGATGTACAGGTCGATGAACCCGTCGTTGTCGTAGTCGGCCGCGCACGCGCCCATGCCGTACTGGGTGTGCGCGATGCCGGATCGCGGCGTCGCGTCCTCGAACGTGCCGTTGCCGCGGTTGCGGAAGAGCCGGTGACGCGCGCGGCCGGCCGTCGCCGGATCGACCAGCGACCCGCCGTCCACGAGAAAGACGTCCTGCCAGCCGTCGCCGTCGTAATCGAAGAAGAGGCCGCCGCCGCTCATGATTTCCGGCAGGTGGCGGGCCGCGCTGGCGCCGTTGACGTGGTGGACGTCGATGCCGGCCCGCGGCGCGACGTTGACGAACGTGACGGCGGCCGGCTGCGGCTGCGCGGATGGCACGAGCGTGGCCTGTGCGAGGCCGGCACCCAGCGCAAGAGCCATCGCGAGCGCTGTGCGGACGTTCCGCGTCACCGCGGCGCGCCCGCGCGCTGCAGGCGATCCTGCTTCAGCTGCTCGTAGCGCTCCGGCTCGCGGCGGCTGTCGTCGGCGCGGCCCAGGGCCCCGTAGGCCTCGGCCATGCGCAGGTGGACTTCGGACGGCGCCTTGAGCGTCACCGCGGCGGCGTACTGCTCGATGGCGTCGGCTGGTTTCCCCGCGAGCATCAGGGCCATGCCGAGGTTGAGGTGCGCGATCGGATCGTCCGGCGCCAGCTCCAGGGCCCGGCGCAGCAGCGATACCGCCTTCTCGTGGTCGCCGCTGCTCGAGCTGAGCTGGGCTTCGCGCCGGATGCCGCCGAGCTCGAGATCGCGCGCGCGCTCGGCGGCGGCCTTCTGCTGCAGCCGCTCGAATTCCTTGAGCGACTTTTCACCCTCGTCTGTCTTCCCGAGGCGCATGAGCGCCGTGCCCAGCGCGTAGTGCGTCTGTGGATCCGAGGCGTCCAGGGCCAGCGCCCGATTCGCGGCGTTCACCGCATCGTCGTACTGTCCCTGGCGCAGGTAGAGCTGTGCGAGGCTGGCGTAGGCCGGCGCCCGGTTGGCGTCGATGGTCAGCGCCACGGCGAACTCGGCGAGCGCCTCGTCGGGTCGGCTCAGCCGCGCGTAGGTGTCGCCGAGATCCTGATGCGCGGCGCTGTCGTTCGGGTGGCTGTCCACACGCTTGCCGTAGGCGTCGATCGCGACGTCGAAGTTCTGGCGCGCGGCGGCGATGGCCCCCATCGATTGGTAGATGCCGTTCAGTCCGACGAGCGGGTTGAAGGCCAGGCACGCCTGGAACGTCTTGAGCGCCTCGATTTGCTCGCCTTTCCGCTGTTGCAGCCGCGCCAGCGTGTAGTGCGCGCGTCCCGACCCCGGGAGCCGCGCGATCGTCTCGTGGAGGGCTTCCTCGGCGGCGTCGACGTGCCCGGCGCGCACGAGGACGTCTGCCAGCGCCAGGCGCGCGCGTTCGTCATCCGGGTTGAGCTTCACCGCGGCCTTCAGCTCGTCGGCGCTGCGGTCGTATTGTTCGTCCGCGGCCCAGACCAGCCCGAGGATGCGATGCGGCTCGGCTCGCTCGGGCGCGAGCTCGATGGCCGCCTGCAGCTGTTCGACAGCCGTATCGATCGCCCCATCGCGGAACGCATCGGCGGCCCGCCGCATCCCGTAGCGGTTCGCCTCGTCCGCCACCAGCGGATCGCGCGATGACGATGATCGGAGGGAGGCGAGCGCCGCCGTGTAACTCGCCCCGTGCCAGCAGCGCGAAGCCCTCGGCGTAGATCGCGGGCGGGAAGAACGGCTCGACGCCCGACCGCTCGGCGACGATGCCAAAGCGCATGAACGGCGCCCCGGTCGCGACCGCACGCTCGTCCATCCGGCGCCGGAACTTGTCGGCAACGCGCCGCCACGACCTGGCCGCGTCTTCCGCCTTGCCGGCCCGGGACAATTCCCGCGCGAGCAGGTACTCGCTCACGACGTCCTCGGGGTCGAGCGCCGAGGTCTTTTGCAATGCGGCAATGGCCGCTGCGGCGTTGGCCGGAAACGGCGGGCTGTTCGCGATGCCGAGCAGCATGAAGGCGTCGATCCGCTTGGGGTCGAGCTGGGTGGCCGCCGTGAATTCGCGCAGCGCGTCCGCAACGCGGCGGCGATCGAGGTACACGCCCGCCGAGGGCCAGGTGGGCGAGGGCCGCCATGCCGGGCTCGGCGTTCTTCGTCTCCGCCTCCATCGCCCGCTCGTAGCTGCGGATCGTGTCGTCCCACAGGGCAAGCCCGTGGTCGAGGGCGTCGAGCCCCGCCACGACGCGCGGGCCTTCGTCCCCGTACGAGCCCTCCAGCGCGAGGCCGAACTGGGCCACCGCCTCGGCAAAACCTGTCTTCGGATCGGCGATCTGGCCGGACGCCGATGCCGGAAGGGTCACCAGGATGGAGAGCAGGCCGGCGACGAGCCGCCACGGCCCGGGCGTGTTCATGGGTCGAGTCGATTATAAGGCGGCGGTCGCCAGTCGACAGTCAGCAGTCAGCGGTCAGCAGTCGGCAGTCGGACGCTACAATTGGCATTCATGCCGATTCGGTCGTTCGGGGTTCTGACCCTTCTGCTTGGGCTCGCCGGTTGCGTGGCATCGCCGAAGAGCACGGCATCGGCGCCGGAGTGGTTTGTGGACGTCGCCCAGTCGGCGGGCCTCGACTTCACGCACGTCAACGGCATGTCGGGCCGCTTCTACTACCCGGAGATCATGGCGCCCGGCGTCGGCCTGTTCGACTACGACAACGACGGCGACCTCGATGTCTACGTCACGCAGGGGCATCTGCTGGGAACCAACGGTCCTTCCGAGGGCAGCCCGGCCGCCGCCGCAGGCGGGGGCCGTGGAGACAACGACAAACTGTTCCGCAACGACACCGTCACGAACCCGGACGGTACGCACACCATCCGGTTCACGGACGTCACCACGCAGAGCGGAATCGACCTGCGGTCCTACGGCATGGGCATCGCGGCCGGCGACTACAACAACGACGGGTTCGTGGACCTGTACCGGACGGGGCTCTCCGGCGCCGTGCTCCTCCGCAACAACGGCGACGGCACGTTCACCGACGTGACGAAGGCTGCCGGCGCCGGCGATCCGGGCGGCTGGGGCGTCTCGGCGACGTTCTTCGACTACGACCGCGACGGCTGGCTCGACCTCTTCGTCGGCAACTACCTGATCTACAGCATCGCCGGCGACGTCCAGTGCCTCAGCGTCACGGGCCGGCGCGACTACTGCCCGCCGAACAGCTATCGCGCGCAGCCGAGCCATCTCTACCACAACCGCGGCAACGGCACGTTCGAGGACGTGACGTCGAAGGCGTTCGTGAACGGCGCGTTCGGCCCGGCGCTCGGCGCCGCCACGGCCGACTTCAACAACGACGGGTGGATCGATCTCTACGTCGCCAACGACGGCCAGCCCAACCAGCTGTGGATCAACCAGCACGACGGCACGTTCAAGGACACGGCGTTCCTCGCCGGCGCCGCCGTGAGCGGGACGGGACAGGCCGAGGCGAGCATGGGCGTGGACGCGGGCGACTTCGACAACGACGGCGACGAGGACCTGATCATCACCAACTGGCTCGATCAGATGAACGCGCTGTACCTCAACGACGGCGCGGGCAACTTCGAGGATCGGCGCGCCGCCACCGGCCTCGGCGCGCCCAGCCTCGCGAAGACCGGGTTCGGCGCCGGCTGGCTGGACGTCGATCGCGACGGCTGGCTCGACCTGTTCGTCGCCAACGGCGGCGTCGCTACGATCGAAGCGCTCGCGCGCGCGAACGATCCGTTCCCGCTCAAGATGACGCCGCAGCTGTACCGAAACCTCGGCACCGGCCGCTTCGAGGACGTCTCGAGCCGCGCCGGCTCGGTGTTCAAGATCGCGGACGTCGGTCGCGGCGCGGCGTTCGGCGACATCGACAACGACGGCGACACCGACATCATCGTCGGCAACACGAACGGCAAGGTGCGTGTGCTCGTGAACGGCGAACCGAACCGCAACCACTGGGTCGGGCTGCGCCTTGTCGGCGGAGGCAGGGGCCGTCGGGACATGGTCGGGGCGCGGCTGCAGATCACTCGCAGCGCGGCGCCGACCCTCTGGCGGCGCGCGCGGGCCGACGGCAGCTACGCGTCGGCCAACGATCCGCGCGTTCTCGTCGGGCTCGGCGCATCGGCTGAAGCGCCCAGCGTCAAGGTCACCTGGCCCGATGGGCGCCTCGAAGAGTTTTCCGCCGTGGCCATCGATCGGTACATGACGCTCGAAGAGGGCACCGGCAAGTGACCTCCGGCCGCCCGCTTCGCCTCGTCGCGCTGTCGTGCCTGGTCCTGGTCCTTGCGGCGGCAGGATGCCGCCGGTGGGCGGGCCGTAACCTGCTGGCCGCGCCGCTGCCGGATCTGTCGCGCGTCGACGCCGGCGTTCAGGCACAGGTGCGCGGCCGCTACGAGGCGTTGACGCGCGCGCTGTCCGATCGGGCCGACGCGCCGGAACTGGCCCTGGCGTTCGGCCAGTACGGGATGGTGCTGCAGGCCGCCGAGTTCCACGATGTGGCGGAACCCAGCTACCTCAACGCGCAGAAGCTGGCGCCAGACGAGGTCCGCTGGCCGTATTACCTGGCCGGCCTCTACAAGAGCCGCGGCGAGACCGACAAGGCTGAGGCGGCCTACAAGCAGGCGCTCGCGCTGCGTCCAGACGATCTGGCGACGCTCATCTGGCTCGGCCGGCTGCACCTCGACCAGGGCCGCCCCGAGGCCGCCGAGCCGCTGTTCGCGAAAGCCAACAGCCTCGCGCCCCGGACCGTCGCGGCGCTGGCCGGGCTCGGCCGCGTGGCGGTCGCCAAACGCGATTACCCGCAGGCGGTGAAGTACCTCGAGGACGCGCTGGCCATCGATCCCGAAGCCGAAAGCCTGCACGCGCCGCTCGCGGCGGCGTACCGCGGTCTCGATCAGATCGACAAGGCCCAGCCGCATCTCCGCCAGTGGCGCAATCGCGACCTGCCGGTGCCCGATCCGCTCCAGCAGGAGCTCGATCTGCTGCTCGAAAGCGCGCTCTCGTACGAGCTGCGCGGCATTCGCGCCTTCGAGGCGCGCGCCTGGCCCACGGCCGCTCAGTTCTTCCGCAAGGGCATCGAGCTGGCGCACGAGGACACGCAGCTCAGCCGGTCGCTGCACCACAAGCTCGGGACGGCGCTCTATCTGACCGGCGACATCCCGGGCGCCCGGGAACAATTCGAGGACGTCGTGCGCCACGCGCCGCCAAGCGGCGTCGACGAAGCGACCTCGAAAGCGCACTACAGCCTGGGCGTCCTGCTGGCCTCGACCGGCGAGACCCAGCCCGCCGTTCAGCACCTGCTCGCCGCGGTCCAGTACCAGCCGAACTACGTCGAAGCCCACATGGCGGTCGCCGACGTGTTGCGCCGAACCGGGCGCGGCGAGGCCGCCTTGTCCCACTACCGCGATGCGATCGCGATCAACCCGCGGCAGAACGTCGCGCGACTCGGGTACGCGATGGCGCTGGTGCAGCTGCGACGCTATCGCGAGGCCCGGGACTGGCTGGACGAGTCAGTGCGGCTGTACGGCGATCGCCCCGACTTGAAGATCGCGCTGGCGCGGCTTCTGGCCACGAGCCCCGACGCCGGCGCTCGCGACGGCGTCCGCGCCCTGTCCATCGCCCAGCAGATGTTCGATGCGGGCGAGAAGTCCACGTCGCTCGGCGAGACGATCGCGATGGCGCTGGCCGAGCAGGGGAACTTCGCGCAGGCGGTGAGCATCCAGCGCGACGTCATGGCCGCAGCGCAGAAGGCCGGCCTGACGGCGGCCGTGCAGCGCATGGCCGCCAACCTGGCCCTGTACGAGCGCCAGCAGCCCTGCCGGACGCCCTGGATCGAAGACGACCTGGTCTCTGTTCCGACTACGACGGTCAAATAGGTCGGGCGGGTCGGGCAGGTCGGGCGGGTCGGGCGGGTCGGGCGGGTCGGGCGGGTCGGGCGGGCCGGGCAGGCCGGGCAGGTCGGGCAGGCCCGGCTGGCCAAGCCGACTCGTCTGGTGCTGTTGCACTTGCCAGGCCCGCCCGCCCTGCCAGCCTTGCCCGACCTGCCCGCCGTGCCTGCCTCGCCCGCCCTGCCAGCCCCGCCCGCCCATTCCTGTAAGATCGCCCCGTCTGGAGGACTGATGCGAGCACTGCGCCTGTTCGGTGTTCTGGTTGCCCTGCTGGCCGCGACGGCCTTGTCTGTGCGGACGGCGGGTTCGGTACCCAGTGTCTCGAAGGCCGAGGACGTGGGGTTCTCCACGGAGCGGCTGCAACGCGTGCAGGAGGCGGTGGCGCGCCACATCGAGGCGAAAGACGTGTCGGGCGCGGTGACGCTCGTCGCGCGTCGCGGCAAGATCGTGGAATTTGCCGCGCAGGGGCTGGCGGATATCGAGTCGAAGAAGCCGATGGTGAAGGACTCGATCTTCCGCCTCGCGTCGATGTCGAAGCCCATCACGGCCGTCGCCGTGATGATGATGGTCGAGGAAGGCAGGATTCGGCTGACCGACCGCGTGTCGGCTTTCATCCCCGAGTTCAAGAACCTGAAGGTCGCCGTCGCGAAGGGGACGAACAACCCGGTCCAGATGCCGGCGTTCGGCCGCGGCGGGCCGCCGGCACCGCCGCCGGAGTTCGATCTCGTCCCGGCCGCGCGCGAGATCACGGTCAAGGATCTGCTGACGCACACGTCCGGGTTGATGAGCGGCGGCGTCAGCGGCGCGGAACAGGCGAAGCTCGCGCCTCGAAGCCCGAACGACACGCTGGCGAACTACATCCCGAAGCTCGCGCAGACGCCGCTCGACTTCCAGCCGGGCACGCTGTGGCGCTACAGCGGCCTCTACGGCTTCGACGTCCTCGCGCGCATCGTCGAAATCGCGTCGGGGCAGCCGTACGATCAGTTCCTCAAGCAGCGGCTGTTCGACCCGCTCGGGATGAAGGACACGGGCTTTGCGCCCACGCCCGAACGGACCGCGCGTCTCGCGACCGTCTACCAGCGGACGCCCAACGGCCTCGTGCCGGCGCCGAACGCCAACCAGCTGATCAGCGGGACGTACTTCTCCGCGTCGGGCGGGCTGATGAGCACGGCGGAAGACTACCTGCAGTTCGCGCAGATGCTCGTCAACGGCGGCCAGATGAACGGCCAGCGGTTTCTGGGCCCGCGGACCGTCGAGTTGATGACGTCGAACCACACCGGCGACATGGTGAATGGCCAGTTCGGCCGGCCCGCGCGCGGGATGGGTTTTGCCCTGGGCGTGCAGGTCGTGCTCGACCCGGTGGCCGCGGATCTGCGCGTGTCCCCGGGGACCTACGGGTGGGCCGGCGCGTACGGCACCAACCAGAACATGGACCCGAAAGAAAAGATGGTGTCCATTATCATGATGCAGGGCGCCAGCGGGCCGCTGCAGCGCGACTTCGAGAACGCCGTCTGGCAGGCGATGATCGAGTGATCCGAACTTAGAACTTAGAACTTAGAACTTAGAACCGTGAACCGTGAACCTGAGGTTCTCATGAACCAGCAGTCCTCCGTCTTTCGTCGCGATGCTCTCGACCGTGGTTGTGATCGGATCGCTGGCCGCGCTGCATCGCGCAGACGCCCGCGAAGCCATCTGCGCCAGCAAAGGCCTCCACGGCTGCGAAGACACCGTGGGGCGATCCCGACATCTCGGGCGTGTGGACGAGCGACGCCGCCATCGGCATCCCGATGCAGCGGCCCGATCAGTTCGGCGGCCGCGCCGAGCTGAACGAGGAGGAGTACGCCGCCAAGCTGAAACGCGACGCGCAGACACGCGAGCGCGCGGAGAACGCGATCGGGTCGTTCCGGAACGACAACGCGTGGCTCGTGAAGTCGTTCCGCCAGACCTCGCTGATCGTCGACCCGCCGGACGGCAAGCTGCCGGCCGTGACGCCCTACGCGGAGTCGCGCCGCGCGACGCGCGACCAGGGCACGTTCGGCTTCGGTCCCTTCGACCAGACGGAAGACTTCACGAACTACGACCGGTGCATCACGCGCGGCATCATCGGGTCGATCCTGCCGGTCGTGTACGGCAACGGCAACCGGATCATGCAGGCGCCCGGCCAGGTGATCATCAGCTACGAGATGGTGCACGACACGCGCGTCATCTACACGGACGGCCGGCCGCACGTCGGCAAGGGCATCCGCCAGCTGCTCGGAGATTCGCGCGGGCACTGGGAGGGCAACACGCTCGTCATCGAGACCACGAACCTGACGGACCGGACGAGCATCGGCCTGAACGGCAACGGGCTGCGCCACAGCGAGGAGATGGTGATGACCGAGCGCATCACGCGCGTCGGCGCCGACGAGCTGCGCTACGAGATCACGATGAACGATCCGAAGACCTACACGAAGCCGTTCACGATCTCGTTGCCGCTGATGTCGCCTCCGGGCTACCAGCTGCTGCCGTACGAATGCCACGAGGGCGACTACGCGGTGCCGAACGCGCTCAGCGCCGAGCGCGCCGAAGATCGGGCGCTCGCGGAGGACCTGAAGAAGGGCATCGTCCGGCCCCGCCGCGCCGTCACGCAGGACAACGTCAACGCGCCGGTGACCGCCCGGCCCAACGGTGGAGAATGAGATGCTGAATCGACTGACGGTCGCGTTCGCGGCCGGCGCCGCCGCGCTGCTGTGCGCCTCCTCGACGTTCGCGCAGCTCCCGAACCCGTACGGCGCGTCCATCGCCCTCGACGCTGCCAGAAAGGCGGCCGCCCCGGCGCTCGCCGAGGCCCAGAAGAACGGCTGGCGCATGGCCGTCGCCGTCGTGGACATCTCCGGCGACCTCGTGTTCTTCGAGAAGATGGACGGCACGCAGGCGGCCAGCGTCACCATCGCGGTCGACAAGGCGCGTTCGTCCGCCCGGTTCAAGCGGCCGACCAAGGCCCTCCAGGATGCGTTGGCGGCCGGTGGGGCAGGGATGCGCCTCCTGGCGCTCGATGGTGCCGTGCCCGTCGAGGGCGGCGTGCCGCTCATCGCGGACGGCAAGATCGTCGGCGCGATTGGCGTCTCCGGCGGCACCAGCGAGCAGGACGGCCAGTGCGCCAAGGCGGGCGCCGACTCCGTCAAGTAGGCCGTCGAGTCCGGTTCCTGCGCACTCCTGCCATCTGTCTGCGCCTTCCAGTGCCGCGGGGCTTCCCGCGGCATGGAGGGAGCCCCTGATTCGGCCGAAACAGGGAGCAGATGGGGTGGCTTCTCGGTGGCATTCTGTACTCCGCCGCGTACGTGGCAACCGGCTGGCTGCTGCGCGGCGATCCCGCCTCGCTCAGCTGGTTTCGGGCGGCGGCCCTGCTCGTCCCGCCGGTCGTCGGCATCCTGACGATCGTCATGCGGCGCCAGTCCTGGCGCGGCTGCCAGTGGCTGTTCTGGGCGACGATTGCCGTCGGCCTCGCCATGTCGGCCATCGGCCTGACCGGGTGGGCCGCCGACGAGCTGATGTCGCAGCGCAATACCTGGCTGGCGTGGCCCGCGATCTTCGCGCTCTTCGGCGCCATCGCTCCGCTCTTCGCGCTGCTCGCTCAGCCGCACCGCGGCGCGCGCGAGCCGCTGGCCGCCACCACGGCGGTTGACCTCGCGGGCCTGACGGTCGTCACCGGCTTCCTGTATTCGTTCTTCGTGACGGCGCCCGACGCGGGCGCCGGCGGCGGTGGCGCGCCGATCTCGCTGCAGCTCGTGTCCGAACTCCAGCAGGCGCTCGTCGTGGCCGGCATGCTGGGGGCCGCGTGGGTCGCGCGGGGAACGGGCTGGAGCCCGACGTTCCGCCGGCTGGCGTTCGGCGCGATGGTGGGCTTCGCCACGCTGACGCTCAGCAACGTCGAAATCGGCCGGGGCCTGTACCGCAGCGGCTTCGTGTACGACTTCGCGTGGATTCTGCCCTTCGCCTTCTTCCCCTGGGCCGCGACCACCGCGCCGGCGTCGGAGCCGGCAGATTCGCCGACGGCGGATCGCGGCGAGCTCGAGCGGCCGCGCCCCTGGGTGATCTTTGCGGCCGTCGCGATGATTCCCATTCTCGATTTCGGCCTCCGGCGGCTCGTGCCCGACGACACGCTGTCGAGCGTCCGCGATCTGTCGACGGCCGTCACGCTGATCTCGGTGCTGTCGCTGCTCGTGGCGCGCATCGCGGCCGAGCGCGCCGAGATGCAGCAGGTCGGCAGCACGACGCGGCTGCTGGCGGACGTGCTCGAACAGGCCCAGGACCTCATCCTCGTGCTGACGCCCGACGGCCGCTGCCGGTACGCCAACGGGGCGTTCTGCCGGGCGATGGGGCTCAAGGCTGAGGACCTGACGAAACTGCGCGGCGGCGATCTGATGATGCTCGAGGCGATCACCTCGCAGGATCTGCTGTCGCACGTGCGGGCCAAGGGCGGCTGGCGCGGGACGGTGACGCGCAAGCGCGCCGACGGGACGACGTTCCCGGTGTCGGCGATGCTGGCGGCGCTGGTTGACGATCACGGCGCGCTGACGCACGTCGTCTCGGTGGAACGCGACATCTCCGAGGAGCGGCGCCTCCGTGAACAGCTGATCCACAGCGAGCGCCTCTCGGCGGTGGGCCAGCTGGTCGCCGGCGTCGCGCACGAGATCAACAACCCGCTGCAGGCCGTCATGGGCCTGTCGGAGCTGCTCATCGAGGGGTACAACAGCGGCGACCAGAGGCACGACCTCGATCAGATCCGCGTGCACGCCGACCGCGCGGCCAAGATCGTGCGCCATCTGCTCCTGTTCGCGCGCCACTCCGCGCTCGAGCGCGCGGTCGCGGACCTGAACGAGATCACGCGCTCGGCGGTCGCGCTGCGGTCGTTCGAGCTGAAGAACCTGGGCGTCGAGCTGGTGGAGCACTACTCGCTCGACCTGCCGCTGACGGTCGTGAACCGCGAGGAAATTCAGCAGGTGATTCTCAACCTGCTGATGAACGCCGAGCACGCCGTGATCGCCAGCGGCCGGCCCGGCGTCGTGCGAGTCCGTACCGGAGAGGGCGGCGCCTGCGCGTGGGTCGAAGTCACCGACAACGGCCCGGGCGTGCCCCCGGCCATGGCCAGCCAGGTGTTCGAGCCGTTCTTCACCACCAAGGGCGTCGGCCAGGGGACCGGGCTCGGCCTGTCGGTCAGCCTCGGCATCGCCGAAGCGCACGGCGGCACGCTCGAACTCAGGCAGAGCGACCGCGGCGCCTGCTTCCGCCTCACCATCCCGCGGTCAGCGGATTCGCGCCTCGAACTGACCGCTCTGCCGACGTCGGCCTAGCGGAAAGTTCAAAGTTCAAAGTTCAAAGTAGAGAAGTCAAGTTCGACGCCGGTTCGCGAACTTACTTTGCACTTTGCACTTTAAACTTTAGACTTTCCCCGTGCGTTTCCATCGCTCCCTCTACGGCCAGGTCCTGATCGCGACGCTCGTCGGGGTAGCGCTCGGGCATTTCTTCCCGGCGGCCGGCGCGTCGATGAAGCCCCTCGGCGACGCGTTCATCAAGCTCGTCCGCATGATCGTCGCCCCCGTCGTGTTCTGCACGGTCGTCGTCGGCATTGCCGGCGTCGGCGACGTGAAAGCGGTGGGGAAGGCCGGCGTCCTCACGCTCATCTACTTCGAGATCGTCAGCACCATCGCTCTCGTCATCGGCCTCATCGTCGTCAACATCGTGAAGCCCGGTGCGGGGATGAACGTCGATCCGGCGGCGCTCGACGCCGGGGCGGTGGCGCAATACGTCACCGCCGGCAGCGGGCAGAACATCACGGACTTCCTGCTCGGCATCATCCCGACGAGCGCCGCGGACGCGTTCGCCCGGTCCGACATCCTGCAGGTCCTGCTGTTCTCCGTCGTCTTCGGCCTGGCGCTCAACGCGACCGGCAAGGCCGGCGCGCCGGTCTTCGAGTTCATCGAGCGGCTGTCGCAGGTCCTGTTCGGCATCGTCGGCATCATCATGCGGACCGCGCCGATCGGGGCGTTCGGCGCGATGGCGGCCACAATCGGCAGCTTCGGCGTCGGCACGCTCGCGCAGCTGATCAAGCTGATCGTGACGTTCTACCTGACGTCGGCGGCGTTCGTGTTCGCCGTGCTGGGCCCCATTGCGTGGTGGAACGGCGTCGGGATCGGGCGCCTGATCGCGTACTTCAAGGAAGAGCTCTTCGTCTCGTTCGGCACGTCGTCTTCAGAGGCGGCCATGCCCCAGGTGATGGTCAAGCTCGAACGCCTGGGCGTCGAGCGCTCGATTGTGGGGCTGGTGATTCCGGCCGGGTATTCCTTCAACATGGACGGGAGCGCCATCTATCAGGCGATGGCCGTGGTGTTCATCGCACAGGCGACGAACACGCCGCTGACGATCACCGACCAGCTGGTGCTGCTCGGCGTGCTGATGTTGACCTCGAAGGGCGTCGCCGGCGTCGCCGGCGCGGCGCTCGTCGTGCTCGCGGGCACGCTGTCGGCCGCCGGACGGGTTCCCGTGGCCGGCGTCGTGCTGGTGCTGGGGATTCACCGCTTCATGGGGCAGGCAATGGCCGTCACGAACACCATCGGCAACAGCGTCGCGACGATTGTCATCGGCAAGTACTGCGGCCAGCTCGACGAGAAGAAGCTCCGTGAGGAGCTGGATCCCACTTAGGAAGGAGACGACAGCGATGGCCGTCAACGACGACCTGCTCACGTTCGTCAGGGACGCGCTTGCACGCGGGCTTCCCAGGGCGCAGATCCTCGACGCGCTTCGGCAGGCTGGATGGTCAGCGGAGCAGATGCGAGCCGCACTGGCGGCGTACGCGGACGTCGAGTTTCCGATTCCTGTTCCGCGCGCGCGGCCATACCTCTCTGCGCGAGAAGCCTTCATGTACCTCGTGCTGTTCGGCACGCTCTACTTCGCGGCCTATCACCTCGGAAGCCTCGTGTTCGACATCATCAACCGGGCGTTTCCGGATCCCGCCGCGCAGGCGCTCAACGGCGGTGAGGCATACGTACGCCAGTCGATGCGGTGGTCCGTGTCTGCGCTGATCGTCTCGTTCCCTGTTTTCATGTACATGTCGTGGCTGACCAGCCGCGCCGTCCGCCTCGACCAGACCAGGCGTGCCTCGAAAGTGCGGCGATGGCTGACCTACGTGACGCTGTTCGTGGCGGCGCTGGCTCTGATCGGCGATGTCACGACGCTCGTGTACAACGCCCTGGGCGGTGAGCTCACCGTGCGTTTCGCTCTGAAGGTCGTGACGGTCGGCCTCATTGCCGGGACAGCCTTCACGTACTACTTGCGCGGCCTTCGTGTCGATGAAGCGGAGGACAGGGCATGAAGGCGCCGTTCGGCGAGCGCGTGCTCGCCGGCGTCACGGTCGTCGCGGTCGCGGCCGCGGTGATCGCCGGCGTCGTGATGATCGGGCCGCCGGCCGAAGAACGCGCGCGCCGGTTGGATCAGCAGCGGGTTGATTCGCTGGAGGGCCTTGCTCGCGTCGTGGACTCGTACTGGGTGTCGACGGGACCGCCGGCGTCGCTCGACGAGATCGCTCGGCAGTCCGGTGCCGATCTCTCGATGCGCGATCCGGTGACTGGCGTGCCGTACGGCTACCGCGTCGTTGGCGAGAGCTACGAGCTGTGCGCGACGTTCGACCGGGCATCCGCCCAACGATACGCGGGGGACATCTGGATGCACGGCCCCGGCCCGCGCTGCTTTACGCGGAAGGCGGGAGCGCCGCAGCGCTAGCTACGCGAACGCGCGCAGCGTCTCGAAGCGGCCCTTCAGCACCGTGTCGGTGTCGTCGTACCCCAGCCACTCCTTGATCGCCGTCGCGTAGACGCGCCTGAAATCCGTCGTCATCTTCAGGTTGCCGTCGTCCAGATCCGTGAGGCTCGGCGGCTGGCCGTAGAAACCACCTTTGATCCGGTCGTGTTTGCCGAAGAGGAACATCGGCGTCGCCGTGCCGTGGTCGGTGCCGAGGCTGCCGTTCTCCTCGACCCGGCGTCCGAACTCGGTGAACATCAGCACGGCCACGTCGTCGGCCCGGCCGATGCGGGCGATGTCCTCGATGAACGCCCGGACGGCGTCGGCGGTGTACATCAGCAGGCGGCTGTGTACGTCGCCCTGCTGGACGTGTGTGTCGAACGAGTTCCCCTGATAGGCCACGTAGTACAGCCGCGTCTTCATGCCGGCGTTGATCAACGCTGCCACGCGCTGCAGCCCCCCGCCGAACGCGTTGCCGATACCGTAGTCCACCGGCGTCCGATAGGCGGCTGAGGCCTGGCGGACGAAGTCCGAACTGTCGGCTGCGTTACGGGCCGTCGCGGAGAGGAAGTCGAGCGTCGCGTTCGACGCCGCCGCGCTGGTTCCGGCCAGCTCGCCGAGCACCTTCTTCTCGTCGTCGGTGCCGTCGCGCCGGAAGCGCGACGGGTCGTCGAAGACGAGCGGCGAGTGCCGGCCGCTGCGGACCGCGAGCGACTGCGACGTCCCGATGTTGACGATCAGATTGCGCGTCGCCGGGTTGAGGTGATCGTCGGCCACTCGGCCGAGCCAGCCGAGGGGCTCGCCGGCGTTGGGCACGCCCGTGTGCCAGTAGCTCATCGACGAGAAGTGCGACAGGCTCGGGTGGTCGTAGCCGCAGCCGTGGACGACGGCCATGCGGCCGTCTTTGTAGAGCCGTTCGAAGCCGACCATCGACGGGTGGAAGCCGAAGGTGTCGCTGACCTTGAGGACTTCCTTCGCGGGGATGCCGATGCGCGGCCGCGCGCGATAGTAGGCCGCGTCGGCGTGCGGCACGACGGTGTTCAACCCGTCGTTCCCGCCCGAGAGCTCGAGCACGACCAGGATGCGCTCCGGGTATTTCTCCATGCTCGTGCCCTGGAGCGCCTGCGCGGTCAGCGCCGCCGACGTGCGGCCGAGGAACGAGCGGCAGTCCCGCGCCGATCCCGATGCCGTACAAACCGCGCGCGAGAAAGTCGCGCCTGGAGCAATGACAGTTCATGTCAGTTCACCTGGTATTCCGGAGTGCTGAGAACGAGATAGAGCAGTTCGCGAAGCGCGGGTTCCGACGTCAACGACTTGCCTCGCATGAACTCGACGAACGCGGCGCGATCCTTCGCCGGCAGCGGCACGCTCAGGAACCGCCTGGCCAGCTGATCGACGACCGCGTCGGCCGTGTCTGCGTGAGCCGCCGCCATCATCGCCGTCAGGCTCAGATCGGCGACCTTGCGAGGGATGGGCTTCGTGCGCTCGTACGCCGCCACGTACCCGCGGTAGCTCGCGTAGCGCGTGTTGTAGTCTTCGTCGCGTTCGAGCTGCGCGTTGCTCTCGGCGTCGCCCGTGCCTTCCTTGGTCGCCTCGGTGATGTTCATGCCTTTCGCGATGTTCTCGCCGACCCGCGCGTAAGTGGCGGGCATGAGGCGGTCGGGAGCGCGGAACGTCTTCACGTCCGCGAACAGGACGTCGCGGAACAGGTTGCCGCGCTGCAGCAGCGTCGCCGGCGTGATCCACGTCCGCCCCCCGGCCCATCCGGCGACGTTGGGCGGATCGAACAGCGCCTGGCCCAGTCCCGCCGTCAGGCGGCCGAAATCCGGAATCGTCGGCAGCTCGCGCAGGGCCATTTTCTTATACGTCGACACGACCAGGACGACGGGGCTCTTGATCTGCGTCGCCGTCGCCGCCGGGCTGTAGAAGTCCTTCGACAGGAAGATGCGCTTGAGCAGCGGCTTGATCTGGTATCCGCTCGCGCGGAACGTGCGGCCGAGATCGGCGCGCACGGCGGGCGGCACCTCGTCGCGCACGAAGTTCCGGTAGATCTTCCCGGACACGAACTCCGCCGTCACCGGCTGCGCGAGAATCGTGTCGATCACGTCCTCGCCGTCGAGCGGACCGGTCTTTCCCAGAAACGTCTTCTCGCCGAAATCGTGCTGATCGCGGTCGAACTTGAACGCGAGGACGTCGTTGGTCCACCCCGTGAACGAGCGCGCCGCCTCGCGCACGTCGCGTTCGCTGTAGTTGCCGACGCCCATCGTGAAGAGCTCCAGCAGCTCGCGGCCGAAGTTCTCATTCGGATGGCTCTTCACGTTCTCGCCGTTGTCGAGGTACACGAGCATCGCCGGGTCCTTCAGGATCCCGACCAGCAGGTCGCGCAGCCGCCCGGAGGCGTTCGCCCGCAGCATCATGTTCTGCGCCAGCATCATCCGGTAGTCGCGCACTTTGGCGTCGCCCGTCGCGAAGTGGCCGTGCCAGAACAGCGTCAGCTTCTCTTCGAGCGGGCGGTTCGTCGTGAGCATGCGGTTGGCCCACCAGACGCCGAGGCGCTGCGTTTCGATCGAGTTGGCGCGCAGACCGTAGAAGAACTTGTCGACGACGGGCTGGAGGCGGCGGGGGGAGCCCTCGGGCAGCGCGCGTACGCCGAGCGCTTCGCCGCGTTCGCGAGCCTGGCGGACGGCGTCGGCGCGGCTCGACGGAAACGGGTCCATGCCGCGATCCCAGACGCCCGATTCCTCGAACGGCCGAGCCGCGCTGTTGTCGATGGCTTCGTAGTCGACCAGCCGGTCGACGGCCTGCTGCGGCGTCAATCGAGCCCATTGCTCGATTTCCTCGGGCGTCGCGCCAAAGCCGGCCCGATCAATCAGATGGGCGGCCCTGTCGTATGTCCAGTCCGAAGGGGTGATAGGGGCGAGGTCTCCGCTCCAGCTGGCGGGGGTATCGGCCACGGCTGACGCCGCAAGCGAGGCGCACAGCGACGCAGACAGGAGCCACCGGCTGGGTCGACGGGCCATGTGAAGCCTCCAGGGTACGCCCCGGGATGGTACACCGAGTGCCAAATCGTCGCGAGCCTTTCCGCGTCGTACTTCGTCTATACTCAAGACTCCGCTTTTCAAGCACTGGGCCGCGCACTGCAGGCGCGAATGCCTCCCATGGCTGGAAGTTGTGCGACTGACGGTCAGCGCCCTCCAGCGGACAGCAATGAGGTGCCAGTGGGTCCGCGGGTACATCTAATCAATCCGAGCAACGTGTCGTTTGGCGTGGCGGTCATCACGCCGCGCTGGCTGTACGTACTGGCCGCCGCGACTGGCACCGCCTGGGGCGATCCCGTCATCGTCGACGAGACCCTCGAGACCATCGACCCCGAGTCGATCACTGCCGGCGACGTCGTCGGCATCGGGATTCACACGGGCAACGCTCGACGGGGCTACGCGATCGGACGGATCGCGCGGGAGCGTGGCGCGTGGGTTGTGTATGGCGGCATTCACGCCACGCTCTACCCGGACGAAGCGCGCGAGCACGGATCCGCGCACGCCGTGGTGCGCGGCGACGGAGACCTCGTCTGGCAGAAGGCCGTCGCCGATTGCGTGGCCGGCCATCCGCTGCCGCTCTACGAGGGCGGACGGGTCAGCGGCGAGGAGTTCGTCTCCGCGCGCTGGGATCTGCTGCCCACCGGCCGCTACATGTGGGCCTCGGTGCAGACGGTGCGCGGGTGTCCCAAGCATTGCTCGTTCTGCTCGGTGTGGCGCACCGACGGCCAGGAGCCGCGTCAGCGCGCCGTCGATCGCGTCGTCCAGGAAGTCGTCGAGCTGCGCCGCCTCGGTTTCCGGTTCATCGCGCTCGCCGACGACAACTTCTACCCGGTGACGCTCGACGATCTCGCGGCGGCCAAACGGCGGTCCGATCAGTCGCGCTACCACGAGCTGCTCGAGATGCGCCAGGAGCGCTTCGAGCTGATGGCCGAACTCGCGCGTCTGCCCAAGGATCTGGTGTTCTACACGCAGATCACGATGGAGGCCGCCGAGGATCCCTCGTTCCTCGACGCGATGAAGGCCGCGCACATCCGGGGTGCGCTCGTCGGCGTCGAGTCGGTCACCGATGCCGGCCTGAAGGACGTGTACAAGGGCTTCAACCTGGCCGGCGACGAGCTGGTGGCGCGCCTGCGCGCGTTCCGCCGGCACGGCGTGCACGTGCTGGGATCGTTCATCTTCGGCCTGCCGAGCGACGACAAGGCCACCTTCGACGCCACCGTCGACCTGGCCGACCGCGCCGACCTGACCTTCGCGCAGTTCGTCCTGCTGACTCCGTTCCCCGGCACGATCGATTTCGAGAAGTGGGCGCGCGAGGACGTCAACGCGCAGAACAAGGTCGACGGCGTGTCGATCACGCAGCACTGGCTGATTCCCGAAGACAAGCGGCCGAAGCTCTTCACCCCGCATCCGACGATGTCGCTCGAGGAGATCCGCGTGGGCACGCAGGGTGCCTGGGACCAGTTCTACAGCTGGCGCCGCATCTGGGCGCGGTCGCGCGTCGTCGAATCGCTGCGCGCGCGCGTGATGTTCGTGCTCATCTCGAAGCTGTACCGTCAGATGTACGCGAACACGGGGATCGCGACCGACAGCGCACGGGTCGCCCGATCGGCGCGCTGGGCGCGGTGGATGGGCGTCGTCTGCCGCCGGCTGTTTTTCGGCAGCCCGATGCCCGATCTGGCCGTGCCCGCTCCCATCCAGACCAGCTGATCGGTCCCGCCGCAGCGCTGCGCGCGAAGGCGGATTAGAATGGGCGCGTTTCCGGAGGTTGGGAATGCGCCTGCGCTGCTTGATACCCGTGGCGGTGGTCACTCTCTTTGCCGGCGTCTCATCGCCGCTGGAGGCGCAGTGGCTCCGCTATCCGACGGCCGGTGTGCCGCGCACCAGGGACGGCAAGGTCGACATGGCCGCGCCGGCTCCCCGCAAGAACGGCAAACCCGACTTCTCCGGCATCTGGCTGACCGGGAACCCGCTGCCGTGCAACAAATCAACCGGCAGCGACTTCCTGGAGTGCGGCGCCGAGCTGCCGGCGTCACGTGAGGTGTTCGACATCGGTTCGAGCCTGCCCGAAGGCCTGCCGTTTCAGCCGTGGGCGCTGGCGCTCGTTCAGAAGCGCACGCGCGAGCAGTCGAAAGACGATCCGCACGCGCGCTGCCTGCCCGACACGTTCGTACGGTCCTACGGGCTGCCCCACATGCAGAAGTTCATCCAGGTCCCCGGGCTGCTGGTGATGCTCGACGAGATGAACGCGAACTACCGGCAGGTGTTCACCGACGGCCGGCCGCTCCCCGTCGATCCGACGCCGGCGTGGAACGGCTACTCGTCGGGCACGTGGCAGGGCGACACGCTCGTGATTCAGTCGGCGGGCTTCCGCCACGATCTCTGGCTCGACATCGGCGGCAGCTTCGTCACCGACGCGGCGAAGATGACCGAGAAGATCCGCCGGCCCGACTACGGCCACCTCGAGATCGAACTCACCGTCGACGACCCGAAGGCGTACACGAAGCCGTGGACCGTGAAGCTGAAGCAGGCCATCCAGATCGATACGGATCTGGTGGACGAGATCTGCCTCGAGAACGAGAAGTCCGCCCAGCACCTTGTCGGTAAGTAGCCGAACGAATCTGTGAACCACAAAGGACACAAAGATCACCAAGAAGATCGTCTTTCTTCTTTGTGTCCTTCGTGATCTTTGTGGTTCAATGACCGCCGTCGCATTGTGGTTCTGGAGGTGCGCGATGAAGCGTTTGGCGTTGACGTTGATCGTCGCGTGCGCGATCGGCGCTCCGTTGTCCGCGCAGTGGCTGGACCATCCGACGCCGGCCCTGCCTCGAACCGCCGACGGCAAGCCGAACCTCTCGGCGCCGGCGCCGCGCACGCCTGACGGCAAGCCGGATCTCTCCGGCCTGTGGAATCGCCTGTCGCCGAAGTACAGCCGCAATATCGCCGCAGACCTGAAGCCCGGCGAGGTCCTGCCGTGGGCCGAGGCGCTGGTCAACGAGCGGCGCGAAAATCTCGGCAAGGGCTACATGAACACGATGTGCGTGCCGTTCGGCCCGAGCTACGTCACGTCCGCGGACACGACCGGCGCCGAGATGATGAAGATCATCCAGACGCCGTCGCTCGTCTTGATCCTCAACCCCGATCTCACGTACCGCCAGGTCTTCATGGACGGCCGCGCGCTCGAACGCGATCCGAACCCGGCGTGGATGGGCTACTCGGTCGGGCGCTGGGAGGGCGACACGCTGGTCGTCGAGAGCAACGGCTACAACGACCGGACGTGGCTGGACCACGACGGCCACCCGCATACCGAGGCGCTGCGGATGACCGAGCGCTACCGCCGGCGCGACTTCGGCCACATGGATGTGGAGATTACGTTCTCGGATCCGAAGGCCTACACGCGGCCCTGGACCGTCGCGGTGCGTGCGGAGCTGGCCGCCGACACCGAGATGATCGAGTTCGTTTGCGGCGAGCGGGAAGCCAACCCCGGCCTGGCGCACTGGGTCGGCAAGGCGTCCGACGAGCACAAGGCGGAGGTCAAAGTGGCGCCGGCCGTGCTTGCGAAGCTCGTGGGCACCTACGTCGAGCAGCCCAAGTACTGGAGGCTCGAGGCGCGGACGGTTGTCATCACCGTGTCGGGAGACACGTTGTACGGCAACATGGACGGGCGCGGCCCGGTGCCGCTCGTCGCGCAGTCGCCGACGCTCTTCTCAGGTCTGTACGGCCTCGGCGTCGGGTTCGCCACCGACGCCAGCGGCGTGCCGACGTCGCTGTTCGTGAAGCACGTGTCGGGCGACTACCGGTTCGCGCCGAAGCGCTGATCGCCCCTTGACGCGACGTACGGCTCCCCCTTAACGTGCTCTGAGCGAATGCGCATCCTGACGCTCGCGGTCCTGGTCGTCACGACGCTCGCCTGCGGGAGCCCGCGCGCACGCGACCGCGATCGCGAGCCGTCCCGCCGGCCGGCCTATGACGACGCCCCCTACCAGTCGGCGGTGGAGGAAGGGCTGGGCGCCGCCGTGGCGATCCTGATCGACACCTCGGGCTCGATGAAGGCACCTGCGCCGGGCGACGGACGGCCGAAATACGAGGTCGCCCGCGACGCGATCATCGCGATGCTCGACGCCACGGACGCGTTCATCGCGAAGCGTCCCGATTTCCCCATCAAGATCGGCGTCTACAGCTTCTCGAGCTCCGTGCGCACGCTCCGGCCGATCGCCGCCTACGACCGCGACGCTCTTCGCCGCACGCTGGACGCGGTGCCGCGGCCCGGCGGCGGCACGGCGATCGGCGAGGCCATGGCGGCGGCGCGGCCCGATCTCTATCGTGCCGGCGTTTTCCGCAAGTACCTGCTCGTGGTGACCGACGGCCAGAACACGAGCGGCCGGCCGCCCGACATGATCGCCCGGGAAATCTTCGCCAAGAGCGAAGGCGGGGTGCAGACCTACTTCGTGGCGTTCGATACGAGTCCTGAGGCGTTCGGGTTCCTCAAGGAGGCTGGCGGCGACGTGTTCGGCGCCGGCACGGGTGACGAACTGCGCAAGGCGCTCGACGGGGTATACCAAGGCAAGATCCTTGCCGAGGCGCCCGCCGCTGAGACGGGAACAGTCCAAGCGCTAGCCACGTCGTACTCTTCCAAAGGAGAGACCGTGATTGTTCACAAGTTCTGGTCCGCCTTCCTCGCGCAGTTGAACAAGGTGGCCAACCTGTTCTGGGAAGCCGATCCCGTCGCCCAGCTGCGCTACGAGTACGACAAGGCCGTCGAGCAGCTCAAGGAAGGCCGGACGGGCCTCGAACAGTACCGCGGCCTGGTCGAGCGCGTGACGCGGCAGGCCGCCACCAACCGGTCGCACGTCCAGAAGCTCGAGGCCGAGACGAAGGCGTACCTGAAGGCCGGCGACCGTGCCACGGCCGCGAAGTTCGCGCTCGAGCTGCAGAAGGCCAAGCAGGAGCTTGCCGCCAACGAGCAGCAGCTGCAGATGCACGAGACGGCGTACGGCAACAGCCTGAAGAAGATTCAGCACGCCAACCAGAAGCTGATCGAGCTTCGCGAGAAGATCCTGAAGTACGACGCCGAGCTGAAGATGAGCGCGGCCGAAGCCGAGATCGCCAAGCTCTCCGAAACGTTCGACGTGAACCTGACGACGGACTTCGGCGAAATCGAGAGCGTCATCCAGCAGCGGATCGACCAGAATCGCGGCAAGGTCCGTGTGGCGGCGGATCTCTCCAGCCGGGGCGTTGCCGAAATCGAGGCCGAGGAGCGCATGCAGGGCGTGCTCGCCGAGCAGGCGCTTCAGGGGTTCGAGGTGGAGCTTGGCCTCAAGTCTCCCGACACCGCGACCGTCACGCAGGCCGCCAAAGATCTCGGGCCGGCCGCGGCGGAATCGTCCACGCAGAAGCAGAGCAGCTAAGGCTGACTGAGGAGCGTCATCAATGGCCGACGGACAGCCCAAACCCGCGTTCTACGTCGCCGTCTTCTTCGTCGTCATCGGACTCGTCGCCCTCGGCTTGTGGCGCATGGGGAAGATCGGTCCCGGCAGCGGATCCGCGAACATCACCACTGACGAGCTGAAGGGCCTCAAGGGCGGCGCCGAGGCGCCTGACAACGCCGGCATCACCACCGTCAAGGAGTACAACTTCGTCGCCGCGCAGCGGCTGCCGGCGGTCAAGGGCATCTCGAGCTACAAGCCGATGGCGGATCGCACCGTCCGGCTGGCGATCAACGTCTGGGCCGGCTGGAGCCCGATGATCTACGCCAACAACGGTTTCAAGCCGGGCAAGACCTGGAAGTCTCCGGGCGGCAAGGACTTCAAACTCGAGCTGGTGCTCATCGACGATCCGATCGCCATGCGCGACGCCTACGCCGCCGGCAACATTCACATCGGCTGGGCGACGCTCGACATGGTGCCGCTGTTCCTCGAGGGCCTGCGCAAGGACACGCGGGTGATGCCCCGCGTCTTCCAGCAGATCGACTGGTCCAACGGCGGCGACGGCATCGTCGTCCGCGACAACATCAAGACGATGGCCGACCTGCGCGGCAAGACGGTGGTCCTCGCGCAGAATTCGCCGTCGCATTTCTTCATCCTGAACGCGCTGATCAACGCGGGCGTGCAGCCGTCGGAGGTCAATCTCAAGTTCACGCAGGACGCGTTCCAGGCCGCGGCCGCGTTCAACGCCGACCGGAGCCTCTCCGGGGTCGTCAGCTGGGCGCCCGACATCTACAACCTCGAGAAGGTGAAGGGCAACCGGATCCTGGTCACGACGTCCACCGCCAACAAGCTGATCGCGGACGTGTGGTTTGCGCGCGCGGACTTCGCCAACGACAACCCCGACATCATGGAGGGCCTGGTGCGGGGGATGTTCGACGCGATGGTCGACTTGAAGGCGCAGGACGCCAAGCAGAAGGTCGCGAAGCTGATGGCGACCGGCTACTCGATTCCCGAAACCGACGCGCTCGGCATGCTGGGCGACGCGCACTCGACCAACTACGCCGAGAACCGCGACTTCTTCCTCAACCAGAACAACCCGACGAACTTCGAGCGCACCTGGACGACGGCGTACTTCCTCTACAAGAAGATCAACGCGGTCACCGAACAGACGCCGTTCGACCAGGTCATGGACTTCTCGATCATCCAGAAGCTCGGCTCCGAGCCGAAGTACGCCGCGCAGAAGAACGAGTACGACATCAAGTTCGTCCCCGCGACCGCCGGGTCCATCCAGGGCGAGAAGGACGAGATCCTGACCAAGACGGTCGTGATCCACTTCTTCCCGAACTCGTGGGATCTGAACAAGAAGGTCACGCGCGCCGGGGACAACGGCAAGGACGTCGAGGAGCTCTACGATCCGAACGTCGGCTTCATCGTCGAGGAAGTGGGGAAGCTCGCCGGCCAGTACGGCGCGGCGCGAATTGTCGTCGAGGGGCATACCGACGGGTCGATGAAGGGTCAGGTGCCGAAGAGCCTGGTCCAGGAGCTGGCGGCCAATCGCGCCAACGCGGTGAAGGAGGCGATCGTCCGGAAGTTCGGATCCCTCCAGCCCAACCAGTTCGCGACCGCGGGCGTCGGGTGGGACCGGCCGGCGGATCCGTCCGATCCTGACAACGGGGCGAAAAACCGGCGCGTGGAGATCAAGGTCTACCCGGCGGAGGCTGGCGCCGCCAAGTAGATGCCGGCCGACTCGAAGCCGTCGCTGTTCGACCTGCGGATCGCGCCGTCTCCGATGGTCCGGCTGCTGGTGGGCGCCGGCGCGCTGGGCGTCATCCTGCTCCTCTGGTGGATCGCGACGCTGGGCCAGGGGCCCGAGGACCGGTTGATCTCGCCGGTCATCCTGCCGAGCCCGATCGAGGTCATTCGCAGCTTTCCCAGCCTGCTGCGCGACCGCGCGCTCGTCGCGAGCATCGCCGCGACACTCGAGCGTGTGCTCATCGGATTCGGGCTGGCGGTGGTTGTCGGCGTCCCGCTCGGGATCATCGCCGGGTCGTGGCGCGTGATCGAAGCGGCGGGCGCGCCGCCGGCGCTGTTCGGACGCAACCTGCCGGTCGCGGCGCTGATCCCGCTGACGATTCTCTGGTTCGGCATCGACGAGCTGCAGAAGGTGATGTTCATCTTCATCGCGTGCGTGCCGTTCGTCTATTCGGACGCGGCCGCCGCGGTGGCGAACGTCCCGGATCGCTATGTCGAGACCGCGCAGACGCTCGGCGCCAGCTCGATCCAGATCGTGCGCAAGGTGCTCGTTGCGCTCGCGCTGCCGGATATCTACAACAGCCTGCGGCATCTGTTCGGCCTGGCCTTCGGGTACATCATGCTGGCCGAGTTGATCAACGCGCAGCACGGGCTCGGCTACCTGCTGATGACGAGCCAGCGCCGCGGCCTGTCCGAGCACATCATCCTGATCCTGATGATCATCGGCTCGCTCGCGTACGGGATCGATCGCCTGCTGATCTGGTTCCAGCGCGGCCTGTTCCCGCACCGCGCGGTCGGGGAATGATGGTGAGCGCCGCCGTGGCCGGGAGGCCGGACGTCGTCAATTTCCAGAACGTGACGAAGCGCTTCGGCGCGCTCACGGTGATTCAGGACGTCACGTTCACCGTCCCGGACGTACCGGACAAAGGCGAGTTCATCGCGATTCTGGGTCCGTCGGGGTGCGGCAAGTCCACCGTGCTGCGCCTGATCGCGGGGCTGCGTCCGCACTTCCCGGCCACGCACGGCACGGTCCTGGTGGCCGGCGCGCCGGTCGTGGCTCCAGGTGCGGACCGCAGCATGGTGTTTCAGGACTACACGTCCTTCGACAATCGCAGCGTCGAGGACAACGTCGCCTTCGGGCTCGAATGCCGGGGCGTCCCTCGCCCGGAACGCATCGAGCAGGCGCGCACGTGGATCGCCAAGGTCGGCCTCGATGTCGACCGGGACGCGCGCAAGTACCCGAGCGAGCTCTCCGGCGGCATGCGCCAGCGCGTGGCCATCGCGCGCACGCTGATCCTGTCGCCGCGCATCATCCTCATGGACGAGCCCTTCGGCGCGCTCGATCCGACGACGCGCCTGCACATGCAGGAGCTGCTGATCGAGTTGTGGCAGGAGGCGCAGGCCACGGTATTCTTCGTCACGCACTCGATCGAGGAAGCGGTCTACCTGGGGGATCGGGTGTATGTGTTCTCGTCCGCACCCGGCACGATCGTCCGGCAGATGGTGGTGCCGCCGCCGGCGCATCCGCCCAAGGAGATGCTCCGCGATCCCGATTTCGTCGATCGCTGCTCGGAGATTCGTGAGCTCATGGACCGCATGACGACGTCGACTCGGGCGGGCGACTGACGTGGCCGATCCGATCAGGCCCGCTCCCGCGCCGCCCGTCCGCCCGCCTGCGGCGCCGACGCCGTTTTCGTCATCGGGCCGGGTGGCCGGCCTGGGCGATTACCTCAGGGAGGCGTTTCTCTTTCGCTGGAATCTCCTGTTGTTCTCGGGCGGCGTCGCCGCCGCCGCGCTGATGCCGTTCGCGAGCGCGCTGCTGCCCCTGGTCGCCGCCGGCGAGCTGACCTATCTGGCCGGGCTGATCTCCATCAAGCGGTTCCGCTCGGCCGTCGACGCGAAGATTCACACAGCCGGCTCCGCCGCAAGCACGGTCGCCGGGGCGCCCGTATCGCTTGTCGCGATGCTCAAAGGGCTGCCGCCGGACGCGCGCGCGCGGTTCGAACGGCTGCACGCGCGGTGTCTCGAGATGCGCGGCATCGCGGCCGGCGTCCGCGGCGCCGCCGGCGATCAGGCCGGGTCGGCCGAGGAAATCCGCACGCCGGGTCTCGACCGCCTGCTCTGGCTGTTTCTGCGGCTCCTGATGTCGAAGACCGCGCTCGACCGGTTCGTTCAGGCCCTGAGCGAGCCGGAGCTCACCACGCGGCTCGAGGAGATGCGGCGGAATCTTGCGGCCGCGCAGGCCGCCAAGGACGAGCGTGTCGTCCGTTCGCTCCAGGACAGCGTCGCGAGCGCGGAGCTTCGCATCGACAATTACGGCCGCGCGAAGAAGAACGCCGAGTTCGTGTCGATCGAGCTGGATCGCATCGAGAGCAAGATTCAGGCGCTGGCCGAGGTCGCCGTGAATCGCCAGGATCCCGATTTCATCAGCAGCCAGGTCGACTCGGCCGCAGAAAGCATGCGTCAGACCGAGAAGGCCGTCACCGAGCTTCAACACCTGACCGGCCTGGCGGATCAGCTCGACGAGCCTCCCGCCATCCTCGAGACCGATCTCCGCGGAGTGCTGCGCCAGTGACGACGACGTCCGACCGCCGCACGGCGACGCCGCTCCCCGACTGGACGCCGCGATGGGCGAGCGATCTCGCCGAGCTGTACTTTTCCGGCACCACGGCGACGTTCATCCTGCACGGCAACACAGACGATCTGTTCCAGACGACCGGCGACGATCCGCCGCGGTACGGCGCGCTGCCGGAATTCCTCGTCGAGCAGCTGTTTGGCCGCTGGGCCGTCGTGCTGCATTACGACGTCGGACAGGGGCTGCGCGCGTACGCCGGGCGCAACGAATCCCGGCTCAAGGACATGGTCGCGCTCGTCAACCGCAAGATCGGCGACCTCAGCACGCTGCCGAAGGACCCGGCCGCGGCCTTCGCGGTCGTCGACCGCTTCGTCCGCAACAACATCATGGCGGCCGACGCGGACCGGGTGAGCTTCGCGCTGTTGCTCAATCAGGCGTCGTACATCTTCCCGAACGGCGAGCCGGGGCGTCTCAGCCCGCAGGCGTCATCGCAGGCCGTGACGATGCTCAACTGGGCGGCGAGCCCGCAGGTGAAGCAGTTGAACATGGCGTTCGTCCTCATCGACGAGAAGCTGAACGACGTCAGCGCGCGGCTGGCGGGCACGCCGCACATCGCGACGATCGAGGTGCCGCTGCCCGGCGCGCGGGAGCGCGAGAGGCTCATCCGCGCCGTGACGACGCCCTCGCCGGCCCAGACCAGCGGCCACGATCTCGCGAGCTTCTCGGATTTCGCGGCCCCGGAGCTGGCCGCGCTGACGGCGGGCATTTCGCTCGCGGACCTCAACGTCCTCGTCCAGTCGGCCGAGGAGAGCGGCAAGCGCCTCGATTCGGCCGTGTTCCGGGCGATGAAGAAACGACTGATCGAGCGCCAGTGCCGCGATCTGCTCGAGTTCATCGAGCCGCGGTGGACGCTCGATACGGTGGTCGGCCACGAGGCGGCCAAGGCGCGCCTGCGTCAGGACGCGCAGCTCCTCAAACGCGGCGCGCTCGACACCCTGCCGATGGGATACCTCCTGTGCGGACCGGTCGGCACCGGCAAGTCGTTCCTGGCGCAGTGCGTCAGCGGCGAGATCGGCATCCCGTGCGTCGTGCTCAGGAACTTTCGATCCAAGTACGTCGGCGAGACCGAAGGCAACCTGGAGCGAGTGCTGTCGGTCTTGCGCGCCATGGGACCGGTGGTGGTCGTCGTCGACGAAGCCGACGCGGCATTGGGCAACCGCCAGTCCGACGGCGATTCGGGGACGTCGAGCCGCGTGTTTGCGATGATCGCCGCGCAGATGGGCGATACCGCGTACCGCGGCCGGATCATCTGGATGCTGCTCACGGCACGGCCCGATCTGCTGCCGATCGACCTCAAGCGGCAGGGCCGCGCGGAGGTCCACATCCCGCTGTTCTATCCGACCGACGAGCACGAAATCCGGCAGCTGTTCGTGATCCTCGCGAAGAAGCTCGGCTCGAAGCTCGCGCTCGAGGACATTCCGCCGATCCCGCAGCGCGGTCAGCTGTCGGGGGCCGATATCGAGGGCATGGTCGGCCGCGCCTGGCGGGTGTCGCTCCTCGCCGGGGCGGATCACGTGACGAAGGACGCGCTGGCCGACGTCATCGCCCAGTTCATGCCGTCCACGCAAGGCCTCGAGCGCGAGCTGCAGGAAACAGCCGCCATCCTCGAATGCACGGACAGCCAGTTTCTGCCGCCGGCCGTTCGCGATCAGGCGACCGCCGACGGTGGACGCGGCAAGCTGCAGGCGCGCCTGACGGCGCTCAAGCAGATCGTCAAGGAATTGTGAAGAGTCTCAGGGAGGGGAGTCTATGGCACGTACCGGTTGGCTCGACGACAAAACGAATCTTCCACTGATTCAGGATCGTCTCGAAAAGCTCGACTCGTTCACGAGCGCGCTGGCCGACGGCGTGGTCTCGGCGCAGGAACTCTCGGCCCAGGAGCAGCGGCTGGTCACAGCGATGAAGAGTGTAGAGGGCGAACTGTCCGATCCCGTGCACGCGAAGGTGACGGCTCTGCTCGTGGAGCTGACGGCGTACAACGTCATGCGGCTGCTTCGCGAGCTGCAAGCCGAGCACGCGCGAGTGGTCTTCGGCCGCTAGCTCAGGTGCTGGCTTTCAGCGCCGCGAGCACCCGTGGGTCCTTGAACGGCACCCGGCGGAGGCGAACCCCCGTGGCGTCGAAGATCGCGTTGGCCACCGCGGCGAGCGTGGGCTTGCAGACGGTCTCCCCGGCGCCGTAGTGCGGCAGATCCTGGCGGTTCTTGTCCGGATCGCCGTTGACGAGCACGATGTCGATCTTCTCCGGCGTGTCGGTGTGCCGGAGCGTCGGCGATGTGCGCCAGTCGACGCTGGTCACCTTCTCGGTGTCGAAGGTCACCTCTTCGTGCAGCGCGCGGCTCAGCGAGTGGAGCAGCCCGCACTCGAGCGTGCGCCGCAGTCCTTCCGGGTTGACCATCAGCCCGCAGTCGTGGGCGACGACCATCCGCACCACGCGGACGTGTCCCGTCCGGCGGTCCACTTCGACCTCGGCGATCTCGGCCACGACCGTCTGGTTGCGGACGCCGTACGCGATGCCGCGTCCGACCGCGACGTTGGCGTTCGATCGGGCCGACGCCTTCGGCGACGGGCGCGCGTCCCAGCCGTAGGCCTCGGCAGCCGCCTTGATGACGGCCAGCGATCGGGCTTTCTTGAACCCGCTGTCTTCCTTGCCGGCGTTGACGAGCTTCAGCCGGAATTCCACCGGGTCCATCTTCGCCGCCGCCGCCATCTCGTCGATGAACGACTCGGTGGCAAACGCCGTCTGAGGGCCGTTGGGGTCGCGCAGGTTGCCGGTCCGGAGCGGCGTCTCCCACACGAGCGGCATCGAGACGACGTGCTGGGCGAGGCGCTGGTTCGGGATGCCGTAGATCTCCGTCGGCGCGCCGCTGCCGCCGCGCGCGGGCGTCGCTCGACGCTGACCCGTCAGCTGCGCGATGAGGACCGTGTCGGGCTCGTTGTAGCCGACGTGATTGTGATCCGCTGCGCGTGCTTCGTAGTCGAGCGCGACGACGTTGCCCTGCGCGTCGAGGCCGCCGCGGATCTTGAACGTGAAGGCGGGCCCCTTCGTGTCCCACGCCGTTTCTTCCTGCCGCATCCACTGCACGCGCACCGGACGCCCCAGCTCCTTCGCCAGAAACGCCGCCTCGAACCCCGCATCGTCGGCCGCCGTCCGGCCGAAGGCCTGCGGCCCGTCCATCCAGACGACGCGGACGCGGTCGCGCGGGATGTCGAGGAACTGCGCGACGCCGTTGCGCAGGCCGTAGGACTTCATGTCGTTCGAGTAGATCGTCAGCTGATCGTTGGACGGATCGGCCGTCGCGTGCGCCGGGCCGATTGACGTGTGGCCCTGATACGGGACGTCGTATTCCGCCTCGACCACCTTCGCGGCGCCGGACAGCGCGGCCGCCGCGTCGCCGACGACGACAGGCGGCGCGCTGAACGTCGGCGTCGCGCCGCGCATGTACTTGAACAGATCCTCCGACGCCGGGAACGGCGCGGTCGCCGGCCTCTGCCACGTGGCCTTCAGCTGCCGTGCGGCCTTGATGGCCTGTTCTTCGCGCTCGCAGACGACGGCGACGTAGTTGCCCTTGGTGACCACCTTGACGAAGCCGGGGACGCTGCGGACGGAGGATTCGTCGACGCTGACGAGCGTCGCGCCGGCGAACGGCGGCCGGACGTTGCGCGCGTGCACCATGCCCGGCAGCTTGACGCCGACGGCCCATTTCACCGAGCCGTCCACTTTGCCCGGGATGTCGTAGCGCTGCGGCGACGTGCCCACGATCTTTAGATCCTTAACGGGCTTGATCTTCGCCACGCCCGTCGTCGCGTCGGTGTTGGCGCCGGTGAGCGTGACGTTGAAGCGCTTGCCGCCGATGAGTTGTCCGTAGGTGACCTTCTTCGACGCGTCGTTCCTCGCGGAGACGACGCCGTCGCTGACCGCGAGCTGTGCGACCGGCACGCCAAGCTGCGCCGAGGCCATGTCGAGGAGCACGCGGCGCGCTTCCGCCGCGACGCGGCGCATCGGGTAGCCGTCGGTCTGCAGCGCGTCGGAGCCGCCCGAGCCGCCCTGATCGACCGTCAGGTTCGTGGTGCCCATCACGCAGCTCGTGCTGGCGTAGGGGAGGTCCAGCTCGTCGGCCATGATCTGGCGGAACGCCGTGCCCGTGCCCTGGCCCAGATCGGTCTTGCCGACGAAGAACGTGGCGGTGTTGTCCGGACGGATGGCGATCCACGAGTCCAGCTGGTGGAAGTCCGGATCCGGGTACGGTCCCGCTCCGCGCGCCGGCGCCTGGCCTGCTGCTGCGAGCGCCGGTTCCAGCACGGCAGAACGCGCGTGCTGAAGCTGACGACGAACAGTCCGGTGTTCCTGATGAAGTCGCGGCGCGAGGTGCCCGGCTGGCGCGCGTCGCGTTCGATGGCGTCTTCGATGTGTCCCGGGATCGCTGTGTGGCGGATCATGCCGTCACCTCGCGATCCGCGCCCGCGTCGGCGGCCTTCGTGCCGGTCACCACCCGTTTGATGGCCGATTGGATGCGGTAGTACGTCATGCAGCGGCAGAGCGTGTTGGCCATGCCCTGGCGGATTTCCGCGTCCGTCGGGTTGGGGTTCTTGTCCAGCATCGCCTTGGCCGTCATCAGCTGACCGTTCTGGCAGAATCCGCAGGCCGGCACCTGCTCGTCGATCCAGGCCTGCTGCAGCGGGTGCAGCTTGCCGTCCTTGGCCAGGCCCTCGAGCGTGGTGATGTCGGCGCCCTGTGCCGAGGAGGCCGGCCGGCTGCAGGACCGCACGGCTTCGCCCTTGATGATGACGGTGCACGCGCCGCACTGCCCCAGCCCGCAGCCGAACCGCGGGCCTTCGAGGCCGATGTCGTTGCGCAGCACGTAGAGCAGGGGCGTGGACGGGTCGTCGAGGTCCACGCGGTGCGTCGCGCCGTTGACGGTCAGGGTGATCATGCTCATCGGTTTTGTCTCTCCGAAGCTGCCCGACGGGATTATAGCCGGTCGGGTCGTTCGCTAGGACGCAACGGCTTCCACGACGCTCACGGCCGATGCCGTGGGCACGACACGGGTCAGGCGGAATCCGGCCTTGCCGAGCAGCGACGCGTACTCGGCTTCGGTGCGTTCCTGGCCTCCCGGAAATACCAGCATGACCATGTCCAGCACCTTGCCCGGATGCGGCGTGTCGCCGGCGGGCAGGACCATCTCGACGATCAGGAGACGGCCACCTGGCGTCATCACCTTCCGGCAGTGGCCCAGGATGGTCAGACACCGATCCTCGTTCCAGTCGTGGATGATGTGCGACAACAGGTAGCAGTCGCCGCCAGGGGGAACCGTCTCGAAGAAACTGCCCGCCTCGATCGTGACGCGATTCTCGACGCCGCGGGACTTGAGCAACGCCGGCGCGTCGGCCACCACGTGCGCCATGTCGAACAGCACGCCGCGTGGTCCCGCATGACTCGACAGGATCGCCGCCAGCAGGTTGCCCGTGGCTCCGCCCACGTCCACCACGTTCGTGAACCCGGAGAAGTCGTAGGCCCGGGCGACGGCAGGGGGTTCGTCACCGTGGAAGCCGACCATGGCCTCACTGAAATAGGACGCGTCGGCGGGATGCTGGCGCAGGTACTCGAACAGAGGCATACCGTGCGCCTTGTCGAAGCCGGTGTGGCCCGTTTCGAGTGAATAGACGATCTCTTCCCAGCCGTGCCAGAACGAGCCGCCGAACGCGATCAACGTGGCCCGCGCCGATCCGGGCGCTCCGGTCTTGAGCGCTTCGCCCAGAGGCGTCAGGGCGAAGCGCTGCGCGTCGCGCTCGGTGAGAATGCCCAGACTGGCCAGTGTGCGCATCAGCCGATGCAGCGACGGCGCGTGCATCCGCATCGGGCCGGCCAATTCAGCGGCGTTCCTGGGTCCGGCGGCCAACTGATCGGCGAGGCCTGTTTTCGCCGCGGCGTACACAACCGCCGAGACCCACGCGGCCGTGCACATGTGGATCAGTTGAGCGTGCGGCGGCACAGCCCCGGATGCCGCATCTTGGCGATCGCTCATGCGTCTCCTCCTACTTCGCTCGTCCGGTGAATCCCTGTGTCGCCATCTGAATCCGCAGGAGCGTGCCTCCGCCGGCGACGTACAGCGTTCGCTTGTCCGCACCTCCGAACGCCAGGGCCTGGCATCGTCCGCCATCCGGCGAACACTTCGCGGGGATGATGCCGAGAGGTTGGCCCGCCTCGTTCAGTACTTCGATGCCTGCCGCCGTGATCGCGTAGACGCGGCCCTCGTTGTCGATCACCAGATCGTCGGCGCCCGATGCGACGCCTTCGGCGGCCCCCAGCGGGAGCGTGCGTCCCACGTAGGTGGCGAACACCCTGCGGTTGGACAACCTGCCGTCGGCCAGCACATCGAACGCGAAGGCCTCGATGCCGTTCGTGTCGTTCACATACAGCGTCTTCTCGTCCCGACTCAAGTGGACCCCGTTGGGCCGGGCGATGCCTTCGGCCACCCGGATGGGTTCTTTGCCGGCGGGAACGTAGTACACCGCCGGGGAGAGTCGCGCCTGCGTCCTGCGAAGCTGCTCCTCCTGAGCCGGATTCAAGCCCGGGTCGGTGAAATACACGCCGCCTTTTCGATCGACGGTGAGCCCATTCGGCCTGCTGAATGGCAGCCCGTCGAAGCGGTCGGCCAGGACGGCTTCCTTGCCGGGCGGCCACACGACGCGGACGCTGGTAAAGCCCGCCTCCGATTGGAGCGAGATCAGGCGCTGCCCATCAAACGTCATGCCCAGCGGACGATGGAGACCGGTCACGAAAGGGATCAGCGTGTCGGTATTTGAAAGGCGAACGATGCGATCGGCGTTTGGTTCGGAGAAGACCAGACCAACGTACGGGATCCAGATCGGGTCGTCGGCTCCGTTGAGTCCCGTTGCGATCACCTGCGGCCGGGTGCCGCCCTTGATGACTCCGGCAATTTCCTGGGCTGGCTGCAGGGGGATCGTGCTTGCCACGGGCTGGGCCGATATCAGCGACGCCCCGTAAGCTGCGACGGCGCCGAGGGTCGCCAGGCACGCCACGGCCCTCATTTTCTACTTCTTCTTGCTCGCCTTCCGCCGGGCTGCAGACACCGTGCGCTTTCTGCGCCGGACGCGAATCACCGCTTCCTTCGGGGCACCGCCGCCGCTGCCGAACTCCAGAGTCGATATTGCCGAGCGGATCTTGTCCAGCTCGGAAACCAGCTTCTTTTCTTCCCGCTTGAGCGTCGCAACGATGGAGCTGACACCTGCCACGGTAGCCTCCTGGGATCCCGTCGAGAATGGGCTTGGAAAATAACATGAAGGTGGAGACCTAAACGAAGAAACGTTCGAACGCGGCAATGACCGCCTCAGGCGCCTCTTCGGCCAGATAATGGCCGGTCTCGAGCGGACCTCCCGTGACATCGGCCGCGGCCTCGCGCCACACGGGCAGGATATCGCCGCCATAGAATCGGCCAACGCCGCTCCGGCGCCCCCAGAGCGCCAACGTTGGCGCGCTGATCTTGCGGCCGGCCTGGTGATCCGCGTCGTCATGCGTCAGGTCGATGGTGGCGGCGGCCCGATAGTCCTCACAGGAGCCGTGGATGGTTTTCGGCGTGAAGCATCGGACGTACTCGTTGAGCGCCCGTTCATCGAAGAATGCCGGCGCGCCGGTGCGGCCGAGGTGCCGGATGACAAATTCGCGGGCTGGAATCGCGGCGATCATGCGTTCGAACATGTCTTCCGGCTGGGCCATGAAGGACCAGTGCCAGGAAGCCAGCGTCCAATCGCGCGAGGTGTGCGCCCACACGTGTCGCGTGGGCACGATGTCCAGGAGGGCGACCTTGCGGACGCGAGCGGGATGATCGAGCACCAGGCGATGTGCCGTCCGCGCTCCCCGATCGTGGCCGGCGAGATAGAAGCGGTCGTACCCGAGCGCGGCCATCACGTCGACCTGGTCCTGCGCCATCGCGCGAAAGGAATAGTTGATGTGCTCGGGGCCCCCGTCGGACGGACCGACGCTGTCGCCATAGCCCCGAAGGTCTGCCGCGACGATGTGGAATCGGCGGCTCAGCGGACCCGCGATCTTGTGCCACGAGGCGTGCGTCATCGGGTTGCCGTGCAACAGCAGGAGCGGCGGGCCAACGCCTCCATGTCGCAGGAAGATGTCAGCCCCTCGAGTACGAACCCATCGAGCGTTGAAGCCCTCGAAGAGCCCGTTGTCGGGCGGGAGTGGCGGCGAGGATCCGGGCGGAGTCTGGGCCGCGCCGTTTCGTGCCGCGGAGACCAGCGGAGCGCCGAGGGTCGCCGCCGCGGCGGCCACGAACTCTCTCCGATCCATCATCAGATATCGCCTTTCTGCGGGGGAGGACGCATCACCTGAAGACAACCCCGGCGCGGATTGTCCAGTACTGCACCGCACCACGAGAATCGGGCCTCACATGGTCTCGAAACTCCACTCGAACACCGAGACGGTTTTTCGCCCAGAAGTCTAGTCCGCCAGCGACGTTCCACGCGCTAAAGGATCCCTCGCCGCTGCCCATATAGGTGTAGCCACCAGTGACAAAGGGCGAGCTCCCACGCTTTGCCGGACTTGGCGAGATGTGCAGCACCCCGTTCGCTGAGAAGACCGAGAGGGTATTGAGGATGCCGAATTCCCCGCCGACGCCTGCGCGCCCGTGGACCAGCGCTTCGCCACCACCCGCCACGTGGACCGAGGAGGCGGACGAGCCGAAGAACCCCGAATAGCCGGCCGGCCCGGCGATCGCGTAGCCCAGGCCCTGGGCTCGTGTCGTCCGGACGCCAGCCACCACGATTGCCCCAACAAGAAACAGCACACGTGCAGAACGTTTTGTCGTCATTCAGATTTCGCGCGCCTTTGGTGGCACGCGACCCTTCACGGCATTGGCCCTGGCGCTATGTGTGATACGGCCGGAGGCACTGGCCGGCAGCCGCGCGCGCATCCGCGCCCTGAGGCGCGCGCTATCGTCTGATGCCATCGCCGCGAGCTGTCGACCGACGCTCGGCCCCCCGAGGATGGTCGCCCAGTAGTCGTCGAAGTCAGCGAACGTCCGTTGCACGGTGATTTCAGTTGTTTCGACGGCATCCAGACCCGCGCCAGCCCACAAGCCCCGCAGTGCGTCCATTCGAGATGCGCCCGGGCTCGGCGGGGCTGGAACGGCAATGCCCAGCCCACGCATTTCCACCTGCAACGCCTGGTAAGGAAAACCACCGCCAGCCATGTCCCACGCGTAGGCTGTGACGGTGCCACCGGGGCAGACCACTCGTGCCATCTCGGCAACGCCCCTGGCCGGATCGGGAACGAAGAAGATCACCAGCGGCATGACCGCCGCATCGAACGTGTCGGCGGGGAACGGCAGTGCCATCGCGTCGCCCTGACGAAACTGCGCCATACGCGCTGCTGGTCGTGTGCGAGCAAAGGCAAGCTGCGCTTCAGACGGGTCTATTCCCTGCGTCGAGGCTGGTGCGCACCGCTCGACGATCATTTCGGTGAAGGCACCGTTGCCGCAGCCCACGTCGAGCCATCGCAAACCTGGCCGTGGAGCAAGCCAGTCGAGGAACGTGTCACCGGCCAGCTGGCTCCACGTCCCCATGTATCGTTCGTACGCGGCCCCATCGTCGAAGCGGATTTGGTCGGTCATCGCCATAACCAGTCAGAACCGATTATGCTCCACGATGAAGGAACAGCCGAACGAGGTGTAAACGACATGAAAACGAGCGCAACGACCGGGCGCGTATCCCCCTCCCGGCTGATCGACGCGAGGATCAAGGAGCTGGGCGATTGGAGGGGCAAGACGCTCGCCCGCCTCCGCGCTCTCATCAAGCAGGCTGACCCTGAGGTGGTCGAGGAGTGGAAATGGAGCGTTCCGGTCTGGTCGCACGAGGGAATCATCTGCACCGGCGAGACGTACAAGAGCGCCGTGAAGCTGACGTTCGCCAACGGCGCTTCGCTCAAGGACCCTTCAGGGCTATTCAACTCCAGCCTTGAAGGCAAGGTCAGGCGCGCAATCGATTTCCATGATGGTGATGAGATAGATGAGGATGCCTTCAAGGCGCTCATACGCGCTGCGGCAGCCCTGAACAGATCATCGGCCCGATAGTCGAATCCGACGTGGATGCCCTGTGGCCGCAAGCGCCGCAGCTGCCGCAAGCTTGTGCGTCGCCTGCCAGGGTGGCCCGATCGATCGACCCATCGCGGACAGGACCGCGTTGACGTCCCTGCGTCCGAGCACTGCTGCCGCGTCGAGGAACACGCGCTCGCGGTCGTACCAATGCACGGACCAGCCGCGCGCCTCGGCTGCGGTCGCGAGAGCTTCGCGATACATGACGGAGTCGGCGACGGTCTGCGCGCGATTGTCGGCGATCCGCTCTTCGACCGTCGGCGGAAGCGTGGGGCACGTCCGGATCGCGATGCTCGCAATCGGCACGGGCACCGCCGAGGCCAGCGCCTGGAGGCTCTCGCGCGCGCCGCGCGCGGCCGACGCTCGCACACGCTCGACGAGCGCCACGGCGTCAGCGAGTGACAGCGCCTGCGCTCCCGGGGTGCTCAGGTAGCGCCCCACCGCCCACGACCCTTCGTGGTGATGCGGGTGCGTCGGCAGACCGCGATCCGTGAGGTCGATGCGCCGGCGATCGAGGAGCTCGCCGCCTGGCGCGACCGTGACGAGCACGGCCGAGTTACCGTGCTCGGTGACGCCGACGGTCGCGGTTCGCTGCGTTCGTCCTCTCGCCACGTCTTCTTCCTTCCGGGGCGCGCCCTTGCGGCTCATGATTGCACCGACCAGAGCGGAAACATTGCGACGGTGTCACCGATCAACAAGTCCTCGAACTAGAGCGCTTTTCAGATCGGCAGCGCAAGTCCCAGGTCCTCGGGTCTTGGTTCCTGGTCCGTCTTGGTCCATGGTCCACGCGTCCGCGTGCCTGTGCACCGGCTCTGGCGCACCGTGGAACAAGGACGAAGGACAGGGGACGGACCAAGAACAAGGGACAAAGAACTAAGGACTGGCGCTACACCGATAGGAAAACCGCTCTAGGTGTCCACGTCTTCAAGGAGGATCGTCCTGTCGTCACCAGGATCGACTGACACGGACGCCGACGGCGCCGCGTGAGATCACCGGTAGGACGAGTGTCCGCTTCGCCGCCTCGGGGTAGACGATCGTCGTCCTGTGCATGAGTGCCCCCACGGCAAGTCCGAGGCCGGCGCCAACGCCGCCGGCCAGGATCGGAGCATCCGCGCATTCTTCGTGCTCCTGGCCCGTGCATGCGGCTATTGCTCCAGTGACTGCACCTGCGCCGGCCCCGATGAGCACCGCTAGGGGGAGTGGGCGGCGACGCACGGCGATCTGACGAAAGGTTTCCCGCGTGAAATGCTTTTCGCCGGCGTCAGTCTGAATTGTGATGTCATCGGCCGTGAGGCGCGTCAGGCGACCGGTGGTCCTGCTTCCCGACTGGTCCTCGACCCGCAGCTGGTCGTCGAGGTTGACCCGAAGTGCAAGGTCCTCGAGCAGACTGGCTTGAACACCGCTGGCGGCGCGCGTCCCCGGAACCGAAACGCGGTTCTCTGGCGCACGATAGACGGGGTTCATTTGAGGGATGAGGGCTCCCACAGCCAGTCCGACGCCGGCGCCGAACGGGGCGGCGAGCAGTCCAATGAAGGCGCAGCCCGACCCTCCTTCGTTGGAGCAGGTCGCCACCGCGCCAAGGACCGCGAACACCGCGGCCCCGATAAGCGCGCCCTTGCGGAGCGCGTGGCCGCGCACGGCGACCTTGTGAACTGTGTCGCCCGTGAAACGCTTCTCGCCGGTGTCGGTCTGGATCGCCATCTCATCGCGCGTAAGGCGGATGAGACGCCCAGCGGCCTTGACCCCCGACTGATCCTCAACCCTAAGCTGATCGTCGAGGTTGACCCGAAGCGCGAGGTCCTCGAAGGACTGAAGCGCCTGAGCCGAGCCTTGAGACGGCGCTAGCAGCACGAGGGCGAGGAATGAACCGACGACCGTTCGGCGCATCAGCAGCGCCAAACGTTCGATCCAGGCGTGCATGGTTCCAAGCTCACTGCTATCTTCCGGACTGCTGGGCTGCGCCCGACGGCAAAAGAGGAGCGCCAACATGATTCGGATCTTCAATGGAGCCACCTCTCGCGACAGCCTGTCCGCCCCACGTGGTCATCCGGCAGGCTCGAACAACTCGATCGGATTGCCGTCAGGATCTTCAACCTGAACCTGCCTGCCGCCCGGACCGGCTTCCATCTCATTGCGAAAGCGCACGCCCTGGTTCTTGAGTTCGCTGATACGCGCAGGCAAATCCTTCACGAGAAGCACCACCCGGTTCCATCCCCCCGGCTCCTGCTGACGGCCATCAGGCGTAGGCCGAGAACCGGACGCTCCGGGACCACTGAGGATGAGTTTGAGATTGCCGATTGACACCTGTCCGAAAGCCGGCAAGTTCTGCCGGTCCAGACCAAAGCCCAACGTCTCGGTATAGAAGGCAATCGAGCGCTGAACATCCCTGACCTGGTATCTGACGCCCCAGAGTCCTGCGACGAAGGGCTGCTTCGTTGTCAGCCCATCATGTTCTCCCTAAAACGGCGATCCGGGTCACGTCGTAGCCCCACAATGCTCGTTCAGTGGCGCGTCGCTGTCCATTCCACCCCATCAGCGGTGCCACAGCCAGGATAGTCCCGAAACGAAACCAGGGCCCGGGAATACAGGTGACATTCGGCGCTGTCGGGACGTTCAGGTCCGCGAATGTCTGAGTTCCCGAGCAGCCGTTGAAGGTGTACCCCACAGCAATCGTTGTGAGGGCCTCGTCCGAAGACACCGAAAACGAGATGGACGCGCCTTGCACCGTGGTGCCGCTCCACTGGCCCGCGCTGAGCGAGGAGGCAGACGGCGTCGGAGGGCCGCTGTTGCACGCTGATGCCAGCACGCCGGCGAACACTCCAACCCGCAAGATCGCCTTCGTCTTCATCTGATTCTCAGGACGCTTCGATCGCGCGCAGCGCCGAGGGCGCGCCCAGATCTTTGATCCGCCGCTCGGCCTGGTCGATCGCCCACCGATATCCGCCGTGTTCGGTAATGCCAGCGGGTGTCCAGCCCAGAGCGGCCGCAGCCGCGTCGCCGTACAGGATGGCCGTCATGTCGCCGAGCCCATCGCTCGCTCCTAGAACGTCCACCGCGTCGGCGACTGCGTGCTGATCCTCGGCGGTGGCCGGGCCGTAGGGATTTCCACCCAGCGCGTACGCCAACCCCTCCCGGTGGAGGAGGCTGCGCACCGATTCGGGGCGCTCAAGCGTGGCAACCGCCATCACGCGCACGGCCTCGGCGATCGCCTCTCGACGAATCTGCTCCGCGGTCGGCGTCTCGCGGGTCCAGTGCAGGACCAGGCCGCTACCGCACGGCATGCGGTGCGCCGTTCGGTGCTCGATTTCCGTCACCAGGCGGTCGGTCCACCCACCCGGTGCACAGAGGACGACCGCGAGCGTGATCGTATCCGGATAGCCGCACAGATTCGCCGCCTCGCTGGCAGCCTCCATCGCCACGGCCTCGGCATTGACGGCGAGTAATTGTTCCGTGGTCTCGAGCGCGTGAGGCCCCGCCATCGGGTTGTACGCGACCAGTGCACGGTTACTCGGAATCAGTTCGAGGTATCGCTTGAAGCGGGGTGAGGCCGCCCCACCCTCGCGCGGCAGCCTGTAGATATCAGACATCGTGGCGAGCGTCGGATTGAGCTGGATGTTCGCCATGTTACGCGCCTCGACGAAAGGCCGGCCACGCGTCATGCAAGTACACCCCAAACGGGATCCACCAGATGAAATCGTTTGTGACGCACAGCATCAACGCAGACGGTGGCCACGCTCCGGACAAGACCAGCCAGACCATCCCCACGGGACCCAGACACTTTCCTGTGAGTCCCACGGCCGCGATCATCCAGCCGCGCTCCAGGCGGCGCGCAACGTCGAGATACAGAACCCCGTACAGCCCCACGACCATTCCCAGGCACGCGAAGATGGCTGGGTAGTTCGCCAGCGGCATCCCGGTGAACCGGAAGAACCACTGAGGATCGCTGACGCTCCAGATCCCCCACGCGATGTTGTAGAGTCCGGCGGCGATGAACACGGCACGATGAACGGTCTTCCGGCGGATCATCGTCTCGGCTGCGGCTATCTCGGCTTCCAGGGCCAGCTCGCGTACGGGAGTTCCAGCGCCGCGGAGAGATCCCGCAGGCCTGACAGGAACACGCCCGCCGCCATCACGACGAGCCCCCACTGCAGAACGGCCGGGATTGCGACGCTTTCGGCCATGAGCGTCGTTGGGCGGCCCCACCAATCCGCCAACACCGGGATCAGCTTCGCGGTCATCGCTCCGTAAAGAATGCCCATCACCGCGTGCGTCACGCGTTCTCCCGCGTACACGTCTCCCAGCTGTTTCCGAACGGCAATCTCCACGACGAAATCCGTGAGCGTGAGGACGATCTCCGCCACGAGCATACCAACCAGCAAGAGCACCCAGGCCCCCTGCCACGCGATCCAGGGCAAGGTCGCGAACAACACCGCGTAGAAGAAGTCCCTCGCCGCGTGCAGCTTCAGCTCGGAAGCCGCGAGCTTCCCGCGCGCGGGCAGCCGTGCCCGCCACTCGTGGTAATAGAGCGTGTCGAAGGCGCCGATCACGCCTTGGATCCCAAGCAGCCAGAGCGCGACGATCACGCGCGCTGTTCCTCGAGGTCGATGATGCCCTCGTAGGTCAACACAGGACCCAGGGCAGGCAGGACCACGCCGACGCGGATGCGGATTCGATGTGCGCCCGCCGGATCTTCCCGAGCGTCGACCCGAGGCGCCCACGCCGCAGGAATCCGAACGCGGACAGATCCACACACGACGGCCGCTTCGACTTGTCGAAAGACGAGGCTGCCGTCTGATACGTCGAGGCGAAACCGAAACTCAAGAATACTGATTCGTTCGCCGAGCTCGCGATCGCCGGTCGGGTACTGCCGCGTGGCCAGACAGCGATCGTCGAAGGTCCGCCGCCAGTGCTCCCCATCGCCGCGTGCCGTGACGACCAGTCGTGTCTCGGCTGCACCGTTCTCGCGTGGCAGGCGCAGCATCGCAGCAAGGACACGAGCGATATAACCGCGGCCATGCGCGATTCGGAGCCGGCCACGGGCGCACACCATCGATTCTGTGGCATGGGCGAAGCGGACGGGTTCCGCAAGCTGCATCCATGACGAGCCCAGTAGTCGCGCGTACAATCCACTCATACAGACTGGCCGACGGGCTACGCCCGCGCTTCAGCGGCGATTCATGATCGCGCCGAGCGCCGCCGGGTGCAAGCTCTGGTTAGGGCGCCTCAGCTAAGTACTGACTCAACCGGGGACGAGATAGCGGACGGTGATCGAGTTGCGTATTAGTCGGCTCCTCGTGAACGAAGCGGATATGTGAGCCAGATGACTGCCACGGTCGGATTCAGCTTCTGTAACGCTGGATGGCCTGAAGAATACTCGCGGCCCGAACGCACTTGTCGCACAAGGCCAAAGTCGTCGGTCCCATCGTACCTGGGTTGGAATTCGATTCTCACGAGGCAATTATCGGCCTGCGGTGATTCGTCGAGCCGGCCGCTGTTCCAGGACCTCACGGCGCCCCCTTCTTCGGTATAAAAACCCGCCAAACGGAACGGCCTCCCATTGGCCCGCTCGACAGTCAGCAGATCAGAACCGACTTTGACTCCGTTGCCGGTCGTCCAGCGACTCCCGACCGCCTTGAGCCACATCGGGCTGGTTCTGGCTTCCTGACTCCGCCACACGACCTCCAGACGGCCGTCTCTGGTTCCAGGAAATACCACGGTTCCATCCTGCGGCCCGTCGTCGGATCCGACGACAGGCGCACGGACCACGTTCTCTTGGCCATAACGGGCAACCAGGTCGACCTCAGCCAGGTCAACGGGAAACGCCGCGCATGTAAGGACAAACGATCCGGCCTCCGACTGGAACGCTGAGCTGCCAATGGTGCTCGAGACCAGGAGCAGGTACTACAAGTACACGCATTGTTCTTCCTTGGAACAGACCACTTGGCGCGTCGGCTCCATTTGAGTGTTTCGCGCTGTGCCAGCGCTACTAGCTGTCGGCTTCAGTCCGTGACCAGGAGTCGGTAGCACACGTCGAGGGCCTCGAGCCGACGGATGTGGCCGAACCGTTCCTCCCACGCCCCGGATTCAAGGTCGGCTTTGAGGCGCGCGACGCCGCGCATGACTACGTCCTGGTCGAGGAGCGCAAAGCCCGAAATCCCCGCCCGTACCTGTGGATCGAGATACGCCTCAGGTCGACGCCAATACGCGCCGAGGAATCCGTCGACGCAATCGTGCGGTATGGCGATGCGGTCCACGCGGCAATCCCCAACGTGGCGCACGAGCTCAGCGACGGAAGGACAACGGCCGCGGTCGAGTTCCACGATTTCAGGGAAGTAGGCATCGGTGAGCCAAAAAGTGCCGAGGTCTCCAGGCTCGACGGTGAAGGCCACCAGGCGATCCGCCACCCTTCTCATCTCGTCGAAGCCGCGGCGCCAATCTGTCCAGTGATGCAACGTGAGCAGCGCCAGCGCTGCGTCAAACGAATGGTCTCGAAAGGGCAGCGCTTCGGCCGATGCCTGGATGACAGGGGCAGTCCCGGCCGCCCTTTGTCGAATCATGTGCCACGAAGGTTCGACCGCAACAATCAAGCGGTCAAAGGGCTCGTACGCTCCGGCGCCGGCTCCGACGTTGACCACCGTCTTGGCGTCGCCGAGTGCACGCATGATCGTGGCGGCGATCCTGGTGTCGGGCTGCCGCGTCGATGTGTACGTCCGCCCAATGTCGTCGTAAAGAGCCTGAGGCATTCGCACGTGTTATTCCCAGTCCGCCCAACGTGCCGCTTCGGCAACTGTGAGAGAACCGACGCACCTCTTTGACGTCATAGCATACGATTTGGGGGATGTCGACGACGAGACCGGCAGGCTGGAGCCGATTCAGAATTCCTTCGGCCCGACAGTGTTACCTATGTGCTCGGTATAGTCCGCCACCCATGTGACCGGAATATACCGATGAAGTGTGGTCGGGGCGACTGGATTCGAACCAGCGACCCCCTGCGCCCAAGGCAGGTGCGCTACCAGGCTGCGCTACGCCCCGACCGTGTAGACCTCTGATCTTACGCCGTTTGCCAGGCCCGCGCCTCGGAGGCGTCACCCGAACGGCCGAATCGGGTCCTGCGCGGAATTCCAGCTCTACGGCCTGCCCCACACGGAATCGCCCCCCCCTCTAGCGGGCGGGCTCGAGTGTGATCTTTCGTACGCCCAGTGCCAGGTGGCGTGAGTCGTTGCCAAGGCCGACGAGGATCGGCGGCGTCGTGGATCCGCACGTCAGCTTCAGCTCATTGGCGCCGATCAGCCACACGTCCGGCGGAACCGCAAAGCGCAGTTCCTGCCACCCGGGCGGCGCCTGGACCATGGCGAGAAAACGTCCGTTCAGGATTGCCGTCACTGATTGGTGTGTGGCATCGCGGGGGATCACCGGTTGCGCGGCAATCACGATATCGGCTGGCGCATTCGACCGCCTCGCGATTGACACGATTCCGTTGGTGCCCCAGATCCACGGCAGCGTTTCGCCACCGATTCTCGCCGAGAGAAATCCCTGATAGAGCCACCGCGATGCATCGGTCCGTCCGAAGTCGAGCGTCGGGTACGCCGATGTCAACCTCACGAGCGCCACGGCAATAAGGATCGCGCCACCGACAAGTGAACCAATCCACGCCCGGGCCTGCACGGCCATCGTCCAGGGAGGAATGGTGTCGGCGAGGGCGGCGGCGACGAGGAGAAGCAGGACCTCGAAGTAGATGTAGTACATCGGCCACAGCGTCGTCATGCAGAACGCGAGCACCGCGAGGACCATCCAGGGAATCGGCCTCGCGCCGCGCCGGATGGCAAACCAAGCGGCTGCGTAGACGAGGATCACGGCGCAAAGCTGCGAGACCTCGACGAAGCGCTCGAACCCGTGTGCCACGAGCCATCCGGTCAGACCGATCGTAAGATCCACGCCCTGATTGCGCACCGGCCACACGATCGCTTTGATATCGCGTGGGTAATGGGACACCATGCCGTACCAGAGGGCGTGCGGATCCCAGAGCGCAAACGGCAGGACTAAAAGCACGATCGGCGCCGCGAAGGCGATGAACACGCGAAGCGCGAGCGGGCGCCGATGCACCCAGATCCACAGCAGGAAGATCGGCGCTCCCGCGGCCATCGTGCTGCGGCCCACGACGATCAGCCCGAGCACGACGGCGGCGGCCTGCCAGCGTTCTGCAGCCACGAGCACGGCGAACAGCGGCAGCAACGGCCAATAGGCTGGCGTATGCGCGACCGGCGTGAAGCCCGCGATGTCCGGGTTACTGAGGACGGCGCAAACCAGGATCAGCCACATCACACCGGCCAGGACACGGTCGCGAGCCGCCTCGAGCGCCGCGGCGATGACGCACCAGACAGGAAGGATCAGTTGACCGGCCACGCTCGCCAGCCTCAAGTCCGCGCCAAGCGCGTGCGGGATCAGGAACGGCATCCACAGCACAGGGCCCCATGGCAGCGGCGCTTCCCACGGCACGTGGTAAAGCCCGTACGGATCCCGGCCGCGCACGAATCGACGGAGCGCTGCGTCCATGATGGGCAGCATGTCCCCACGGTTCGGATCGATCGGATTGGTCAGGACGATGCCGATCCAGTTGCTCGCACCCACGACGAGAAGCGCACACCCCGCGAGGGTGATCGCCGCCGCAAACCCAGGGCGGGTTGAGAAGCGAGTGGCTGTCGCACGCGGCCACGTGACCACGAGCGCGAACACCAGCACTCCCAGGGTGACTGTCGTCGGAATATAGGAAGCCGGAGGCGCTCCGCGCCAATGAAGCCAGAAGGTCGGCGACGAGAAAATGACGAATGCGCCGGCGATCCCGGCGAGGCGCCACACGCTGATGCCGGGTGCCGCCGATGCGTCCGTCTGTCGGAACAATCCACGGTAGTATAGCGCCGGTCAAGGCGGCTCCCCCCGGAAACGCGAGTGGTACGACCGCTCGTTCGCGCCTTCACACCGGCAGCGCAAAACTCATCGGGCGTTCTTCCGGATTCGCGATTTTCAGCGTAGACTCTGCGTGTACCTCACAGGCGCCCACTGCCAACGGACAGGATGCAGTCGAGCGAAGCACGCACAGAGAGTCAGCGGTCGCTAAACGGACGTTACTGTCGCGGCCGCGCTGATCCTTCTCATCCTCGGAGTCGAGGGCGCGTTTTATCATCTGGGCGGCTGGAATCAGTACGCGAGGGTGTCAGCCGCGGTGGCCTTTGTTGAACCAGGGACCCCGTATACCGGAACGTTCAGGATTGACGGCCTCAAGGACGATGGCGCACGCCTGGCCACGGGGGACTGGGCGCTGGCACGCAGCGGTTTTTACTCGAACAAGGCGCCCGGCGTTTCGTTCCTGGCCGTCATTCCGTATTTCCTCCTGTACCACGCCGAACGATTGGCGGGGCTCGATCCGAAGGCCGGCCGGCTCACCCACATCAACGTCTGGGCCCTCAACCTGTGGATCTCGGGACTCTGGAACGTCGTGGCGGCGCTGGCGTTGCTGCGGAGGCTGCCACGTCTTGGAGTGCACTCCCGGGAAGGCGCGGCCCTTGTGGCGGTGGTCTACTCGTGCGCCACTCTGGTGCTCCCGTTTTCATGCTCGTCGTGGGGGCACCCGACGGCGGCCGCCTTCATCACGCTTGGCACGCTGGAACTGGCGGAGGGTTCTCGGGCGCACTGCGCGCTCGGCGGCCTGTGGTTGGGTATGGCGGTGCTCACTGAATACCTCGCCGCGATATCGTTGATGATCGGCGCGCTCTTCATTCTGGCGGGTCCGGACAGGGAAGAGCGCCTGTGGCGTTTCATGGTGGGGAGCGTGCCGCCGGTCGTCGCGCTCCTGCTCTATCACGAATTCGCGTTCGGGAGCTACTTCACGACGGCGACGTCGTTGGCGGACCCGGTTTTCCTGCAGCCGGGCCGAGTGGCCGGCCTCCTCGGCCTGCCGAACCCCGAGAACCTCGTTCGCATGCTGTTCGCGCCGGGGCGGGGCCTGATCTGGCAGACTCCGGTGCTGCTCGTCAGCCTCTTTGGTATCCCATCGTGGTATCGCTCGGGCCGTCGCCTTTTTCTGGCGTTCGCCGTGGCCAACATCGCTGCGTATGCGTTGTCGATCTCCTCGCTGGTCGCTTATCAGGGAGGGCAGACGACATCCATGCGCTACATGATCATCGCGCTGCCTTTCTTCTGCATACTCCTGCCTGATCTCCGGACGTTTGCATACCGGAAGACATTTCTCGTGCTCTTTGCCGTCAGCGCCGCGAACATGTTCGTCATCGCCGCCACCTCTTCGATGTTCCTGTCCGAATACCCGCTCTCCCGGTTTGCGTATCCGAACTTCTGGCACGGCCAGCTGGGGCTGAATCCGTTACTGGGGATGGCCGGCGTGGGCGGGTCCGTTCACGCGTTCGTGATCGCCGCCGTCTACGCGGCCGTGCTCGGGTCCTTACTCTGGTATGTGCTGGCGAGCGGCCCATCCTACGAAGGTGCACGCTGACCCGTGTCTGAATCCGACGCGTCGTGCTGATACGGCCTGGCTCACCGCGATCGTCGGGCTGGGCGCGATGCTGCGTCTCTACCCGGTGTGGTTCGGGCTGCCGTACCTGAACGCCCGCCCCGACGAAACCGTCGCCATTGGTCATGCCGTCGCGGTCATGCGCGGCGATTTCAATCCGCACTTCTTTCACTGGCCTTCGCTGACGTTTTACGTGTTTGCCGCGATATTCACCGTCATCTCCGACGCCTACGGCGCGGTGGTCCCCACGGGGGTCCTGAGTGACGCAGGATATTTCATCGTCGCGCGGATCGTCGTCGCGCTCGCGGGCACCGCGACAATCGTCGTGCTTTTTCATCTCGGCCGCCGGATTGCCGACGCGTGGACCGGTCTTGCGGCAGCGACCTTCCTCGCGGTTGCCGTCCTGCACGTAAGGGAATCGCACTTCGCGATGACCGACGTGCTGATGACGCTCCTCGTGACGGGTTCACTGGCGCTGCTCGTGCACGCCCTCGATGATACCTCCGGTGGCCCGGCGGCCCATCGATGGTTCGCGGCGGCGGGACTCGTAGGCGGTCTGGCGGCATCCACGAAGTACAGTGCTGCGGCCGTCATCGTGGCGATGGCCGCCGTGCAGCTTGCGTGGTTCGTACGATCGCCCCGCCGCGTGGCCGATCTCAACGCATGGACGCCTTCGGTCATCTTCATCGCGGCCTTCGCGGGCGGCTTTGTCCTAGCAACGCCCTATGCGATCCTCGATTCGCGCGCCTTCGCCACGGATCTGGGATTTGACTTCACGCACTTATCGACCGGCCACGCCGTCAACGTCGGACGCGGCTGGTTCTATCATCTGAGGTACTCGCTGCCCTACGGCGTCGGTCCGTTGACCTGTCTTGCGGCCGCCGCAGGCGTCATACCGACGGTCCGGCTCTATGGGTTGCGGGGCCTGGCCGTCGCCGCGTTTGCCGTTGCGTTCTACGCATCCGTCGGTAGTGGCCTGACGGTGTTCTTTCGCTACATCCTGCCGCTTGTGCCAGCCGTCTGCCTCTTTGCGGCCGTTGCGGTCCGGCTGGTTGCCGGCTGGGTCGCGTCTCGGACACGGCTTTCCGCCGCTGCTGCCATGACGATCTTGGTTGGCCTCGTGGCCGTATGGCCGCTCGCCAACAGCGTGCGATTCGACGTGCTTCTCGCGAGAACGGACAGCCGGGCGATGGCGGGGGAGTGGCTCCGGGCGCGCGTCAGGCCGGACGATGCACTGCATGAAGCCGGCGGAGTGTACGCGGCCCTGGATCTATCGGGCGCGTCGTTTCACCGGTGGTCTTTCGAACCTGCCACTGGCTCATTCGGCGAGACGGGCGGCCGTACGCCGGAGTGGCTGGTTTTCGAGGAGTCGCCGCTCGGGACCTACGCGACCGTACCGCCCGAACTGCGGCGGCTCGCGGCCGAGCACTACACGCTTGTCTACGACGTGATCGCGACGAACGGCGCCGGCGGCGTGTACGATGTCCAGGACGCTTTCTTCATGCCGATTGCGCGCTTCAGCGGCGTCGAACGCCCCGGACCGACCGTGCAGATTTACCGGCGCAGCGACCTCCCCGCCGTTGATCGATAGTCACACGCTCAACGGCACGCACCCAGATGCCTGCCAACCAGGGAACCATCCGGCTCTTCGAGGGGAAAGGGATCGCCGTCACCTGGGAAATATTGGACGTAACAGAAGCGAGGGGGTCGTCGATGCCCACAGTCGCCGGAATCAATTCGATGAGTCCGGGATCGGGTTCCCGGCCCTCGAGGTAGACGACGGAGCCGCCGCTCGGGACCGGCGCTTCGAACGCGGTGGAGTGGCCGGATGACCGTCCTTCGGCCCCAGCCGGCATGAGTTATTCTGTCCTTCGATGAGACGGCCGCGCCTGATGGTCTTTGTGATCGCCTACTACGCCGAAGAGACCCTCCGGCTGGTCCTCGAGCGAATCCCCCGTGCGATCTTCAGCGACTACGACTGCGAGGTGCTCGTCGTCGACGACGCCTCGGGCGACCGCACGGCCGAGATCGGGCGGGCCTACCGGAGGGCGCACCCGGAAATCGCCATGACGGTGCTGCGCAACGAGTACAACCAGGGGTACGGCGGCAACCAGAAAGTCGGCTATGCCTTTGCGATCCGCGAGGGTTTTGACTTCGTGGCGATGATTCACGGCGACGGGCAGTACGCGCCGGAGGAGCTGCCGGCGCTGGTGGCGCCGCTGCGGGACGGCCGCGCCGACGCGGTGTTCGGCAGCCGCATGATGACCGGGTTCACGGCGCTCAAGGGCGGCATGCCGCTCTACAAGTTCGTCGGCAACCGCATCCTGACCTGGGCGCAGAACCTGCTGCTCGGCACGAGCCTGACGGAGTTTCACAGCGGCTATCGCGTGTACTCGGTCGCCGCCCTGAAGAAGATTTCCTACCGGCTGAATTCAAACCTGTTTCACTTCGACACCGAGATCATCATCCAGCTGATCAACGCAGGCCAGCGGATCGTCGAGCTCCCGATCCCGACGTATTACGGGGACGAAATCTGCCGCGTCAACGGGATGAAGTACGCCAGGGACGTCATGCTGGCGACGCTGCGGAACGTGGCGCACCGGTCGGGCCTTCTGCACCAGCGGCGCTTCGAGCCGGTCGGCACGCAGGACAACGCGTACTACGATCTGAAGCTCGGCTACGCGAGCAGTCACCAGTTCGCCCTCGATGCGATCGCACCGGGAGCCTCGGTGATCGACATCGGCGCCGGACCGGGCGGTATCGCAACGGAGCTGGTGAAGAAGGGCTGCCGGGTGGCGGTCGTCGATCAGTTCGCAGTCAAAGGCGGACGCCACTCCGACGTCGTCGTCTTCACGCAGGACCTGGACGATGAGCTGGTGTTCGACGTCCGGGGGTACGATTACCTGCTGCTGCTCGACGTCATCGAGCACCTGAAGACCCCCGAGAAGTTCCTGGCTCGTCTCGGCACCCAGTTCGACTACTCGCCGAGAACCCTCATTCTCACGACGCCCAACATCGCGTTCGGGATCCAGCGGCTGATGCTCCTGTTCGGACAGTTCAACTACGGGAAGGTCGGCATCCTCGATCGGACGCACACGCGCCTGTTCACCTTCCGGACGCTGCGGCACCTGCTGGTTGACGCCGGATTCCGGATCAAGGAGATCCGGGGCGTGCCGGCGCCGTTTCCGAAGGTCCTTGGCAACGGCGTCCTCGGCCGGAGCTTGACGGCCCTCAACCAGCTGCTCATCCGGGTGAGCCGGTCGCTGTTCTCGTATCAGATCTTCGTGATCGCCGAGGCGACGCCGAACGTCGATTTCATCCTGGAGGACGCCAAACGCCGCAGCGAGTCTTACTCGACCGCTTCGGGTGCGTGACACGCGGTGGGGGATTTCGTCTTCTCGCTGGTCAAAGGTTCCGCGTTCCGGGTTCCCGGTTCATGGTTCCGGAGAGCGGCGGTCTTTCCAATCCTGAACCTTGAACCTTGAACCTTGAACCTTGAACCCTGAACCTTGAACCCTGAACCTTGAGCCTTATTGCTCCGTGAGCGTCGTGTAGCGATCGACAGGGACGCTGTTCCACTCCTCGCTCCGGCCGTCAGGCCAGATGACGCGGACACGGGGTGGCTGAGAGGAATCGCCGAGGCCGACGAGCACCCGCGGATCGTTCGCCGACGCGTAGCTGCCGTCGGCTCGCGATCGGCGCCAGATCACGCGGCCGTCCGCGAGCGTGACGGTCACTCGTGCGCCGACCGCGTCCCGCTTGCCGGATGCGTCTATGAGCCGCAGCCCCACCCAGTGCTTCTGGCTGCCCACGTTGTTGATCAGCAGCCGCACTGGCCCGGCGTCGTTCCCGACGACGACGTCGGTGTCGCCGTCGTTGTCGATATCGCCGAACGCCACGCCGCGGCTGACCTCCGGCGTCGCGAGAAACGGCCCGGCCTGCTTCGTCACGTCCTCGAACCGGCGGATGCCCCCGCTTGCGATATTACGCAGCAGCTGCTTCGGCTGCTTCAGCGGAAACGGCTCGTTGCGCGCGACGCCTTCGAGGATCTGCGTCACCGCGCCGTTCACCGACAGCAGGTCGAGCCAGCCGTCGTTGTCCACGTCCAGCCAGCCGGTGCCGAAGCCGGTGTGCGGCAGGCTGGCGAGACGGATGCCGGCCGGCGCGCTGCGATCTTCGAAGCCCCCCGACCCGTCGTTGACGTAGAAGTCGCTGCCCTGTCCGGTCAGCTCGGTGACGAACAGGTCTTCGTTGCCGTCGTTGTTGAAATCCCCGGCATCGACGCCCATGCTCGCCTTGACGCTGCCCTCGGGGCTCAGCGCGACGCCGGCGAGCAGCGCCGTGTTCCTGAACGTGCCGTTGCGCTGGTTGATCCACAGCTGGTTCGGCTGGCTGTCGTTCGCGACGAACAAATCAATCCAGCCATCGTTGTTGAAATCCGCCGTGGCCACGCCGAGCGCCGGCCCGTATTCGCGCATCATGCCCGCCGCGGCCGTGACGTCGGTGAACGTGCCGTCGCGGCTGTTGTGAAACAGATGGCTCGGCTCCGGGCGGTACACGTGGGGCGGACAGTAGTCGAGGTTGCCGGCGACCGAGTAGCAGTGAAGATTGGTCTCCACCGTGTACTGAAGGTAGTGACCGACGAACAGGTCGAGGAAGCCATCGCGATCGAAATCGAAGAAGACGGCCGGCACGCTCCAGCCCCCGCCGTTGACATGGCTCGCCTTCGAGACGTCGGTGAACGTGCCGTCGCAGTTGTTGCGCAACAACTGTCCAGGACCGAGGTTGGTGACGAACAGATCGACGCAGCCATCGTTGTTGAAATCGCCCGCCGCGACGCCCATCCCGTATCCCTGCGCGCGGATGCCGCTGGCCACGGTCACGTCCGTGAATTTCAGCGTTCGTAAGCCATCAGACTGAATCGCCGTGTCGTTTCTGAACAACCGTCCCTGGAGGGGCAGTGGCTCGACAGGCTGGGGCTGCGCCTGCGCGAGCGGCGTGTTCCCCAGCATCCGGCCCTGCACGATGAAGACGTCGAGGTCGCCGTCGTTGTCGTAGTCGAACAGCGCCACGCCCGGCGCCATGAGCTCGGGGTAGAGGAACTTGCCGGACATCCCGTTGAAGTGGACGAATGTCAGGCCCGATGCCTCTGCGCCTTCCGTGAACCACTCCGCGTCGCCCCGGGCGTTTACTGACGATGGACGCGGCCGCTCCGGCTCGGCGCGACAGCTCGCAAACGACAAGGCACACAAGAAGCCGACGAAGAAAGCGCCATACCGGATCCGCATGCGTTTTGTTGGATTGTCGCACCAAGTTTCAGTGAACAGGGTGAAGAATCGCTTGACTCGGTCTAAACAAGCCATAAGATGGCCGCATCTCGACGGCCCGGCGGTCACTTATTTCGACGTCGCGCAAGGTGAGGAGGCGGTCGATGGGAGTCCGTTCAGTGCTGCGACTCGCGAGAACCTGGGTTCTTCCGGCTATCGTCCTGTTGCTGCCTGCCGCGGCGCACGCGCAGTCGTCGCTTGCGGGCAACGTGAAGGATGCCTCGGGCGCGGTGCTTCCCGGCGTCACCATCGAAGCCTCGAGCCCCGTGCTCATCGAGAAGACGCGGTCGTCGGTCACCGACGGCACCGGACAATACCGCATCGTCGACCTCAGGCCGGGCACCTACACCATCACGTTCACGCTCCCCGGATTCGGGACCGTCAAACGCGAAGGTTTCATTCTGCCGGCGGACTTCGTCGCGACGCTGAACGCCGAGCTGAAGGTCGGCGGGCTCGAGGAAACCATCACGGTCACCGGCGAGAGCCCGGTCGTCGACGTGCAGACGGCGAAGCAGCAGCGGACGCTCGATCTCGACCTGTTGCAGTCGGTGCCGACGGCGCGCGGGTACGCCGCGGTCATGCTGCTCATCCCGTCGATGGTCGTCTCGGGCGGCGGCAACGCCAACGTGCAGCTGAGCCCCGGCATGATCGTGTTCGGCGGCCGCGGCGGGCGAGGTAACGAAGGGCAGAGCCAGATCGACGGCCTGGGCACCGGCGCGGCCATCAACGGCGGCGGCGTGTCGGGGTACGGCCAGCTCGAGACGGCGCAGGAAGTCGTGATGACGACCGCCGGAGGCCTGGGCGAATCCGAGCAGGGCGGGCCGATCGTCAACTTCATTCCCAAGACGGGCGGCAACACGTTCCAGAATCACGCCTACTACTCCGGTATGTCCGGCGGGATGCAGAGCAGCAACTACACGCAGGAGCTGAAGAATGCCGGAATGCTCACCCCGCAGAAGACGCTGTATCTGAACGAGTTGAGCCTGTCCAACAGCGGGCCGCTCGTGAAGGATCGCCTCTGGTTCTTCTACAACACGCGCTTCGCGTCGAGCGGCAGCAGCCTCCCCGGCATCTTCTACAACCTGAATGCCGGCAATCCGACGAAGTGGCTGTACTCCCCTGATACGAGCCGCGAGGTCTCCAACACGCAGCTGGGCACGATCCAGCCAACACTCCGCATGACGGCGCAGATATCGCCGAAGAACAAGCTGGGACTGTATTGGGATCCGGGCAGCGCCAGGCTGAGCGATCGGGTGGCGATTGGAGGCATCACCGGGCCGGCCGCGGGCGCGCCCGAAACGGGAACCGTCTCGGGCGGAACCGGTTTCAACGGCACGTACGCGCGCATGGAGACCGCGCGGTGGACGTCGACGATGACGTCCAAGCTGCTGCTCGAAGCGGGCGTGTCGGCGTATCAGCAGAACTGGAACGGCCGCGAGCGGCCGGGCAACGATCGCACGCTGATTCCGGTGACCGAACAGTGCACGGCGGGCTGCCCGACCAACGGCAATCTCCAGAACCTCCAGTATCGCGCACAGGCGTGGAACGCGGACTTCATGGAACCGATCCGCTGGAACGCGTCGGCCACGTACGTGACCGGCGCGCACAGCTGGAAGGCCGGCTACATCGGGGCGTTCTACTGGGACACGCGCCAGCCGAACTCCAACATCTACGATCTCCAGTTCCGGTTCAACAACGGCGTCCCCAATCAGCTCACGGAGCTGCTGACCCCGTACCGCACCGACACGCGCGTCCGGATGAACGCGTTCTACCTGCAGGATCAGTGGACGCGAGGCAGGCTGACGCTGCAGGGGGCCCTGCGCTACGACCACGCCTGGAGCTATTACCCCGCGCAGCAGCTCGGGCCGGCCGTGTTTCTGCCGACGCCCATCATGTTCCCGGAAACGAAGGGCGTGGTCGGCTACAACGACATCGACCCGCGCTTCGGCGTCGCGTATGACCTTTTTGGCAACGGGAAGACGGCGATCAAGGCCAACGTGGGGCGGTACCTCGAGATGGCTGTGGCCGGCAACGGCAACTACTCGGCCCTCCTGCCATCGGCGCGGATTCCGACCAACGTCACGCGAACGTGGAACGACGCCAACAAGAACTTCAATCCCGACTGCAATCTCCAGAACGGACTGGCCAACGGCGAATGTGGCCAGATCAGCAACCTGAACTTCGGCAAGGCGAATGCGCCGCCCAGCCTCTCGTACGACCCGAACATTCTCGAAGGCTGGTACAACCGGCCGTCGGACTGGATCGTCGGCGTGACGTTCCAGCAGGAAGTGTTCACCCGCGTGTCGGTGTCGGTCGGTTACACGCGGCGCTGGCTGCAGAACTTCACGGTCACGGACAACCTGTCGGCGGCCGCGTCGGATTACACGAAGTACTGACATCACCGCGCCGCAAGATCCGCGGCTGCCGGGAGGCGGCGGCTACCGGGTTGACGGGCTCTACGACGTCAACCTGAACAAGTTCGGGGTGATCAACAACTACGCGACGTATGCGCCGGCGTATGGCGAAATCTCGCAGATGTACAACGGCGTCGACGTCAACATCAACGCCCGCATCCGGCCGGGATTCCAGGTGCAGGGCGGCTTCAGCACCGGCGGGCGTGTGACGGATTATTGCTCCGTGCGCGCGGCGCTCCCGGAAATGGCCGGCGTGTTCTCCACGGGAAGCGAAGTACCACAGTTCGCCCCGGCCAACCCGTACTGCCACTACGATCCAGGGGCCACCACCCGGTTCACCGCGACCGGCACCTACACGATACCGAAGGCGGACGTCCAGTTCAGCGCTGTCCTGACGAGCAGCCCGGGCATCCCGCTGCGGGCCGACTGGACGGTCCCGTCCGCCGTGGTCGCGCAGACGCTCGGCCGGCCGCTCTCGGGTGTTCCCAACGTGACCATCAACCTGCTGAAGCCCGGCGAGATGTTCAGCGACCGGGTCAACGAGCTCGACCTGCGATTCGGGAAGCTCCTGCGGCTCGGCACCACGCGGCTGAACCTCGCGCTGGACCTGCTGAACGCCCTGAACCTGAGCACGATTCTCGTGCCCAACCAGGCGTTCATCCCCGGCGGCGCGTGGCTGACCCCCACCGGCAGCCAGACACCGGTGATGACGGCGCGGACGGCGAAGATCACCGTGCAGTACGATTTCTGACACAGGCTGAGGTAGTGCAGGCCTTCAGGCCTGCCGTGGACGGACACGACGATCAACGCAGAGCACGCGGAGCACACAGAGATGGATGCTGTCTTATCTCTGAGTGCTCGGTGTGCTCTGTGTTGACTGTCGCCTACGCCTAGCCTCCTGCCGACGGTGGCGCTACAATGGGGCGTTCGTCGCGCGTCACCCGTGAAAGGGAGCAGGTCAATGCCACACTCAGACCTCCAGTGGGCCGTGCGGATCGGAAGAGTCATTTTCGGGGCAGCCATCGTCCTCGCGGTCAGCGCCCCGGCGCGCGCCGCCGGCCCTTCGGCCGCCCCGGTCACCTTCGCGAAAGACGTCGCCCCGATATTTCAGGCCAAGTGCGAGACGTGCCATCGGCCCGATTCGATCGCGCCGATGCCGCTCATCACCTACGACGAGGTCCGCCCGTGGGCGCGCTCGATCAAGACGCGCGTCGCCGCCCGGCAGATGCCGCCGTGGCACATGGACAAGACGGTCGGCATCCAGCACTTCGCCAACGACGCATCGCTCTCGGACCAGCAGATCGAGACGATCGTCCGCTGGGTTGACGCCGGCGCGCCGCTCGGCGACGCGAAGGACATGCCGCCGGCGATCAAGTGGCCGACGGAGACGCACTGGGAGTTCGCCTCGAAGTTCGGTCAGCCGGATCTGGTCATCAAGTCGCCCGCCTGGAAGATGCCGGCGCAGTCGCAGGACGCCTGGTACAAGCCGATCGTCGACACGGGGCTCACCGAGCAGCGCTGGGTGCGCGCGATCGAGATCCGTCCGGCGACGCAGAAGGGGCGGCGCATCACCCACCACGCGCTCGCCCGCCTGAAGCAGGACGATGGCGGCGATCCGTTCAAGACGAGCGGCGACTCGGCCGATTCGGCAGGCGGACTGTTCATGGAGTGGGCCGTCGGCAAGCAGGGCGAGCTGCTCCGGCCGAACACGGGCAAGCTGATGCTGCCAGGCTCGAAGATCATCTTCGACATCCACTACCACGCGGTCGGCGAGGAAATCACGGACTCGGTGGAGCTGGGCATCTACTTCTACCCGAAGGGGCAGGACCCGAAATACCGCACGCTCCTCGGCAGCTTCGATTCGATTCTCGGCGGCAGGGAAGCGCTCGACATCGCGCCCAACTCCATCGCCGTGTCGTCGGCGACCCACGTGATGAAGCGCGCCGGCCGCATCGAGAATTTCCAGCCGCACATGCACCTGCGCGGCAAGGCGATGCTGATGGAAGCGCTCCTGCCCGATGGCACCACGCGCACGCTCAGCTACGTCAACAACTTCCAGTTCAACTGGCACCTGAACTACGTGTACGCGGACGATGCAGCGCCGATCCTGCCGAAGGGGACCGTCCTCAAGTTCACTTCGTGGCACGACAACACGTCGGCGAACAAGGAGAACCCCGACCCGAACCAGTGGGTCGGCTGGGGCGAGCGCACCGTGGACGAGATGGCCCACGCGTGGGTCAACGTCACCTACATGAGCGACGAGGACTACAACGCTGAGATGGCTCGACGAAAGAGCATTCAGGCGGTGGCTTCGACGGCTCAGCGTTGAACGTAGAACGTTGAACGTAGAACGTTGAAAGTGAACCTGGAACGCGGAACCAGGAACCCGGAACCTGGCAGGCGCGTCCTATTGGCCGCTGCGTTCGCGCTGCTGGCGGCTATGGGCGCGCATGCCCAACTGCCCCTCGAGCCGGCGCGAGAGTCGGGGCAGAGCGTGACGCCGGCCTTCGAGGGCTGGTTCAGGAACGCCGACGGCTCGATCGGCCTCCTGCTGGGCTACTACAACCGCAACCGTTCGCAGACGCTCGACATCCCCGTCGGGCCCGCTAACCGTATCGAGCCGGGCGGACCCGATCAGGGACAGCCCACGCACTTCCTCCCGCTCCGGCAGTGGGGCGTGTTCGCGATCATCGTGCCCGGCGGCGACAGTCTCAAGGGCAGGACGCTGACGTGGACGCTCACGGCGAACAGCAAGACGATGTCGGTGCCGATGACGCTGAACAAGGACTACGAAGTGGAGCCGCTCAAGGACGCGGCCATCGGCAACACGCCGCCCGTGCTGCGCTTCGACCCGTCGGGTGCGAGGTTCCAGGGCCCGCCGCGCGGATTCGGTGTGACGCTGGCCGCGAAGGCCGGTCAGCCCCTGACGATCAACGCCGCCATCTCCGACGACAACGCGGTCGACCCGCGCCGTGCGCCAGGCGACACGCCGCTGTCGGTGAGCTGGAGCCACTATCGGGGACCGGGCCAGGTCACGTTCGGGACGCCGAACTCAGCGGTCGGCAAGGCCGGCGGCGCCGTCAGCACCACCGCCACCTTCGACGCCCCCGGCGAGTACGTCGTCCGCGCGCAGGCGAACGACGTCACCGGCGATGGCGGCGCCGGGTTTCAGTGCTGCTGGACCACAGCGTTGATTAAGGTCACGGTCGAAAGAGAAAGTTCAAAGTAGAAAGTTCAAAGTTGAAAAGCAAAGTCGAGAAGTTCGGAATACTTTCCGAACTTCACTTATCCACTTTGAACTTTGAACTTTTCTACTTGCTGTGTGGCAAGTGAAGTGACATCAGCACGATCGTGCCGTCGATCGCGCTGAACCAGTGCGGCGTGCCCTCGGGTACCATGATGAAATCGCCTTTGGCGACGCGGCGCGTGACGCCGCCATCGATGCCCGTGCCGCTGGAGTTGTCGGCGTTGGTCCGCTTTTCTTCTTTCAGCTTCCCGCCGGTGATGAGCGTCCCCGAGCCGTCGACGACGTAGAAGAGTTCGGCTTCCTTGTCGTGCACCGCGGCGTTCGCGACGGCGGCGCGGTACTCGAGGCTGACGTTGTACGGCGCGAGCTGGATCATCGACTGCGCAAGCAGCGCCTGACCGTCCTTCCGGTCCACCTTCGCTTTCGCAATCAACGCGGTCACGTCGGCAGCCGACACCATCGTCCGTCCGGCGGCCTGAGAGGCCGCGGCGGGCGCCGCCTGCTGCGCGAAAGCGGGAACCGACAGGAAACAGAGAGCAAGACCGGCCATGACTGCGCGCATTGCGATCCTCCAGTGGGCGGCATTGTAGCCGAACTGCGGTTTCAAGAACCGCTGAGTCGATGACGGGTTTGGTAGGTCGCAGGGCGGAAATGACGGTTTTCGCGGGCGAAGGCGTCCCCGGCTGCGCGCGGTGGCTCGCAGCGCCTCGGGATGTCCCGGGCCCGCGTCTTGCTCACCTGATCGCGTGCCTGTGTGTCGACGCGCGTGAAAGGGGAGACAGCCGGTGCGGGACACCGGCTCGTCTCTTACAGCGTCGACCCCTCCGAAACGCTCTCCTCAACGTACAACACAGAGCACGCCGAGCACACAGAGTGCCAGATCTGTCGAATTCTCTGCGTGCTCTGTGTGCTCTGCGTTGTACGTCGTGTCTTCTATGCCCAGGAGAAACCCGACTTCGCGAGCGGCAGCGAGCGGACGCGTTTCCCGGATGCCGCGAAGACCGCGTTGGTGAGCGCGCCGATTGCGGGCGGCAGCGCGGGCTCGCCGAGGCCGGTGACGTAGTTGTCCGAGGTCAGGAAATGGACCTCGATTTCCGGCGCCTGGCTGATCCGTGTCGGCTGGTACTGGCCGAAGTTGCCCTGCACGGCACGGCCCTTGTCGATGGTGATTTCCCAGTTCATGGCGTGGCTCATGCCTTCGATGACCGAGCCCTGAACCTGGTTCACCGCGCCGGTGGGATTGATGATCTGCCGGCCGATGTCGGCGACGACCCAGACTTTCTCGACCTTGATCTTGTTGTTCCCGTCCACACGGACCTGCGCGACTTCAGCGAAGTAGCCGCGATGCGCGAACTGCGTGGCGACGCCCATGCCGGTGCCGGCGGGGAGCTTCTTGCCCCAGCCTGACTTCTCGCGCACCATCTCGAGCACGCCCTTCATCCGGACCGCGTCGACTTCGCCCTCCGTCAGCCCGACGGGGCGATCCTTCATCAGCGCCACGCGCGGCAGGTCGAGCATGTCGAGCCTGAACTGCAGCGGATCCTTCCCGGCGGCCAGCGCGAGCTCGTCGATGAAGGAGTTGAACACCCACGAGAACCCGTTGCTGCGCGGCGCGCGCAGCGCCCACGTCGGCACGCCGGTTGGCATCACGGACGCTTCGAACAGGAAGTTCGGGGCGTAGGTGGCCGGGAACTCGTCCTTGTTGATCTGCGCCTGCGGAGCGAAGTTGGTGCCTTCGCCGTAGGTGACGTAGTGGTTCTTCCAGGCGACCAGCCTGCCGCTGCCGTCCACGCCGGCCTTCAGGTTGTGCCAGCCGCCGGGCCGGTAGTGGTCGTGGCGCATGTCGTCTTCGCGCGTCCAGAGCAGCTTGATCGGGACGCCGGCGGTCCTGGCGATCTGCGCGGCTTCGAGCGAGTAGTCGTTCGTCAGCCGGCGGCCGAAGCCGCCGCCCGCGCGTACCATGTGCACCGTGACGTCGTTGGGTTCGATCTTC
>CAWGDD010000005.1:0-129346 GCA_963821285.1 uncultured Acidobacteriota bacterium
TTCCCTGAGCCGGCGGACGTTCCTGTCTCGAAGCGCCGCGCTGGCGGCGGGCGCCGCGCTGTGTCCGTCTGGCGCGCTTGCCGCGCCGCGGCTAAGGGTGACCGGCCTCGAACTCCTGCCGGTCCGCGCGACCGGGCGAACCGTGTGGCTGCTGGTCCGCCTGCGGACGGATGCGGGGCTGACCGGACTCGGCGAGGCGTCGGACGCGTTCGGGTTCGCCAACACCACGAAGCAGGATGCCGCGCGCATGGAATCCGAGCTCCGCGCGTTCTTCGGTCTCATCGACGGCCAGTCGCCGCTCGATGTCAGCGCCTATCGGCAGCGGGGTGAGCCGCTCGCGCTGAAGGGTGGTCTCGTGTCGGCCACTGCGTACAGCGCCGTCGAACAGGCCCTGTGGGATCTGGCAGGAAAGGCGCTCGACGTGCCGACGTACGCGCTGTTCGGCGGACGCCTGCGGGACCGGCTGCCCGTGTACGCCAACATCAACCGCGCGACGCAGCCGCGGTCGCCGGCAGGCTTCGCCGCCGCCGCGAAGGCAGCCGTGCGCGACGGCTTCCGCGCCGTGAAGGCGGCGCCCTTCGACGGATTCCCGCCGCCGGCCTCGCCCGCGGCCGCGATCGAGGCGGCCGTGGAAGCCGGCATCGCCAGCATGGCAGCGATCCGCGAGGCGGTCGGCCCGCAGGTCGAGGTGATGGTCGACTGCCACAGCTTCTTCGACGTGGCGCTCGCCGAACGTGTCGCCCGCCGCCTCGAGCCGCAACGGCTCGCGTGGTACGAGGAGCCCGTCGCTCCGGAGAAGACCGACGAGACGCTCGCCATCCGCCGCAGGATTCAGCAGCCGATGGCCGGAGGCGAGGTGCTCTTTGGCGTCGCGGGATTCGCGCCGCTCACCCGCAACCGCGCCGTCAACGTGATCATGCCCGACGTCAAGCACTGCGGCGGGCTGCTCGAGCTGACGCGCATTGCGACGGTGGCCGAACAGGACGGCGTCACCGTGGCCCCGCACAACCCGAGCGGACCGGTGTCGACCGCCGCAAGCGTGCAGGTGTGCGCGGTGCTCAGGAATTTCCGCCTGCTCGAATTCCAGTGGGGTGAGTCGGACTGGCGGCACGATGTCGTGTCCCCGCCGGAACGATTCGAAAACGGGTCGATTCGGGTGCCGGATCGGCCGGGCTTCGGGATCGCGCTCAACGAGAAGGTCGTTCGCGATCACCTGATGTGAATCGATGCTGAAGCGATTCAAGGCGCTGCCGCGATCGAGGCGCAATCTGATCCTGGCGGCCGTGGGCGCGTTCGTGGCCGTGGGGCTGGCCGGCGGGTGCGCCGCACATCGCCGTCCGCCGCCGCTCAGCCCTGACGAGCGGGCGCTCGTCGAGGGCCCGCCCCTCCCGTATTCGACGACGGTCGCCTGGTGGGATGAGCAGACGAAGACGGGCCAGGATCCAGGCGCGTACGGCGGCAGTCTGGCCAGGCTCGTGTCGGCGAGCGGCGCCTTCCAGACGAGCCGCTACGAGCATTCGTCCGCGCCGTCCGGACAGGACCTGGTCGCGACGTCGACCGGTTTGTACTGCAATTCCGCCGTCATTCCGGTGCTGAGCATTATCTCGCTCGGCGTGATCCCGACCATCTTCGAGGACGAGCAGTGCGCGGGCATGCTGCTCCGAAAGGCCGCGGGCCGTCCGAAGAGCGAAGGCGTTCAGGTCGTGGTCCGCTTCAAGGGTCCCGTGATCATGGGATGGGCCGCCGTCGTCGTCGGCGCGATGCCGGGCTGGGCGTACGGCTCGGTGGACACCGACTCGCGATTTGCCGATCGTTTCAAACTCGCCGTCATCCGCAAACAACGCGACATCGCACAACTCGTGGGGCGCTGATAAGGAGCTGAACCACATGGTACGGAAGGCCCTCCGGATCGTCTCACTCGCATGCGGTTTCGCGCTGCTGATGTTTCCGGCCATTCCAGCCTCGGGCCAGGCTCGTGCCGCCAGAACGCTCGACATCTACGTCGTCGATGTCGAGGGCGGCAACGCGACGCTGTTCGTGTCGCCCTCGCGTGAATCGCTGCTGATCGACACGGGGAACGGGGGAGCCGCCGCGCCTCGCGACGCCGGCCGCATCATGGCCGCCGCACGCGACGCGGGCATCACGCAGATCGATCACCTCATCACGACACACTGGCACGGCGACCACGTGGGCGGCCTGGCCGAGCTCGCGACACGCATTCCGATCCGGCACTTCATCGATCACGGCGCGAACGTCCAGCCCGGTCCCGGCATCGACGAGTTTCTGAGAGACGCGTACCCGAAGCTCTACGCGAAGGGGACACACACCGTCGCGAAGCCGGGCGAGACGGTTGCCGTCTCGGGCCTCGACGTCCGTATCGTCAGCTCGGCCGGCCAGGTGCTCACGACTCCGCTTGCCGGGGCCGGGAAACCGAATCCGTACTGCGCGGCGTTCAAAGCCACGAACAACAGCGCGGAGGACGCTCAATCGGTCGGCACCCATGTCACCTTCGGCCGGTTCCGCGCGCTCCATCTGGGCGACCTGCCGACCAAGGGCGAGTTCGACCTGATGTGCCCGAACAGCCGCGTCGGTACGGTCGACGTGCTGCTCGGCCTTCATCACGGACAGGACACGTCGAACGCCGAAGTCCTGGTGCATGCCGTGCGGCCGCGGGTCGCGATCATGAACAACGGGACGCGCAAGGGCGGGTGGCCGGTCGTCATGAAGACGCTCTTTTCCTCGCCTGGTCTCGAGGACGTCTGGCAGATTCATTTCTCGCTGCTCGGCGGGCAGGAGTACACCGTCCCGGGCATGTTCATCGCGAACGGCGTGGACGACCAGCCGGCGGCGCTGCCGATTGCGCCTGCGCCGCTGCCGGCTGGCGCCAACGCGCCACCGCCCCCGGCGCACGAAGGCCAGGCGTACTGGATCAAGGTCTCCGCACGAGACGACGGGACGTTCACGGTGACGAACGCGCGGAACGCCTTTTCGAAAACCTATGGACGCGGACCGAGTGAGCGGCGGTGACCTGCGGACTGCCCGACTGCTGCTGAGGAGGTGGCGGCCGGCCGATCGTCCGGCGTTCGCCGCCATGAATGCGGATCCGCGCGTGATGGAGCATTTCCCGTCCGTTCTCACGACCGAGGAAAGCGACGCGCTGGCGGACCTGATCGATCTCCACTTCGGACGGCACGGGTACGGCCTGTGGGCCGCGGAGATCCCCGGCACGGCGCCTTTCGCGGGATTCATCGGGCTCTCGATTCCCGCATTCGCGGCGCCGTTTGCTCCCTGCGTGGAGATTGGCTGGCGGCTTGCGGCGGAGTACTGGGGCCGCGGGTATGCGGTCGAAGGGGCGCGGGCGGTGCTGGCGCACGCGTTCGGCGAACTGGGTCTGGACGAAGTGGTGTCGTTCACCGTGGCAGGCAACGTCCGCTCGCGCCGCGTGATGGAAACGATCGGCATGACGCGCGATCCGGCCGACGATTTCGACCACCCGTGGCTGCCGGCCGGGTCGCGGCGCCACGTTCTGTATAGAATTGGTTCGAGGAGTGGGACGCATGTGTCGGAACATCAAAACCCTCGCTAACTTCGCGCCTCCGGCGACCCCGGACGAAATCAGGGCGTCGGCCCTGCAGTTCGTGCGGAAGCTGAGCGGATCGAATCGTCCGTCGAGGGCGAACGAGGCCGTCTTCAATCGCGCCGTCGACGAAGTGACGGCCGCCGCCCACCGGCTGATCGAGTCACTGACCACCGCCGCGCCGCCCAGAAACCGGGAAGAATTGGCCCGCAAGGCCCAGGAGCGTGCGCGCGAGCGGTTCGCGTGAACGGCCTGAGCACGCGTCCGGCGCGCATCGACGATGCGGAAGCGATTGTCGGGATTCTGAATCCGATTATCGACGCCGGGACGTTCACGGTCTTCGACGCTCCGTTCACCGTCGAGGCCGAACGCGACTACCTCGCGGCGTTTCCGGCGCGCGGCGTCTTTCAGGTCGCCGTCCGCCAATCCGACTCGCGGGTGGTCGGGTTTCAGAGCATGGAACCGTTTGCCGCCTACACGCGCGCGTTCGACCACGTCGGCGTCCTGGGCACGTATGTCGCGGCGGACTCGCGGCGGCTGGGTGTGGCGACGCGGCTGTTCGACGCGACGTTCGCGGCCGCGCTCGCGAAGGGCTACCAGAAGATCTTCACCTACGTGAGGGCCGACAACGACGCCGCCCTCCGCACGTATCTGCGCCAGGGCTTCCGGATCGTGGGAACCGCAGAGCGTCACGCGCGCCTCGGCGAACGGTACATCGACGAGATCGTCATCGAGAAGATGCTGGCGCATGGGTGATCTCGACCGTCAGTTCGGCCAGATCGACATCTACCTGTTCGACCAGCTGCTTCGGCGGCGTCTGCAACCGGGGATGCGGGTGCTCGATGCGGGCTGCGGTTCGGGCCGCAATCTCGTCTACCTCCTGCAGTCGGGCTACGAGGTGTTCGGGGCGGACTCCGACGTCGAGGCCATCGAGTCGGTTCGCGTACTCGCGGCCACGCTCGCGCCGCATCTGCCCGGCGCCAACTTCCGGGCCGAGGCGATCGAAGAGATGTCGTTCACCGACGCGTTCGCAGACGTGGTGCTCTGCAGCGCCGTGCTCCACTTCGCCCACGACGACCGGCACTTCGACGCCATGGTGGCGGAGATGTGGCGCGTGCTCCGGCCGGGCGGCCTGCTGTTCTGCCGCCTCGCGTCGGCCATCGGGATGGAGACCCGCGTGCGCCAGACGTCCGGGCGCCGGTTCCTGCTGCCGGACGGTACCGAGCGGTATCTGGTGGACGAGGCCCTGCTCGTCGATCTGACGCGAAGGCTGGGCGGCACGCTCGTCGATCCGCTGAAGACGACGATCGTGCAGAATCAGAGGTGCATGACCACCTGGGTCGTCCGCAAGGGCGCCTGATCGAGAAGGAGCTGGCCCGTGGCGCGATGGATGACGGCGGTTGTTTTGACGATGGCGGTCGTGGCGTGCAGGCCGCCTGCGCCGCCGGCCGTGGCGGGCGACCCGTACCTCGACGAGGTCGCGAAGTTCCGCGAGGCCCGCGAGGCCGTGCTCAAGACCGACACGGGCTGGCTCACCATCGCCGGACTCTTCTTCCTGACGAAGCCCGACACGACGTTCGGTTCGGATTCGGCCAACGATATCGTGCTCCCGTCCGACGCGCCGGCCCGCGCCGGCACGTTCTCGCTGCGCGACGGGAAGGTGGCCGTCAAGGCGGCGAGCGGCGTCAGCTTCGTCCTCAACGGCAACACGATCACGGGCGCCGAGCTGAAGTCGGACGGCGCGGGCGAGCCCGACCGCATCGTCCTTCAAGATCTGACGCTGTGGGTGCACCAGAGCGGCGACCGGCTCGCCATCCGCCTGCGCGACAAGAACAACCACCTGCGCCGGGAGTTCACCGGCCTGAAGTGGTATCCGGTAAAGCAGGAGTACCGGGTGTCCGCCGAGTACGTGCCGTACGACACGCCGAAGACGATGCAGATCCCGAACATCCTGGGAGACGTCGATACGATGGTCAGCCCGGGCGCGGCCGCCTTCTCGATGGACGGCCAGCGGATGCAGATGGTGGCGGTCGCCGATCCCGCCCGCCCGAAAGAACTGTGGTTCATCTTCCGCGACCTGACGACCGGGCAAGAGACCGACCCCGCGGCCCGGTTCCTCTACACGCCGCTGCCGGAAAGCGGCAAGGTCACGATGGACTTCAACCGCGCGCAGAATCCGCCCTGCGCGTACAACGCCTTTGCGACGTGCCCGCTGCCGCCGCAGGAGAACAGGATGCCGGTGCGGGTCGAAGCGGGCGAGCGGATGTACGAAGCCAGACCGTGAATCAGTCGGCAGTCCGCAGTCGGCAGTCACGCAGTCCAATCCGGGGTTGGCTCTCATCGCCGCGCTGCGTCACGCTAGGATCGACCTCATGAAGCATCTGACGATGGAGGAGCTGCAGGCGGGGATCGACGAGATCCGGCGTGCGCCCAGGAGCGAGGGCGTGCTGCAGCTGATCGTGCGAAGGCCGAAAGTGGAGGAGCGCGAAGTTCTGGAAGAGGCGCAGCTCGACACCACCGAAGGCCTCGTGGGCGACACCTGGCGCATGCGGAAGAGCACGCGCACCTTCGACGGGTCGCCGCATCCCGACATGCAGCTGAACATCATGAACTCGCGGGTCGCCTCGCTCCTGGCCGTCGAGAAGGACCGCTGGCCGCTGGCCGGCGACCAGCTGTATGTGGACCTGGATCTCAGCACGGCCAACCTCCCGGCCGGCACGCAGCTCGCCGTGGGGACCGCCGTCATCGAGGTGACGGATCAGCCGCACACGGGCTGCGGGAAGTTCGTCTCACGATTCGGCGTGGACGCGATGAAGTTCGTGAACTCGCCGCTCGGCCGCGAGCTGTGCCTCCGCGGCATCAACGCAAGAGTCGTCCACGCCGGAACGATTCGGCCCGGCGACGCCGTGAGAAAGATCGGCTGACATGCACTACCTGATGTTCTACGACGTCGCGGACGACTACGCCGAGAAGCGGATGCCGTTCCGCGCCGCGCACATCGCGTACGCGCGGCAGGCGGTTGCGCGCGGCGACCTCGTGCTGGGCGGCGCGTTCGCCGGCCCCGCCGACGGCGCCGTGCTGGTCTTCCGCGGATCGTCGCCCGCCGTCGCCGAGGCGTTTGCCAAGGGCGACCCCTACGTCGTGAACGGCGTCGTCGCGAAATGGCGCGTGCGCGAGTGGACGACCGTCGTCGGCGCGCTGGCCGAATCGCCCCTTCCCGATCCCTTCCTCGGGTAGCATAGGGGCCGCAGGAGGCCCCCATGTGTTCACCGCTGGTCATCGAATCGGTTCGCGAGCACGTGTCGCGCCGGGGTTTTCTCAAGGGTGTCGGCGGCGCGGTGGCGGCCGCTGCCGCCGGTCGTGCGGTGCCCGCGACGGCGCAGCAGAAGCCCGTCAGGCTCGCCGGCGGATTCCGGAACGTCCACGACCTCACGCACGTCTTCTCGCCGAAGACGCCCGTGTTTCCCGCATTCAAGCCGATTCAAATCCGCCAGAAGTTTTCGATCGCGAAGGACGGATTCTTCGCCCATGAGATCACCTTCGACGAGCACACCGGCACCCATCTGGACGCCCCGGTGCACTTCGTCGCCAGCGGCGCGACGGCCGACAGGCTGCCGGCCGAGAAGTTCTTCGCGCCCCTGGCGGTCGTTTCCATCGCCGATCGCGCGGCGGCAAATGCCGACGCGCTGGTCTCGGTGGACGACGTGCTGGCGTGGGAGAAACGGAACGGGCGCCTGCCGGCCGGCGCGTTCGTCGCGATGTATTCGGGCTGGGGCGCGAGGGTCGGCAGCCTCGAGCGATTCCTGAACAAGGACGCGCAGGGCACGATGCACGCGCCCGGCTTCAGCGAAGAGGCGGCGCGCTTTCTCGTGAAGGAGCGCGACATCGTCGGCGCCGGCGTCGACACGCTGAGCCTCGACGGGGCATCGGCGTCGAAGTTCGTCGCCCACCTGGCCCTGCTTGGAGCGGGAAAGTACGGCGTCGAGCTGCTCGCGAACCTCGACACCGTTCCGCCCGCCGGCGCGACGATCATCGTCGGCGGACCCAAGCACGAGGGCGCATCGGGCGGCCCGGCCCGCGTCTACGCGGTGGCCTGAGACGGAGGCGTACATGATGAAGCTGGCATCGTCGTCGTTTGCCGCAGCGCTCCTCACCGCCGGCATCGTGCTGGGCCAGGCGCCGTCGCCTGGCGCGCAGGCGCCCGATCGCACCGTCACCGAGGCCCAGTACGAGCGCTGGAAGAAGGATCTCTCGAACTGGGGCCGATGGGGCAAAGACGACGAGATCGGGGCGCTCAATCTGATCACGCCGGCGAAACGGAAGCAGGCGGCGGCGCTCGTGAGAGACGGCGTGTCGGTGTCGCTGTCGGCGGATGCGGACACCGTACAGGCCGTCGACAACCCGACCCCGTACGAAGTCGTCATGCAGGGGATCGCCTCGGACCGCATCGCCGTCAGCTATCACGGCATCGCGCACACGCACCTCGACTCGCTCGCGCACATCAACGAGCGAGGCGTGTTCTACAACGGCTACACGCCGGAGCAGGACGCGGTCCTCAAGAACCGCCACGCGAAGAACTCGATTCACAACGTGAAGACCGGCGTCTTCACGCGGGGTGTGCTGATCGACATCCCGCGGCTGAAGGGCGTGCCGTACCTCGAGCCGGGGACGCCCATCTACGTCGAAGACCTCGAGGCGTGGGAGAAGCAGGCGGGCGTGAAAGTCTCCTCCGGCGACGCGCTGTTCGTGCGCACCGGCGTCTGGGCGCGGCGCAAGGCGCTCGGCCCGTGGCTGCGCGGCCGTGCCGAAGGGGGGCGGTCGGCGGGCCTCGATCCGTCCGTCATTCCGTGGCTGAAGCAGCGCGACGTCGCCTTGCTCGGCAGCGATCACCCGCAGTACGTGTCGCCGTCCAGCCTGCGCGGCGCGATCCACGATTTCGCGCTCGTGTACCTCGGCGTCCACCTGCTGGACAACTGCGACCTCGAGGCGCTGTCGGCCGCGGCCGCTGCGCGGCGGCGCTGGGATTTCCTGCTGACGGTCGCGCCGCTCGCGATTCCGGGCGGCACGGGGTCACCGGCGAATCCGATCGCGACGTTCTAGTCAGGTGTAGTGCGGACCTTCAGGTCCGCTCACACGGCAGGCCTGAAGGCCTGCACTACTAGCGGCGAAGCAGTTCGAAGTACGACCGGCACTTGCCGGCGGCGCAGTTGGCGAGCAGCTCGTTGAGGTTCTGCACCGTCGACGTGCTGTAGTAGCCGGGCGCCGATTCGGGCAGGGAGTAGCCGCCGAAGATCGACCGGATGAGCACGCTGCGATCCGAGTGCGGCAGGCGCTTCAGGTTGTCGATGTAGCGCGTGTAGGCCCCGTTCCTGAAGAGGTAGTTCTCGACGTTCGACACGTAGAACGCCGCGAGCCGTTCCCCGCGCTGCGCCATCAGCTGTCCCACCGCGGCGACGGCGTGCGGACCGCTCAGATCGCCGACCACCGGGACGACGCCGTCGCGGGCCTCGAGCGCGCGCACGAACTGGAAATCCTCCTCCGAGGCCAGGTAGCAGACCTTGCGGCCCTTGCGGTCGGTTTCAAGCAGCAGATCGCGATACGTGGGGTAGTACTCGCGCGCGGCACGGCCCGTGGACGTGAACTGCAGCGACAGGCCCGACTGCACGAACGCCGCGTGGAAGCGATCGATGGTGGCCAGGTCCCTGGCCGAGAGCGGCACGCCGAACTTCCGCATCGCCGCGTGCAGCCGCTCGGTCGTCTCGGCGGTCGAGGCCGCCGGCAGGGGCCTGGCCTCGTCGAAGTGCGCGACGATCTTGTCAATGCTCCACGTGTCGGCGCGTTCGGGCGCCGGCCGCCCGGTCAGCACGCTCAGGTATTCCACGCGGTTTTTCGTCGTCGCGAAGATCGCCTTGAACAGCAGGTGCAGCAGCAGGTTGTCGCGCCGGATGTCCACGATGAACGCCTCGACGGGCCGGATGCGGGCGATGTACGAGAAATTCTGGTCGGGGCCGACCCCGATGTAGACGCCGCCGGCGAGGCCGGCCTGCTCGAGCGCGGGGACGACGTGGAGGTACGACTGCTCGTTCGAAATCAGGTTGTCGGTGTCGAACTCGCCGTTCGGCTCCGACAGCTGTTCGATGAGCGAGGCGAACGGCGCCCGCGCCGCCTGCCCGGCCGCCCGGTGGCCCAGGGGCCCCCATGACGACGAGAGGATGCCGGCCGCGGCGACAATCGCGGTCCCGAGTACCGCTGCACGAATCAGCCGCTCGTGTCTGGCCTGCCCGCGTCCTGACATGGTGCCATTCTGCAATACAATTGGGACCGTGGAACAGCCAAAATTCCGGCCGCTGGAGCGGTTTTGGCCGTATGCCGATCTTCCCGAGCAGCCCACCAACGAGGAGCTGGCGTCGCTCGATCCCGATCTCCACGAAGCGCTCTTTGGCGCGCGGCAGCGCCCGTTCTCGATCACCATCGTGTTTCCCGAGATGGACACCGCGGAGTTCCCGCGTGCCCTCGAGCTGGCCCGTAACTCGGCCGAGTTCCGCGAGACCGGCAGCGGACCGTCGCACCGGTACCGCGCCCGGTTCTGGACGCGCGACGCGTCGCGGCTGCGCGACCTGTTCGAGATCGTCGGGCCGTCGCACGACACCGAGGTCCTCATCGACGATCGGCCGATGCCGTACGCCCGCGAGCTCTGGCTGCCGCTCCTCTACTTCCTCATCTACCAGTAGACCCTGTGCCTGAACCCACCGCCGTCGAACGCGATCTGCAGCGGCTCGAGACCGAGATGAGGCGGCTCGAAGCCGAGTACAACATGTTCTTCGCGGGCCGGCTCCCGAAACCGCCGTGGGAGACGCGCAGCCGTGTGGACGCGATCGTCAAGCAGTTCGATCGCGCGCACATCCAGAACTACGGCGACCGGTTTCGCTTCCTGACGCTGCAGTCGCGGTACGCCGCGTTCATCGATCTCTGGGACCGCGGGCTGCGGGCCCGCGAGGAGGGACGATCGGGTCCGTTCGTCCACAAGCGCAAGGAGGAGAAGGCCGAGCCGAAGAAGGCCGAGGACCGCATCCTGCACGTGGCGGCGTTCAAGAACCCGATCGAGGAGCAGGACAAGCTTCACGACCTGTACGACTCGCTCGTGGAGGCGCGGCGTTCAATCGGAGAAGATGCGCTGCCGTACCACAAGTTCGCCGACCTGGTGAAGAGTCAGGTCAAGAAGCTGCGGGAGAACGGGAGCCCCGAAGTGGCGTTCCGCGTCGCCGTCAAGGACGGGAAAGTGAACTTTACGGCGAGGGCGATGAAGGGGACGAAAGAGTGAACCGAGGAACCGGGCGTCCCGGCGGACGCCCGGTCTACGGGGGAGTGGCTAGACTTTGTTGACGTTGCCGGCCTGCGGGCCTTTCGGACCGTCAACGATCTCGAACTCGACCGCCTGGCCTTCCTCGAGCGAGCGGAAGCCGTCGCCCTGGATCGCCGAGTAGTGGACGAACACGTCACTGCCTCCGTCGCGCTCGATGAAACCGTAACCCTTGGCGTTGTTGAACCACTTGACCTTACCTGTGATACGCATCGTTCTTCTTCCTGCTTGCTAGGACGCCACGTTTTTGCGCTCCGGGGGCCCGTCCCCCGGCTCCGCCGCCGCGTCATTGAACTGGCCTCGGCACCCGTTGCCGAAGCAAAAAAAAGGCCGCGTTGTGCGGCCTTTCCCTTTCGGCGCCAGGCCCGCCCGGCGTCAACAGGAATCATACTGGACTTTGGGTGATATGCCAAGAGCCCTGCTGAGCGTTTCGGACAAGACCGGCATTACGGAATTCGCGCGCAGTCTCGCCGCACGCGGATTCGAACTCGTGTCCACGGGCGGCACAGCGCGTGCGCTGTCGGACGCCGGCCTCGCCGTCGTCGGCGTGTCGAGCCTCACCGGCTTTCCCGAGATGATGGACGGCCGCGTCAAGACGCTGCATCCCGCCATCCACGGCGGGATCCTCGCGCGCCGCGACCGCCCCGACGATTTGGCCGGCCTCGAGCGGCTCGGCATCGGGCTCGTCGACCTCGTCGTCGTCAACCTGTACCCGTTTGCGGCCGCCGCCGCCAACCCCGCGACGCCCTTCGACGCGCTGATCGAGGAGATCGACATCGGCGGGCCGTCGCTCGTGCGGGCGGCCGCCAAGAACTTCCGCGATGTCCTGGTCGTCGTCGATTGGGCGGACTACGCGGCCGTGCTCGCGGCGCTCGACGAGACGCCGGGGCTGGCGTTCCGGTTCGACCTCGCGCGGAAGGCCATCGCGCATACCGCCGCTTACGACGCCGCCATTACGGCCACGCTGGCCACCGTGCGGCTGGACGGCGCGACGTTCGGACGCGCCGGCGCCGCCGGGTCCGGCCCGTTCGGCGCGCGCCTGGAGCTGTCGCTCGAGAAGATTCGCGACCTGAGGTACGGGGAGAACCCGCACCAGCGCGCCGCCTGGTATTCGAGCGGGTTCTCTGCCGGCATCGGCGCGACATCCGTAGCGTCCGCCCTTCGACAGGCTCAGGGCGTCCCGAGCATGTCGAGGGACGGCTTCAGCCGGACGACGATTCTCCAGGGCAAGGAGCTTTCGTACACGAACCTGCTCGACCTCGATGCCGCGGCGCGGATGGCGCTCGAGTTCGACGAGCCGGCGGCGGTCGTCGTGAAGCATACGAACCCGTGCGGGGCTGCGATTGGCAGCTCGCCGGCCGATGCCTACGTGCGCGCCCGCGAAGCCGACCCGCTTTCTGCCTTCGGCGGGATCGTCGCGCTGAACCGCGCAATCGATCTCGCGGCGGCCGAAGCCATCGCGTCCACGCGCATCGATGCCGTCATCGCGCCGGCGGTGGACGAAGCGGCGCGTCCCGTCCTGGCCCGCAAGGCGGCCATGCGCGTCGTCACCGCCGATTTCTCGGGGTTGAGGGACCCCGGAGTGGACATCCGGGGGGCAGGGGCCCCCGGAGTGGACATCGAAATCCGCTCGATTCTCGGTGGCATCCTGGCGCAGGAGCGCGATCGCGTCACCGAGGGCCGGGGAGCCTGGGGACCCGCGGCGCTGCCCGATGGGTTCCGCGTGGCGACGAAGCGCCAGCCGACCGCCGACGAGTGGCAGGCGCTGCGTTTCGCGTGGCGCCTCTGTGCCCACGTGAAGTCGAACACGGTGATCTTCACTGACGCGCGTCAGACGCTCGCCGTGGGCGCGGGGCAGATGAGCCGGGTGGACGCCGTCAACGTCGCCGTGATGAAAGCCCGTGAGACGTCGCGCTCGCTCTCCGGTTCGGTGGCGGCATCCGACGCCTTCTTCCCGTTCCGCGACGGCCTCGACGCCGTCGCGGCAGCCGGCGCCACGGCCGTCGTACAGCCGGGCGGCTCGGTCAAGGACGCCGAGGTCATCGCCGCCGCCGACGAACACGGCCTCGCCATGGTTTTCACCGGACGGCGGCATTTCAGACACTGAGTAAGGTCCAAGAGGTCCGAGAGGTCCGAGAGGTCGTCCGAGAGGTCCGAGAGGTCCGAGAGGTCCAGCGGTCTAAGAACGGACCCTGGGACCTCTGGGACCCCTCGGACCACTCGGACCTTTGATATCGTGATCCGATGCCGACACCGTTTGAGAGCGCGACGCTGAACCTTCGGCTGTTCGAACTCCGCCGCGAGTCGGTGCTGCGCGAGGCGCGCCAGTGGTACTTCGCCGAGTTCAATCCCGACACGTTCGCCGAGTTCGCCGCGATCGTCGCCGGCGAGCGCAACGCGTCATTCCGGATGGTGCTCGGCTACTGGGACATGGCCGCGTCGCTCGTGACGACCGGCGCGATCGATGCCGAGGCGTTCCGGGCCGCCCATGGCGAGATCGTCTCGACGTTCGCGAAGGTGCAGCCGTTTCTGGCGGAACTGCGCACGACGAGCAGCGAACCGGAGTTCTGCAGGCATATCGAAGCCGTCGTGCTGGGGATGCCCGATGCGGTGGCGGTAATGGCGCGGCGCCGCGCGGCGATCGCGGCGATGAGCAAGTGGCGATCGCAAATCACGTAGTACGCGTCAGCGTTCGGCTGGCCGCGAACGGCAGCGTCACCAGGATCAGGAACAGCATCAGGAATTCGGAATCCCCGAAGTTGTACTCGAACATCCCCGCGACCAGCATCGAGACCACCGCCGACAGCCCGACGGCGGCCAGGAAGCGCTGTGACGGGTCGCGCAGCTGCTTCGTGAGCGCGACGACAAGGCTGCCGATGAACCAGAGCCAGACCGCCAGCGCCGGGAGGCCCCGTTCGGCCGCGATCTGCACGGGCACGTTGTGCAGGTGCGGGTTCACGGGCTGCACGGCGTCGGGATCGCGATACTCCGCGTACCGCGGCAGCACCATGTTCGGACCGATGCCGACGAAGGGGTGATCCTCGATCATGTGCGCGCCCGAGCGCAGCATGGCGACGCGGTCGCGGTTGGTGGGATCCTTCAGGCTGAAGATCGACGCATACCGGTTGGTGATCGCCGCCGGCGCAAGCAGGAAGAACACCGCCGCGACGACAGGCAGCAGCGCCAGCAGGCGGCGGTCCTTGAGCAGCAGGAGCAGCGCGGCCGCCGCGCAGGCGCCAACGCCGGCGTTGCGCGAGAAGCTGAACGCCACCGCGACGCCGAGCGCCGGGATGACGAGCGCGGCCCACATGCGGTCCCGCTGGCCGAACAGCACGCGGGCCAGCGCGGCCCCGATGACCAGCATCAGCAGGCCCGAGTACGTCATGTAATGGCCGAGCGTGCCCTGTGCGCGCCGTCCAAGATTGTCGTAGTGAAGCACGCCGAACTGCACGATCCCGACCACCGCGCTCACCGCCGCGAACGACACGATCACCGTGACCATCGTCCCCGCGTGAGGGCCGGTGGCGAAGCGGTACACGAGCGGCACGAGCAGGAACAGCACCATCTGCTTGTCCGCCATCAGGCTCGCGCGCGGATCGGGCGAGAACGCGGTCGACACGAGGGTGATGACGGCGTACAGCGCGAGCGGCCAGGCGAACCTGGGCACCTCGACCGGTTCGCGATCGAGGACGATGAGCGCGATCCAGCAGAGGGACGCGACCGTCAGCAGAATCTGGGCGACGGCGATTGAGAAGTGCAGGGCGCCGGCCACCCCGTACACGGCCGCAAGGCCTGCCTGTTCGAGGAACACGTGCCGGCGCGCGAGGGCGTTGTCAGCGGCGACGGTCATGGGCGGAGACATCTTAACTGGTCTTCGAGGTTCAAGGTTCAAGGTTCAAGGTTCCGGGTTCGAGGGTTCGCGAGGGCGCGTTCGGCCAGGGCGACAACCTGCTCCGGCTGTATCCACGTCAGGCAGCGGAAGTCGCCGGGCTCGCATCGGCGTTGATCGCAGGGACGGCAGGGCAGGCCGTCGACCTCCACCGCCTCGCTCGTCCACGCCGGCGCACGCCACGGCGCGGACCGCACGGGCAAGGTCGGGCCGTACAGGCCGACGATCGGCACGCGGCTCGTCGAGGCGATATGCAGGGGCCCGCTGTCGCCGCCGATGAAAAGCGCCGCCCCGTCCAGGAGCGCGCGGAATTCCGCGAGCGAGAACTCGCCGCAGGCGAGCACGCGCGGCGCGTCGTCTCGCGGCAGCCGGGATCGTGCCTGCGCGATGACGTCGGCGGCGGCCCCGAGCTCCGACGGCCCTGATGTCACGACGACGCGGCGGCCCGCATCGGCGCGCGCCAGCGCCGACACGAGCGCCACGAAACGTTCGAGCCCCCAGCGGCGGAACGGATTGCCCGCGCTCACGTGCACGACGATGAGGCAATCGCCGGCGTGCACGCCTGCCGCCGTGAGCCGCCCGGCGACGCTGGCCGCGGCGCGCGGATCCGGCGCCATCTCGACGGGCGTGCCGCCGGGATCGGGCGTCGGGACGCCGAGCGCGTCCAGCAGATCCCACTGGTTGAGGACCGCATGCCGCGGGCGGATGTGCCGGGGCCGCGGGACGCGAACCGTGTACATCCACGACCGTCCGCGAATGTCGTATCCGACGCGCACGGCCGCGCCCGACAGCCAGGTGATGAGCGAACTGCGGGGACCGCCGTGAAAATCAATGGCCGTGTCGAACTTCCCGGCGCGCACGCGCCGGATCACGGCGAGGTCGTCGCGAAACCCGGCGAGGCCGCTGCGCCCGGTCGTGACGATGACCTCGTTCAGGTGGGGATTCCCGGCTACGACGGGCGCGGCCGCCGGCTCGACGATGTAGGCGAGGTGGGCGCCGGGAAAACGCTCGCGCAGGCCGCGGATGGCCGGCGTCGTGAACACCACGTCGCCAATCTGACGAAGGCGGACGAGGAGAATACGCATCGCGTGATTGGGTGATTGGGTGAGTTGGCGATTGGCGGCAATCGCTCAATCACTGAATCACCCAATCACCCGATCATGGCTCGATCGTGGCCTCGTCGATGAGCATGACCGGAATGTCGTCCTTGATTGGGTAGACGCGCTTGCAGGTGGCGCACTTGAGCGCGGCGCCGTTCTTCACGGGCGTGACCGGCGTTTTACAGTTTGGACACGCCAGAATCTCCAGCAATTCCGGGTCGACGGCCATGTCCCGAACTATATGACACCTTCCCGCTTTTGTGGAACAATTCCCCATATGAAGGTCTCGGTGTCGCTCCCGGCGATTGTCGCGGTCTGGTCGCTGGCGGTGTCGGGTGTCGGCACCGCCGCCGCTCAGACGCCACCCGGTCCCGAAAAGGCCGCCGAGGCCTATTCGCAGTTCCTGCTGGGCCGGCACCTCGAAACCGCCGACGACATCGACGGTGCCGTCAACGCCTTCAAGCGCGCCGCGCAGCTCGATCCGCAGGCCTCCGACGTCTCGGCCGAACTGGCCGGCCTGTACATGCGGCAGAACCGTCTCGAGGAATCGATCGTCGCCGCCGACCAGGCGCTCAAGATCGAGCCGGCCAACCGCGAAGCCCATCGCGTCCTCGGCATCGTCTACGCCACGCTGGTCGAGAACGGGCGGCGGGGCAACGGACGCGGCCAGCCCAGTCCGCAGGAAAACCTCACCAAGGCCATTCAGCACCTCGAGCAGGCGCTCGACCGGCCGGCGGGTGAATCCGATCCCAACGTGCGCGCCACGCTGGCGCGGCTCTATATCTCGGCCGAGTCCTACGACAAGGCGATCCCGCTGCTGGTGGATCTCGTGAACCAGGAGCCGGGCTGGAGCGACGGTCCGTCGCTGCTCGCCCAGGCGTACGCGAACTCCGGGCGGAACGCCGAGGCGATCGCCTGGCTCGTGGACGCCGCGTCGAACGATCCGGACCTGTATCCCACGCTCGCCAGCTTCTACGAGCGCGAGCGCCGGTGGAACGACGCCGCCGCCGCCTACGCGCAGGCGATCAGGGAATCGCCCCGCAGCGCGGAGCTCAAGACGCAATACGCCTCCGCGCTGATGAACGCCGGCGGACGCGACTCGATCACACGCGCGCGCGAGGTGCTGCGCGACATGCTCTCGACGAGGCCGAACGATCCTCGCGCGCTCTACCAGCTCTCGCAGGCCGAGCGGCGGCTCGGCGACTACGCCGCCGCCGAGGCGACCGCCCGCAGGCTCGTCGCCCAGAACGCCCGGAGCCCCATGGGCTACTACGCGCTGGCCATGGCGCTCGAAGAGCGGCGTCAGTATCAGTCGGTCGTGGACGCGCTGGCCCCGGCCGTTGCCGACTTCAGGTCGCGCGGCGGTGCGAGCCAGGCGACCGACCTCGGCCTGCTGCTGCCGCACCTCGGCTTCGCCTATCAGGAGCTCGGCGATTTCGACAAGGCGATCGGCGCCTTCGACGAGGCGCACCGGCTGGCGCCGAACGATTCGTCGATTACCGCGTATCTCGTGCAGGCCAACCTGGCGGGCAAGAAGTACGCGGCGGCGCTCGATCTCACGCGCAAGGCGCGCGCCCAGCACGCCGACGACCTGCGGTTCGCGCGGCTCGAAGCCCAGGCGCTCCGGCAGACCGGGAAGCCCGACGAAGCCGTGTCGCTGCTGCAGGAGTACGTCCGCCAGCAGCCAGACAAACCCGAGTCTTACGTCGCCCTGGCCCAGGTCTATCTCGACACCAAACGCGGCGCCGACGCCGTGAAGATGCTCCAGGACGCGCAGCAGAAGTTTCCCTCGGACACGACGATTCCCTTCGAACTCGGCGCCGTGCTGGACAAGCAGAAGCGGTTTGCGGACGCCGAGTCGGCGTTCCGGCAGGTGCTCTCGAAGGATCCCGAACACGCGCCGGCGCTCAACTATCTCGGCTACATGTTCGCGGAACGCGGTGAGCGGCTGGACGAGTCGGTCACGCTGCTGAAGAAGGCGCTCGAGATCGAGCCCGACAACGGCTCGTACCTCGACAGCCTCGGCTGGGCGTACTACAAGGCCGACAAACTCGACCTCGCGGTCACCAACCTCGAGCGCGCCGCCGACCAGCTCCAGACCAATTCGGTCATCCAGGACCACTACGGCGACGTGCTGTTCAAGCTCTCCCGCTTCGACGATGCGATCGCGGCGTGGAACCGCGCGATCGAGGGCGACGGCGATTCGATCGATCGCGCGGCGATCGACAAGAAGATCCGGGGCGCGAAACAAAAGCTCGGCAGGAAATGAAGCGATTCGCGGCGGCGCCACTGCTGGCGCTGTCCCTGGTGTGCGCGGCGTGCGGCGCGCCGCTGCTCAAGCTGCCGTCCGGGCCCGGCACGATCGCCAGCGACGGACGCGCCGCGATGGAAGAAGCGACGGCGGCTTGCCGCCGCGTGTCCAACATCACGCTCGAAATGTCCGTCGCCGGGTCGGTCGGCGGACAAAAGCTTCGGGGACGGCTGCTCGCCGGTCTGGCGCGCCCCGACTCCATCCGGCTCGAGGCCGTCGCGCCGTTTGGTCAGCCCGTCTTCATTCTCACGAGTCAGGGCCCTGAGGCCACACTGCTCTTGCCGCGCGACAACCGCGTGCTGAGCCGCGGCCGGCCCGATGCCGTGCTCGAAGCGGTGACTGGCGTACCGCTCGAGGCGCCTGCGCTGTTCACCATCGTCACCGGCTGCCTGACGTCGCCGCCATCCGACCCCGCGCGTGGGTTTGGCGACCAATGGCGCGTGATGCCGGCGGGGCCGGACGAAGTCTATTTGAACCGCGAGAAGGCCGGCCCGTGGCGGGTGGCGGCGATGGAGCGTCGTCCTGCGGCCGACGGCTGGCGCGCGGAGTACAGGAATTTCCAGGACGGGCTGGCACGGTCGATTCGACTGGTCAGCACGACCCGCGGAGCCTTCGACCTGCAATTCGGCCTCTCGCAAGTCGAGCTGAACATGCCGCTCGGTCCCGATGTGTTCCGCGTTCAGGTCCCCGCGTCCGCCAGCCCCATCACGCTCGACGAGCTGAAAGCGTCGGGCCCGTTCGGCGCGAATGGCCGCTGATCGATCCATCGCGTGCCGCGCGTTCGCGAAGATCAACCTCGATCTGCGCGTCCTCGGCGTGCGCCCCGACGGGTACCACGAGCTGCGCACGACGTTCCAGTCCATCGCGCTGGCTGATGCCCTGACGTTCACCGCCGCCCCCGGACCCTTCCGGATCGTCTGCGACGACCCCGGGTGCCCGGCCGACGACCGCAATCTCGTGTGGCGGGCGGCGCAGCGGGTGTGGAAGGCCGCGCGGCGCCGCGGCGCGCCGCGCGATGTCGTGGTGACCATCGCGAAGCGCATCCCGATGCAGGCCGGGCTCGGCGGAGGCAGCAGCGATGCGGCCGCGGCCCTGCGCGCGCTCGCCTCGCTCTGGCGCGTCGGGTTGAGCCGCGCCCGGCTTCACCGGATCGCGGTGGCGCTTGGCGCCGACGTCCCGTACTTCCTCGCAGGCGGAACGATGCTCGGACGCGATCGGGGCGATCGGCTGTCGCGGTTGCCCGATCGTCCTGGTGCCTGGGTCGTGGTCGTGGTTCCCCGCTTCGGCGTCAGCACGAAGGACGCATTCGCCTGGTGGGATCACGATCGGTCGGGCGGGTCGGGCAAGCCGGGCGGACAGGGCAGGCGAGTCGGGCGGGCCGGGCAGGGAGAGATCTCGAACGATTTGCAGCCCGTGGTGGCCAGGCGCCATCCGATCGTGTCGCGGCTCGTTTCGGCGCTCGAACGCCGGGGTGCGTTTCACGCGTCGCTGTCGGGCAGCGGGTCCGCGGTGTTTGGCTTGTTCACGCGCCGGTCGGACGCCGAACGGGCCGCGCGCGCGTTGCGCCGGGGAGGCGGGCGCAGGCGGGTGCTGGTCACCCGGACGCTGGGCCGCCGGGAATGGCGCCGGCTTGCCGCCAAGTAAGCCCATCGTATAGACTTAAGGTTTGCGCCACGTAGTGCGAGCCACGCCTGAGGGCTACTTCATCTACTCCGAGTGCGGCAGAGTCTCCGGCGAGGCATGTGATGGGGCGTGGCCAAGCGGTAAGGCGCGGGACTTTGGATCCCGTATTCGAAGGTTCGAATCCTTCCGCCCCAGCCACTTTGCGAGGCTGCCGGAGTGATGACTGAGCCCCAGATGGCGGTCGGGTTTGGCGAACTGAAGCTTTTTTCCGGAAGCGCCCATCCGGAACTGGCGCGCGAGATCGCGTCGTTTCTGGGCGTTTCCGTCGGGCAGGCGCGGCTGAAACGGTTTCCCGACACGGAAGTCTCGTTCCAGATCGACGAGAACATCCGGGGCACGGACGTGTTCGTGGTCCAGCCGACCTGCGCGAACGGCGCGACGTCGGTCGATCAGCACATCATGGAGCTGCTGATCATGATCGACGCGTTCCGCCGCTCGTCGGCGGCGCGGATCACGGCCGTGCTGCCGTATTACGGCTACGCGAGGCAGGACCGGAAGGACAAGCCGCGCGTGCCGATTTCGGCGAAGCTGGTCGCGAACATCCTGAGCGCGGCCGGCACCAATCGCGTGTTGACGATGGACCTGCACAAGGCGCAGATCCAGGGGTTCTTTGACATTCCGGTCGATCACCTGTTCGCGGCGCCGGTCCTCATCGACTACCTGTCGCGGATGGAATATCCGAACATGACGATGGTGGCGCCGGATGCGGGCGGCGCCGAGCGCGCCCGCGCGTATGCGAAGCGCCTCAATGCCGAACTGGCCGTGATCGACAAGCGGCGGACCGAAGACGGCACGGCGGAAGTGATGAACGTGGTCGGCGAGGTGGCGGGCCGGACCTGCATCATCCAGGACGACATGATCGACACCGCCGGAACGGTGACCAAGGCGGCGGCCGCGCTCAAGGCCAACGGCGCCGAGCGGGTGCTGGCGTGCGCCGTGCACGGCGTGCTGTCGGGGCCGGCGATCGAGCGGATCGAGAAATCGGCGATCGACAGCATGATCGTGACGAACACGATTCCGCTGACCGGCGACAAGGCGCGCTGCGAGAAGATCAAGGTCCTCTCGGTCGCGCGGCTGCTGGGGCAGGCGATCAAGAGCATTCATGACGAGACGTCGGTCTCGTCGTTGTTCGTGTAGGGGCTGGGGACGAGAGGCTAGGGGCCAGAGGCTAGGGGACTATGGAAGCATTGCTTGAAGCGACGGCGCGTGACACGTTCGGAAAAAACGAAGCGCGGCGAACGCGCGCGTCGGGGCGTGTGCCCGCGGTACTGTACGGCTCATCGGGCGAGGGATCGGGCGACGAAGCCAGGAAGGCGACGCCGATTTCGGTGGACCCGAAGGCGCTCCTGCGCATCCTGCACTCGGAGGCGGGCGCCAACACGCTCATCTCGCTGAAGCTCGCGGGGCGGAAGGACGCGCGCGTGCTCGTCAAGGAATACCAGCTCGACCCCGTGACGCACCAGGTCCTGCACGCCGACTTCTATCGCATCGCGATGGATCGCGTGCTGCGCCTGACCGTGCCCGTAACGGTGAAAGGCGAAGCGCCCGGCGTGAAGCAGCAGGGCGGCATCCTCGAGTACGTCCATCGCATCGTCGAGGTGGAATGCCTGCCGGCGGACATCCCCGAGCACATCGAGGTCAACATCGGCGATCTGATGCTCCACCAGGGGATTCGCGTCCGCGACGTGCCGGTGAACCCGAAGGTGAAGCTGGTCAACGACGCGGACATGATGCTGGTGCACGTCATCATGCCGAAGGCCGAAGAGGCGCCGGCGCCGGCGGAAGGCGCGGCGGCGGCTGCGACCACGGCTGCGGCGGCACCGGCCGAACCCGAAGTCATCAAGAAGGGCAAGAAGGAAGACGCCGAGGACGACGACAAGAAGAAATAGCGCGTGACTGCCGCGGTGAAAGCGATCATCGGGCTCGGGAACCCGGGGCCGAAATATCACGGGACGCGGCACAATGTCGGCTTCGCCGTGCTGGACGAGCTGGCGAACCGGGCCCGCGTGAGTTTCGAATCAGCGCCGGTCGACGCGCTGGTCGCCAGGTGGCGGCGTGGAGAAGACGTGCTGCTCGTGAAGCCGATGACCTTCATGAACGCGAGCGGCGAGGCAGTCGGCGGGCTGTTGCGGTATTTCAAGATCGACCCGGCCGATCTCCTGGTGGTCGTGGACGAGGTGCAACTGCCGCTCGCGAAACTGCGGGCGAGGGCGCGCGGCTCGGCCGGCGGGCACAACGGGCTGAAGTCGATCATCGCGCACGTCGGCGAGGAGTTTGCGCGGCTGCGGCTCGGGGTCGGACGCGGGCCGGAAGCACCGGGTGGTCGCGCGCAGCGGGATCTGGCCGACCACGTCCTGTCCCGATTCGAGTCGGATGAGCGCGGGGAGGTCGAGCGGATGATCGCCCGCGCGGCGGATGCGGCGGAAGTGTTCGTCACCAGTGGGATCGCCGGGGTGATGAACCAGTTCAACGGCGGCGATCCGGCAACAACTGAATAGCCCCGAGCGCAGGCGAGGGGCCAACCTTGCCACCGAATGGTGGCCGCGTCACGGCGGGCCTTCAGGCCTGCCGGATGTGTCCATGAGGAGACCGTGAAATGTCAGACCGTCAGTACGAGCTCGTCTATATCCTTCCTCCCGACACGACCGAACAGCAGGTAGCCGATCTGCACACGCAGGTCGAGCAGGTCGTGGCGAAGATGAACGGGCAGATCGAAAAGACCGAAAACTGGGGACGCCGCCGGCTGGCCTACGAGATCGGGCACCAGAAGGAGGGCGTGTACGTGCTCCAGGTCATCAACGGCTCGGGCGAGTTGATGAAGGAACTGGATCGCCGCCTCAGGGTGATGGATCAGGTCATCCGCCACCTCGTGGTACGCGTGGACGAGGAGAAGAAGGTCGTCGACCGGACACGGACCAAGCGTCAGACCGAATCGGAGCGGCGCCGCGTCAAGCGCGGACTGCCGCCGCAGCGCCAGCCCGGCGAGGGCCGCGCCGCGATGGAGAACGACGACATGGACGACGACCGGTTTGACGGGGCGGAGGTTTAGGTCATGCCACCATTTGGACAGCGATCCGGTCCCCGCGGCAAGCGGGGCGACAAGAAACCCGGCGACAAGGAGAAGGGGCAGCGCCGGCCGATGTTCCGCCGGCGGAAGGTCTGCAAGTTCTGCGCGGACAAGATCGACGACATCAACTACAAGGACGTCAAGCTGCTGGCCCCGTTCGTGCCCGAACGTGGCAAGATTCTGCCGCGGCGGATTTCCGGGACGTGCGCGATGCACCAGCGCAAGCTGCAGGTCGCGATCAAACGCGCCCGGCAGATCGCCTTGATTCCGTATGTGACGGATTAGAGAACGGGAGACGGATGACAACGCAGAGATCGCAGGGATCGCCGAGAAGTGCAGGAACAGATTGTTCTTCTCCGCGATCTCTGCGATCTCCGCGTTGAACTCTTCTCTGCGTTCTCGATGAGGAACTGAGATGGAAGTCATTCTGAGAGAACACGTCGACAATCTCGGCCGTCGGGGCGAGATCGTGAAGGTCGCCGACGGGTATGCGCGCAACTACCTCCTGCCCCGGAAGCTGGCGCTGCTGGTGACCGAAGGCAGCCGGAAGCAGATCGAGCGCGAGCGCGGAAAGTTCGAAGCCAAGGAAGCCGAGGAGAAGCGCGTCGCCGAAGCGTTCGTGGAACGCATGGGCAACCTCGAGATCGAGATCGCGCGCAAGGTCGGCGACACGCAGGTGCTGTTCGGGTCGGTCACGACCTCGGACATCGCCGCTTCGCTGCTGGCCAAGGGCTTCGAGATCGATCGCCGCAAGCTGGTGCTGCGCGAGCCCATCAAGAAGCTGGGCGACTACGCGGTGCCGCTGAAGCTGCACCTGGACGTCGTGACCAACGTGAAGGTCAAGGTGGTGGCGGAAGGCACTAGCTCGAGCAAGTAGCCATGCCCGACGCGCCGGTCTCGGAACGCACGCTTCCGCACAATCTCGAAGCGGAGCGGTCTGTCCTCGGCGCGATCCTGCTGCACAACGACGCCTTCAACCTCGCGGCGGAGGTCATCGACTCCGGCGATTTCTTCCGCGACGCGCACCGCCGCATCTTCGAGAAGATGGTGAAGCTCTCCGAGCGGAGCGGCGCCATCGACCTCGTCACGCTCAAGGACGAGCTCGGCCGCTCCGGCGAGCTCGACGAAGTGGGCGGCCCCGCCTACATCGCCGCGCTCGTGGACGGCGTGCCGCGCTCGATGAACGTCGAGCACTACGCCCGCATCATCAAGGAGAAGGCGACCCTCCGCAACCTCATCTTCTCGGCCAACAGGATTCTGACGACGGCGTACGACGGCGAGGAAGAAGCCGACGTCATCCTCGACCAGGCCGAGAACGCCATCTTCGCGATCGCCGACGACAAGGTGCGCGACGGGTTCGTCTCGCTCCGCGAACTGGCCCAGTCGAGCCTCGACACGATCGAGAAGCTGCACGCGCGCAAGGAGCTCATCACCGGCGTGCCGACCGGCTTCACCGATCTCGACGAGATGACGTCGGGACTCCAGCCGGCCGACCTCGTCATCATCGCCGCCAGGCCGTCGATGGGGAAGACGAGCCTGGTGCTGAACATGGCGCAGCACGTCGGGACCAGGACCGACATGACGGTCGGCGTGTTCAGCCTCGAAATGTCGAAGGAGCAGCTGTTCCTGCGCCTGCTCACGTCCGAGGCGCGCATCGACGCGCACCGCCTGCGCGGCGGATTCCTGGGCGAGCGCGACTGGGGGCGCCTCTCGCAGGCCATCGGCGTGCTGAGCGAGGCCAAGATCTTCATCGACGACACCGCGTCGATCGGCGTCCTCGAGATGCGGGCGAAGTGCCGGCGGCTGGCGTCCGAACACGGGCTGCACCTCGTCGTCGTCGACTACATTCAGCTGATGCAGGGCCGCGGCCGGTTCGAGAACCGGACGCTCGAGCTCGCTTCGATTTCCCGATCGCTCAAGGGGCTGGCGAAGGAGCTCAGCGTGCCGGTCGTGGTGTTGTCGCAGCTCAGCCGGGCGCCGGAGTCGCGCGCCGACCACCGCCCCCAGCTCTCCGACCTGCGCGAGTCGGGCGCCCTCGAGCAGGACGCCGACGTCGTCATGTTCATCTACCGCGAGGATCTGTACGCCGACAAGAGCCAGCCGCCCGCCGACAATCAGGGCGTCGCCGAGCTCATCATCGGCAAGCAGCGCAACGGCCCGACCGGTGTCGTCAAGCTCGCCTTCATCCGCGAGTTCACGCGGTTCGAAAATCTCGCGCCCGGCGGGAACTGATCGCGTACGTAGCCACAGAGGCACTGAGGACACAGAGATACGCTTTGCTCTTATGATTCCTAACCTCTGTGATCTCTGTGACTCTGTGGCCCCGTACGTGATTGCGATCGCAGCTTCATGATTCGTCCAACCGTCGCGCGCGTCGATCTGGGCGCGATCCAGTCGAACTTTCGAGCGATCGCCGGGCACCTGGCGCGCGAGCGGCCGGAACACTCCCCGAAGATCATCGCCGTCGTGAAGGCGAACGCCTACGGGCACGGCGCCGTGCCGGTTGCGCGTGCGCTCGAATCGGCCGGCGCGGATCTGCTCGCCTGCGCGGACATCGAGGAAGGCGCGGCCCTGAGGGCCGCCGGCATCACCGCCGAGATTCTCGTCTTCGGCGCCCTGAGCGTCAGCGACCTCGACGGCCTCTTCGACTGCCGTCTGACGCCGACGATCTCGACGCCTGGAGCCGCACAGGCGGTCCAGGCCGCCGCCGCGCGCTACAAACAGCGGCTGCGCTATCACCTGAAGATCGACACCGGCATGAACCGCCTCGGGTTCCGGCACGACAACCTGCGGCGGTCCCTGCCGCCGCTGCTCTCGAGCCCGAACCTCGAGCTCGACGCCGTCTACACGCACTTTGCGACCGCGGACGATCCGGAGTCGCCGCACTTCGCGGACCAGCGCGTGCGTTTCGATCGGGCCCTGGGCGAAGTCGAAGGGCTCGGTGGACGCCCGCGGTACCGGCACGCGTGCAACAGCGCCGCGTTCCTCCGCGATTCGCGCGTCTGGTACGATCGCGTCCGGCCGGGCCTCCTGCTCTACGGCGTCGTGCCGCCACCGCTCGCCTCCACGCTGCCGCTCGTGCCCGCGATGACGCTGCACAGCCGCGTCGTGGCGGTCAAGGGCATGCGGCCGGGCGAGATCAGCGGGTACGGCGCGCGATTCTCGCCCGAACGCCCCACGACGATCGCGATCATCCCGGCCGGCTACGCCGACGGCCTCGACCTGCGCCTCGCGGGCCGCGGGTCCGTGCTGATACGAGGCCGCCGCGCGCCCGTCGTCGGGTCGGTCTGCATGGACATGCTGACCGTCGACGTCACGGGGCAGGACGTATTTCCGGGAGACGAGGTCGTCATTCTCGGATCGCAAGGCGAGGACCGCCTCGACGTCCGCGAGATGGCCGCGACCATCGGGACCATCCCGTGGGAAATCGTGTGCCGCATCGGCACGCGGATCGAGCGCATCTATGAGGGTTGATCTGGCGATCGGGTGAGACGGTGATTGGGCGATCGCTGAAATCGCCAGGTCGCCGAATCACACGATCACTCAATGCCATAATCACAGCATGGCGAAGCGTCCCACCACGGTGTTTGTCTGCCAGGAATGCGGCGCGCAGGCGCCCAAGTGGCTGGGGCGGTGCGCCGAATGCGGGGCGTGGAATTCGCTCGTCGAGGAGCGGCCGCCCCTGGAAGCGACGTCGGCAGCGGCGCCGTCCGGGGCCGGACATCGGTACGCGCTGGCCGCCTCGGCCGGCGCCCAGCTGTACAGCGACATCCGGATCGAACAGCACGCCCGCCTCTCGACCGGCATCGGCGAGTTCGATCGCGTGCTCGGCGGAGGCGTCGTCCCCGGATCGCTGGTTTTGCTCGGCGGCGAACCGGGCATCGGCAAGTCCACGCTCCTGCTGCAGGCCGCCGCGAGCATGGCCCGGACGGTCGGACCCGTGCTCTACAGCTCGGGTGAGGAGTCGGAGCACCAGATCAAGTCGCGCGGCGAGCGCCTCGAGGTCGGCGATGCGCCGCTGTACCTGCTGGCCGAAACGTGTCTCGAGCGCATCCTCGAGGAGATCGCGCGCATCAAGCCGGCGCTCGTGATCGTCGATTCGATCCAGACGGTCTACTCGCTCAAGTTCCAGTCGGCGCCCGGGAGCATCGGCCAGGTCCGGGAAGCCGCGACGCAGCTGCTGTTCACGGCGAAGGGCTTGAACATCCCGACATTCCTGGTGGGTCACGTCACCAAGGACGGCAGTCTTGCCGGCCCCAAGGCGCTCGAGCACGTCGTGGACTCGGTGCTCTACTTCGAAGGCGAACGCCACCACTCGCACCGCGTCGTCCGTGCGGTCAAGAACCGGTTCGGAGCCGTCAGCGAACTCGGCGTGTTCGAGATGACATCGAGCGGCCTGCGGCCCGTGCCCAACCCGTCGAAGCTGTTTCTGGCCGAGCGGCCGTCGAATGCCCCCGGGTCGGCCGTCCTGTGCTCGGTCGAAGGTTCGCGTCCCATCCTCGTCGAGGTCCAGGCGCTCGTCAGCACGAGCAGCTACGGCAGCGCGCGGCGGATGGCGAGCGGCATCGACCAGCAGCGGCTTTCGCTGCTGCTCGCGGTGCTCGAAAAACGCGCGGGCCTCAACCTCGTCGGCGACGATGTCTTCGTGAACATCGCCGGAGGGATGACGGTGGATGAACCGGCGTCCGACCTCGGCGTGCTGGCCGCGATTGCCTCGTCTGTGCGAAACCGCGTCATCGCACCGACGACCGCGATGTTCGGCGAGGTGGGCCTTGCGGGCGAGATCCGCGGCATCACGCAGGCCGCGCTTCGCGTACGCGAAGCCGCGCAGATGGGCTTCCGCCGCTGCATCATGCCCGAGGCCAACATCGATCCTTCGGATCGCAAGACCGCCGGCGACTGCGAACTCGTCGGCGTCCGCACGGTTGGTGACGCGCTCGACGAATTGCTGAACTGACCGGTTCACGGTTCAACCCTGAACGCTGAACCGTGTGATATCTTCAAGAAATGGCGTGGTTTGTCCTCGCACGCGTGCTGGTTGCGGCGATCCTGGCGTACGCGGCGGCCACCCTTCGTCCACTGCCGCTCGGGTTGGCCGCCAACATCGCGTTCGCGCTGGGGCTGGCCGGGTTGGTCGCGTTGTGCGAGGCCAGGCTGCGCGAGGCGTCGGTCGCCCGCGTGCTCGGCGCCGTGCTCGGCTGCGGCATCGGCCTGGTCGTGGCCCGGGCGCTCGCGGCGGGGCTGTTCTGGGCCGATTTCGCCGACGGCCGCGTGGCGTTTCTCGACACCTTCCTTCTGATCGCGCTGGCGTACCTGGGCCTGGCGATCGGCGCCGGGCACGGCCAGTGGCTCGAACCCGCGCGGCTCGTGGGTCTGTTCCGCGCCACGGGCCCCGAACGGCGCTACAAGATTCTCGACACCAGCGTCATCATCGACGGCCGCATCGCCGACGTCTGCGAAACGGGGTTCATCGACGGGACGCTCGTCATTCCCCAGTTCGTGCTCAAGGAGCTCCAGCTCGTCGCCGACTCGTCGGATTCGCTCAAGCGCAACCGCGGCCGGCGCGGGCTCGACATCCTGCAGAAGATCAAGAAGATGTCGGGCATCGAGGTCACGATCTCGGATGTCGACTTTCCCGGCGTCCACGAGGTCGATCTGAAGCTCATCGAGCTGGCGCGCACGCTGCGGGGAAAGATCGTCACCAACGACTTCAACCTGAACAAGGTCGCGCACCTGCGCGGCGTCGAGGTCCTGAACGTCAACGACCTGGCCAACTCGCTCAAGCCCGTGGTGCTGCCCGGCGAGATCATGAAGGTGTTCATCCTCAAGGAAGGCAAGGAATACAATCAGGGCGTCGCCTACCTCGACGACGGCACGATGGTTGTGGTGGACAACGCCCGCAAGATGATCAGCAAGACCATCGACGTCGTGGTCACCAGCGTGCTGCAGACGACCGCCGGCAAGATGATCTTCGGCCGGCACATCGAGCCGGGGATGGCCGCGCCGGCCTCGCCGCCGGCCACGGCCACGCAGGACTCCCGTGAGGAAAACGGCCGCCGCGCCCGCCCGGCTCAGTCGCCACAGCCGCAGACCTGACGGACCGCGACGCTTGCGCATCCCTCCTTTCCACTGGTGGCGGACGGTCTTCTACCTGATTCCGGCCATCACGGTCTACACCATCGTGCTCGGCGCAGCCTCGATCGCGTCGAGCCTCGTCGATCGCCGGGGCCGTTTCGCGCACGGCTGCGCGCGCGCGTGGTCGTGGCTGATTCTGAGGACCACGGGCGTGAAGGTGACGGTCGAAGGCCTGTCCCGCCTGACGCCGGACACGACGTACATCTTCGTGGCGAACCATCAGAGCCACTACGACACGCCGGTGGTGTTCAGCTCGCTGCCGTACCAGTTGCGCATCATCGCGAAGGAATCGCTGGCCAGGTTCCCGGTGCTCGGCTGGCATCTGAAACGGGGCGGCCATCTGTTCGTCGATCGCCGCGATCCCGATCGCACGGGCATCCTGCGGCGGTGGCGCGCGCTCGTGTCGGACGGTCTGTCGCTCATTGTGTACGCCGAGGGCACGCGCAGCCCCGACGGCCGCGTCGCGCGGTTCAAGGCGGGCAGCTTCCTGCTGGCCATCCAGGCGGGACTGCCGATCGTTCCGCTCGCGATCATCGGCACGGGCGCCGTGATGCCCAAGGGCCGCCTCCGGACGGAGCCGGCGCACGTGACGCTCGTGATCCACGATCCGATTCAGCCCGCCGCCATCGCCGAGCCGACCGTGCAGGATGCCAAGGCGCTCGCGGCGCGGATTCACGATGTCGTGGCCGGAGCGGTGAACGCCCGGCGCTAGAGCGGGCCCCCATGACGACCGTCACGAGCGAACAGGTCGCGGCGTTCCGGATGGCGCGGCATCATCTCCCGGGCGGGACCCGGTCATCGCTGGCGTCGGTCTGTCGCGACGTGGCCGGCATTCAGGCGCAGGTGATGTCGGCCGCGGAACTGTCGCTGTGGACCCGGCGGCGCGCGACGAAGCGGGAGGACGTGCAGAGGGCGCTCTGGCAGCGCCGCGAGCTCGTGAAGACGACGAGCATGCGGATGACGCTGCACCTCCTGCCGGCGCGCGATTTCCAGATGTACATCGCGGCCATGAAGGCGTCGTCCATGGCGAACGTGCATCGCACGCTGAAACGGATCGGCGCCGGTCCGAAGCACGTGGACACCATGATCGCCGTTGTCATGGACGCGCTCGCCGACGGCCCGAAGACGCAGCAGGATCTGCTGGCCAGGGCCAAGGCCAGAGCCGCGCGCGGCATGCGCATCTGGCTCCAGTACGCGTGGAGCGCCATGCGGCCCGCGATTCTCGAAGGTCTGATCTGCTACGGTCCGCCGCGCGGCGCCGAGGCGACCTTCGTGCGCGTGGAGCAGTGGCTGCCGAAGCAGAAAGCGGTGGAACCTGCCGACGCGCGAGTCGCTCTGGCCACGCGCTTCCTGGCGGCGTTCGGACCGGCGACGCACCGCGACTTCTCGAAGTGGTCCGGTCTGAAGACGAGCGATACGCAACCGGTGTTCGACCGTCTCGCCGGCCTCGTCGAGCCCGTCAGCGTGGAGGGCGCGACGGCTTTCGTCCTGCGCCGCGACCTCCACGCGCTGGCCGACGCCGTGCTCGACCGCCGGCCCAGGCTGCTGCCCGCGTTCGACACGTTCCTGCTCGCGCACGCCACCAAGGACCATCTGGTCGAACCGGCCTTCTACAAGCGCGTCTATCGAAACCAGGGCTGGCTCTCGCCCGTCGTCATCGTCGGCGGCCGCATCGTCGCCGTCTGGTTTCTGGAGCAGCGGGCGAAGACGTTCACGGTCGATGTCCGCCCCCTCGCGCGCCTCGACACGCGCGTTCGCAACGGCATTCACGAGGAAGCCGAGGCGCTCGCCCGGTTCGTCGGCGCGCGATGCGACGCCGTGTTCAGCACACCCTGAACATCGTGGACCTCTCGGACCTCTCGGACCTCTTGGACCTCTTGGACCTCTTGGACCTCGTATAATCGCGAAGATGTACGTGACGGCGATTATCGCGGCGGGGGGCCGCGGCGAACGGTTCGGCGCCGGCCAGCCCAAGCAGCTCGTGACGATCGGGGGGCGGACGATCCTCGAGCGCAGCGTCCAGACTTTTCTGGCGCACGCGGCGGTGGACGATGTGATCGTCGCTCTGCCGGCGGAGCTCGTGGAGCACCCGCCAGCCTGCCTGTCCAATACCGTCAAGCCGTTGCGTGTCGTCGCCGGCGGTGCCCGGAGACAGGACTCCGTGGCGGCCGCGTTCCGGGCCGTCCCGGATCGGAGCGAGGTGATCGTGGTTCACGACGCCGCCCGTCCGTTTGCGAGCGCCGATCTCATTGCCAGAACCATCGCTGCGGCGGCAGAGACCGGCGCCGCCCTGGCGGCGATCGGTGCGAGTGACACGGTGAAACAGGTGACGGACTCGCTGGTCCGTGCGACGCTCGACCGGCGGACGATATTCCTGGCGCAGACGCCGCAGGCCTTCCGGCGGGACGTCCTGCGGGACGCGCTGGCCGTCACGGGCGACGCGACCGACGAGGCCTCGCTGGCCGAGCAGGCGGGCCACGCCGTCCGTATCGTCGCCGGCGAGGCGACGAACATCAAGATCACGACGCCCGAGGATCTGGCGATCGCTGAAACGATCGGCCGGGGCGGCCGGGCGCCGGCCATCAGCGCGCGGGTGGGGACCGGCTACGACCTGCACCGGCTCGTGGAAGGCCGGCCGCTGATTCTTGGCGGCGTCGCGATCCCGTTCGATCGGGGGCTCGCCGGCCACTCGGACGCGGACGCCGTCTGCCACGCCGTGACGGACGCGATTCTGGGCGCCGCCGGCGCGGGCGATATCGGCCGGCATTTTCCCGATACCGACCCGCAGTGGAAGGGCGCGTCGAGCCTCGATCTGTTGCGGCGCGCCGTGGCGGTCGTCCACCGGCTCGGGTTCGGCGTTGCGAACGTCGATGCCACGGTCATCCTCGAGCGGCCGAAGCTGTCGCCGCACGCCGGCGCGATGCGGGCGAACCTGGCCGACGCGCTCGGCGTGCCCGCGGACTGCGTCAGCATCAAGGGGAAGACAAACGAGGGCGTCGGCGAGCTCGGCCGCGGCGAAGCCGTCGCAGTACACGCGATCGCGCTCTTGAACCGTGAACCCTGAACCTGTGAACTGTTCCTGATGCGCGTTCGCTTCGCTCCAAGCCCCACCGGACAGCTCCACGTCGGCAACGCGAGGACCGCGTTGTTCAACTGGCTGCTGGCGCGCGGATCCGGGGGCACGTTCGTCCTGCGGATCGAGGATACCGACGTCGAGCGTTCGACGCGCGAGTCGGAGGCCGGCATCCTGCGCGACCTGCGGTGGCTCGGCCTCGACTGGGACGAGGGGCCCGATGCCGGCGGCCCGTGCGGCCCCTACCGGCAGTCGGAGCGGCTGCACCTCTTCGAGTCTTACGCGCAGGAACTGCTGAATGCCGGCGCCGCCTACTACTGCTTCTGCTCGGTGGCGCAGCTCGACGCCGATCGTCAGGCCGCCGTCGCGGCGGGCCGTCCCGCGCTCTACCCGGGGACCTGCCGCGGTGTCTCGCTTGCGCAGGCGCGGGCCCGCATGGCCGCCGGTGAGCGCCCGGCCATTCGCTTTCGCGTCCCCGATCATCGCGACGTCGTGTTCACGGACCTCGTGCGGGGTGACGTCCGGTTCGGCGGCGACGTGCTCGGTGACCCCGTCATCGTCCGTGCCGACGGCCACCCCGCCTACAACTTCGCCGTGGTGGTGGACGACGCGCTCATGGAGATCACGCATGTGATCCGGGGCGAGGATCACATTTCGAACACGCCGCGGCAGGTGCTGCTGTACGAGGCGATGGGGTTCACGCCGCCCGCGTTTGCGCACCTGGCCCTCGTCATGGGGCCGGACCACAGTCCCTTGTCGAAGCGGCACGGCGCGACCTCGGTCGCCGAGTTCCGATCGAAAGGCTACCTGCCCGAGGCCTTGGTGAACTATCTCGCGCTCATCGGATGGTCGCCGCGGCACGGAACCGCGTCGAGCGATGCGGACGAACTGCTGTCGATCGACGAACTGGCCCGCCGGTTTTCGCTCGACGCCGTGGGCCACAGCGCCGGCGTGTTCGACGAGGAGAAGCTGGCGTGGGTCAACCGGCATTACCTCAAGGCCGCCGATCCGGCGCGGATTGCCCGGTTGTCGGTGCCGTACTTCGTCGAAGCGGGCGTGGCGATGACGCCGGGCGCCGGCGGGCTGCAGTTTCTGGCCGGCGCGATGGCCATGGCCACGGCCTCCGTGGACCGGATCGACCAGATCCCGGCGCGGCTGGCCCTGCTGTTCGACTACGACGTGACGAGGGCGCTCGGGGATGCGGGCATCCGTGAGGAGATGAGCGCCCCTGCCGCGCGTGCCGTGGTCTCGGCGCTGGCCGAGGAACTGGCGGCGTCGCCGCGGCTCGATCGCGAGCGGTTTCGCGCCGTCGCCAACGAGGTGAAGGCGCGCACGGGGCAGAAAGCCCGGGCGTTGTTCCACCCGATCAGGATCGCGCTGACCGGGCGCCCTGACGGCCCGGAGCTTGACCTGCTGCTGCCGGCCATCGATCGCGGCGCCGAGCTGCCGCCAGGTGCCGGCATGCCCGCGATTGTCGGCTGCCGCGAGCGCGCGGCTACGTTCGCCGGAGCGCTGGAGACGTCCGGCTGAAGCCGGACGCTACTGATCACTAGCCACCAGTCACTAGCCACTATGCTGATCTACGGCATCAACCCGGTCCTCGAGGCGCTGCGCGCGCGGCGGGTGACGGGCCTGCGTGTGTCATCGCGTGCGGACACGCGTGTCCGGCAGATCGAGCAACTGGCGGCCGAGCAGGGCATACCGCTTCGCCGCGTGAGTGCGGAGGAGATCGAGCGTGCGGCGGGTGGGCAGGGCGGCCGGCACCAGGGCGTCGTGGCCGAGGTGGCGGATGGCCCGGCCCCCGGCGCGCACGACCTGGAGGACCTGATCGCGGGTGCCGCCGGTGCGCCGCTGATCGTCGTGCTGGACGGCATCGAGGATCCGCACAACCTGGGCGCGATTCTGCGCACGGTTGACGCGGCGGGGGGCGACGGCGTGGTGCGGCAGTCGCGCCACGCGGCGCCGCTCGGGGGCGCGACGGCGAAGGCGTCGGCCGGGGCGGTGGCGCACGTGAAGGTGGCGGACGTCGTGAACATCGCGCGCGCGCTCGAAGCGTTGAAAGAGGCCGGTGTCTGGACGGTCGGGCTGGCCGGGGACGCCCCGACACGCTACGATGCGATGGATTACACGATGCCGACGGCGCTGGTCGTCGGGAGCGAGGGGGCGGGGCTGAGGCGGCTGGTGCGGGAACGGTGTGACTGGCTGGTGTCGATTCCGATGCGCGGTCGCGTTCAAAGTTTGAACGTGTCGGTGGCGACCGGGATCGTCCTGTTCGAGGCCCTGAGGCAGCGCCAGAACAAGCCCGGGCCGGGGACCAGGCCCCCCGCCAGCCCAGCCGTACCCCCGCACGGGACAACAGATTGACGTGGCGGATATTGCACCGCTGGCACGGGACGTGCTATAGTTCCCCTTTTGTTTGGCTGGCGTAGCTCAGTCCGGTAGAGCAGCTGATTTGTAATCAGCCGGTCGGGGGTTCAAATCCCTCCGCCAGCTCCATCGGAGAGCTTCTCCGCAGGGTACGCGTCGAGACGACATTCAACACAGACAATTGGCGAGGTAGCGAAGCGGTCAAACGCAGCAGACTGTAAATCTGTCGCCCTAGCGGCTTCGAAGGTTCGAGTCCTTCCCTCGCCACCAATGGTGCGACTGGCAATCTGGTCATCTAATCATCTGGTCATCTGGTCAATCGATCAATCAATGACCAGATGACGAGATGACCAGATGACCAGATGGTTGGGAACGGGAGAGGCGGGAGTAACTCAGTGGTAGAGTCACAGCCTTCCAAGCTGTTGGTCGCGGGTTCGATCCCCGTCTCCCGCTCCATACAAAGGGTGAATCTGGTCGTCTAGTCATTTGGTCGTCTGGTCATTTCAGCCTGGCGCGTTCGGCCATGACCAGATGACGAGATGACTAAATGACAGGATGAACGGGTTCGCCGATGTAGCTCAGTTGGCAGAGCGCGTCCTTGGTAAGGACGAGGTCTCCAGTTCGATTCTGGACATCGGCTCCAGAGATGCACGAAGCGCGGTAGGGACCAGGGCTCACGACAGACGATTCCGGGGGGCAGGGGCCCCCGGAGTGAAAACGACGAACGAGGCGCAGACATGGCTAAAGAGAAATTCGACCGTAGTAAGCCGCACGTGAACGTCGGCACGATCGGGCACATCGACCACGGCAAGACCACCTTGACCGCCGCGCTCACCAAGGTTGCGGCCGACAAGGGATGGGCCAAGTTCATCCCGTACGACGAAGTGGCCAAGGCGTCCGAGTCGCAGGGCCGCCGTGACGAGACGAAGATTCTGACCATCGCCACGAGCCACGTCGAGTACGGGACCGCCAACCGGCACTACGCGCACGTGGACTGCCCGGGCCACGCCGACTACATCAAGAACATGATCACCGGCGCGGCGCAGATGGACGGCGCCATCCTGGTCGTCAGCGCGGTCGACGGCCCGATGCCCCAGACCCGCGAGCACATCATCCTGGCCGGGCAGGTCAACGTGCCCTACATCGTCGTCGCCCTGAACAAGGTCGACGCGATCGACGATCCCGAGCTGCTCGACCTGGTCGAGCTCGAGGTGCGCGAGCTCCTGAAGACGTACAAATTCCCGGGCGACGACATCCCGGTCGTGCGCCTGTCGGCGCTCAAGGCGCTGCAGGGCGATCCCGAAGGCGTCGCCGGCGTCCTCAAGCTGATGGAAGCGCTCGACAGCTACGTGCCGATTCCGCAGCGCGAGATCGACAAGCCGTTCCTGATGCCGATCGAGGACGTGTTCTCGATCTCGGGCCGCGGCACCGTCGTCACCGGCCGCGTGGACCGCGGGCAGGTGAAGGTCGGCGAGGAAGTCGAGATCGTCGGGTTCAAGCCGACCGAGAAGAAGGTCGTCACCGGCGTCGAGATGTTCCGCAAGCTGCTCGACTCGGGCCAGGCCGGCGACAACATCGGCGTGCTCCTGCGCGGCGTCGAAAAAGACGACGTCGAGCGCGGACAGGTGCTCTGCAAGCCCGGCTCGATCAAGCCCCACACGAAGTTCAAGGGCGAGGTCTACATCCTTTCGAAGGAGGAGGGCGGCCGTCACACGCCGTTCTTCAACGGCTACCGTCCGCAGTTCTACATCCGGACGACCGACGTCACGGGCACGCTGAAGCTGCCGGAGGGCGTGGAAATGGTGATGCCGGGTGACAACACCACCATCACCGGCGAGCTGATGACGCCTGTGGCCCTCGAGAAGGGCGCCCGCTTCGCGATTCGCGAAGGCGGCCGCACCGTCGGCGCGGGAACGATGACGGAGATTCTCGAATAGAGGCTAGAGGCTCGAGGCTGGGGTCTAGGGAGGTTCTTTCAGCCCTTAGCCTCTAGCCTCCAGTCCCTACGTGATCCCAATGAGAGACATCATCGCGATGGCCTGCACCGAGTGCAAACGTCGCAACTACAGCACGACGAAGAACAAGAAGAAGACGACCGAGCGGCTCGAGATGAGCAAGTTCTGCCGGTTCTGCCGGAAGCACACGTCTCATAAAGAGAGCAAGTAGGCCAGTAGCTCAATTGGCAGAGCACCGGTCTCCAAAACCGGGGGTTGGGGGTTCGATTCCCTCCTGGCCTGCCAACACTGGGATCGCGTAGGGGTTGGGGACTGGGGGCTAGGGGCGGGCATGGCTGAGCCGACGACACTCGAGACGGTCAAGGAAGCCGCGGGCGGGCGCCTCGAGCGCGCGCGTGTGTTTCTGAGCGAAGTCCGCAACGAACTGAAGCGCGTCACGTGGCCGTCGCAGAAAGAAGTGTACGCCACGACGGTGGTCGTCATCCTGGTATCGGTGTTCTTCGGTCTCTACTTGTTCGCGCTCGATGTCGGCATCGACGCGGTGGTCCTGTGGATTTTCCGGCGGTTTGGTGCATCGGCATGACGGACGTCGCGAAGAACTGGTACATCGTTCACACCTACTCGGGGTTCGAGAAGAAGGTGGCCGAGTCGCTGCAGCAGCGCGTGCAGTCGTACGCGCTCCAGGCCGAGATCGGCGAGATTCTCATCCCCACCGAGGACGTCGTGGAGATGCGCGGCGGCAAGAAGGTGGTCACGGCGAAGCGCTTCTTCCCCGGCTACATCCTTGTCGAGATGAACATGTCCGACAACGCGTGGCACGTGGTGAAGAACACGCCGAAGGTCACCGGCTTTGTCGGCGCGGGTGCCAAGCCCACGCCGCTCAGCAAGGACGAAGTCGATCAGATTCTGGAGCAGGTCAAGTCCGCGGCCGAGAAGCCCAAGCCGAAGTACATGTTCGAACGGGGCGAGCAGGTGCGGATCAACGAAGGGCCCTTCACCAGCTTCAACGGCGTCGTGGACGACGTGAACCTCGACAAGAACACGCTCAAGGTGATGGTAACCATTTTCGGAAGAGCGACTCCCGTGGAGTTGGACTTCCTGCAGGTAGAGAAGATCTAGCTCATGGCGAAAAAAGTTCAGGCGATGGTGAAGCTCCAGATTGCCGCGGGGAAGGCGACCCCCGCGCCGCCGGTGGGGACCGCGCTCGGCCCCCAGGGCGTGAACATCATGGACTTCTGCAAGAACTTCAATGCGAAGACGGCGAAGGACGAAGGCCTGATCATCCCCGTCGTCGTGACGATCTACGCGGACCGGTCCTACAGCTTCATCACGAAGACGCCCCCGGCGTCGATCCTGCTGAAGCGGGCAGCCAACATCGCCAAGGGATCGGCCGAGCCGAACAAGAACAAGGTCGGCACGGTGACGGCGAAGCAGGTGGAAGAGATCGCGAAGACGAAGATGCCCGACTTGAACTGCGAGTCGCTCGACGCCGCGATCAAGACCGTGGCGGGAACGGCACGATCGATGGGGTTGGACGTCATCGGGTAGAGGAAACGTAAAACGGGAAACGACAAACGAAAAGCGCGGCGACGAACGAAGCCGTTTTGCGTTTTACGTTTTGCGTTTTTCGCTTGAACAAGTGGGAGGGCCTCACGGCCCGTTTGCACCACAGGAGGAACTCATGCGCAAACGCGGAAAGAAGTTTGCCGCTGCCCGGGCGCAGGTCGCCGTCGATCGGACGTATTCGATCGAAGAGGCGATGCCGCTCATGCAGAAGGTGAAGTTCGCCAAGTTCGACGAGACCGTCGAGATGGCGCTGAAGCTGGGCGTCGACCCGAAGCACGCCGACCAGATGGTCCGCGGCACGGTCGTGCTGCCGCACGGGCTCGGCAAGTCCAAGCGCGTCCTGGCCATCGCCGGCGGCGAGAAGCAGAAGGAAGCCCAGGAGGCCGGCGCCGACGTGGTGGGCGGCGAGGAGCTCGTGGACAAGATCCAGGGCGGCTTCATGGACTTCGACGCCGTCGTCGCCACGCCCGACATGATGCGGGCGGTCGGCAAGCTCGGCAAGGTGCTCGGGCCGCGCGGCCTGATGCCGAACCCGAAGACGGGCACCGTCACGGCGGACATCAGCAAGGCCGTCAGGGAAATCAAGGCCGGCAAGGTGGAGTTCCGCGTGGACAAGACGGGCATCATCCACGCTCCGCTCGGCAAGATGTCGTTTGCCTCCGACTCGCTCGTGGCCAACGCCCACGCGCTGGTGGACAGCATCGTGCGCGCGAAGCCGTCGGCGGCCAAGGGCAAGTACCTCAAGAGCGTCACCGTGTCGTCGACGATGGGTCCGGGCATCCGGATCGATACGACGCACATTGACGTCGTGGTGAAACACTAATGGCGGTTACCAGAGCGGACAGGGAAGTCGAGCTCCAGCAGCTGGAGACGGCGTTCAAGGGCACGGAAACCGCGGTCCTCGTGGACTACAAGGGGATGAACGTCCCGCAGGTCACCGAACTGCGGCGTCAGCTCCGCACGGCCAAGGCGAGCTACAAGGTCGTCAAGAACACGCTGGCCAGGCGCGCGCTCAAAGGCACGGCCCTCGAAGCGATCGAAGCCCACTTCGCGGGGACGACGGCGGTCGCCTATACCGCGGGCGATCCGGTGGCCCTCGCCAAGACGCTGACGGCGTTCGTCAAGACGGCGCCGACGCTCACGATCAAGGCGGCCGTCGTCGCCGGCCGCGCGATCAAGCCGGCCGAAGTCAGCGAACTCGCCGCGCTGCCCGGCCGTCCGGAGCTGCTCGCGAAGCTGCTCTACGTGCTGCAGGCGCCGATGGTGCAGATCGTCACCGTCCTGAACGCCACGCCGCAGGGTCTGATGAACCTGCTGGCGGCGGCCGAGAAGAAGCGCGCCGAAGGCTGAACGACACTCAACAAGAACACAACAGAAACGTGGAACGTAGAACGTAGAAAAGAGAGAGATCAACATGGCCGAAGTCACGCAAGCGCAGGTTGTTGAGTACATCAAGGGCATCAGCGTTCTCGAGCTCAGCCAGCTCGTGAAGACGCTCGAATCCGAGCTCGGCGTGTCCGCCGCGGCCGCCGTGCCGATGGGGATGCCGATGGCCGGAGGCGGCGCCGCGGCGCCCGCCGAGGAGAAGACCGAATTCACCGTGACCCTGACCGAAGTCGGCGGCAACAAGATCAACGTGATCAAGGTCGTCCGCGAAGTCACCAGCCTGGGTCTGAAGGAAGCCAAGGATCTCGTCGAGGCCGCGCCCAAGCCCATCAAGGAAGCCGTCAACAAGGACGAGGCTGCGGCGATCAAGAAGAAGTTCGAGGAAGTCGGCGCGAAAGTGGAAGTCAAGTAGGGCTGAGAGCAGAGGGCTGAAGGCTGCCGGGGCCCCGTGCCCTGAGGCCTTGAGCCCTCAGCCCTGTTTTCTCGCGCTCCGTCTTTACTCGAGGTTCAAAGAATGTACAGCCTTCCCAAGAACGTCTATCGCGAGCGCATCGATTTTTCGAAGATCAAGACCACCGTTCCCATCCCGAACCTCATCGAGATTCAGAAGAAGTCGTACGAACGCTTCCTGCAGATGAACCGTCTGCCGGCCGAGCGCGAGGATGCGGGGCTGCAGTCGGTGTTCAAGTCGGTGTTCCCGATCTCGGACTTCCGCGAGAACTCGTCGCTCGAGTTCATCGAGTACTCGATCGGCAACTGGGAGTGCAAGTGCAGCAAGCTCCAGGGGCTGCACCACCTGCGCAAGCCCTGCAGCCAGTGCGGCGCGACGCTCATCGCCGATCCGTACGGCGATCGCGAAGTGCTGTGCGCGCGCTGCGGCAAGGCCAACCAGGCGCGCGGCGACGTCTGTGACATCTGCGGCAACACGGTCGGCCTGAAGCTGAAGTACGACGTCGACGAGTGCCAGGAGCGCGGCATGACGTTCGCCGTGCCGCTGAAGGTGACGATCCGCCTCGTGGTGTGGAACAAGGATCCCGAGACGGGCGTCAAGACCATCCGCGACATCAAGGAGCAGGAAGTCTACTTCGGCGACATCCCGCTGATGACGGAGAACGGGACCTTCATCATCAACGGCACCGAGCGCGTCATCGTCAGCCAGCTCCACCGGTCGCCGGGCGCCTTCTTCCACTCCGAAGACAAGACGCTCTACATCGCGCAGATCATTCCCGTACCGCGGCTCGTGGGTCGAGTTCGAGTACGACTCGAAGAACCTCCTGTACGTCCGCATCGACCGCAAGCGGAAGTTCCTGGCCTCGGTGTTCCTCCGCGCGCTCGGCCTGCGCGGCGCCGACGAGATCATCCGGGCGTTCTACACCGTGGACAAGCTCCACATCAAGAACGGCACGCTCTACTGGGCGGTCGCCGACAGCCTGGTGGGCCTGCGCGCGGCGAGAGACATCGTCGTGCCCGGCGAGAACTTCACGGTGCAGTCGGGCAAGAAGATCACCAAGAACGCCGTCGAAGCGCTGAAGCGCGCCAACGTCGAGGCCGTCGAGATCGGCGACGCCGAGCTCGAGGGCGCGTTCGCGGCGTCCGACGTCGTCGATCCGTCCACCGGCGAGGTCATCCTCGAGGCGAACGAACCGCTCGAACCGCGCGTCGTGTCGATGGCGCAGGAGAAGAACGTCGATCGCATCGACATCTTCTTCCCCGAGAAGGACGAAGTCGGTCCGATCATCGGGCAGACGCTGAAGAAAGACCCGATCCACACGCACGAAGAGGCGTTGATCGAAATCTACCGGCGCCTGCGGCCCGGCGATCCGCCGACGCTCGACAGCAGCCGGTCGCTGTTCGAGAACATGTTCTTCAACCCGCAGAAGTACGACTTCTCGCGGGTCGGCCGGTTGAAGCTGAACACGAAGCTCGGCCTCAACACGCCGCTCGACGAGAAGATCCTGCACCCGCAGGACTTCTACGAGGTGCTGAAGTATCTGCTCAAGCTCCGCCGCAACCCGGCCAACGTCGACGACATCGATCACCTGGGCAACCGCCGCGTCCGTTCCGTGGGCGAGCTCCTCGAGAACCAGTTCCGCATCGGGCTGGTCCGCATGGAGCGCGCGATCAAGGAAAAGATGTCGGTGTACCAGGAAATGGCGACGGCGATGCCGCACGACCTGATCAACGCGAAGCCGGTCATGGCCGCCATTCGCGAGTTCTTCGGGTCGTCGCAGCTGTCGCAGTTCATGGACCAGACCAACCCGCTCTCCGAGATCACGCACAAGCGGCGGCTCTCGGCGCTCGGGCCGGGGGGACTCTCGCGCGAGCGCGCCGGGTTCGAGGTCCGCGACGTGCACCCGACGCACTACGGGCGCATCTGCCCGATTGAGACGCCGGAAGGCCCGAACATCGGCCTTATCTCGTCGCTGTCGTGCTACGCGCGCATCAACGAGTTCGGCTTCATCGAGTCGCCCTACCGCAAGGTGAAGGACGGCCGGGTCACCGAGTACGTCATCGTCATCAACGCCGCCGGCTCCAAGTACAAGGCCGGCGACATCGTCGAAGCGGGCGACATGGTGTCGGAGGACGGGCGATCGCGCAAGAAGGGCGTCGAGGTCGAGCCCTACGCGTTCTACCTGTCGGCGTGGGAGGAAGACCAGTACGTCATCGCCCAGGCCAACTCGGCCGTGGACGAGGACGGCAACCTGACGCAGGAGCGCATCAACGCCCGTGAGGCGGGCAACTTCATCCTGTCGCCGCGCGACAAGGTGCAGTTCATCGACGTCTCGCCGAAGCAGCTCGTCTCGGTCGCGGCCTCGCTCATCCCGTTCCTCGAGAACGACGACGCGAACCGCGCCCTGATGGGGAGCAACATGCAGCGCCAGGCCGTGCCGCTGCTGAGGGCGCGCGCGCCCTTCGTGGGCACCGGCATGGAGTACATCACGGCCCGCGACTCGGGCGCCGTCATCGTGGCGCGCCGGTCCGGCGCCGTGGACTTCGTCGACAGCCAGCGCATCGTCGTCCGTGTCGAGAGCGAGACGGAAGACGGCAAGGAGATGGGCGCTGACATCTACAACATGACGAAGTTCAAGCGCAGCAACCAGAACACCTGCATCAACCAGAAGCCGATCGTCCGGGTCGGGCAGAAGGTGCACAAGGGGCAGGTGCTGGGCGACGGTCCGTGCACGGAGCTCGGCGAGCTCGCGCTCGGGCGGAACGTGCTGGTGGCGTTCATGCCGTGGCGCGGGTACAACTTCGAAGACGCGATCCTCGTGTCCGAAAAGATGGTGAAGGACGACTACTACACGTCCATCCACATCGAGGAGTTCGAGATCGAGGCGCGCGACACGAAGCTCGGCCCCGAGGAAATCACGCGGGACATCCCGAACGTCTCCGAAGGGTTCCTCAAGGACCTCGACGACAGCGGCATCATCCGCATCGGCGCGTACGTGAAGCCCGGCGACATCCTCGTCGGCAAGGTGACGCCGAAGGGCGAGACGCAGCTGACGCCGGAGGAAAAGCTCCTCCGGGCCATCTTCGGCGAGAAGGCCGGCGACGTCCGCGACGCGTCGCTCATCTGCCCGCCTGGTATCGAGGGCATCATCGTCGGCGTGAAGATCTTCTCCCGCAAGGGCATCGAGAAAGACGATCGGGCCAAGGCGATCGAGCAGGAAGAGCTCGACATGATGGAGAAGAACCTGCAGGACGAGGTCCGCATCCTTCACGACGAGGTGAAGAAGCGCGTGATCATGATGCTGCGGGGCCAGCAGCTGCGGTCGGATCTGTTCGACGAGTACGGCCGCGAGCGGCTGTCTGAAGAAGGGAACGGAGCTGACGCCGGAAGTGCTGCAGGAGATGCCCTACGAGGCGATGGTCCGGCTGAAGATCGCCACCGACGACATGCGCCTCGAGGACGACCTGCGGGATCTGGAAGAGCGGACGGAGCGGCAGGTCGAGGTCATCCGGAACCTGTTCGAGGAGAAGAAAGAGAAGATCCGCCGCGGCGACGAGCTGCCGCCCGGCGTCATCAAGCTCGTCAAGGTGTACGTCGCGATGAAGCGCAAGCTGTCGGTCGGCGACAAGATGGCCGGCCGCCACGGCAACAAGGGCGTCATCGCGCGCATCCTGCCCGAGGAGGACATGCCGTATCTGCCGGACGGAACACCGGTGGAGATCGTGCTGAATCCCCTGGGCGTGCCGTCCCGTATGAACGTCGGCCAGATTCTCGAGACCCACCTCGGGTGGGCCGCGCACGCGCTCGGACTCTACTTCGCGACGCCGGTGTTCGACGGCGCGACCGAGAACGAGATCAAGAACTGGCTGGATCAGGCCGGCCTGCCGAAGGGCGGCAAGACGCAGCTGTTCGACGGCATGTCGGGCGACGCGTTCGAGCAGAACGTGACGGTCGGCTACATCTACATGCTGAAGCTGTCGCACCTGGTCGACGACAAGATCCACGCGCGGTCGATCGGGCCGTACTCGCTCATCACGCAGCAGCCGCTCGGCGGCAAGGCGCAGTTCGGCGGCCAGCGGTTCGGGGAAATGGAGGTCTGGGCGCTCGAGGCCTACGGCGCGGCGCACATCCTCCAGGAGCTCCTCACCGCGAAGTCAGACGATGTGATCGGGAGAGCCAAGATCTACGAGGCCATCGTGAAGGGCGACGCGTCGTTCACGGCGGGCCTGCCCGAGTCGTTCAACGTCCTCATCCGCGAGCTCCAGTCGCTGTGCCTGGATGTCGAGCTCATGAAGACGAAGAAGAAAGTGGTAGAAGCCACTCCCCAACCCGTTTTGGAGGAGGTGTAGATACATGAGACCTTCCTTTCACGAGCGTTCCGCGCTGACGAGCGATTTCGACGCCATCCGGATCAGCCTGGCGTCTCCCGATAAGATCCTGTCGTGGTCGCACGGCGAGGTGACGAAGCCGGAAACGATCAACTACCGGACCTTCAAGCCGGAGAGAGACGGTCTCTTCTGCGCGAAGATCTTCGGGCCGATCACCGACTGGGAGTGCCTGTGCGGCAAGTACAAGCGCATGAAGCACCGCGGCGTGATCTGCGACAAGTGCGGCGTCGAGGTGACGCAGGCGAAAGTCCGGCGCGAGCGCCTCGGCCACATCACGCTCGCCACGCCGGTGAGCCACGTGTGGTTCTTCAAGGGTCTGCCGAGCCGCATCGGCCACCTCCTCGACATCTCCCTGAGAGACCTCGAACGCGTCCTGTACTTCGAGGCGTACGTCGTCGTCGATCCGGGTGAGACCGAGCTCAAGCAGAACCAGCTGCTGAACGAAGAGCAGTACCGCAAGGCGCGCGAAGAGCACCAGCATCGCTTCAAGGCGCAGATGGGCGCCGAGGCGATCAAGGAGCTGCTGAAGCGCGTGAACGTCGAGCGCCTCGCCGTCGAGCTCCGCGAGAAGATGAAGACGGAGACCTCGGCGCAGAAGAAGCTCAAGTACGCCAAGCGCCTGAAGGTCGTCGATTCGTTCCGGAAGTCGAGCAACCGTCCGGAGTGGATGATCCTCGACGTCATCCCGGTCATTCCGCCGGAGCTGCGTCCGCTGGTGCCGCTCGACGGCGGCCGCTTCGCGACCTCCGACCTGAACGATCTCTACCGCCGCGTCATCAACCGGAACAACCGGTTGAAGAAGCTCATGGAGCTCAAGGCGCCCGACGTCATCATCCGCAACGAGAAGCGCATGCTCCAGGAAGCCGTGGACGCGCTGTTCGACAACGGACGGCGTGGCCGCGTGCTGCGCGGCGCCAACAACCGGCCGCTCAAATCGCTGTCCGACACGCTCAAGGGCAAGCAGGGCCGGTTCCGCCAGAACCTGCTCGGCAAGCGCGTGGACTACTCGGGCCGTTCCGTCATCGTCGTCGGCCCGGAGCTCAAGCTCCACCAGTGCGGGCTGCCGAAGAAGATGGCGCTCGAGCTGTTCAAGCCGTTCATCTACAACAAGCTCGAGGAGCGGGGTCTTGTCGCCACGATCAAGCAGGCGAAGGAGATGGTCGAGCTGCAGCGTCCCGAGGTGTGGGACGTGCTCGAGGAAGTGATTCGCGAGCATCCGGTGCTGCTCAACCGCGCGCCGACGCTGCACAGGCTCGGCATCCAGGCCTTCGAGCCCGTGCTCGTCGAGGGCAAGGCGATCCGCATCCACCCGCTCGTCTGCACGGCGTTCAACGCGGACTTCGACGGCGACCAGATGGCCGTCCACATCCCGCTGTCGCCGGAAGCGCAGATCGAGGCGTCGGTGCTGATGCTCTCGAGCAACAACATCCTGTCGCCGGCGCACGGCTCGCCGATCGCGATCCCGTCGCAGGACGTCGTGCTGGGCATCTACTATCTGACCAAGGCCAAGAGCGGCGCCAAGGGCGAAGGCCGGGCCTTCGGCAACCCCGAAGACGTCATGCTGGCGCTCGAGGCCGGCGAGCTCGAAACGCTGTCGCCGATCCGCCTCCGCTTCTCTGGCGATATCCAGGACCTGACCGCCGCGCGCGACGATCAGGACGTGCTGCGCACCGAAGTGCAGAACGTGCAGATGAAGATCATCAACACGACGGTCGGCCGGGTCATCCTGAACGGCCAGCTGCCGCCGGAAATGCCCTTCGTCAACGGGCTGTTGAAGAAGAAGGGCCTGCAGCAGCTCGTCCAGTCGTGCTACCTCAAGTTCGGCCTCGAGAAGACGGTCGAGATGCTCGACTCGTTGAAGAACCTCGGCTTCACCTACGCGACGCGGTCGGGGCTGTCGATCGGCATCGACGACCTGATCATCCCGAAGGAGAAGCAGGCGCTCGTCAAGACGGCGCGCGAGGAAGTCATCAAGGTCGAATCGCAGTACCTCGAGGGCGCCATCACCAACGGCGAGCGCTACAACAAGGTCATCGCGATCTGGTCGGAGGCCACCGAAGACATCGCCAACGCGATGTTCGGCGAGATGGAGGAGATCGACAAGGAAGGCCGGACGTTCAACCCGGTCTACATCATGGCCGACTCCGGCGCGCGCGGAAGCAAGCAGCAGATCCGCCAGCTCGCCGGCATGCGCGGCCTGATGGCCAAGCCGTCGGGCGAGATCATCGAGACGCCCATCACGTCGAACTTCCGCGAAGGCCTCGAAGTGATGCAGTACTTCATCTCGACGCACGGCGCGCGCAAGGGTCTCGCCGACACGGCGCTCAAGACGGCCGACTCGGGCTACCTCACGCGGCGTCTCGTCGACGTCGCGCAGGACGTGATCATCCACGAGCTCGACTGCGGCACGGTGGACGGCATCGAGGCCCGCGCCATCGTCGAGAGCGGCGAGGTCATCGAGCCGCTGCGCGACCGCATCATCGGCCGCACCACGCTCGAGAGGATCACCGACCCGTTCACCGGGGAGATGATCGTCGAGGTCAACGAGGTGATGGACGAAGAGTCGTCGTCTGCCATCCAGGACGCCGGCATCGAGAAGGTGAAGATCCGGTCGGTGCTCACGTGCACGTCGCGCCGCGGTGTGTGCGCGAAGTGCTACGGCCGCGACCTCGCCACCGGCAAGATGGTCGAGCTCGGCCAGGCGGTCGGCGTCATCGCGGCGCAGTCCATCGGCGAGCCCGGCACGCAGCTGACGATGCGCACGTTCCACATCGGCGGCACGGCGTCGAGGGTGTCCGAGCAGTCCACGCTCGAGGCGCGCAGCGCCGGCACCATCCGGTTCCAGGGCCTCCAGGTCGTCACGGCCAAGGACGGCAACCTGGTCGTCATGAACCGCAGCGGGTCGCTGGTGGTCCAGGACGCCAAGGGCCGCGACCGCGAGCGGCACCCCATCGTCTACGGCGCGCGGCTGAAGGTGAAGGAAGGCCAGCACATCGAGCAGGGACAGGTCCTGGTCGAGTGGGATCCGTACACGTTCTCGATCCTCACCGAGGAGCCGGGGCAGATCCGCTTCAAGGACATCCTCGAAGGGATCACGGTCCACGAGGAAGTGGACGAGGTCACGGGGCTCTCGCGCTACATCATCGTCGACTCGCCGGACGAGAAGAAGCAGCCGGCGGTCGAGATCAAGGGCAAGGACGGGAAGGTCAACCGCAAGTACCACATGCCGGTCCACGCGCACATGATGGTGCAGGACGGCGAAATGGTGTCGGCCGGCGACGTGCTCGCGAAGATCCCGCGCGAGACGACCAAGACGAAGGACATCACGGGCGGTCTGCCGCGCGTGGTGGAGCTGTTCGAAGCCAGGAAACCGCGCGAGACGGCGGTCATTTCCGAGATCGACGGCATCGTCAAGCACGGCGGCATCGTCAAGGGCCAGCGGAAGATCATCATCGTGCCGGACGAGCCGGGCGCGGAGCCGCGCGAGTACGCGCTGCCGCGCGGCGTCCATGTGAACGTGCAGGAAGGCGAGCGCGTGCACGCCGGCGAGCCGCTGATGGATGGTCCGAGCAACCCGCACGACATCCTGAACGTCCTCGGCGAGAAAGCGCTGCAGGCGTACCTGGTGAATGAAATCCAGGAGGTCTACCGGCTGCAGGGCGTCAACATCAACGACAAGCACATCGAGACGATCGCGCGTCAGATGATGCGGTGGGTGAAGATCGAGGACGTCGGCGACACCGAGTTCCTCGTGGACGAGCAGACCGACAAGTTCCGGTTCCTCGAGGAGAACGAGCGCGTGATTACCGCGGGTGGACGTCCGGCGCAGGGCCGGCCGCTGCTGCTCGGGATCACGAAAGCGTCGCTCTCGACCGATTCGTTCATTTCGGCCGCGTCGTTCCAGGAAACGACGCGCGTGCTCACCGAGGCGTCCATCTCCGGCAAGGTCGATCACCTGCGCGGCCTCAAGGAGAACGTCACGATGGGCCGGCTCATCCCGGCCGGCACCGGGTTCGAGTATTACCGGCACGTGCGGATCCCGGCGGACGAACCGCCGCCGCCGCCGCCGCCGGTTCAGCCGACGGACGACGAACTGGAGCTGGAGCGCGATCTCGAGTACTTCGTCGAGCCGGACGAGGCGCTCGCGCCGCGGACGGGCGAAGTCGAGCCGTAACGGCGGACGTTCGATCTACATGGGGGCGGCGCGCTTCGGTTCGCCGCCCCTTTTCACGTACAGGCCACGTCGGACGTAGTGCAGGCCTTCAGGCCTGCTTCCTCGATCACCCCCAATCGTCTCCGAGCACGTACCGATCCCTCGGTTTCAGCTTTCTCGCCTCGACGAACCCGATCTGGTTGCGGCGGGGATCCGAGCGCAGGATCCAGGCGATGTCTTCCATGTCGCCGAGGGAGGGCAGTCGCTCGTCTGAGTAGGACGTGCACGAGGTCACCGGAAATGTGACGCGGAACGCGTCGGAGAGACGTCCGCACTGGATGATCTCGTCGCTGGGGCGCTGGCCTTTGACGATCGTAGCGAACCGGCAGGTGGAGCAGAGCGACGGGTCGCCGTGGTTGACCGTCCCTCCGCGAATCTTCAGGCGCATGTTCAGTCTCCTTCTAGGCGTGTAGCATTCGGCACCTCCTTGTTCCGGGTGAATGGCTTGCTGACATGGCGACGACGATGCCATCGTCGTCTGGTGGAAGTCAAGCTGCTCGAGCGTGTGCGTCAGGCAATCCGGACGCGTCACTACAGCCGCCGGACCGAGGAAGCCTACGCGCACTGGATTCGCCGATACATCGTATTTCACGGGAAGCGTCATCCCCGCGATATGGGCGCGGCGGAGATTTCGGCGTTTCTGACCTGGCTGGCGGTGGAACGCCGTGTGAGCGCGTCGACGCAGAATCAGGCGCTGGCGTCCGTGTTGTTTCTCTATAGGGACGTGCTGGCCATTGACGTCGGCTCGATTCCTGCGGCGGTGCGGGCGCGCACGCCGGAGCGGCTGCCGGTCGTGCTCAGCCGCGACGAAGTGAGTGCGTTGCTGAAGCACCTGACCGGGGTCGAGCGGCTGGTGGTCGTCCTCCTGTACGGAGGCGGGCTGAGGCTGGAGGAGTGCCTGGGTCTCCGGGTGAAGGACCTGGATGTCGAGCGGCGGCAGATCGTGGTGCGGCGGGGCAAGGGCGCGAAGGATCGCGTGACGATGCTGCCGGCGGTGGCAGTCGAGCCGCTCCGGGCGCATCTGGAGTTCGTCAGGCGGCTGCACGAGAGTGACCTGGCGCAAGGTTTCGGGCGCGTGGTGCTGCCGTTTGCGTACGAGCGGAAGTCGCCTGGCGCGGCAGTGGCGTGGGGGTGGCAGTTTGTGTTTCCCGCGTCGCGGGTGTGCCGGGATCCGCGGTGGGGGCCGCCGTCGCGGTATCACCTGCACGAGTCGGCGGTGCAGAAGGCGGTGGCGCGAGCGGCGCGGCTGGCCGGTTTGACCAAGCGGGTGGGGCCGCATGCGCTGCGGCACAGTTTTGCCACGCACCTGCTGGAGGACGGGTACGACATCCGAACCGTGCAGGAGCTGCTGGGGCACCGCGACGTCAGCACGACGATGACGTACTTGCATGTCTTGAATCGGGGCGGGCTGGGCGTGCGGAGTCCGGCCGATCGGTTGTGACGGCCGTTACGCGCCAGGCCGGCGGGTCGCTGCGATGGGAGACGTGCGGGTACCAGCATCGAACTCGTTGTCCGGCGGGTGGATTGGGTCGCGCGGCGCGCGGCCTCGACGTGGATTACGCGCCGAAATGCCGCGTCCAATCACCAGGAAGGGCAGATTAACCGAGGTTTGTTGCCGGGCTGGTCGCGCGTAATGGTACCGAGCTCGAGTCATGCGGCTGTTAGAATCGTCTTCATTTCGGGGACCGGCGAGGGTGGCTAGTGGCAAGCGGCGCGCCGATAGGCGCTGGGTTGCTGCCGAATATTAGTTAGCCGGACAAACATGGACTCCGGAACTATTCTGCTTGAAGTCACGTGGCGACCCGCCTGCGAGGCGCAGTGGGCGAGAAATATGGGAGGCCAGCTTCACATGTCTGCGAGCTCGGTAGCGACGTGAACTACCAATCAAGAGCTGGCGCGGTCCTGTACGCCATGGACATGGATCATGTCGCCGCCTTCTATTCCACGGTGCTCGGCTTGGAAACGGTGGCCCGTGACGAGGAGCACGTATTGTTGGAGTCACCCTCGTTTCAGCTAGTGGTCCTTCGGATTCCAAGCCACATCGCCGCCACAATTCAGATCACTGTGCCACCCGCTCGGCGGGCGAACGCGGCCGTTAAGCTTGTGTTCTTTGTTCCGAGCATCGCCGAAGCGCGCTCTTCTGCCGAGGCGCAGGGCGGTGTTCTGAACGGGGCCGATAAGGAGTGGCTGTTCAACGGATGGAAGGTATGCGATGGCTTCGATCCGGAGGGGAACGTCATCCAATTCCGGGAACATGCCGGCTAACCTCCAAATGGAGCCGACGCCCTTGGCCCGCTCTCGCGCGCCTGCGGACGCGGCTCATTTGGAACGTTAGGCCACCAGCTGCCGAACAATGATACGGGAGGCACGCCGTGTGAAGATTGCGATTCTGGACGACTACTTCGACACCCTTCGTACTCTCCCGTGCTTTCGCAAGCTGGACGGCCACGATGTCACGGTATGGAACGATCACACTCAGAACATCGATGCGCTGGCCGGGCGCCTCAAAGACACGGAGGCGCTCGTGTTGATTCGCGAGCGTACGCACATCCGTGAGCCCTTGCTCGAGCGCCTTGACGCGCTGCGACTCATCAGCCAGCGTAGCGTCTACCCTCATATCGACATCGACGCGTGTACACGTCGCGGCGTGATCGTGTCGTCTGATCAGCACGCCGGCAGCCCGTCCTATGCTGCTGCGGAACTGACGTGGGGTCTGATCATCGCTGCCATGCGGCAGATTCCCCAACAAATGTCCGCGCTTCGCGCCGGCACCTGGCAGATCGGGGTCGGCAACAGCTTACGCGGGAACACGTTGGGTATCTACGGATACGGAAGGATTGGCGCAACGGTCGCGGGCTATGGCAAAGCCTTTGGGATGAATGTTCTGGTGTGGGCGCGCAAAGCATCGCTGGAACGCGCGCGGAGCGATGGCTACGCCGTAGCGGAGAGTAAGCGCGCGTTCCTCGAGTCATGCGACGTGATCTCGTTGCACATGCGACTGGTGGAGGAAACGCGCGGCATCATCACCAGAGATGATCTGTCGTGCATGAAACCCACCGCATTGCTAGTCAACACAAGCCGGGCGCCGCTGATCGAGCGGGGCGCCCTTGTCGATGCGCTGTCGGCCGGACGACCGCGCATGGCTGCGATCGACGTCTACGAAGAGGAACCACTCCTTGACATCAACGACCACCTGCTGAACATGGACAACGTCGTGTGCACGCCGCACATCGGATACGTGACGCGGGAAGAGTACGAAGTCCAGTTTTCCGACATCTTCGACCAAGTGATTGGCTACGCGACGGGCAGTCCCATGAATGTGGTGAATCCGAAGGTTTTCGACGTGTTGAAGGACCGGGAGGCTTCTTGACAGCATTCGCTATCGAGGGAACACCCGGCCGTTTGAACGATTCTTCGAATGAACGCGGCCTAACCTGGCATGCAGCCGACAGCGCGCGTGATCTGCGGGCGCGCTGCGGCTGATGCCTGACGTTAGGCTTCTGATCGGCATCGTGAGCGGACCTGAAGGCAAACGACCCAAACTCCTCGAATTGAGTTGTTCGTGGACGTCCAACTGGCGTGGAGACACAAGAGATGAAGACCGTTGTTGCGCTGATCGTCTTCGTGGCCCAATCGGTCGGTTTTGCACAATCGGATCCCACAGTGGCCATCGCGGGTGGCCGCCTCAGGGGAGCCATGCTCGATCAGGGCGGCGCGACATTCAAAGGCGTGCCCTATGTGGAACCACCGATCGGCGACTTGCGCTGGCGCGAGCCCATGCCCATAAGGCCTTGGGCAGGTGTGCGCGACGCTCGGGAATTCGGCGCGATGTGCGCTCAAAGACCTTCGGCTATCGCTCCGGCGTCCGTTACGCGTTCGGAAGACTGTCTTTTTCTGAATGTGTGGACACCCGAGTGGCCCAGCAGGTCGCGAAAGCCGGTGATGGTGTGGATACCTGGTGGAGGTAATTTCGGCGGTGGAAGCTCTTCAGCGACATTCGATGGCGAGCGGCTTGCGCGCCGCGGCGTTGTGGTGGTGACTCTGAACTACCGGCTTGGCTCCTTTGGCTTCTTCTCACACCCCGCACTGACGCGGGAGTCGCCGCACCACGCATCCGGCAACCAGGGCATCCTCGATCAGATCGCCGCACTCAGATGGGTCAAGGAGAACATCACGGCTTTCGGCGGCGATGTCAGCAACGTAACGATCTTTGGAGAGTCGGCCGGCTCGTTGGACGTGAGCGTGCTGATGACGTCGCCACTGTCGAAGGGTCTATTCCGCAACGTGATCGGTGAGAGCGGCGCCGTGGTGCTGGTGGGCGATCCTCTGCCTTTACAAGAAGCCGAGAAGCGTGGGGAGAGCAGAGCTGCGCGTTGGAAGGCGCCAGCCGGTGTATCGGTTGAGGCGTTGCGTGCGGTGCCGATGGCCGAGATTCTCGACGCCGACCCGGATTACACGGCAGGAGGCAACATTGCGAACGTGTTTCCGAATCTCGGAATCACGGTCGACGGCTATGTCTTTCCGAAAAAGCCTGCCGCGGTCTTCGCCGCTGGTCAGCAGCACCACGTCGCCTTGCTGCTTGGCAATAACGCACGCGAGCAGGTTCCCGGCTCATTCCCCCCAACCGATCTACCAAGCGCAATCGCCGCCGCATACGGTCCGCTCACCTCACGGGCACAGGCGCTCTACGCCGGCCCGGCGGACCCGTCCTATGGAACCGCGCCCGAACAGTGGGGGACCGACACGTCGTTTCGATGCGGCGCGGTTCAGCAGTTGATCTGGCACGCTGCCGCGAGAAACCCAGCGTACGAATACGAATTCGCTCGCGTGCCGTCGGGGAGAGAGGCGCTGGGCTCGACGCACGCATCCGAAGTCTCACACGTGTTCGGCACGCTGGATCGGGGTGTTATCGGTGTTGGTCCGCCAGCTAGAGCTACTGAAATCGATACCCAGATCTCCGAAGTAATACAGCAATATTGGGCTAATTTCGCGAAGACGGGCGATCCCAACGGCGGCCGGTTGCCGAAGTGGCGAAAGTTCGACACCTCATCACGCGCATACATGCAATTCACCGATGCTGGTCCGATAGCCAAAGAAGGACTGCGTCGTCCGTTCTGCGACCTGTTCATGGAAAACGTTACGCGATTGATGAAACAGTGAACCGACCAACGGGTGCGGTCGCGCGTCTTCGCCACGAAGCCTAACACGCGCTGCACCCGACCAGCGCTAGCGGTATTGTGAGCGCTGGCGGGTGAGCGCTCACGTTAGGCGGACCAAATCACAAGATGGAGCTCCCCAAGACAAAGTCGCGCTTTTCCGAAAAGCAGCATGCGCTGTTGGTGGATCTGATCGGCGTCCTCAACGCGCTGGAGACCGTGACAAAGGAGCCCAGCCACTTTCCATCGACTCAAGATCCGGTTGATTTCTACAACTCTTACATAGACTTCGCGGTTGCGCTCTACTCGGCGAAATGTCGCCAGCTTTACCACGCCGTCGCGACATCGCTCGAAAATGAGAGCTACTTTATTTACGCGTCTGCCGGTCGGGCAATAGTCGAGAACGCTGCCACTCTGAGGTATTACTCCAGGCATTCCGACCTGCAGGCACTGCGCACGGCGTGGAGAACGAGTGAAATGTGCGACGCCTTGCTTCGAACGGCGACGAATACGCTCGACCGATTTGTACGAGGCAATCGTTTCAGTTGGGACGCATTCATCGAGGGCCGTTTCGATGACCTGACGGGCAAGTCCTCCGACGAAGCTCTCAGCCAGATTAGCGTCCTCACGTGTCTCGAGAACTGGTACAGAGAGAAGCCGCAGGTTCGTTCTCTCTACGCGCTGTTGTGCGATTTGGTTCATCCCAACGTGGGCAGTAACCTTCTGGCTCTCCGGGTGGCACAGGGCAGGTTGCTAGCGGCCGGCGAGGAAGGCGAGTATGCGTGCGGCTTCGTCGTTGTGCCAACGCTTTGCTGGCGTGGTCGGAGCGTACAAGGAAATCCAGGCCTCCGCACTAGCACTCGAGTCTCAACGTCTACCACGAATGGCCGCCTAACAGGCATTTGCAGCCGTCGGCGGCTGGTGCGATCATGAGCCGCCGCGGCTGAAACGCGGTCGTGAGGCGGCAGAACCTCAACTGAGCACGGCCTGAAGATCGGAAGTCACTTTGGCGCGGAGTCAGCTTGAAGACGGCTGGAGGGAGAAATCGCACCCTGTGTTCATGAGGGCGTTTTGTCGTTGCGATTTGACTCGGTAGCCTGATACAGTCCGACCCGGTTGAACACTGCGCCGCAGTCAGCGGCGGTCGGTTATGAGTAACGTAGGTTTGGCGAGGGGACTCGCGCTTGGAGGTGGATATGTAGGTGATTGATTTCTAACAAATTTACAGCACGGGACCAGGTCCCCGCAGAAGTGCTGATTGACAAGCCGTCGTGGCAAGCGATGCCCGGCGGCTTTTGCATTTTTGGGGGGGCATTTTCTGACTCACGGTCTCGCGCTGTCGCGGGGCCGCCAAGGAGGCACGCAGATGAGCCAAGACCCTCACATCTCGAAGACGAGAGTGGTGCACCCGATGCCAGGCGTTGATGCCGTGACCGGCCAAGAGCGAGATCGAGCCACGGGTGCCGTCGTTGAGCACTTCACCAGCACGACCGCGCCGGCCGACTCACGGTGGTTGGGAGTGACCGCCATTGGTGGGTGTCTCGTGTTCGTGACCATCATGGCGGCCTTTCACTTCATTCAACCGGAGTTGAACCCGATCACGACGTTTGCTAGTCAGTACGCGCTTGGGAAGATGGGATGGCTCATGAACTTGGGCTCCCTTGCGTTTGCCACCGGCGTTGCCACCCTTGCTTTGGCCTTCGTCCGTATGCGGGACTCCTCTCGGGCGGGCAACGTTTTGCTTGGCAGCAGCGCATTCGGTCTCGTGATTGGTGGAATCTTCAATGTTGACCCACCAGGCGCGCAACCAACTCCATCAGGATTGGTGCACCTTCTCGCGGGGTTGCTGACATTTCTCTGCATGATCCCCGCAGCCATTCTGCTTTCGCGAGGTCTTAGTTTCGCGGACAGACTGCATGGGTGGTACCGGGTGCTCCCGGGCCTCTCTTGGCTGGCGGCATTGCTGTTTCTCGCCAATCTGTCGGTGCTCGGTGCGTTGGGCTTGCCGGGCCTTGGCAATAGGCTTTTCTTGGCGATAATGTCCGCATGGGTGCTAACTGCAGGACAGGGAGTGCGTACGAATAGCTTTGCAGGGCTGAATTCACCAGAGACATAAGCGAGGCACCATCGGACTGAGGCTCACGCTTATCAAATGAACAATACTTGCAATCTGCCGCCTAACATCGCATGCACCAGACGGCGCGCCGACTCAAAATGGAGAGCGCGCCGCTGGTGATGCGTGACGTTAGGCGGGCAACCGTTTGAATCAGCCCACAAACGCGTACGGAGACTGGACGTAGCATGGATAGTGCCGGCGGATATGAGGAGTACACGTTCGTAGCTGACCTGTACGATTGGGTCGTGCCGTACCGAAACAGACCGGACATCTCGTTCTTTGTCGATGCCGCGACGCAGGCGGGCAGCCCTGTGTTGGAGATTGGCTGTGGCACCGGCCGCGTTCTGATTCCGTCCGCGCGAGCTGGCCTCGACGTTGTCGGGCTCGACGCATCGTCAGAAATGCTCGCCGTGTGTCGGCAACGAGTGCAACAGGAGAATGTGGCGGTTCAGGCCAGAGTGCAGCTGGTTCAGGCAGATATGCGCGCGTTCGAACTTGAGCGCCAATTCACGTTGATCACGCTGCCGTTCCGCCCGTTCCAGCATCTCATCACCGTCGAAGAGCAGCGGTCGTGCCTCCTGAGCATTCGTAGACACCTTATCGAGGGCGGTCGGGTGATCCTCGATCTGTTCAATCCTTCGCTAGAGGCGCTCGTGAGTCGGCCAGAAGGCCAGGAGTTCGGCGACGAGCCGGAGTTCTCAACGCCGGATGGCAGGCGGGTTGTGCGGCGCCACCGAACCATCGCTCACGACCGATTCAATCAAGTGACTCACGTTGAACTCATCTACTACGTCACGCATCCGGGCGGTCGTGAGGAGCGTCTGGTTCACGCCTTTCCGATGCGATATCTGTTCCGCTTCGAGGTCGAGCACCTTCTGGTTCGGTGCGGCTTCGAGGTCGAACAGCTCTACGCGGGCTTCGACAGAAGTGCTTACGGATCGCGTTATCCAGGAGAGCTGATATTTGTGGCGCGAAAGACGACAAGAACCGTCGGGCAAGCCGCCTAACACACGTTGCACCAGACGGCCGCCGGGAAATCATGAGCGGCCGCTGGTGAACGTTCGACGTTAGACGGCGTCTCCTCGCGAAGAGGGAGTGCTTATGTGGACAGGGGCTAGTCGACGACCAAGGCGGGTGTTAAGCACGATTGCCGCAGTCGTGCTCGTAGGGCTGACCGCGACGCTGGGCAGGACGGTGCTCGGCCAGGACGCCCGTCCGCAAGAGTCCAGTCAAGACCCCGACGAGTTGTTACGGCATTTTCAGGCACTCCTCCGCCTGAACACGAGCAATCCTCCTGGCAACGAACGTCTCGTCACCGACTACTTGAAACAGGTCCTCGAGAAGGAGGGCATTCCGGTCCGGATTCTGGCGTTGGACCCTTCAAGGCCAAACCTCGTGGCTCGTCTGAAAGGAAGCGGTGCAAAGCGCCCGATTCTCTTGATGGGCCATACGGATGTTGTCACCGTCGACGAAAAGAAGTGGACGCATCCCCCGTTCGGGGCCGTGAGAAGCGGCGGCTACATCTACGGACGAGGCGCCCTCGATGACCGACCGAGGGTGGCAGCGGCGTTGATGGCGATGCTCACGTTGAAACGCCTGGGTGTGCCGCTTGAGCGAGACGTCATCTTTCTTGCGGAGGCCGGAGAGGAGGGTGCCACTCGCGTCGGCATCGACTATGTCGTCAACGAACACTTCTCTGAGATCGACGCCGAATTCTGCCTGGCGGAGGGGGGCGGCGTGCGCCGAGAGTCTGGTGCCATCAAGTTCGCCACGGTTGGCGTGCTCGAGAAGATTCCGAGAACCATCGAACTCGTGGCGCGCGGACCATCGGCCCATGGGTCAGTGCCGCGTCGCTCGAACGCTGTTACACACCTGGCGGCGGCTGTCCTGGCGATTAGCGGGTGGGAGGCCCCGGTCCGCCTGAACGAGACCACTCGTGAGTCTTTCACCCGGCTTGCCGCGCTGTCGGCACCGGAGGAGGCGACGCATCTTCGAGGTCTGCTCTCGACGGACGGCCGAACGCAAGCCACGGCGATCGCCTACTTTCAAGAGAAGAACCCAACGTACGTCGCGGTGCTCCGGGCCTCTGCCTCACCCACGATCATTCAGGGCGGGAGGGGCTACAACGTCGTTCCATCCGAAGCGACGGCAACCATCGACGTCCGGTTGCTCCCGGACGACGATCCAAGCCGGTTTCTTGCCATGGTGCGGCAGCTTGTGAATGACCCTGACGTGGAGGTCCGATTCGCTGATCGTGATGGGGCTCCTCGTCCCCCTGGAGGTACACGGCTCGACACCGATGCCTTCCGGGTCATCGAGTCGGCTGTCCGGAAGCACTATCAGGCCACGGTGGTGCCCATCATGGGTACGGGGGCGTCTGACATGGCACAGGTGCGTTCGAAAGGGGTGAACTGCTACGGCGTTGGCCCGGCCACGGACGTGGAGGAAGGGGCGAAAGGCTTTGGCGCTCATAGCGATCAGGAACGGATCCTTGAGAGTGAATTACTGCGGTTCGGAAGGTTCTACCAGGATGTCGTCACCGAGATCGCCCGTGCGAAGTGAGGGACGAGTCACGAAATCGCTACCGGCCGTCTAACTTGGCATGCAGCCGACGGCGCGATGGGCCCCTGCGCGCCGCGGCTGATGCCTGACGTTAGCCGGACGAAGAGCCATAGAGCCATGGACGGACAACGGTTCGAATCAAAAGTCGACACGTGGTACTTCGTAGTAATGGCCGGTGTGCTTCTCTTGAGTGGCTTCATTGCCGTCCCGGCGATGCTCGCCGCCAAATGGTGGATGGTCATATTCTTGGGGGCCGGCCCTGCGCTCTTGATCTGGAATTGGCGCAGTACGTCATATGTCGTCAGCAATGACACGCTGGCGGTTCGGTGTCTCTTGCTTCGAAGGAAGATTCCCTTGGCCACTGTGACCGCGTTGCGCGCGAGCCGGGACTTTCGGTCCTCGCCAGCATTGTCGCTGGATCGCATCGAGGTGCTGTCCAGCGGCGCATCGGTCCTGGTCTCGCCGAAAGACAAGGCAGCGTTCATTCGGGCGATTCGTCGGGCCCAGCCGGCCGTCATCGTTGAGGGACTCCTTGAGACGGCGTGATCAGCCGAAGTGGCCGGCTAACATCCAAAATGGAGCCGACGCGCCAGACGACTCGTGCCGTCCCGTTGCCGCCGCGCGCGGCTCATTTGGCACGTTAGATTCACTAAGCCATGGATCGAGACTACATGCTCCGGCGCATTAGCTCAGGGTACCTCTGGTTCCTTCCACTGTTCTTTCCGGTTTTCGCGGGCATCTACCGATTATGGGGGCTCGCAGCCCTCCTGATGGGCGGCGTGCTGTACTTCGGAGCAATCGCGATTGCGGTCTGGCAGGTTCTGAAGATTCCAGACAGCAAGCGTTCGACACCTTCTGTCGTGGCAGGCGTCATTCTGATTACCGGGGGAGCGGTCACCTGGCTCTCCGGTGGCGTCGGTCCGCCGGACTTCTCCCACCCTGTCGCACTGTATTTCAACAGCGCGGGACTGTTGACCGGATGGATTGTTGTATTGGGGGGATTTGTCGTGCTCACGGCGGCGACATGGGATGTTGCGGACCGTGCGCTGTCCCTGCTCGGGCTTATCGGTTTCACCTTGGCGACCGCATTTTGGACGGCACAGCGAATGGTGCTATGGGCCCTGGCCGCGTTGCTCCAAGGTGATTCGACCGGCGCGCGGGCGAGCTCCGACGTCGTGATGGCGATGATGTTCGCGCGAGTCTCACTGGCGATGGCAGCCGAGGTCGCCGGATACCTTGCTGTGGCAGCGTTTGGAGGCGCGATGTGGAAGTGTGGGCGTCTTGGTAATGTTTGGGGAACCATCGTCGTCGGCGTCACGGTCATGCTCGTGGCCAAAGACGTGGTGTGGTCCATTACCTTATTCGTGCCGCCGGCCTTCGTCTGCCTGTTTCCGTATTTCATAGGTGTGATTCTCTTGCGCGAGTCCCGAGTCAGCCACGCGAAGACGACGCCCGGCGATACGGAATCTAACAAAGTTGTGCAGCCGTCGGCGGCTGGTGTCATGAGCCGCCGCGGCTGAAAACTGGCGTTAGACCGCTGAACGAAACACAGGGAATGATCGAAGGTTCACAATGAATCCATTTATCGGTACGTGGATCGCCAACATCGAAAAGTCACGCCGGCATGCGAACCATCAGTTTCACAGTGCCACACTAACATTCGAGGTAACCGGCGATAGTGTTTCGATGACTCATGCGGGAGTCAATATGTCCGGCAAAAAGGAGTCCGGAACCACGGTGTACAAAGCCGATGGGCAGGAGCACGCGGTGTCCCCTCAAGCGCCAGGCGTCGTGGCGGTGACGACGTGGATCGGCACACACATTCTCGAATCGGAAGCGAAGAAGGACGGGCGCTCGCTCGGTAAGGGTACCTACGCCGTATCGGGAGACGGAAGAATACTCACTGCGACCGTCGGGGGAACGGATGCGGCCGGTGCACCATTCGAGCAAGTGATCGTGTTCGATCGTGGGTAGTTAATCGGAACGCTGGACCTCTTGGCAATAGCGACGCGGTCTAACAGGCGCTGGAGCCGTCGCGCCTGTGGTCCAAGCTAGGGTGTCGCTGTGGCGCGCGGCTCAGCGCTATCGTTAGGCCGACATCCATGAGGTAGAGGAGTTGAGCAGTCGGGCTTGGTACTTGCTCCGGGTTCGAACGGCGGGCCTCCTGGCCACGATCAATCTCGGCCAGGCATACGATCGCACGAACGCCTGCCCGATATGCGGGGCCGGGGCGCGACCGGTGCCGCCGCTTCTTGCCGACCTTGCACGCATGGGTAAGAAGATCGTTGACCGCGCCGCACACGACGGCCGACTGATTGCGACCCGCAAGTTCGCAGATGCTCTGGGCGCAGCCGGATCGACTGGATTCATGGAGCAAACGGTTCGGTCCCGCGGGAGCGACCGCCCTCATCCGGGGTTCGTCTGGCTCGATGTCACCGCCGAGTGGCCGCCGTTGGCGCCGAGTAGTCAGCTGGAGCGTGAGGATCCTTGCCCTCGATGCCGGCGAGCCGGCCACTTTGACGTCGCCGGAGGGCGCACACGATTCGTGTCGCGAGACGTTCTGGATTCGGCGTGCGATTTCAACGTGACGTGGGAGTATTTTGGCGTATGGAGAACGGCCATGACTGCCGACAGGAGGCTGCCGGTCGGTGGGGCGCAGTACCTTGTTGTGTCAGCGAAGGCGCGCGAGTTGTTCGTAGCGCACAAGGTCAAGCATGTGAGCTTCGAGCCGCTCGAGTATGAACGCGAAGGGGCGTCCTAACATGAACTGGACCAGGCGCGGCTGGCGTTGTGCGCGCCGCGGGTCAGTTCGAAGCGGTTAGACGTCCGAAAGTCAGGAGGACGCCAGAGATGGATCCGATCAGACGCAAGATACTGAAAACCGGTGTCGCGGCGACGGCCATGGCCGCAGCGCCGCGTGTGTTTGCGCAGCAGCCGAGCAGCACGGGGACGGGCAAGTTCTTCGAAAAGGGCTCGGTTCGCATCTACTACGAGGAGGCAGGGTCCGGCTTCCCGCTCATGCTAATTCCCGGCGGTGGACTGAACTCGACGATTGACGGCCTGAAGCGCGGGAATCCCTTCGATGCGATCGGAGATTTCAAAGGCGAGTACCGCTGCATCACGGCGGACCTGCGCAATTCGCCCACCGGCCAGTCCACCGGTCCTGTCGAGGTCGACCGGCCGTGGGAGTCTTACGCCGACGACCAGCTCGGTCTGATGGATCACCTGGGCATCGACAAGTTCATGGTGATGGGTTTCTGTATTGGCGGCCCCTTCATCTGGAGTCTGTTGAAGCGCGCGCCGAATCGGATTGCGGCAGCCGTGGTGGCGCAGCCGGTGGGCTGGCGTCCGGAGATGCGCGACCGAAACTACGCGGGCGCATTCTGGAAGGGATGGCCCGCACAGATTACCGCCAAGCGTACCGACATCACGATGCAGACGGCCGAGCAGTTCGTGATCAGGATGTTCGAGACCAATCCCGACTTCGTCTTTACGGTGACGCGCGAGTTCGTGCGCGCGTGCCAGAACCCGGTTCTGGTGCTGCCGGACGAAGTTCCGGCGCACCCGTACGCCGTCGCGATGGAGTGCGCGATGCTCGCACCGAACGCCGAGGTGAGCATGTTCCCCTGGAAGGAGCCCAAGGAACGAATTCCGCTCGCAGTACGCCAGATACGTTCCTTCCTTCGGGCCCATCGCCCCCCGTCTGCTTAGAGGGCAATGTCTATCCGACGAGCCCGGCTGCCGTCATGTGACCGCGTGAGAACTTGCTCACGCCGTCTAACCGCGCGCTGCAGCCGACGGGCGGCTGCGAGTTGACGTGCGCCAGTTGATGAGGAACAACAGAAAGCGGTCAGAAGATTCATATGACAATCTAGCGAATGGCTAACATCGCATGCAGCCGACGGCGCCGCGTGATCGTGAAGCGCCGCGGCTGATGCGTGTCGTTGGCCAGCAGGCACATTGGAACCTATCTCTCACGTTACCCGGCAGACCTTCATCGCGCTGAATGCGTTGCGCGCCATTCCGGCGCTCCTCATTGTGGTGCACGGTGCAACGCGCATCGCGAGCGGCGGTGTCCATGGATTCGGCACTTACCTTAGTTCACAACACATCCCCTTCGGCAGCGCCGTCGCCTGGACCCTCTCTGTGGCCGAGGTGCTTGGCGGCCTGAGCTTGGCGGCGGGGATACTGGTCATCCCGCTATGTGTCTGGTTCGCGGTCGAACTCCTTACCGGCATCATCCTGGTGCATGCGCCGGAAGGCTGGTTTGTGGTGGGTGGCGGGCGCAACGGCATGGAGTACTCAGTCCTGCTGGTATCGTGCTTCGTGATCAACGCACTCTTGGCTCCCTTTGTCAGTCGAGCGCGTGAACCGAAGTCGGCTTCGCCTGCCGGCTAACTACGGGTTGAAGCTGCCGGCGCCTGGTATGTGGATCGCGTGCCGCGCCTGTTTCATAACGGGGCGTTCAATGGTCGAAGGCGTCAGGTACGTCAAACGAAACCGGCGGGCCCCTGGCCGAGCCACCGGGCAAATCACGTGCACGATCCACGTACCGGCGCTGGGTGAAACCTTCGCCAAGGGCATCAGCTTCGCGTTTCGGGATGGGGTTCGGGCCGGAAAACTCGCCAGGCTGCGCCAGTTCGCCCACGCACGCCTGCCGCACACGGACAATGAGCTGATGGGCGCCTCGGTATCCATCAAGGCTTCGGTTCGGCGCGCCAACGGTGGCCTCGGCTGGAAGCGGATCGGTCGGTGGCAGCCAGGCCAGTCCATCGACCAGACTTTTGCAGAGGCCGAGGCAGCGTGGCGACAGTTGCCCAAAGAGGACGGCTGGGTGGCGACGGAGATTGTGTCCGTACCGACGCGAACGACCGCAGCGCGAAGGGGCAAGAACAAAGCGGTCTAACATGCGCGTTAGGCCGCGAATCCGCGAGAGCCGGCTTCTCGCAGGAGCAACATGCGCTTGATCGCAATCGGGCTGGCGGCGTTGATCTCCTCCGTACTACTTCAGTCGCGACCGACGAGCGTACCAAGAGCATGGGACGACGAGGGGCTGCGCGAGTGGGCGACCCCGGTTGCCAGCCTCAACGTGCGGCCGGTCCACTTCTCGGAGGCCGACTACTACAACGCGCCGGTCGACAACCTTCGGACGTATCCTGTCTATTATCCCGGACGCGAGCCGGCCGGCTACTGGGAGATGTTGCAGACTGTCGGTCCCAGGCCGCTCATCGATCCCGCGGTTCTGAACACCCAAGACGACTGGATTCAAGCGGGCAAGCGCGTGTTCGAAGAGTACGACGGGCCCGCAGGCCGGAACTTCGACCCGAATGTCGTTGCCGCCGTTCGACGCGTCGAAACGTTCGCGTCGCGCTCCTCGCCGCGCGCGGATGGGACGCTGCCAGACCTCCGATGGGTCCCGACGGATCGCGGCGTCGCACTCGGGTTTTCCAATTGTTCCGTCTGTCACGTTCGGCGGCTTCCGGACGGCACGCTGGTCAACGGCGCGCCGGCGAACGAAGGTGGCAGCGGTACCTTCAGGTTCGGCCTCGGCAGGTACGGAGCGTCAGCGATTCCCCTTCCGGGCGACACGCTTGCCACTGCCATCTGGCGGTCGTGGGCGGTGCCGTGGATCCCCGACGATATTCACGACCCGATCAAGACCATGGGGCCGGGGCAGGCGCTGGGCCTGATCGCCAATGCGGCGCGCCCCGGAATGTTTCCGAGATGGAACGGGAGCGGGTATTACCCCACGAAGATTCCTGACCTCATCGGCTTCAAGGATCGCAAATATATCGATCACACCGCCACGCACCGGCATCAATCACCAGCGGACCTCATGCGCTATGCGGCCCTGGTCACCTACAGCGACATCTCGGATTTCGGCCCGCACCGAATGCTGACGGACGCTCAACGGAAGATTCCGTCTCGCGCATCGGACGAGGCGCTGTACGCGCTGGCGATGTATATCTATTCGCTCCAGCCTCCCGTGAACCCGAATCTATCCGATCCCAGGATTGCCGACGGCGAGCGAAGTTTTAACCGTGAAGGGTGCGCGAATTGCCACACACCGCCACTCTACACAAGCAACAAGGTGACCCTTGCGCAGGGGTTCGTGCCACCAGCCGAGCACTCACGGTTCATGGACATTCTGCCCGTATCGGTCGGAACGGATCCCGGGCTCGCGTTGAAGACGAGGAAAGGTACGGGCTACTACAAGGTTCCGTCGCTGAAGGGAGCCTGGTACCGCGGGCGGTATCTGCACGACGGCTCGTTGACAACGCTCGAAGAGATGTTTGATCCTGCGCGCCTGTCGGACGGCTTCGTGCCGTCTGGGTTCATGCTCCCAGGCCAACGCTCTCGCCCTGTGAAGGGCCATGAATTTGGTCTGAAACTGAGCGAGACCGAACGAGGCGCGTTGCTCGCGTTTCTTCGCAGCCTGTGAAGGCTTCTGAACCTGGGAGGCAGGATGAACCACGGCACGTTCTCGGGTGATCCTGAAGCGACTTGGCTGACAGAGGACGGAACGCCTGATCGGCGCATGAAACTGCTTGGGGCCTTCTCGTTCATTGATCCAAAAGGAAGAGTCTGGGCCGCGCCGCTGAATTCCGTAGTCGATGGCGCCTCAATTCCCCGGGCCCTCTGGACGGCGGTGGGCTCCCCATATACTGGAGATTATCGGCGGGCCTCCATTGTGCACGACGTCGCATGTGACGAGGCCGGGACAGACAGAAAGAAACGCCGCGCAGCGGATCGCATGTTCTTCCACGCCTGTCGAGCCGGCGGTTGTTCAATCTGGCAGTCGATCATCTTGTACCTCGGTGTGCGGGTGGGCGCGGCGGCCAAAGATGTGCCCGCATGGCACTCTGCCGTCGCAGTCGAGTCTGCCGGGCCCAGACTTCGGCGAAGTGACGAAGAGCTCAGACTTGAACGCGACTTCAACGAGCTGGCGGACCGGGTTCTCGCAACCGGCGAAACCGACGACCCTGAAGAGCTCGAGGGGCGCGTGGACGCCGCCTTTGCCGACGTAGTCGGCTTGAACCTGGCCGGACCGGCCAGGAAGCGCCGACGCGGCACGCACGGGAGGTCCCATGGCTGATGTCAATGACGTGCTTGCGGCCAATCGCGCCGCCGTCCTCGACCTCGTCGCGGCCGCCGAGAGATCAGCGGCGACCTGGACGACGCCGCGCGCGCCTGGGAAATGGTCGCCGAGCCAGGTCGTGGAGCATGTGGCGGGCGGCCTGGATGAAGCGGCGAACGTCGTTTCCGGGGCTCCGTCGCTCCCGATGCCCCCCGCTTTCCTGCGCCCGCTGCTCAGACTGTTGTTCTTCAACAGGATCTTGAAGAAGGACGTATTTCCGAAGGGGTTCAAGGCCCACAAGGCGATGAACCCTGCGAGCGGACCGGCCACGCCGGCTGAGGCGCGCGTCCGCCTGGAAGGGGCGCTCGCCAGGTTCGACCAGGAATGTCGTAGACGGGTCGCCAGTGGCCAACACGTCGTGAACAGCGGTTTCGGTACGGTGTCGGTCGAAGACTTCGTAAGGTTCAGCGCGCTGCACACTCGCCACCATTGCAAACAGATGCCCGGCGCAACCTGATGATCAATCCCGGGCAATTCCTGCTCGAGCTCGTTCTCGTCATCGCGGCGCTTGCGCTGTCCCGATCGCCGGCCGGGACGCCACACCGACGGTTTGTCTTCGGGTTTGCCGCCTTCGCGGCCCTGGTGAACTGCGCCTTCTACTACTTCGCCGTTGGTCCACTCTATCTCGCCAGAGGGTTCGATCGGTCTGTGCTCATCGGCTCCGTGGCCTTCGAGACCATCCGGTGGGGCGTCCTTGGGTTCGTCTTGTCCAGGCTCGCGGTACGCCTTCAGGACAGTGGGGTGACGGGTGGATTCGTCCTTCGTCAGAATCCGGAGCGAGCCGGCAGCGTTCTGGGCCTTGGACTCGCTGCTGGCGTGGTCGTGACGGCCACGCTGTATGGCCTCAGTTTCATGGAGTACCACCTTGGTTATCTCGACGCACTACCCTGGCCGGTAGCAAACGGAGAGCCTCTCGATGTGAGGCTGGCGATCGGGGCGGGTTTTCGCAATCTGGCCGGCGAGGAGGTCTTCGCCAGGCTCGGTGCGCAATCGATTGCGCTCTACCTGCTTCGGCGAATGCGTGCAGGCGCGGCGCTGGCCGTCATCCTATCCTCGCTCTACTTCGAGATCTGGCACAACCCGTTCGAGGTTCCTCAGTTCCTCAACTTCGCCGCATCGTGTGTCCTGGGTTGGGCGTACCACAGGCGTGGGTATGAAGTCGCAGCGGTTGCGCATTGTGTCGCGGACTGGCTGGCCCTCGGATTTCTGCCAGCGATCCTGTTTCGATAGGCGGCCCAACAGGCGTTTGCAGCCGTCGGGGGCCGGTGCGATGATGAGCCGCCGCGGCTGAAACACCATCGTCAGGCAGCACCCGAGGTTTCCGTGAGACTCGGAAAACCTCACACGCCACGGAACAAGACGTGAAACGCGTCTAAGTTCCTGGCGAGCCCGTGGAGAGGGAGGCTTGCGCACATGCTCGATGAACCAAGGGTTCATGTGAAGGCAAAACTCGCTGCCCTTTGGGCAAGCGCAACACTCTGCTACCTATATGGTGACTTCATCGCCCTCTATAGCCCCGGCGCGCTGCAAATGATCTCGGGTGGAAAAATGGGGCCGTTGCCGATCACGCAATTGCTGCTGCTCGGTATAGCGGTCGTCATGGCGTTTCCCGCCGTCATGGTCGTTTTGAGCCTGATCCTGTCTGCTCCATGGAGTAGACGGCTGAACGTTGTCGCCGGCACGATCTATACGGCGATCATGCTCACGACAATGGTTGGTGCCTGGGCGGGAAACTCGTATTTCTACCTTTATCTGGGAGTGGTCGAGGTAGCGCTGACGTCATGCGTTGTGTGGTACGCGGTGAAGTGGCCTGAGCAGACCAATCCCTCATGATCCTGCCCTTGTGCACTATGAGTAGCCCCGATACCGACAAAGTCTTCAGTGGTTCGATTGCCGAGTGTTACGAAACGTATCTCGTTCCGCTGATCTTCGAGCCCTACGCTGCGGACCTGGCGAATCGGCTAGCTGCGAGGCCTCTTACTCGCGTGCTCGAAATTGCAGCCGGCACGGGTGTCGTGACTCGCGCTTTGGCGTCCGTGTTGCCTGAAGGCGTGTCCATCGTCGCGACGGATCTGAATCAGCCGATGTTAGACCACGCCTCCGCGCTTGGGACCAGGCGCCCAGTGGAGTGGCGTCAGGCGGATGCGATGCAACTGCCTTTCGAAGACGAAACGTTTGACGCGATTGTGTGCCAGTTCGGAGTCATGTTCTTCCCCGAAAGGGCGAAAGCGTTTGCGGAGGCGCGTCGAGTGCTCAGGCCGGGAGGCGTGTTGATTTTCAACACGTGGGATCGGATCGAGGAAAACGAATTTGCGGACACCGTGACCGCGGCACTCGAATCAGTATTTCCCAAGGATCCGCCTCGCTTCCTCGCGCGCACACCCCACGGCTACTGGGACCCTCAGACCATCAGGCGAGATCTTGCAAACGGCGGGCTGACCGAATCACCTCGGATCACCACGGTTTCGGCGCGCAGCCGGGCAGACTCTGCCCGGGTCCCGGCGATCGCGTACTGCCAGGGGACACCACTACGAAACGAGATCGAGGCGCGCAACGCCTCGCTGCTCGGCGAAGCCACCGACATCGCGGCCGAAGCGGTCGCCCAACGGTTCGGGCGGGGGGCTGTGGACGCCAAGATCCAGGCCCACGTTGTCACCATAGAGAACTGACGGTCGCGAAGTGAAGGTGTGCTCACTCCATCAAAGCCGTGCAGCTCTGCGCCACTGCCAGAAGCTCGATGCTATGCACAGACAGTCGTTGAACCAGGGACTCCGCGTGTCGGAGGTCGCTCGTCCGCCAGCACAGCACCAGGTCAAGCGCGTGCGCTGCAGCCAGGTCAATGAGCCGTTGCTCATCGCTCTCCACGATGGCCACGGTCACCCAGCCCATGTTAGAGGCGTATCGTTGGATCGCCGCCAACTGGTTGGCCGCCAACGGTGAATCAGGACGGGACGTGTAAATGGCGATGCGCCGAACTGACGGCGCCGGAAGATGGTCCATATCTTCGATCGCAGGCCAGATCTGGGATTATAGGCGGGTTCTCGGAGGTTCTATGAAGCGGGTCACCGGCATTGGCGGCATCTTCTTCAAAGCCAGAGATGCGCCGGCACTACAGGCTTGGTACAAGCGGCACCTCGGAATCGATGTCCAGGAATGGGGTGGCACGGCTTTCACCTGGACCGACCATGAAGGTAAGCCGGTTGCCGGAACAACCGTCTGGTCTATTGGTTCGGCCCAGGGTGACCAGTTTGCGCCCAGCACTGCCACTTTCATGGTCAACTACCGGGTGGAGGATCTCCACGCTCTGGTCAAAGTCTTACGCGAAGAAAACTGCCACGTTCTCGAGAAGATCGACGATTCCGACTACGGGAAGTTTGCCTGGGTCATCGATCCGGAAGGAAACAAGGTAGAACTGTGGCAACCGCCTGCCGGCCAATGACAACTTCGTGAAGCACGGGGGAGAACGGATGGAGAGATCAGTTGAAGTCCTTGCCGTCATTCTGTCCGGAGTCATGGGTCTTTCGCACATCCTGCAACCCAGGGCCTGGGCGGAGTTCTTCATCCTCTTACGAGGCAAGGGGGAAGCGGGCGCCTTCGTGGACGGGTTTCTGAATCTGGCAGTGGCAGGCGTCATCATCGGGTTTCACAACGTCTGGTCGGGGTTACCTGCCGTCCTGACGCTGGTGGGCTGGTGCCTCCTCGTCAAGAGCCTGATTCGCCTCTGCGCACCGAAGGTGGCGTTGAGAATGATGGCGCGCGTTTCCGTCGAGCGGTCCTGGGAGTTCCAGGTGGCGGGCGCCGGCCTCGTGATCCTTGGCGGCCTCGTTGGCTATGGGGTCTACGCTGGCTAGCATCACACAGAAACAGAACCGACAACGGCCGGTCGTTGTCGGCGTCGCCGACCACAACGGGTGGGCTGTCCTCGTCTCTGCCGCATCGGTGAATGGCGAGCCGGCCGTCGTCGATCGACGGCGTGTGCCCCTGATCGGAAAGGGCGTGCCCAGCCAGCCGTATCACCACGAGACACTCGCTCTCAGCGACGAGAAGTCAGAACAGCTGCTGCGTCAGGTGAAGCAGTCGATTGCCGCGTGCGCTGATCTGGCGTTTGACCGCCTTTCGGCCGATCTGTCGCCTCGGTATCGAGTGGCGTCCGTCACCCTTCGACAACCGCCGCTCGCACACCTGCCGGCGACGGTCGGCGAGGTGCACCGTTCCTATTACACCCAATGCCGGGCCGATGGCATGCTCTATCACTCGGCGATTTGTGCGGCCGCTCGTCAGCGCGGCTGGAAGCTGGTGCTGCATCGCCGCGGTGAGGAGGTGGCCAGGGCCGCGGAGGCGTTGCAGGCGAGCCCGCATGAAGTCGAACGATTCGTGAACGATCTCAGGCAGACACTCAAGTCGCCATGGACGGCGGAGCACCGCCATGCGTTTGCGGCTGCGATTGGCAGTCTGAAAATGGCCGCCAGGACTCCGCCGAGGCGCCGTGGCTGAGTGGCAGGACGTCAGGCAGAGTGTCGAGCAGGACACCTACGTGTTCTGGGCCGAATTTGCCCATCGCCCTGGCGGCGCGCGTGGCGACGATGGCGGTGCGACGTGGTTCCGGTCGGGTGTGCCGTTTGTCAACTACAACGGTGTCGTGGGCGTTGGGTGTGATGTGGATGCCATGCTGGCGCGGGTGAGAGCCTGGGGCGTGCCTGCCCGGTGGATGGTCAGCAGCGCAAACGCGGATGTCGAAGCGACGCTTGCTCACCGTGGACTCCAGATGGTGGACGAGGCGCCGGGCATGATCGCTCGCGTCGCAGATCTGCCCGAACCCGACTCGAAGGACGTCACGGTTGAAATCGTGACGGAGGAACAGCAGTGGCACGAATGGAACGATGTGATTGGTGACGGTTTTGGCTTCCCGCCCGATGTCGCCCTGCACGTCGGCAATGCCCATGGGTGGCCATGCCTGCACGAGAAGGGCCGCGTGTACCTGCTGATGCGCCTCAACGGCGTCTCGGTGGCGACGGGGCTCCTGCACTGGACGTGCGGCGTGGCTGGCGTGTACGCGATCAGCGTACGTCGCGCATTTCGACGGCGCGGGCTGGGAGCGCTGGCGACGTTGCTCACCGTTCGCGAAGGTGCCGGACGCGGTGCCAGCGTCGCGGTCCTGCAGGCGACGCCGGACGGGTTTCCCGTCTACGCGAAGCTCGGTTTTCGGACGGTGTGCTCGTTCAGGTCGTGGCAGATCGCCTAGACGCCGTTCTTTGAACATGCCTGCGATAACCTACGGAGAACGAAACGGCGGACCGGTGAAGACGTTCGACAACGAATGGATCGTGCAGGCCTTCGAAGACCATCCGAGCTTCTTCACCAGGAGGATGTTCGGCGGACTGGCGGTCTACCTGTTCGGTCGCCAGATGCTGCTCCTGGTCGAACCCACCAGGACCGGCCGGTGGCAGTGGCACGGCGTCCTGATCTGTACGGAACGCGCCCATCACGACGCGATCATGGCAGAGTTCAAGCCGCTGGCACCGCACGACATCCTGAAGAAGTGGCTCTACATCGATTCGCGGCACGCTGACTTTGAGCCGACTCTGGAGCGAGTGGCGGCCGCCATTGCAAGGAACGATCTGAGATTCGGGATTCATCCTCGTCCGCGGAAGATTGCGGCGCCATGACCACAGAAACGGGGCGACTCGAAGATCAGCTGCGCCGCTCCTTCGAGGGCGAGGCCTGGCACGGCCCGGCAGTCCTCGAGGTGCTGGCGGGGGTATCCGCCGATCAGGCTGCTGCGCGTCCGGTCGCCGGCGGCCACTGCATCTGGGAGTTGGTGCTTCACCTGGCCGGCACCTATCGCCTCGTGTTGCGCCGCCTCGGCGGCGACGCCGCGCAACTGTCGGCCCAGGACGACTGGCCTTCACTGCCGGTGACCACTCCGGAAAACTGGTCCGACACCGTGGAGATGCTGCGGCAGTTGAATCTGGACGTGAGAGGCGCCGTGCGGGCGTTTGCTCCGGACCGCCTGGACGATCCGTTGGTCGCGGAGCCGCCCTACACGGCGTACACGCAGTTCATCGGAATCACCCAGCACGACCTGTATCATGCGGGCCAGATGGCGCTCTTGAAGCGGGCCCTCGGTGCGCGGACGCCGTGATGGCCGTTGCCCGAACAGCCGTCGCATGCCTGGCGGCTCTCGGTGCTCTGGCAGCGTACGGGGCATCGCTGATGTTGGCCCAGCCGGCGGCAGGTGCCATTCCGCTGCAACCAGCTCCAGACATTGCTGGCGTCATCAGGGGCGGCACGCGGCCACAGGTGATCGCAACGGGGCTCAACGGCGCCGACGATCCGATCTGGATCCCGGACATCGGACTGGTCTTCTCCGAGCCGAACGCCGACCGCATCGTGCGACTTTCGGACGCCGGCACGCTGATCCCCTTCCTGGCCGGTCTCCATCGTCCGTTGGGCATGACGTTCGACGGTCAGGGGCGCCTCATCTCGCTCCAGTCGGAAGCCGGCTTTACCGGCGTCCGCGTCGTGTGGCCACCTGGAAAGGAAGCGGTCCTCGCCGACCGTTTCGACGGGCTGCCGTTCAGCCGGCCGAACGGAATCACCGTCGATCGGAAGGGCGGCGTGTACCTGACCGACCCGGGCCTCAATCCGGCGCAGGAGGAGCAGCTTCGCAAGACGCAGGCTCGACTCCCGCCGGCGGTGTACTTCGTTCCAGCGGGTCAGGCACCCATCCGGGTTGCCGACGGCATTGCCCGCCCCAACGGCGTCCACTTGAGCCGGGACGAGAAGACGCTGTATGTGAACGACACGAATGGCCTCCAGGCGTTCGCGTTCGACGTGTTGCCAAACGGGACGTTGTCCAACCGCAGGGTGTTCGCCACCTACCAGGGGCGCACGCTCCCGCTGGGCGCCACCGAGGGCGCCGCGTCGGGCGCCGACGATCTCGTGATCGACAACGAAGGCCGCGTCTACGCGATCACCGCGGCAGGCATCGAGGTCCTGAACGAAGCGGGCCAGCCCCTCGGCATCATCCCGGCCAAGTGTTCCCCGGAAGGGGGACGATGCCAGGCCCTGGCGTTCGGCGGAACGGACAAGCGAACCCTGTACGTCGCTGGCGCAGGCACGCTTCTACGGATTCAGATGGTGGCACAGGGATTCACCGGACGAGCGAAGTAGACTCGAATGGTTCCCGCTGACCTGCCGGCACGCCTCACCGCACGGGCAATCGACGTTCTGATTCTCGCGGCCGTCGACGGCACGCTCGGCCTGGCGATCGGCTTCGGCTTCGACTGGCTGTTGGCCGGCGCCGTGATCGTTCTTGCGTACTTCTCGGTGCTCGATGTCGTGTTCGGCGCGACGCCAGGCAAGATGGTTCTGGGCCTGCGGGTGGTCGGCCCTGACGGAGGCCGGCCCTCGATGCGGCAGGCGCTGGCCCGGGAGGCCTTCACCGTGTTGGGCGCCATTCCGTTCGCCGGGCCTATTCTTGCCGTCGCCGCCTGGGCCTGGATAATCGTCACGATCCGGTCGAGCCCCCTCCGCCAGGGCCGGCACGACGTGCTTGCCGGCGGCACCCGCGTCGTCCGTCACCGCCGCCGGTAGGAGCGGGCGGGCCCCAACATCACGTGGTGTACAACGTGATCGAGCAGCAGGACGAATCGGTAGCCCAATACGTTGGCCGCGACAGCGGCGGTGAGCAGGACGATCTTGACGGCGCGGGCGGTGCCGGTTGCGCCATACACCTTGCCCGTCGCGACGTATAGGTAGAGCGCGCAGAGGATCAGCAGCACGATCGAGAGCGCGTGGTCCAGCCCCTCCGAGGCGAATCCGGCGCCCCCGAGCCACCGGTCGACAGGAGGAATAGCCGTCGCCGCGCAGAAGAGCAGCAGCAGGAACGCGTACAGGTGGAACGAGAACAGCGCGTGCGTCACCGGCGGGCGTCTGCTGCCAGAGAACGCAATCGAGAGGACGGCCACAAACGACAGCGCCATGAATACGATGAGCGACCGTGCGTTCACGGCCACCGCGTGGTCGAAGAGTGGCGCATACTGCGCGAAGGCCGTCTGCCTGGCGGCGAGCCGGTGCGACACCAGCCATTCGGCGGCGGGGCTCCAGGGCTGCGTGTGAAGATGCGAGTCGAGCGGCGTCGTGAAGACCTTGCCACCGGTCAGCGACTCGGCCGCGAAGAAGAGCGCGTTGGCGATCAGAAAGAGCGGGAGCGGTCCCACGTACGGCTTTCGTTGTCCCTGCAGATAGGCCACCGTGAGGAAACCCGGCCGGCCGACCAGATAGCGAAAGCTTCGGATGAGGCGGCCGTCGACGCTCGTGAACGCCTGAATGAGCTGCTCGAAGAGGCCCCGGAACGTCAGTTCGCGTGCGCGCAGCGGGCGTTCGCCGCATGCCGGACAGTACGGTGTGGTGACCAGGGTGTCACAGGTGGGGCACATCCACGGATTGACGTGCGTCACCTCGGTCCCCCGTTGATCCCCATCGGCTTACTGAACACTCTACAGGCAGGAAGGACGGAACGGACGCGCCGGCCGACGAAGATTAGGGGTTCCTGCGCACGATCCGGGGCGGGGCGGGGAACTCCAGCCGCTTCTTGAACTCCGCCGCGATGTGGTACTTCACGCCCAGTCCATTGACGTGGGCCACCTCGCTCCGGACGAAGCGGGCCTGGACCGCCATTCTCCACTCCGGGCCGCACAGATCGAGTTCGACGACGGTGCCGGGGGTGACCTTCGAGCCGCTCTCGAGCAGCACGCCTGTGTTGGAGATGTTCAGCGGGCGCGCATCGTACCCCCACGGGAGCCTGACCGTGGAAAGCCAGGGTGCGTCTTCACTTTCCTGGCGTTCGGCACGAGGCCGCCTCGGATCGGGCCGCCGCACGATCGAAGTCGTGTCCGCGGGCGCGACGTCTTCTTCTGGAGCCCGCAGCCGGCGAGTACTGAGCGAACGGATCCGTTGGAGATAGAGGCGTTCGAGGACGCGGCGATCGGCGTCCTTGAAGTTGATGCCCGCCCTGACGGACGGGGCCGCCGCCGCCCCGATGATCTCGAAGCCGCTCCACACGATTCCGGCCTCGCATCGGATGCCGTCCGCCTCGCCCGACAGCAGCACCTCGACGGACTTGCCCGGCTGCAGCACCTTCGAGGACAGAATCTGCGCGCCCGTGAGCGAGAGGTCCACCACGTCCACCACCGCGCCGTCGATTCGCACGCGCGCCCAGTCGACGCGCTCGAATCTCGAGGCCACGCGCCTTTCGGCCCCGTCAACTCCTGGCGTCAGCGAGACGAGGGCGAAGGATTCGTCGGGCCTCCACTCGCGCAGGTACGCGGCGAGCTGATCCGCGAACGCCGACGGACAGCACCCGGTGGACCGTACGCCGCGATTTCGAAATCGATCGATGATGGTGCGCTTCGGCTGCGCTTCGGGCCGGGCCAGCGCCGGGATGAACAGGACTTCAGGGGCCGTGGCGTTCGGGAGGTTTCGCAGCCGCGCGATCAGCCGGCTCTCCTCGTGCGGGGGGATCAGCGCGTTCAAGATCACCAGATTCGGGACCTCGTCGTCGATCGCCGTCATCGCGGCGTCCATCGACTCGACGAGCGTCAGCCTGGCGCGTGTCCTCGCGCTGACGCTGTTGCGCAGGATGTTGGCTTGCCCGTGGTGTGGCTCGATGGCCAGGACGTATGACATAGACGGTGCTTCTGCAACGAGCAATCGGCACGCCGCCGGAGAGTGGACTGTAAGACGTTGTATTTGCTGCTGTTATCTGCTACTTGATACGGTAGAGCTCGAAGTGGACTGTCCTGGAACGGCCCACTGCCGACGGTGGCGTGGATGACCTAACTGCCATTCGCGCAAGGAGACACGGCGACGATGTCGATAAAAGAACATAGTGTCCTCTATTGCCCTCTTGCCAGGTCGTGTTGCCGCGTGCAGATGTGAGTGATTAACGCACCTGGTTGACGCCGCCGCCCGTGCCGTTTGTTAGGATGAGCCCGGAGCAAATAGGGACGTGGGAGCGGCGATGATGAGAACGGCTTGCCTGGCGATGATCGGTGTGCTCGGGTCAGTGCCGGTGACTGCGCAGTGGCTGCACCATCCGACGCCCGGCATTCCGCGCACGGCCGATGGCCGGCCCGATCTCACCGCACCGGTGCCGAGAACGCCGGACGGCAAGCCCGACCTCTCTGGGCATCTGGCACCGGAAGGCGGACCGGTACTACAACAACGTCGCCGCCGACCTGAAGCCGGGAGACGTCCTGCCGTGGGCGGAGGCTCTCTACCAGCAACGGAAAGCCGACTTCGGCAAGGACAGCATGGAGGTGCGGTGCCTGCCGTTTGGTCCCGCGGCGAGCACCACTCCGTATGCCGACATCAAGATCCTTCAAACGCCCGCGCTGATCGCGCTCCTGCTGGACGACCTCACCTATCGCCAGATCCATCTGGATGGCCGCCAACTCCCCAGGGATCCCAATCCCAGCTGGACGGGATACTCCGTCGGGCGTTGGGAGGGCGATACGCTGGTCGTGGAAAGCAACGGCTTCACGGACCGCTCGTGGCTCGACTACGACGGCCATCCTCATACCGAAAGCCTGCGGATGGTCGAGCGGTACCGCCGCCGCGATCTGGGCCACCTCGACCTCGACGTCACCTTCGACGATCCCGGAGCGTATGCGAGGCCGTGGACCGTGGCTGTTCCTCTGGAGCTCTTTCCGGACACGGAATTGCTCGAATCCGTGTGCAAGGAAAACGAGAAGGACATCTCGCACATGCCCGGCAAGCCAGCCGGCCAGGAGAGACCCGAGGTCAAGGTGTGCGGTTGAAACCCTGGCGAAGTACGCCGGCGCGTACGAGATCCAGGGGAAAGACAACGTCAGACCGGCCGTGGTGGCGCTGTCGGGCGATGCGTTGTACCTGGACCTCGATCGCGCGGGCCCACAACATCTCGTGGCCATCTCCGAGACGAGTTTTTCGCAGAGCGGCAACGTCATCCAGTTCGTCGCCGACAGCGCGGGTGTCATCACGCACTTCCTGATCCACACGGTGGAGGGCGAAGATCTGGCCGTCCGGAAAAGGTAGGAGAGCAGGATGGCGGTTCGCGTCAGGCTCGCGCAAGACTCCGATGCGGAACCCATTGCTGCGATCTACCGCCCGACCGTGGAAGCGACGGCGATCTCGTTCGAAACCACGGCCCCCGACCGGGATGAAATCGCTCGCAGGGTCACCGAGACGCTGCGATCCTATCCGTGGCTGGTCTGCGACGTGGGCGAACGGGTGGCCGGCTACGCGTACGCGAGCAGACACCGGGTCCGGGGAGCGTACCAGTGGTCCGTGGACACGTCGGTGTACGTCGAACGCGCGCACCGGCGGTGCGGTGTCGGACGAGGGCTCTACATGTCGCTCTTCGCCATCCTCGCGGCCCAGGGATATTTCAACGTGTACGCCGGCATCGCGCTGCCGAACGCCGCAAGCGTCGCGCTACATGAGTCCATGGGATTTGAGAAGATCGGCGTGTACCGCCGGGTTGGCTACAAGCTGGGCCAGTGGCACGACGTGGGATGGTGGCAGCTCGCGTTACGGGAGTATGAACAGTCGCCGATGGCACCGGTCGATGTCGCCACCGTTGCCGGGCGCCCGGGTTGGGAAGCCCTGCTGGCGCGTGGACAATCGGTGGTCCGTGCCGGCGGCGCATGACACCACGTGATTCAGGGAAATGAGGAGGCCATATGCTTGACGGCGCCGGGCTGCCCGAACTGATCGTTGTCCTTGCCTTCGTCGCCATGACGCTCGCCATCGTCTGGCCGGCCGCGCGTATTTGCGGCAGGCTCGGCTTTCCACGTTGGCTGGGTGTGCTCGCAGCCATTCCCCTGGCCAATCTGGCGTTGCTCTGGTATGTCGCGGTTGCACGATGGCCGGACTCCAAGACCGTGCAGGGCGGCGCCTGACGTGATGTCGCCGGGCCGGATATTGCAGAAGCTCCGGGGCGTTTGTCTCGCGTTCCCCGAGTCCAGCGAGCGTTCGTCCTGGGGGCATCCGAATTTTCGAGCCGGCAAGAAGACGTTTGCCGCCTTCGAACGGATCCAGCAACGCCCCACGATCGCTTTTCGGCTCGACCGCGACGACGTGGAGCGCCTGCTCCGTCGAAAAGGATTCTTCAGCACGCCCTACGGGCGTGGACTGTGGGTGAGCGTGTGGGCGGACACGGCGCTCGACTGGCGCGTGGTCGGCGATCTGCTCGAGCGGAGCTACCGTGTCGTGGCGCTCCAGCGGATGATCCGGGCACTGGAGGCCGCCACGCCACGGGCTCGTCGTCCGGTGGTTCGATCGGGCAGGCGGTAGGAGGGCGACGCGTATGGATGTACAACGAAGGCGCGCGCGGCTGCTCGCGTCCTGCGTGCTGATTGTCCTCGTCAGCGTGCCGCTCATCCTGAGGATCGTTCCGCCCAACGGCATCTACGGCTTCAGAACCTCGCTGACGATGTCGAGCGCGGCGATCTGGTATCCGGCCAACGCGTTCGCGGGATGGGCGCTCCTGCTCGCGGCTGTCGCCGCCGGGGTCCTGCTCACGTTCCTGCCCGTTGGCCACGCGGTCGTGGTTGCTGTGGGTCAGCTTCCTGGGGCCCATCCTGGGCGCGGCGATGGCTTCTTTCGTGTACCTGAAGCGCTTTGGTTGAGGGGAATCCGTCCACCCGCATGCTAGTATTCGCGCGCCACACAACCGGAGGATGCAGATGACAGGCTCATCAAGCCGGCGGACCTTCGTCAAACAGGCGGCGCTGCTCGTCGCCGGGGCTCACGCGACTTCCCTGGGCGAGGCTCTCGGCGGCCGACGCTCCCGGCGTGACCGCCGCAACATCCGCCGGGCGCGTTCGCGGGACGGCGGTCGGCGGGAATCAATCATCTTCAAAGGCATTCCCTACGGCGGGACGACGGCGGGGAAGAACCGTTTCATGCCGCCGACCAGGCCGGTCGCCGTGGACGGGCACGCGCGACGCGCTGGCGTATGGCCCGACGGCGCCGCAAACGACGGGCGCGGGAGCGGCGCGCGGCGGATCGCTGACGGAGGGCGAAGACTGCCTCGTGCTGAACGTGTTCACGCCGGCGCTGGGCAACGGCCGCCGCCGGCCGGTGATGGTGTGGCTGCACGGCGGTGGATTCTCGACCGGGTCGGGGTCGGGTCCGATCCTCGACGGCACCAATCTCGCGCGCACGAGCGACGTCGTCGTGGTGACCATCAATCACCGCCTGAACGTGTTCGGCTTCACGTATCTCGGTGACGCCGCAGGATCGGAGTTCGCGTTGTCGGGCGGCGCCGGCATGCTCGATATCGTGGCGGCGCTCGAGTGGGTGCGCGACAACGTCGATCGCTTCGGCGGCGACCCGAACCTGGTCACGATCTTCGGGCAATCGGGCGGCGGACGGAAAGTCGCGACGCTGATGTCGATGCCCGGCGCCCGGGGATTGTTTCATCGCGCGATCATCGAGAGCGGCGCCGTGCTGCGGCTGACGACCAGAGACGACGCGATGCACGCCACCGATCTGCTGCTCGCCGAACTCGGACTCGACAAGGGACGGGCGCGCGAACTGCAGAACGTGCCGGCGGCCCAGTTGCTCGCCGCCAACGCAGCCGTGCTCGCGAAGCTCACGCCGCGCGAGCCGGGCCAGACCGCCAACTCGCCGACCGTGGACGGCGTGGCTCTGCCGATTCACCCGTGGGATCCGGCCGGGCCGGCGATCTCGGCGGGCATTCCGCTGCTGATGGGCTGGGCCCGGACCGAGGAAACGCTGTACGACCGGCCCACGCCCGAGACTCTGGCCCTGGACGAGGCAGGATTGCGGCTGCGCGCCGGAAAGCGTCTCGGCGTCGACCCCGACCGCGTCATCGACGCCTTCCGCACCGCGCATCCTGGCGCCACACCCTGGGACCTGTGGATTCTGATTGCCACCGATTGTCCGAGGGGCTCGTACTCGCGCGAACTCGCGAAACGCAAGGCCGCGCAGGCGGGCGCGCCGGTGTTCCTCTATCGCTTCGACTGGGAGACGCCGGAAGGGGGCGGACACATGCGGTCGCCGCACACGGTGGAGATCCCGTTCGTGTTCAACAACATCAACATCGCCGGCCCGCTCATCTCGAAGATGCCCGAAGCGCACACGCTCGCCGGCAAGGTGAGCGCCGCCTGGACGGCGTTTGCGCGGACCGGCGATCCCAACACGCCGGGGCTGCCGAAGTGGCCGTCGTACTCGGCCGCCCGCGACACCATGCTGTTCAACAACCTCAGCCGCGTGGAGCAGGATCCCGACCGCGGCCCCCGCCTGGCGATGGAGCGGGTGCTGAAGCTGTCGTAAGACCAGGGCGGCGTGCGATCATCGCGTGATGCAGCTCCTGTCGGTCAATACCGGCCTGCCGCGCGAGGTCCATGTCAACGGACGCACGGTTCGCACGTCGATCTGGAAGAGTCCCATCGAAGGACGGGTCCGCGTCACCACGCTGAACATCGACGGCGACGAGCAGTCAGACCTCACGGTCCACGGCGGACCGTTCAAGGCGGTGTACTGCTATCCGTCCGAGCACTACGCGTACTGGCGGGACGAGCTGCCCGGCGTCGATCTGCCACGGGGTGTGTTCGGCGAGAACCTCACCACCGAGGGACTGCTCGAAACCGATGTCTGCATCGGCGACCGCTTTCGGGCCGGCACCGCCGAGTTTCTCGTCACGCAGCCACGGCAGCCGTGCTTCAAGCTGGGCATCCGGTTCGGCCGTGAGGACATGCTCAGGCGATTCCTGGCCGAGCGGCCGACCGGGCTTCTACGTCGCGGTCGTTCGCGAGGGCGCGATTGCCGCGGGCGATCGGGTGGCGTTCACGGCCCGCGCGCACAACAGCATGACCGTCAGCGCCATCGTGGACCTTCGGCTGGACGACGAAGGGAAGGAAGACGATCTGAGGCGCGCCGCGGGCCTCGAGCACCTGTCCGGCGGCTGGAGAGACCACTTCCGGAAACGGCTGGAGGAGAGATAATTCAGTCGGCAGTCGGCAGCCCGCCTTCGCGCGAAGCGCTTCGGCGAGGCAGGTCGGGGGCACGCCTATGGCGCATACGATCTGGAGTCCCGTCGATCGCCAGTCGATCCTCGATCGGTTCGAGCGGCTCTCGCCGGGCGCGCGGCCGAAGTGGGGCTCGCTCGACGCGGCGCGCATGGTGACGCACGCGACCGACGCGCTTCGCGCGTCGCTCGGCGAGCTGACGCTGGTGCCGCTCAAAGGACCGCTGCAGGTACTGGCCCATCAACGTGCTCATCATGTTCTACCTGCCGTGGCCGAGGAGCGCGCCGACGGCGCCGGAACTGCTCGAGCGGAGCCCGGTCGACTGGGCGAGCGAGCTCGATGCGCTCGGGTCGGCGGTGAACCGGTTCGCGGCGCGCGACGTCGGCGGCACGTGGACGCCCCACGTGGCCTTTGGCGCCCTCACCGGATCGCAATGGGGCCGGCTCCACTACCGGCATCTGGATCATCATCTCGGCCAGTTCGGCGTCTGACCCGGTCGACACGATCGTGATGGACGCTCAATTCGCGACGCGGCGGGCGGGTCCGGGAGACGCGGCGGCGATCGCCCTGGCTCACCTCGACTCGATTCACTCGATTGGTCCGGCGTTCTATCCGCTACGGGTGGTCGCGGACTGGGCCTCGGCCATCACGCCGTCGCTCTACATCGACGCCATGGACGGCGGCGAGGTGTTCTTTGTCGCCACGGGGGAGATGGTGGGCCAGGCCGCCGTCCTCGGATTTTCCTCCCACCGGATGGACGATGCCCGGGATGGTGTCTCCGTGTATGTCAGAGGCGGCGCCGCCAGGCGCGGGATCGGCACGGCGCTTCTGAAGCTGTCGGAGGCGCACGCGCTCGAGCACGGCGCGACGAGCATTCAGATACAGGCGTCGCTCGCCGGCGTCGCGTTCTACAGGGCGAACGGGTTCGAAGAGATCGGGCGGGGAGAGGCGCTGCTCTTGTCGGGGCAGTCGATGCCCTGCGTCTTCATGCGCAAGGCGTACGGACCGCACGCCGTATGAGGACCGTTGCTCAATACCTCGCCGCCGTGGACAAGGACAAGCGCGCCGCGCTGCAGAAACTCCGCAGGGCCATCAAAGCGGCGGCGCCGGAAGCCGAGGAGTGCATCAGCTACGGCATCCCGTCCTACCGCCTTCACGGGACGAATGCTCGTGTCGTTTGGCGCCGGCAGGAACCATTGCGCCTTCTACACCGGGTCGACGCCGGTCGAGGTGTGCCGGCGCGAGTTGAAGAAGTACGATACGAGCAAGGGGACCGTCAGGTTTCAGGCCGATCGTCCGCTGCCGGTGGCGCTGGTGCGGAAACTCATCCGAGTCCAGATCGCGGCGAAGGTCCGCTGAGGTACAGGCCCACTGTGAGATCACGCACGTCCCGATGGCTGATGCTCTCCGGCGTCCTGCTGACGCTCGCCGTGCCGGCCGGCGCGCAGTTCCGCGGGCCGGGCCGGGCGTACGCGGCCGATATCGAGTACGACGGCCGGTTCACGTTCGTGCGGCTGCGCTGGAAATCCGACTTCGGCTCCGGGCGCCGCAGCTTCGGCTTCGCCAGCGCCTGGGACCACGACTACCCGCGGGCGGAACAGCATCTGTCGCAGATTCTCACCGAGCTGACGTCGCTCGACATCAGGATGGACGGCAGCAAGATCCTCACGCTCGACGATCCGGAGCTCTTCAAGTATCCCATCGCGTTCATGTGGGAGCCGGGTTTCTGGAACCTGACGGATCAGGAAGCCGAGACCTTCCGCGCGTATCTGCTCAAGGGCGGCTTCGCGGTGTTCGAAGACTTCGACGGACCGCAGCAATGGAACAACTTCGAATCGCAGATGCGGCGCGTGCTGCCGGACGGCCGCTTCGTCAAGCTGGACAACACGCATCGCCTCTTCGACACGTTCTTCAAGATCATGGACATCGACGCGATCGTGCACCCGATGTCCCGCATCCGTCCGAGCTACTACGGGATCTTCGAGGACAACGATCCGTCGAAGCGGCTCATGGTCGTCGCCAACTTCGACAACGACGTGCCGGAGTACTGGGAGTGGTCGGGCGAGGGGCTCTTCCCGTTCGACGCGTCGAACGAGGCCTACAAGCTGGGCGTGAACTACATGATTTACGGCCTGACGCACTGACGGGTGCTGATTCGGCGTAGAATCGCCGCGTCAATCGGCCCGCGCGGGCCAGACGGAGGATGTGATGCGACGGTATCCGGTGCTGACGTTGGGAATCCTGCTTGGTGCGGCCACACTCGGTGCGCAGCTCGCGCCGCCGCCCGCCCCGTGGCGGGGCGCCGGACCGCCGCCGTGCGTCGGGCCCGAAGGCGGCTTCTTCCAGTGTCCGCCGGCGCCGCGGGCGCTCGCCGTCCGCGCCGGCCGCCTCTTCGACAGCAAGACCGGCCAGATGCTGACGAAACAGGTGGTGCTCCTCTCCGGCGAACGGATTACCGATGTCGGGCCGGAAGCCCGGGTGAAGATTCCGGCCGGAGTCACGGTCATCGACCTGAGCCAGGCGACCGTCCTGCCCGGCCTCATCGACGCGCACACGCACATGTTCAACAACCGTCCCCCGAAGGGCACGGCCGAAGGCTCGATGCTGGTTGCCGTGCAGAACGCGCAGGCCGATCTGCGCGCCGGCTTCACCGCGGCGCGCGACATGAGCTCGCACGGCAACGGCTACGCGGACGTCGAGATGCGGGACGCCATCAACCAGGGCCGGTTCGACGGCCCCCGGTATCAGGTGTCCACCCTCGGCATCGCGTGGAGCGCCACGCCGCCCGACCCGGCGAGACCGCCGAACCCGCTCGCCAGCACCATCATTCGCTCGGCAGACGAGGGGCGCGCGGCCGTGCGCGAGCAGATCGGCCGCGGCGCGGACTGGATCAAGCTGTTCCCGGGCGGCGCGTACTCGTTCAACGCCACGGGCCAGGCGCAATACGTCGTCACCTATCCGCTGCCCGTCCTCCAGGCGCTCATCGACGAGACGCATCGTCTCGGCAAGAAGGCCGCGTGCCACGTGCTGGGCGGCGAAGGGCAGCGCAACGCGATCGTCGCCGGCTGCGACACGATCGAGCACGCGTTCGGCCTGGATCAGGAGCAGGCGAACATGATCGTCGCCAAGGGCCTGTATTACGACCCGACGCTCCAGCGCTACATCGAGCCGTACATGGACGACAACGACGCCAAGAGCACCGGCGGCAAGTACCGCATGATCCCCATCTTCGAGAACGCCGTGACGATCGCCGGCAAGACGAAGGGCATGAAGATCATGGTCGGGAGCGGCGCCGACGGATCGACCTACGCCCACGGCACGCAGGCGCTCGACTTCGAGATGCTCGTCAAGCGCGCCGGCCTCTCGCCGGCGCGGGCCATCCAGGGCGGCACCACCATCAACGCCGAGGCCATGGGCTGGGGCGACCAGATCGGCTCGATCGAGAAGGGCAAGTACGCCGATCTCGTTGCCGTGTCGGGCGACCCGCTGAACGACATCACCGAGCTTCAGCGCGTGAAGTTCGTCATGAAGGGCGGAAAGATCATCAGGAACGAACTCAAGTAGGGAGGACAGCGATGAAGCTTCTGCCGGTTCTCGCGATGGCGCTGGCGCTGGCGGTGATGGTCAGCGCCGACGGCGTGCCCACCGTCGTGACCTACGTCCCTCACGACAAGGTCTCGGCCACGATGGCGAAGGGCGGGTCGATCATCGACGACCACGGCCTCGTCGTGCTGGCGCAGCGCCGGGGCGCGGGCGAAGCCGAGTGGCACGAGAAGACCAGCCACGTGTTCATCATCGTGGAAGGCGAGGCGACGTTCGTGACCGGCGGGACGCTGTCCGGCTCGAGGGAGACCGCCGAAGGTCAGCGCCGGGCCGTCAGCATCCAGGGCGGCGTGACGCACCGTCTCACCAAGGGCGACGTGATCACGATTCCCGCGAAGACGCCGCACTGGTGGAAGGAAGTGCCCACGCAGACGATCGCGTACTACGCGGTCAACACGGAGCCATAGCGGGAGCCTCAGTAGTAGTGCAGGCCTTCAGGCCTGCCAGCTGCGGGGAATCACGTGAAGGGATACTGGCTCTCGGTCCCCGAGCGACTGGTCCGTGCCGTGCTGGGGCTCGGGGCGGGCGCGGCGCGCGAAGTGGGCGAGGTGGCTCTCCCCGACGGCGTCCGGCAGAGCCAGCTGTACCGGAACCTCGTGGACACCACGCTCCGGTTCCTGATTGAAAACGTCGGGGGCGCCGAAGGCGTCTACGCTGCGCCCAGCGACCTGCCGCCGGATTTCCTCGTCAGACGAACAGCCGGGAACGCCGTCGAAGTGCTCGGCATCGTGGCTTTCCGGGCGTCTCCCGTGTGGGTGCTGGCCGCGCTCGCGGACCTGTGCGGCGTGGGCCGGCAGCTGATTCCAGAAATCTCCGGCGCGCTCAAGGCGCAGGGCCTGCTCGAACAGGACGCGGAGTTCGGCAGCGTCGACGAGATGCTGGACGGACTGCAGCGGACGTCGGCGCGCGTGGCGGCGGCCATCAACACGCCGCCCCTCGACGTGGCGGGTCTCCGCGCCGAGTGGGAGGCCATCCGGAAGGAAGCGCGCACGCTGCAGCCGGCCAGCCTTCCGACCGGCGAAGCCATCACCGGCATGTGGAACGAGCTCAAGGCCGAGTCCGTGCGTCAGCAGAAGTCGATTTTCGAAACCTCGTCGATGATGGCCATGTCGGCCGCGCGCGCCATTCCGGACGGTCTGCGCTGGCTCTCGGCATCCGCGGGCGCCGGCGCGACCCGCACAGGTCAGCTCGTCGCCGCGGCGCTGCTCGATCACTACACGCAGACGCTGAACGAGATGCGCCAGGTCGGCTACGCGGCCTATGCCGGCCGCCAGCTCAAGCCGTACCTCCACGCCGCCGCCAGGCAGTTCTCGCCCGATCAGCGCACGCTCACCGAGAGCGTGCTCGAAAAGCTCCGGTAGACCTCCTTTTGCTAGAATCGCTCCATGACGATGAAACCCGTCGTGTGGGCCGGTTCGTTCGCGGCCGGCGTCGTCGCGTGGACGGGGCTGGTCACCGCACAGGCGCCCCGGAATCTCCCCGACCCGCTCGTCAGGGAGAACGTGACGGTCAAGCTGGCGGGCCATTCGTACGTGATTCCGGACGGCAACGTCGTGCTCGTGCCGAACATCGGGATCGTCGTCGGGTCGGACGCGACGCTCGTCGTGGACACGGGCATGGGTCCGCCCAATGGCGCCGCGGTCATGCGCGAAGTCGCCAAGGTCAGCAGGAACGCGAGGCTCTACCTCGTGACCACGCACTTTCACGCGGAGCACGTGGCCGGCATCTCGGCGTTCCCGCCGGGCACGACGTTCGTGATTTCCCGGCAGCAGCAGAAGGATCTCGACGAGCTCGGGCCCGAGCTCACGAAGCGGTTCGCGAGTTTCTCGCCCGGCATCGGCGAGATGCTGAAAGACGCGCCCGTCCGCAAAGCCGACGTGCTCTTCGACAAGGAGCACACGATCGATCTCGGCGGCGTCCGCGTCAGGTTGCTGGCGCTCGGCTCGACGCACACGCCCGGCGACACCATGGTGTTCGTGGAAGGCGACCGCGTGCTGTACGCCGGAGACGTCGTGATGAACAAGGTGCCGGTCGCGTTCGGTGCGACATCGAGCGTGCCGGTCTGGGTGGACGTGCTGAAGCAGCTGCAGCCGCTGCAGCCGTCGTCCATCGTGCCGGCTCACGGCCCCGTCGGCGACGGCTCGCTCGTCGCCCAGCAGCTCGACGTCTTCGAAACGCTGCAGGCGCGCGTCCCTCAGCTCAAGGCGCAGGGCAAGACGGCGGACGAAGCCGCGACGACGCTGACGGCGGAGTTCCAGGCGAAGCACCCGGACTGGACCGCCGCCAACCGCATCGGCGGGATGGTCAGGTCGCTCTACGCGGCGCCGGCCCGCTGACGCGCGTGCTGCGCGAACTCCGGAATGCCGCGCTGATCGTCTTCGGCGTTCTGTCCGCCGGCATGGGGATCAAGGGCTTCCTGCTGTCGAGCAACTTCATCGACGGCGGCGTTACCGGCATTTGCATGCTGATCGCCAAGACGACGGGCGTGCCGCTCGCGGTCCTGCTGCCCGTGGTCAACCTGCCGTTCATCGCCGTGGCCTACCGCCTCATGGGGCGCGCGTTCGCGGTTCGAAGCGTCCTGGGCATCGCCGGCCTCGCGGGCGTCGTGGCCGCCCTTCCGTATCCAGACGTCACCCCCGACCTGGTGCTGACCGCCGTGTTCGGCGGGTTCTTTCTGGGAGCGGGAATCGGACTGGCGGTTCGCGGGGGCGCGGTGCTCGACGGCACCGAGATCGCGGCTCTCCTGATCAGCCGGCGGGCCGACGTGTTGAAAGTGGGCGATGTCATCCTCGCCTTCAACGCGGTCCTGTTCCTGATCGCGATGTCCGTGCTCGGCGTGGAGTCTTCGCTCTACTCGATTCTCACCTACGTGTCGGCAGCCCGGACGCTCGATTTCGTGATCCACGGCATCGACGAGTACACGGCCATCACGATCATATCGGAGGCGAGCTCTGCGATCCGGGAGGCCCTCACGCGCGATCTGGGCCGCGGCGTGACGGTGTACAAGGGCTACGGCGGGATGAAGGGCGTCGAGCAGCACATCCTGTACTGCGTCGTGACGCGCCTCGAAATCGGCAAGGTCAAGGCCATCGTCCGCGACCACGACCAGCACGCGTTCGTGGTCTTCCACCCGCTTTCGGGCGTTGACGGTGGGCTCGTGAAGACGCGAGGCTTTCACTGAACGGCACCAGGGCCATCTTCTGGGACAACGACGGCGTGCTGGTGGAGACCGAGCACCTGTACTTCCAGGCGACGCAGGAAGCGCTCGCCTCGGCCGGCATCACGCTGACCCGCGACGACTACATCGCGCTGTTCCTCGTGCAGGGCCGGGGCGCCTGGCACATCGCGGAGGAACGCGGTGTCCCGCCGGCTGATATCGAGCGCCTGCGCCGCGAGCGGAACGCGCGCTACGGCGACCTGCTGGCGCAGGCGCCGCGCCTGGCCTCCGGCGTCACCGAAGTGCTCGATGCGCTGCACGGCCGCTACGTGATGGGTGTGGTCACCAGCTCGAGAAAGGACCACTTCGACGTCATCCACCGGAACACGGGGCTCCTGAAGTACTTCGACTTCGTCCTCACGGCCAGCGACGTCACGCGCGTCAAGCCCGATCCGGAGCCCTATCTCCGCGCCGTGGCGCGCAGCGGCGTGCCTCCTGAAGCGTGCGTGGCGATCGAAGACTCCGCGCGCGGCCTCGAGTCGGCCAGAGCCGCAGGCATCAGCTGCATCGTCGTCCCGACGGAGCTGACGAGGCAGAGCGACTTCGCCGGCGCGGACAAGGTCATCGGGAGCATCGGCGAGCTGCTGACGATGCTGTGACAGGAGGCCGCATGAACCGCCGGAGGGGAGCCCAGCCGCCCGAAATCAGCCAGCTGCTGTCGATGCTCGATCAGGCGTACGACCATCGGTCGTGGCACGGGACCAACCTGCGCGGGTCGATTCGTGGCATGTCCCCGCGTCGGGCGGCGTGGCGTCCATCCGCCGGCCGCCACAACATCTGGGAGATCGTGGTTCACGCCGCGTACTGGAAGTACGCCGCCTGGCGGCGGCTCACGCGGGCGCCGCGCGGCGCCTTCCCGCTCGAGGGCTCGAACTGGTTTCGCCGTCCTCCCGGCGGCGACGCGAGCGACGCCGCGTGGAGAGCCGACGTCGCGCTGCTGGACGACATGCACACGTCGTTGCGCGCGGCTGTCGCGAACCTGACGGCGGGCGGCCTGCGCCGGAGGCACAAAGGCAGCGCCGACAGCAGCTTTTCTCTCGTTGCCGGGGTCATCGCGCACGACGTGTATCACGCCGGTCAGATTCAACTGCTCAAGAGGCTTGGAGCACGTCAGTAAGTTGCCCGGCCGGCAACGCGGGTTGTGTGCAAATCCCCGTTGTCGTGGCTTGACTTCGCCCGGCCTCCGCGCGAAGCTCCACATCTTCCTGCATGCCTGACGTAGCCCGCGGGTCGAGTGGCGGCCTCAGCACAGTGGTTCGCCTGGCGATCATGCTGGTGCTCGGCGGCGCCGTCGCGGTGCCGTTCGTGGGCCAGTCGGGATCGCGATCGGCTGGCGGCGCGGATTCGCGTTCGGGCCCAGCCGGATTCCGGAACCTCCGCCAGGGGGCAGTCCTCGGCCGATGCGACCGACTCGCACACCGATGCGCTGGTGCTGCTGGGCGAATTCGTCGGCCTCGACGTCAGCGACCGCGCGCTGCTGGCCCGTCCGAAGGCACCGGCCGCAGGTCCGACCGCCGCGGCCGCGCCCGGCGCTGACTGCGGGTTGAAGGCGCCGGCCGGTTGGACCGCGCTCGAAACCGAGCGGTTCACGCTCGTGTGCGAGGCGTTCAGAGAGCCGGGCGATAGAGGTCGACTTCGTCATCGCCACGGTCCCCGATCCGATCAATTCGAACGCCAGCTGGACGTTCGACCCCGTCGTCGGGGGCATCGACCGCGCCGCCGCGGCCAGCGGCTTCCTGATGGATCGCTTCTATATCCCTGACTGGTCGCCGGAGTCTGATGCGCCGGGCGATTCGGCGCGGCCGCGGTCGAGACATGAGCGGTGGCCCGGCGTGCTGTTGTTCCGGAGCGCGCGGTACACCGATTCATCGCCAGACAGGCGAGTGCTCGTCACCTCGCTGGTGTTCGAGACGCCAACGGCCGGCATTCATCAGGAGGCGTTCGCCGAGGCCGTTCGGATTGCCTCGAACTGGCCCCGGGCTTCGACGTCTCCCGTGACCGTTCTCGGCCCGACGTTCTCGGGTTCGACGGTTTCGCTGTCAAACGCCATCGATGCGTTTCCGGCCCTGAACTTCCGCGTCGTCACCGGATCGGCGACGAGCAGGAAGAACCTGTCGCTCCGGCGAACGGCTCCGCACGTCGTGACGTTCAACTCCACGGTCCATCCTGACGACGAGGTCGTTGACAAGCTGGTCGAGTATCTCGGTCGAACCGTGCAGGGGACGGATCGCATGGCGCTGCTTGTTGAGGGGGACACCAGCTACGGGAGCGAACTGAAGGGGCAGGAGGAGGGCAGCGGGTTGCGGAGCTGGCCCCCCAGTACGCGCATCCTTCCGTTTCCCCTTCAGATCTCGAGGTTGCGATCGGCGGCAACCGTTCAGGGCCAGACCAGTTCGACGAACACCGCCACGTCGCGTCTCCTCGGCCTGTCGCTCGGTCAGTCCGGCGCATCGACAGACCAGCTGCCGTCGCTCACGCCGGGCACCACGTCGGCCGCGGTCGAACTGGAGCTGGCGCAAATCCTCGATGTCATCACGCGCGACCACATCACGACGGTCGGCCTGCTGGCGACAGATACCCGCGACAAGCTGTTTCTCGCGCAGCAGCTCGCGCGCCGGTCGGCGACGGTCCGGCTGTTCACCATCGAGAGCGACTTGTTCTACGTGCACCCGGACTACAGCCGCTACGTGCGCGGGATGGTGGTGGCGTCGAGCTATCCGCTGTTCGTGCAGAACCAGAAGTGGGTGAGCGGCACGTCCGTCAACCAGCAGTTCTCGACGACGATGGCCCAGGGCGTGTACAACGCCATGATCACGCTGCTCAACTACGACAAGGGCGGGCGGGTTCTCCCAGGTCGGCCGGCGGGCGAGCTCCTGGACTATCGCCTGCCGGGCACATCGATTCAGCAGCCTCCAATCTGGATCAGTGTCGCCGGACACGACGCGATCTGGCCCGTCGCTTGGTACCGCCCGAAGGGGACGGACTACCTGCAACCGATGCCGGGCAGCACGAATGCCGGTGTGCTGACCGCGTACGTGTCCGCATGGGTCGTGTCCGGCGTCGGCGCGCTCGGCGCGATCGTGATCCTCCACGTCCTTCTGTATTGCTACTCGGGACGGATCGTGCGAGGGAACGTGCGCCTCTGGCCGTTCTTCAGATTTTTCGCCGACAGCGGCTTCGAACGGCGTCAGCCCTACCTCTTCGTGGCCTTCACCGTGCTGTCGGTGGCGTGGGGCTATACGTGCACGATCATGGCGCTGACCATCTTCTATCTCCAGCCATCGCGCCTGGGGCGGGGCGTGGACTCTCTCAGAGGTGGCCTGTCGGCGATCATGCTGGTGGCACTCCTGGCGTGCACCGCGCATCTTGCGTGGCGGACGGCACACGGTGCGGCTCGCCGCTTCTCGACCGAGTCGGTCTGGAAGGCGCTCGGCCAACTCCAGTACGGCCTGATGCTGGTCGCGCTCTTCTGCGCATTGATTGCCGGAGCGGCGGGCGGGACGTATCTCTGGTCGGTGTTCCGGAACACCGACGGCATCGTGTACTTCGTCGAGCGCGCCACGCACCCTGGCAACGGCGTGTCTCCGACGCTGCCGCTGATGCTGGTCGTCGCGATGGTCTACCTGTGGGCGTTCGCGCACCTGCGACGGCTGAGCGCGGTGTCCGGCACGAGGATCGAGGCGTCGCTGCTGCCTCTCGCGCCTCTGGCCGGCGCGCTCGAAGAGCCGGTCGTGACCTTGAGACGATTCATCGACGCGGCCGTTCAGGCGCTCCCACCCGTGCTCACCGGCGTCGTGCTCGCCACGGTCCTGATCGCCGCGTTCCTGACCTGGCTCCACCCGTTGTCGAGCCCCGAGCCCCAATCGTTCACGTACGCGTTCCGCGCGGCCTGGCTCGTGCTCCAGATCCTGCTGTGGCTGGCGTTTGCCCACATCGCCTTTTTCTGGCACACGCTGCGCAAGGCGATGCATGCGTTTTCCGGCACGCCGATCGTCGGGGCGTTCGGCCGCCTGTCGCCGGAGTTTTTTCACGACCGGCTGTCGCCGCGGCAGCCCGACGATGCCGACATCCGGCGCATGACGCACACGGCCCGGCAGCTCGGCTTCGTGCTGGGCGGGCTGAAAGACTCCGGGAAGGTGGAACTGAGCCAGGCCCTGCGCGACGTCCCCGGGCAAGGGGAACCGGCGGACGTGAAGCCGGGCACGGTCTGGGCCGAGACCCCCGAGTGGACGCGGCTGTGCAAGGTCGTCGGCCCGGTGGCTGTCGTGGTTGCCGAATCGTGGAACGCACGGGCGCGCGCGACGGCGCTTTCGACCATCGACATCGACGCGGAGGCGAAGGAAGGCGACGACATGCAGCGATGGCTGATGCGCGCAGAGGAGTTCCTGGCCATGCACGTGCTCCTCGTCGTCCGCGAGCTGCTGAGCCGCCTGGTCAACGTCTTTTTCTTCGTCATGGTCGCGGTGATGCTGATGGTGGCGCTGCAGCAGTCCTTCCCGTTTCAGCCCCGCCAGGAGCTGCTCGGGATGGCCTGGATCTACGTGCTGAGCGCCGTTATCCTGATCCTGACGATCGTCGTCCAGATGGAACACGACGACGTCCTCAGCGCGTTTGCGTCCACCAAGTCCGGGAGCGTGAGCTGGGACGCCGCGCTCTGGTCGAAGATCTTCATCTACGGCGTGATTCCCGTCGCCACGGTGTTTGCCGCGCAGTTCCCCGGGATCGGCAGCACGCTGCTCGACTGGCTCACGCCCGTTCAAAAGGCGCTGCCGTGATGTCCACCAATCCGCATGCCGCCCTCTTCATCGAGCATTCGCGTTTCTTCCTCGGCACCGAATACCGGACGAAGTTGAAGAGCGCGGTCGAGGCGCTGCCGGCCGACAGGCTCTGGTGGCGGCCCGACGAGCTGTCGAACAGCGTCGGCAACCTGCTCCTGCACCTGAACGGCAACGTCCGCCAGTGGATCGTCCGCGGCGTGGGCAACGTGACGGGATCGCGCGATCGGGCGGCCGAGTTCGCCGCGCGGAGCGGTCCGGAAGCGGCCGTTCTCATGGCCGAGCTCGAGCACACGCTTGACGAGGTCGATCGCATTCTCGCGGCGCTGACGCCTGCCCAGTTGCTGGAGTCGAGGACCATCCAGGGCCGTGATCTCACCGTGCTCGGAGCGATTTATCATGTCGTCGAGCACTTTTCGCTGCACCTGGGTCAGATCGTGCTGCTGGCCAAGCTGCACGCGCCCGGCGCGATCAGGTTCTACGACGACGCGGGAGGGCTCGCGCGCCCGATCTGGAACGACAGGATTCGGTAGGACTCCATTTCTCGATGCTCACGGAATTCGAAAAAGTCGCCCGGCGCGGCAACGTCATCGACATGGCCGTCGGCGTCATCGTGGGCGGCGCGTTCGGGACCATCGTCAAGAGCCTGGTGGACGACATCATCATGCCGCCCATCGGCCTGGTGCTCGGCGGGATCGACTTCTCGAGCTTCTTCGCGGTCCTGAGGCAGGGCACACCCCCCGCCCCGTACTCGGCGCTCGCCGAGGCAAAGAGGGCGGGTGCCGTGACGATGAATTACGGCGTGTTCGTGAACGGCGTGATCAGCTTCCTCATCGTGACGTGTGCCGTGTTCATGCTCGTCCGCAGCGCCAACGCGATTCGCCACATGGACAGGAGCGACGAGGCCGTGCCGGCAACGAAGGCGTGCACGTTCTGCACGTCCGTCATCCCGATCAAGCCGACGCGATGTCCGCTGCGCACGTCGCAGCTCTCTGCCTAGGCACACGCGAGCGATGCCGAAACTGGTCGCGTTTCTCCGGGCCATCAACGTCGGCGGCCATACCGTGACAATGGAGACGCTGCGGAGACAGTTCGAGGCGATGGGCCTCAAGGACGTGGAGACCTTCATCGCCAGCGGCAACGTCATCTTCGCCGCGCCTTCGGGCAGCGTGGCGGCGCTCGAACGAAAGATTGAAGCGCACCTGCACAAGTCGCTCGGCTACGAGGTCAGGACGTTCGTCAGGAACGAATCTCAAGTGGCGGCCGTCGCGGGTTACAAAGCGTTCAGCGATGCGCAGATAAAGTCCGCGCTGGCGCTGAACGTGGCGTTCCTCGCGCAGCCGCTTCCCCCCGCGGCCGTGAAATCGCTGCTGGCGCTGCGGTCGCCCATCGACGATTTCCACGTCAACGGCCGCGAAGTGTACTGGCTCTGCAGGAAGAAACAGAGCGAGTCGCAGTTCTCGAATGCCCGGTTCGAGAAGACAGTGGACGCGCGGGCCACGTTCCGGGGCCTGAAGACCATCCTGAAGCTCGCGGCGAAGTACTCGTGGTAATGTCGGCGGAGGCACGGGCGCTCGCAACATCCAGGAGCAGGACATCATGAGGACGGCCACGACACTTCTTCTGCTGGCGCTCTCTGCCACCGCGCTGCGCGCGGCCGGCCAGAACGCAACCGCCGGGAGCGCCCCGGCGAACCCGGCCGGGAACGCCGGATGGAATCGGGCCGCGGCCGCGGCGTACCTCGACGACCGGATAGACATGTGGTTTGCCAACGCCACCAAGCTCCGGACCGGCGAGGAGAAGACGACGTGCGTGTCGTGCCATTCGTCACTCCCGTACGCACTGGCGCGGCCGGCACTCCGGCGCGCCCTGCACGCGACCGCACCAACGGCCCAGGAAGCCAGGCTGGTCGACGAAACCACACGCCGCGTGGAGTCGTACAGCACGCACGAGCTCCTCTACGAGATCAACGACGTCAAGAAGGTCGAGTCGCGGGGGACCGAGGCGGTGCTGAATATCGTCGTCCTGGCGAGCGCCGACGCGAGCGCCGGCCGGCGCGAGCCGGGCAGCGCCACGCGCAAGGCGCTCGTGCGCCTGTGGGAAACGCAGCGGGCCGATGGCGCCTGGGACTGGCTCAACTTCAGGCTCGAACCGTACGAAACCGTCGATGCCGTCTACCACGGCGCGACGCTCGCGGCGCTCGGCGTCGGCATGGTTCCCGGCGCCGCGACGTCGGACGGGGCCGGGAAGCTGCGCGCCTACCTCCGTGACCGCTATGCCGCGCAGAGCCTCTACAATCGTACGTTTGCGCTGCTCGCCTCGGCGTCGTTGCCCGGCGTCCTGACCCCGGCACAGCGGGACGCGCTGGTCGCGGAGTACACACAGCGCCAGCAGGCCGACGGAGGCTGGCCGCTCGAAGCCATGGGACCGTGGCGGTGGAGCGCGGCGGAGCCGCCCTTCAAACCGCAGGGCACACTGGACGCGGCGCTGCTCGCGCAATCGGATGGATTTGGCACCGGGCTCATCGTCTACGCGCTCCTGCGAAACGGCTTCGCCACGAATCATCCGGTTGTCAGCGCCGGCCTCCGGTGGTTGAAGACCCACCAGCAGGAGATTCGGGTTGCCGTCGCGCCCCAGGTCGGCGATCGGACGTGGAACGCGTGGCGCGCGCACTCGCTCAACTACGACCGCGAACACGGCGGTCCCAAGGGCGAGCCCTGGCGCCGGCTGTTCATGTCCGACGCCGCCACGGCGTTCTCGGTCCTCGCGCTCATCGAGGCGGAAAAACAGTAGCGGCAGAGATTGAAGGCGCTGCCGTGCCGTGCTCCAATGGATCATGGTGCGCCTGCTCCGGACCGCCCTGATTGCCTCGCTGCTGTGTGCGCTCGCGGCGTGCCATCATCGTTCCCCCACCACTGTGCCGGCGAGCGCCCCCGCCGGCCCCGCTCTCTCGATCGCCGGCGATCCCGAGTCTGAGTCCGGGGCCACGTGGACCCTCGTCGGCACGCTGGACGGCACGACCGTCGATCTCCAGGGCGTCCTGCTGAAGCCGCGCGGCCGCGGGCCATTCCCCGCGGTCGTGCTCAGTCACGGCGCGGGCGGCAACGCCCAGTCGTATGGCCGCGCGCTCGGAAGCGTGATGCGCACGTGGGGGCTGGTCTGTATCGCGGTCAATTACACCCACGCCCGCGGGGCGCCCCCTGGCGCCCCGGGGACGCTGCTCTGGCAAGGTGCGAGCCCGGCGAACGCGTTTCGCGCGCACGCCGCATTCACGGTCCTGGCGCGCCTCAGCTACGTCGACGTCCGGCGCGTGGCCGCGCACGGTCACAGCATGGGCGCCTTCGCCACCACGGCGTTCGCCGCCGCCTATCCCGACGACGTCCGCGTGGCATCACACACGTCCGGCGGTGTCCTGCTGGATGCCATCCACCGCGAGGGCATCCCGATCCCGAGCGTCGCGCAGGCCCGGCGCATCCAGGCGCCGTACCAGTGGCACCACGGCCTCCTGGACGTCGCCGTCCCGTTCCTCCTCGACAGACGTTTCGACTCCGTCCTCACCGCACCCCATGAGGGCCATCTCTATCGCCTCCTCCGTCACGCCGAGGTCGCCAGGAATCCCGAGATGCTGTCGCGCGTCCGGGCCTGGTACGCCAGCCATGGGATGTTCGAACAGGTCGTGGCGGAAGGGGCGCGTTGGAGTGTTCGTCCGCCAGCACTTTAGAGGTTCGGCATGTCGACATTCGCGTTTCTCGTGGAGACCTATCGAACCGAGCGACTGAAGACGCTGAGCGTCTGGGCGCAGGTGCCCGACGAGCAGATGCGCTTCCGGCCCGAGCCGCGGGCCCGCACGCCGCTCGAGCACATGGTGCACCAGTGCGTGAGCGAGGACACCTGGATGAAGAACATGCTCGGCATCGCCGCCAGCCGGGCAGCGCTGCCAGCCGAGGAAACGCGCCCGGCGTTCATCGAGCACTACGCGGCCTGCTCGGCGGAGCGGCTCGATATCCTGGCGACGCAGCCGGACGACTGGTACGCCGGCGAGACCACGTTTTTCGACGTGCCGCGATCGCGCGCGTGGGTGCTGACGCGGCGGCTCACCCACTCAGCCCACCACCGTGGCCAGTTGACCGTGTATTTGCGGCTCTGGGGTCAGGCGCTGTACTCCACGTACGGACCCACGGCCGACACGGGCGGTCTCTTTCAGAACGGCGCGCGCGTGATCTATCGTTATGGCCTGCCGACCGATGAGAAACTGCCGGTTGCGTCCGAGCGGCCGGTGACCGAGCGGCCGGACTCTTAGCGGGGCGGAAGAAACAGGGCTGAGGGCTGAGGGCTGAGCGGCAAGTAGTGCAGGCCTTCAGGCCTGCCCGCTGGCCAAAGGAGATCGTGATGAGGCCGTTGGCGATCGCGCAGATGTGTTTCGTCGCCGCCGCCTTTGTCGCGACGCCCGCGGCCGCGCAGGCGCCGGACACCATCCTCGTCAACGGCAAGATCCTCACCGTCGACGCGCAGTTCTCGACGCGCGAAGCCCTGGCCATCCGCGACGGCCGCATCGTCGCGCTCGACACGTCGGCGAACATCCGGAAGCTCGCCGGGCAGAAGACCCGCGTCATCGACGCGCAGGGGCGCACCGTCATTCCCGGCCTGATTGATTCGCACCTCCACGCCATCCGCGCCGCGCAGACGTTCAGCACCGAGGTCAACTGGACCGGTGCGGCGTCGCTCACCGATGCGCTCGGACGGATCAGCGAGGCGGCGCGCACGATGAAACCGGGCGCCTGGCTCATCGTCGCCGGCGGCTGGAACGTGCAGCAGTTCAGGGAGAACCGCCGGCCTACACAGGCCGAGCTCGTGGCCGCCGCGCCGAACAACCCGGTGTACGTGCAGCTCGGCTACGGCTGGGCCATGCTGACGCCGCTCGCTTACAAGGCGCTGAAGATCACGAGCGATGCCGACGTGCCGTCGGGCGGAAAGATGGAGCGTGATGCCGCCGGGCAGGCCACGGGCGGCATCAGCGGCGGCCAGGGCGCGATCATCGCGCTCTTCGACAAGCTGCCCAAACCGACGTTCGATCAGCAGGTGGACGGCACGAAGAAGTTCTTCCACGAGCTCAACCGCCTGGCGCTGACCGGCGTCTACGATCCGGGGGGCAACAACCTCGCGCCCGACGACTATCAGGCGGTGTTCAAGGTGTGGCAGCGGGGGGAGATGACCGTACGCGTCGCGTACACGCTCTGCGGCCAGACGCCCGGCGCCGAGTTCGACGAGATCAAGGGCCTCGTCGCGCTCATGCCCCAGGGCTTCGGCGACGACATGCTGCGGTTCGGCGGCCTGGGCGAACGCATCACCGCGGCGATGAACAACAACAACCGGCCGACAGATGCCGACAAGGAGAAGTACTACGAGATCGTCCGGTGGGCAGCCGGCCGTGGCCTGACGCTGACCATGCACTGGAACAACGACGCGTCGGTGGGCCAGTTGCTCGACATCTTCGAGCGGGTGAACAGAGACGTGCCGATCGCCCCGCTCCGGTGGTCCATTGCACACCTGAACGATGCGTCGGCGGCGACGCTCACGCGGATGAAGGCGCTCGGCATCGGCTGGACCGTGCAGGACGCGATGTACTTCGGCGGCGACGGGTACGTGCAGCAGGCCGGAGCGGCGGCGGCGAAGCGTGTGCCGCCGGTCGAGACGGGCAGGAAGATCGGGGTCCCGATCGGGGGCGGGACCGATGCGCACCGCGTCGCGTCGTACAACCCCTTCACGTCGCTCCAGTGGTTCCTGGACGGCCGCACGGTCGGCGGCACCGCGATTCGGGGGCCCGAGGAGACGCCCGACCGCGCCGGCGCGCTGCGCTTCTACACCCTGGGCAGCGCCTGGTTTTCCTTCGACGACAGGAAGCGCGGCTCGCTCGAGGTTGGCAAGCTTGCGGACCTCGCGGTGCTGTCGAAGGATTACATGACGGTGCCCGTTGAAGAGGTGCACACCATCGAGTCCCTCCTGACGCTGGTCGGCGGCAACGTCGTGTATGCAGCTGGACCCTTTGCGAACAACAGCCACTAGGACGGGCATCCCCGCCGTTTGTGGTGTTTCAGCCGCACGTGGCGCACGAGAGTGACCACGAGCATGTAAGGTACGATGCCGCACGCCGCGATCACGAATTCGAACGGCAGGAGGTTGTGCGAGGTGCGATCGACGCTCAGGTCGTAGACGTCTTTCGCGGCCCATAGCGCGATCACAGCCAGAGGCAGCGCGGCGGCCGCCCGCCATGGCCACTGCCAGCGCACGGTTCCCCACAGCGGCCAGACGATGCAGGCAATCAGCGCCGTCAGGGCAACCACCCCGAACACCATCCCGATCGCCGCGACGCCCAGGCCGCCGATGCCCGTGCTGTTGTCAAAGCGCGTTTCCATCTCGGCGAACGCCGCCTGCCGCCGCTGCTTGTGCTGAGTCAGCAGCGGGCCGACCCAGGCTGAAGTGGCGCGCGTATCGCCGGTGGCCGGCTGCCCGTCCCACGTGAAGCTCACCGGGACGTCCTGGCTGATGCGTGAGCCGCCGGCCGGGATCGCGAACAATCGAACGGCGTCCACCCGGCCGATCCCCTTGAAGGTGAACCACGAGATGGTTTCGCCTGGTCCCGCCGGCATCCCGACATCGCCATCGATACGCGCGCCTTTCGCCCTCTGGCCTGCGTAATACGGTTCCGCGCCGACGCGCACCGGTACGGACGATTGATAGCGGATGCGAACGTACACGTACTGGCCGTCGTGGAGCGTCGCCGGATTCGGCGGATCGAATTCCGGTTCGCCGAACGCAATCGGCGGCGCCTGTGCCGGCAATGGGGTTGCCGTCAGCAGCAGCGCTGCGAACGCGAGCGCCGTGAAGGTCTTCATCGGACCGCTGGGATAATATGACGGTCCTCAGACGAAAGGACAAGCGCATGCCGAGGCGCAAGACGTCGTCTCCACCACTTGCCGGCCGGGTCGCGGTTGTCGCCGGGGCCGCACCCTTGCCGCCGATCCGGACATCATGACGAAAACCGGGCAGCTGTTCAGCTCGTGGGAGACCGCCCGCGAGTTCGAGCTCACCGACGCGGACGGGCGCCGTCCCGACTGGGGCGCCCACACGATCGATTTCTCCCGTCATCCCCAGGCGCTGCTCGATCTCCTGCGCAACGGTTCGGAGATCCACCTCGAGTGGTTGCGCCGTCTGGAGAAGCGGACGAGGCAGTTCGCCGGGAAATTGCCGGCCAAACGCGCGGACGGATAGACTCTTCGCCCATGGACCTCAACCTCTCCGGACAAGTCGCCATCGTCACCGGCGCGAGCCGCGGCATCGGCCGCGCGATCGCGCAGACGCTCGCGGCCGAAGGCATGAAGATCTCGGCCGCCGCGCGTTCACGCGATCAACTCGACGACCTCGCGAAATCGATCGAGGCCGAGTGCCTCGTGCAGGCCGTCGACCTGCGGACGCCGGACGCGGCGGCCGCGGTCGTCGACGCGACGGTCGCGAGATTCGGACGGATCGACCTGCTCGTCAACAACGCCGGCGCCACCAAACGCGGCGATTTCTTCGAACTGACGGACGCCGACTGGGAGGACGGCTTCGCGCTGAAGTTCTTCGGCGCGATGCGTCTCAGCCGGGCCGCCTGGAGACACCTGCAGGCCAGCAGGGGTTCGATCGTCAACATCATCGGGATCGGCGGACGGACGGGCAGCGCGGAGTTCGCCATCGGCGGCAGCGTCAACGCCGCGTGCCGGTTGCTGACGAAGGCGCTGGCCGATCGCGGTGTGAAGGACGGCGTGCGCGTCAACGCGATCAATCCCGGGTCGATCAAGACCGAGCGTCTCGACACCCGCCTCAGGAGTTTCGCAGCCGAAAACCACATCGACCTCTCGCAGGCCGAGGCGGCGATGGCGAAGGCCAGCGGTGTCTCGCGGTTCGGCCAGCCGTCGGAAATTGCGGCGGCCGTCGCGTTTCTCGCGTCGCCCGCCTGCGGGTTCTGCCACGCCGCGCTGCTCGATATCGACGGCGGGCAGACGCGAACGCTGTAGGAACCTGGAACTTAGAAGTTAGAACTTAGAACTTAGAAGTTAGAACGAGTCAGAACTCAGAACATGCATCTGAAAACGATCGCGACGACGGCGGGGTTGCAGGAGGGATCACGCTCACCGTGCTCGTGCCGTTTGCGATCCTCTACATGAGGCAGCCGATCAGGCTCGACTTCGTCTGGGCCGGGTTGTGCCTCATGGGCGCCGTCTACTTCATCTTCCGCGCGTAGGGCGCCGGGGCTTGCGCCCGACGATGTCCACCAGGGTCGGGGCAATCAGCCACGACGTTGGACGCGTGCCTGCCGCGAGCCAGTTGCGCCGCAGGCCGGCCGCCTGCGCGGCATTGAAAGGGCGAAATGCCGCGAGCTGCGGCATGACGCCCATGAAGTAGCTGGAGACCCAGTTCCACACCGGCGACCCCGCCCGGCCGGACTTGATCGTGGGCGTCACGTCGATCACGTCGAGGCCCACGCGTTCGTACAGCCCGGGAAGGCGCGCGCCGATGTTGGCGTCGCCGCCCTGCGACGCGAAGAACGCGAGGTCGGCCTGGAGGAACTCGTCCCAGTGGGGCGGCTCGGGCACCCGGCGCAGCGTGCCCCGGCAGTAGTCCTCGATGGCGAGCACGCCGCCCGGCTTGAGCGCGGCGGCGAGCTTCCTGAGGTGAGCCTCCGGATCGGGCAGGAAGAGGAACACCCACCGCGCGAAGATGAGGTCGTACGCGGCGCGCGGCAGCGGCGCGGCGATGAGGTCGGCTTCCCAGAGGGTGCCCTGGCCGAAGCCGTCCCGGCGGCATCGCGCCCGCAGTGCCGCCGCAAACGCGCGCGACCGTTCGACGGCGTCGATCGGGCCCTTGACCCGGCGCCGAAGCTCCATGTGCAGCGAGCCCTTGCCCGGTCCGACCTCGAGCACGCGCCACCCGCGCCCGACCTTGATTCTGTCGAACAGGGCGAATGCCGTCGGATCCCACAACCGCGCCTGCCGCCGAAGCCGTGCCGCTTCGCGCCGTGAGTCGCCGAGGAGATACCGATACTGGCGGGATTGCGGGTTGGTGCGTGCCTTCATGCCGACAGAGTACGCGACCATCCCGGACGCCTGCCATCCGCTTCTTGCGATCAAATCACGGGGCCACAGAGTCACGGAGGCACAGAGGTCGAGAAATCGGGAATCTTAAGGGACTTGATTCGACGCGGCGCCGCGTCGAATCCTCTGTGACCCTGTGGCGGGATGTCTTCGGTCTTCGTGTCTTCGTGGCTTCGTGGCTTCGTGATGCCCGTCAATCGCGCATGTGCTCGAGCGCGCGGATGCCGGAACGCATGGACGTGAGCCAGATCGTCACGCTGAGCACGGCCGCCGAGACGAAGCAGGCACCCATCTGCAGCTGTCGCAGGGGCCCGAGCGGCACGCGGCGGACGCGCTGGAACAGGTACATCGACGACGGCCAGCCGAGCAGCAGGATCATCACGATGACGAACAGCACGGCCTGGATCATGAACGCGACGCCGCCGTACGATCCGGCCACCTGTGTCGCGTCGGCGTTGAACCGCGGGTAGCGCGCCCCGAGCCCGATCGCGAGCCCCACGAGCGCGAAGCTCATGAACAGGATCGCGAGCGCCGCCATGGCCTTGAGAAACGGATCGACGCCGAGGAACTCGTTGGCCGCGATCGTCAGCACCTCGGTGAGCACCAGCACGGGCAGCAGCCCGGTCCAGAACTTCGACCACAGGAAGTCGCTCATCGAGACCGGCGAGGTGCGGATGATCCAGAACGCCGCGCCTTCGGCCGAGACGGCCGGAAACACGAACCGCACGGCCACCGTCGCCATGACGAAGCCCGCCATGCCGAGGTTGACGAACGCGTAGACGTTCTTGACGAACCCGGTCATGTACGGAATCCGGTCGAGATCGAGCACCCGGAAGTTGTAGAGATACAGGAGGACGAGCGCGACCAGCAGCAGGAGCTGCGACCACTGGCTGACGTCGCGCAGGAACGTCTTGAGATCCTTGATGAGCAGCTGACGGCGGGCCGTCGAGAGCGGCAGCGAGCAGACGAGGCCGTCGAGCCCCCGCAGCTGCGTGAACCGCGCCTTGGGCGCCTCCTGCGCCCGGCTGAACCCCGCAAAGTACCACCGTTCGCTCGCCATGCGGGCCGCGACGACGGCGGCGAACGCGGTCGTCCAGAGCGCGGCGAAGTGCAGCAGGTCGAAGCCGCCCTGGACGCTGGCGAACAGCGTCTCGCCGGCCCAGAACGACGGCAGGAGCGGCGTGACGGGCGATTGCAGCGTGGAGAAGAAGTCCGTCAGGTCGGGCAGCGATTCCACTTTCAGCAGCTGCTCGGGCCTGATGAACCGGAGCACGATGACGAGGCTCGCCGCAAACAGCAGGCCCATGAGCATCAGCAGATCGCGGGCGCGTCTGGCCGGAAACGTGTTGACCAGGAGCAGCGTGACCATCGTGCCAACGGCAACCGGGATGACGGCAAACGGCACGACGGTCAGCGCCGACGTCAGGTAGAACGACACGCCGGCGCAGCGTGCGCGGCCGACGCCCATCAGCACCGGCGCGAGGAAGATGACGACCATCCAGGACGACTGTCCGACCGTGCGGGCGAATCGCGCGTGGAAGAGCCGCCGCACCGCCACGGGCGCCGTGAGCAGCAACCGCAGATCCTCGGAGAGAAAGAATGTCGACAGCGCCGTCACGACCGCGCTGAACGCCAGAAACGACAGGAAGGTCAGGAACAGCCACGACAGGCCGATCCGCAGCAGGTAGTCGCCGAGCTCGTCGTACGCGTCCAGCCGGCTCGTCAGCCAGTAGGCGCCCTGAAACAGCGCGCCGCAGACGACGAGGCCGACGCCGCCGAACATGACCCCGCGCATCAGGTCGCCGCGCTCGCGCCGGCGCGCCCGGTTGCGCGACGACAGGACGTGCGGCAGCAGCAGATGCGGAAAGGCGTAGGTCATCCGACGGCCTCGTCTATCTCCTGCAGAGCGGTTCCACCGGTCAGCTTGAGGAAGACCTCCGTCAGCTGGTTGTGGTCGTCGCCAGACATGGCGCGGAGCTCGTCCACCGTGCCCCTGGCGATGATGCGGCCCTTGAGGATGATGCTGATCCGGTCGCACATCTCCTCGGCGACCTCGAGCGTGTGCGTGCTCATCAGGATGGCGACGCCGCGCTCGCTCATGCGCCGGAACACGTGTTTGATGAGGCGCGCGCCGCGGGGGTCGAGCCCGACCATCGGCTCGTCCACCACCACCGCCCGCGGGCGATGCAGGAAGGCCGCACTCATCACGAGACGCTGTTTCATGCCGTGGGAAAAGCTCTCGACCAGCTCGTGCTCCCACTGGCCGAGCTCGAACAACTCGAGCATCTCGCGCACGCGGTCGCCGATCCCGTCGCCGTTCACGCCGAACAGGCCGCCATGAAACCGCAGGAACTCGCCGGCCGTGAGCTTCTCGTAGATATACGGGCGGTCGGGGATGAAGCCGAGCGAGCCCTTGGCCTGCTCGGGCTCGGCCGCCAGATCGTGTCCGTTCACCTCGATGCGGCCTGACGTCGGTTTCAGCAGGCCCGCGATCATGCGAAGCGTCGTCGTCTTGCCGGCGCCGTTCGGGCCGAGGAAGCCGTGAATCTCGCCGGGTTTCACCTCGAGGCTGACGCCGTCAACCGCCGTGAACCGGCCGTACGTCTTGATCAGATCGTGGATGGCAATCATCGTGCACACGCGCAGCTCGACGAGCGCTGCGGAAGGGGAATGGCGAGCTGGCCCAGGTCGGCGGGCGCGCCGGCCAGGATCGGCCGCGCCGAGTCGGGCGCCAGGTCGACGTCGAGCACCGTCATCTTCAGACGTCCGACCAGAGGCAGGACGGCGGTCTGCTTGTCGAGCCCGCCGCGCGCGAGCCGGACGTGCGTCGCGTCGGCCGGAAACTCGTTGAACGTCGGATCCACCGGCAGCCAGAGGCCGCGCCCGCCTTCGTCGAGGTACACCTCGGGCCACGCGTGGTAGTAGAAGGCGCCACGCACGAACGCGAGGCCGACGGCAATGCGCGCGGGAAGTCCCGCCGCGCGCGCCATCGCGACAAACAGCGCCGTGTGCTCGTTGCAGTCGCCGACCCTGGTGCGCAGCACCTCGCGCGCCGAGGGGATGCTGACCGTCGGTTTCTTCTCGAGGAGCCCGTTGACGTAGCGCGTGAGGCGTTCGGCGCGATCGCGGGCCGACTTCGCTCCGCGCACGGCGATCGCCGCTTCGGCCCGGATGTCCGGATCGTCGCTTTCGATGAGGGGCTCCGGCGCCAGATAGTTCCGCGCGTCGGGGTCGGCCGCCGTCGCCCGAAAGCTGCGGGGATCGCGCAGTTCCAGCACGTTGCCCGTCATCGTCTGGCCGCCGCCGTCAAGCGTAAGGTGCGACAGGTCGGCGCCTTCGAGCCGCATGCGGAGGCGGAGCACGTCGCGCGGCTCGTCGATGCGCTCGCGGCCCACCGGGACGATCGCCGCCGCCTCGAGCAGATCCGCCTGCACCTGACCGGGCACGGCCATCGCGCGCGCGTTCTCGGGCGATTCGCGGATCGTCAGCAGCCCGAGCGGGCTCTCTTCGCGCACGACCTCTCCCGTGTCGGTCACCCACGACGTCGTCCGCAGCCCCGAGAATTCCGTTTCGACGCGAAACGCGGGAATCGGCGCGGTGCCCGGCCCCCGTACGAGCTCGCGCCGGCCGACGTCCACGACGACCGGCGCGTTGTGGAGCGTGGCGGCATCGAAGATCGTCCACCGATGCCGCGCGCCCGTCACCAGGCCGCCGTTGGCCAGCCGGCGCGACAGGTTCAGCGACAAGGCCGGCGGCTCGGGCAGGTCGCGCACCTCGCGCCGCGTCTTGCCGGCCGACGTCACGGCGAGCGCGAGACGAGTGCCCTCGAGCTGTCCGCTCACGTCGATCGGACCGGTTCCCGGGTCGAGCGAGAACTCGAACGACCGGAGCTGAAAGTCGCGGTCTACGCGCGCGGTCGTGCGGATCGTCACGGGCGTGGTCGCGCCGAGCAACGACATCTGCAGCCGCCCGTCTTCCTGGAGCTCGAAGCCGTCCTCGGTGGTGACTGTCTGGCTGACCGTGAAGCCGATCTTCTCTCCGCGGTAGTAGACGCCGTGCCACACGGCCGCCGGCGTGTACCGCGCGAGGTCGGCGGCCAGCGTCGCCGTCGAGGCCTGGAGATACGAGCGGTTGATCAGCGCCGCCATGACACCTGCCCACGCGACGAGCAGGAGAATCGAAACGGGCTGGGTTACGGCTCGCGGGAGGGGCCCGGGAAATTGGCGCATTTTTGCCGTTGTATCGGCTGTTTGGCCGCGCAGCGACAGCGCCCGGCGAGGGGACCGTCTGCTAGAATTTCACGTGAATGAAGCCCTGTGCACTCGCGTGGGCCGTGGCGCTGGCGGCGTGTGTCGTTGCGGGCCGCCAGGAGGCTGCCGGGGCCGCCGGGGGAGTCCTGCCCCAGATCGACCACCTGGTCTATGCGACGCCCGATCTGGCGTTGGGGATTGAGACGGCAGAACGCCTGTTTGGCGTCCGCGCGTCGCCAGGCGGCCAGCATCCCGGCGAAGGCACGCGCAACGCGCTCCTCGCGCTCGGTCCGACCTCGTACTTCGAGATCATCGGGCCCGATCCGGAACAGCCGAAGCCGGTTCGGGGGCGCCGTTTCGGTATCGACGAGATCAAGGCGCCCCGGCTGACGACCTGGGTTGCGAAAGGCGCCGGCCTCGAGCGCTTCGCGGCCGAGTCCGCCGCGCACGGCGTGAACCTCGGCGCCGTCATTTCCGGCAGCCGCAAGCGCCCGGACGGCGTCGTCCTCTCATGGCGCTACACCGATCCGCGCGTCGTGCTCGCGGACAGGCTCGTGCCCTACTTCATCGACTGGGGCGCCTCGCCGCATCCTTCGGTGACGGCGGCAACCGGCGTGACGCTCGTCGGCCTCCGCGCCGAGCATCCTGACGCCGGCCGCGTGCAGGCCACGATCCGTCAGCTCGGCCTCGACCTGACCGTCGTCGGCGGCGCGACGCCCGTGCTCATCGCAACGTTCGACAGCCCCAAGGGGCGGGTCGAACTTAGAACTCAGAACTGAGAACTTAGAACTGAGAACTTAGAACCGATCACTGACCACCATGTCATTGACCTTTTCCACCATGTTGGAGCTCGGGACCCCGGCGCCGGACTTCAGCCTGCCCGACGTGGTGACCGGAAAGACGATCTCGCTGGCCACGTTCGCGGACCAGTCGGCGCTGCTCGTGCTCTTCGTCTGCCGGCACTGCCCGTTCGTGCGGCACGTCCAGACGGAGCTCGCCAGGCTCGGCCGCGATTACGGGGACGTTGCGGGCATCGTCGGCATCAGCTCGAACGATGCCGACACGTACGAGGACGATGGACCGGAGAGCCTGAAGGAGTGGGCGCTCGAGTTCGGCTTCACGTTCCCGCTCTGTTTCGACGCGAGCCAGAGCGTGGCGAAGGCGTACACGGCGGCGTGCACGCCCGATCCGTTTCTTTTCGATGAGAAGCGGCTGCTCGTGTACCGCGGGCAGCTCGACGACAGCCGGCCGGGCAACGGGAAGCCGCCGACCGGCCGCGACATCCGGGCCGCGATCGAGGCGCTGCTCGAGGGAAGACCGATCGACCCCGTGCAGCGGCCGAGTGCCGGCTGCAATATCAAATGGAAAGCCGGCAACGCGCCGGCGTATTTCGGCGTCCGCGCATGAGCGGCGGCGCCAGACTGGACGCGATGAGGAAGAAGCTGTCTGCGCTTGTCGTGGCTGCGGGCCTGCTGTCGGTGACCGGGGCCGTTTCGGCCCATCACTCGACGGCGATGTACGACATGGCGAACCCCGTCACGGTGACGGGCACCGTCAAACGGTTCGAGTGGACCAATCCCCACGCGTTCATCTACCTGGACGTCAAGGACGAGAAGGGCAACGTCGTCGAGTGGGAGATCGAGTTGATGAGCCTCAACCACCTCAGGTCGTACGGGTGGATGCGCGACACGGTCAAGTCGGGCGACACGATCTCCTGCACGGGCGGGAAGGCCCGGAGCGGGGCGCCCTCGATGATCAGCGCGATGATCAAGCTGCCGGACGGACGGGAGATCAAGTCGTGAAGGCCGCCTCCGCCGTCATTCCCGGGCTGGCGATCGTTTTGTCCGGCCTCGCAATCGGCGCGCAGCAGCCGGCGGCGCCGGCACCGGCCGGGCCCGTGCCGGGCGAATCGCCATATCGTGCCGCGGCGCGGCTTCCGGTCAGGATCACGACGTTTTCGGTGGAGCCGGCGTCGATCCAGCCTGGCGAGAGCGTCACGCTCGTCTGGGCGGCCGAGAATCCGACGTCGGTCAACATCGACGTGCTCGGGCGCGTCGCGCCGCGCGGCCGCCGCACGCTGACGCCCACGGTCACGACCACCTATACGCTGTCGGTCACCGGCGCCGGGAACAGCGCCGACAAGCGCACTGTCACGGTTGTCGTGGCGGGCACGATGGCCGGCGCATCGCCGGCTGCCGCCCCGGCCGCCAGCGCGGGCAGGGCGGTGCCGCGAACGGCCGACGGCAAGCCGGATCTCTCGGGTGTCTACGGGTACGGCGCGGGTGGCGGCGGACGCGGCGCGCCGCCGGCCCCTGCCGCGGGCGGATTGCCGACGACCCCGACGCTCAAGCCGGGGGCGGAGAAGTACCGGGTCGTCCGCGCGCCCGACGACACGGGCCTGTACTCGACGTGCATGCCGCCAGGCATTCCGCAGACGTTCTTCGTGCCGTACTACATCCAGATCGTGCAGGCGCCGAAACACATCGTCGTCGCGCACGAGTACCTGAACCTGTCCCGCATCATCCCGACCGACGGCCGCCCGCACCCGACCGACCCCGATCCGTCGTGGATGGGCAACCCGGTTGCGCGCTGGGAGGGCGACACGCTCGTGGTCGACTCGATCGGGTTCAACGACAAGACGGAGATCAACGGGTACCGCCACACCGAGAAACTGCACGTCGTGGAGCGCTTTTCGCGACCCTCGTTCGACACGCTGCAGTACGAAGCGACCATCGAGGATCCCGACGTGTTCGCCGGCCCGTGGGTCATCAGGAGGACGTTCCCGTTCCTCCCCGAGTACGACCAGATCAACGAGTTCGTGTGCGAGAACAACCGCGACTACAAGCCGCTGTTCGGCAACAAGTGAGGCTCGCGTATCATGGGACGCCGAAGAGGTACTTCGAGAGCCTGGATCCGGGAAAGCCGTACGTGCCCGAGCCGTTCGAACGAGAAGGGTTCATCCATACGACCGAAGGGCGTGAAGCCGTGTCGATCACGTTGACGAAGTACTACAAGGCGAGCGCCGGGCCCTGGGTCGTGCTGTACATCGACCAGGATCGCGTGACGTCGCCGATTCGCTATGACGACCCCGCCGAAGTGTTCCCGCACATCTACGGTCCGCTCAACCGCGACGCCATCGTTGCCATCAGGGAGATCGGCCGCGCGCCGGACGGGACGTTTCTGAAGCCGGTGACGCTGTGACCACGATGAACCGGCGTGATTTTCTCGCGATCGGCGCGCTGGCGTTCGTGCCACAGGCCGGCCGGAACGCCGCGCCGGCTGCGCTCATCGACGACCTCGTCGCGGGCAACCGCATCCTCGCCCAGGAAGGGATCGTCGACGGGTACGGCCACATCAGCGTGCGGCACCCGGGGAACCGCGAGCGATTCCTGCTGGCCCGTTCGGTTGCGCCGGAACTGGTGACGGCCGCCGACATCATGGAGTTCGGCCTGGACGGCGAACCGATCGATGCGGGAGGGCGAACCGCGTACAAAGAGCGCTTCATCCACAGCGAGATCTACCGGGCACGCGCGGACGTGCATGCCGTCGTGCACTGCCACACGCCGTCGCTGATTCCATTTGCCGACACGTCCGTGCCGCTGCGGCCGATGTACCACCAGAGCGCGTTTCTCGCGGCGGGCGTGCCCGTCTTCGAGATTCGCGAGGCCGGCGGCATGACCAACATGCTGGTCGAAACCGTGCCGCTCGGGCGGGCGCTCGCGAAGTCGCTGGCCGACAAACCCGCCGTGCTGATGCGCGGCCACGGCGCTGTCGTCGTCGCCGATTCGATCCTCAACGTCGTGGGCCGCAGCATCTACCTCGATCTCAACGCGCGCATGCAGGCGCAGGCCATCGCGCTCGGCGGAAAGATCACCTACATCGATCCCGAAGAAGCCCGGAAGTACGCCACATCCGACAACTACAGCCGGGCGTGGGAGCTGTGGAAGCGCAAGGCCGCGAAATAGAACGCAGTACGTGAAGGTCCGGCCGCAAACGGCCGATACCCCGGGAAGCCCCCCTGAGGACTTCCATGCCCCGCCCGAAGCGTCTGCCGGCCCTCGTCGCCCTTCTGGCCGCAACGGTCGCCGTCCTGGTGCTGCGCGTGGTGCTCGCCAGGCCAGCGCTCGACCCGGCCGTCAAGGCCCCCTGGTCCTGGCTCCCGTATCAATCCGAAGACCAGTGGATCGTCACGCAGACGGCGCGAGCCGTGATCGACCTGGCGCGCTTCGCCAAGTCGGGGAGCCCCACGCCGGCGGCGCAGCTGGTTCCGTCGGGGATGGCCGTCGATCCGGCCAACCCGGAGCGCCTTGCGTTTCGGGTCGGCGCCCGCGACGTCGCCATCGATCTGCGCACCTACGTCTGGGATCCTGACGCGTACGTGACGCTCGCGCGTTCCGAAGGCGCCGAGCGTGTCGGGGGTGGCGCGGGAGCGTCAGACGAGGTGGCGGCGGCGCTGCTCGGGTTCACGGTCGAGCGCCTTCAGGTGCAGAACGACACGATTTCGATCGCGCTGCAGAAGGACTACCGCAACCCCTCGCACCACGAAGACGCGGCCCTGCTGCTGTCCGTATTCGCGATGCGCGAAGCGTCGCGCTTCTTCTACGATCCGCGCCTCGCGTTGTGCCGCGCGGCGGCGCATCTCGCCGTCGCGAGGGCCATGCGCGGCGGCGTCGATGGAACCTCACCGGCCGGACAGCTGGCCGACATCATCGTGCAGGTGGTCGCAGGCCGCGCCGGCCCGGCCCTGAAGCAGCTCGAGACATTCGAGCAGACGAACGCGTCGCCGGCCGCCCGGGCCTGGGCGCGCGCGCTGAGACGCCGCGCGACGCACGACTGGCGCGAGCCGACGCCGGATTCGGCGGCCCTCGTGGAGCGGCTCGAATACATGCGCGCGATGGCGCGCATGCTGGAGGCCAGCGCGAGCCTCGAATACCTCAAGACTCACACCATCGAGCCCGCGCCCGACTGGGGCTGGCGTGCGCTCGACTTGCCGCTGACGGTCGAAAACGGGCACGCGTTCGTCGACGACACGTTCGAACGCACATGGCTCGAGGCGGCCCAGGTGCTCGGCATCCGCGATCCGGACGCCGTGAACGGCGTGACAGCGGCGCTCTCCCGCGAACCGGCCGTCTCGTCGATCGAGCGGGCCGCCGGCGGCGGCATCAGGGTGATCGACGACGGCCTGTGGAGCGCCTTCTATCAGCGCGAGCTGGCGCACGTGGCGTCCCGGGGCTCTTCGTTCTACCGCGATCTGTACGGCTCGCGCGAGGACGCCGAGATCTTCGAACGCGGCGTCGACAGCCGTCTCGGAGGCACGCCGCTCTGGCCACTCGTGCGGCGGCTCCGCGTGCGCACCGAACCGGCGACGGCCGGGAAAGCCCGGCAGGACGGCGTGGCGGCGAACTATCGCGAGACGATGGCGAAGGCCGCGCCGATGCTGGTGGATCGGCCGGAACTCGTGCCCTATCTGGCGTGGCTGTCGATCGGCGAGACGCCGCGCGGCGTCGCCCCCATCGACATCCCGCAGGCATCGCTGTGGTTTCGCACGATCTTTCCGACGGGCACCGTCTTCGAGACGCGGCGCATGAACGTCCAGCGAATCATCCCGGACGATTTCGTCGCGCACGCAGACGCGATCCACGCGCTGGCGCCATGGGACCCGGAGATCACGATCAACTGGTCGCTCGTGCGCTGCCACAAGGGCTGCACGCCGGAACAGGAACGCGCCAACTACGCGAACATCGCGGCGTACAGCGTGACGGCCATGCGGAAGTTCGCGTACTCGGATCCGGATCCTGTCGCGAGCCTGCGACGCGTCTGCGACGTGTCCGCCCCCGACTGCGCGACGCTGGCCGACTGGCTTCTGAGCCGCGAGCGGTTTCCCGAAGCCGCCGCCGCATACGAGGAGTACTTCCGCCGCGGCCTCGATCGCGTCTCCGTGTCCAACTCCGTCGAATGGACGGTCCGGTACTACCAGAGCGCCGGCCGCCTGGGGGACGCGAAGCGGCTGGCCGGGATGGCTGCCGAAGTCGGATCGGCGAGAGGGTTGCGCGCGCTGGCGGGCATGTACGATCGCGAGGGCCGGTATCAACAGGCCGCGGCGCTCTATCGGCGGATTCTGGGCCGCTACGACGATGGTCAAGATCTGCTGGCCCACTTCATGCGCCGCGCCGACCTGACGGGCAAGCCTCCGGACGATCCCGAATACCCGGTGCTGCTCGAGCGGTACTTCGGAGGCGAGCTCGAGCGCGTCACGACGGCGTCTCTGTCCGACGCGCCCGCGCGCGGCCTCTTCGTGAACTCGACAACCTGGTGGAACGAGAAGGCAGGCTTTCGCCGGGGGGACATCATCGTCGCGATGGACGGCGTCCGCGTGCAGACGGTGGCGCAGTCCAGCGTGCTCTACGAGCGGTCGTTCGACGCGCCGCTTCGCTATACCGTCTGGCGGGGCGATCGCTATCTCGACATCGAGGCGCCCTTCCGGCGCTTCTACTACGGAGTCGACATGTCCGAATATCCTCCTCTCAGGCCCGTGGCGGAGAACCACTCGTGATTGCGGTGCTGCTATTGTGGTCGTTGCTTCTGGCTCAGGCCGTAGCGCCAAGCCCGCTGGTTGGCCGCTGGGACGCCGAAACGCGCTCCGATGGCGCTCTCGGAATCTGGTTCGAGCTCGGTGACCAGGGCGCGTGCAGCCAGACAGTCGGCGTGATGGTGGACGGAACATGGAGCCTCGAGGGCGAGCGGCTCACGATGTCCGTCCCCGTTCCATCGGGGCCACCTGCCGTCCAGCACGCATCGGTGTCGTTTGAGGGACCCATGCTGACGCAGGCGGTCGAAGGTAACCCGAAGCCGATGATGCGACTCGGGCCCTCGCCGGCCACGCCGTCCATCGTCGGCGTGTGGACCTACCCGTACCATACCGGTGGAACCGCTTACGAGGAGTACACGCAAGACGGACGCATGCTGTTCAGGCTGCCCATCAGGACCACGGGTTGCCGATGGACGGTGGATGCGGATCGTCTCGTTTTGACTCTCGGCAACGAGTCCATGACGTCCCGGTGGCGGATTGCCGACGATCGCCTGACGATGGACGTCAATGGTCAGTCGCGGGCGTACCGGCGCGAACGCGCCGGCGCGATTCCGCCCGCGGGGAGCGCCAGATGAGACCCACGCAGTAAGATCCGGGCCGCATGAGCGGCGACACCGACATCTGCCACACCGGCGGACGTGAGCTCGCGGCGCTGATTCGAGGCCGCCGGGTTTCCGCGCGCGAAGTGATGGCCGCGCACCTCGAGCGCATCAACCGCTACAACCACACGCTCAACGCCATCGTCGCGAAGCTGGACGACGACGTCTGCCTCGCGCTCGCGGACGAAGCCGACCGCGCGCTCGCACGCGGCGTCGAAGTTGGCCCGCTGCACGGCCTGCCCTGGGCCTTCAAGGATCTCGAAGACGCGGTCGGTTTCCCCTGCACCTCCGGGTCCCCGATCTTCAAGGACCGCCTGCCGGCGGAGGACAGCCCGCTCGTCGCGTTGCTGCGCCGCGCGGGCGTTGTGCCGATCGGCAAGACGAACGTGCCGGAGTTCGGCATGGGCTCGCACACCTACAACACGGTCTACGGGACGACGGTCAATCCCTACGACGTGACCCGGACCGCCGGCGGCTCGAGCGGCGGCGCCGGCGCGGCCCTTGCGGCCGGACTGCTTCCGCTTGCCGATGGCAGCGACCTCGGGGGATCGCTGCGGAACCCGGCGAACTTCAACAACATCGTCGCCCTGCGGCCCACGTCCGGCCTCGCGCCGGCGCTGACCGACGAGAGCGCACTGGGGCTCAACGTCAAGGGGCCCATGGCGAGGACCGTGAGCGACGTGGCGTTTCTGCTGGGCGTGATGACGGGCCGGGAACCGCCGCCGCTCGGGCGCGACCTGAAAGGGTGTGCGCGTGGCCTGGTGCCTCGACCTGGGCGGCCTGCCGCTCGAGCCCCGCGTCAGAACCGTGCTGGACGCCAACCGGCGGATGTTCGAGAATCTCGGCTGCGAGGTCGAGGATGCGTGTCCCGACCTGACGGATGCCGACGAGGTGTTTCTCACGATCCGGCGCCGGCGGGCGTCCGCGAATCTCGGCGCGCTGCTCTGGTCTCATCGCCGGGACATGAAGCCCGAGGCCGTGGAGGAGATCGAGCGGGGCACGACGGTCACCGCGGCCGAGGTCGCCCGCGCGACCGGCCTGCACCGGCGGCTGCTGACGCGCGTCGGGACATTCTTTGAATCGCGCGACTTTCTGGTCTGCGCCGTCAACCAGGTGGCGCCCTTCGATGCGATACTCGACTGGCCGCACGAGATCGCGGGCGTGACGATGGAGCACTACGCGGCGTGGATGAAGTCGGCCTACTGGATCAGCACGACGCTCGGCCCGGCGATCTCGGTGCCGGCCGGTTTCACGCCGGAGGGGTTGCCGGTCGGGATCCAGATTGTCGGCCGGCGGGGCGACGATGCCGGCGTGCTGCAGCTGGCCTGCGCGTTCGAGCAGGCGACAGGGCACTCGCGGCGAAGGCCGCCGATCGCTTAGAGACAGGGCGGGCAGGGCTGGCGGGCAGGGAGGACACGAGATGAAGAACCAGCTGAAGATCGCAGCTCTCGTTGTTGCCGTCGTTTCATTGGCAGGCACGAGTGCCCGCGCGCAGTGGCTGAATCATCCGACGCCCGGAATTCCGAGAACGTCCGACGGCAAACCGAACCTGACCGCGCGCGCACCGAAGACCGCCGACGGCAAGCCGGACCTGTCCGGGCTGTGGGCGCTGAACCCCGGACCGTACGGTGGCAACATCGCGACGGATCTGAAGCCCGAGGAGATCCAGCCGTGGGCCGTGGAGCTCCGGAAGCAGCGGATGGAGGATCTCTGGAAGGACGACCCGAGCTCGTTCCGGTGCCTGCCGTCAGGACCGCGAGGCAATCTCCTTCCGTTCCTGATGACCAGGATCATCCAGACGCCGGGGCTCATCGTGATGTTGTCGGAAGACCTCACCTACCGGCAGATTTTCATGGACGGCCGTGCGCTGCCCAAAGACCCCAACCCGAGCTTCATGGGCTATTCGGTCGGACGGTGGGACGGGGATTCGCTCGTCGTGGACACGATCGGGTACAACACCACGACGTGGCTCGACTTCAGCGGCTATCCCCACAGCGAGGGCCTGCGCATCACGGAACGCTATCGCCGGCGCGATTTCGGCCATCTCGAGATCGAAGAGACGATCGAGGACTTGAAGATCTACGCGCGGCCGTGGACGATTTCCATCAAGGGCGACTTCGTTCCCGACACCGACATGCTGGAGTACGTCTGCGCCGAGAACGAGAAAGATCACGCGCACCTCGTCGGCAAGGCGTCTGACGACAAGAAGTACGCCGTCACGGTGGCGCCGGCCATCCTGTCGAAATACATCGGGACGTACGAGTTCAGCCCGGCGGAAAACCCGGGGGTGAAGATCGTCATGAACGTGACGCTGGCCGACGGCGGGCTGTTGATCGATACGGAAGGCAAGGACAAGATTGCGCTCATCCCGCTGTCGGAGACGCTGTTTTCCGTGGCCGGCGATCGCATCGAATTCGCGAAGGACGAGCGCGGGCAGGTGACGCACTTCGTCTCGTTCGCGGCGGAAGGCAACCTCAAGGTCACGCGCCGGCCCGACGGCCGGAAATAGACGGCCCGACATGAAAGGCACATCGCGCATGAGAACGCTCACCATCGCCGGAGTCTTTCTCGCGGTCATCGGTCTGTCGGCGCAGGGTGAACCGCCCCGGCCGGCGCGAACCGTGTCGGATTTCTTCCGCGATTTCACCGCGGACTGGATGCGGGCGAATCCGAATCTCGCGGCGTCCACCAGGTACTTCACGGGCGCCGAACAGGATCGGTTCGAGGAGCAGCTGGCGCCCAGCACCCCTGAGTCGAGGCGCGCCGTCGCGGCGCTCGCGGAAAAAGGCCTCGCCGAGCTCGCGGCGTTCGATCGCGCCCGGATGACCGACACCGAGCGGATGTCGGCCGACCTCATGGCGTGGCAGCTGCGCACGCTCGTCGAGGGCGAGAAGTACCGGGACTTTCAGTTCCCTCTCGAGCAGATGGGGGGCGCGAACGTGAACCTGCCGGGCCTGCTCACGGTGAACCACCCGCTCGTCACCGAGAAGGACGCCGTGCATTACGTGGCGCGGCTGGGCCAGGTGAGCGCCCGGATGGACGAAGCGATCGCCGAGGCACGCCTCCTCGTCTCGAAGAACATGATTCCGCCGCGCTTCATCCTGCGCGCGACGATCGCGCAGATGCGGCAGTTCATCGCGACGCCGCCGGCGAAGAATCCGTTCGTCACCGTCGTTGGCCGATCGGATGGCCGCGGCGAAGACCGTGCCGGACGCGCGGCGCGAGGAATTGCGCCTCCAGGCCGAGAAGATCGTCGCGGCTCAGGTGTATCCGGCCTGGAAACGAGGCATCGCGATCCTCGAACCGCTCGTCGGCCGCGCGACCGACGATGCGGGGTTGTGGCGGTTCAAGGGGGGCGACGACGCGTACGCATACGCCCTGCGGCGGTTCACGACCACGACGCTGACGGCCGAGGAGATTCACCAGATCGGCCTGAAGCGCGTCGCCGGGATCGAGCAGGAGATGGACGCCATCCTCGCGGCAGCTCGGCCGGACGCAGGGGACGCTGGCGGAGCGCGTCAACGCGCTCAAGAAGAGCCAGGCCTACCCGCTCACGGAAGACGGCCGGCAGGCCATCATGGCGGACGTGGAGCAGATGCTCCGCGACGCCGAGAAGCGCGCGGCGCTGCAGTTCGACGTGCGGCCGAAGGCGCCCGTCGTCGCGCAGCCGTATCCGCGATTCCGGGAGGCGAATGCGGCCGCCAGCTACGCCGCGCCCGCGCCGGACGGATCGCGTCCGGGCACGTTTCAGATTCCGCTCAGGCCGGAGCGGATGACGAAGTACGCGCTCCGCACGCTCGTGTATCACGAGACGGTGCCGGGGCATCACTTCCAGATCGCGCTCGAGATGGAGAACCCCGCGCTGCCGAGGTTCCGGCGCGTCAGGGCGCTGGGCGGCATCTCCGCGCTCAACGAAGGCTGGGGGCTTTACGCCGAGCGGCTGGCGGCCGAGTCCGGCTGGTACGAGAACGATCTCGAGGGCCAGCTGGGACAGCTCGACTCGGAGCTGTTCCGCGCGAAGCGGCTCGTCGTGGACACCGGTATTCACGCCAAGCGCTGGACGCGGCAGCAGGCGATCGACTACGGCATCGAGGTGAGCGAGGTCGAACGCTACGTCGTCAATCCGGGGCAGGCGTGCTCCTACATGATGGGCGAGTTGAAGATTCTCGAACTGCGCGACAAGGCGAAGAAGGCGCTCGGCGACAAGTTCTCGATCAAGGACTTTCACAACGCGGTGCTGTCGGCGGGCACCGTGCCGCTCGACCTGCTCGAGCGCCGCGTGGACGCGTACCTGCGCGAGGCGCTGGTCGTGGCGTCGCTCCCGAAAGGCGAGAGCGTCGTGCCCGTCTACCACGAGCCGCATCACCGGATGCTCTTTGCCGCCGGCACCACCAAGATTCTCGAGGCCCAGGTGCCGCCGGGCGACACGTCGTGGTACCACGTCCACACCGAGCCGGTGCTGTACATCACGCTCAGCCAGTCGCAGCAGCGCACGCAGGTGCTGGGGCAGGAGATGAACCAGGGCCGCGGGGCGGCGCCGGCGGCCGGCCGCGGGAACGCTCCTCCGGCTGGTGGAAGGGGAAACCCTCCGGCGCCGGCGCTCCCGGCGATCCGCGCCACGAGCACGACGAGCTACTACGAGGAGCCGGTGACTCACCGGATCACGAATGCCGGTGAACGGCTGTTTCGATTCATGGTGGTGACCAACGCGTCGGCCGGCGACGAGAAGAACGCGAACACGGGCGCCGGGTTTCCCGGCACGGCGGAGCTCACGAATCGCTGGTTCCGCGCGTACCGGCAGACGCTCGCGCCCGGACAGGTGAGCGAATCGCACCGGCACACGACCGAGTCGGTGATCGTGCAGGTCTCGGAAGGCAAGGGGCTCGCCGTGGGGCCTGCGGCGATGACGTGGGAGCTCTGGGAGCCGGGCCGCTGGGCCTGGTTCGACGCGGACAAGGTGCACGAGATCCGGAACACGGGTACGGTGCCGCTCGAGTACATCGAGGTCGAGGTGCGCAAGTAGTGACATGTCGCATCGAGCCGGCGACGGAGGGCGACGTCCCGCTTCTTCTCGAGCTGATCAGGCGGCTGGCCGAATACGAGAAGCTGGCGCACGCCGTCGCGGCGACCGAGGCCACGCTGCGCGACTCGCTGTTCGTGAAGCGCGCGGCCGAGGCGGTGATCGGCTACGCGGACGGCGAGCCGGCGGGCTTCGCGCTGTTCTTCCAGACGTTCTCGACGTTTCTCGGCGTGCCCGGCATGTACCTGGAGGACCTCTTCGTCGAGCCGAAGTGGCGCCGCCACGGTATCGGCCGTGCGCTGCTGGCGCATCTGGCGGCGATCGCCGTCGAGCGCGGCTACGGGCGCGTGGAGTGGTCGGTGCTCGACTGGAACGATCTGGCGATCGGCTTCTACGAGAAGATCGGCGCGCGCCCGATGGACGACTGGACCATCTACCGGCTCACGGGCGATTCGCTGCTGAGGCTCGCGCAGAAGTAGTGCAGACCTTCAGGCAGAAGTAGTGCAGACCTTAGGTCTGCGATCAGTGCAGGCCTGAAGGCCTGCACTACGACAGTTCCTGTACCGCCTCCAGCACGTCTTCCGCGTGGCCGTCCACCTTCACGTTGTCCCATCGCTTCGCGACTTTCCCGTCGGCCCCGATCAGGTACGTCGTGCGCACGATACCCATGAACTGGCGGCCGTAGAGCGACTTCTTCTGCCACACACCGTATTTCTCCGCGACCTCGTGGTCCGCGTCGGCGAGCAGCGGGAAGGTCAGGTCGAACTTGTCCGCGAATCGCTTCTTGCTGGCCTCGTCCAGGATGCTCACGCCGAAGACGGCCGCCTTGCTCTTCTTGAATGCCGGCAGGTTGTCGCGAAACGCGCACGATTCCTTGGTACAGCCCGGCGTGTCGTCCTTCGGGTAGAAATACACGATCACCGGCCGGCCCGAGTAGTCCGAGAGGCGGTGGGCCTTGCCGTCCTGGTCGTTGAGGCTGAACGCGGGCGCTTTCTTCCCCTGGTCGATGAGCATTGGTCTGACTCACGCTGGTAAGCTAGGGCCCTGAGTCTGGATCATCTCGTAGCCCCGGAGTAATCTTGAGGGTGCCAGCCCCGAGAATGAAAGGTGTTTCCATGCGTGCCCCCTCAGCACTCGTCGTCAGCGTGATGGCTGCCGGTGCGGTGCTCGCGGCCGCCGCCGGCGGCCAGGAGACCGCTCCGACCTTCAAGGCCGGCAACCGGACCGTGGCCGTGTACGCGACGGTCACCGGCGCCGACGGACGGCTCGTCCCGAACCTGGCGCGCGAGGCCTTCTCGATTCTCGACAACGGCCGGCGCCAGGACCTGACGCTGTTCTCGAGCGACGTGCAGCCCATCACGGTCGTGATGATGCTCGATCGCAGCGGCAGCATGCGCGGGAATTTCGCGCTCGTGCAGCAGGCCGCCGAGCGCTTCGTCGCAGCTGATGCGGCCCGACGACAAGGCGCGCATCGGGAGCTTCTCGAACGGCATTCAGGTCGATCCGCCCGAGTTCACGTCGGACCGCGACGAGCTGCTGCGCGTGCTGCGCACGGAGCTGCAGGCCGAGGGGCCCACGCCGCTCTGGAACGCCGTCAACGTGGGCATCACGGCGCTGCTTGCGTCAGCAGGGCCGCCGCGTCGTGCTGGTGTTCACCGACGGCATGGACAGCCCGATGAACTTCCGCAACGGCAACAGCTCGCTCAAGGACGTGATGAAGCGCGCCGAGGAGGAAGACGTGATGGTGTACGCGATCGGGCTCGCGCCGTCGATGCCGGGCTATCAGGGCATGCCGGGCGGATCGCGCGGCGGGGGCGGCGGCGGATTCGGGTCCGGCGGCTTCGGCCGCGGCGGCTATGGTGGCCGGCCGCCGGTGGCCGATCATCCCGACGAAGGGCTGGCGAAGATTGCGGCGGTGACCGGCGGCGGCTACTTCGAGCTGACGTCCACGAGCAATCTGACGGCCACGTTTTCGCGCGTCGCCGACGAGCTGCACCGGCAGTACGCGCTCGGCTTCACGCCGGACAAGCTGGACGGGAAGATGCACCCGATCGAGGTGCGCGTGGCGGGTGACGGGATGGCGGCGCGCGCGCGTAAGAGCTATCTGGCGCGGGCGGCCGCCGGTTCGAGCTAGGCCGGGCGGGCGTTCCTCAGAGGGGAAATTCCTCGCTCCCTCTGCAAATACTGAAAAAGCGTGCACTTTTCGTGGTACGCTCCGTCGGCGCCAATGGGGCGTCACATAACGAAGGAGTCTGCTGTGGCGAAAAAGGCGAAGAAGAAGAAGTCGGCTCGGAAACCCAACGCGGCGTTCATGAAGCCGGTCACGCCGGACGCGGCGCTCTCGGCGGTGGTTGGCTCGAAGCCGATCCCGCGCACCGAGGTGACCAAGAAGCTCTGGGCCTACATCAAGAAGAACGGACTGCAGGACAAGAAGAACCGGCGCAACATCAACGCCGACGCGACGCTCAAGGCCGTGTTCGCGGGCAAGGCCACCGTCAACATGTTCGAGATGACCAAGCTCGTCAGCAAGCACGTGAAGTAGATCCCGTTCGGCGGAACGGTCGGCAGAGGTAGTCATGACTTCGCGACGTTTTCTTCCGGCGCTCCTGCTGCTCTTCGTCGGCAGCGGGTGCGCGGCGCTCATCTACGAAATCGTCTGGTTCCAGTTACTCCAGCTGGTGATCGGTTCGTCGGCGATTTCACTGGGAGTGCTCCTGGGCACATTCATGGGAGGGATGTGTCTGGGCAGCTTCGTGCTGTCATCCGTCGTGTCCGCGCGGCATCATCCGCTGCGCGTCTACGCGGCCCTCGAGCTGGGGATCGCGGTCATCGGCCTGCTCGTGCTCGTGGGCATGCCGCTCGTCAGCGGGGTTTACACGTCGTGGGCCGGATCGGGAGTCGCGGGACTCCTGTTCCGGGGCGTGATCGCGAGCATCTGTCTGCTGCCGCCGACGCTCCTGATGGGCGCGACGCTGCCGGCGATCTCGCGATGGGTGGAGGCGACACCCGAAGGCGTGTCGTGGCTCGGCTTCTTCTACGGCGGCAACATCGCCGGCGCGGTGGCGGGAAGCGTCCTGACGGGCTTCTATCTGCTGCGCGTGTTCGACGTCTCGGTGGCGACCTACGTCGCCGTCTCCCTCAACGTCCTCGTTGCGCTCGTCGGGCTGGCGATTGCGAAGGCGACGCCGTACGAAGCGGTCGAGACCGCTCCGTCGGACGTCACCCGCGCCGCCGACTCGACGAGTGTCTACGTCGTCATCGCGCTGTCGGGCATGACCGCCCTGGCCGCCGAAGTGATCTGGACGCGGACGCTGTCGCTGCTGTTCGGGGCGAGCACCTACACGTTCTCCCTCATCCTCGCCGTCTTCCTGTTCGGTCTCGGCATCGGCAGCAGCGCCGGCTCGGCCGTCGCGTCGCGGCTCGAGCGCCCGCGCGTCGCGCTCGGGTGGTGCCAGGTCGGCGCTCTGCGCCTGCATGGCCTGGTCGGCGTACGCGCTGACGCAGTCGCTGCCGTACTGGCCGCTCAATCCGTCGGCCGCCGCCAACCCGTGGATCAATTTCCAGGTGGACGCGGCGCGGGCGCTCTTCGCCGTGCTGCCGGCCGCCATCCTCTGGGGCGCGAGCTTTCCGCTCGCGCTGGCCGCCGTCGCGGCGCGCGGCCAGGATCCCGCGCGTCTGGTGGGCGGCGTCTACGCGGCGAACACCGTCGGCGCGATCGTGGGCTCGCTCGGCGCGAGCCTCCTGCTCGTCGCCTGGATCGGCACGCAGCACGCGCAGCAGGTGCTGATGGTCGTCGCCGCGATTGGCGGCGCCATCCTCCTGCTCGGGCCGGCCAACGAAAAAGTGGAGAAGTCGTGGTGGCCGACGATTGCGGCCTGCGCGGCCATCCTGATCGTCGCGGTCCTCGTCAGGAGCGTGCAGCCCGTGCCGGCCGTGATGATCGCCTATGGCCGCTACGCGTCCATGCGCGCCAACGACACGGCGCAGTACGTCTACGTCGGCGAAGGCATCACCGCCTCGGTGGCCGTGTCGAAGCTGTCGGACGGCGTGCTGAACTATCACAACGCCGGCAAGGTGCAGGCTTCGAGCGAGCCGCAGGACATGCGCCTCCAGCGCATGCTCGGCCACATGACCACGCTCATCCCGGCGCAGGCCCGCCGCGTCGTCGTCATCGGATGCGGCGCCGGCGTGACGGCCGGCGCGGTGTCGGTCGACCCGGTGGTCACCAAGGAGACGATCGCGGAGATCGAGCCGCTGGTCCCGCGCGTGGTGTCCACGTACTTCGGCGACCACAACTTCAACGTCGTCAAGAACCCGAAGGTCGAAATCCGCATCGACGATGCGCGGCACTACATGCTGACGTCGAAGGAAAAGTTCGACGCCGTCACGTCCGATCCGCTCGATCCGTGGGTGAAGGGCGCCGCCATGCTCTACACCCGCGAGTTCTTCCAGTCCGTCAAGGAGCACTTGAACCCGGGCGGCGTCGTGACGCTGTTCGTGCAGCTCTACGAGAGCAACACCGCCGCCGTGAAGAGCGAGATCGGGACGTTCTTCGAGGTGTTCCCGAACGGCGTCATCTGGGGCAACACGAACAACGGCCAGGGATACGACCTCGTCCTGATGGGACAGGTCGACCCGATCCGCATCAACGTGGACGAGATTCAGGCCCGGCTGCAGCGGCCGGAGTACGCGAAGGTGGCCGCCTCGCTCCGCGAGATCGGTTTCTACACGGCCGTGGACCTGTTCTCGAGCTACGGCGGCCGCGCCTCCGACCTGAAGGAATGGCTGAAGGACGCGAACATCAACCGCGACCGCAACCTGCGGCTGCAGTACCTCGCGGGCCTCGGCCTCAATCTCTACGAGAGCGGCCCGATCTATTCCGAGATCCTGCGATACCGCAAGTTCCCCGAAGACATGTTCATCGGATCGCCGGCCACCATCGCCTCCCTCCGCGCCGGCATCCAGCGCGGGCTCGATTACAGGGAATAAGAGGTCCGAGAGGTCCGAGGGGTCCCAGAGGTCCGAGGGGTCCCGGAGATCCGAGGGGTCCCGGAGATCCGACTGAACTGTGAGCCTCGATCCTCAGCGCCGCCTCGTCCTGTCCCTTGTCGCCGCCGCGATGCTCTTTCCGCTCGCACTGGCGATTCGCGCCGCCCAGCGCGGCGGCGCGGACCCGGTGCGCGCCATCACCGCCCACGTCGACGCGCACAACAGCGAGGCGCTGGCCCTGCTCGAACGCATCGTCAACATCAACAGCGGCACGCGCAATGTCGACGGCGTCCGCGACGTCGGCCGGGTTCTTCGCGCCGAGCTCGACGGGCTGGGATTCAGGACCGAGTGGGTGGACGGCGCGCCGTGGCAGCGCGCGGGACATCTCGTGGCCGAGCGGCAGGGGAGCACGGCCCTGGCGCCGCGGGTCCTGCTGATCGGCCACCTCGATACCGTCTACGAACGCGACAGCCCGTTCCAGAAGTTCGAGCGCGTCGGCCGCACCGAGGCGCGCGGTCCGGGCGTCATCGACATGAAGGGCGGCGACGTCGTCATCGTGCAGGCGCTCAAGGCGCTCGCCGCCGCCGGCGCGCTGCACGACCTGAACGTGGCCGTCGTCATGACCGGCGACGAGGAAGCGCCGGGCCGGCCGCTGGCCGTGTCGCGCGCGGCGCTCGTCAACGCGGCGCGCGGCGCCGTCGCCGCGATTGGCTTCGAAGACGGCCCCGGCGATCCGCAGTTCGCCGTGACGTCGCGGCGCGGCACCACGTCGTGGACGCTGCGCGTGTCGGCCACGACGGCTCACTCGTCACAGGTGTTCCGCCAGGACATCGGACCCGGCGCGGTCTTCGAGGCGGCGCGCATCCTCGACGGCTTTCGCGAGAAGCTGGCCGGCGAGGAGCATCTGACGTTCAACCCCGGGCTGATCGTGGGCGGCACCGACGCGCAGTACATGGCGGCGGAGGCCCGCGGGTCCGCGGCCGGCAAGGACAACGTCATCGCCGGCACCGTGGTGGTCACCGGTGACCTGCGTGCCCTGTCGAGGGAACAGTTCGACCATGCCAAGAAGGCGATGCAGGACGTGGCGTCGGCGTCCCTGCCGCACACCCGGGGCACGCTGACCTTCGACGATGGCTATCCGCCGATGGCGCCGACCGCGGGCAACGCGCGGCTGCTCGATCTCTACAGCCGCGTCAGCGAGGCCCTCACGCTTGGACCGGTGGCGGCCGTCAGTCCCGACCGGGCCGGCGCCGCCGACGTCTCGTTCGTCGCCGGCCAGACGGCGATGGCGCTCGACGGCATCGGTCTCATGGGCCGGGACGGGCACACCCCTCAGGAGACGGCCAACCTGACGACGCTGCCGACGCAGACCAAGCGGGCCGCGCTGCTGCTGCTGCGCCTGGCGCGGGGCGAGGCCAGATGAGCCCCATCAGCCCGATCGCCGGCAACATTCTCGACGTCATCGGCCACACGCCGATGGTCCGAATCAACCGGATCGCGCATGCCCTCACCGGCGTGACCGTCGTCGCCAAGCTGGAGACCTTCAACCCCGGCAACTCGATCAAGGACCGCATGGCGGTGAAGATGATCGAGGACGCCGAGCGGCGGGGCCTGCTCAAGCCCGGCGGCACGATCATCGAGGGCACGTCGGGCAACACGGGCATGGGCCTGGCGATCGCGGCCGTCGTGAAGGGCTACCGGTGCGTGTTCACGACGACCGACAAGCAGTCGAAGGAGAAGATCGACGCGCTGAAGGCGTTTGGCGCCGAGGTCATCATCTGCCCGACCAACGTGGATCCGGAGGATCCGCGGTCGTACTACTCGGTGTCGTCGCGTCTGGCCGAGGAAATCCCCAACTCGTGGAAGGCCAACCAGTACGACAACCTGTCGAACACCGCGGCGCACTACGAGCAGACGGGGCCGGAAATCTGGGAGCAGACGGGCGGCCGGGTGACACACCTGGTGGTGGGCGTCGGCACCGGCGGGACGGTGACGGGTGTCGGCCGATACCTCAAGGAGCGCAACCCGAAGGTCAAGGTGTGGGGCATCGACACGTACGGGTCGGTGTTCAAGAAGTTCAAGGAGACCGGGATCTTCGACAAGCACGAGATCTATCCCTACATCACCGAGGGCATCGGCGAGGACTTCCTGCCGCGCAACGTGGACTTCAGCGTGATCGATCACTTCGAGAAGGTGACCGACAAGGACGCCGCGCTGATGACGCGGCGGCTCGCGCGCGAAGAGGGCATCTTCGCCGGCAACTCGGCCGGATCGGCGATGGCGGGCCTGCTGCAGCTCAAGGAACACTTTCGCGAGGGCGACCTCGTCGTCGTGATCTTTCACGACCACGGCTCGCGCTACCTCGGCAAGATGTTCAACGACGACTGGATGCGCGAGAAGGGGTTCCTCGAAAAGACGGGCATGGCCGCCCGGGATCTGGTGGCGGCCGGGCTGTCGGGCGAGCTCTTCTCGCTCGAGTGCAACGAGCCCGTCGCCCAGGCCATCCGCGTGATGAGCGAGCACGACTTCTCGCAGATCTCGGTGACGCACGACAAGCGGCTGGTCGGGTCGCTGAACGAATCGACGCTCTACCAGGAACTGCTGCACGACCCCGGCGTCAAGAGCCGCACCGTCGAGTCGATCATGCAGCCCGCCTTCCCGTTCGTGGACGTGTCCACGCCGGTCGATCTGCTGGCGACGATGATCACACCCCAGAACCCGGCGGTCCTCGTGCGCGATTTCAAGACTGAAAAGACGTTCATCATCACGCGCAGCGATCTCATACGAGTACTGTGATCAGAGGGTCCTCAGTGTCTCTGTGGCTGCGTACGTGATCACGTGTTGATCGCCCTGACCCGGGACGTGAGCCCGACGATCGTCAGCTGCGAACTGACGCATCTCGAGCGCGCGCCGATCGATGTCGAGCTCGCGCGGGCGCAGCACCGCGCGTACGAGGACGCGCTCGCGGAGGCGGGCTGCACGATTCTGCGCGTGGATCCCGCGCCCGGGCTGCCCGATGCCGTGTTCGTCGAGGACGCCGCGGTGGTGTTCGACGAGGTGGCGATCATCACGCGGCCCGGCGCCGTGGCCCGCCGGGCCGAAACGGACGCCGTGGCCGATGCCGTCGGGCGCTATCGCCCGCTGGAGCTCATCCAGCCGCCCGCGACGGTTGACGGCGGCGATGTGCTGGTCGTGGCGCGAGACGTGTACGTCGGCGTGTCGAGCCGGACCAACGCCGCCGCGGTCGGGCAGTTGCGCGCCATCCTGGGGCCGCACGGCTACCGGGTCCACCCCGTCGAGGTGACGGGCTGCCTGCATCTCAAGTCGGCGGTGACGGCGCTCGCCGACGACCGCCTGCTTGTGAACGGCGAGTGGGTCGACCGCGGCCGGTTTTCGTCCTGCGGGGTGATTGACGTCGATCCGCTCGAACCGCCGGCCGCCAACATCGTCCGCGCCGGCGGCAATCTCGTGTATCCCGAGGCGTTTCCGAGGACCCGCGAGCGGCTCGAGCGCGCCGGCTTCCGCGTCCGGACGGTCGACGTGTCCGAGCTTCAGAAGGCCGAAGGCGCCGTGACCTGCTGCAGCCTGATTTTCGAGACCGTGCAGTAGGCAGTAGAATGACGCCTGTTGACGTGTTGAGGAGGGTTTCCATGCCGATCCTTCGAGCGCCGCGAGTTCTGATGGCCGCCGCCTGTGTCGCCGCCGCGCTGGCTGGCGGACTGGTCGCCGCCGAGCGGTCATCGGCCTCCATGGCCACGGCCGCCACGTCGTTTCTGGGCAGCCTCTCGGCCGAGCAGCGGCAGAAGGCCACCTTCGCGTTCGAGTCGGACGAGCGGATGCACTGGCACTTCATCCCGACCGACGGCTTTCCCCGGAAGGGCCTGACGCTCAAGGAGATGAACGAAGCCCAGCGGGAACGCGTCCGGGGGCTGCTGAGGGCGGGCCTGAGCCAGCGCGGCTACCTGACCGCGACCCAGATCATGGATCTCGAAACCCTCCTGGGCCAGATCGAAGCCCGCAACAGAACGAGCGGCAGCGGCGCCGAGAACATGGTGCGGGATCCCGAGCGGTACTTCGTATCGGTCTTCGGCACGCCGTCACCCAAAGCGACATGGGGCTGGCGCGTGGAAGGGCATCACGTGTCGCTGCAGTTCACGATCGTCAACGGCACGCTCGTCGCCAACTCGCCGTTCTTCTTCGGGTCGAACCCGGCCGAAGTGCGGGAAGGGCCGCAGACGGGGCTCCGGATCCTCGCGCAGCGCGAGGACACGGCGCGGGCGTTCGTGATGGCGCTCGACGCCGGCCAGCGGGCCAAGGCGGTGCTCCAGACGGCGGCGCTGAACGACATCGTGACGGGCAACAAGGTGAGCGTCGAACCCCTGTCGCCCACGGGCATCGAGGCCGTCCGCGCTCACGCCGGCCCAGCGCGACCTGCTGATGAAGGTCGTCGAAGCCTACACGGGCGCAATGGCCGACGACATCGCGGCCGAGCGAATGGCACAGCTCAAGAAGGCCGGTCTGGACAAGATTGCGTTCGCCTGGGCCGGCGAGCTCGAGCGCGGCAAGAAACACTACTACCGCGTCCAGGGGCCGACCTTCCTGGTCGAGTTCGACAACACCCAGAACAACGGCAATCACATCCACTCCGTCTGGCGCGATTTCAACGGCGATTTCGGCCGCGATCTGCTCAGGGAACACCTCAAGACCGTCGCTCACTAGTCGCCGGGCGAATCTGGTCATTTAGTCGTCTGGTCATCTCGTCATCGTCGTTCGATTGCTCAATTTATCAATTGAGCAACGACGACCAGATGACCAAATGACCAGATGACCAGATTTGTCGAGGCGTCGCGAGGTGTAGCGACATCGAGAGGCGCCGATAACACAAGTGTGCTGCGCGCATACGGCGTCACCGACAAGGGCCGCGTCAGGCCAATCAACGAAGACTGCTGGGCGTTCGACGACGCGCGGAACCTGTGCGTCGTGGCCGACGGCATGGGCGGCCACAAGGCCGGCGAGGTCGCCGCGCGGATTGCCGTCGAAACGGTCGTCCGGTTCCTGGCCTCGGACACGGCGGCGGTTGCGGACTGGCCCTTCGGCTACGAGCCGTCGCTCTCCTACGCGGGCAACCGGCTCCGCACGGCGATTCATCTCGCCCACGTGCAGGTGCTCCAGGCCGCCGTCGCCTCCAACCACTACTCCGGCATGGGCACGACCGTCGTGGCGGCCATCGTCGACGGCAACCGCCTGTCCGTCGGGCACGTCGGCGACAGCCGGCTGTATCTGCTTGCGGGCGACCAGATTCGGCAGCTCACGCACGATGATTCGTGGATGGCCTCGATGCTGGCCGAGGATCCGGCCGCCGACGTGGTGGAGCTCGAGCGGCACCCGATGCGCAACGCGCTCACCAATGTCGTGGGGGTCAGCCAGCGCACGGACGTGCACGTGGTCGAGGAGGTCCTGCACGGCGGAGAACGGCTGCTGCTGTCCACCGACGGCGTCCACGGCGAACTGGACCACGAGCGGATCGAACGCCTGATGCTCGATTCGGACGATCTGAAGGAAGCCGCGGCGGGCCTGGTGGCCGCGGCACTCGCCCGCGGCAGCCGCGACAACTGCACCGCCGTCGTTGCTCAATACGAACCGGACTGAGCCGGGGGCTAGAGGCTAGAGGCTAGAGCTAGGAGCTAGGAGCTAGGGGCTAGGGCTGGAGGCCAGGGGCTGAAGGCCTGTCCGGCCCAACCCCTGACCCCTGCTTTTCCACTTTCAACTTTCCACGTTCGACTTTCCGTCAGTGTCCCGGCGGTGGTGCAGCCGGGGCGGCCGGCGCGGCGCCGGCCGGTGGCGGCGGGGGCGGCAGGACGGGAATGGCAGCTCCGCGATGGCAGGTCATGCACTGCACCCGCGTGAGCTGATCGGCCGGCTTCTTGATGTTGGCCGCAAGCTGGTTGTTGAATTCGGTGGCCATCCGCATCATGGCGCGCGCCACTTCCTTGGCCGGCTTCGAATCCACCGCGTAGTCGTTGGTCGGCAGGCCGGGACCCGTCCACTGGTGGCAGTAGCCGCAGTTGGTGCCCAGGGCGGCCGTGAAATTGCGCATGATCGGCAGAACCTGGGCCGTAGTCATCGTTTTCGGCAGGACCTGCAGATTCTTCGGCTCGGGCGGGGGCGTCGCGGGCGGTGCGCCCGGGGGGGCGGCTCCGCGCTGGCCTTCGGGGGCCTGCGCCATCGCCAGGGAGCCAGTCAGGGCAACCATGGCCAGGGCTAATTTGACGGGCCTGAAACGCATCATGCTGACTCCTCTCAAGTTAGGGGCTGGCGTCTTTTTGCGACAGAACTATACCATTTCCAGGGCGGGCCGACGCTTCTCCTGAAGAGGCCTGTTGCGGGACCGCAAGGCGTCGTGCTATATTCGCAAGGTTCTGTTGGAGCTAGGACACCCTATCTAGCTTCACCGCACAGGAATAGCGTCTCCGGAAGTAACCGGTTAGACCCATTCACCGCGACTAACCCGTAGGGTTTTCAGGCGCCAAGCTCTTTTGAGCTTTTAGGCCTGAAGCAGCGCGCCGCGCTGGAGCGCGGCGTGGATTTAGTCATCCCGTCATGTCGTTGTCTGGTCACGTGTCGATGACCGGACGACCC
>CAWGDD010000006.1:0-403741 GCA_963821285.1 uncultured Acidobacteriota bacterium
GCGCGGCGCTCGAGTCGGTGCTGGTCGGCTCGAAGGAGGGCCGCGGGCTCTATCACCGCGTCATCGCGCAGAGCGCGTCGTGGTCGGGCGTGCGGATGGAGAAGATGATGACCCTCGCCGAGGCCGAGCAGGCCGGCAAGGACGCGGCGGCGAAAATCGGCGCCGCGACGCTCGCCGACCTGCGCGCCAGGCCGGCCGACGAAATCATGAAGATGCCGGGCGGCCGCCCGATCGTGGACGGCTGGTACGTGACCGAAGATCTGTCGACGACCTATGCAAAGGGACGCCAGACGGATGTGGACGTGCTCGTCGGGTCGAACGAGAACGAAGCCGGCTTCGCGTTCTTCGGCGTGCCGAAGGGAACCGCGGCGGAATTCACCGCGCAGGTCAAGGATCGCTTCGCCGATTGATCGGCCGAGTTCCTCAAGATCTACCCCGCGGGCTCGGACGCCGAGTCGAACGCCGCGCAGGTGAAGAGCTTCAACGACGAAGTGGCGTGGAACATGCGGTCATGGGCGCTCTCGCAGTCGAAGCAACGAAAGGGCAAGGCCTACCTCTACTACTTCACGAAAGTGCCGCCGGCGAACGGGAACCAGCCGAGCCGCGGCGCGATTCACACCGCGGAAATCCCGTATGCGCTCGGCAACGGACCGCGCACCTGGACCGACAGCGACCGCGCGTTGTCCGAGACGATGACGTCGTACTGGGTGAACTTCGCGGCGGGCGGCACCCCGAACGGCAAAGGCCTGCCCCCGTGGCCGGAGTTCAAGGGCGCGAACGGCAAGTCGATGATTCTGGGCGACAAGGTCGAATCCGGGGAGCCGCTCGACGCACAGCGGATCGCGCTTTACGACTTCGCGTTCGGCCGGATGATGTCGCTCAGGACGACGGGCAACTAGAGCAGAGAGCAGAAGGCAGAGGGCAAAGGGGAGGGCTGAGGGCTTCTCTCTGCTCTTTGCCCTTTGCCCTTTGCTCTCTGCCCTTTGCTCTCTGCCCTCCTCATGCCGTCATGCCGCCGTCTACGGCGAGCACTTGTCCGGTGACATAGGAAGAAGCGGCGGAGGCGAGGAACACGGCGACGCCGCTTAACTCGCCCGGCTTCCCGATTCGTCGCATGGGCGTCGTTTTTTCGACCCTGGCCTGCGTTTTCTCCAGGAGTGAGTGCGACAGGCGCGTGTCGAAGAAGCCGGGCGCGATTGCGTTGACGCGGATGCCTCGCGGCGCCCATTTGACCGCCAGATCCTTCGTCAGCGCGACGATCGCGCCCTTGCTGGCGGAGTAGCCGACCGCGTCGAGCACGTCCGCTTCGAGGCCGCTCGTGCCGGCGACGGAGGCGATGTTGATGATGGAGCCGCCGCGTCCGGCGCGCAGCATCTCGCGGCCGGCCGCCTGTGACATCAGGAAACATCCCGTCGCGTTGGTCTCCATCACCTGCCGCCACTTCTCGACCGGCATCGTCTCGATCGGCTCGCCCCAGCTGATGCCGGCGTTGTTCACGAGCACGTCGAGACGGCCAAACGCGTCGAGCGTCGCCTTCACCGTCGCCTCTACCTGAGCGGGATTCGACACGTCGCAGATGGCCGTTGCGCAGGTGATTCCGCGGCCACGCAGCTCCGCTTCAGCGGTCGTCAGCCACTGTTCGCGACGCGCCGTGATCATCACGGCTGCGCCCGCCTCGCCCAGCCCGATGGCCATGTCGAGTCCCAGCCCGCGCGATCCTCCCGTCACCAGGGCGACGCGGCCCGTGAGATCGAACAGGTCCTTCACACTCATGAGCGACATCGTACCTGAGTCGAACGCTCACCACGAAGACACGAAGGTCACGAAGGCTCACGAACAGGAATTGGCCACGGAGTCACAGAGGATTCGACGCGGCCGGCCTGCAGAGCAGGCACGGGTTGCGGGTCGAGAGCAGCGAATTTGAGCCAGGCCGACTCAGTTGTTGGCTCGAATTCGCTGCTCTCGGCCCGTAACCGCCGCTTTCGCGGCGCCGCGTCGAATCGACTCCTCTGTGTTCTGTCTCTGTGGCTCTGTGCCTCTGTGGCCCCGTACGTTGTTGCGATCGCAACGGCTCTGCGGTACATTCTCACGGGATCCCCCCTGGTTTCTGAGGAGACGGCCATGATTTCCCTGACCGTAAACGGCAAACGCCACGACGTCGATGTCCCGTCGGACATGCCCCTGCTGTGGGTCATCCGCGACACCATCGGCCTGACCGGCACCAAGTTCGGCTGCGGCCTGTCGCAGTGCGGCGCCTGCACCGTGCACCTTGATGGCAACGCCATCCGGTCGTGCACCACGCCGGTGTCGCTGGCGGCCGGCAAGAAGGTCACGACGATCGAAGGGCTGTCGCCCACCTCCAGCCACGCGCTGCAGGTGGCCTGGGTCGCCGAGCAGGTGCCGCAGTGCGGCTACTGCCAGTCGGGCCAACTGATGACGGCGTCCGCGCTTCTGGCGAAGACGCCGAAGCCGACGGACGCGGAAATCGACACCGCCATGAACGGCAATATCTGCCGCTGCGGCACCTATCAACGCATCCACCGCGCCATCAAGCGCGCGGCCGGCGTGCAGGCATAAGGGAGGAGAGTCATGAACCTCAATCGACGCACCTTCCTGAAGACCTCGGCCGCCGCCGGCGGCGGCCTGATGATTGGCGGCTACCTGCCGACGGCGCTCGGCCGGAACGCGGGCACGCTCAACGCCGCCGGTTCGTTCGAGCCGAATATCTGGCTCAAAGTGAACAGCGACGACACCGTCCGCATCATGCTCACCCAGCTCGAAATGGGCCAGGGCGTCATGACGTCCATGCCGATGCTCGTGGCCGAAGAGCTCGACATGGACTGGACGAAGATCAAGACCGAGTGGACGCCGGCCGACGCCAGATACGGCAACCCGAACTTCGGCGGCCAGCAGCTCACCGCGGGCAGCAACAGCGTTCGCGGCATGTGGAAAATCCTCCGCGGCGCCGGCGCCACCGCCCGCGCCATGCTCGTCACCGCCGCCGCGCAGACCTGGAGCGTCCCCGCGAACTCGCTGACGACCGAGAAGGGCGAGGTCGTGCACAAGGCGACCGGCCGCCGCCTCAAGTACGGCGCGCTCGTGGACAAGGCTGCGGCCCTGCCCGTGCCCAAGGAAGTGACGCTGAAAGAACCGAAGAACTTCACGCTGATGGGCAAGTCGCTCCCGCGCCTCGATATCCCCGAGAAGGTCAACGGCTCGGCGGTGTTCGGCATGGACGTCAAGCTGCCCGGCCTGCTCACGGCTCGCGTCGTCCGTTGTCCGGTGTTCGGCGGCAAGGTCGCCAGCTTCAATGCCGACAAGGCCAAGGCCGTTCCCGGCGTCAAACACGTCGTCCAGATCAGCAACGGCATCGCCGTCGTCGCCGACAACTACTGGACGGCCAGCAAAGGCGCGCAGGCGCTCGAGATCAAGTGGGACGAAGGCAAGCTCGCGACGCTCAACAGCGCTGACATCCTGAAGAAATACGCCGAGCTGGCCAAGCAGCCGGGCAAGGTCGCGCGCAATCAGGGCAACGTGGATACGGCGCTCGCCGCTTCGCCGAAGAAGTTCGAGCGCGTCTTCGAGGCGCCGTTCCTCGCACACGCGACGATGGAGCCGATGAACTGCACGGCGGACGTCAAGGCGGCCAGCTGCGACGTCTACGTGCCGACGCAGGGACAGACCGCGTCGCACAACGCGGCGATTGCCGCGTCGGGGCTGTCAGCCGACAAGGTCAAGATCCACACGACGTATCTCGGCGGCGGGTTCGGACGGCGCGGCGAAGCCGACTTCGTGGCCGAGGCCGTCGAGACGTCGAAGGCCGTCGGCGCGCCAGTGAAAGTCGTCTGGTCGCGCGAGGACGACATGCAGCACGACTTCTACCGCCCGATCAGCTACGCCCGCATGTCGGGCGCGGTTGACGCGGCCGGCAAGCCCACCGTGTTCACGCAGCACCTTGTGCAGCAGTCGCTGATGAAGCGGCTCGGTTCGCTGCCGCCGAACGGCGTGGACTTCATCTCGATGGATGGATCGGCGACGCTCCCGTACGACATCCCGAACATCAAGATCGAGTACACCGAGCAGGACCCTGGCATTCCGTTCGGGTTCTGGCGATCGGTCGGCGCGTCGTTCCAGGGTTTCGCCGTCGAGGCATTCGTCGACGAGCTGGCCACGACGGCGGGGAAAGACCCGTATCAGTTCCGGCGCGACCTGCTGGGCAAGGCTCCGCGCCACCTGGCCGCGCTCAATCTCGCGGCCGAGAAGGCCGGCTGGGGAACGCCGCTGCCGCAGGGCCGCGCGCGCGGCATCGCCGTAATGGAAGCCTTCGGCAGCATCCTCGCGCAGGTCACCGAGGTGTCGGTGGACGCGAAGGGCGCCGTCAAAGTCCACCGCGTCGTCTGCTCGGTGGACACCGGCTGGGTGATCAACCCCGACACCATCGTGCAGCAGATGGAAGGCGGGATCATCTACGGCCTCACAGCCGCGCTCAAGGGCGAGATCACGATCCAGAACGGCCGCGTGACGCAGCGCCACTTCAACGACTACCAGATGTTCCGGCACCCCGAGATGCCGCGCATCGAGGTCCACATCGTGCCGAGCACGGCGGAGCCCGGCGGCATCGGCGAGCCGAGCACGGCGCTGGCGGCCGGCTCGCTCGTGAACGCGATTTACGCCGCGACCGGCAAGCGCGTCTACCGTCTGCCGGTCAAGCCGGAGACGCTCGCGCCGAAGACAACGGCGTAAGGGTTCACGGTTCAAGGTTCACGGTTCAAGGTTCGACGATGGCGCTCGCGGGATTCGTCGTCTGGCTGACACTGCTCGCAGCGGCGGGGATGTGTCTCCCAACGCGTCCCCGCATGTCGGGCGCGTTCTTCATCCTGCTGGGTATCTGGTCGTCCGTCTTGAGACTGGCCGCCAGAGGTGAAGCGCGCCCCCTGCCGTGGATCGCCGCGCTCGGAATCGGCGTGTTCTGGATTGCGCTTGGAGCCCGTTACCTGGTGCGGCGGCCCGCATGACGCGGCCGGTTGTCTTTGGTCTCGTCCTCGGCACGCTGCTCGGCGGGTGGATCCTCGTCAGCACCGTGGTCGCGCCGCTGGCTGAGGACACGCCGCTTGTCGTCGGCACGATGTTCGGCCTCGTGTTCCTCGCGCTGGCGGTTCCGGGATTCGCGGCCAGGCGGCGCGGCGGGCACTTCGTGGACGCGCTCGAGGCGGGCGCCATCGCGGGCACGATCACCTTCGCGCTGTTTCTGCTGCTCGGCGTTCTTCGCGTGAACCTGTTCCTCGATATCATCCGGAACAGGTCCGACTGGCAGAATCTCGTCGCCGATTACGCACACAGCGACTTCCAGAGCCTGCGCGCGTACGCCAACTACGTCTACGCGAAACAGATTGTCCTCTTCCCGGTGGTTGGCGTCGTCGCAGGCGCCGTCAGCGGCTCCCTCGGCGGCCTCCTCGCCAGCGTCGTTCGACCCTCATCCTGACTGCCGACTGCGACTGCCGACTGCCGACTGCCGACTGCTGACTGCTGACTGCTGACTGCCGACTGAGTCAGCGCATCTCGTCGAAGACCACCTTTCCGTCCACGACCGTCAACACGGACCGCAGCTTCTTGATCCCCTCGTCTGACACCTTGGTGGAATCGAGATAATCGCCGCTCAGGACGACGATGTCGCCGAGCTTGCCCGGTTCGATCGTGCCGAGCTTGCTCTCCTCCTTGAGGAACCAGCCGTTTTCAGCCGTGTACAGGCGGAGCGCTTCGGTCCGCGTGAGGAGTTGCCCGGGGTTGACCAGGACGCCGGATGAATTCTTCCCCGTGACCATGTAGTAAATCATCAGCCAGGGGTCGAGCGTCGAGATCTGCGCCGAGTCCGAGCCGGCGCCGACGTGGATGCCGCTGTCGACGATGGTGCGGAGCGGGGGACCGGCGCCGGCAACGCCGGCGAGATAGCCGAACGGGTGCACGGCGATGCCCGCACCGATGGCCTTGAGACGGCCGATCGTCGGCGCATCGATGCGCGGCGCGTGGGCGATCGACCAGCGCAACGGCGCAATCGGCGTCGTCCTGTTGACGGCTTCGAACGTGTCGATCGTCAGCTTGTCTTCGGCCGGCGACAGGCTGTGCTGCTGGAAGGCCCAGCCCTGCTTCGCGATGAGCTGCAGGGCGGCTTCGTAGTTGGTCGGCGGCGCCTGGCCGAAGAGCGGCCAGCTGGTCGCGAACTCGCCGACGCCCGAGAGCCGCAGCATGTCGTCGCCGAACTCGCGGAAGTTGTTCAGCAGCCGCTGCTTCAGCATCGGGACATCTGGCCGCGTGTCCATCGAGAGGAAGTAGACGCGCACACGCACGGACATCTTGTCCTCGCGGTGCACCGCCGCCAGCGCGTCGTACATCCGGAACGGATCGGCGCTCGCGAGGGTGTCCGCGGCGAACGAGTCCTGGATGTCCGGCAGCCCGGGGATGATGAACGCGCCCATGTCCACGTTCGTCGTCACGCCGACGCTGGCCGAATACGCCATCGCGTCCAGCGTGCCTCGCTTCTGATCGGCGAACGTCTGGGCGGCGCGCAGCGCGTCGAGCGCGGCGATTGACGGCGCGTTGATGGCAATGGCGCCGGCGTCGCTCACGGCGATGCCCTTGCCGGCGAAGAAGGCCTTGCCCGGCGTGTTCACCGCCGCGGGACCGGTGAACGACTGGTACACGATGACCGGATGGCTCGAATCGGCGGCGTCCAGCTCCTGCAGCGTCGGCAGCCGCTTCTCGACGAACTGCGCGGAGTTCCAGCCGCCCATCGCCGTGATGAACCCGCCCGCCGGCACCGTCTTCGCCCTCGCCTTGATCAGCGATTGCACGTCCGCAATCGACGCGGCGGTCTCGAGCCGCGTGTCGTGCCCCGGCCGCAGGCCGAGCAGCACGATGTGGTTGTGATTGTCGACGAGGCCGGGAACGGCGGTGCGGCCCTGCAGGTTGACGACCCTGGTGCACGGGCTCAGCCGGCCGCTGCTGCGGCCGACGCTGGTGATGACGCCGTCCTGGATCGTCACCTCGGACACGACCGAGTTCTTCGCGTCCATCGTCGCGATCTTGCCGTTGACGAGCCTGATGTCCCGAGCGCCCGCGCAGTTCGGAGCAGGCGGTGTCTGTGCGCCGGCAGCAGAGGCAACGAGCATGGCGAGAGCGAACGCTAGTGGTTTCATGGGTATCCCGTCGTCGTTATCGCCGCAACAGTGCGAGGTTGACGGCATTGGCCATGGCCTGGTACCCGGCATCGTTCAGGTGCAGGTTGTCTGCGGCCTTGTACTGCGGCAGCAGCTGCAGCGGGTGGGCTGGGTCGCGCAGCGCCATGTCGAAATCGACGACGCCGTCGTAGGCCTTGCCCGAACGAATCCATTCGTTCACGGCCTGCCGTCGGGCGTCCTTGTCGGTCGAGTAGTACGAAGGAAACGGCGCAAGGCTGGTGCCCTCGAATGGCAACAGTGTCCCGCCGATGACCTTCAGCCCTCGCGCGTGCGCCCGCTCGATCAGCTGGCGCAGCCCGGCGATGAGATCAGCCGCCAACGGTAAGGGCGTTCCTCCGAGGCCGCCAGGACCGCCAAGTCCGAAATCGTTGATCCCTTCGAGCACGATGACGTGCGTGACGCCGCTCTGGACCAGCGCCTCGCGGTCGAACCGCGCGAGCGCGCTCGGCCCGATGCCTTCCGTCAGCACGCGATTGCCGGCGATGCCGACGTTCAGCACGCCCGGCATGGCGGCCAGCGCGGCCTGGGCCCCCCGGGCGCTCGTCGCCTGGGTCATCAGTCGCCTGGCGAGGTGATCGGGCCAACGGTTGTTGCTGTCCGCCGTCGAGAGCGAGCCATCGGTGATCGAGTCGCCGAACGTGACGACGGCGCCGACCGTTTCAGGGGCCACCACCTCGACGCGCGCCAGGAAAAACCACGACTGCATCGTGCTCGCGACCGGCAGGTCGGCGGTGCCCGAGTGGTTGCCGGCCGCCGACACGTAGCTGGTTTGCAGCGCGCCGCTGTGCGTCGTCAGCGGAGAGGGAGACGCGGCGGTGTCGCCGGGCAGGAAGACGTCGATGGCGAGGTCGGCGAACGCCGGCACGGCCACGCTGACCGGATCGCTGATCGCGATGGCGCCGGCCGCGATGGTGGTCGACGGGCTTCCGCCGAAGGTGAGCGGGCGGGCCGAGGCCGGAACGATCGTCGCGTCCTTCTGACGCAGCGCCACGTTGGCAGCGCCGACCGGCAGAGGAGCCGTCCCGAACACGTTGCTGAGCACCACGCGCACGCGGTCGCCGCCGAGGCTCGTGTGAACGATCTGCCTTAGCGTCTGCCTGTTGAAGTTCAGCACCGGTGGGCCGGGCGCCGGCGGCGGTCCCTGCGGCCGAGCCACGACGGCCGTGGCCCAGGTGCCGACCCAGTGGTCGGCTGCCCGTCCGGCCTGCGCGCTCGCCGGCGGGCCGCCGGCCAGGATGCACAACCCAAGCGCCGCTGCGGCGATCTTGAAAGTCTTCATGGATGGCCTGCTCTTCCGGCGACGCCGATTCTACCGCTCCCGCGCGGCGACGGTGAAGGTGATGTTCAGTTCGTTCTTGACCTTGACGACGCCCCCGACGGAGATGGGCGTGATGCCGTAGTCGGTCTGCTTGATGACGAACCTGCCGGCAGCCGTCAGGCGGTCGCCGGCGACTTTGACCGACACGGGCACGGTCACCGTCTGCGCCTTGCCGTGAATGGTCAGCCTGCCCGTGACCGACAGGTCGAGCGCGGCCGGCGGCCCTTTTGCCGTGACGCTCGTGCTCTCGAAAGTCATCGACGGGTAGCGGCCCGCGTCGAGCACCATGTCGCTGAGCATCGTGGCTGTCACCTTGGGCACGTCGGACGCCGACTCGCCCTTGCCGGTGACGCGCATCGCGGCCGCGTTGAACTCCAGCCGCACATCGTCGTGCGCCGGGTCGTCCGCGTCGAGGTGGATGACGCCGCCCCTCAGCGGCGCCTCGACCTCGTGCGTGTGGCCGGCGAAGCTGAACGCGCCGCTCTTGCCGACGTCGATCAGGGCGCGGCTCTGTTCCGGGTCGACCGTGAACGTGCGCGGCGCAGCTGCGCCGCCAGGATAGCCCAAGGCCACCGTCAGCGCCGCCGTCGCGAGGAGAAGTCGCATGCGCTAACGGTTTATCACGAAGGCACGAAGGACACGAAGTCAATTCTTGTACAGCGGATTTCTTCGTGGCCTTCGCGTCTTCGTGATGTAAAGGCCTGGATGACTGGCATAGTCGCCTATGAAAGAAGGCTCTCCGCGATGAGCTCGTACGATCGACGCCGCGCCGCGTGGTCGTAGGTGATCGTGACGACCATGATCTCGTCCGCCTGGTAATCAGCCGCGAGCGCCTCGATGCCGGCGCGAACGGTTTCAGGTGAACCGACGATCCATCTCCGGCGCCGGCCGAGGGCTTCGGCGCTTTCGGGATGCTGGGCAAGGAACGCGAGCGCCGTCTCAATCGGTGGGACGGCGATGAGGGTGCCCTGCATGAACAGCGTGAACGCCATGCGGCTGCTCGCGGCGAGCCGCCACGCAGCTTCGTCGGTTTCCGCGCAGAGTGCCCAGATGGCCGCCATGGTGCGGGGCGCGGGATTGATCGCCGACGGCACGTAGTGTTGCCGATAGTACGCGGCGATTTCGGCGCCGGCGGGGTTGATGAAATCGGCGAACGCATACGGCAGCCCGAGTTCGGCCGCCCAGACCGCGCTCTGCGGCGACGACCCGAGCAGCCACACCTCGGGCCGCGTGGTGCCGCCGGGGAGCTTCCGGAGCCGCGCGAAGCGATGGCTGGCCGGCATCCGGTTCCACTCGTACGCGAGCAGCTCCGACAACTGGTCCGGGAAATCGTCCGGCGCGGCCTGGCGCCTGTCGCGCTGGAGCGCGAAGGCCGTGAGGGGATCGCTGCCGGGCGCGCGCCCGACCGCGAGATCGATGCGGTCGCCGTACAGACCGCCGAGCATGCTGAAGTTCTCGGCGACCTTCAGCGGGCTGTAGTGCGGCAGCATCACGCCGCCGCTGCCGACGCGGATGCGCGACGTCGCCGACCCGATCGCGGCGATCAGCACTTCCGGGCTGGCGCAGGCCAGCATTGGCGTGCCGTGATGTTCGGCCACCCAGTACCGGTGGTAGCCGATCGCCTCCGTGAATCGCGCCAGATCGACGGAATTCTTCAGCGCGTCACCGCCCGTCGAACCGTCCGAAATCGGGGACTGGTCGAGGACACTCAACCGCAGGGACATTGCCAACAGGGGCCTCCAATTGCACATTTGACCACGTGTGCGTCGAATCGAGACACGCGAACGGCCAGTTTGCACCGTTGGTGGCCGTTTTTGACCGGAACGCCGTTTGCGAGCTCCACAGTATTGTGAAGATCACGGCGCCGCCCCCAACTATCTGCCAGAAGTGTGGCAGCCATCGCACGCGGGTTGTCGGTCAGTCGGCTCCTCCGAAAAAGGTGTTCGTCCGCTGCGAGGCGTGCGGGCACGTGTTCGTCCCTCCGGCACCGCAGCCGTAGTCAGGTGTAGTGCGGGGCTTCAGCCCCGCCGTGTCTCGCAGGCCTGAAGGCCTGCGCTACTTGCGAGCTTCGAGGCGCTAAAATCACCGGATGCGCTTCGCCGTCGCGTGTCCCCTCATCATCGCGCTCGTGTCGGTGGGCAACATGCCATTGGAGGCCCAATGGCTGAAACATCCCACGCCCGGTGTGCCGAAGACGGCCGCTGGAACGCCCAGGCTCGATGCGCCGGCGCCCAGGGCCGCGGACGGCAAGCCGGATCTGTCCGGCATCTGGATTCCGCTCGACAACCGTCCGTGTCCGGCGGAAGGCTGCGCCGATATGCGGGTCGGTCAGCAGTTCATGGACATGGGCTGGGGAATCCCCGGCGGCCTTCCGTATCAGCCGTGGGCCGCCGCTCTCACAAAGCAGCGAACGGCCGAACTGCGGCTGAACGATCCCAACTCGCAGTGCCTGCCCATCGGCATCGTGCGGATGCACACCACGCCGCTCTACCGAAAGGTCGTGCAGACGCCTGGCCTGGTCATCATCTTGAGCGAGCGTCAGGTGTGGTACCGCCAGATCTTCACCGACGGCCGGCCGCTGCCGCCGGATCCCGTGCCGACCTGGAATGGCTATTCAGTGGGGAAGTGGGACGGCGACACGCTGGTCGTGCAGTCGGGCGGCTTTCGCGACGGCATGTGGCTGGACGCCAACGGCAGCCCGCTGACGGACGCCGGAAAAATCACCGAGCGCTTCCACCGCACGAACTACGGCACGCTCGACATTACCATCACCGTCGACGATCCGAAGGCCTACACGTCCCCGTGGACCACCACGATCCGCCACCTCATCGCCCTCGACACCGAACTCATCGACTACGTGTGCCAGGAAAACGAAAAGGACGTCAGGCACCTGATCGGAAAGTAGAAAAGTGGAAAGTTGAAAGTGGAGAAGTAAGTAGAGAAAGTACTTTTCGACTTTCTACTTTGAACTTTTCAACTTTCCAAGTACGTGTCGAGAAAGGTCTGCGTGATATGCCACGCCTGCGCTGCGGCCTGCGGCTGGTAGGCGGCGCGCGCGTCGCAGAAGAACCCGTGGTCCGCGTTCGAGAACACGACGTCCACGAACACCTTGTTCGCGTCGCTCATGGCCGTGACGATGGTCCGGCGCTGGTCGTCGGGGATGTGGTGATCGAGGCCGCCCCAGAAGAACAGCATCGGCCCTGAGAGCCGCGGCGACCGGGCGAGCAGCGGAGGGATGTTCCCGCCGTAGTAGGACACGGCAGCCTTGAGCGGGACGGCGGAATCTGCCACGAATGCCGCGCGTCCCCCGAGGCAGTACCCGATGGCGGCCGTGTTGCCCCCGACGCCCTCTCGTTCCAGCCACGCAAACGCCGCGCGCGCGTCCGTTTCGAGGCCCTGTTCCGTGATCGCCTTGAGCTGCGGCATGGCCGACGCGAAGTCGTCGTACCGGCAGTCGAACCCGGGGGCCGTGCGATGGAAGAGTTCGGGAGCGATCGCGAGGTAGCCCGAAGCCGCGAACCGCTCCGCCACGTCGCGGATGTGGGCGTTCACGCCGAACGCCTCCTGAAAGATCAGCAGCCCTCGAGAAGGCGGCCTCTCAGGCCGCGCGGTCCAGGCACGCAGCGTCGTGCCGTCGTCGGCCGCAAGGTCCACCCACACAGGGAAAGTATAAAGTCCAAAGTGGAAAAGTAGAGAAGTAATGTCAGGAGTTCTACTTTTCCACTTTGCACTTTCCACTTTGAACTTTCTTCAGAAGTGCACGATGCGGACGGTGAAAGTCACGGGCCCGGTCAGCGCCCCCAGGTCGTAAATCTTCGCGCAGTACGTTGCCGGCGTCAGCGAGTTCACCAGCGGCGCCGTCAGACCGGGCGTCGCGGTCACCGAGTTGGTCACGCTGCAGTCGGTTTCGAGCGGCGTGCCAACACCGAGCCCCATGACCGTTGGCAGCGCCGGACCAGGCGGGGTCGCCACAAGGCTGGCGAGCGTGATGCTGACGTTCCCGGTGGCCGCGACGGTGAACGAATAGAAGCTCGACCCCTGGACGCCGATGGTTCCCGTAAACACTTCGGTCGAAGGGAGGTTCGGGGTCGTGGGTGTCGTGGGCGTGTTGTCACTGCCGCACCCTGCGCTGAGCAGTCCGAGTGCGAGCACGAAGAGGATGGACGTCGTCGCAGTTTTCATCGCAGCCTATGGATGGGTGACGGTGATGGTGACGGTCGCACCGTTTTGCCCGACGCTGCCGAGGTCGTAAGTCCCGGCGCAGTAGGTGCCGGCGTCGACCGCCACGGACAGCTGCGGGGTCGTTCCCGCCGCCGTGTTCACCGTCTGGCTGAACATGCAGTCGGTGCCTGTCGCTGCCCGGATGCCGACGCCGAGCCCGAGCGTGAGCGGCGGATCGACCTTCGCGAGCTGCACGGTGACCGTGCCCGGCTCCCGCGCGACGAACCCCCGGATCGCCGTGCCCTTCGGCGCCATGATGCCGTTGAGGGTTTCGGTGACCGTGCCGGCCGGCGTGGTCGGCGTCGTCGGCGTCGTCGGGTTGTTGTCGCTGCTGCACGCGACGGCGAGCGCGGCAAACGCCAGCAGCGCGACGGCCGGCCAGGTCAGACGAGTGTGAGCACGCGGGGATTCAACGGCACGCATGGATCGGTACGCCACTCCTATTGTGAAACGTTTGTGACACGACGGCCGCGCCCACGATCGCGCGCGTCTCCGTTTGTACAATGACACATATGATATCCGTTCGCATCGCGGTGTTTGGTCTGGCGCTGCTCGCTGCCGCGTGCAGCAACAATACGACCACGCCGTCCAGCACGTCGACGACCACCACGACGACCACGACCACCGTGACCACGCCCACGACGTCGGAGACGTTTGCATCGACGCTGCCCGTTGGCGGTGCCGCCTTCTATTCATTCAACATCGCGGCAAACGGGACAGTCAACGTCACCCTGAACGCTGTGGGCGGCGCGGGCGTTCCTCCGACCGTTCAACTCGGCCTGGGCATCGGGACGCCGGCGGGTGTCGATTGCTCCACGACAAGCACGGTCACGGCGGCCGCGGGCGCCAGTCCGCAGCTGACCGGCACCTTCGGCCCTGGTTTGTTCTGTGTCCGGGTTTACGACGTCGGCAACCTGGCGGGGACGGCCGACTTCAGGGCTACGATCGCGCACTCCTGATTAGACGCCGGAGGCTCACGTGTGGGCGACGGTCACCGTGTAGGCGATTGGGCCGGCCGCGTTCCCGACGTCGACGACTTCGACGCAGTACGAGCCGGCCCCGACCGTGCCGCTCAGCTGCGCCGTCGAACCCGCCGTCGTCAGCGTGGATCCGCCTGACAGCAGCGCGCAGACGCCCGTGCCGCTCGGCGTCCCGATCGCCAGCCCCATCGTGATCGTCGCCGGCGGGCCCGCCGCCACCAGCGTGATGCTGACGGTGCCGCCCGTCGTGACCGTAAACGGGTTGAAGTCCACGCCGCCCACCGGGACGGTGCCGGAGAACGTATCGGTGACGAGCGTGCCCGACGGCGTGAGCACCGAGGTGCTGTCACTGCTGCTGCCGCCGCCGCAGGCGCCGATGGCCGCTCCGAGGAAGGCCAGGAAGGCCACGGCTGTCAGCGCCGGCGCGAATCGGTGCGCGATCGAGCGTGTCATGTCAGGCGTCTCCCAGTTTGTAGCCGACACCCCGAACGGTGATGAGGTAGCGGGGAGGGCGGTGGGTGCCGGGTTCGATGCGCCGCCGCAGCCGGCTGACCAGCGTGTCCACGCTTCGCACCGTGACGAAGTGGTTCCGCCCCCAGATGTGCCCGAGCAGCCCCTCGCGGCTGAACACAACGCCGGGATGGCCGGCCAGCGCATACAGCAGGTGAAACTCCTGCTCGGTCAGACGCACGCGCCGGTCGCCGACGCTCACGTGGCGCCGGGCCGGATCGAGCCGTATCTCTCCATGGGCGATCGGCGGCGCGGCCGTCGCCTGCGCGGCGACATGGTGTCCCTGCGATCGCGAGACGCGCGAGCGATGGATCGCCGCGCGCGCCCGGGCCGCGAGCTCGTGGTGCCCGAACGGTTTCATCAGGAAGTCGTCAGCGCCGTGTTCGATTTCCGTTAGCGCGGCGGCCAGCGCGGTATCCGGCGCGATGATCACGATGGGGACGTGCCGGTTGAGCGTGTGGTGGCGGAGCGTCCGGCAGATCTGGAGCCGCGCGACATGAGGGGCGCCCAGATCGACGAGCACGAGGTCGAAGGCCTTGGCCGCCGCCTGCTGCAGCGCCGCCATCCCGTCGGCAACGGCCTCGCATGCGTACCGATCGAGTCCCAGCCCGGCGGCCATGGAGTCCCGAAGACGAGCTTCGTGCTCGACCAGCAGCACACGCGTGCCCGGTGGTGGAAGGGTTTCGTTCAAAGTCAAATCGACCGTGACGCTTCGCGGGTTGCAAGCCGTGCGCCAGCGGTTCCGGGCTGCGCGACGCCGCTTCGACCGTACAAAGGGACACATTCCGCCCGCACGCGTCCCCATCACGCGACAGATTGCGCGGCTTGCCGTCAGTCAGCAGGGCTTCGCGCCGTCCATACCCAGCAGGTATGATTCATCTCGACGGAGGCGTGACGTGCGCATCGCTGTGCCGAGGGAGACCGCTCCCGGCGAACGACGGGTAGCCCTCGTGCCGGAATCTTGCAAGAAACTTACGCAGGCCGGCTACGAGATCGCGATAGAAGCGGGAGCCGGCGATGCGGCCGGATTCGGCGACGAGGAATACCGGAAACTGGGCGTTGCGGTCGTGGCCGATCCGGCCGCGCTGCTCGGTTCAGCCGATCTGGTCCTGAAGGTCACGGCTCCCGCCGCGGGCGAAGGCGGACGGGACGAAGTTGCCTGGATGCGGCCGGGAGCGATCTACGCCGGCTCCCTCATGCCGCTTCGCCATCTTGCCGCCGTTCGCGCCCTCACCGCGCGCAAGGTCACGGCCTTCGCGACCGATGCCATTCCCCGCACCACGCGCGCCCAGTCGATGGACACGCTGTCATCGATGGCCAACCTCGGCGGCTACAAGGGCGTCCTGCTCGCGGCGGTGGAACTGAACCGCTACTTCCCGATGCTCACGACCGCGGCCGGGATGGTGTTTCCGGCCAAGGTCTTCGTGATCGGCGCCGGCGTCGCCGGCCTCCAGGCCATCGCCACGGCCAAGCGGCTCGGCGCCAACGTCGTGGCCACCGACGTCCGGCCCGAGGTGAAGGAGCAGATCGAGAGCGTCGGCGCGAAGTACGTCGGCATCGAACTTGGCGAGAGCGCGGCGGCGGGCGGCGGCTACGCCAAGGAGCTCTCTGAGGCGGATCGCACGCGCCAGGCCGAGCTCCTCGCCGCCGAATGTGCCCAGTGCGATGTCGTCATCACGACCGCGCTGATTGGCGGCGTCTTCGCCCCGCGGCTCATCTCCGCTGACGTCGTGAAAACGATGAAGCCGGGATCGGTGATCGTGGATCTGGCCGCTGACGGCGGCGGCAACTGCGAGCTGTCGAAGCCGGGCGAGACCGTCCGCGTCGGCGGCGTCACCATTCTCGCGCCGCTCAACCTGCCGGCCACGGTGCCGTACCACGCGAGCCTGCTGTTCTCGCGCAACCTCACGTCGTTCGTGCTGGCGTTCACGAAGGAGAAGGCCTTCGTGCTCGATTTCTCCGACGACATCCAGCAGGGCGCCGTCATCACGCACGACGGCGAGGTCAAGCACGCGCGCACACGAGAGGCACTGGAGAAGAACAACAAGTGAGCCAAGACTTCTGGTCGACCCTGTTCGTGTTCGTCCTGGCGTCCATCATCGGGTTGGGCGTCATCCGGCGCGTCTCGCGGCTGCTGCATACGCCATTGATGTCGCTGACGAACGCGATCTCGGCCATCTCGATTGTGGGAGCGATCCTCATGGCCGGCGGAGACAACCCGATTCGGATCCGGATTCTCGGAGCCATCGCGCTCTTCGCCTCGATGACGAATATCGTGAGCGGCTTCCTCATCACCGATCGCATGCTGAAGATGTTCAAGGCCCCTCCGAAGAGTGACGCGAAGGCTGGCGGAGGGCATTCGTGATCGGTCCGATCGGCCAGCTCACTTACATTGTCGCCTCGGTTCTGTTCATCTTCGCGCTGCACTGGATGAACGCGCCGGACACGGCGCGCAAGGGCGTCTACGCCGGCGTGGCGGCGACCGCTCTCGCGATCCTCGTGACCTGGGCCGAGCCGACCGTCGTCAATCACCTGTGGATCATTCTGCCGCTTCTCGCCGGCGTCGCAGTGGGCGTGCCGTTGTCACGCGTGCCGTTGACCGCGGTGCCGCAGCGGACGGCGCTGTCTCATGCCTTCGGCGGCATCGCCGCGGGGCTCGTCGGGACGGCCGAGTACTACCTGCGGCTGTCGGAAGGCCCCGAGTGGCTGACGCCGTTCCGGATGGTGGCGCTCATCGTCGAGATCATCCTCGGGTACCTGACGTTCACCGGCAGCCTGATGGCGGCCGGGAAGCTGCAGGAAGTGAAGTGGGTGCCGCAGCGGCCCGTCACGTATGCCGGCCAGAACGCGATCAACGCGCTGTTGCTCGCATCCGCGATCGGCATCGCGGCCGCGGTCGCGATGCATCCCGCGGCGCCGTGGGCGCCCTATCTGTTTCCCGTGATCATTCTCCTGGCGCTGCTGTTCGGCGTGTTGCTCATCATCCCGATCGGCGGCGCCGACATGCCGACGGTCATTGCCATCCTGAATGCCTATGCCGGGCTGTCAGCGGTGGCCATGGGCTTCGTGCTCGACAGCAAGCTCCTGATCACCGCCGGCGCACTTGATGGATCGTCCGGGCTGATCCTGGCCATCATCATGTGCAAGGCGATGAATCGCTCGTTCACGAACGTCCTGTTCGGCGCTTTTGGACAGGTGCAGGCGGCCAAGAGCGGCGGTGAGCAGAAGCAGTACAAGTCCGAAACGGTCGAAGGCGCGGCCCAGGTGCTCGAGCAGGCCAGCCTGGTCGTGATCATCCCCGGCTACGGCATGGCCGTGGCACAGGCGCAGCACAAGGTCCGCGAGCTGTACGATCAGCTGAAGAAGCGCGGCATCACGGTGAAATTCGCCATCCACCCGGTGGCGGGCCGCATGCCGGGACACATGAACGTGCTGCTGGCCGAGGCGAACATCCCGTACACGGACCTCGTGGAGATGGACGACATCAACCACGACATGCCGCAGGCCGACGTCGCGCTCGTCGTCGGCGCCAACGACGTCGTGAACCCCGCGGCGCGGACCGACAAGTCGAGCCCGATCTACGGCATGCCGATCATCGAGGCCGACAAGGCGCGGACGATCTTCGCGATCAAGCGCAGCAAGAACCCCGGGTTCGCCGGCATCGATAACGAGCTCTATTTCTCGGACCGCACCTGGATGCTGTTCGGCGACGCGAAGGCCGTCGTCGGGGACTTGGTGAAAGAGCTGGCGGGCGGATCGGGGATGCACTGATGAAAGTTCAAAGTTCAAAGTTCAAAGTTGAAAGTAAGTTCAAAGTACTTGTCTACTTACTTGTCTACTTTTCACTTTCAACTTTGAACTTTCCCGAGGCCGCCCCTGCGCCGTCGCTTCACGAAGCATTTGGCGCGGCCGCGGCATATCGCTATACCGCGCAGGTCGCCGGCTTCGGCGAGCGCTGGCCGGGGTCGCCGGGGCACCAGAAGACGCAGGACCTCGTCAGACAGGTCCTCACGAAGAACGGCGCTCGGATCGAGACCGACGACTTCACGGCCACCACGCCCCGCGGGCCGATCGCCGTCCACAACATCATCGGCAAGTTCAACGTCAATTCTCTTTCCGGCCGCGAGGGCGCGGACCCGAAACAGAGCATCTTCATCCTCGCCGGCCACTACGACACGCTCTTCAAGCCGGGATTCATCGGCGCGAACGACGGCGCGTCGAGCACGGGCATCCTGCTCGCGTTTGCCGATGCGCTGAAGGATCAGAAGACGAAGATGCAGATCTGGCTCGTGTGGACGGATCTGGAAGAAGCGCTCGAGTCGTTTGTGGGAGACGACGGTTTGTACGGGAGCCGCCACCTGGCGCAGAAGCTGGCGGCCAACGGCACGGCTCCGCGCATCAAAGGCTTCTTCCTGCTCGACATGATCGGCGACAGGGACCTCGGCGTCGCCCGCGAGACGACGTCGAAGGCTTGGCTGCAGGATTACATCGCGCAGGCCGCGAAGCAGCTCGGGTACAGCCAGTACTTCTTTCAGTACGAGGCCAGCATCATCGACGACCACGCGCCGTTCCTGCGCGCGGGCGTGCCGGCCGTGGACGTCGTGGACGCGAGGTTCGGCCGCATGGGCCCGCAGCTCGACGGCATGGGCGAGTTCCACCACGCCAACACGGACACGATGGACAAGGTGTCGCAGCGGAGCCTGGAAATCGTCGGCCGCACGATCCTCAGGGCGGTGGAATTGCTGGATGCACCGTAGAAAGTTCAAAGTTCAAAGTGGAAAGTTGAAAAAGTGGGCGCAAGAGCTTCACTTCTCTACTTTCCACTTTGAACTTTTCAACTTTCTTCCAGCCCGCCTCGCACCGAAAACGTCTCCATCGTCACCAGGTTCTGGAGCATCCCGGGAGGGGCGTCGGACGGCGCGCCGCGGCGCGTGCCGTCGTGGACGAACAGCGGGAAGGTGCCGACCGTCTGCTTCTGCTCGTCGATGATGAGCGCGCGGCGCGGGCGGATGCGCTTCATGTACGCGAAGATCTTCGAGTCCACCTGCTGCGAGCACGTCAGCATGCTGAAAGCCAGCTGTGACTTGCCCTGTTCCGTGTTCGGGTTCGGCAGCTGCGGGTTCGGCATCATGCGCCCGCCGGGCGGCGGGTTGTTGACCGTCTGGTACCCGTTCTCGTGGCGGACGCAGTCGTCGGCGAAGGCGCCGATCTTCCCGCTGTCGCCTTCGAGCGCATCGAAGTACGAGTTGGCGACGCGGAACATGACCTCGCGCGAGACGCGCTGCGCGACGGGCACGTCTTCGGTGACGAGCGGCGTCGGCGTGGTCAGCAGCTGGACGGCCTCCGGGGCGATGCCGCCGGCCCAGAGCTGCTCGATCTCGGCGATCTTCCCGCGATCGACCTTCAGCCGCAGCGTTACGAGGTTGTCGCGGCCCTGCACCTTCACGCGTCCCTGGTAGGCCACCTGGCCGCTGACCGGATCCGCGATGCAAATCTTGAAGGACGTGGGCTCCACTTTCGAGCGCCAGAGCACGCCTTCGCCCACGTCCATCTGCCCAGTGTTCTCCGTCATCCGGACATCGGACGCCAACGCCGGCACCGCCTTCGGGTCGTGTTTGAAGATGGCCGACATGTAGCCGTCCATGATGCTCACGAGACACGCGCGATCGCACTCCTTGATCGCCGCCGGATTCCAGGCCGGCTCCTGCGCCATTAAGTGCGCGGCCGTAAGGGACAGCAGCACGCCGGTCGTCAGCTTCAGCGTTCTCATGCGCCTCTCCTCGGGGCGGAGCCTAGCGCAGCGGGGGGCTGGGAGCTAGAGGCTGGAGGCTAGGGGCTGGGGCTGCCGACTGCTGACTGCTGACTGCTGACTGCCGACTGCTGACTGCCGACTGAGTCAGGTGTAAGCTTTCCGCCATGAGTAAGTCCACGCCCAGCACGCCCTCGCCCGGACGCCGGCGGTTTCTGAAGAGCGCGGCCGTCACCGGCGCGGCGCTGGTGGGAGGTGGGGCCGCCGAGGGTGCGCCGCAGAGCGCGCCGCCCGCGCGTCCTTCTCCGGGCACTGCGCCGACGCTTGCGCGGGAAGCCGATCCCTCTGGCGTCGAGGTGCTGACGACCGACCGGCCGGGCGGCGACTTCATGGTGGACGTCTTCAAGGCGCTCGACCTCGAATACGTCGCGGCCAACCCGGGGTCCAGCTTCCGGGGCCTGCACGAGTCGATCGTCAACTACGGCGGCAACCGGGGGCCGGAATTCATCACGTGCTGCCACGAGGAATCGTCGGTGGGGATGGCCCACGGCTACTTCAAGGCCGAGGGCAAGCCCATGGCCGTGATGGTGCACGGGACCGTCGGCCTGCAGCACGCGGCGATGGCGATCTACAACGCGTACTGCGATCGCGTGCCGCTCTACCTCATCGCCGGCAACTCCATCGACGCCACGCAGCGGCGCCCCGGCGTCGAGTGGACGCACAGCGTGCAGGACGCGGCGGCGATGGTCCGCGACTTCATCAAGTGGGACGACCTGCCCGCCTCGCTCCAGCACTTCGCCGAGTCAGCCGTGCGCGCGTACAAGATCGCGATGACGCCGCCGATGATGCCCGTGCTCCTTGTCGCCGACGGCGCGCTGCAGGAGGACCCGGTCTCGCCGCACGCGGCGCTGCGCATTCCGAGGCTGACGCTCGCCGCGCCGCCGCAGGGCGATTCGGCCGCCGTGGCCGAAGCCGCGCGCTGGCTGGTCGCCGCCGAGAGCCCGGTGATCGTGGCCGACCGGGCCGCGCGCACGCAGGGTGGCATGGCGCGGCTCGTCGAGCTGGCCGAAGCGCTTCAGGCGCCGGTCATCGATCAGGGAGGACGCCTGAATTTTCCGACGCGGCACGCGCTCAACCACTCCGATCGCGCGCGCGAGCTCGTTTCCAGCGCGGACGTGATTCTCGGCCTCGAGCTCACGGACTTTTGGGGGACGGTCGACGCGTATCGCGATCAGCTCGAGCGCACGTCGAGGCCGCTGACCAGGGCCGGCGCGAAGCTCGTGAGCATCACGGCCGGGGACTTGTTCGTCAAAGGCAACTACCAGGACATCCAGCGGTATCCGGAAGTCGACCTCGCGCTGGCGGCTGACGCCGAGGCGACGCTGCCGGCGCTCATCGACGCCGTGAAGCGGTTGACGACCGGCGACCGCAGGCGCGTGTTCGAGGAACGCGGCCGCAAGCTGGCGACGGATCGACAGCGGCTGCTCGAACGCGCGCGCACCGAGGCCACCTACGCGTGGGATGCGAGCCCGATCAGCACGGCGCGCCTGTCGGCCGAACTCTGGGCGCAGATCAAGGGCGCCGACTGGTCGCTCGTGTCGCCGGTCGATTTCGTCAGTCGCTGGCCGCTGCGCTTGTGGGACTTCGACAAGCCGTATCAGTTCCTCGGTTCCTCCGGCGGCGCGGGCGTCGGGTACGGCGCGCCGGCCGCCGCCGGTGCGGCGCTCGCCAATCGAAAGCGAGGCCGGCTGTCGGTCGCCATCCAGGCCGACGGCGACCTGATGTACGCGCCCGGCGTCCTCTGGACCGCCGCGCATCACCGGATTCCCCTGCTCTCGGTCATGCACAACAACCGCGCGTACCATCAGGAAGTGATGCACGTGCAGCGCATGGCCAACCGGCACAACCGCGGCATCACGCAGGCCTCTATCGGCACGACGATCGACAACCCGACCATCGATTTCGCGGGCCTGGCCCGCAGCATGGGCGTGCACGCCGAAGGCCCGATCACGGACCCGAAGGATCTCGCCCCCGCGATTCGCAAAGCGCTCGAGGCCGTGCGGGCTGGCGAGCCGGCGCTCGTGGATGTCGTGTCTCAGCCGCGATGAAGGCAGGAAGGCGGAACCACAAAGGTCACCAAGATCACAAAGGCGTATCCTCTTCTTCTTCGTGATCTTCGTGAGCTTTGTGGTTCGTGAATCGAGATAGCCATGAAGACTTTGATCTTCGTCGTCGCGATCGCGGGCTCAGTGGTTGCACAGACGACAGCGCCCACGGGGAACGCGCAGAACGGGCGGAAGCTGTTCGCGAGCAACGGCTGCTACGAGTGTCACGGCTACGAGGCGCAGGGCGCCACGCCGACCGGACCGCGGCTCGGTCCGCGCCCGCTCGCGTTTGCCGCGTTCTCGAAATACGTCCGCCAGCCGACCGGACAGATGCCGCCCTACACGACCAAAGCCCTTCCGGACGCCACGCTCGCCGACATCTACGCGTTTCTCCAGTCGCTGCCCGCGCCGAAACCCGTGGACACGATCCCGTTGCTCAAGTGAACCCTGAACCCTGAACCCTGAACCATGAACCTTACCGTTAACGGTCGCCTTCATTCCGTCGACATCGACCCATCAACACCGCTTCTCTACGTCCTGAGCGACGACCTGGCGCTCCGCGGTCCGAAGTTCGGCTGCGGCCTCGGACAGTGTGGATGCTGCACCGTCCTGATCAAAGGCCGGCCGGTTCGCTCCTGCATCACGCCCGTTTCGAGCGTCGCGGGATCCGAGATCACGACGCTCGAGGGCCTGGGCACCGTCGAGAAGCCTCACCCGATTCAGAAGGCGTTTGTCGACGAACAGGCGATGCAGTGCGGCTTCTGCCTGAGCGGCGTCATGCTCACGGCCAAAGCCGCGCTCGACGCGAACCCGAAAGCCAGCGACGCGCAGCTGCGTCAGGCGCTCGCCACCGTGCTGTGCCGCTGCGGCACGCATACGCGGATGCTCAAAGCGATCAAGCGGTACGCGCAGGAGGTGCGGGCATGAAGCGCCGCGACTTCCTCAAGAGCTCCGGCGCGCTGATCGTCGCGTTCTCGTCGGCCGGCGTGGCCGACCTGTTCGGACAAGGCCGCTTCGACGGACCCGGCACGCCTCAGCTCGATGCCTGGCTCGCGATTGCCGGCGACGGCAGCGTCACGGCCTACACCGGCAAGGTCGAGCTGGGCCACGGCCTATACACGGCGCAGACGCAGCTGGTAGCCGAGGAGCTGTCCGTGCCGCTCTCGCGCGTGAAGCTGATTCAGGGCGACACCGCTGTCTCCCCCGACCAGGGGACCACGTCGGGCAGCCAATCGCATCCGGTGAACTTCAATGAAGGCGCGCTCGCACAGGCCTGCGCCACCGCGCGCGAGGCCCTGACGCAGATGGCAGCCACGCGGCTTGGCGTCCCGGCCGATCAGCTGCTCGTCCGCGACGGCGTCGTCAGCGTGCGCGACGGAAGTAGTGCGGGCCTTCAGGCCCGCCGTGTCACCTACGGGGAACTGGTTGGCGGGCGCAAGTTCAACGTCGCCATCAACGCGGGCGCGAAGCGAAAGGGCACACGCGACTGGACAGTGCTGGGCACATCCGTGCCGCGCCTCGAGGCGCCGGCGCTGGCGGCGGGCACGTTCGAGTTCGTGCACAACGTCCGCGTGCCCGGGATGCTCCATGGCCGGGTGGTGCGCCCGCCGGACGTCGGCGCCACGCTGGTCGGCGTCGATGAAACCTCCGTGAAGGACATGCCAGGCTTCGTCAAGGTCGTCGTGAAGAAGAACTTCGTGGGCGTCGTCGCGCAGAAGCCATGGCAGGCGACGCAGATCGCCGCGAAGCTGAAGGCCGAATGGACGAAGGGCGTGAGCCTGCCGGCGCAGCGCGAGTTCTACGAGTATCTCCGCACCCAGAAACCGGTGCGCGACACGTTCATCGTCAACTCGAAAGACGTCGACCAGAAACTGGCCGGGGCCGCGAGGGTCGTGAAGGCGACCTATTACCACGCCTACAACATGCACGGCTCGATCGGCACATCCTGCGCGGTCGCCGACGTGCAGGCGGACAAGGCGACGATCTGGTCGCCGACGCAGTCGGTGTACCCGACGCGCAACACGGCCGCAACGCTGCTCGGCCTGAAGCCGGAGAACGTGCGCGTCGTCTTCACGATGGGATCGGGCTGTTATGGCCTGAACGGCGCGGACACGGTGTCCTACGACGCGGCGCTGCTGTCTCAGGCCGTCGGCAAGCCCGTCCGCGTGCAGTTGTCGCGCCGGGACGAGATGGCGTGGGAGAACTACGGCACCGCGTTCGTGATCGACCAGCGCGTGGCGCTCGACGCAAGCGGCAGCATCGCCGCGTGGGACTACGAGGCGTGGTCGCCGACGCTCGGCGGCCGGCCGGGCTACAACAACCCCGGCAACGTCATCACCGGCTTTCTCGCGGGGGCCGAGCCGCAGCCCTTCGTGGCGCGATCGCCCGCGCCCGACCCGGCGGCGTACGCGAACAACCTCAACGCCGCGCCGTCCTACGTGGCCGGTTCGGTTGGCGGTCGCCGCGGTGGCACGGGAACCATCGCCAGCGAGCGCGTGCTGTCGCACAACGTCAAGTCGCTCTTCTGGACCGGGCCGCTGCGGTCGCCCGAGCGGCTGCAGAATTCGTTCGCCCACGAGTCGATGCTGGACGAGGTGGCGGCGCTGGTGAAGGCCGATCCGGTCGCCTACCGGCTCAAACACCTCAGCGATCCGCGGCTGATCGAGGTCGTGAATGCCGCCGCGAAGGCGGCGAAGTGGGAGACGCGCCCGTCGCCGAAGCCAGGCATCAGAAAGATCGGGGCCGCCACCGGCCGCGGCGTGTCCTGCGTGCTCTACGAGGGCAACAACGGGTACTGCGCGCTGGTGGCCGATGTCGAGGTGAATCAGGACACGGGCAAGGTCACCGTCAAACGCTTCGTGGCCGCGCAGGACTGCGGGCCGATATCAAATCCTGACGGCTTGAAGAACCAGCTCGAAGGCGGCGTGATGCAGGGCATGAGCCGCGCGCTCGGCGAAGAGGTCACCTGGGACGAGACGAAGATCACGTCGGTCGACTGGCGCACGTACCGCCCGATCTACCTCGGCGGCGACGTGCCGGAGATCGAAAGCGTGCTGATTAACCGTCCTGGCGCCCCCGCCAACGGCGCGGGCGAAACTGCGATCACGATCGTCGCCGGCGCCATCGGCAACGCAATCTTCGACGCCACCGGCGCGCGCATCCGCGAAGCGCCCTTCACGCCCGAGCGCGTGAAAGCCGCCCTCGCCGGTCGCACCTAATCGATTTGTTGAACCACAAAGCTCACCAAGATCACGAAGACGTTCAGCCTTCTTTGCGATCTTCGTGATCTTCGTGGTTCATCGTTCTCGGGCGGCGCGTTCGGCGCGGGACGTGCTGATGTAGTCGGGAATCGTGCGGTTGCCCTCGATGCACGCGTACTCCCACCACTTGTAGCTGTTGTCCATCTTCAGCGGGAAGCGCGCCGTCCACGGACGCGTCAGCACGACGGGATCCTCGGTCGTGATCTCGTAGAGCATCATCTCGTTGTTCAGGCGCGTCATGCGCTCGGTGATCTTCATCCGCTCGCTCGTGGGGAAGCGGTTCCCCTCCGGCGAGCCCGCGACGCCGATGTTCGTGGCGGACGCGCCCGCCTTGAAGTTCGTCGTCTCGACCACGAGCGTCGTCCCCTCCCACCGCCCGCGCGAGATGCCCAGCCACTGCCTGATGGCCGACGACGCCGGCGCCGGAGCGTTGATGGGAATGATGCGCGCGTCGTGGATCATCTCCATGTTGAGGACGACGTAGCCGGGCGACTGGATGATCTGCACGCCGTTGTTGTAGCGGAACGGGAACATCGACGCGGGCATGCCGCGCGTGATGCAGCGGTCCCATGTGTCGAAGTCCTGCTCGGATTCGAACACGGGTTCTTCGCCCGGGAGCGCCCAGCTGCTCCGCATGAGCGCGGACAGCCGTTTGCCTTCCGCGGTCATCTCCGGCAGGCGGCCATTCGGCGGGTCGACGACCAGCGAGGTCTGGCGCTGCGGCACCGTCGGATCGACGATGCCGGCCTGGAAGGCGCCGCCGAAGTCGCCAGCCTTGATGGCGTCCGCGTAGCGGCTCCCGCGACCCGCGGCGGTGGCCGTGCGTGCCTTGAACTCCTCGTCCGTCCAGAACGCTTTCAGCGGATCGCAGGGCGGAGGCGGTGTTCCGCTGCGGCCCCCGCCGCCGCCGGCACACCGCTCGAACGGCACGCTGCCGACATACGAGATCGGCCACGTGCCTTGGAGGTCCGGATCGCCCCACGCCGTCCTCGGCAGCGTCCAGCCCGCCGGGGTCTCGATGAAGAAGTTGGCTTCGCTTGCTGGTCGTCCGGCGGTCCGTTTGGCTGGAGTCTGTCCCGTTGCCACGAGACCGAAGGAAGCGCAGAGCGCGAGCGCCAACCCGAGCGCAGCGAGATGAATCGCCCGGCGGTGGAATGCAGACGTCACGATAAACCCTCGCCCGGATCGTACAGCATGTCAGCGGCGAGCCGAATCCCGCCGGTCGCCCGGCGCCGTGATAGCATCGGCCGGAATCCCGGGAGGATCCGATGAAGATGTCGCACGTGTGTACGGCGCTCGCGCTGATGGCCAGCCTCGCCGTTCCGGTGTCCGCGCAGTGGCTGAGGTATCCGACGCCCGGTGTGCCGCGGCTGCCCGACGGCAAGCCGAACCTCACGGCGCCTGCGCCGCGGACCGCCGACGGCAAGCCAGACCTCTCGGGGATCTGGGAACCCGAGGGCACGAAGTTCATTCGCAACCTCGCCGCGGATCTGAAGCCCGAGGACGTGTCGATGCATCCGTGGGCGGAGGCCCTCTACAAGGAGCGCTTGACCGGAGCGCTCTCGAAAGAGGAACCGGACGCGAACTGCCTGCCGCAGGGTGTGCCGAAAATCAACGCGGCGCCGGTGCCGTGGCGGATCGTCCAGACGCCCGGCATGACGGTCATCCTCTACGAAGCGTTCGGCCAGTGGCGCCAGATTTTCACCGACGGCCGCCCGTTGCCGAAGGACCCTAATCCCACGTGGCTGGGTTACTCGATCGGTAAATGGGAAGGCGACACCTTCGTGGTCGACACGGTCGGATTCAACGGCAAGGCCTGGCTCGACCAGCAGGGGCATCCGGCGAGCGATGCCCTTCACGTGACGGAGCGGTTCCGCCGCACGGCATTCGGCCAGCTCGAGCTGCAGATTACGATCGATGACGCGAAGGCATACACGAAACCGTGGACGGTGCTCGAGAAGCCGCGTCTGCTTGTGGACACCGAGCTGCTGGAATTTGTCTGCAACGAGAACGAGCGCGATCAGGCCCACATGGTGGGTAAATAAGGGCTGGCCGGGCTGGCCAGGCTGGCTGGGCTGGCGGGGCGGGCACGGCAGGCAGGGCGGGCGGGACAGGCAGGGCGGGCGGGACAGGCAGGGAAACTCGATGGAAATTCATCCGCCGCATGGGCCGGCGCGCTCGTGGAGCGACGTGTTCGGGCAGCTGACGATCATCACCGCCGGCGTGTTGATCGCACTGGCGCTCGAAGGTGCCGTCGGGTGGCTCGAACACCGGAAGCTCGTTCGTGAAGCGACCAACAACCTTCGCAGCGAGATGGCCGAGAACCTGCGCGAGGTCGAGGATCTCTTCGTCAGCATCGTCAAGCAGCGCCGGAACCTCGAGCATGCAGACGACCTGGCGCAGATGCTGCTCGAGCAGAAGAAGATCGAGGGCGAGAAGCTGGAGCTGGTGTTCAACGGTGCGGAGCTGAAAGACGCCAGCCGGACCACGGCGGAGGTCACCGGGGCGTTTGGCCACATGGAATATGCCGAGGTCGAACGGTTCGCGGCCGTCTACGGCCTGCAGACAGCATTCAACCGGGCACAGGAACGCACCAACGAGAGTTTCGTCACGACGCTCGCCGGTGCCTCGCTGCTGACGAGTCCTGGAAAGGCCGATCCGGCCGAGGTCAGGCAGTGGAAGTCCCAGATTGCCCTCACCGGCGCCGCGCTCTACGTCGAGGAGCAGATCGGCCAGCAGCTGGTCAAGCGGTACAAGCAGGCGTTGGAGGTCCAATGACGCGTCCCCGTCAGGGTCCGCGCTCCGTGCGTGGCACGCGCGCTTCCGCCATGACACGACGCCGGTTCGTGACACAGGTCGCCACGGCCGGAGCGGCGGTGGCATCGGGTGGAGCGGCCCTCGCTCAGCCGTCGAACCGCGTCCGCGGATTCGATCACGTCGCCGTCCCGATGCAGAACACGGACGCGATGTTGGCCTTCTATCGCGGTCTCGGGTTCGACATTCGCGAGAGCGCCGCGGCGTGTTCGGTCTACATCGGCAGCCAGATGATCAATTTCCACCGTCCCGCCCGCTGGCAGGACGCGACGTTCTCGCTGCGCGCGCCCGCGGCGAAGCCGCCCTGCGGCGATTTCTGTTTCGTGTGGGATGGCACGGCCGCCGCTCTCAAGGCCTGGCTCGACGGCGCCAAAACCACCATCGTCGAGGGGCCTGTGCCGCGTCAGGGCGGGCGCAAGGCCGAGGGGTCGAGCGTGTACATCCGCGACCCGGACGGGAACCTCCTCGAATTCATGATCTATCCTTGAAGGAGCGGAGGGATATCGTGAGAGTCTTGCTCGCCATCGTCGCGACGCTTGCTGCGTGGTCGGCCGTCGCGCCAGCCCCGGCGGCCCAGACGCCACACGCCGCACCGATTGCCGCATCCGAGTATCAGGCGCGGCGGGCGGCGCTCGCGAAGGCGATCGGGCCGGACGCCGCCTTCATCGCGTTCTCGTTCGAGCCCGCCCGTCGCACGGGTGACGTCGACTGGCCGTTCAGGCAGGAAGACAACCTGCTGTACCTGACCGGCATGAACGTGCCCGAGACGACGCTCGTGATGCTGCCCGGCGAGCGCGACCGGCAGGAGCTGTTGTTCGCCAGCGACCGGGACCCTCTGAACGAGCGCTGGACGGGGAAGATTGCACCCCGGGATGAGGTCGCCGCCGCGACCGGCGTGCGCGAGGTGGTGTCGCCGCGCCGGTTCAATGCGTTCACCGACGCGCTATTTCAGGGCGGGAGCTTTTCGGCAGGCCGTGTCTCCGGCGGTGCGTACGCGCCCCCGGCGATGCCGTCTTATCTCGCCGCGGTACGCGCCGGGCGCGCGGAAGTCTGGTTGCTGCTCGCCGATCGCTCCTCGCCCGGCCGTGCGACTCGCGAGCAGCAGTTCGCCGACGAGCTGCGGAAGCGATATCCGGAGGTCCGGTTCCGCGACGCGTCGCCGCTCCTGCTGACGATGCGCGAAACCAAGAGCGCGGCGGAACTGGCCTTGATCCAGCGCGCTATCGACGTCACGGTCGAGGCCCAGAAGGCCGCGATGGCCCGCGTGAGGACCGCGACGCTCGAGAGTCAGGTGCAGGCCACCATCGAGTTCACGTTCCGGAACCTCGGCGCCTGCTGCTGGGCGTTTCCGTCGATCGTCGCCTCCGGCCGGAACGCGACGACGCTCCACTACGAAACGAACAACGATCCGATCGTGCGCGACGGCCTCCTGCTCACCGATCTCGGCGCGGAAGTGGAGGGCTACGGCGCGGACGTCACGCGTACATATCCCTCCGACGGCACCTTCTCCGCCGAGCAACGCGCGATCTACGACATCGTGTTCGCGGCGCAGAACGAAACCATCCCGCTCATGCGGCCGGGCCGCAAGTTCACCGATGCCAACACGGCGGCGATCGGCATCATCGGCCGCGAGCTGTTGAAGCTCGGGCTCGTGACGAAGAACGTGCCGGAACAGGTCGGCTTGTACTTCTTTCACTCGGTCGGCCACCAGCTGGGGCTGCAGACGCACGACGTCTTCGATCGGACCAGGGCGTTCGAGCCCGGCATGGTGGTCACCAACGAGCCCGGCGTCTACGTCCGCAGGGACGACATTCTGGCCAGCGAGGTATTCGGAAAGCTGTCGCCGTCCGAACAGGAATCGGTGCGGGCCGCCGTGAACCGCTACGACGGTATCGGCGTCCGCATCGAAGACGATGTGTTGATTACTGCGGGTGAGCCGAAGATTCTGTCGGCGGGCGCGCCGAGGAGCCCGAAGGAGATCGAGGCCCTGATGGCACGCTGATAAGAAAGTTCAAAGTGCAAAGTAGAAAGTGAAAAAGTACTTATCCACTTTGCACTTTCTACTTTGCACTTTCTTCTTCGTGTCGGACGGCGCTGAGGATGTACGCCATCGAGTAGTTCCCCTCATGGCAGGCGTACTCGAAGATCGGACCGTCGATCTTCTTCATCGGGATCTCGCCGGACCAGGGCCGCGTAAACGATTCCGGATCGTCGACCGTGAACTGGTACAGGAGCGTGTTCGCATCGGCCCGCGTGAAGCGTTCGGTCACGTGCAGGTTCTCGCCGGATCCCCTGAATGGTCTCCTGTCCGTAAAATTCGTCGTGTCCACCACCAGCGTTCGCCCTTCCCAGCGGCCACGAGGATCGCCCGTCAACTGGCGGATGCTGCCGGACAGATGCGGGCGCGCGTTAATGGGGTCGATGGGAATAATGCGGGCATCGTGAATCATCTCGACGAGGATCGCGACGGAGTCCGCGGACTGTACGATCTGGTAGTTGTTGCTGTAGCCGGCTGGAAGCATGGGCGGCCCGGATGTGCCGCGTACGATGCAGCGGTCGTCCAGCGATCGATCCTCAGGTCCGTCGGCAGGACGCAGCCTCCTCGCCTCGGCGCGGGCGGCCGCCTTCTTCTGCGCCTCGGGCGTCAGCGGAGGAATGCGCCCATCGCGCGGATCGACGATGAGCGAGGTTCGCCGCGTCGATACGACGTTTCGGCCCCGCTCCCAGAACAGGTCATTGTAGCCGGTGGCGAGGTCGGCCTCTGCATCGCCGTCGCGGCGATCGGCGTCGTTGCGCTCACGTGCCCGTTTTTCATAAGCAGCCGCTTCGGCCTCCGTCAGAAACTCTTTCCCCGCGAACTCGGCGGGGCGTTCGAGCGGCGTGACGGTGGCGTTGGTCCAGATGCCCTGCAGATCGCGCTCGCCGAAACCCCGGGGGGAGGTGGCCTGGGCCGCGATTGCGACGGCGGCGGCGCCGACCAGCGCTGCGAATTGGTGGCTCATCGAGCACCTCTGGCGTCAGTCGTAAACACGTTGGTCATCTGGTCAGTGCCAGCCGCAGCGAGGCGCGGTCAATTTCGGCGCCCCTCACGTAGATCGCATGAATCCGCTGTGTGTTCGTGATGTCGTCGAGGGGATTGGCGTCGAGCACGAGGAAGTTGGCCTCCTTGCCGGGCGCGAGCGCCCCCATCTTCTCGAGCTTGAGATATTCAGCCGGCCGGCTCGTGGCCGCGACGATGACCTGCATGGGCGTCATGCCGGCTCCGGCCATGCTTTCGAGCTCGTGTTGCTCGGCCATGCCGAACAGATGATCCTCGAGGCCGGTGTCGCTGCCAAGCGTGATCTTCGCGTTGGCCTTCGCCAGCCTCGCGAGGCTCCGCTGCAGGATGCCGTACTGCGCGCGCGTCCGTTCGACTGCCGCCGCTTCCCGGTTCCCGAACGCCGTCTTCATGCGGGCGATGACCGCCGGCGGTGTCGACTCCTGCAGCAGCGTCATCAGCGGATCGCCGTCCCGCAGCCAGTGGGGGAGCTCCGTGTAGGTGTTCCACTCGGGGCTGAGATTCGGGTGGACGTAGACGTTGTGCCGCACGATGGACGCCACGAGCGCGTCGTCCATCTCTTTGTCGCGAACGAGGTGCACGAGCGCGTCGATGCCGGCGTCGACGAGCTCCACGGCGTCCGTGTAGTAGAACACGTGCGCGTTGACCTGCAGGCCGTGCTTGTGGCCCTCGTCGATGATCGCCCTGAACAGATTGGGCGGCAGCCGCGGCGCCCGGCCGTTCCGGTCGTCCACCCAGATCTTGACGAGGTTCACTTTCCTGGCCGCCAGTTCCTGAACGGCTTTCCGCGCCTGGTCTTCCGTCGTCACTTCATACGCGATCCCGGCGTAGGCGGCGCCGCCTGGCCCGGCATTCGGCGCGCCGATGCCGCGGCCCGCGATGCGCAGCCGCGCGCCGCCGAGCGTGCCGGCCTCCTGGTCGGCGCGAATCTGGTAGGTGATGTCGCCCTTTTCGATGCCCTGCGATTGCACGGCCACCACGCCGAAGTACAGCGCGCGGTTGAGGTCGTCGATGATGGTGTCGCGCGTGAAGTTGTCCGCGCTGTAGGTGAGGCCCCGCTGGAAGCCCGGGTGCCCGTGGGCGTTGATCAAGGCGGGCATGACCGTCTTCCCGGTGAGGTTGACGCGGCCGGCTCCAGCCGGCGCGGTCAGTTCGCCCTTCTTGCCGACCCTTGCGATCGTGCCGCGCTCGACAAGAAACGCCGAGTCGGCAATCGGCGCGCGGCCATCGCCAGGGATGAACCGCGCGCCTTCGTAGAGCACCACAGCGGTCGAGCGGCCCTGGGCAAGGGGGCGATGATCGAAAGTCAAAAGTACAAAGTTCAAAGTGCAAAGTAAGTGGACGAGTGTGGCTCGAGCTCGCACTGTGAACTTACTTGTCAACTTTGAACTTTGCACTTTTCTACTTGCCACTTCTCTACTTTGAACTTTGCACTTTGAACTTTCAAGTATCAGAAAGTAAGGCTTGCGCTGAACTGGAGCATGCGACCGTCCTGGAGCAGCGAGGGCTGCAGCCACAGTGGACCGTAGTTGGTGTTCAGCGTCGAGCTCGCGCTGCCGTTGAACACGTTGTAGACGTTGACGTTGCCCTGCAGCTTCATGCGATCCGACAGCGTGAAGCGCTTGGCCAGACGCAGGTCGAGCCGCGTCAACCGGCCGTCGTACATCGTTTGCGGAGCGATCAGCGGGACCGTGGCCGTGGACGTGCATACGGCCGCGCCGCGGCAGGCGGCCAGGTTGCGACCGAGGCTCTTTGCTATCTCCGCGTTGGTGGCCGTGTAATTGGCGGTGATGGTCGGCCCCGAGATGTTCTGCCAGATCGCGCTCACGATGATGTCGCGTGGGAACGGATACGTGAAGAACGCCTTGAACTGCATCTGGCCGCTGAACGGCGTGACGATCCGGCAGATCTTCTGACCGTCGATCGTCGTAGCGGTGAACGGCGTCGGAATGGACAGCAGCCCGGCCCCGCCCGCGGCGAGGTTGCCGGGCAGGCTCGTCGCCACCGCCCCTGGTGAATCGACGTTGAAGCAGGCGTCGTTCACGCTTCGGCCGAGATCGACACCGCCGCCGACCTGCACGCCGCGGGCGAGCCGCGCGTTGATCGTCGCGTTGAAGAAGTCGTTCACGCGCTGCATCTTCCCGTAGTTGTCCGACTGGGTGATGACGCTGTTGACCTGGCCGAACTTCGCCGGCGCCACGTCGTAGAGGCCGCAGACCTGGTAGCCGCCGCCGCCCGGCAGCCGTGCATCCTTGGGCGCCGTGATGCAGAACGGGTCGAAGTCTGCCGGCGTTACCAGGATGTTGTCCGTGGCCAGGAAGCTGCCGAACCAGTTGCGGTAGTAGCCGCCGCTCAGCGACACGCCGGGCCGCAGCTCGTGCTGCACTTCGGCCGTGAAGTCCCAGTTGTAGCCGCGCGCCCCGTACCCGAGCAACGCATCGTCCGCGTAGCGTGTGGTCGGGAAGTTGCCCCCGAAGTTCTGGTTCGCCATGGCGCCGCACTCGCCGTTTACGCCGCGGTTCGCCAGGTCGCAGTCGGGCACGTAGTTACCCCGGCGCGGGTCGCCGACCGGATAGAAGCTGTCGTTCCACGTCCGCGTGACCGAGTTGATGGATGTTTGAATCGGGTTGTTGGCCTGCGGGACGGTGATGGCGGCCTTGGATACGTACCGGCCAATCGCCACCTTCAACGCGGTTCGTCCCGTGCCGAAGATGTCGTACGCCATGCCGAAGCGGGGATCGAGGTCCTTCCAGTTGGGTACATTCTTCACTTCGCCGAAGCTACGCGCCTGGACCCACCCGTTCGGCGTGGCCGGCACGCTCTGCGCCGGGTTGTAGCCGTTGAAGTACTCCCAGCGAACGCCGGCTGTGAGCGTCATGCGGCTGAGATTCCATTGATCCTGTGCGTAGAAGCCGTAGTCTTTGTCTTGCGACTTGAGCCCGTACGGCGTCGCCCACTGGGTGAGGCTGACCGGCACTTGTTGGTTGAACGTGTACTCGACGTTGTGGGTGCCGTTTTCGGCTTCGATCTCGAGGTAGGCCTGCTCGAGCTGGAAGCCGGCCTTGAATGCGTGGGCGCCCGTCACGTACGAAACCGAGAAGCGCTCGCTGAACCGGGGCACCAGCTGCTGCGTGTAATACAGCGGCCCGAAGGTGGGCGTGCCGGAGTTGTACCGCATGCCCGTCGACTGCTCGGTAATGGAAATGTCGTCGGGCGTCACCTCGGGCTGCCGGTAGATCGGCCAGCTGCCGTCGGCGCGGCCCGCGCCGGCTTCGACGAGGAGCTTGCTCGTAACGGGGGCGCTCCAGGTCACCTGATAGAGTCCGGCCGGTTTGAGGTGGTAGCTGAAAAACGCCTCTGGCGCGTTCAGCGATCCGCTGGCCGTCAGCGCGGGGCAGTGGCAGTCGCGCTGCGGATCGACGAAGAAGTTGAACTTGTTCTTCTCAGAGGCCCGCCACGTCAGGCGCAGCGCTTTCGACTCGTACCACTCCTTCGCGTAGGCGGGCCGTGTGAGATCCGCCGTGTAGAACGGCGTGTGCTGCGTCTTGTTGTAGAACTTGTTGGCGGCCTGCCGCTCGTTGCCCCACTCGCGGAATGAGCCAAAGAACCAGAGCCGGTCCTTCTTGATGGGGCCACCGAGCGAGAAGCCCGCATCGTAGATGTAGTTCAGGGCGTTGACGCTCTTGAGGCCGCGGGCGATCAGCTCGTCGCTCAGGTTGTCGCTCATCAGGTTCTTGTTCGAGTAAAGCCCCGTGGCGCTGCCCTTGAACGAGTTGCCGCCTTCTCGCGGAATCATGTTGACGATGGCGCCGTCGGCGTTGCTGTCGGCCGAGATCCCGCTCGTCGACATCGCCAGCTCCTGCACCGTTTCCGCGTTGGCGTTGTAGCCCTGGTTGCCGGACGCGTGCTGGATCCCCATGCCGTCGAACTGGACGTTCGTGCCGCCTTTGCCGTGGTAGGTGCCGCCGATCTGGCCCGTGTAGGCGCCGGTGACGTCGAACCCCTCGTTCCCGCGGAACCCGGGCGTCAGCGCCACCAGATTGTTCAGGTTCTTGACGCTGCTCGGCAGCGCGTTGAGCAGATCGCTCGAGACGATCGTCTGCTTGCGGGCGTTGCGCGTGTCGACCAGCGGCGTCTCGCCGCTCACCGTGACCGTTTCGGAAAGAGCGCCGACGGTCATGTCCGCGCTCACCGTGGCCGTGAAGCCGGACGTGAGCTCGATGCCGTCCCGCCGGAGCGAGCTGAAGCCAGGGAGCGAGAAGGTCACCGTGTAGGTGCCGGGCCGGAGATCGACGATGTTGTAGCGACCCTCGCCGTCGGTGATGACGGTCCGGACCTTTTCGATCAGTGACGGGCTGGCGGCTTCGACGGTCACCCCGGGCAGCACCGCCCCCGAGGCGTCCCTGACGACTCCCGCAATTCCGCTTGCGGCAGCCTGCTGGGCCGAGGCGGCCCGAGGAACCAACAGCGCACACATGACGAGGCCCACGCCGACGACGGTGACTCGAACCATACTGCAGTCCTCCTGTCACACCGGCTGACGAGTTTGGGCTGTATTGTGCGCCTGGGAGGTGCTGGTTTTCCGGAAATATTACGCGTCTTGCACGATGTCAGGTGGTCGATCCAGGCAGCCGTAGGGGCCGGCCAGGAGTAGTGCGGACAGCCTCGCCGGCCGGCTGAAGCCGGCTACATCTATCGATCTGCACGGCAGGAGTGCACGCAGCTCGCGCACGTTCTTCAGGTGCTCGAGGTCGAAAATGCGATCGGCCAGCTTCTGGAACGTGGCGGCGCCGAGCACGGGCGTGATGAGATCGCGCGCCTTGGCGATGATTTCCTCCCGGCTCATCGGGTTTTCCGACGTGCCCCGGACGTCGTCCACACGCTCGGTGACCGTCCGGCCGTCGGTCAGCGTGACCTCGACGATCCCCGCGCGGCGAGGCATGAACTGTTCGAGCGCGTCTTCCCCGACCAGCTGCACTTTCGCGCGTTGACGGAGCACCGCCGGGTCGCTCATCCGCGCGAGCTCGTGCGCCGACTTGAAGGTCACGGTCTTGTCCAGGAGCATGACCGCGCACAGGTGCTGCAGGCAGATGTCGGGGATTTCGCGGTTGTTGACGATCTTGGCTTCGTTGGTCGCCACGCGGACGACGATCTGCCTGACCTGGTCCGGCTCGAACCGGTGCTTCTTCAGCAGGTTCTCGAGCGCGTCGAGCGGCGCCTGGATCGGCGCGCCGACGGTCCACTTCTTGACGTTGGTGCGCGTGATCTCGTACCGCTCGCCCAGCTTCTCCACGACCATCGACGCATCGTTTCTCGGCACGAAGGCCTGAAAGAAGTTGTCCGCGCCCGAGAGGATGTCGTCCACGCCGGAGCCACCGGCCTCGACGAGCAGCGCGGCCGTCACGCCGTTCTTGGCGGGCATGCCGCCGAAGTCGAACGCCTTCTCCACGTGCTCCGTGTCGCGCTGCCACGAGGCAAGGCCCGAGGCGAGCTGCGCGGTGTAGGAGAGCAGCCAACGCATCTGCCGGGCGTTGAGACTCGCGGCGCATGCCGCCGCGGCGGCCGAGCCAAAGGTGCCCGAAATCGTGTGGGTGCTGCGGTGGGTGGCCGCCATGTACTGGAGCTTGCCGAGCGTGGCGGTGAAACGCGGGCCAATGTCGTAGCCGAGCGCGACGGCGCGGATGAAACGCGTCCCGTCGATGCCGTTCTTCTCGCCCATCGCCAGCGCCGCCGGCACGACCGAGCAGCCGGGATGCGATTGCGACGGCGGATGCGTGTCGTCGGTCTCGTCGGAATGCGCGAGCATTCCGTTGGCGAGCGCAGCCTCAATGGGGCCGCAGACGACGGTCGACGCGGCGACCGTCGAGATCTTCTCGCCGCCGTACGTTCGCGCGAACTGAATCGCGAACTTGCCCGGCGGGAGCTGGCTGCCCGAAATGGCGGCCGCCAGCGTGTCGAGAATCATGTGCTTCGTCTTTTCGACCACCGCCTCGGGGAGCGTCCGCGTGCCCGCTTCGCTCATGTACGTGCTGAGCGTCGTCATGATCGGGCTGATGGTGCCTGGCTTCGCCGCGGCCGCCGCCTCCTGCGCCGCGCGCACGGCGGTCGGGGCGACCACCGACGCCGCCAGTACTCCGCCCGCCTGCTTGAGGAGATCGCGCCTGTTCATGATCGTCTCTCTGATGTAGGGCGGCCCTTCAGGGCCGCCTCGCGGGGCTGAAAGCCCCGCGCTACTGTTGAAGCATTTCTTTCTCGCCGCTGATACGTCTCAGCGTCACAACCGTCCGTATTTCCTGCCCCTGGTTCGTCACCGCCGGGAACTTCAGGTTCAGCTCGTCGCCCGTGATGTCGTAGAAGCGCCGGAGCGAATCCCCCTGCGGGTTTGCAAGGATCACGAGCCGGTGGTGGAACACCAGACCGGGGTGCAGCGTGTAGGAGCCGTAGTAGCTCACGAACCCCGCAATCGCCGCCCGCGCCTCGTCGTCGGTCGGCGCCGCGTCGGCGAACCGCTGCCGGTTGAGCGGTGGGAAATGGACGCCGACGTAGCCCGACGGCGTGTAGACGATGACGCTCGGCGCGCGGGGCGACTCGGTGAGCACCGCGCCGGTTGCCACGTTGATACGCTTCTCGACGATGTGCCGCCAGAAGCCGACGAGGCGGCGGTTGGCCGGCGTGAGGTTCTCGAGCTGGGGCACGCGCTGCCACGTCCAGCGCATGTTGTCGCGGCCGTCGCCGGAGTCGGTTCCGGACGTGACCACGAGCCGGTCGTCCGCGAACTCGAACGTGCGGACGAGATCGCCGGCCATGGGGCCCATTGCGTTGGGGTTGACGGCGCCCTCCGCGCGGAATACGAGCGACTTCTTTTCTACTTTATAGCTGCCCCAGAAGCCGCCGAAGCTGCTGAAGAGCGCCTGCGCCTCGGCTGGCGTCGCCTGGTTCGCCGAGTTGACGAAGTTGCGCCCACTTTTTGCGAGCTCGTACGCGTGGCCCGCCGCGTCGAACACCAGCAGGCCGCGCGGCAGCGGCAGCGCCGCCGGCGGGGATCCCGCGGCGAGACGTTCCACCGACGACAGCGTCCACGTGCCGACCAGGCTCACGCGCGTCTGCGGCTCCTGTGCCGGCCGCCTGCCGGGCGGACAACGTCGCCGCCAGCAGCAGCGCCGGGAGCACCCGCAGGGCCGCGCGGGTTACTCGATCACGACGTAGCGCCATAGCCTCGCCGTCTCCCCGGCACCGACGTACTTGCCGATTTCCCTGTCGAACTGTTCCTTCGTTTTCCACGGGCGGTATTCCTTGAACTCGCGAACCATGCGCCGGCCGGCGCCCGGAATGCTCAGGATGTCATCGTCGGTCGCGGTGTTCAGGTTGACCGGGATGAAGACGTACTGCTTCAGCCGATCGGTTTCGGCCTGCCCGACGTACTTGCCGATTTCCTTGTCGAACTGCGCCCAGGTTTTCCACGGCCGGTACTCGGCGAACTCGCGAGCCATGCGGGCGCCGGCGCCAGGAATGAGCATGATCTCGTCGCGCGTGCCGGTGTTCAGGTTCACGTGCACGAACGCCCTGGCGTACAGCTCGTTGAGCTGCGGCTGTGTCAGCCGCTGCATGAGCAGGAACGCGTTGAGCTCGGTGACGTTGGCGAACGGCCGCCGCGCGACCAGCGCCTTGGCCGCGTCGGGCGTCATATGCGGCAGCGCGGTCAGCTCCGTGTCCGAGGCGATGTTGGGATCCAGAAGGCCCTTGCCGACCTGCGCGGACAGCGGGGCGTTGACGACGGCCCACGCCGCCAGTGCCAGTGCGAGGACGCCGGCTGCTGCCGGCCGGACGCGACGTGTCGAATTCCTGTCATTCATGGCGGGGACTCCAGCGATGAGCATAAACCAGACCGAGCAGGCCGAGCTGCACCATCACGCCCGGCGCGAGCACGGGCGGGGCCTTGGCCCGCATCACCTTCCGGACGAGCGCCGTCCCTGTCATCGACGGATCGATCTCGAGCTGGAATTCGGCAGCCCCCCGGAAATGCAGCCCGACGCCCGTAAGGCCTCCGACCAGGCACAGCAGCATCGCGGCCTGGAGGCCGCGTACGCTGGCCCGGCTGCGGCCCGCCGCGTGCCAGAGGATCACCGCGAGCGACACGGCCACCAGGATCAGCGGCGCCAGCTGCCAGGGCTCTTCGTAGTGCTGGATCAACAGCAGCTCGACGCCGACGCCAGTCAGGCCGAGGCCGAGCACGGACAGGACGCCCCACCGCAGGATCGACAGGGTGTCGGCCGGCATCTATTTCTTCTTGTCGGAACGTCTGTCGGCGGGATCCGGCAGGCGCGGCAGATCCGCTCCGACCGGCGGCGCCAGCAGCCCGGTCTTGACGTACGTGGCCAGCTTGTCGCGCGTGTCGCTGATGTCGAGATTCCGCATCGTCAGCTGGCCGATGCGGTCCTGCGGCGTGAACGCCGACTCGCCCTTTTCCATCGTCAGCCGCTCGGGCTTGTAGGTGAGGTTCGGGCTCACCGTGTCCAGGATGGAGTAGTCGTTGCCGCGCCGCAGCTCGAGCGTCACCTCGCCGGAGATTGCGCGCGCGACCCATCGCTGCGCGGTTTCACGCAGCATCAGTGCCTGGGAGTCGAACCAGCGGCCCTGGTAGAGAAACCGCCCGAGCCGGCGGCCGTCGGTGCGGTACTGCTCGATCGTGTCCTCGTTGTGGATGCCGGTGACCAGCCGCTCGTAGCCGATGAAGAGCAGCGCCATGCCGGGCGCTTCGTAGATGCCGCGGCTCTTGGCCTCGATGATCCGGTTCTCGATCTGGTCGCTCATGCCGAGCCCGTGGCGTCCGCCGATGCGGTTGGCTTCGAGCATGAGCTCGACCGGATCGCCGAACGTCTTCCCGTTGAGCGCGACGGGCTGGCCCTCGTCGAAGCGGATCGTGACTTCCTCCGGCCTGACCTTCACGTCGTCGCGCCAGAACGCGACGCCCATGATCGGCTCGACGATGCGGATGCCGCTGTTCAGGTGCTCGAGGTCCTTGGCTTCGTGCGTGGCGCCGAGGATGTTCGAGTCGGTGGAGTACGCCTTCTCTGCGCTCATCTTGTACGCGAGCCCGGCCTTGCGCATGTACTCCGACATTTCCTTCCGGCCGCCGAGCTCGTCGATGAACAGCTGGTCGAGCCAGGGCTTGTAGATCTTGAGCGCCGGGTTCGCGAGCAGGCCGTAGCGGTAGAAGCGTTCGATGTCGTTGCCCTTGAACGTGCTGCCGTCGCCCCACACGTTGACGTCGTCTTCCTTCATGGAGACGACGAGCATCGTGCCGGTGACGGCGCGGCCGAGCGGCGTCGTGTTGAAGTAGGGCACGCCGGCCGTCGAGATGTGGAACGCCCCGCACTGCAGCGCCGCGATGCCCTCGGCGACCAGCTGGGCGCGGCAGTCCACGAGGCGCGCCTTCTCGGCGCCGTACTGCAGCGCCTTGCGCGGGATGTCTTCGTAGTCCGGCTCGTCGGGTTGTCCGAGGTTCGCCGTGTAGGCGTAGGGAATCGCGCCCTTGCTCCGCATCCAGTGCAGGGCCGCGCTGGTGTCGAGACCTCCCGAAAAGGCGATGCCGACTTTCTGTCCCTTGGGAATGCTTTGGAGAATCGTCGCCATGAGTGACTGTAAGTATGCCCCATGTAGTGCAGGCGTTCAGTAGGGCGGCCCTTTAGGGCCGCCGTGAACGCGGGCCTGAAGGCCCGCGCTACATCGGTCTCGCCTAGAAGGAGAGCGTCGTCCCGAAGTGGACCCTCGTGCCGGCGCCGATGCCGTGGGCGACGACGAGGGTGGTGCGGAAGAACGCTGCGGAAAACCAGATGCCGGCGCCGACGCCCTGCTGGAAGGCCTGGTCGGCCAGACGGTCGCCGGTGTCGTAGACCGTGCCGACGTCCACGAACGCGTTGACACCAAACTTGGCGATCTTGATCGGCGACGTGAGAGGCGTGCGCACCTCCACCGAGCCGGCCACGAGTGTGTCGCCAATCGCCGAGCCAGCCTCGAAGCCCCGCAGGTTCGCCATGCCGCCGAGCAGCGCCTTGAGATAGGGCGGCAACGGCACGTCCGAATCCTGCCGCTGGGCGCGCAATACCAGGATGCTCTGTCCCGGCAGGCCGATGTAGCCGCGCGCGTCGAGATCCGTGCGATTGACGGCCGTCGCAGTCGCGAAGTCGAGGTGTTCCACGGACGCGCGCGCGTAGACCGCGTTGCGCGCCAGCATCGGATCGAGCCGTGTGTCGAAGGCGATATCCAGCCCGTACTGTGCGAACTCGTCGGTCGAGCCGCCAAACGACACGTGCTGCCACGCCGCGGTGCCGCCAGCCGTGATCGAGCGCCCGATGGTTCGCTCGCCGCGGAACCAGACACGGTCGCGCGTATCGTCGGTCTCGAAATACGGGTTCGTCCGCTGGCCGATGGACACGCCCGTTTCGACGCGCGTCAGAAGGCCGCGTGTGCCAAACACACCGCGGCTGGCATCGAAGTTCTTTTCGAGTTGTGCGGCGGCACGCTTGTCGCCGCCCCAGGTGAGCGGGAACGACACCCGGCTGTGCGCGCCGGCGACACCCGGGCGCGCGAACTGCGCGCCGTAGGTGAAGCCGTAGCCGTCCTCGAAATCGAGCAGCGGCAGGAACATCAGCCCCAGGCCGCTCCCGCGAACGACGCGCGCGGGCCGATCGGCCTCGGCTTCTTCCAACGCTTCGATCTTGACCCGGCCTTCGTCGACGACGACGACCAGGAGAACCTGTGTAGGGTCGGCGATCGACGCGTACCGCTTCAGCACTTCCACGCTTTCGAAGCGATGGGCGGCCTCGAGCCGGTGAGTCACCTCGGCCATCGTGTCGGGCGTGAACACGGCGCCGACCTCGATGCCGGCGAGACGTCGAATCGTCGGCGTCTGGCGTCAGCACGTTGCCGTGCACGCGGATTTCGGCCACGACCTCAGGCAGCGTCTGCAGGAGAACGAGCGCGAGGAAGAGGTGACCGAGCACGTCAGCGCTTGGCGGGGCCCGCCGGCGCACCCGGGATGCCGACCTTGGATGTCACCGTCGCTTCGCGGTAGTCGTGGTAGCTCACCGTCGATCGAAAGGACACTTCGCCCGTCGCGAGCGTGAGTCCGACGTTCACTTCGATGCCGCGCGGCAGCCACACATCCGTGAACGGCTGGCCCATCGTCATCGAAGCCTTGGCAGTGTCCACGTGCACCAGCCACTGGCCCGGCAGGAAGTCGAAGTTGAGGTTGTCGAAGGTGTATTTGACGATCTGGTGCGACGCGGGCTCAATCCACAGCGTGACGAGCGCGACTTTGTTCATGACACGCCGGAGTTCGGCCTCCTGACGGTTCTGCTTGCTGTTGGGGTCTCCGTCGCGCCGTCCTCGCCCGTCCTGCCTGCCCTGCCCGTCCTGCCTGCCCTCGTAGAGTTTGGTGGGGTAGTACTCGACGCGGAGCACGTCGCGGCCCTCGAACTGCTCGCGGCCGACGAGCGCGTACCGGCCTTCGTCGAACTTGAACCGCAGGAAGTAGGCCGATGATACGAACTGCGGCTGGCGCGTCTGGCGAATGAGGCCGTCGACGTTGGTCAGCGTCTCGCTCTCCGCCGTCCCCTCGCGGGCCGCCGCGCGTGCGTCGCGGCGCTGCGAGCGCTGGAGGTACTCGTCCTCGGCCTTGCGGCGGTCGCTGTCGCTGATCGTGACGCCGTTGAATTTTACCGGGCTGCGGATGAAGTAGCCGTCCCGGATGAACCACGTGTACTCGCGGTCCTCACCCCACATCCGGGTGTTGCCCGGGCCGCGAAGATCGGCCACCTCGTGCTCGTCGAGGATGTACTGCTGGAGCTTCTTCCAGTTGTCGTCGCGGCGTGCCACGACCTCCCGCATGAACGCGTCGAGGTCGTTTTGAGCGGAAAGGATGGCCGGACGTCCGGTGGCACCGGTCACCATCAGGACGATGATGCCGGTGCCGACCGAAATGCGACGCAGCCCGGAACCCAGCATGGGAGCTAAGACGTATCCCGGGCAGGTAAGGTTCGTCCGCTACTGACGATGGAACCTCGCGACGAGGACGGCCTTTCCAAGCACGTGGCCATCCATGGCGTTCACGATGGCGTTGCGCGTCTCAGCCGCCTGCTGTGGCGTGCCGGCCGGGATGTCCAGCTTGGTATCGAGCGCGTAGAGCTCGAAGGTGTAGTGGTGATACGGCCCGGGCGGCGCGCCCGGACCCATGTACCCGTTGGAACGGAGGCTGACTTGACGGCTGCCGTCGGGCAGGTCGCCTTGCGCGGTTCCTTCCGGGAGGCCCGTCGACGTTCCAGGGATATTCCAGATCAGCCAGTGCGTGATGTCCATCTTCGAGCCCTTGTTCAGCACCGGCTCGGGATCGTGCATCAGCAGCACGAAACTCTGCGTGCCCATCGGCACCTGCGACCACTTGAGCTCCGGAGACGGCGACGTCGGTCCCGCAGCCTGCGTGTACTTGTCCGGGATGACCCCACCGTCTTCCCATGCCGGCGACGTCATCAGCAGCGGAGGCGTCTGAGGCCCGCGCCCCCGTCCCGGACCGCCCGGCGCCGCGCCCGCCGGAGGCTGTTGAGCGGAGAGAGCGAAACCGCACACCGCGACCACTGCGGCCACCATGAACACCTTTGCGTTCACATTCATCTGACTCATCCTTTCGATCGGCAGGCCTCGAGGCCTGCACTACTACTGTTACCTGAAGGCCCGCACTACTCCTGTCGCTACGCTACTTGCATTCGGCGATCTGCCTGGCCATCGGGCCCAGCTCCGAGTTCAGCTCGAAGCCGAAGTCCGGCGTCCCATTGCGCAGAGAGCGAATGAACACGCTCGCCTCGTCAACCGGGAGCGTGCCCGCGTTCCCGCAGAACGCCGCGAGGCGCCCGTCCTGGCGCAGGTACTCCTCGACGTTCGACAGGTAGAACGCCGACACAATGGCGCCGCCGCTTGTGAGGTATTTTCCGACGGACGCCAGCGCTTTGGGGCCCGCGAAATCGCCCATCAGCGGAATCAGCCGGTTGTCCGCCTGGAACGCCTTCAGGTAGGCAAACCGTTCCTCGGTCGCCAGGTAGCTGTGCTGAAACCCGCCCCGGTCGGTCGCGCGCATCAGCTCCGCGTACGTCGGCTCCCGGGTCAGCCGGCGGCCGGCCGTCTGCGTCGTCGAGTACTGAATGCCCGGCCCGTACACGTAGATGGCGTTGAAGATGTGCTGGAGCCTCAGGATGTCGGCCGACGAGAGCTGGAAGCCGTGTGTCTTCGTCAGGAGGTTGACGATCGCGCGCATGTTGCGGCTGTAGAGCGTGTCGCTCGACTCGACCTTTTCGTACGCCGCGAAGATCTCGTCGATCGTCGATGAAGTGGTCAGTCCGGCCGGCCGCGGACGGCAGAACAGGCGCGAGACGAACTCGGCGCGATCGGCCGAGAGCTCGAAGAGCGCCTTGTACATGAGGTGCAGATCGAAGTTTCCGCGACGGATGTCGACGATGAACGCCATCGACGGCTTCAGTGCGGTGATGTAGGTGAAGTTCTGCTCGGGGCCGACGCCCATGTAGACGCGATTGGGTCCCGCTTTCGTGGACCTCGCGACCAGGTCGGGGATGACGTGCTGGAGCCACCGCTCGTTCGACAGCAGATTATCTGACTGAAACGTGCCGGCGCGCTCCGAGAACTCGGAGACGATGCGCCAGTACTCCTCGTCGGTGAGACGTGCCGCCTGATCCGCGCGGAGCGGAAGTGACGAGGCGACGACGAGCGCGAGGATCGCGCACGCGCTCAGAAGAAGCCCGACGAAACGGCGTGGCGCCACTCTTGCGACCAAGCCCGGAGCATATCACTTTGGTGTAGGCTAGGCGGCACCTATGACACTCGATCCCGCCCAGCAGGTACTGCAGGTCGCCACCGGATACGTCGCCTCCGCGTCGCTGTACACCGCGATCACATTGAACGTCGCCGATCACCTCGCCGCCGGCCCGAAAGATGTCTCCGAACTGGCGCGCGTGACGGGTGCGAACGAGGATGCGCTCTTTCGTATTCTGCGCCTGCTCGCGAGCCTCGGCGTGTTTGCCGAGGCCGGCCCCCGGCGATTTGCGCTGAATCCTTCAGCGGACCTGCTCCGCAAGGATGTGCCCGGCTCGCTGCGCGGCATGGCCGTGTTTCTCCCCGATCCGTTTCACCTTCGCGTCTACGCGGACCTGATGAATTCTGTCATGACCGGGAAGACCCGCCGTCGAGACGACGTTCGGCATGCCCGTGTTCGAATACCTCGCGAAGAACCCGGAGTATTCGAAGGTCTTCAACGACGCGATGACGGCCCTCAGCGCGCCCGTGGTCGGCGCGGCGCTCGAGGCCTACGACTTCGGCGGGATCGGCCTGCTGGTGGACGTGGCCGGCGGCCACGGCGAAGTGCTGATGTCGATCCTGAAGAAGCACCCGAACGTACGCGGCGTGCTCACCGACGTCGGCCACGTCATCGACGGCGCGAAGCCGCGGATCGCGAGCGCAGGGTTGGCGGACCGCTGCCAGGCCGTGCCCTGCGACTTCTTCGCGGCGGTGCCGGAAGGCGGCGACGCCTACATCATGAAGCACATCATCCACGACTGGGACGATGCGCGGGCGACGACGATCCTGAAGAACATCGCGAAGGCGATGGGCGCGAAGCGCGGCAAGGTGATTCTGCTCGAATCGGTGATCGCCGCCGGCGGCGCGCCCGACCTCGGCAAGTTCATCGACATCGAGATGCTGGCGATGCCAGGAGGAAAAGAGCGGAGCGCCGACGAGTTCCGCGCCCTGTTTGCCGGCGCCGGGTTCGAGCTGACGAAGATCGTGCCCACGAAATCGCCGTTGTCGGTCGTCGAAGCCGTCCGGAAGTAGCGTAGCGTCCGGAAGTAGGGCGGCCCTTCAGGGCCGCCGCGACGCGGGGCTGAAAGCCCCGCGCTACGAGGCAGGGGAAACAACGATGCGGAAACGGTTGATCATCTTGTCTCTCGGGCTGGCGCTGGTGGCGGCGCCGACGGCTGGTTTCGCGCAGTCCTCGTCGTCGGCCGAGTGGGCCGCGCACGCGGCCAACCAGTACCAGGTCTTTCCGAACATCACTTACCTCACCGCGAGCAACTACGAAGCGAAGATGGACATCTACGCGCGCCGGGGCGCGACGACGCCGCAGCGGACGGTGGTTTACTTCCACGGCGGGTTCTGGGCAGCCGGGAGCAAGGACGCGTCGCTGATGTCGCTGATGCCCTGGCTCGAGATGGGCTGGACCGTCGTCAACGTCGAGTACCGCCTGGCCCGCGTCGCCCTCGCGCCGGCGGCGGTCGAAGATTGCCTGTGCGCATTGCGCTTCATCGCGGCGCAGGCCAAGACCTACAACATCGACACCGCGCGCATCGTGTTGACGGGGGAGTCGGCAGGCGGCCACCTGACGCTGACGACCGGCATGATCCCCGAGAGCTCCGGCCTCGCGCGGCAGTGCGCCGGCGCGACGCCGATTCCGCGGGTGGCCGCGATGATCAACTGGTTCGGGATCACCGATGTCGCCGACGTCATCGACGGCCCGCACGCCGCCAACCTCGCGGTGACCTGGCTGGGAAGCCTGCCGAACAAGGACGAGATCGCCAAACGCGTCTCGCCGCTGACGTGGGTGAGGCCCGGCCTCCCGCCGATCCTGACCATCCACGGCGACATGGATCAGCTCGTGCCCTACGACGAGGCGGTCCGCCTGCACGCCGCACTGGCCAAGGCCGGCGTCACCAACCAGCTGCTGACCATCCCAGGCGGCCGGCACGGCAACTTCACGCCCGAGGAGCGGACGAAGATCTTCTCGACGATCCGCGAGTTCCTCGGGAAGAACGGACTTGGTGGGTCGTAGGAGGCGGGTAGGGCAGGTGGGGCGGGTAGGGCTGGTGGGTCAAATACGAAACGCCGCCGAGTACGATCGGACCCGCCCGACCCGGCCTACCAGCCCCACCTGCCTTCAAAATCTCTGACTCGCCGGCGGCGTGATGCCGTTGAGGCGCAGGTACACGACCATCTGCCCGTAGATGTCCCACGTGTGCCCGACGACGTAGTAGACGACGCGGACCCGGGTTGAGGGTCCCATGAACTGATCGAACCGGGTGCTCGTGGCCTGCTGGACCATGGTCGCGTCGGTCAGCTCTTGCAGCGCCGCGATGCCGAAGTCGAATGAGTCGGAAAGCGCTTTCAGAATTTCAGCGCGCGCAATGGCCTTCATGTTCACATCGGGCGCTGCGGCCCGTCCGCCGAGCCGCCCCATCTGAATCACGTTGGCCTGGGCGATGTGGAGGATCTGCTCGCCCCACGTCCGCTGGGCCGGTGTTGGACGGAAGCCGAACTTGTCCTCCGGCATCGCGTTCGCGATCTTGACCAGCGTGTCCCGCTGGGACGTCCAGTCCTTGAGCGCGTTGTCCTGAACCGAAACCGTCTGAGCCGCGGCGGCGCCGGCCGCGAGCGTCGCGCACAGCATCGCCGAGGCTGCCGTCAGGTGTCTCATGGCCGCCAGTTCTACCATGGCCGGGCGCGGTGGCGAAGTCGTTACGCGGGGTTTACCATAGGGCAGAGGCAGGTGGAATGTTCACCCTCGACCAGGTCGTCCCGTGGGGGCGCTCGTTCGATGAATACCGGCGGATGTTCGCGCTCTCCGACGCCGACCTTGCGCTGAACATCCTCGGGTGCGGCGACGGACCGGCGAGCTTCAACGCCGAAGCCACGCGCCGCGGCGAGAGCGTCATCTCCTGCGATCCGATCTACCAGTTCACGACGGTCGAGCTTCGCGGGCGCATCGCTGCGACCTACGACCAGATCCTCGACCAGACGCGCAAGAACCCGGACGAGTTCGTCTGGACGGCGATTACGTCGGTGGAGGAGCTCGGCCGCGTCCGCATGGAGGCCATGCGCACGTTCCTGGACGACTTCGACGCCGGCAAGGCCGAGGGCCGCTACGTGGAGGGCGCGCTTCCCGCCCTGCCGTTCACCGACAAGGCGTTCGACCTGGCGCTGTGCTCGCACTTCCTGTTTCTCTACACGGACCAGCTGGGCGAGGATTTCCATCGAGCCGCGATCACCGAGCTCTACCGCGTCGCCCGTGAGGTGCGCATCTTCCCGCTCCTCGCGCTTGGCGGGAAGCCGTCGCCGTACCTCAGCCTGGTTTCTGACCAGGCTCGCGCCGCCGGGTACGACGCCGTCATCGAGCGGGTTCCCTACGAATTTCAGCGCGGCGGGAACGAAATGATGCGCGTGGGCACTCAGATCGCCGCTCGCGTGCCCATGCCGGCGACCCCTGTCGCCGAGCCGATCGCCCCCGCCGCGGCCAGGAAATCGAAGGCGGCTGTCGTTCAGCGTCCGGAGCCCGCACGGCGCACCCCGCGAGAGTCGAGCTCGGATCGGGGACCAAAGCCGAAGCCGGCGGCCCCGAAGCCGGCGTCCAGAACTGGGGCGGAGGAGGCGGGTTTCTACTCTCAAGTGACATCCAGTCTCTTCCGTGCGCTGCCCGCGACGACCGGACCGTGGGATCGTACGCAGCAGCACGGTGGTCCGCCGATCGCGTTGCTCGGCCGCGCCCTCGAACGGCTTGGCGGGCCGGCCGGCTCGCGGATCGCGCGGATCGCGTTCGATTTTTACAGCCCGGTCCCGGTGGGCCTCGTGTCTGTGGAGACGGCGATCCTGCGTCCCGGCCGGAAGCTGCAAATCAGCGAGGCGACCATGAGGGCCGCCGGCCGGGTCGTTCTTCGCGCGACGGCAGCGCACGTGCTGGCCGAAGCCGGTCGCAGCCCGGCGGTCGACGAGCCCTTCGTGATCCCGCCTCTGCCGGCTGCCGAGACGCCTCTGGTGTTCCCAGGTATCGAGCGCTTCGAGTACGCGGATGCGATCGAGTGGCGCGTGGCCGATGGCAATCTCGGGCGACCGGGCCCGGCGACCGTCTGGACCAGATGCCGCATGCCAATCGTCCGTGACAGCGCCCTCACGGGGCTGGAGCGCGTCCTGGCGGTGGTGGATGCCGCCAACGGCATCAGCGCGGAACTGCCGATCAGCGGGTGGATGTTCGTGCCGATCGACCTGATGGTGACGTTGCTCCGCCTGCCGGAAGCGGAATGGCTGGGGTTATCCAGCCGCTCCACGATCGCCGCCGACGGCATCGGGGTGACCGAGACGGTGCTGTTCGACGCGGACGGCACGCTCGGTCGTGCACTGCAGACACTCTACGTGGCGCCAAGGACGCCCGGCGACTTCGTGTAACGTAGTGTCGCCACCATGGCAGGAGGATGCAGCATGCGCGTCGCCGGGTTGATCATCACGCTGTCGGCCATCTCGTCTCTCGCGGCGCAACAACGTGGAGGAGCGCCCGCCCCTGCGGCCCCGCCGATGACGATGACCGTCGCGGGGTTTCCCGATGGTGGACAGATTCCGGTGAGGTTCAGCCAGGCGGCCGAAGGCGCGGCTCCCGGCGAGGGCACGTCACCTGCGATTACGTGGACCAACGTGCCGGCCGGCACGCAGTCGTTCTTTCTCAACATGCACGACATGGAGGTCGCACGCAACAAGACGTCGGACGACCAGGCGCATTGGGTGGTGTGGAACATCCCGGCCACCGCCACCGGGCTGCCCGAGGGCGTGGCGAAGGGCTCGCAGCGGCCGGACGGCAGCTACCAGATCAGCGCGACCGGCCCCGTGTATCGCGGCCCCGGCGCGCCGGCGACCGGGCCGATGCACCACTACATGTTCGAGGTCTACGCGCTGGATACGAAGCTCAATGTGATGCCGGCAGCCGACGCATTCGAGACGCGCGCCAACGTCTTTAAGGCCATGCAGGGCCACATCCTTGGCAAGGCCGTGTACGGAGGGTTGTTCCGCCGACCCCCATAGCCCACGACCCGCGACCTCCGGCGTGGCGACCGGCTTCTGATTTCCGGTGTCTAACCGGACATGAGAACGGCCGAAATCAACGTCACGCCGCTCATCGACATCCTGCTGGTCATGCTGGTGATCTTCATCGCCACCGTGACGTTGAAGCAGCAGGCCATCGAGTCGCAATTGCCGCCGCCGTCTCCGCGCGTGTCTGAAGCGCCGCCCGGCCAGATCGTGATCGAGGTCGGCGCTGACCGTCGCGTGTCTGTCAATTCCCAGGCCGTGACGCGGCCGCAACTCGAGACGTTCCTGCGCGGAATCTACGACCAGCGTGCGGACAAGACCATCTACGTCTCGGCGGCCGGCTCGCTGCCGTACGGCGCCGTCATCGACGTCATGGACACCGCGAAAGGCGCGGGCGTTCAGCGGTTCGGAATCGTCACCGCCGGGATGCAGCGGGCTGCGGGCATGACACCGAAATAGACGCAGGCACTTCTCAACTTTCGACTTTGAACTTTTCAACTTTCTTCCGTGCCCCACACGGCGCGCGCCGTTCTTACAACGAGCTCCAGCTTGCGCCACTGGTCGTCCATCGACAGGAGGTTCCCGGACGCAATCGATGCGAAGCCGCACTGCGGGCTGAGGGCGAGGCGCTCGAGCGGCACGTAGCGCGCGGCGTCGTCGATGCGCCGCCGAAGGTCGTCCTGGCGCTCGAGCCGCGGCTCCTTCGTGGTGACCAGCCCCAGCACGACGTCCTTGCCTTGCGGAACGAGGCGGAGCGGCTCGAACGTGCCTGACCGCTCGGTGTCGTACTCGAGCAGGAAGCGATCGACGTCGAGCCGGGCGAACAGCTTCTCGGCGATCGCGTCGTAGCCGCCCTCCGTATACCAGCGGCTGCGGCTGTTGCCGCGGCAGACGTGGACCGCCAGCGTGACGTCGTTCCGCGATACGCCCGCGAGGGCCGCGTTGTCGCCGGCGACCGCCGCCTCGAAGTCCGCGTCCGGATCGCCGCCTGACTGCCGCATCGCCTCGCGGTGCTGCGGATCGAGGTAGTGGGAGTAGAACGGCGCGTCGAGCTGGATGTAGCGGACCCCCTGGGCGGCCAGCCACTGCACTTCGTCTTGGATGATCGCCACCAGATCGCCGAGCAGGTCGTCGCGGTCCTTGTAGTGTCGATCCGTCACGCCCGGCTTGAACCCGGTCGGGACGAAGTTCGACGGCGCCGGCAGCGTGATCTTGAACGGCGTCGCGCCCAGCGCTTTCAGCAGCGGCACCTCGTGCGCCGTCAGCATCTGGCGCTTGCGCAGCCGGCTGCCGACGATCTTCGCGGTGGTTTTCTCGACGCCGCCCCCTGGCCCGTGCCATTCGAGGAGCACGCTGTCGGCCTCGAAGCCGTCCACGGCCTCGGCCATGCCGGTGAGCCACGACGCGCGCCGCATCTCGCCGTCGGCGAAGACGTCCATTCCGATGTCGCGTTGCCGGCCGACGGCGTCGCGGATCGCCGCGTCCTCGCGCGCGCGCAGTTCCGCTGCGTCGATGCGGCCGCCGGCGTACGCCGATCGCGCCGCGAGCAGCTCCGGCGGACGGAGGAGGCTCCCGACCTGCTCAGCGCGTAGGGATGCTGTCATCAGGGCCTCACATTGTAGATGAGGTCGGCGGCACGATAACATGACGCCTCACCCATGAAGCGCCATCCGATCTGGATCATCATCTTCACCATTCTCATCGACACGCTGGGCATCGGCATTCTCGGACCGATTCTCCCGCAGCTGCTCGGCAACCCCGCGTCGCCGCACTACCTGCTCGGCAAGGATGCCGCCGTGGGATCCGGCTACATCATGTTCGGCTTCCTGGTGGCGGTGTTCCCGGTCATGCAGTTCTTCGCCACGCCGATTCTGGGGCAGCTATCGGACCGTTACGGACGCAAGCCCGTGCTCGCGTTGTCGCTTGCCGGCACGGCTCTCGGATACGCGCTCTTCGCGCTCGGCGTCATCTTCCGGAATATTCCCGTGCTCTTCGTCGCACGCGCCCTCGACGGCATCACGGGCGGCAATCTCTCGGTGGCGCAGGCGGCCATCGCCGACGTGACGTCGCCGCAGGATCGCACGAAGAACTTCGGCATGATCGGCGCCGCGTTCGGCGTCGGCTTCATCATCGGGCCGTTCCTCGGCGGCGTGCTCGCCGACCCGTCGCTCGTCTCGTGGTTCAATGCCGCCACGCCGTTCTGGTTCGCGGCCATCCTCGCGTCCGCGAACACGGCGCAGGTGCTGTTCCAGTTCGACGAGACGAACAGGCACATGCGCCAGTTCGATGTCGATTTCACGCGCGGTATCGGCAACATCGCACGCGCATATGCCATGCCCCAGCTGCGCCCGATCTTCCTGACGTCGTTCTTCTTCAACGCCGGCTTCGGGTTCTTCATCTCGTTCTTCGGCGTGTTCCTCATCCACAAGTTCGGGTTCAACGAGGCGCGCATCGGCAACTTCTTCGCGTGGGTCGGCCTCTGCGCCATCTTCACGCAGCTGGTGACGACGCGCCGCGTGGCGGCGAGGTTCTCGGAGGCGCAGGTGCTGAGGGTGACGCTGCTCGGCGTGTCGGTTGTGATGCTGGCGTACCTGCTGTCGCCCTCACCATTGTGGCTGATCGCGATCGCGCCGATCAGCTCGACGTTCAACGGCCTGTCGCTGGCCAACATGGGGGGCCTGCTCAGCCGATCGGTGCCGCCTCAGGTCCAGGGTGAGATTCTCGGGATCGGATCGAGCATTCAGGCGCTGGCCAATTCGCTGCCGCCGCTGCTCGGAGGGTTTGTGGCGGCGTCGTTCGTTCCCGAGGCGCCCGTCCTGGCCGCCGCGATGACGATGTTTGTCGCGTGGCTGATCTTCCTGACGATGTTCAGGCCCGCGGCGGTGGTTGCGGCCGTTGCGCAACCTCAGGCGTAGTGCGGACCTTCAGGTCCGCCGTTTCGGGCAGGCCTGAAGGCCTGCACGACGACTAAGCAAGAGTCCCAGCTGGCGTCTTCGTCGGGACCGTCAGCGCGAAGTTGCCGCGCTTGAGCAGCGACTCGAATCCGGGCTTGTCCACGGCCTTCGAGTGCGCCTCGTCCGGGGCGACGAGCTTCTTGGTGACGAGCTCCATCAGCGCGTCGTTCAGGCTCACCATCCCGACCGCCTTGCCGACCTGCATCATCGACGGAATCTGGAACGTCTTGCCCTCGCGGATCAGGTTGCTGACCGCCGACGTGGCAATCAGCACCTCGAGGGCTGCGATGCGGCCGCCGCCGATCTTCCGGCACAGGTTCTGGGCGATCACGCCGCGCAGCGATTCCGACAGCATGATGCGGATCTGCTCCTGCCGATCCGCCGGAAACTGATCGACGATGCGGTCCACCGTGGACGCCGCCGTCGTCGTGTGGAGCGTGCCGAACACAAGGTGCCCGGTTTCGGCGGTTTCGATGGCGATGGCGACCGTTTCGAGATCGCGCAGCTCGCCGACGAGCACGATGTCAGGATCCTCGCGCATGGCGGCGCGGAGCGCGGTTCTGAACGACTCCGTGTGCGTGTGCACCTCGCGCTGGTTGATGAGGCACTTCTGGTTCGGGTGCACGAACTCGATCGGATCCTCGATCGTGATGATGTGATCCTGACGGTTGCGGTTGATGTAGTCGATCATCGCGCAGAGCGTCGTGGACTTGCCCGATCCGGTCGGTCCGGTCACCAGGACCAGCCCCTTGTTCAGCATGCACAGCTGCAGGATCGCCGGCGAGAGGTTCAGCTGCTCGGCCGACAGGATCTTCGACGGGATGACGCGGAACACGCCGCCGGGTCCCTTGCGATCGGCGAAGACATTCGCGCGAAAGCGGGCGAGGCCCTCGATTTCGTAGGCGAAGTCCGTGTCGTGCCGCTCGGTGAATTCCTTGCGGTTCTTCTCGGGCATGATCGGACCGAGCAGTGAAACGAGATCCTGCGGCGTGAGCGGCGCGGCCGCGGGATCGAGCGGCACCATGTGGCCGTCTGTGCGCACGATCGGCGCTGATCCGACGGTGAGGTGAAGGTCCGAGGCCCCCGCCTTGACCATCGCGTGAAACAGCGCGTCGATGGGGTTGGCCGCGCTCATGACTCGGCGACCTCGCTCACCTCGACGATGTGGGCGAAGTTCACGACGATGGTGGCGTCGCCGGTCTCGATGTACCGGAATGTCTCGGGCTGGCGCGCCCAGTCGCTCAAGCGGTCGCGTCCCTCCGGACGATAGACGCGCACGGCGCCGACGATGCGATCGCCGTTCGAGAGCAGGACGGAGACGACCCGCCGCGTGGCGACGCCGTATCCCGGATCGAGCGTCGCCTCTTCTTCGGCGATGGTGACGAAGACCACGTGCGATCGATGGTAGAGGACCGTCCGGACGCCGTCGTGGCCGTGAATCTCGAACGGGAAGAACCCCGCCTCTGAGTTCAGAAGGTCGGCGACGCGCTCGGGACCGTCGTGACGTGTGCTGCTGCTCGCGAGGAAGAAGCACCCGCGCTCGGCCGTGCCGCTCGAGAGCGTCACGGTGGCGGCGGCGCGGCGTTTTTCGACACGGTATTCGGATGGGGCTGTACTGGTGGACATGGCCTCGTGTGTTATCGGTTTGTGCCGGTCGTCTCGATACGTATGCGTGCATGCTGATTCGAGGCCCGAGCCCGGCACGCCCGCCGCGGCTGACGAGGCCTGCGGGGCTGTGACACACTGTGCGAATGTCTGCAGATCTGGAATCGCGCCTTCAGTCCTACGGCGAGCTCGCCGTCAAGGTGGGCCTCAATCTCAGGGCCGGTCAGCGACTTTTGGTCATTGGCCCTCTGGCAAGCGGCGGCGCGTCGCTCGAGGCGGCGCCCCTCGTCCGGCACATCGTGGCCGCGGCCTACAAGGCGGGCGCGTCGCTGGTCGAAGTCATCTGGGGCGACGAAGCGCTCCAGCTCGTGCGTTTCCAGCACGCTCCGCGCGATTCGTTCGGTGAGTTCTCGACCTGGCTGCCCAAGGCCCTGTTCGAACATGCCGAAGCCGGGCACGCGGTCCTGTCGGTGTACGCCAACGATCCCGATCAGCTGAAGGATCAGCCGACCGATCTCGTCGGGGCCGTGCAGCAGGCTGTGTCGCGCGGCGTGCGCCCGTTCAGAGAGCTCATCTCACGGAACCAGACCAACTGGACCGTCGTTGCGGCAGCGGGATCGGGCTGGGCCGCGCGCGTGTTCCCGCAGCTGCCGAAGGAGCAGCAAGTGCCGCGCCTGTGGGACGCGATCGGCGCGCTCTGCCGGCTGGATCGGCCGGATCCGGTGGCCGCCTGGGAAACGCACCTGAAGGCGCTCGCGCTGCGGCGCGACTTCCTGAACAACAAGCGCTATTCCGCGCTCAAGTACGCCGGCCCCGGCACCGACCTGACCATTGGCCTTCCGGACGGGCATCTGTGGGTGAGCGGGCGATCCGAAAGCCGGGCGGGCATCGCCTTTGCGCCGAACCTGCCGACCGAGGAGGTGTTCACCATGCCTCGTGCGGACCGCGTGGACGGCGTCGTCCGCTCGACCAAGCCGCTCAGCTACGGCGGCACGGTCATCGAGAACTTCGAGCTGAAATTTTCGGGAGGGCGCGCGGTCGGCGTCGCCGCCGAGCGCGGGCAGGCTGTGCTCCAGCAGCTGGTCGACACGGATCCGGGCGCCGCGCGTCTCGGCGAGCTGGCGCTCGTGCCGCACAGCTCGCCGGTCGCACAGTCGGGACTGCTGTTCTACAACACGCTGTTCGACGAAAACGCGGCCAGCCACGTCGCGTTCGGCTCGGCGTACAAGTTCACGCTGAGCGGCGGCGAAAATATGGATGATGCCGCCTTCGAGCGCGCGGGCGGCAATCGGAGCGCCGTGCACGTCGATTTCATGATCGGATCGCCCGAGCTCGACGTCGACGGCGTCCTGCCGACAGGCTCCTCAGAACCGCTCATGCGCAAAGGGGAATGGGCTGCTGAACTTAGAACGTTAGAACTTAGAACTTAGAACTTAGAACTTGGAACCGAACTTCCAGAACTTCAATTCTAAGTTCTAACTTCTAAGTTCTAACTTCCTTGCTCGCGAGCCCTTAGGGCGAGCAGCGCAAGCTCCTCCGTGTACATCTTCTTCATCACGCGCGTCGAGATGAACCGTTCGAGCGTGCCGGCAAGGCCCGGGCGTGAGGTCATTTCGGTCGTGAACGTCACGCGCGTGCCGCCGCCGGACGGGTTCTTCTCCACCAGGAACGTCGTCTTCGACGGCGCCGGCTCGACGTTTTCCTCCACCAGCACCCGTCCGGGCTCCGGTTCGCTCACCAACGCTCTGAATCGTTGCGTCTGCCCGAGCGCGCGGACCTCGAACCGGATGATGGTGCCCGCGCCCACACCGCCCTTCTCGACTGTCAGGTTGCGGAACTGTTTCGGCAGGATGTGCGGGTGGCCGTTGTGGTAGTCGGCGATGATCGCGTACACGCGGTCGGGCGGCGCATCCATGTCCGCCGACGCGACGACGGTGTAACTGGTCGACACGGCCGCTAGAACGCCTTGAATCGGGCGCGCTTGATCGTGACGGTGTCGGCCGCGCCTCCGGTGATCACGTGGGTGGCGTCGGCGGGCAGCCTGCCGTCGGGCGTGAGGCTTGCCGCTTCACCGCGAACGATCACGTCGCGGACGAAGCGCGGATCGCTCGGGGGTTGCGCCATCGCCGGCGCTTTGCGTTTGCGGCTCGTGGAAACCTTCGCGGTTTTCCGGCGAGGGTGACGGGTAGAAGCTTTCGCCCGGTTTCGTTGCGGCATGACAAACCTCTCCCGGCCATCATAACCCCAGATGAAAGTTCAAAGTTCAAAGTTCAAAGTGGAGAAGTCACTTCTCTACTTTTGACTTTGAACTTTGAACTTTCTGGGTTTCCCTAATCGAACCCGCAGTCGAAGGTACGGCGCCGCAGCACGAGATCGGCCCCCTGTTTCACCACGACGTGCGTCTTGGTCACGTGCGGGTGAACGAGGCCGGCCTCGCGGTGCGCGTGGTCTTCCACCTCGACCCGTCCGCGCTGGAAGAGGTCGTCGGTAAAGGATTCGGCCGCGTTCTGCGCCGACCGCGCGTCGGCTGCGCCGGCCGTCAGCGACGCCGCGGTGACGCCGAACTTCTTCGGCTGCTCGGCCGCGCGGACCTTCAGCACCATGCCCGAGAGGCCGTAGGCCGCCGCGGAGATCGAGGCGAGCGGCAGTTCGCGCGACGGCAGGACGGCGAGCGACGCGGCGGCCACGGCCGAGCGGCGGCCGGGCCGCGGCGCCGAGGTCACCGTCGCCGCGGCCTGCAGCGACAGGATGCCGCGGCGGACGAACGCGCTCTTGATGACGTTCCGATACTTGCCGCCAAACGGCGCGGCCTCGCCCGCGTTGAGCATGTGCGCGGCGACCTGGCTGAAGTAGTCGGGGACCACCGGCGCGTCCTTGACGCCGGCCACGAGCAGCTGTGCGGCTTCTTTCGTGACGGCCACGAGCTGGTCGCCGTTCGCGCCGTCGCCCTTGGTCTTGAACATGCCCGCGAGCACGTCGAGGAAGCCCGCCGTGAACACGCGCGAGAACGAGTGCGGCTCCGACGAGAGCACATTGGCTGGCGCCGACGGCGGCAGCGTCTGCGGATCGCGGTAGAAGAACGAGTTGACCGCGTTGCGCAGGCTGTCGCGATCGACGGCGTCGGGGTGCTCCGCTCGAATCGCGGCGCCCAGCTGTTCGGCGAGCCGGGACAGGCGCGAGTTGCGGTTCAGCACGCCCTGCGTGTCCGTGAGCACGCGCTGGCGGAACGGGTCGGCCTGCAGCGCCGTCAGGATGGCGCTCATGTCCCCGAACGACTCATGGAAGGCCGCCGCTTCGATCGTCTGCGCGTCGAACAGCTCGGGCCGCAGCGCATCGAGAATGGCGTGGCCCATCTCGTGGCACACGACGTCGGGGCTCTCGGCCGAGAAGAACGTTCGCGTGCCGACGGCTGCGTGGAAGAAATGCAGGCCCGGCGCATCGCCGAACCCGCCTCGCGTGTAGAAGGCGTTCAGATCCACCCCGTCGTCCAGGACGACCGGCAGGACCTTGCCGATTTCCCACGAGAGCGCGGGGCTGATGCCTCCCCAGAAGTCGGAGCCGCGGCGCAGGGACGTCGCGCAAGCGTAGTACCGGAATTCAGGCGTGCCGGGCTGGTAGATCTTCGCGGCTGGAGCCTTGCCGCCGATCCTGGTCGGCAGGGGCTGCGCGCTGAGCGTGGGCGCGGGCACCTGGATGGGCGCCGGCGCCGGCGTCACGTTGGGATCGCCCGGGTCGTCCTCCCAGGTCGGGACAAGCTTCTTCTGGTTCTTCTTGGTTGTGGCGGTCGCGGCGGTTGGCGCCTTCCGGCGACGAGCGCGGGTCTTGCGAGGGGCTTTCCTGGCCATGCGCATCCTCCTGCTTGTGTTGTTATACGCGTGTACGTGCAGAGCGGAGGAGGTCGGGCGCAAATGCCGTGCAACTCTTGGCCTCGTCTAATCGCGTCGGTCAGGCGGGTTTCGTTTCACGTTCGTAGCGCGGGCCTTTCAGGCCCGCGTTCAACCGGACGTCGGCGGCCGCGCGCTTTGGCATCACGGGGCCGCAAACACGAAGCTCGGCCTGGAAGAACGCGCCGCCGGCGATATCGGTTACTGCCATGGCGCTCGGGGGCACGCCGAGCGTCCGATTCGTACGATTGAGTGGCGGCCTACAATGCAGCGTGTTGTCGTTCCATCGGCGACTGTCCAATACTTCTACTTTGTTGAGGATGTCATGATGCGCGAGACTAAGGTGTCGGTGCTCATCGCCGCATCAGCACTACTGTTCAGTGCCACGGCTTCGTCGCAGACACCGAAGGCGTTTGCGCCCGACGAAGAACGAGGACTCCGAAGGGACGTTCTCGTGCTCAAGGAAGCGCTCCTGGGGGAAGACTTGACGCAGGTACTTCAGCAAATTAGTAGCGAGGGTCTCACCTGTACGGACACCAGATACTCCCGTGAGAAGGTTCGCGCGTTCTTGAGCGACCATCAGAGCCACCTGTACATGAGCCTGTTCGATACCGCGAGGTTTTCTCAGCAGTGTGGTCGTGAATATCCCGCAGACTATCCGGCTATTTCCGAGAAGGAGTTTCTGCGGACCGCGAATGCCTCGATGATGATCGTTCGCCTTGACACGAACTGGGCGCAAGTAACGCTGACTTCATCGAATAGTCGTCACTATCCGCGGGAGTGGTCCTTCCACAAAGAGAACGGCAGATGGAAGGTGGCTGCCGGCAGCTGGATAGTTGGCAGGTGCTCGTGCGGGTAGTCGCGAGAAGACGAAGGCGGCCCTGAAAGGGCCGCCCTACAGCAGTTGTTCTGAGAGCGGCTGCAGCGGGATGGGGCCGCTCGACGTCGCGTCGCCTGTGATCACGCGACGCAGGTAGCCGGCCTGACCGAGATGAAACGCGGCGTGGCCGGACAGGTGAAGCAGGAACATGCCGGTCCGGAAGGGCAGGCCCATCACGGTCTCGGGAAACGGCGCGTCGAACGTTTCGCGGGGAAGACCCGGCAGCACCTCGCGCACGACACGGATGGCCGCGTCGAGTTCGGTCGCAATCTCGGCCCGCGTGCCGGAGCGGCGCCCGAATTCGAGCTCGCGGTTGCGGACGTAGCCCGTGCCGCCGAGAACACCGCCGATGAAGTACTGCAGGTTGCCGGCGACGTGAAGGGCCAGGTTGGCGGCGGAGTTGGTGACGCCGGGAGCCGTCTGCCAGACGCTCACGTCATCAGGAAACAGCGAGAGCTCGCGCTTCAGGCCCTCGAGCTCGCGGACCATCGCGAGGGCGATATCGTGCGCGGCCTGGTTCACTTGCCGTGCTTGATGAAGGTGCCCGCCCGCATCTCGGCGACCGCCAGCCGCAGCTCGTCCTCGGTGTTCATCACGATCGGACCGTACCACGCGACCGGCTCTTCGATGGGCTTTCCGGACACCAGCAGGAAACGGACGCCCTGTTCGCCGGCTTGAACCGTGACTTCGTCGCCGCGGTCGAACAGCAGCAGCGAGCGGTTGCCGAGGTCGTCGGCCGACGACCCACTGCCGGCGACGCCGTCGGTTTTCACCGCGCGCGGGTCCGACGCGTTGCGGAACGTGCCCGACCCGGCGAAGACGTACGCGAACGCATGGCGAGTGGTCTCGACCGGCAGCGTTTTGCGTTTGCCGGGCGGCACGGACACGTCGAGGTAGATCGGATCCGCGGCGATGCCGTCGACCGGACCGCTCGTCCCCCGGAAGTTGCCGCACACCACGCGCACCCGCGTCCCGTCGTCGTCCACGACGTCGGGGATGTCTTTTCCCGCAACGTCCTGGTAGCGCGGCGTCGTCATCTTGAGCGACGACGGAAGGTTGGCCCAGAGCTGGAACCCGTGCATGCGGCCCTGCGCGTCGCCCTTGGGCATTTCCTGATGGATGATGCCGCTGCCGGCCGTCATCCACTGGACGTCGCCGCCCGACAGGGTGCCGCTGTTGCCGAGGCTGTCGCCGTGATCCACCTGGCCGGCGAGCACGTAGGTGATGGTCTCGATGCCGCGATGCGGGTGCCAGGGGAAGCCCGCGAGGTATTCGTCGGGGTTGTCGTTGCGGAAGTCGTCGAACAGCAGGAACGGATCGAACTCTTTGGGGTCGCCGAACCCGAAGCCGCGCTGCAGTTTCACGCCGGCCCCTTCGAGTGTGGGCCGCGGCCTCAGGACCTTCTTGACGGCTCGTATGGACAAGTCGCTACCTCAGATGTGCCAGCTGATCCGAGTATATACTTTCGCCTATGAAAATGAACGCGCTGGTGCGCCTGTCGCTCGCGGTTGTGCTGTCGGGTGGCCTTTGGGTGGCCTACGCCTACGGGCAGGCGTTCGGCACCCAGGCGGCGAAGCTGACCACCGTCAAAGTGAAGGACGACCTGTTCGTGATCCACAACGATTTCGTCCCAGGCAACACAACCGCGCTCATCACGAGCGAGGGCGTCGTCCTGGTCGACGACAAGTTCGAAATCGATCACGCCAACATCGTCGCCGAAGTGAAGAAGCTGACGAACCAGCCGATCAAGTACGTCATCAACACGCACCATCACGCCGACCACAGCGGCGGCAACGCGAAGCTGCAGGCGATGAGCGTCCAGGCGATCGCGTCGGAGCAGGCCCGCGAGAACATGGTCGACGGCAAGCTGACCGGGCTGCCGACCATGGTGTTCGAGCACCACGCGCACGTATACCTCGGCGGCAAGAACGTCGAGCTCTATCACTTCGGCCGCGCACACACCAACGGCGACGTGGTCGCGTACTTCCCGGCCCAGCGGACGCTCGCGGCCGGTGACATGTTCACCTTCGGCGACGCGACCCCCGAGCTCATCGACTACGCCGGCGGCGGGAGCGCCAAGGAGTGGACCTCGACGCTCGACTCGGCGCTGCAGCTCGATTTCGACGACGTCGTGCCCGGCCACGGCGTCGTGACGACGAAGGCCGAGATGCGGAAATACCGCGACAGCACGCTGCGTCTGCGCAACCGCGTCCACGAACTCGTGGTCCAGAAAAAATCGCGCGACGACATCGCGAAGGTCATGCGCGCCGAGTTCCATTGGGCCGATCTCCACATCATGGTCAGCCTCGACGGAGCCATGGCGGAAATGCAGTAGAGGATGGAGGTTAGAGGTTAGGGGTTAGGGGTTAGGGTTGGGATGAAGCCCACCGCGTGGCACGGCGCGCTGGTGGGCGCGCTGCTGACCGCAGCGTTCGTGGCGGTGTCGTTCCTCGGCTGGACAGCCGCCGGCTTGCCGTTCCTGCCATTTGATCTCTTCGACTGGACGAGCCGCGTCCTCCCGGGTTCTGCCGTCACCGCCGCCGTCGATTCCATTGTCGCCCTGAGCCGCATGATTGGCGGATCGAGCCTGGGTCAGGTCGCCAAGCCCCTGGAACAGGCGATTGCCGTCGGCGGTCTGCTCCTGGCGGGCACGATCGGCGGCGCCGTGCTGTTCGCGCTGCTGCGGCTCTCGAGCGAACCGGCTCTGCTGCTCAGCGCGATTCTCGGCGCGATGCTGGGCGGCATCGCCCTGGTCGTCGAGCAGCAGCTGGATCGAATCGCGACCGGCCCCGCCCTCAGCGGACCGTGGGTGTTCGCGACGGTCTGTGCGTGGGGCCTCGCGTTCGGCTGGGCCCACGACCGGTTGTCGGGCGTCGCGGGCGGCATCGGAAGCCAACCGGCCATCGGACGTGTTGACCGGCGGCGATTCTTGCTGCAGCTCGGCGGATCCACCTTCATCACCACGCTGGCCTCGACGACGGCCGGCATGCTGTTCTTCGGGCGCGATAACCTGACCGGCACGCGCTGGTCCGATACGCACCCGTTGCCGAATGCGGACGCCGCGGTGACGCCGGTTGCCGGCACGCGCCCGGAATTCACACCGCTCGACCTCCACTACCGAGTCGATACGAACACGCGCGCGCCGCGGATTGATCTCGAGCGCTGGCGGCTGCGAATCGGCGGGATGGTCCAGCGTCCGCTGGCGTTCACGCTGGACGAACTCAGGCTGTACGATCCCGTGCACGCGTTCGCGACGTTATCGTGCATTTCGAATCCGCCGGGCGGCGATCTGATCAGCACCACGCGGTGGACGGGCGTGAGCCTGAAGCGGCTGCTGCAGGCGCTGATTCTGGATCCCGCCGCCACCCATCTGCGCATGACCTCGGCGGACGGGTTTTTCGAGACCGTGCCGATTGCGGCGATCCGGAGCGACGAGCGCATCATGCTGGCCTACGCGTGGGACGGCGTGCCGCTGCCCGTCGACCATGGCTTCCCGTTGCGTCTGTACGTGCCGGACCTCTACGGCATGAAGCAGCCCAAGTGGATTGTGTCCATGGAGGCCGTGGAGCGCTGGCAGCCGGGCTACTGGGTCACTCGCGGGTGGGATCGCGAGGGCAAGGTGGCGGTCGCGTCGGCGATTGACGTGATTCAGGCGGCGGCCGCTCGGGGCGTGGTCGACCTCGGCGGCGTCGCGTTCGCCGGCGCGCGCGGCGTGTCAAGAGTCGAGGTCCGCGTAGACGAGGGCGACTGGCAGACCGCCGATCTGCGCGATCCGCTGTCGGACGTCACCTGGGTACTCTGGCGCGCCCGGCTGACAACGTCCCCGGGGGAGCACGTGTTCGCGGTCCGCGCGTACGACCGTCAGGGCCGCCGCCAGGACGCGGGGTTTCACACGAGGAGGTTAGAGGTTAGAGGTTAGAGGTTAGAGGCTAGAGGTTAGAGGCTAGGGGCCAGGGAGAGAGTACCAGCCTCTAGCCTCCAGCCTCTACAGATCGGGTATGATTCCCGCCATGAAACGAATCACATTTCTGGTCGCCCTCGTCACCGTCGGCTCCCTGTCGCTCGGCGTGGCCGCGTTCCAGCAGCCGCCGGCCGCCCCGGCGCCCCGGGTCGTTGAAGTCGAAAAGCTCCGCGACAACCTGTGGATGCTCAAGGGTGGCGGCGGCAACACCGCCGTCTTCGTGCGGACCGACGGCATCACCGTCGTGGACACGAAGAACCCCGGCTGGGGCCAGCCGATCCTCGATCAAATCAAGAAGATCAGCGACAAGCCGATCACGACGATCATCAACACGCACACGCACGGCGATCACGTGAGCGGTAACGTCGAGTTCCCCGCGACCGTCGAGGTCATTGTTCAGGAGAACACCAAGGCCAACATGCAGGAGATGCGCGGCGCGACCGGCATCGCCCCGCCGGCGGGCGGCCCGGCCCCCAACATCTTCAAGGTCAACAACGGCAGGGGCATGGCGAGCAAGACGTTCAAGGACAAGATGACGATCGGCAAAGGTCCCGACCAGGTCGATCTGTTCTACTTCGGCCGTGGCCACACGAACGGCGACGCCTGGGTCGTCTTCCCGGCGCTGCGCCTGGCGCACGCGGGTGACATCTTCTCGGGGAAGAACCTCCCGCTGCTCGACGCGAACAACGGCGGTAGCGGCACGGCCATTGGCGATACGCTGGCGAAGGCCGCGAAGAGCCTGAAGAACATCGACACCATCATCACCGGGCACAGCACGACGATGACGATGGCCGACCTGGCCGAGTATGCCGAATTCAACAAGGACTTCATGAAGGAAGTCCAGGCCGGGAAGAAAGCCGGCAAGACCGTCGACGACATCGCCAACGGCTGGAAGATGCCCGAGAAGTACAAGGGCTACACGGTGCCAGCCGGCCCGGCGCTGGCGCGGCTGAAGGCCAACGTGCAGATCGTCATGGACGAGACGAAATAAAGTGCCTCGGCGGATGGTTCAGGCCGCGCTGCTCGTCAGCGCGGCCTTTTTTGTTTCCCTCGACGCGCAGACGCCGAGTCCGGCCGAGCAGGTCGCGCCCAAGGCCCGCGGCTACGTCGTGCCCCGCACGGCGTGGGGCGATCCCGACCTGAACGGCATCTGGCCCAGCATCGACATGGTCCGCGTGCCGGTCCAGCGCGCACCGCAGTACGGCACGCGCCTCTTCATGACGGCGGACGAGCACTCCGTTCTCGAAAAACGGGAACAGGAACAGATCGTCCGGATGGCCGCCGACGGCGCCGGCGGTGCGACCGGCGCGCCCGGCCACTGGGTGGAGTGGGGCAAGACGCAGCTGCAGACGTCCCTGCTGGTCGATCCTCCCGATGGCCGGATGCCGCCGATGACGCCCGCGGGCCAGGCGCGCACGGCCGCAGCCCCCAAAGGCACGCTGTTCGGCGCGCAGCTGGACAGCCCCGAGGATTTCTCGATGTGGGAGCGCTGCATCTCGCGCGGCGCGCTCGGATCGACGCTGCCCGTCCTCTACAACAGCGGGATCGACATCACGCAGGGTCCGGGTTTCGTGGCGATCCGCTACGAGATGATCCACGACTACCGGATCATCCCGCTCGGCGGCCGTCCGCACCTGCCGTCATCCATCAAGCTGTACATGGGCGACGCGCGCGGCCATTTCGAAGGCGACACGCTCATCGTCGAGACGACGAACTTCACCGAGAGGATTGGGGTGGGGTTGAGCGGTGGCGGCACGCCGAACAGCTTCGCGATGCGGCTGACCGAGCGGTTCACGCGCGTGTCGAAGGACACGATTCGCTACGAAGCGACCGTGAACGATCCGAACACGTGGACGGCGCCGTGGACCGTCGCGTTCCCGCTGACCCGCATGCCTGACTACGGCATGTTCGAGTACGCCTGCCACGAAGGCAACCACGGCCTCCGCAACGCCCTCAGCGGATCGCGCGCTGAGGAACGGACGCACAACTAACGCGTTCGTCGCAACACCCGGCGGCGGCTAATTTCGCAACGCGTTATCGCTTCGGCAGCGCGAACGCCATGTACTGCGCGGGGCCCGGGGGCGCGGCGATCCCGGTGCCTTCGCGCGGCGCGAACAGTCCGCGGCCACCACCCACCGCGAAGACGATGTACTCGCGCCCGCCGGTTTCGTAGACGGTCGGCACCCCTTCGACGGCCGACGGGACGTCCAGCGACCACAGCACCTTGCCTGTGTCCTGATCGTAGGCGCGCACCTTGCGGTCAGACGACGTGCCGACGAAGAGCAGGCCGCCGGCTGTCGCCGTGACGCCGCCGCGCGGCGCGTAGCTGCCGGCTTCGGTCTTGCCGCCTGGCAGGCCCGGCATCTCGCCGTGTGGCACCTGCCACATGATCTTCCCGGTGTTCAGGTCGTACGCGGTCAGCTGCGACCACGGCGGCCCGATCGCGGACATGCCGTTCGAGTAGTCGTTCATGAAGCTGTACGGCGAGTTGTACGCGACGAATCCGGGAGGCGCGCCGGGAATGACGGCTGGTGATGGAGGAGCCGGTGGCGGCCCGCCGCGCGCCGCGCCTTCAGGTCCGCCCGCGGCGGGGGCTCCCGCGGCGCCGGCGCGGCCGCGTCCGGTCGGCGTGCCAGGCGGCACGATCGCCATCAGCGTCGGCAGCTCCTTCGAGACGATGAAGAAGGTGCCCTTCGCCGGATTGATCGCCGAGCTGCCCCAGTTGGCGCCGCCGTTGTGGCCCGGCATTTCGATCGACCCCTGCATGCTCGGCGGCGTGAACACGCCTTCGTTGCGCCACTTCTTCAGGTTTGTGCGCAACCCGGCCTGTTCCTCGGGGGTGAGGTACGGGTTGATGTCCTTTTCGGTGAACGACTGCCGCGCGAAGGGCGGCGGCAGCGTGGGGATCGGCTGCGTCGGCGACGTCTTTTCGCCGGGCACATCGGACTGCGGCACCGGCTTCTCGTCGATGGGCCACAGCGGTTTGCCCGTCACGCGGTCGAACACGTAGAGCCAACCCTGTTTGCTCGCCTGCGCGAGGATGTCGACGTTCCTCCCGTTGTTCCGCACGGTGAGGATCTTCGGCGCCTGCGGGAAGTCGTAGTCCCACAGATCGTGGTGCACGGCCTGGAAGTGCCAGAGCCGCTTGCCCGTCCGCGCGTCGAGCGCGACGATGCTGTTGCCGAAGAGGTTGTTGCCGATGCGGTTGCCGCCGTAGAAATCGAAGCGCGCCGTCCCGAACGGGATGTACGCGATGCCGCGCGCGTCGTCCACCGTCAGCTCGCTCCAGTTGTGGACGCCGCCGCCGCTCGCAAGCGCCGCCTCGGGCCACGTGTCGGCGCCGAACTCGCCCTTCTCGGGCACGCTATGGAATGTCCAGACGAGCTTGCCGGTGCGCACGTCGTACGCGTGCGTGTCGCCGGGGTTGGAGATGTACTGCGCGCCGCCCGCGGGCAGCGACATGATGATCAGGTTGTCGAAGATGCGCCCGGGGTTGCCGGTCTGCAGCGCGCGGACGTTCGTGACGTCGCGGTTGAGGCCGAGCCGCAGGTCCACGCGGCCCTTGTCGCCGAAGGATTCGATCGTCTTGCCGGTGGTTGCGTCGATAGCTGTGAGAAAGCCCGTATTGACGTACAGCAGCCGGCGATCCTTGCGGTCGGCGCTCTCCCAGTAGTTCATGCCGCGGTCGCCGACGGCCCCCTGGTTCTCGTGCGTCCAGATCTCCTTGCCGGTGGCGGCGTCGAGCGCGATGACCGACAGGTTCTTCGCGAGCACGTACATCACTCCGTCCACGACGATCGGGTTGAAGCGATACGTGCGCATGTCGCCGGTCGGATACGTCCAGGCGACCTCGAGCTTCGCCACGTTCGACTTGTTGATCTGGTCGAGCGACGAATACTGCGACGAATCGGATGCGCCCAGGTACTGGCGCCACGTGTTGAACTTCGGCTTGCCACGCTGCTGCGCCCCGAGTGCGGCGGCGCACACAAGAGCCACGACAACGAGAAGGCCCGCGGAGCGGGCGATTGGCTGAGTTGTTTTCATAAGGAAATGTCTCTCGGACGGCCGGCAGATTATATCCCGGCCGTGTCACTTTCCGGTCGTCGGCACCCGCTGTTTCAGATCTTCGAACCAGTGCTCGACGACCACCATGCTGGCCGGCGTCGCGTTTGGGTCGCCCGGTGCGCGATTTACGGGCCGAGATACGTACCGCGGACCACAGGCATATGGGCCTACGACAAGTCCAGCGTTTGCGTTTCTACCGCATCGGTGAGCCGGCGGAACTGAAGCGAGACGGATCCGAGGGGGATAGAAGCCCCGTCTCTCAGCGTCACAGGTGCCGTGACGCGCACCTCGTCCGCGAACGTGCCGTTCTTGCTGGAGAGATCGTGGAGCGTCACCGCCGTATCGGTCACCGTGAGCAGCGCGTGACGCCTCGACACGCCGGCCGCTGCGACACGCAGATTCGCCGCAGGATCGACCACGCGGATGTTCGCATCGGGATCGGGCCCCACGTGGTCCCCCGGCCACCAGCGGCGCGCGGCCGGTGTCCGAGGCCAGCCAGCACTGGGTCGCCGTTGTCGACGTGACAGTCCAAGGTCCTTGGTTCTTGGTTGTTGGTCCGTTCCTGGTCCTTGGTCCACGCCAAGGATGGCCAGGAACAAAGGACCAAGAGCCAAGGCCCAGCGCCGCTACTGCGGCGCGGGCGCCGCCTGCGTGTTGCGCATCAGCTGCGCGAAGTAGTTGGTGATGCCGTCCGGATCGCCGAGCCAGATGGTCCGCAGGCCCGTGCCGAAGTTGCCGAGGGGCGTGGTGATCGTCACGCCTTGTGCCTTGGCGCGCGTATCCACGAGCGCGACGTCCGAGATGACGTATTGAATGCCGGCCGTGTAGGTGTTCGCGGGCAGGCCCGTGCCGAACGACCAGACGTTCACGGTCATCGTCCCGTGGCGGAATGGATACTTCGTCGTGCCGAGAAGTGCCGATTCCACCGGCTTCAGCTCCTCGAGGCCCACGAACTCGCGATAGAACGCGCGACTCTTCGCAAGATCCGAAACGGTGAGGCCGACCTCGAGCTGCGCGAACGTCTCGGGCGCCGCGCCGGGCACGACCACGAGCTCCACCCACTGGTTGTCCGGGTCGAGGACCATCGCGCCGCGGGTTCCACCCTCCCGGGTTTTGAACGCCGGCGCGGGCAGGCCGTGGGACGTGAAGCGGGCGGTCAGCGCCGCCTCGTCCGGGAAGAAGAACGTGAACACGCGCAAGCCGGTCGTGTCGCGCACGGCGCCCGACTTATCCTGGCGTCCCGGCGTCGAGCCCGTCAGCTTGATTTCGCTCGTGCCGACCTGGAAGCGCGACATCTGGTTGCCGCCGGCCATGCCGATGGGCGGCAGCGGCTTCAGCCCGAGCACGTCCCCGTAGAACTCCAGCACCTTTGCGCGGTCCACCGTGAACCGGCGAAACACGTTCATGGAGGGTTGCGTCAGCAGCGAGGCGATGGCGACAGGCTTGGCGTGTGGTCCTCGTGACCCTGTGCGGGGGCGGGCCGGCCACGTCAGGACCAGGACGCCGGTGACGCCACGCAGGGATCGCTGCGCAAGCGACAAGATGCGAGATTTCATGGGTGAGACGATATCACGCGCAACGCGGGTCGGGCAGGGCAGGCGGGTCGGGCAGGGCGCGTAAGGCGGGCGGGGCGGGCGGGTCGGGCAGGACAGGACTACGAAGCCGCAGGCGTGGCGAAGCGGGAACGCATCATGGCTTCGATGGGCTTGACGTAGAAGAGGAACGTCAGCAGGACGAACGACAGGCCCCCGGCGGTGATCATCGTGTACACGCCGCGCCAGCCGGTGACGATCGAGACGATCAGGAACAGCGGCGGAAGGGCCTCGCGGCGGAACATCACGAACACCGCGGCAGCCAGGCGGAGAATCCGCGAGCCGGTGGCCCGCGCCGCGTCGAGTACGGCGAGCTCGATCGGCCGTGTCTCGACGAAGAAGTGCGGCACGCCCGAGGCCTTGCGCACCATGTGCATCGAGAGGAGCAGCGTCGCGGGAAGGGCCAGCGCGACGCCGAAGGCCAGCACCGCGCCCCGCGGGCCGATGCCCTGCCGCCACCAGCCCACCATGAGGCCGGCGTAACAGAGGCCGTGGACTGCGTGGTTGAGCAGTGTGTCGAGCTGCTGTCCGTGCGACGACTCGGCGAGTGACAGCCGCGCCATTTCCCCGTCGATGCCGCCCGTGATCGAGGCCAGCCACAGGAGCAGCACGCCCACGATCATCGTCTGCTGGCTCGTTTGCGCCATCATCCAGGCGCTCATCAACCCGATGGCCGCCGTCAGCAGCATCGCGTGCTTCGCCTTGAGGCCGAGCCACAGCAGCACGTAGCTCGCGATGCGGCTCATCCGCCGGTGCACGTGCCGCGAGAGCCAGCCGTCGGTGGGCTTCCCCGACTGGCGCAGCAACGCCCATGCGGACGCACGCCGGGCGGCGGCCGTCGACACGTCCAGCACCGATCCCGCGGGCACGGCAATCGGACGCGGCAGCCCGATCGTGCCGTCGGCCTGCCACGCGAGCGGCTGACGCTCGGGATGCCAGGCGATGTGCCACGTGCCTTCGCGCGGCAGGTGCGCGAACAGCGAGACCGTCAACGCGACGTCGTCTGGAATCCGCAGCATGCCGGAGAGTTGCGGCTCGCGTTCCGCGGCCCGGCGCGCGGCGCGGCGGTTGCGTTCGGCGGTCGTGAGGCCGAGAAAGCGCGGGCCCGGGCCATCGGCGGCGATCTGAATGCGGTCTGTCGTTTGGATGGATGACAGTGTCACACAATGATCCGTCGTGGACAAGAGCTTGAACTCGTCAGTACGCGAGCCTCCGTGCGTTGCGGCGGCCCCGGCCTCGAAGCCGTGAGAAGCTGATAATATTTTGCCAAAAAATAGCTGGGTGGCCGATTTATTGACGATCAATCATTGACACCGTACGGGCGGTCCGGTACGATACCCAACCATATGATTTGCAGGAAGCTCGATGCTGGCCGGTATTCGTGTGTACCTGTTCCTCTTCGCCTTCGCCGCCGCGTGCAGTTCCGCGCCGTCCGGTCCCTCGGGCGACTCCACCGGATCGATCGCGGCGCCGAGCCCGCTCCTGCCGGCGACCAACGCGCTCGTCAAGTTTCAGGACCAGCCCGTCACGCTGACGGTCCAGAACGCCGTGGTGACGCAGTCGGGCGGCACCACGTACACGTTCGAAGTGGCGACTGATATCGGGTTCGCGAGCAAGGTCCAGACGAAGGACGGCGTGGCCGAGGGCGGCACGACGACGAGCGTGAGGCTCGATGCGCTGGCGGGTGCCAAAGACTACTACTGGCACGCGCGGGCCCAGGGCGCAGGCACGACAGGCGTCTTCGGTCCGGTGTTCAAGTTCACCGTGGGCGCGGCGGTGATCATCAACCCGCCCGTGCCCATCGCACCGCTGAACGGCGCGCAGACGGGCACCAGGCCGACGCTCCGCGTCGCCAACGCCGTGCGAACGGGTCCGGCGGGCGCCATCACATACAGGTTCGAAATCAGCACGGTCTCGACCTTCGCCTCGATTCTGGTGGTCAGCACCAGTTGCGGAAGGCGTCAACGAGACCGGGTTCACTCCACCGGCGGCCCTGCCGACCACCGGCCCGCTGTTCTGGAGGGCGACGGCGATCGACGTCGCCAACAACGTGACGAGCCTTCCCAGCGCGGTCCAGAGTTTCACCGCCAACAATCCGTCGCAGGCCGAGGTCCTGGCCGCGCAGCTGGGCGTCCCGCTCTGGCCTGGCGCTGTGCCGTCGGGCACTATCGGGCACGCGACGATGGGGAACGACATTGCGTTTGGTGCCGGCTGGGCGATCCAGACGCTGTACTACGCGCCTGGCAACGTGCACTTCCAGAGCCCGGATATCGAGATGCTGCGGCTTTTCGATCTCTTCGATCGCGGGTATCACCCGGAGGAGGCAACCGCCTGGCTGAACTCGAACGGATACCCGACGCAGGGGCTCTGGTATCCGCCGCCCGAGAAGGCGGTGCTCGGCCTGAAGTACGTGTACATCTCCGCCCGCGGCAAGATCGTTGACAACGGCATCTGGGACATCGTGGTGAGAGTCGAATGAGTTCCGTGGAGACACGAATGAAGCATGCGATCGCGGCCATCCTCGCGTGGATGGCGCTCACGTGCCCGGCGTACGCGCAGGCGCCCGCCGCCGCACCCAGTCCTGCCAGCAAGGGCTACATCGAGGGCGTCGCGCAGTCGACGTTCGGCAACGTGACCAGCCAGTCGTACGGCGTCGAAGTCGGCTTCTCGGTTTTGGCCCGGCTGCAGGTGTTCGGCGAGGTCGCGCACGTCAACGACACGGCCCCCGCCAGCCTGTCGTCCAACGCGCAGTTGATGGCCAACGCGCTTGCACGGACGCAGAGCAACGTCGGCTATCACGCCGAGCAGCCCGTGACGTTTGGCGCCGGCGGCATCCGCTTCCTCTTCCCCACCTCGTCAAAAGTCGAGCCGTACGTGCTCGTGGGAGCGGGCGCGGCGTCGGTCCAGAAGAACGTCTCGTACACGATCAGCGGGAACGACGTCACCGGAAACCTCGCGCAGTACGGCATCGTGCTGGGCACGGACCTGTCGGGCACTGAAACCAAGATGATGCTGGACCTTGGCGGCGGCGTGGTCTGGACGGCGTACCAGAAGCTCATCGTCGACTTCCAGTACCGGTACGGCCGCGTGTTCACATCCGGCGAGGGACTCAGCATCAACCGGGCCGGCATCGGCGTCGGCGTCCGGTTCTGACGCGGCAAGGCCATGACCCCACGCGCCAGGCGTGGCAAGCGGGGCCGCCCACCGAAGTTCGGGCGTCCGGGACGAGTCGTGGCCCTCACGTTGCCGGAGGAAGTCGTCCTCGGACTCCGGAAGGTCAACGCCGACCTGGCGTGGGCGATCGTCACGCTGTTCGAGAAGACGGCGAAGAACGGAAGCGTCAGCCGACGCCCCACGAACGAGGCCGAGCTCGTGTCCGTGGGCGGCCCGCGGTCGCTCATCGTGGTGCCGCGGCAGCTGTTCCTGAGCTTCAACCTGCCGGGGGTCAGCATCCTTCCCCTGCACGACGATCGCGCGTTCCTGGCGTTTGACCCCGGGCACGGCATGTCCGATCTGGTCCTCGCCGTCGACGATCGGCTGGCCGATGCGTCGCTCGCGCGCCCGAAGGTTGCAGCGCTCAAACGGCTGCGTGAGCAGCTGCGTGAATGGCGGAGGAATCCGCGTCTGCGTTGTTCCGAGCGCGCCATCATCGTCGTCGAGCGCAGTCGATCGCGCCGCCCCGCGTAGCCGTTCCTGCGGCACAATGGATGGATGAAAGTCGATCGCTTTAGAGTTCGGCCGGGTGATCTGGCCGCCATCGGCAAACACCGTGCGGACGCGACACCAGGCGTTCACGGCAAGGACGCGGCCGAGACCCAGCTTCAGCAGGGCATCGAGCGTCTCCGTGCCCGTCAGAACCTGCTCTACGCGCAGGACCGCTACGCGCTGCTGCTCGTGTTCCAGGGCATGGACGCCGCCGGCAAGGACGGCGTCATCAAGCACGTCATGTCCGGCGTCAGCCCGCAGTCGACGGAGGTCCACGCGTTCAAGGCGCCCTCTCCCGACGAGCTGGATCACGACTACCTCTGGCGCATCAACCGGGTGTTGCCGCCGAGAGGGCATATCGGCATCTTCAACCGCTCGCACTACGAGGAAGTGGTCACGGTGCGGGTGAATCCGCACTTTCTGGACGCCCAGCAGCTGCCGCCGGGACACGTGACGCGGCGCATCTGGCGCGAGCGGTTCGAGGACATCAGCACCTTCGAGCGGCACCTGTTCAGGAACGGGACAATCATCCGGAAGTTCTTCCTGAACGTGTCGCGCGCCGAGCAGCGCCGGCGCCTGCTCGAACGGATCGACGATCCGGAGAAGAACTGGAAGTTTCGAACCGGCGATCTGGACGATCGCGCGAAGTGGAACGCGTTCATCTCCGCCTACGGGGAAGCGATGGCAGCCACGAGCCGCGATCACGCGCCGTGGTACGTGATTCCAGCGGACCACAAGTGGTACGCGCGTGCGCTCGTCGCCGAGATCGTGGTGAAGACGCTCGAGGATCTCGACCTGGCGTTTCCGAAGCTCACCAGCGGCCGCCAGCTGGAGCTGGCGCGGGCCCGGCGCCGGTTGACGCGCGAGTCCTGATCGGCCTGCACGACACACGTGCTCGACGTCGGTGATCGACCCGTCTACAATGGCGGGCATCATGACGAAACGCGCTCGCGCCGGCGTGGCAGCGGCCGCTTTCTGGCTCATGGCGGGCCTGGCCACGGGCGCGCCGCTGAGCGTGCGGTCGGTGCGACTGTACGTGTTCGATTGCGGCGTGCTCAAGCGAGGCGAGCCGACGGCCTACGGCCTCACGCGGGCGCAAGTCGGGCAGACGGATTTCGCTGACGCCTGCTACCTCGTTGCCCACCCCAGGGGCACGCTGCTCTGGGATGTGGGCATCATCCCCGACGATCAGATTAAGGCCGGAGGAGTCGAGGTCCAGGCGGCCAACGGCACCAACATGGCGAGGACGACGCTGCGCAGCCAGCTGGCGGCCATCGGATACTCGGCGCGCGACGTCACCTACCTCGCGCTGTCGCACGGGCATGCGGACCATGTCGCCAACGCGAACGAGTACGCGGGCGCGACGCTGCTGTTACAGAAGGCCGAATGGAACGCGATGTTCAGCGCCGAGGCGCAGAAGCTGCCGCTCTTCGCGGTCTACGGCGCCCTCGAAAGCAGCAAGACCGTGCTGCTCGAAGGCGACCGCGACGTGTTCGGCGACGGGACGGTTGTCCTGAAGTCAACGCCCGGCCACACGCCGGGCCACCAGTCCCTGTTCGTGAAGCTGGCGAAAACGGGCCCGGTGCTGCTGACAGGGGACCTCTATCATTACGCTGCCGAGAAGACGATGAACACGGTGCCGGTCCGCGACTACAACCGGGAACAGACGGCGGCGTCCCGGTCGGCGATTGACGCGTTCCTCGCGAGTGTCGGCGCGCAGCTGTGGATTCAGCACGACATCCAGAAGAACGCCACGCTCAAACACGCGCCGCTCTTCTACGACTGAAGGTAGGGCGGCCCTTTCAGGGCCGCCTCGCGGGGCTGAAAGCCCCGCGCTACGTACGAGGACGACTCCAGGAGGGCCCATGCGACGAATTGTGCTGACGCTGATCATCGGTCTGGCGACCGCGTCGGGCGCCCGGGCGCAGGAGCGGATGGCGCCCATCGCCCCGGACAAGATGACCGAGGCGCAGAAGAAAGCCGTCGCCGACTACAAAGCGCTCCGAGGCGTGGACCTGACCGCACCGCCGTGGACCGTCCTGCTGCGGGTGCCGGCACACGTCGTGCCGGCGCTGCAGATCCGTCTCCACTACCTGAACAACAGCGCGTTGCCCGCGCGCCTCACCGAGTTCGCCATCCTCATCGCCGCGCGGCGGTGGACGAACAACTGGGAGTGGAACGCGCATTCGACAGCCGCCGCCGCGGCGGGACTGAAGGCCGATGTGATGACGGCCCTCGCCGAAGGCCGCCGCCCTGACCGGATGCCGGACGAGGAGGCGCTCGTGTACGACTTCAGCCTCGAACTGCAGGACAACCAGAGCATCAGCGACGCGACCTACGCGCGCGCGCTCGAGAAATTCGGTGAGCCGGGCATCGTCGAGCTGGCCACGATCCAGGGGTACTACACCTATCTGGCGATGGTGATGAGCGCGGCCCGAGTGACGACGCAGCCAGGCACCAAGCCCGCGCTCGAGCGGTTCCCGAGGCTGGGACTGGACGGAAAGTAGAAAGTTCAAAGTTGAAAGTGGCGAAGTGAAGTTGGAAGTAGGGAAGTAGAGAAGTAGAGAAGTAGAGAAGTTAACGAGGGAGGGCGAAGGCCACGAACGTCAGGCCCGAAGTGGTGAGCACCCACTGCCGGCCGTCCAGCATGTAGGTGACCGGCGCCGAACCCCAGACGGGCGCACCCGTCGAGAACCTCCACAGCTCTTTGCCTGTCGTTGCCTCGAACGCGTAGAAGAAGCCGTCGTTGTCGCCGGTGAACACAAGGCCCGCGGCGGTGGACATCAGCCCGCCGGTCAGATCGAGCGACACGGTGGAGGGATACGACCGGTAGCGATGCTCCCAGCGCCGCGCCCCGGTCGTTGGATCGATGGCGCGCAGCGCCGCCCACTGCTCGCGTCCTTCGACCAGCCGCCGGCCGCCGCTCGGGACGCGCACGCCCAGCGCGATCGGAGGAGTGGGCTTACGGCCTTCCCAGATGGCGCAGGTCTCATGAGCCGTGACGAAAAACAGCCCGCGGCCGGGGTCGAATGTCGGCGGCTGGAAGTTCGTGCCGCCGTGGTTGTCGGGGAGGCACTTGTCCGGGGTGCCGATGTTGTCGAGGACGATCGGCCGGCCGTCCGGCCCGACTTCCTTCGCCCAATTCGACGTGTCGATGAACGGCTTCGCGACCAGCAGCTTCCCCGTCTCGCGATCGAGCGTGTAGAAGAAGCCGTTGCGGTTGGCGACCATGACGACGCGGCGCGGCTGCCCTGCGATCGTGATGTCGGCCTGCACGGGCACATGCGCCGAGTCCCAGTCGTGGATGTCGTGCGGTGTGAACTGGAAGTGCCAGCGGAGCTTGCCGGTGTCAGCGTCGAGCGCGACGAGCGAGCACGTGTAGAGGTTGTCGCCGGCGCGGTCGTCGCCGTAGTAGTCCGGATTCGGATTGCCGGTGCCGTAGTAGACGAGGTTGAGCGCGGGATCGTAGCTGCCGGTGACCCACGCCGCGCCGCCGCCGCGCAGGGCCGCTTCGGCGTTGGGCCACGACTCGCTGCCGGGTTCGCCCGCGCCGGGGATGGTGTTGAAACGCCACAGCCGCGCGCCCGTCTGCGCGTCGTAGGCGTCGATGAACCCGCGGCTCGAGAAATCGCCGCCCGCGACGCCGATGATCACCTTGTCTTTCACGACCAGCGGCGCGGCCGTGATGGCGTTGGCCTTCTTCAGATCACCGACTTCAACGTCCCAGACGACGCTGCCGGTCCGGCGATCGAGTGCCAGGAGGTGCGCGTCGAGCGTGCCCATGTAGAGGCGGTCGCCCAGCAGGGCGAAGCCGCGGTTGACGGGCCCGCAGCACACCGACGCCGAGAAATTCGGCGGCAGCGTACGCCGATAGCTCCAGATGGGCCGGCCCGTGCGTCCGTCGATCGCGAACGCCTGGTTGTTGTTGCCCGTGACGTACAACACGCCGTCCACGACGAGCGGGGACGCCTCGAGGCCGCGCCCCGGGAAGCCGGGGATGTCGGTCTGGAACATCCACTGGGGCACCAGTCCGGCGACGTTCTGCGGCGTCAGCTGCGTCAGGGGGCTGTGGCGCCGGCCGGTGTAGTCGCCCGAGAACGTGAGCCAACGGGCCGGGTTCTTCAGCCCGTCGAGGAGATCCCGCGCGGTGATTGACGGTGAAGCGGGAGTCTGTTGCGCGCGAAGCGACAGGTCGGCCGCGCCTCCCAGGGCAGCCGCCGCGGCAACCGCGAACGCCGGAAGAAAGCCGAGGCGCATGACGTGGGGGATTGTATGCCCAACGGTGACAGGCCCCTGTTGGAATTATCGGATTTTCGTTGAGTGTTCGGCGGCACGGGTGTACAACCAGCCGCAGATTCAACCGGGAGGGAACATGCGTGTGATGCTCGCGCTCGCGGCGGTCGTGACAATTGGTGTTCTAGTGAGTGCCGCCGATGCGCCTCCGCCCTGGGCGTACGGTTTCGCGGGCCCCGCGCCTGCCACGCCCCCGGCGGCACCTGCTCCGGCGCCAGGCGGCCGCGCCGGCGGTCCTCCCGCCGCCGCGCCCGCGCCTGACGAAACGCTGCGACGATTGCCGGGAAGCACCGGCGCGTTTACGCTCGCGCAGATCCGCGATGCCTTCGGCCCGGCCGACTGGTATCCGGGCGACCATCCGACGATGCCCGAGGTGGTCGCGCACGGGAAGCGGCCCGATGTCCGGGCGTGCAGCCTCTGCCACTACCCGAACGGCAAGGGACGTCCGGAAAACGCCGGCGTCTCCGGCCTGCCGGTCTCCTACTTCATGCAGACGATGGCCGATTTCCGGAACGGCGGCCGAAAGAGCGCGGATGCCCGGAAGGGCAACACGAACGTCATGATCACGATCGCCAAGGGAATGACCGAGGACGAGACCAAAGCCGCCGCCGAGTACTTCGGTTCCATGAAATGGACGCCGTGGATCAAGGTCGTCGAGGCGCCCATGGTGCCGAAGACGCGGATCGCCGGCGGGATGTTTCTCAGGAACGAGGGCGCCGAGACCGAGCCGATCGGCGACCGCATCATCGAGACGCCGGAAGACGTCGAGGCCACCGAAGCGCTGCGCAATCCGCGGTCCGGCTTCATCGCGTACGTGCCGCCCGGGAGCGTCAAGCGGGGCGAAGCGCTCGTGATGACGGGCGGCGGCGGGAAGACGACGCAGTGCGGCGTCTGCCACGGCGCCGATCTCTCGGGCCTCGGTCCGGTGCCGGGCATCGCTGGCCGGTCACCGAGCTACATGGTTCGCCAGCTGTACGACATGCAGCAGGGCGTTCGCAAGGGCGTGTGGGCCGACCTGATGAAGCCGGTCGTCGCCAACCTGTCCAATGCGGACATGCTGGCGATTGCGGCCTACACGGCGTCGAAGTAGGGCGGGGCTTCAGCCCCGCCTGGGAAAGGCGGCCCTGAAGGGCCGCCCTACTGTGGCGTCGGCGCGCAGAACTTCTCGAACGCGCCCTTGAGCTCGGCCGCGATGGCCAGCGCGTCGCGATTCTCGATCTGGCTGCGCTCGAGCATGTACGCGAGCTTGCCGTCGCGGAACAACGCGATCGACGGAGACGAAGGCGCGTAGCCGGTGAAATAGCTCCGGGCGCGATTCGTGGCGTCGTTGTCGAAACCGGCAAAGACGGACACGATGCGATCGGGCTTGACGCCGTTTCGCAGCGCGAGCGCCAGCCCGGGGCGCGCCTTGCCGGCCGCGCAGCCGCACACCGAGTTCACGACGACCATCAGCGTGCCCTTCGCGCTGGTGACAGCCGTGTCCACGTCGGCCGGCGTGCGCAGTTCCTCGACGCCGAGGCTGGTCAGTTCCTCGCGCATGGGCGCGACAAAGAATTCGGGATACGGCATCGCGTGTGTACCTCTAGTAGTTGATCTCGTTGACGAAGGTCGTGAGGAGCTCGTTGAACCTCTCTATCGTATCTGAAGTCTGTGACGTAGTAGAGTACGCATCGGCCATGCGGACGTCATGTGTCGCTGTCTTGCTCGTGATGGTTTCGGCCGGGAGTGCCTGGAGCCAGCAGCCCGTCCGGCAGGGTGCGGCCAGCGCCCCCCGTCCATCGGTCCGGCCGGCCCCGGTCAGGCCGTCGCCCGCGCCGGGACCGAAACCTGAGCCACTTCGGCCCGCGGAGCGGCGTTCGTCTCAACAAACCCCGTCTTCTCCATTTGACGCCGGACCGTTCACCTACGCGCCGCGCTACACGACGAGGCCCTGGACTTGGACGAGGCCGCCGCGCAATCGGGGATGGGGCTCTGGTGGATTCTTCGTTCCCAACGAGACCGTGGTGACGCTGCCGACCAGCCCGCCGCCGGATTCCTTCAACGAACTGTCCCTCAGCGGAAGCCTCGAGCTCGCCGTCGAGCCGCGATCCGCGGACGTGTACGTGGACGGCTTCTACGTCGGGACGGTGGACGACGTCATGCAGAACGGCCTGCTGCTGCGGGCCGGGCGCCATTGGATCGATCTGCGGGCCGAAGGCTACGAAACGCTGACGGTTCCGGTCGGCATCGCCGCCGGCCAGGCGATCCGGTACCGCGGCGAGCTGACCATCCTCCGCCCGCCGCGAGACGGCGCCGAGGCGCCGCGCGGCTCCCAGACGATCTACGTGATTCGCGGGTGCTACGCCGGCAACAGGCCGCCGACCGAGTCCGCGCTGCCCCGCGGATGCGATATCGCCAACCTGCGAACGCTGACGCCGAAATAGGCAGGCGTACTCCGGCAGGCCTGAAGGCCTGCACTACATCTGTCACTGCTTCAGCAGGGCCGTCAACGCCGTCACTTTCGGCGCCGTATCGATCCCGCGCCAGGCTTGAAGGGCCAGCCTGGCTGCCCGCCGCGACAGCGAACGCTCCGCACAGCTCAGGAACTTCGTCGCGAGCTCGGCATCGGTGAGCCGGCCCGGGTAGCCGCGCGCGCCATCCGCCTGTTCGGTCAACGTGCGTCCGTCCCTTAAGCGGACCGTCACGCGCGCCTGCGACAGCGGCGCGGCGGCGTCGAACGCGGCGTTCGCGCGCAGCGTGACGCGCGGGACGATCTGTTGCACGCGCGGATCGGTGATGTGCTCGACGGCGAAGGTGTCGATCGTGGGATGGCCGAAGACGATGGCGGCGGCCGCGCAGAACGGCATGCTGAACTTGGCCTCGAGCGATGTCGAGGGCCGCTCGTGGATCAGCAGGCGCGGCGTCATCGAGTCCACCTCAACGTCGATCGCGTCGACATCGTCACCGGTGAACGCATGCGCGCGCACGAGCTGGAGCAGCACGTCGAGCGGAGGATGCGTGGCGGCGCAGGACGGGTACAGCTTCACGCTGATGCCCGTATCGAGAATCTCCCACCGCGTGCCGAAATCGGCGATGACGCTTGCAAGATCGGACGGGCGCTCGCTGTCCATCGCGGCGAGATAGCCTTGCGGGCCGTCGATGGCGACCTCGCTGGCGGTAAATCCCTGCTGCGCCAGGCGCGCTGCCATCACGCCGTTGCGCGCGGCCGCGCCCGCGTGCAGCGGCTTGACCATCGTGCCGATGTTTTCCTTGAGCCCGCAGGCCAGCGACGCGGCGATGCCGAGCGCGTGAGCTGCCGCCGCCGGCGGCAGCCGGAGGATGCGCGCGGCGGCCGCCGCGGCGCCGAGCGTGCCGATGGTCGACGTGCAGTGCCAGCCGCGCGCGTGGTAGTGGCGCGGGTTCATGATCATGCCGAGACGGCATTCGAGCTCGAACCCGACGATGTAGGCGTCGAGCGCGGCGCGACCCGAGGTGTCCGCCAGTTCCGCGGCGGCGATGGCGGCCGGCACGAGCGCGCAGCTCGGGTGCGCCATCGAGACGAAGCACATATCGTCGAAGTCGAGCGCGTGGGCGGCGACGCCGTTGGCGAACGCCGCCTCGCTGCCGCTGCCGTGCTCGGTTGTGCCGAGGACGCGGCAGTTGCCGCGGCTCTCGGACGTGATGGTGGCGCGAACGATGCGGGGCGCCGGCTCGGATGCTCCGGCGAGGATGACGCCGACGGTGTCGCACACGGCGACGGCCGCCCGCTCGCGCGCGCGCGGCGGCGGCGCGGCATTGACGATGAAGTCGGCGATGGACGCCGTCAGGTTTGCGATCGCAACCGTCATGGTGTGACTCCGGAAATTCGTAACCGGTCGCTACGGGGTAACGGCGTAGCGCTCGAGCAGGCCGCGCGCGATGATGAGACGCTGGATCTCGTTGCTGCCGCCGCCGATGAGCAGCAGCGGCGCGTCACGGTAGAACCGCTCGACCGGGAAATCCTTCGAGAAGCCGTTCCCCCCGAGGATGCGCATCGCTTCGAGGGAGACCTCGGCGGCCGTCTCCGTCGCGAACAGCTTGGCCATGCCGGCCTCGACGTCGCAGCGTTCGCGGCGATCCTTCCTGGCGGCCGCCGAGTAGATGAGCAGCCGCGAGGCTTCGATTCGCGTCGCCATCTCGGCCAGCTTGATCTGGATCGTCTGGTGCTGGGCGATCGGCTTGCCGAAGGTCTGGCGCTGCTGCGCGTACTTGATGGCGGCTTCGAACGCGGCCCGCGCGACGCCCAGGCCGCGGGCCGCGACGTTGAGGCGTTCGGCCTCGAGGCCGGTCATCACGTGTTTGAAGCCCTGACCTTCCCGGCCACCGATCAGGTTGTTTTCCGGCACGGGGAAGCCCGAGAAGTGCAGCTCGCAGGTCTCGACGGTCTTGTAGCCCATCTTGTCGATGTCGCGGCCGACGGTCAGCCCGGGCGCGCCCTTCTCGATGACGAACGCGCTGATGCCGCGGTGCGCCGGCGTGGCCGCCGGGTCCGTTTTCGCCAGCAGCAGGAACACGTCCGCGCGGCGCCCGTTGGTCACCCACATCTTCGAACCATCGACGATATACGAGCCGCCCTCGCGCCGGGCCGTCGTCGAGATCGCCTGGAGGTCCGTGCCCGCGTTGGGTTCGGAGAGGCAGATGCCGGCGCGTGGCTCGCCCTTCGCGAGCCTCGGCAGGAAACGCTGCTTCTGGTCCTCCGTGCCGTACTGCGCCAGCACGTCGCACAGCACGAGGTGGGTGCCGAGGATGCCGGCGAGGCCCATCCACCCGCGTGCCAGCTCCTCGAAGACGATGGCGAAAGTGGTGTAGTCGACGTCGCTGCCGCCGTACGCCTCGGGGACGTTGAGGCCGAACAGACCCAGCGTCTTCATGGTCTCGACGAGCGCGTCCGGGTACTCGTCGTGGTGTTCCATGTCGGAGGCGACCGGGATCACCTCGCGATCGACGAATTCGCGGACGGTCCGCGCGACCAGCTGCTGTTGCTCGTCCAGCTCGAACACGATGTCTCCTTGAAGCCGCTGCCGAGAGTAGTGCAGGCCTTCAGGCCTGCGCACACGGCGGACCTGAAGGTCCGCACTACGACTGACAATCATAGCTGCTGTGCTATCGTCGCGCATCGATGACTCCAGGGTTGCCGCTGGCCGGAATCACCGTGATCGCGATCGAGCAGGCGGTCGCCGTTCCGTTCGCCACGCGGCAGCTGGCCGACCTGGGCGCGCGCGTCATCAAGATCGAGCGCCCCGGCGTCGGTGACTTCGCGCGGGGGTACGACACCACGGTGCGGGGCCTCGCGAGTCATTTCGTCTGGCTCAACCGGTCCAAGGAGTCGCTGACGCTCGACCTGAAGCGGCCGGAGGCGCGAGACGTGCTGGCGCGGCTGATCGCGCGCGCGGATGTGTTCGTTCAGAACCTCGCGCCGGGCGCGGCGGAGCGCCTGGGGCTTGGCGCCGAGGCTCTCCGGGCACGGCATCCACGGCTCGTCGTCTGCGGTCTCACGGGCTACGGATCGACGGGGCCGTATGCCGGGAAGAAGGCCTACGACCTGCTCGTGCAGAGCGAAGCCGGACTGCTGTCCATTACGGGCACGCCGGAGACGCCGTCGAAGGTCGGCTTGTCGATCGCCGACATCGCCGGCGGCATGTATGCGTACTCGGGCATCCTGACGGCGCTGCTGCAGCGCCACCAGACCGGAGAAGGCACGGTCCTCGACATCTCGCTGCTCGAGGCGCTGGGCGAGTGGATGGGGTACGCGATGTACTACACCATGGGCGGGACGGCGCCGCCCCGAACCGGTGCGAGCCATGCGACCATCGCGCCCTACGGGCCGTACGCGACGAGCGACGGGCAGGTGATTTTCGGGATTCAGAGCAACCGCGAGTGGACCGTCTTCACCACGCAGGTTCTCCGCAAGCCGGACCTCTCGGCCGACGAACGGTTCAGCAGCAATCAGCTCCGCGTTCGGAACCGCGAGGCCATGGACGCGGAGATCGACCGGATCTTCGGCGCGTTGCCCACCTCCGAGGTCGTCTCCCGCCTGGACGCCGCTCAAATCGCGAACGCCCGCCTCAACTCGGTCGAGCAGTTCATCGACCACCCGCAGCTCGCCGGCCGCCAGGCCTGGCGGCAGGTGGATTCGCCAAACGGCCCGATTCCCGCCCTCCTGCCGCCGGTGCGCATGGCCGGCGTCGAGCCCGTGATGGATCCGATTCCGGGGCTTGGTCAGCACTCGGCCGCGATCCTGGCCGAGCTCGGCTTCGACTCCGAAACCATCGCGCGCTGGCAACGGGAGCGCGTAATCTAGCGAGGCGCCGATCGTTCAGCGAGCGCGCAGACGTTTGAGCAGCGCGTTCGCTTTGCGAAACCACGGTCGCTCGCGCCGGCGCAGGTACCGCGGCATGGTCGGCTTCTTCGCGAGGATTCGCCCCGCCCACTCCCGGGCTTCGTCCGTCCGCTGCCGGGCGGCGAGGAACGTCGCGTAGTTGTAGTACGTCTCGGACAGCGTGGAGATCGCGGTCGCGTCCTTGAACAGTGCGTCGGCCTTGTCCGAATCCCCCGCGCGGGCGTGGGCGTGCGCCAGCAGGCCGATGGCGCGGTGGAAATCGTACTTCGGGTCCTTCGCCACCACCGATTCCAGGTCGGCGAGGGCGGCCGGAAAGTCATCCAGTCCGAGCGCGGCGAGCCCACGGCGATAGTACGGATGGAGCGTGTTCGCCCGCCCGGAGGCGATCACTTTGTCGTAAAGCTCCCGCGCCTGGGCATACCGGCCTTCATCCAGATACTGGTCGGCGAGCTCTTCCAGGTTGCCGGCTGACGGATTGTCGAGGACCACGGCCTCCAGGTGGCGAATCCTGCGCCGGCGCCCCATTGCGTCGACCGCGCCTCGCAACAGGTCCACGTCCGGAGCGACTTCAGCGACGATGTAGACGAGCGCCCCGAGACCTCCGCCGATGAGAATGATCCAGAGCCAGTAGGTGTCGGGCCGGCGGCGGACGAAATGGAGAATGGCGGCCGCCTGCAGGATGACACCCCACGGATAGAACAGGCCGAAGACGTTCATAGCGGTAGCCCGCGAGACCTCGTCAGTTCGGCATGCACGATACCACGGCGCCGGATTTGATCGATTGACAGGAGCGGCCGAGGTTCATATTGTTAGCAGCACTAACAATTCGTAAGGCGAACAAAGCATGAAGAAGACTGCGTTTCCGGTTGGGCTCTCCGCCGGCCTGGTGTTCATCCTCGCGCTTGCCGGCCTTCGTCCTGCGCTCGAAGCGCAGGCCGGCCGCTCCGGAGACCGATGGGTCGGCACCTGGGCGACGGCCGTGGTCGCGCGGCCGCAGGGACCGCCGGCGCCGCCGGCGGCAGCCGCCGGATCACTCTGTGCGCCCCCCGTCTTCGGGCCAGGGCCCGGCCGGCAGGGCGGCGGCCCGCCGCCCACGCCTCCGGCGCCGCTCAACTTCGCGAACCAGACGCTGCGGCAGATCGTCCACGTGTCCATCGGCGGCGAACGCGTCCGGGTCGTGCTGAGCAACGCGTTTGGCAGCGTCCCCCTTCTCGTCGGTGCGGCCCACGTCGCCCTCAGGACGAAGGATGCGGCCATCGATCCGAAGTCGGATCGCACGCTGACCTTCGGGGGCAGTCCCACCGCGACGATCGCGGCCGGGGCCGTCGTGGTGTCGGACCCGGTGAGCCTGCCGGTGCCCGCGTTTACGGATCTCGCGATCGACGCGTACCTGCCCGGGGACACCGCCGCGTCGCCGTCGCCGCTGACGATGCACGCGGGAGCGCAGCAGACGAACTACGTGTCGACCGACGGCAATCATGCCGGCGCGGCGGACCTGCCGGTGGCGACCACGACCCAGGCGTGGTTCTTCCTCGCGCGCGTCGAGGTGGCGGCGCCGGATCAGGCGGGCGCCGTGGTGGCGTTCGGCGATTCGATCACCGACGGCACGCGATCCACGCCCGACATCAACAGCCGCTGGCCCGACCACCTGGCGAAGCGACTGGCCGCGGCGAACATGAAGCTGGGCGTCCTCAATCAGGGGATTGCCGGCAACCGCGTGTTGTGCGACGGCGCGGGCGTCAGCGCCCTGGCGCGGTTCGATCGCGACGTGCTGGTCCAGCCGGGCGTGACGCACGTCGTCGTGCTCGAGAGCATCAACGACATCGGCATCGGGCGGAGCAGCCCGTCGCCGAGCGCGGCCGATCTGATCGCCGCGCATCGGCAGCTCATCGAACGGGCGCACGCCCACGGGCTGCGGATCTACGGCGCCACCCTGACGCCGTTCGAAGGCGCGGCCTATGCGACGCCGGAAGGCGAAGCCAAACGGCAGGCCGTCAACGAGTGGATTCGAACCGCCAAGGCGTACGACGGCGTGATCGATTTCGACGCGGCCGTCCGCGACGCCGCGGCGCCGGCGAAGATCCAGCAGCAGTTCAATCCTGGCGACAACCTGCACATGAACGACGCGGGCTACAAGGCGATGGCCGACGCGATCAACCTGGGACTGTTCACCCGCAAGTGACCGCGGCACAGTCTCAGACCGCCGCCCGCGAACTGCTGCACGTCGTGATGCTCGTGATGAAGACCCTGGGGGCCGAGATGCGCCGATCGCGGCGGCCCCTGGCGCCGGCACAGATGGGCAGCCTGATGCGCATCGGCGCCGGCTCGTGCAGCATGAGCGAACTGGCCCGGCATCAGGCCGTCAGCCTGCCGACGATCTCGAAGTCAGTGGACATGCTGGTGCGGCGCGGGTGGGTCGAGCGCGGGGCAGGGAAGAGCGACCGCCGGCAGTCGATGGTCCGCCTCACGCCGCGCGGACGGCGGGTGCTGGCGGACATCCAGCAGCGGGCCGAACGGCACGTGGCCGATACGCTCGCGCCGCTGACGATCGCCGAGCGCGCTCAGCTCGTGGCAGCGCTGCGCATGCTCGCGGGCGTGCTGAGCACGCCCGGCGACGAACGGTGCGCGCCGCGGGTGCGCCCGTGAGCGCGCGCTTCGGATTCGGATCTTCAAACAGGAGGCAGGTATGAACATGCGCACGTTGCTGCTCGGCGTCATCGGCGTCCTGCTCGTATCGTCAACGGCTCTTGCCGCGCCCGTGGACGGGAAGTGGACTGGCATGTTCGACACGCCCATGGGTCCCGTCAACATCGGATTCAACTTCAAAGCCGACGGCGCCATGTTGGCGGGTTCGACCACCGGACCTGACGGCGCCGAACTGCCGATCAAGAACGGCAAGGTGGACGGCGAGAAGATCGCATTCACCGTCGACGTCGACTTCGGAGGGATGGCCCTCACCCTGGGCTACACGGGCGTCGTCTCGACGGACCAGATCAAGCTGACGCTGGACATCATGGGCATGCCGTTCGACTTCGTGGTCAAGAGAGTCCAATGAGACAGGCCGGTCAGGAGGGACGATGAGAATCGCGGTCTGCTCGACCTGTCGGTGCTCTCGCGGTCCTGTGGCTCATCTCGGCCGCCGCCCCCGCGCTCGCGCATCACTCGTTTGCCATGTTCGACCACACGCGCACGCTGACGTTGAAAGGTGAGGTCACGAAGTTCCAGTGGACCAACCCGCACGCGTTGCTGGAACTCGACGTGCCGGGCCCGGACGGCGTCAGGCACTTCACGCTGGAGCTGACGAGCATCAACATGATGCAGCGCCTTGGCTGGCGATCGAACTACATCAAGGCGGGCGACAAGGTGAAGGCCGTCGTGGCTCCGCTCGTGAACGGCGAGGCCGGAGGTCTGCTGCTCGAGATCACGCTCCCTGACGGCAGAAAGCTCGAGCCGGGCGTGCCGGCCGTCGGCACGTTCAAGCGCACACCGGAGGCGGAGTGATGCGTCTGCCGTCGATCGTCTGCGCCGCCGCGCTCGTCGTCTCCACAGTCGCCGGAGCACAGCCCGCTCCCGGCACCGCGGCGCCGGACATCACCGGATCGTGGGAACGCTACGGCGGCATTCTGAGCCAGCGCGCCGACGTTCGGCGAGACGACCCGACGATGCCGCCTCCGGCGCCGCAACCGCCGCTCAAGCCCGAGTATCTCAAGGAGTGGCAGGCGCGCGTGCAGGCCGCGCGCGAGGCCGACGCAAAGGGCACGCCACTCGCCAGCAACGCCACCACCTGTCTCCCGGAGGGGATGCCGGCGATGATGAGCGCGATCTTCCCGATGGAGATTCTGCAGAGCCGCGGGCAGATCACCATCATCGAGGAGGCCTTCACGCAGGTCCGTCGCATCCTGATGGACCAGCCGCAGAAGCCGATCGACGACGTGGAGCCGGGATTCTACGGTCGATCGGTCGGGCGCTGGGAGGGCGACACGCTCGTCGTGGAGACTGTCGGCGTGAAGGAGAGCGTGCGGTTCCAGAACACCTCGCACTCCAGGGACATGCGGATAGCCGAGCGCATGCACCTCGTGGCCCCGAACATCCTGTGGAACGAAATCACCATCACCGATCCGGTGACGCTCGAGAAGCCGTGGACGCTCGTGTACGCCTATCGGAGGATGCCGGGCTACACGCTCCTCGAGTACATCTGCGAGGACAACCGCGAGTTCGCCGAACAGGGGCTGCAGAAGTCGACGCTGGGGAAGAAATAGTCAGCAGTCGGCGGTCAGCAGTCGGCAGTCGGCAGTCGGCTGTCGGCTGTCACTCTGATCCGTCGGCGCGGGTGACCTGGACGTCGCGGTCTTCGCCGCGGCCGGTCACGCGCACGCGCCACGGGTTGCAGCAGACCTCGCAATCCTGGACGAAGCTGCCGCGGACGTCCGGCTCAACGTAGATTTCCACCGTCTCGCCGCAGTACGGGCAGGTCACGAAGTACTCGTCGTCCACGCTTAGAGCATATCAGTCGACAGTCAGCAGTCAGCAGTCAGCAGTCAGCAGTCGCCAGTCACCAGCCACCTGGGGGCTGCATTCGTGCGATCACTCGTCCCGCAGAGCGATCACCGGATCGATCGTGGCCGCACGCAGCGCCGGAACCAGTGCGGCAGCCAGAGTGGCGGCCATGAGCACCAGCGGGACGATGAACATGACGGTGGTATCACGCGGCCGGAAGTCGAACGGCATAGCCAGTGCGGGCGTGGCGGCCATGGCGATGGCGATCCCCGCGACGAGGCCAACGCACACCACGCCAGCCGCCTGGCGCAGGCACCTATGGGAAGGCAATAGGGTCTGCGATCAAGCCGGTTCACGGTTCACGGTTCACCGTTCACGGTTCAGGGGTTCAGGGGTTCGCACCAATCAGAACCGTGAACCTTGAACCGTGAACCACTGTTTACACGTCCTGTGTGAACCGTTCCGCGCGCGTTCCGTCTAACTCGGCACCATCTGCTCGTGACCGCCACCGCGCGGAGAAAGGCCGACATGGAAGGGAAGGGGTGTCGCATCCTGCCTGAGCCGGGCCGACTGCGCACATGGGCGGCCATGCTGCTGGCCGCGGCTGGTGTCTCCGGGCCCGTCCGCGCGGCGGCCGCCGATCTGTCCGGCGTGCGTTCGACGAGCCCGGAAATCCGGGAGCTCATCGACGATGCGATGTGGGAGTCGCCGACGTTCCGCGGCATGGTTCGGGCGATCGCCGCCTCCGACGGCATCGTCTATGTGGAGCAGGGCACATGCGGCCACAGCGTCCACTCATGCCTGCGTCTGGACGTGACGGCGGCGGCCGGATACCGCATCCTGCACATCCTCGTCGATCGTGAGGGCGTGCTGGCTCACCGCGGCCGGCTGGATCTCATCGCGACGATTGGACACGAGCTCTCGCACGCGCTCGAAGTGCTCGGCGAGCGCACCATACGGTCGGGGGCGGCCATGTACCTCTTCTACGTGCATCAGTCCCCGACCAGCAACCCCGCATTCGAAACCGCCGCCGCCATCGCCGCCGGGACGGCGATCCGGCGCGAACTCGGCCGCCACGTCACGTTTGTCTTTCAGCAGGTCGCCCTCGATTTCAGGTAAGCCACAACAAGAGGTCCAAGAGGTCCAGGTGCTGCTAGAATTCAGGCCAACCGAATAGGCGGCACGCAGAAAGAGGCCTCATGCCGACGCGCGTCGTGACCGGGGCGCTGACGCTTTCGATCGTCGCGGGTTGTTGGTCGGCGGGCCTGGCCGCCCAGAAGCCGGCGCCGAAACAGTCGCCGGCCGCTGTTGCGAAAACGGTGTGGGGCGATCCCGATCTGCAGGGCACATGGTCCGGCGACTCGGCGTTCGCCATCCCGATGCAGCGTCCTGAAGCCCTCGGCACGAAGGCCGAGCTCACCGATCAGGAATACGCCGACAAGCTGGCCCGCGACGAGCAATCGCGCAACCGGGCATCCGGCGCGGTCGGACCGTTCAGAAACGACGGCGCGTGGCTGGACAAGACGTTCCGTCAGACGTCGCTGATTGTCGAACCGGCCAGCGGCCGGACACCGCCGCTGACGCCGGAGGCCGAACGCCAGCGCGCGGTGGCGCCGCGCGGCACGAACGGCAACGGCCCGCTCGACAGCCCCGAGGATTTCACCTTGTACGACCGCTGCATCTCGCTCGGTGCGGTCGGCTCGATGACGCCGAAGATCTACGGCAACGGCTACCGCATCATCCAGGCGCCGGGCTACGTCGCCCTGATGTCGGAGATGATCCACGAGGCGCGCATCATCCCGCTGGACGGCAGGCCGCATGTCGGGAAGAAGATTCAGTCGTACCTGGGGGATTCGCGCGGACACTGGGAAGGCAGCACGCTGGTCATCGAGACGACGAACCTGAACGGCCGCACGAACTACTCGGCCGTGAACATGACGCTCGTCGAGCGCCTGACGCGCGTCGAACCGGACGTCCTCCGCTACGAAGCGATCGTCGACGATCCCTCGACGTACACCGGGCGTCTCAGGATCTCGATTCCGTTCACGTCGCCGACCGGCTACCGGGTGCTCCCGTACGACTGCCACGAGGGGAACCTCGCGGTGCTGCAGGGGCTCGGCGGAGAACGTGCGGAAGACGCCGCGCTCGCGGCGGACGCCAAACACGGCATCGTGCGTCCACGCCGGCCGATTCAGGGCGGCCTGACGGTCGGCGGACAACCTATCCCTGAAAATGGTCCGTCGCAGAATTAGCAGGCCTGAAGGCCTGCACTACACCGGAACGAAATACGCTACGGCGGCACCAGCGTGTTGCTGGTGAAACACCAGCCGACGAAGGCCTGTCCCCAGCGGCGCACCACGGCGTCCGGCACGTCGCGCTCGTTGATTTTCTGGAACTCGAACGTGATCTCGCCGTCGGGCGCGACCGTTGCCAGCAGCGACCCATACACGTTGGTCATCGCGACCGGCGGCGACGGCACGGGCAGCCTGTAGCGCTGGGCGCCGGCCGTGCCGACGACCCATCCCGGCAGCACGCCGCCGTGTTCGCGCAGGTACTGCGAGTTGTACACGTCTTCCATGTAGAAGTGCTGATGGCTCGCCAGCACGTACACGCGCTTGCGGCCGTTGTCGCGCGCGTTGAGCAGGCTGGCGTACACCCGGCGCCCGGTTTCCGTGCTCTTCGGCGATTCGTTCATGCTGTGGTCGAAATTGTAGCCGTCGGGCAGCGCCTTGTGCATCCCCGCGACGATCGTCCGCACGGACGGATTGGCCACGTCGCGCGCGAGCGCTCGTTCGAACCAGGCGAGTTGTGTGTCGTTGAACTCGTCGTTCGACGCGTTGTCGAGGTAGAAGAACGACACGCCGCGGTCAATCCAATGAAAGTACGTCTTGACGCTCGGGTCTTCCGGGCTGTCGATGAGCCGCTGGGCGCGAAGCGCCGGCGTGTCGTGCCACGGCCCGAACGTCGACAGGAACTCCACGCGGGTCTTCGGGAAGACGACTTCGTGGTTGCCGATGCCGACCAGAAACGGAATGGGGCCGAACGGCGCCATCTGGTAGTCCACGAAATCCTGCCACTGCATCGCGTGGTATTCGTCGATCGTCGGCGGCACGGCGAGAAATTCCTGGCGGTTGAGGATGTCTTCGTCCGCGCCAGAGGTCCTGCGCAAATCGCCCATGTGCCAGTAGAACGCCACCTTGTGCTTTCGCGCCGTCTCGGCGATGGCCGGCATCACGATGTCGCCGCAGTTGCGCGCGTCTCCCGACGCCAGGAACGTCCAGGAGTTGGCGGCGCCGGTGCTCTGCTGGGCTCGAGCCAGCCAACCGGAAGACATCACGGCTGCGGCCAGCAAGGCCGCGGACGATAACCGTCGCCTCATACGCGCATTTTACCCCGGCTATCCCGGCACCCTGGCCGCCAGCGCGGCGAGCTTCGTGCCGACGACCCGCATCTGAAAGGCGTTTCCCGGATGCGCGTAGAAGACGTCGAGGTCGCGGTCCCGGACGCCCAGCTGGCGCAGGACATCGTGCGCGATGCGCGTGGACCTTCCGAAGCGGCGCTCGAACGCCTCGACCATGTCCGTCTCATAACGTGCGAACGCGGCCTGGTCCTCGTTCCACGTCTCGGGCCGCGGGGCCGGCGGCGCGTGGCGGGCCCACTCGGTCACGAAGGCCAGGATCGACGCGGACAGCTGCGCGGTGCTGAGCTTCAGCTCAGCGTTCTGCGCGAAGACGATGTAGTCGAACTGACGTTCGTGCACCCAGCCGTCGGCCGCGTACCAGCCGCCGCCGATCGCCAGCAGCATCACGAAGGCCGCGAGCCGGTCCTGGCGCTCGAAGGAGCGGTGCGACATGGCGATCCAGCACACCAGCTTCACGGTCAGCAGGAAGGCCGCGGCGCCGAACGACCAGGTCGCGACATCGAGCGCCGGCGGCGTCATGCGTCCACCGATCTCCCCGAAGGCGATCAGCACCGCGACCGGCGGTCCCACGAACGGCCAGCTCACCGCATGGCGCATTGGCAGAATTATCTTCGGATTGTTGCGCGCGGGATACAGGGGCCGGACAAACGGTTTCCTGATGCCGCCGCGATAGGATGCGTCCATGTGCGAACGGGTGGCCAAGGCCGGCGGGCGGATCCTGCGCGCGGTGGGCGTTACGCTGTCCGTCGTCGCGATTCCCGTGAACGCATCGGCCACGCTCGGCCGCGACACGTCGTCTGTCGACGCGGATCGCGTCCGCATGCAGGGCGCGCTGCTGCGTATCGTTCGCAGCGACACCTACATCGTTCACGAGATGCAGTCGTCGTCTGGAACGACCGTGCGTGAATATGTCTCGCCGACCGGGACCGTCTTTGCCGTCGCGTGGCAGGGACCGTGGCAGCCGGACCTGCGGCAGATCCTGGGACCCTACTTCGACGACTATCAGCGCGCGCTCGAGGCGAGGGCCGGCAAGCGACGATCGCGCGGGTCGTTCGCGATCGAGCTGCCCGATCTGACGGTCCAGATGACCGGTCATCCGCGGGCGTTTTCAGGCCGAGCGTTCGTGCCGCGCCTGATGCCGCTCCGCGTCCAGCCGGACGCGATCCGGTAGCTCGCGCGGATTCTTCAGGAGAGACGGTGCATCGAACGCTGCTGCTGGCCTTCCTCGTCGCTCAGGAACTGACGCCGCAGTGCGGCGGCACGCCGGCCACGACGGCGCCAACCGCCCCCGCGCAAAACGTGCAGCCCCTCGTCGTCAACGCCGGGCCGACTGGCGACTACTTCAACGGCGCGTTTACCAGCGTGACGATTTGCCTGCCAGGTCAGACGACCGGCTGCCAGACGATCGACGGCGTGCTCGTGGACACCGGGTCGACCGGATTGCGCATCCTCGGGAGCGTCCTGACGCTCTCGCTGCCGCAGCAGGTCGGATCGAATGGCGCACCGATCGTCGAATGCGCGCAGTTCCTCGACGGGTTCACCTGGGGGCCGGTTCAGACGGCGGACCTGAAACTGTCGGGCGAGCAGGCGAGCCGCGTGCCGATTCAAGTGATCGACGAACGCGGATTTCCGGCCATCCCGTCGTCCTGTTCCAGTACGGGGGCGGCGGAAGACACCATCGACAAGCTCGGCGCGAATGCCATCCTCGGCATCGGCCTGTTCAAGCAGGATTGCGGGCTGGCCTGTGCATTCGTCGGCTCGGCGAACCCTGGCTTCTACTATGCCTGCCCGGCATCCGGTTGTCAGCCGGCGGCCGTCGCGCTCGCCAGTCAGGTGCAGAATCCGGTCGCGTTGTTTCCGACCGACAACAACGGCGTGGTGATCCAGTTGCCGGCGGTTCCGGCGGGCGGTGCGGTGTCGGTCACGGGCTCGCTCATCTACGGTATCGGCACGCAGTCCAACAACGCACTCGGGCCGGCGAAAGTGCTGACGGTCGACGCGGCCGGTAACATCACGACGGTCTTTGGCGGGCAATCGTACTCGTCGAGCTTCATCGACTCGGGTTCGAACGGCATCTATTTTCTCGATGCCGCGTCAACCGGCATCCCGCTGTGCACCGACAGCGCGGACTTCTATTGCCCGCTGATGCCGCAATCGCTCTCGGCGACAAACCGGGGCGCGAACGGCGTCGCCGTCCCCGTGCCGTTCAACGTCGGCAACGCAGACATGCTCGAGGCGCGCTTCTCGGCGTTCAACGAAATCGCCGGACCGAACCCCGGCGGCTTCGACTTCGGGCTCGGGTTCTTCTTCGGACGCAGCGTGTTCACGGCCCTCGAGGGACAGCCCACGCCAGGCGGCGTCGGACCTTACTTCGCTTACTGACCTCCTGGGCTACCCGACGGGCGCCAGACGCGCCGCTCGCGCCGGCGGCGCCACTTCGAGGCCGCGGCGCTCGCCGATCTGCTGCCGCCACATCGCGTAGTACAGCCCCTTCTGTTCGACCAGCTCGTCGTGCCGGCCTGTTTCCACGATGCGGCCGCGCTCGAGGACGTGAATCCGATCGGCATGCAGAATCGTCGACAGCCGGTGCGCGATGAGCACGGTCATGGCGTCGCCCCCGCCGGCCACCGCCCGAATGGTGTCGACGATGCCCTCCTCGGTCAGCGAGTCGAGCGACGATGTGGCTTCGTCGAAGACGAGGAGGTGGGGATGCCGGAGGAGCGCCCGGGCGATGGACAGCCGCTGCTTCTCTCCGCCCGACACCTTCACGCCGCCCTCGCCGATGATCGTGTCGAGGCCGCGGTCCGCTCTCGCCAGCAGGTTGTCGCACGCCGCCTTCTTCAGGACGCCGAGGCACTCCGCGTCCGAAGCGGCCGGGTTGACGAACAGCAGGTTCTCCCGAATGGTTCCGGAAAACAGCTGCGTGTCCTGCGTGACGAATCCGATCTGCCCGCGCAAATCGTCGAGGTCTGCGTCGGTTCCCGGCGTCCCGTTATAGAGGATACGGCCCGTCTGCGGGCGGTACAGCCCGACCAGCAGCTTGACGAGCGTCGTCTTGCCGGCGCCCGACGGTCCGACGAACGCGATGGTTTCGCCGCGGCTGAGGCTGAACGAGATGTCGCTGACGGCGGGAAACGACGCCGACTGGTGCTGGAACGTGACGTGCTCGAACGCCAGCGTGCGGAGATCGCGCACCGGCACGGGATTGAGCGGCCGGGGCTCCTCGGGGATCCGCAGGATGTCTTCGTAGACGTTCAGGGACGCCTCGGTCTCCCGGTAGATGTTGATGATGTTCCCGAGCTCCTGCAGCGGGCCAAATATGAAGAAGGAATAGATGAACAGGGAAAAGAACTGGCCGACCGTGATGGCGCGCGTGTAGATGAGATACAGCATCAGGAACATGATGCTCGTGCGCAGCAGGTTGACGGCGGTCCCCTGGATGAAGCTGAGGCTTCTGAGGTAGCGGACCTTCTTCAGCTCGAGGCGCAGGATCTTCGCCGTGGTCCCGTTCAGCCGTTCGATCTCCTGCTGCTGGAGGCCGAGGCTCTTCACCAGCTCGATGTTGCGGAGCGATTCGGTCGTCGCGCCGGCGAGGGCCGTCGTTTCCGCGACGATCACCTTCTGAATCTGCTTGATGCGGCGGCTGAGCACGGAGCTGAGCAGCCCGAGGATCGGCACGGTCAGGAAGTACACCGGGGCGATCACCCAGTGCACGCTGAACGCGTAGACCATGACGAAGATGATGCCGACGAGCGACGTGAAGAGGACGTTGATGGCCGTGGAGATGAGCTTCTCCACGTCGGAACGGACCTTCTGGAGCCGGCCGAGCGTTTCGCCGCTGCGCTGATCCTCGAACACGGAATACGGGAGCTTCAGCGAATGCTGGATGCCGTCGGAGTAGAGCTCCGCGCCGATCCGCTGCGTGATCACGTTGATGTAGTAGTCCTGGAAGTTCTTCGCGACGCGCGACACGAACGCCACGCCCACGGCCGCGCCGAGCAGCAGGCTGACGCCGCTGAAGAACTGGGCCGTGGTGTATTCCTGGAAGCGGGTGGCGTACTCGTCGATCACGTGGCGGAGGATGAGCGGATCGAGCAGCGAGAACACCTGGTTGATGGCGGCCAGCACGAGGGCGAGCGTCACGAGGCGTGCGTAGCGGCGCAGGTATCCGTAGAGGACCTTCATGAGACTGATTGTACGTGAGGGGAAAAAGCGAAACCGGCATGACCCCTTGCGGGGCCATGCCGGCTGGAGAGAGAGTCGATGTGTGCCTGTCGACGACGTTACTGAATCGGGGTCGCGGCGGCCGGAATCGGGTCGGCCGGCGGAACCGCGGTGCTGGTGTAGAAGATCGTGCCCTGCTCTGTCGTTGCGAACGACCGCGTGCCGGTCGAGCCGAACGAGAGCGGAACCGCCGTCGCGTAGTAGTTGGTCGTCGTGCCCGTGCAGCCCGCCGGGGGCGCCGGAATCGCCGCGCCCGTGGATGCCTGCACCATCGTCACCGTGAAGCCGCTCTTGGCCACCGAGGCCGCACTGGTGAGGTCGGGCGACAGGAAGTTGCCGGCCACGCGCAGCTCGGTCAGGCTCGGCGAATAGCCGTTGCACTGCTGCGAGTAGTTCTGCTGCGAGGTGTTGATGGCGCGCATCGACCCGATGGCCGAGGCCTCGTTGCCCGACATGCGGGCGCGCAGGAGGCCGGGCACCGCGATCGCCGCGATGATGCCGATGATTGCAACCACGATCAGCAGCTCGATCAGTGTGAAACCCTTCTGGTTCGTTCGCATCGCTCTCTTCTCCTTAAGAACAAGTCTTTCAGTTTGACGGCCGCTCCCGTCGTGGGGCGGCCGTGCCCGAACGGAGAGCAACCACGGTGCCAGATTGAAATACCTCTATAAGTAGTTGCTTGTAAATGACTTATACAAATAGATCCAGAGCGGCTATTGTCGGAGACTGACATTTATTGTCAGAAGTCGATGCCTTATAGTGTCATCTAGAGTCGTGGATGCCCGTTGACCTTCAGGCCGCCGCCGCCGACGCCATGCGGGCGCATGGCTTCGATCCCGAGTTCGCGCCGCAGGTCCTGAGGGAGGTCGCCGCCCTGGAGGCGCACCCGCCGGCGATCGCTCCTGGCGACGGCGTTCGCGACCTGCGCCACCTGCCCTGGTCGTCCATCGACAACGACACGTCGCGCGACCTCGATCAGCTCGAAGTGGCGGAGCGCCTGCCGGACGGCGCGACGCGAGTCCAGGTGGCGATTGCCGACGTGGACGCCTTCGTCCGCCAGCGCTCGGCGATCGACGACCACGCCGCGCGCGCCACCACGACCGTCTACACGGGCGTCAGAAACTTTCCGATGCTGCCCGAGGCGCTGTCCACGCGCGCGACGTCGCTGCTCGAGTCGCAGGACCACCTGAGCGTCGTGATCGAGTTCGTCGTCGCGTCCGACGGCGCCGTGCGGTCGAGCGACGTCTATCGGGCGGTCGTGCGCAACACGGCCCAGCTCACGTACGACGGCGTGGCCGCGTGGTTCGAGGGGGGGCCGGCGCCGCACAAGGTGGCCGCGGCGTCTTCACTGCAGTCCCAGCTCCGCCTGCAGGATGCCGCCGCCCAGTCACTCAGGCAGGCACGATACCGCCACGGCGCGCTGAACATCGAGACGATCGAAACGCGTCCGGTGGTCCTGCACGGTCAGGTCGTGGACGTCGTCCGGCAGGACAAGAACCGCGCGACCGAGCTCATCGAAGACTTCATGATCGCGGCGAACGAGATCGTCGCGCGGATGCTCGAGGCGCGCCGCGTGTCGTCGATTCGCCGCGTGGTGCGCACGCCCGAACGCTGGGATCGCATCGTCGCGCTCGCGCAGGGCGCCGGGCGCGTGCTGCCGGCCGTGCCGGACTCCGGCGCCCTCAACGAGTTCCTCATCGAGCGCAAGGCCGCGGATCCGGATCGATTCGCGGATTTATCGCTGGCGGTGATCAAGCTGATGGGGCCGGGGGAATACGTCCTCGAGCGCCCCGGGGATCCCAACCACGGCCACTTCGGGCTCGCGGTCGAGGACTACACGCACTCCACCGCGCCCAACCGGCGCTTCGCGGATCTCGTCACGCAGCGCCTCGTCAAGGCAGCGCTCGCCGGACGCCCCTCGCCGTACAGCGACGACGAGCTGGCGGGCATCGCGGAACACTGCACGCTGCAGGAAAACGCGTCGCGCAAGGTCGAGCGCGAGATGTCGAAGCGGATCGCCGCCGTGGCGATGTCCGGCCGAATCGGCGAGCTGTTCGACGCCGTCGTGACCGGCGTGACCCCGCGCGGCACCTTCGTCCGCATCCTCAGGCCTCGGGTGGAGGGCCTGCTGGCCCGAGGCCAGCAGGGGGCCGACGTCGGCGACAAGCTGCGCGTGGCCCTCATAAGTACTGATGTCCAACGCGGTTACATTGACTTCGCGCGTGCCGGGGATCGGATGTAGACTGCGAGCGGCACATGGAGCTGCGTCACTTGCGGGCGTTTGCAGCCATCGCCGAGCTGCACAGCTTTTCGAAAGCGGCCCGGCAGCTGCACGTCGCCCAGCCCCCGTTGAGCCGCCAGATCAGCCAGCTCGAACGCGAACTCGGCGTGAAGCTCTTCGTGCGCGCCGCCAGCGGCGTCGTGCTCACGCGTGAAGGGGCCGTGCTCCTCGAACAGGCGCGAACCGTGCTCGCCAACACGGCGGGTTTCCTCGACCTGGCCAGCCGCGCCAAGGCCGGCCTGGCCAACCCGCTGCGCGTCGCGATGGCGCCGGGCATGTGCGAGGCCGTCAACCGCATCCGCCTCCACGTCGTCGAGCGTTCGCCGGATCTGGTGATCGAAGGCGTGGACATGGCCTCGTCCGCCCAGCACGACGCGCTCCGCCGCCGGATCATGGACGTGGGGCTGCTGCGCCATGTCGCCGAGGACCCGGACGTCCAATCCGAGCCGCTGTTCACCGAGCGCTTCGTCGTGATGGTCAGCGAACGCCATCCGCTCGCGCGGCACAAGTCGCTGCATATCAGTCAACTCGTGAACGAGCGGCTGCTGCTCCAGGACCGCGACTGGGCGTCGCTGGCCCACGACCGGATTCTGGCGCTGTTCTCCGCGGCGGGTCTCACACCCCGGGTCGTGACCCTCGAGGCGATGCCGGGAAACCAGGCGGCGATGTTGTCCGTGGTGTCAGGCGAGGTGATTTGCTTTGCGCTTCGCGGCGCCAACAGCAGGAGCTACCAGCCTCTTCGCGGCGTCGCTGTCGTGCCGCTCAACGAGCCCAATGCGGAGTTCGAGGTGCAGGTCGCGTGGCGCCGAGGGGAGACCTCGGCGCTCGTCTGCGATTTCCTGAAGTCTGCACGGGAACTGTTCACGGCCGGCCAACTGGCCTCTCACGCATCCTGACGTGCCGGCAGGCCTGAAGGCCTGCACTACTTCCGCAGCATGCACTACTTCTTCGTGACGTCAGTGCCTTGCAGCGGCCAGAACTGAAAGAACTCCGCGTAGAAGATGAGAAGCGGGAACGTCACGCTCAGCAGAGCGGATGCCAGCCAGATTTCAAAATCGTAGGTCGGCGGCCCCGGGCGGACGTCGCCGGTCACCAGCGGAGCCAGGCGGCCGTACAGCCAGGACAGCGAATCGCCGATCACGATCACGGCAATCACGTTCGAGACGCCCTTCCCGGGCTGGGTAAGCCCTCCAAACAGCGAACCCTTCAGCATGTTCTGCACGACGATGGTGCCGAAGATGAAGGGAACCGGCACGCGGACCATGAACGCGACCGGATCCATGCCCTGCGCGATAACGCCCACATAGAAAATCGCGCCGCCCAGGACCAGCACGACGATCGTCCAGACGAGTCCCAGGATGGGCTGGCGCATGATGCCGGGAGACGTTGTCAGCGGCCAGAGGTCGAAGTTCACGAGCACGAACATCGCGGCCAGGCACGAGAGGTAGAAGACGAGCGCGCTCCAGGCGGGGAACAGCCCTTTCGGATCCTGCGCCGCGACGTACACCGGCGCGCCTTCCATGAACGTGTAGCTGAAGAACACGCGGAACAGGACGTAGTTGACGATGTACGCAGCGACGAGTAGCACGAGGCCGGCCACGACCGGATTCTTCGCGATTCCCGTGAACGGCCAGCCGCCCCACATGATCGCCGCCCAGAACGTGATGACGACCGAGACGATGCTGCACATCGCGAGCATCGGCGTCGGCGGGCTGACGCGGCCCCCGATGGTGAAGAAGCACACCGCCGAGACGATGACCCCGACGGCAAGGGTGGTGAGGGTGAGGACCGCCCCCTTCGCAGGCTGCGCGCTCGAGGCGACGAAGCCCGGATTCGCGCCCCACGTGACGGCCACGACGATCTGCATCGGGATCACGCAGAGGAGGAAGTAGGCGACCCATCCCGTGAACACCGGGAACGTGAACAGCGAGATGAAGCCCAGCGCGAGGGCCATCATCAGACCGGTTGCGACGATGCCGAGGACGGGTTGTTTGAGCACGTCGGACTCTCCTATGCGACTGGCTCCGGCTCGTTCAGGCGCCCGTAGCGTCCGCGAAAGAACAGGAGCGGCGCCGGCGCCGGGTCGCTGCGGTGGAGCGTCAGCACGCGTCCCACGACGATCCAGTGATCGCCGCCTTCGAGGATCGTTTCGACGGCGCAGCCCAGGGCCGCGACGCACCCATCGAGCCGGTGTGCGCCGTCCCATGGGGCAAACGAGAAGGGCGGCGGCGCCGGCTCCTTCCAGCCGCCGGCGAAATACGTGGAGATGTCCTGCTGGGTGACAGCCAGCATGTTCACGGAAAAGCGGGACGTGTGGCGGATGGCCTGGCTCATGTGCGCCGACTTGCCGCAGCAGAACAGCACCAGCGGCGGATCGAGCGACAGCGAGGTGAACGCATTGGCCGTCATCCCGCGGACGTCGCCGTCCACCTCCGCGGCGATGACGGTGACGCCGGTCGCGAAGTGACCGACCGTCTGGCGGAACGTGCGGGCGTCGAATGCGTCCGCCACTACCGTTTCTTGATCACGGCGCTGACGTCGTTCGGGTTGATCAGATCGGGCACCGTCCAGCCGTCCAGGTCGTACTCGGCCATGCACTGCTCGGCGAAGCCCTTGTAGCGCTTCGACGCGCCGGTGATGTCGGCCACGAGCAGCGTCTCGAAGCGGATGCTCTCGTGGTTGCCGAAGTAGTTGCGCTCGTAGAGCTCGTGACGGCCGCCGAACTCGCTGCCGATCGCGTCCCACATCAGCTTCATCAGCTTCACGCGGTCCACGGCCGAATAGCCGTTCGATCCGCGGACGAACTGATCCAGATACGGCCGGATCTCGGGCACCTTGAAGTCGAGCGCGCTCGACGGCAGGTAGATGAGCGCGCTGGCGAGCGTGTTCTCGATGATCTCCTTGATCTTCGGGTACGCGATGCTCGCCATCACGCGGTACGCCAGGCCGTAGTCGAGGTTGGGCAGCACGTACCCCGGCGTCCACGGCGTCGTCGCCCGCGCCATGGCGTCGGTGAGGCCCCAGAAGCAGTTGCGCCACGCCAGCACTTCGCCGACGTTCGCCTGGACGCCGCGGAAGTCCTTGACGCCGGTCGCCTCGACGGCCTTCAGCAGGAGGCCGGCCAGGAAGTCGAGCTTGACGGCGAGCCGCGTGCAGCCCTGGAACATGAAGCGGGGCAGGAAACCCGAGCGCGGGAAGAAGTTGTTCACCTTCTCGATGTCGCCGTACGCGAAGACGTTCTCCCAGGGGATGAACACCTTGTCGAAGACGAGGATGGAGTCGTTCTCGTCCATCCGGCTCGACAGCGGGTAGTCGAACGGCGTGCCGACGGTCGCCGACGTCAGCTCGTACGACGGCCGGCAGAACAGCTTCACGCCGGGCGCGTCGGTCGGCACCATGCACACGAACGCGAAGGGCTTGGTCTTGATCGGCAGCGCGCCGTTGTTGGCGATGAAGTTGTAGTGCGTCAGCGTCGAGGTCGTCGCCACCACCTTCGCGCCGCTCACGATCAGGCCGCCGTCGGTCTCCTTCTCGACGTGCATGTACACGTCCTTGACGTCGTCGAGCGGCTTGTCGCGATCCACGGGCGGGTTGACGATGGCGTGGTTGACGAAGGACACCTCTTCCTGGACCTTCTTGTACCAGCGGCGGGCGTTCTCCTGAAACGGCTCGTAGTAGTCGGAGTTGGCGCCGAGCGTGGCGAGGAACGCGGCCTTGTAGTCGGGGCTGCGCCCGATCCAGCCGTAGGTGACGCGCGCCCACTCGGCGATGGCGTCGCGCGCGCCGACGAGCTCCTCGGCCGTGCGCGTGGCCTTGTAGAAGCGGTGGGTGAATCCGCCGCTGCCCGTGTCGGTGGGCGTCGTCAGCACGTCCTGCCGCTTCGGATCGTGGAGCGCGTCGTACAGGCGCGCGAGCATGCGGACGGTGTTGCGAAACGCGGGGTGCGTCGTGACGTCTTTCACGCGCTCGCCGTAGATCCAGATCTCGCGGCCGTCGCGAATGCTCTCGAGGTATTCATCGCCGGTCATCGGACGAACGCGCGGCGTGGCGTTCACCTGATCGCCGGGCGCAGTGGTGTTGATGGCCATGACACTCTCCCTTGTGTGTTCGTGTGGCGGCGGCATTCTACCCCGGCCCGCCGGCCTTCGCACACGCCGTTGTCGCCGAGGTATGGGGTCTTTCTGGACGGGTATGGCCGCGGCGCTCGTCCAACATTCTGGATTCGTGGCACATGGTGCAGTCACATTGTGCGCGCGAGGCGCGATTCCGCGTTGACACTGATCTGTCAGTTGCCTATCATGCGCCTCGATCACGACCGTCACGGCATCAAGGGCGGTCGGCGTCGGCCGCGAGTCAACCCGGGGTGGTATGAGGAGGGGCAGGATGCGCGCTCTCAGAACGGCCATCTTCGTCGTGTGTTCCGTGCTCGTCATGCCGGCTCTCGCCCTCGCGCAGGGAGCGATTGCCGGTCAGGTAAAAGATGCCTCGGGCGCCGTGCTCCCGGGCGTGACCGTCGAGGTCGCCAGCCCCGCGCTCATCGAGAAGACACGCTCGGCCGTCACCGACGGCACGGGGCAGTTCAGCGTCGTCGATTTGCGACCCGGCGCGTACACGGTGACGTTCACGCTGACGGGCTTCAGCACGGTCAAGCGCGAGGGTGTCGAGCTGACCGGATCGTTCACGGCGACAGTTAACGCTGAACTGAAAGTGGGCTCGGTCGAAGAGACGATCACCGTGACCGGCGAGACACCGCTCGTGGACACGGCGAGCACGAAGAAACAGGTCGTGCTCGACCACGACGTCGTCCAGAACCTGCCGAGCTCGCGGCAATATTTCACGCTGGCGCGCATGGCGGCGGGCACGTCCGGCGGCGGCAGCGACGTCGGCGGAGCGGCCATCGCGGACGTGGGCCTCAGCCTCACGGCGCACGGCAGCAAGAACGTGGATCAGCGCGTCATGCTGAACGGCGTCAGCATCATGACGCTGCAGGCCGGCGGCAACATCGGCGGGCAGCAGCCCGACGTGGGCTCGGCGTCCGAAATCGCCATCGACACGGCATCGCTCTCCGCCGAGCAGGCGACGGGCGGCGTGCGCATCAACTTCATCCCGAGGGACGGCGGCAACACGTTCGCGAACTCGACGTTCTTCACCTTTGCCAACGAGTCGATGCAGGGGACGAACTACAACGACGCGTTGAAAGCCGCAGGCCTGTCGACGCCGACGAAGATCGACCACACGTGGGATCTGAACGAGTCGATCGGTGGTCCTATCAAGAAGGACAAGGCGTGGTTCTGGTTCTCGACGCGATTCAATCGGGCAGACGCGTTCGGGGGAATCTTCGAGAACAGCAACGCGTACAACGTCAACGCGTGGACCTACGTGGCGGATACCAGCAAGCCTGCGATAAACAAAGGGAATGTCCAGCAGAACAATTTGCGGCTCACCTGGCAGGCAGCGCAGAAAGTCAAGGTGGCCTTCGAGCAGAAGGTGGACTCGTTCTGCAACTGCCCGATGAATATCAGCGCGACGCGCGCGCCCGAGGCGGCCATCGATCGGCGCTTCCCGCGGCTCCGCCAGACGCACGTGGATTTCACCTCCCCGGTCACCGACAGGTTGCTCTTCGAATTCGTCGGCATGTACCTGTTCGAACGGTGGGGCAACATGGACCTGCGGTCGACGGAGAACGGCGGTTCCATCACTGATAGCCAGGCCGCAGCGATCCAGAACATGATCTCGGTGACGGAGCAGTCGAACAACCTGACGTACCGGAGCTGGGCCACCACCCCGGCCGGCGGGCTCAACAACACGTTGGTCCCGAACTACACGTACCGCGTGGCGGCGTCGTACGTCACCGGCGCACACACCTTCAAGACGGGTTGGAACGACACATTCGGGTTCGTCCAGACGTACAACTACGCCTACCAGCCAATCAGCTACACGTTCCTCAACGGCACGCCGACCGGGCTGACCGAGTGGGCGGCGCCGTTCACGGCGCGGAGCGAGGAGAACCACGACCTCGGTATCTTCGCGCAGGACACCTGGAAGCTCGGGCGCGCCACGATCATCGGGGCGATGCGGTACGACTGGTTCAAGACCGGATTCCCCGCCCAGACTATCGGCCCAGGCCCCGCGCTGGTCGGACTCCAGAATCGCAACATCAACTTCCCCGCGAGCGACAACATCAACTGGAAGGACCTCACGTATCGGTCTGGCATGGTGTACGACTTGCGCGGCGAGGGCAAGACGGCGATCAAGGTGGCGGCGAACAAGTACCTGCTCGGGCAGACGCTCAACGGTTACGGAGCGGCGCCCAACCCCGTCAACGCGCTCGCGGCGAACACGACCCGCAGCTGGGTCGATTCGAACCGCAACTTCAGGGTCGACTGCAACCTGGCGAGCGGAGCGGCGCAGAACCTCACCGCGGGCGGCGGCGACAACTGCGGCGCGATCGTGAACGGCGCGTTCGGCACGACCGGCGCCCTCGCGACGTTCGATCCGGACCTGCTGACCGGCTGGGGCCATCGGCCGAGCAACTGGGAATTCTCAGCCGGTGTCCAGCAGCAGCTCCCGAAACGCATGTCGCTCGAGATCGGCTACTACCGTCGCATCTGGCAGAACTTCCCGGCAATCGACAACGTGCTGGCCGCGGCCACCGACTTCCAGCAGTTCACCATGAAGGTGCCGACCGACGCGCGGCTGCCCGGCGGCGGCGGCAATTCGTTGACGTACTACAACGTCAACCCGAACAAGCTCGGGCAGGTCCAGAACTACAACACGCTGGCGAGCAAGTTCGGCGATGAGTACGAACACTGGAACGGCGTGGACTTCAGCATCAACGGACGGCTCTCGAACGGCATGCGGTTCCAGGCCGGGACGAGCACCGGGCATGCCGTCGTCGACAACTGCGCCGTGGTCGCGAAGCTGCCCGAAATGCTGACGTTCGGCGTGACCAACGCTGGCGCACAGTCGCCGGCGGCGAGCGCACAGCTGGCCAAGGAGTTCTGCCACATCGAAGAACCGTGGCTGACGGGTTTCAAGGGCCTCGTCATCTACACGATTCCAAAAATCGAAGTGCAGCTTGCAGCCACTTTCCGCAGCGTGCCGGGTGTCACGAACACCAGCAACGCAGGGGGCGGCGTGCAGCCGTCAGGCCAGGCGGCGAACTTCGTGGCGACCAACGCCTATCTTGCCGCGAACTCGAACCTCGGCCGGCTGCTCACGGGCACGACGGCGCCCACGCAGAACACGCAGCTGCAGATCGCCGACCCCGATGCGACGTATCTGGATCGCGACAACCAGCTCGATTTCCGCATCGGCAAAGTTTTCAACTACCATCGAACGAGATCAACGATCAACCTCGACATCTACAACGCGCTGAACCGCAGCACGATCCTTACGGCAAACACCACGTACGCGGCGACGAACAGCGTCTGGCTGGCCCCGACGTCGATCAGCAACCCGCGACTGCTGAAGATCAGTTTCACCATCGACCTCAGATAGCGATCACGAAGGGCCTTGGGGGCTAGACCGTCAGCCCCCAGGCCCTACTCCCAACCTCTCTCGGGTATCCTTCCCAGCGTGCTCTTCGTTCTCTTCTTCCTTTCCGGGATCAGCGGTCTGATCTACCAGGTCGTCTGGGTCCGGGAATTCGGGAATGTCCTCGGCGCCACGATCCAGACCACGTCTCTCGTCGTCGCCATCTTCATGCTCGGTCTCGGCTGCGGCAGCTTCATCCTCGGCCGATGGGCGGACCGACGCTATCAACACGCGCCCGAATCGCTCCTGCGCGCGTACGGCATCGTCGAGCTCATCATCGCGGGTCTCGGCGTGGCGGTTGCGGTCGTGCTCCCGCGCCTCCACGTGCTCGCGGCCGTGTCGTCGTCCTACGTGAGGGATTCGGCGGGCTGGTTCGAGCTGTCCACGCTGTCGTACGCCGCTCGGGGTGCGATCGCGCTCGGGGTGCTCGGGCCGAGCGCCATCCTGATGGGCGGCACGCTGACGCTGCTGATTCGTCACCGCGTCCGGGACGATGTCGAGAGCGCGGGCGGATGGAAGATTGCCGTGCTCTACGCCGTCAACACCGCAGGAGCGGCGGCGGGTGCGTTCCTCACGGATGTGGCGCTGGTGCCGTCGCTGGGTCTCGCGAATACGCAGTTCGTCGCGGTCCTCCTCAACGTGATCGCCGGCGCCGGCGCGCTCATCCTGGCGAGGCGTCTGGCGCCTGTCAGGAAGACGGCCCCTGTGGCCCGCAGCCTGCGCGAAACAGACGACGTGCGTCAGGCCTTCCGCCCGGTCGCCTGGGTGAGCCTCGCGCTCATGTTGTCCGGCTTTGCGGCGATGGGCCTGGAGATCGTCTGGCTCCGCCACTTCACTCTGCTCCTCGGCGGTTTCCGCGCGGTGTTTTCGCTCGTGCTCACGATCGTGCTCGCTGGGCATCGGCGCCGGATCGCTGCTCGGCGGCTACGTCGATCGACGCACCGCCAGGCCGGCTCAGGCCTTGATGGTGGTGCAGGCGCTGCTGGTTGCTTCGGCCCTGACTGGCCTTGGCTGGACGAGCGTTGAGGCGCTCGACGCCCATCGACTGACGCTGGCGAGCCTGACGCCATTCGCGCGCTGGATCACCGAGCTCTGGTACAACGTGCGGCCGATGCTGGTCGAACTCGGCGTGCCTGCGCTTCTGATGGGCTGCTCGTTTCCTCTGGGCAATGCGGTGATTCAGCACACGGAGCGCGCGGTCGGCAGCCGCGCCGGCGCGCTGTACCTCGCCAACACGGCGGGCGCCGTCTGCGGTTCGCTCGTGACCGGATTCGTGCTGCTGCCAGCCTTCGGCATGCAGGGGAGCGCGACGGCGCTCACGCTGGCCGCCGCGCTCGCGATCGCGCCGCTCTACCTGGGGACGCGCGCGGGCACAGGTGTCACGACGACGTCCGCCATGACGGCTTCGGTGCCGGCGCTGATGGCGGCCGTCGCGGTTGTCGCCTGGCTACGGCTGCCAACCGACTACGTGCTGGGGCGCTCGCTGGCGAAACCGTCGGCAGGCGAGCGTCTGCTGAGCGTGCGCGAAGGAGTCACCGAGGTCATCGGCGTGACGGAAGTGCCCGGCCGCGGCCGCGGCCTCATCACCAACGGGCACCCGATGTCCTCGACCGCGCTGCTCGACCAGCGATACATGCGCGCGCTGGCGCATGTGCCCCTCTTGTCGATGGCGCTTCCCAGGCGTGTGCTGGTCATCGGGTTCGGCGTCGGCAACTCGACGCATGCCGCGACGCTCCATCCTTCCGTTGAACGTGTCGACGTCGCCGACCTCTCGCGCGACATCCTCGGTCACGCCGGCTACTTTCGCGATGTCAACAAAGACGTGCTCGACGACCCGCGCGTCAGGGTCTACGTGAACGATGGCCGGCAGCACCTGGAGATGCAGCCGGCGGGAGCCTACGACCTCATCACGCTGGAACCGCCGCCCATTGCGCACGCGGGCGTCGCGGCTCTCTATTCGCGCGAGTTCTACGAGCTGGCCCGCTCGCGGCTGCAGCCGGGCGGCTACATCAGCCAGTGGCTCCCGGCCTATCAGGTCCCGGCGGCCACGAGCCTGGCCATGGTGCGCGCCTTCATCGAGGTCTTTCCGCAGTCGGTGCTGCTGTCGGGAACACAAGCCGAACTGCTCCTCGTCGGCACGAACGGCGCCAGCATCGAGATCGATCCCGGGCGCGTTGCCCATGCGCTCGATCAGGCCCCGGATGTGGCCGCGGACCTTCGGCGCCTCGATCTGGGCAGCGTGACGGAAATCGTCGGCACGTTCGTCGGTTCCGCTGACACGCTCGTTCGGGCCACCCGCGAATCACCGCCGGTGTCGGACGACCGTCCGCTCCAGGAATACGGAGTGCGCTCGGCCATCGGTTCGGGGACAGGTGGTGTGCCCGCGTCGCTCGTCGACCTGGGCGCGGCCTCGACCTGGTGTCCGCGATGCTTCGAGGGCGAACGGCCGACACCGCTCGTCGCGGGGCTCGACACGTACCTCGCACTCCTCGACGACGCGTATCACGTGCCGTGCGGTTCCGCGGACCACCGCCCCGGGCTCCTACGGAGCACGTCGAATCCTCGGAAGCGCCTACCTTGGCGCCGTCGTGCCCGACACGGACGCGGTCCACAACGTGATCGGCGTCACGCTGCTCCGTGAAGGCCGGTACGATGAGGCCGCCGAGGCGTTCCGCCAGGCTTTGAAGCGCCGCGTTGATTCGGTGGACGCCAACCGCAATCTTGGCACCGCGCTGGCCGCAAGCGGCCACGCGGCAGAAGCGATCGGCTACCTGCGCCGTGCCGTGGAGCTCGCGCCAGGCAACGGCGGTGCGCAGTACGAGCTCGGAAGCCTGCTCCTGGAGCAACGCAAGTTCGGGGAGGCGGCGGACTGCTTTCGCGCGGCGGTGACCGTCCTGCCGGACTTCGCGGCAGCGCACAACAACCTCGGGATCGCGGTGGCATCCCAGGGCGACATGAATCAGGCCATCGAGCACTTCAGGCGGGCTGTGGCGCTCGACCCGGCGTTCGACGAAGCCCGCCGCAATCTCGCGTCAGCGCTGAAGGCCCGTCGGTGAGCTCTCGTCGCGACGGACGGCGTTAGCGTCGCGTCGAGCGCCTTTGCGATGGCGCCGCGCAGCTGCCGTCGATTCCGGCGTCACCTCGCTTGGAAAGAACGCGAGGACCTTGCCGTCCTTGCCGATGACGTACTTGCTGAAGTTCCACGCCGGCAGGTGGCCCGACGCGCCCAGGAATTTGTAGACGGGCGACTGGTCCGCTCCGGGCTTCGTCACGAGCTTCGAGAACATCGGGAACGTCACGTCGTAGGTGAGCTTGCAGAACTGCGCGATTTCCTGCGGCGAGCCGGGCTCCTGCGCGCCGAAGTCGTTGCTCGGGAATCCGAGCACGGCGAATCCCTTTGGTGCCAGCTCGCGGTTCAGCTTCTCGAGCCCTTCGTACTGCGGCGTGAAGCCGCACTTGCTCGCCACGTTGACGGCCAGCGTCACCTTGCCGCGGAACACGCCCAGATCGGCGGGCTTGCCGTCCAGGTACGACGTTTTCAGATCGTAGAAAGAAGACACGGGCGCTCCTGCTTGTTGCGCGGCCAACAGGGGTGCCATCGCGAGAGCGGCCATGGCGGCCAGCGCGACGGACAGCCCCGAAACCCGAACTCTGCTGTTGTTGAACATGGTAGCGTCTCCCCGGTCATTGTACCGTCGCAGGGGCAGGGGGAGCGTCACCTGAAGGCCACGGAAGCGGGGGCCCTCAGGTGAGAATCGAGAAATAAGGCCGAAAACCCCGAGCCTGCGTTGGCAAGGCCCTTGCGACATTTATATGCCGAGGGACACCATGCACATTCCCAAATCCGTGTTGTCAACTGCTGTGGTAGCCGTGGCGCTCGGCCTCGCGTCGCCCGTTCTGGCCCAGCATCGCCGGGGGGACGGCGGGCACGGTTCGAATCGCGGTTCGGAGAGTCACGCTCAGGCCCAGCCGCGCGCGGCGCAACCGCCCGCGTCGAGGCCGGCCCCGGCACCAGCTCCCGCCCAGGCCCCGCGCGCCGACAACGGCGGACGCAACAACTGGCGAGGTTCTCAGCCGGGTAGCGACGCCTCGGCACGCGCCTATCCGAGCGTGAGGGGTGGCGCGACGTCTCGGAGCGACGGGTATCGAAACGACGCCTATCGAAACGGCGGGAATCGGACCTACGGGAGTCAGAACTACGGGAGTCAGAACTACGGGAATCGGAACTACGGGAATCAGAACTACGGGAACCGGAACTACGGGAACGGGAACTACGGTAATCGGAACTACGGGCATTCCAACTACAACTCGTATCGCGGTTACGGCGGGTACTACAACCGGGCGCCCGTCCGGTTCTATCGTCCGTACTATTCGTTCCGGCCGTGGTTCAGCGTGGGCTTCGGACTGTGGGGAGGGTACCCGGTCCCGTACGCCTACTCGGTACTACGATCCCTTCTACTACGGGTCTTCATACGGTTACCCGACGACGGTGTATCCGACGAACCCTTACCCGGCGTATCCGCCCGCGACGAGCTACCCGCAGTCGTCGACGGTTTATCCGCAGACCGTGCCGGATCCGAACTCGATCGGGGTTCAGCCGGGTCAGGCCAACACCGGGGGCCTGAGCTTCGAGATCACGCCAGGCGACGCGGAAGTGCTGGTCGACGGCAACCTCGTCGGCACCGTGGATCAGTTCTCCCCGAGCTCGCAGCCGCTCGGGCTGTCTGCAGGGCGGCATCGGGTCGAGATCGAAGCGCCGGGCTACCAGAGAATCAGCTTCGAGGCGAACATCATTGCGGGCCAGGTGCTGCCGTATCAGGGCGCCATGGAGCGGCGGTGAGCAGTATCGCCCGACCGTCAGAAACTTCTACGGAGGTTCATCCCAGCGTAGAGTGATGCCACCTGGTCGCCGTAGCCGTTGAACATCAACGTCTTCCGCATCAGGAACTCGCCGATGCGGCGCTCGGTGGCCTGGCTGTATGAAGGTGTGGGCACGTCCGGGTTCACGTTGGCGTAGAAACCGTAGTACTCCGCGTTGGCTTCCTGCCACGTGTTGAGCGGCTGCTTCTCGACGAATCGAACCCGGACGATGGACTTGATGCTCTTGAACCCGTACTTCCACGGGACCACGAGCCGGAGCGGCGCGCCATTCTGGTTGAGCAGGGATTCGCCGTACAGGCCCGTGGCCAGCAGCGTCAGCGGGTGCATCGCTTCGTCCATCCGCAGCCCTTCCCGGTAGGGCCAGGGCAGGAGTTCCGGGAATCGCTGGCGCTGGCCTGCCATCTCCTGCGGCCGAAGGACGGTGGTGAATTCCACGAACCTGGCTGTGGATCTGGGCTGGAACCGCAAGAGGAAATCGCCCAGCGAAAACCCGTCCCACGGAATCACCATCGACCAGCCTTCGACGCACCGCATCCGATAGACCCGTTCCTCGATGGCGTGCGGCTTCAGCACGTCCTCCAGGGTGTACGTGCCGGGCTTGCCGCACAGGCCGTCCACCGTCACCGACCACGGCCTCGGCTTGAACGCTCCCGCGTTCTGCGCCGGATCGCTCTTGACCGAACCGAATTCGTAGTAGTTGCAATACGAGGTGACGGCCGGCTGCGGCGTCAGGGCGTCGCTCGTCGTGACGACGCGTTTCGCGACGGCGAGCTTGTCGCCGGGCACAGCCGATTCGGCATCGCTGCCGAATCCGGAAACGCCGGCGAATGCGGCCACTGCAGCCTTGCCGGCGGATGTCAGGAAGTCTCGCCGCTTCAGGTACAGATCTCGAGGCGTGATGTCGCGCGAAGGAATGTCAGCGGCCGGCTTGACTCGCACGATGCCCTCCCGCCAGTTGCCGGGCCGTGATAGCGCCGATGGTCAGGCCCGAGACGGCCATGGCGGCGAACTCGAAGACGACGTCAGCCCAGCCGCGCGGCTGCTGGAGACCGCGGACGAGCACGCTGATCGCGGCGCCATACTGCGCGCTTGCGATTGTTCGAGCCTGCACGTCGATCGCCGCTGGATTCATCCCGGCGAGGGCCCGTTGGATCAGGCCGTCGCAGAGCAGGAGGGCGATCGGGAGCGAGGCGGCCGTGGCCAAGACGGGCCAGGCGGGACGGCGACTCCTGGTGCGGCCCAGCATCCACTGACAGCCGCCGACGACGGCGCCGATGGCGATGCCGCAGCCGACCGGTCCGATCGCACCGGCCGCGAGTGCGGCCACGTGAAATCCGAGGGCCGTGCTCGCGGCGCTCGCGCTGACCCAGGACAGGCGTGCACGAAGGCGCTGGCGGAGGGCCATGCTTTGCGCGATGCCGAGGCCCGAGCCCAGCACGGCGCCGTAGCTCCACGGCGCGAACTGCAGTCCTTCCAGGTACGGGTGGTAGAGGTACTCGAAACCGCGCGTCACGAGACCGGCTGCGAGGGCCGTCCCGATGATGCCGAGCGCGCAGACGCCGAGCCACTGCAACACGAACCGCCGCTGGCCGGACATGCACTCGTCGATCTGTTCGCGAGACACCGAGCGCGCCAGATCGCCGAGCACGAATCGCCAGAAGGCGAGCGGCGGCCGATGATCGGCACGGCGCAGCTCGCGGAACGCGGCGAGGACATCGGCGCCGTACGCATCCCGGAACGCCTTCGGGTAGAAGGTCAGCAGCGCCGCGTAGAACCGTTCGGGCGTCATGATGTTCCTGACGGTGACGGCAGCAGTCCGCTCTTCCGGGCAATTCTCACGAGATCTGACAGCTGGCGCGCTTCGTCTTCGGCAACGGCCTTGCCCTTGCGCGTCAGGCGATAACACCGCCGCCGTTCGGCGTCCGCCTCGCATTCGGCGATCAGCCCTGACGCGGCCAGTCGTTTGATGGCGGTGTAGAGAGTGCCCGGACCCAGGCGGAGCCGGCCGTCGGACATCGTCTCGACGTCCTGCATGACCCCGTAGCCGTGACGGGCCCCGTGCTGGAGGGCGAGCAGAACGTGGAATTCGGCGCGCGTCAGTTTCATTTAGCTCAACGCTCGATATATCGATGGACGATATACCTACCTCGGCGAGGTGTCAAGCCTGGCGTGCGGAGTGTGAGCACCGCGACGTGCCACGCGCGAAGCGCGTTGCGCGCGGGCACGCCGGACGCCGTCATCCTAGGCCGGGTCGGCCGGGGCGACCCTCGTGCTCTGGCTCGACACGCACTGCCACCGGCCGGCGCGCAGCACGAACACGTCCACGTACCGGTAGACGATTTCGAGCTGTTTCCCCTTGCTCGGCCCGGTCAGCGTCTGCCGGAACCACACGACGGCGGTGTCGCCGTAGATCTTCACCGAGAACTCGTCCTGCGTGGACGAGTCGACCTGCTTGTTGAACTCTTTCGCGAGCTCGAGTTCGCGGGCCTTGGTCCCGAGGCTGCCGTCGCCGTACGTCGCGACGAACTCATCGGCCAGGATGCTCTCGAGAAAGGCCATGTCCTTGGCGCGGAACGCCGCGTCCCAGTCCTTCTCGAGCTGGATGAGGACCTGTTGATCGGATCGCACCGGCCGGTTCTGCGCGGCGGCCGGCACCGTCAACGCCAGGGCCGAGGCCAGTACGGGGACGATCGAAGTTCTCCACTTCATAAGCAAATGGTAGCCGGTTTCGCGCGCCGCGCAACCTGAAGGGGGTGCGGCCGCGCGTGCGCCGGTTTTCCCACGGCTGGCGCGTTAGCCAGTGAGATGGGCATCATCCCCGCCAACCGTCGCCTGCTGAGCCTGGGCCTCGAGGCCGCGCTGATCGTGTCCGTCCTGGCCCATGCGCCGCTGCTCTCCGCAGACGAGGCGCCCTTCTTCCGGGTCAGGTCGACCGACCAGGCCATTACCGAGTTCATCGAGATGGCCGCCACGCGGTCGCTCACGTTCCGGAGCCTGGTGACCCTCATCCAGACGTCCGACGGCATCGTGTACGTCGAGCCCGGCGAGTGCGGACACGGCACGCGGGCCTGCCTGAAACTCTGGGTGGGCGTGAGCGGGTCTACCCGGTTTCTTCGCGTTGTGGTGAATCGGAGGCGGGCCCGTTCGGACGTGGACTTCATGGGTTCGATCGGCCACGAGCTGCAGCACACCGTCGAGGCGTTGAGCGAACCGAATACCGTCAACGGCCTCAGGCTGTACAACTTCTTCGACCGGACGGCCGCGACCCGCCACGACCGGTTCGAAACGGTTGAGGCCATCAACGCCGGCAACGCCGTCCGGCGGGAGCTGTCGGGTTTGCGCCCCCGCTAGAGCGTTCTACACCGGTCGCCCTACTTCGTGCAGCGCGCCGACTGATTGACGAGATCACCCGCCGTGCCGCGCCCGCGCTTGTCGCGATACACCTGATGGCAGTGCAGGCACGCGTTCGCGATCTGCTCCGTGAAATCGCTCACGACTTCCTGGTTCCGGGTCTGCGCGGCCTTGTACGCGGCCCGTCCGGTTTCAGCCAGCTCCAGCGTGAACTTGATCCAGTCGGGATCGGTGACGGGCACCGGCCGGCCGTTTTCGCATCGCCGTCCCGGTTCGAGCAGGAGCGGCGCCGACTCGGCGAGCGCGATAGCGGCGTAGTCGACGATCTCCCAGCCCTTGTAGATGCCCTGGCCCCATTCGAACGTCGAAAACGCCTCGTTCGACTGGTTGGCCGGGCGCTTGGGCGCCGGGGCGGCCGGGTCGTGCGTCTGCACGGTGAAAATCAGATTCGAGCTGGGAAACAGGATGCCGCGCATAACCTGGTTCAGGTTGCCGGCTGGGGGAAACGTCCGCTGTCCCGCCGCCGACACCACCGAAGCCGGAGGCGCAGTGAAGCCGGCGACCAGCGAAATGGGCTTCTGCGCCGCCGCGTCGGCACTGAGTTCGGCGCGGCCGGCCGGGAACTTGCCGACCTGGAGCATGTAGGCCGCGACGTCGGTGGACTGCTCGCGCGTCAGCTTCCCCGGATTGTCCTGCGGCATCGTGTGCTGAATCTTGTCGACGAGCTCGGCCACCGGGCCGCCCCAGACGGCGAGGAAAGCATTGCCGGCGAGCGGCGGCGCGTTCGCGCCCGCGAGCGCCGCCCCGTGACACGACGCGCACTTGTCCCGGTAGACGGCCTGACCGCGCCGGGCCTGTTCGTCGCTGTAGACGCCGTCGCGCGCGGTCCGAGAAGGCGCAGGCGCTTGCGCGGCCGCCAGCAGCGAGGCCGCGAGCGTACACGCGGGCACGGACACCGCAAATCGCATGAGACGCGAAGACATCGACTTCCTCCGCCGATATCTTACGCTACGTTCTGGCGAAGTTTGTCCAGGGCCGACTGCAGGCAGGCTCGCGTTTCGTCGCTGAGGTCCACGAACCGCACGGCGAAGCCGAATCCCGGCCGGCCGTAAACGGTTTCCGCGTGGACCGTGACGATGCCCTCGTAGGGCAGCGTCAGCCGGAGAGCAATCCGCTGGCCGACCGGCGTGTCGTACAGCGAATTGACGAAGCAGCCGCCTTCGCTGAGGTCGTAGATGAGCAGCGGCGTGTCGATGAGGCCGAGCCGGCATCCATCGAATGGACCCGCGACGCGGTGGGCTTTTCTGCGGCTATCCTGCATGGGGGACTACGGCTTCCTCGCGCTTACGCGACCGACAATGCTGGTGCAGCGGCCAGGTCGAACACGTCCGCCGCGCAAGCTGATGGTGCCGGCACCAGCTGGACGTCGTCGACGCCGGGATCACTGCCGAACGAGCTGATCGCGGCGAAGAAATCGTGCCGCGCGGTCTCGTACTCCGCAAACGGCGTCACGCCGGCGATGAGATACACGTGATCGCCGAGGACGACGTGCGCGGCTTCCACGACCACGACGCCGAGATCCTGGAGGCGGCCGGTGTAGAAGCCCACCCAGGCCGGGCGATTGTTGATGGTGGACGCCTGACCGTGCAGAGGGGAGAAGCCCGCGTGCTGCATCGAGCGGCGGGCGGTTTCCCCGAGGTCGAGGTCCGATCGGCTTTGCGGCGCTCCCAGGACAATGAAGCGCGGTCCATCCGGTGCGCGCGCCACGACGGCGCCCTGCTTGCGGCTCACGGCCCATCCCTGCGGGAACCGGATCGAGATCGTTCGCTGCGGGTGCTCGGCCGGCGTGCATGGCGCCGCGGTCCGAAGGGCCGCGGTCACGAAGGTCCCGAGCGTGCCGGCCTCGGTGGCCGACATCGGTCCGAACTCCAGCCCCGCGCGATAGAGGAGCGACGTGCCGCCGCTCTCGTCGTGTGTCACGCTCGCGACGTAGGCGCGCACGATGTGCGCGTGCGCCCGGAAGGCGACTTCGGGCGACACGAACATCGTCGCGTGTACTGACCCGGGCATGATGCGCGTTGTGGACTCGACGAGGGCGCCTCCCAGGCCGAGATCGACGAGCCGCGCCGACGTGCCGGCGCGCAGCCGCACCGAGGCGTCAGGCGGACACGCGATGCGCACGAATCGCCGCCGCTCGGACGGAGGCATCACGGCGACCGGCTCGCTCGTCTCGTGCACGGCGATCACGCGACCGCCAGCCTGACGTCCATCTCGCCGAACTGGAACGCCGCGAGGAAAGCTTCGACGACCTGCGGGTCGAAGTCGGTCGACGTGCCCTTGACGATGATGTCCTTGGCTTCGAACGGCGACATGGCCTTCCGGTACGGACGATCGCTCGTGAGCGAATCGTAGACGTCCGCGACGGAGATGATCCGCGCTTCGATCGGGATGTCCTCCCCCTTCGTGGGGTGGTAGCCCGATCCGTCGAACTTGTCGTGGTGGGCGAGTACGATCGGAATGACCCGCCGCAGCGAACCGCCGACGCTCTCGAGCATTTCCACGCCTTTGCCGACGTGCAGCTGGATTTCCTGGTACTCGTCGCTGGTCAGGCGCGCGGCCTTGTAGAGCAGTTCCCGGCTGATCTCGAGCTTGCCGATGTCGTGCAGCAGGCTGGCCGCGCGGACGTCCTCGATTCGCTCGGGGCTCAGCTTGAGGTGCGCGGCAATCCGCGCCGCGTACTCGGACACGCGGTGCGAGTGGTGTTCGGTGTACTCGTCCTTGGAAACCAGGTGCCGGAGGATCAGGAGCACGCCGTGATATGTCGAACGCAGCTCCCGAAGCTGGGCGTTCTTGTGCTCGTAGAGGGTGCCCATGAGGTAGGCGGTGACGATGAGACTGCAGCCCCAGGCCACCAGGTCCAGCAACGTCGTCGCCGGCGTCGCCGACGCTTCCTTCCCGAAGACACCAGACGTCATCGTCAGCAGCGTGACCAGCAGCACGCTGGCGAACGCCGTGAGCGTGGCGTGGCGCCGGCCGTAGATGTACGCCGAGGCGACGGTCGGCAGGGTATAGACGTAAAGGACCATGCGCTGTGCGTCGATCAGGAAGTTCAGCGCGAACGCGATCACGAACATCGAGAAGACCAGCAGCAGTTCCTTGTTCACCTTTTCCAGCTGCCGCATCGAGGTGGAGGGTTGGGATGGCACGTCTCTATCCTTTCGCGACTCGTATACGTCAAATCGACGGAATTGCTGCGGACGCCTGTTCCAACGCGTCGTTACCCAGCATCTTGCTGAGTGCTTCGTCGAAGAGTCCGAGCGCCGTGCCAGCCGCGGGCTCCGCCGGCGCCGCTGCCTGCGTCCGCGCGCCTTCGATTTGCCCGGCGAGCCGTTCCCGGAGGCCGTCGACAGGCGCCGCGGTCGCTGCCGCCTGGCTGTAGCGATTGATTTCTGAAACGAGCTGGGAGGCGACGAGTCCGGCGGTGTCCAGACCGGTGATGGCCGCCGTCTGCGGGGCCACGTCGACCCGAGGCCTGGCGTGTGATCCGTTGACCGGCGTCCCGTTGACCTGCGCGCCGTTGATGTCGGCCGGCGCGACGCTGACCGGCGCGGTGTCGGCCGGTGCCACGTTCATGACGTTCCCGAAAGCCGCGCGCGCCGACATCGTGAGGGCGCCGATCCGCTCGCCGGCCATGCGCACGAGCGTGTGGCCGAGGTCGAGCGCCTTCTCGCGATCGAACGCCCCCACCGGCTCGCCCGAGCGCGCGCCGCCGTCGGCGTGCACGACGGCCACGACGCGGCCTCCGGTCGTCACCGGGAAGGTGACGGTCCAGGCCTCGGCGCTGTGGGTGCCCGATTGGGCTTCGCCCGTGAAAATCGTGCGGCTCGCCGTGACCGCCCGCGTCAGCGCGGAATCGGTCGTCAGCGGGAACTCGAACTCCCGGGTGATCGCCGCGACGCCCGTGAAGCCGACGCTGCGCCATCCCTGCAGCCGCTTCGACTTGGTCTTGACCACGAAGAGCGCGGCGCGCGGGAAGAGAGCGCCGGCGCCGTCGACGAGCGCGTCGAGCACCTGCGACAGATCGGCGGCGCCGCTGATCGCACGATACACGTCGTGGATCGGGTCCACGTCCGCGGCGTCACGGACCGGCTCCGGATGCGCCATCGCGGTGATGGCCGCCGCAGGTTCCGCATGGCCCGTGTGTTCAACGAGTTGAAAGGTCCGCGATTCGGGCGCCGGCTCAGCGATGGCTTCGATCGCAGGCTGGCTGACCAACTCGACCGCCGTCTCGAACACCGGCTCGAACGTCGGTTCGACCGTCAGAACGGGTTCAGCGACCGGTTCGCTTGCGGTGTCCGTGGTGAACTCGATCGCGGGGGCGGTTGCCGGTGCCGGCGCAACCGGATGTTCGATGATCACGTCGGCCACGGCCTCGGCTGGTGCCGGAGCCATCGCGGCGAACAGCGGTTCCATGAGAACCGGCTCCACGCGAGCGGGCTCTTCGGGAGCCGCCTGCATGCTGGCGCGCACCCGCTCCAGTTCGAGGCGCAGCGCTTCGATTTCGCTGGCCCCCACGGCAAGGCGGCGCTCGGCTTCGGCCTGTGCCACGGCAAGCTCCTCCTGCACGGCGGCGAGATGCGCCTGCGCGGCGACGAATTGCGCCTGCGCGGCTTCGGCCTGGGCATGGGCGGCCGCGAGCTGCCCCTGTGCCGTGTTGGCCAGCGCCTGGGCGGCGGCGGCCTCGGCTTGCGCGGCTTCGGCCCGCGCCTGCGCCTGTTCCAGCAACCTGGTGTGGCGCGCGTTCGAGATGCGCGCCGCCTCGAGCAGCGCGTCCTGTTCGCTCTGGACCGTCCGGGCTTCCTCCCGGGCCGACACCGCGGCGCGAAGGTGCGCGTCGCGCTCGGCGCTGATCGCCGCGACGCGTTCGGTGGCGGCACGGAGCGCCTCGGTCTGCGCGTCCCGGTCGGCGCGCAGCGCGTCGGCCTGTTCCTGCGCGGTGCGGAGCGCTTCGAGTTGCGCGTCGCGGTCGGCGCGAACCGCGTCGGCCTGCTCCTGCGCGCGGCGAAGCGCGTCGAAATGAGCGTCGCGCTCCAGGCGGACGGCGTCCGCCTGTCGCTCGGTTTTTTCCAGCGCGTCGGCCAGCGCCGTCCGCTCGAGCTGGCCGGCCGCGCGCTCTTCCTCTGCTTCGGCGCGCATGGCGTCGAGCTGCTTCTGGGCTTCGATGCGATCGAGGCGGAGGCGCGCCTCGGCTTCCTCCAGCGCGAGCGTGCGTGCGGCGCGCGCCGCCGCGCCCGCTTCTTCGCCGGCCGCGTGCGCCAGCCGCTCGACCAGCTCGCGGATGGGAGCGGGGTCGGTGATGCCGGCGCCGGCGAGCGTGGCAGTCAGCGACTCGCAGCGCACGTCGATGGCGACCCGGAGCGCTTCGAGCTCGGTCAGCGCCGGCCTGGCGGCCTGCGCGATCAGGGCCCGAAGGGTTGCGGCGGCCTGGGTCTCCGCGTAGTCGTGGAACGCCGTGGAGGCGTCGTCTGGTGTCGAAGAGGGAAGATTCACTTGGGAAGTCCGATCACACTAAAGCAACTCGCGGGCCGGACGACCGGGAAGGGATTTGCTGGCGAAGAACGATTGTAAATAACTGATTCTAGAAGGCTAACGGCATTCTTCCTGGCGGCTCGATGATGGTGTGGAACGCGCGCGAAATATGGCGAAGTTCAATTCTGGTACATGGGATACAAATCTGGCATTCGTCAGATCCCCTTTTTTCGGAAGCACTTAACTTCACATTTCGACTATATATGCCTGTATATGTCTTAATAGGACATTGTGGATTGATATGGGACACGCTTCCTGCTCAAGTCGGCTCGAGGCAGGTCGGGCAGAATCGTCAGCGGCGCACGAAACTGCTTATGCGCCGCGGGCTGAGATGCCATGTGCTTCTTCAGCGCGCCGCCGTGTCCTCGTGCACGTCGATGCGGTTGCCGCCGAACCCGTTGCCGCAGGCAGTCGTTTCAACCTGTTAGACTACGCGCGTGTTGCGCGCTTTTGACCGTCGCGAAGCAATGAACGATGAAGATGAACAATGAATAAGAACGTCGCACTCCCGCTTCTCGGCGCGCTTCTGTCCATCGTCACGACGGCGGCGCAAGTGCGTCGTGTCGACGATGCGGCGCTGAAGCGCGCGGGCGAGAGCGGCGAGTGGCTCAGCTACGGCCTGAATCAGGCAGAGACCCGCTACAGCACCCTCGCGCAGATCAATACGGCGAACGTCAAGGAACTCGGGCTGTCGTGGTCCTACGACATGGGATCGGGCGGCGGCGGGCAGGAAGCGACGCCGCTCTTCTCGAACGGCACAATTTACGGGATCACGAACTGGAGCGTGGTATTTGCCGTCGACGCCCGCACGGGGCAGCAGAAGTGGCGCTGGGATCCCGAGGTGAACCAGGCCACCGTGCGCTCAAAGATCTGCTGCGGTGTGGTCAATCGGGGCCTGGCGATCTACCAGGGCCTGATCATCGCCCCGGCCATCGACGGCCGGCTGCTGGCCCTCGATGCCGAGACCGGCAAGGTGATCTGGGAAGCCCGCGTGGCGTACCCGCAGGACCACTACACCCTCACCATGGCCCCGCGGATCGCAAGAGGCAAGGTGATCATCGGCGCGAGCGGCGGCGATCGGCCGACGCGGGGATTCTTTGCGGCGTTCGACGCGACGAGCGGACGTCCAGCCTGGAAGTTCTATACGGTGCCCGGCGATCCGTCGAAGCCGTTCGAAAACGCCGCGATGAAGAAGGCCGCAGCCACCTGGGACGGCGAGTGGTGGAAGGTGGGCGGCGGCGGCGCCGTCTGGGACGGCCTGGCCTACGACGCCGACGCCGACCTCATATATGTTGGAACCGGCAACGCCGAGCCCTGGGCGCAGCAGCTCCGCACGACGACGCCGAAAGACAACCTGTACGTCTGCTCGATTCTGGCTGTGTCGGCGTCCACGGGCGAGCTCAAATGGCACTATCAGGTCGTACCGGGCGACATCTGGGACTTCGACAGCGTCCAGCACCTCATCCTTGCCGACCTGACGATCAACGGCCGCCCGCGCAAGGTCGTCATGCAGGCGAACAAGGACGCGTTCTACTACGTGATCGATCGGCTGACCGGCGAGTTCATCTCGGCGGGCCCGTTCTCGAAAGTCACCTGGGCCAGGGGGATTGATCCGAAGACGGGCCGGCCGATCGTCAACAAGGAAGCCTATTACGGCACCGAGGCGATCGCGATTTCGCCCGGGGGCGGCGGTGCGCACAACTGGTCGCCGATGTCGTTTAATCCCGTGACGGGCCTGACTTACATCCCCACGTCCACGGCGAACAGCTGGACCTATCAGGCCGAGAAGACCTACAACCCGAAACCCGGTCAGATGACCGGCACCGTTCGTCCGATGCCGGCCGCCACGCTGCCGTCGCCCCCGGCGATTGGCCCCGAGCCGCTCGGCGAGTCGGGGCCGCGCGGGGCGCTCGTCGCGTGGGATCCGGTCGCGCAGCAGATGCGCTGGCGCATGCCCGGGGGCGGCGGGATCGGCGGCGGCACGATGACGACGGCCGGTAACCTGGTGTTTCAGGTGATCAACGACGGACGTCTCATGGCGTACAGCGCCGACAAAGGCGAGAAGCTGCTGGAGCTCCAGACCGGCCTGCGCAGCGGCATGGGGCCGCCGATCACCTACCAGCTCGACGGCAAGCAGTACATCGCGTTGATGGGTGGGGTGGGAGCGGCGGCGCCGGGCGGAAATGCCGGGCCCGGCAACCAGCCGACGCCGTTTTCGCCGAAGCTGCTCACCTTCGTCCTCGGCGGCGCGCCGATTCCCCTACCGTAGCGAGACAGATGTAGTGGAGGCCTTCAGGCCTGCACTACCTGCGCCAGGGCAGCCGTTGGAATCAGAACCACGCAAGCCAGCAACACCAGGATCTTCGCAAGTGCGCGCATCTGAACCTCGCTTCGTTTCAAGGCGTAACGACTGCTTGGTATACGGTCGGCCCCACAGGCTGTCAACACGTAAGAAGCGCGATTGCAATCATTTCCGGTTGAATCCAGCTGATTGGATCGAGCAGCTGAGCGATTGGATATGATGTGCCCTGAAGAAGTGAGGGCTGCATGCAGAAACGCCTGAAGAAGCAGAAGCGCGTCAGCGGCAAGACGACCAAGAAGAAGGCCCGCGCCGCGAACGCGCGGAAGCCCGACCCGGTGCTGGCGCCCGTTCGCGGCGCTGAACGCCGCCAGGTGGGTCACGTGAAACTGGAAGTGGGACGCGCCGGGGCCGCGCGCGTGAAGCGGATGATCTACCCGGCCGGATTCCACTGGAAGAAGGACATGAAAGCCGTCGTCGGCACCGAGCTCTGCATGCACGCCCACGTGGGGTTCCTGGTACGGGGGGAGATCCACATCGAGTACCAGGACGGCTGCGTCGTCGAATTCAAGGCGCCGCAGGTGGTCGCGATTGAACCCGGCCACGATGGCTGGGTGGTCGGCAGGGAATCAGTCGTGATGATCGAGTTCGACTTCGAACGCGACACGATCAGCCGTACGGGCATGCCTGACGCGCACAGACACTGAACTTGGAACTGAGAACTTAGAAGTTAGAACTGACAACTTCTGCCGTCGAACTCTTTAGTTCTCAGTTCTAACTTCTTAGTTCCAAGTTCGCTAAGCGCTGCGGCGCGGGACGCGTATCTTGAGCGCGACGCCGCCGTTCTGCGGCGTCGCCATCGCCACCTCGCCGCCGAGACGTTCCGCCGCCGCCCTGGCCGAGACGGCGCCGAGCAGCGCCTGCCAGCCGCCCGGCCGGTCGGACCACGATTCGTCGAATACGCGCCGCATCCAATCCTTGGGCATCGACACGCTGCCACATGAGATCTCGACTGTCGTCGACGACTGCTGGCGCGCCGAGCGAATCTGGATGACGGGCCGGTCGGTGAGATCGACGATCGGCAGCAGCGCGACGAGCGCACCGGTGATCCCGACGCCGAGGACCTGTTCATCCACCGAGTCGGAGCCGACGCCGTCGGCGAACGTGACGTGGAGCGTGACGCCGGCCAGCCGGAACTCCGGCGCGAGTGTCTTTCTGACCTGATCGATCACGGTGGCGACGGCCACGGCGCCGGTGCCGCGCAGCGGCGCCTGCTCGACGAGTTGCTGGGCTTCCACCATCCACGCCGCGCGGCCGGCATTGGCCTGCGCGAGATCGAAGCCGACCCGCCGCGTGACGGCGTCGTCGCCTGTGGAGAGCGTCATCGCCGTCTGGATCGTGGTCATGTGGCGCCGCATGTTCTGGCGGAACCCTTCGACGTTCGCCGCGCGGGAGTCGGATTCGCCTTCCGAGGGGATACCGCACCGGATGTTATCGGCTTCCGCCAGCGCGTCAGCCTGACCGCTGTCGACCGGGAGGATCACGCACGGCACCGTCGTCAGACCGGCCAGCCTGGCAGCCTCGAGGCGGCTGCGGCCCGCAACGGCGATGTACGAGGGGCCGTCTCCGCGGACCAGCAGCGGCTGCAGGACGCCGTGCGCGGTGATCGAACGCACGAGCGGCTCGAGCTCCGCGCGGTTGCGGACGTGATCGGCCTGGATCGCGTGCGTGGAAAGCATCCGGATGACCGGGCCGACCGAGCGCTCGGTCAGATCGTCCACGTAGTGCGCTTCGGCGCGCATCCGGTAGCCGGCCGGAAGCCCCTCGCGCGCCGGGGCGAGATCGGTCAGCAGGCTTTCGTCGGACAGGGAAGAATCACGCGCGCTCGTATTTGGTTGGAGTTCAGACACGTCGACGCTCCGTCAGCCAGTGGGAAAGTCCGCAAGCACTCGGAAGAGGAGCTTAAGTTATAGCAGAGCTTTTCGACGTGTAGCAAGCAAATGCGAACCGAGAACGAGATCGTTGGCGTGCGAATCTTCGGCGGGAAAGAGCGCGAGCCCGTCCGGCTGTTCGTCGTTCGTCTCGGCGTGAGATTGGGCCGGATGCCCCAGACTCTTCACAACCGTTGCGACGGCGCTGAGAAAGCCCAGCATCAATGCTGACAGCGTGACAGCGCCAAGAGTGGAGTAGGCATCGTAGCGGAACGCCCACCGCCAGGCGAGCGCGATCATGAGAACCGCGTGGACGACGATCGTGGCCCACGCGAGCGCCAGAACGGCCGTCCTCGTCGATCCGGTATCAGGCCACGTAACCCGTAACTGCGGCCGCATGTCCCAGATTGTGCGCTCGCGCCATCGGTGCTGCCAAGGGGCGGGGGCGGCCGATTTGCATGGTCCTGCACTCGTTTTTCAAGACTCTGCACGCCGATTGGTCGTCCGGGCTACTCGTAGAAGGCCGGGGACTTCCTGAGCTTCGCGTTGGCGCCGAAATCGTGCTGAATCCAGATCGCTGTTTTCGTGCGGGCCAGGTATTCCTCGATCGTCACGCGGGAGCTGGCCGACGCCTGGACGTTGAACTCGTTGTCGGGGGGCGTGCGGTGCAGCGCCCGCTCGGGCGGGTAGTGATAGAGGTCGCCGCCGAGCATGACGCGTCCGGTTCGGGCGAGTCGCAGGATCAACACCTGATGGCCGGGCGTATGTCCGGGCGCGGCCTTGATGATCGCCTGGCCGTCGCCGAACACATCGTACTCGTCCTTGTCGATGAGCTTGATCGGGCTGCTCTTGAGTTTGGTGTAGAACGACGGGTTCACGCGCGGGTTGTTCTCGGCCCACATGAAATCGCGTTCGGCGGGCGGAGTCAGCCACGTGGACGCGGCGAACTCGTTCAGGTTGGCGGTGTGATCGATGTGCGCGTGGGAGACGGCGACGTACGTGACGTCGGCGGGCGTGTAGCCAACCTGCGCGAGCTGGCTCTTGAGCGTGCGCGTCACGAAGGCCGCGACGGTCGGGTTCACGTTGGCGCGGGCCCCCTGCGGCTGCGATTCAACGGTCTCATCGGGGATGACGCCCGTGTCCCAGAGCAGCGTCCCGCGCGGATGCGCCACGAGAAAGCACGGCACCGGCATCCGCGTCTCGCCCGCCTCGGCGATCGTGATGTGATAGCGCTCGACGCCTTCCCGGGTCGGCGTCAGCATGCCGCAGTCGAAAACGTACAGCCGCATCGACTTCGGCGCGGCCGGCGCCGCGTCCCCGGCGGGCGCTCCGAGCACGACGGCGGCGAGCATCAGGAGGGCGGCCGTTCGCATGTTCACTTCACCTCTTCACTTCACTTCGACCTGGATTTCCACGGCCGTGCGGGGTCCGATGTTTTCCGTGACGTGTTTCAGTGCGTCACGCCACGCGACGTCCCCCGGCCGGCGGGGGTTGTCCACGACGCGGCCGTCCGCCATCTGCATGGTCGTGTGCAGCTCGGTAAGGTAGACGACCACGTAGTGTGGGTGCTCGTGCTGCGGGCTCTTCACGCGCGGCTCGAGCACCGTCCGCAGGACACGGACGCGGTCGTTCTCGAGCGGCACGGTGTGGTACTTCGGATCCAGCCTGACGGGATCGAGCGCGACGGGCGGTGACGGCGGCGCGCCTGGCTTGAGCTCGATGACGATCACCTCGGCTGGCTCGCCCGAGGCGTTCTCTTCGCCGTAGGTTGCGGCGTCCCGGTACGCCACCGACCCGGCCTTCTGCCGTCCGTCCCGGACCCGGCCGTCGGCGCCCACCACCCGTTCGTGGGCATCGGTCAGGTAGACGAGCACGGTGGGCAGGTGCTCGCGCGCCGGCCGCTTCTCGTGCGGCGCCCGGATCGATCGCCACACCCGCACCCACGTGTTCTCCAACTCGGGCTTGTCGGCCGAGATCTGAGCGGCCGAAGCCGGAACGGCGGAGGCCTGAGTATTGGACGCGAGGGCTGCGACGATCATCGCTGCGAGCAGCAGACGCATGGCGGCGGGCCTCATTCTAGAGCGGTTTTCGTATCGGTGTAGCGCCGGTCCTTAGTTCTTTGTCCCTTGTTCTTGGTCCGTCCTCTGTCCTTGGTCCAGGGTGCGCCAGAGCGGGTGCACAGACACGCGGACGCTTGGACCATGGACCAAAAACGGACCACACACCAAGACCCAAGGACCTGGGACTCGTGGCTACGCCGATCTGACAAGCGCTCTAGCCGCTCCAGCCTCGCGCCGGCAGGCCTGAAGGCCCGCACTACACCTGAACCGATCATTCCCACCGGAATACCCTCGTCGAGATCGCCGTGAGGACGATGAACGCCAGGGCCAGTGCGGCGATGTCGCCCAGATGGGCCGACCAGGCCTCGTGCGTCCAGATGCCCTGCAGCAGCGACACAGCGTACGTGAGGGGCAGGAACCGCGCGAGGCCGCGCAACAGGGGCGGCAGCGAGGCGATCGGCACGAAGAGGCCGGAGACGGCGATCATGGGGTAGAGGATGATCGCGCCCAGGGGCTGGGCGAAGCGCGCCGTGGGCACGATGCTCGAGATGAGGAAGCCGAGCGACAGGATGCTCAAGGTGCTGATGAGCAGGGCCAGCGTGAAACTGGCCAGCGGCGCGTCGACACCCACCGGGTAGTAGCGTTTCCCCACCAGGACCATCAGCACCAGCGTGGTCGCCGTCAGGAGCAGCTTCACCAGCACGTGCGCCGTGAGAATCGTCAGCGGCTCGAGCGGCGTCGCGCGCAGGCGCTTGAGGATCCCGCCCTCGCGGTAGATCGAGATGATGGTGACCAGCGACAGGACCGCGCTGATCGCGATGAGCACCGTCGAGAAGACCGGGAAGCTGACGCTGACCAGCATCCCGCCTCGCGAAGCCGGAGAGAGGCGCGCGAGGCTGGCGCCGGCCATTCGCCCGAGCACCACGAACGCCACCACCGGCATCGCGATCGTCCCGAAGGCCCCGAGCGGCTCCCGCAGGAAGATCTTGATTTCGAGCCACGTCAGCTTGAGCAGTCCCCGCATGGGATTCATCCGTTCAGTCGCGAATCGAGTGGCCGGTCAGCTTCAGGAATACATCTTCGAGGTTCGGCGTTTCCGTCCGGAAGTCGGTCACGCGAATCCGGTGCTCGGACAGACAGGTGATGACCTCGGCCACGAGGTCGTCGCCGCGGCCTCGAACCGTGATCCGGTCGTTCTCCCGCGCGACGGCGTCAACCCGCGGGATCGCGCGAAGCCGCTCGTCCGCCTCCGCGTCCGCGGTGACGAGCACGACGCTGCGCTCCGGGCAGTGCCGGTCGACCAGGCGCGCGGGCTGGTCCATGTCCACGATTCGCCCGTGCTCGATGATCGCCACGCGGTCGCACAGCCGCTCGGCCTCTTCCATGAGATGCGTCGTCAGGAACACGGTCTTCCCGCGGTCGCGGATGCCCCGGACCAGCTCCCAGATTGCGCGGCGGGCCTGCGGGTCGAGGCCGGTCGTCAGCTCGTCCAGGAAGACGACCTCCGGATCGTTGATGAGGGCGAGGGCGATGAACAGCCGCTGCTTCTGGCCGCCCGAGAGCGTCATGAACCAGGCGTTCCGTTTTTCGGCTAGGCCGAGCTGCTCGAGCAGGCGCTTGGCGTCAACCGTCGTGCGGTACAGCGACGCCCACAGGTCGACAGCCTCCCACACCTTGATGCGCTTCTGCAGCTGCGCTTCCTGCAGTTGAACGCCGATGCGCGCGTTGAGCGCCGACGCGTCGCGCGCGGGGTCGAGGCCCAGCACCGCGATCGTGCCGCGATCCGGCGTGCGCAATCCCTCGATGCACTCCAGCGTCGTGGTCTTGCCGGCGCCGTTGGGTCCGATGAGGCCGAAGATCTCGCCGTCCTTGACGTCGAACGACACGTCGTCGACGGCGACCATCCGCCCGTACGTCTTCCGGATGTTCGAAACGTGAATGACGTTAGTGGCGGGGCGGGCCATCTGGCCCCGATTATGGGCCGGCCGGCCTCAGACGGTCACGTTCAGATCGACGCAGACTGTATTCAGGCGGTAGTACAGCTTGGCGAGGAACGTGCCGGCCTGCACGAGCGGGAGCAGCGGAACCGGCGTGGTGCTGACCACCTGCGTGCGTCCCGCGGCGCGCTCCAGCCACTCGACGAGATAGCGCTGGTCGTGCAGGGAAAGTGAGCCGACGTTGTGAAGCAGGAGCGTGCCCGTCTGCGCGGCCTGTGGCAGCATCAGACGCTCGCCCGGCCGCCACGCAACGACAGGCGTCGCGAGATCGGCCATGAGCAGATCCGCGAAGCCGCGGGTTCGCTCGGGCACGACGATCAGCAGGTTGACGCCCGCGGCGCGAGCCAGGCGGCAATCCTCCGGAAGCTGTGAGAACGTCTCGATCGAACCAGCTACCCGCGTGGTGTTCGCGAAGTCTGTCGTCGGATTCTCCATGGAAGCCTCGTCATGGCGAACTCTATGCCCGGCGCGCGCACGTGGCTATCGGGAAAAACGCGGAGGGGGTTAGGGAAGATCCCTATGACGACAAAATCAGGAGTTCTGCAGCCAGCCTTGTAAGAGCGCGTACTTGACGATGTCAATTCGGCCGTTCAAGCCGAGTTTACGCATGGCGTTGGCCTTGTGGGCCTCGACCGTTTTGACGCTCAGCGTCAGTCTCCCCGCGATTTCCTTGTTACTGTAGCCCGACGCGATCAGCCTCAGCACTTCCGCCTCGCGCTGACTGAGCGTGGCCCCTGGCTTGTCCACGGTCCGCCCCTCCCGCGCGAGGAATCCGGCCGTGACCCGCGCCGTCAACGTGGAGTCCAGATACTGGCCGCCGGCCGCCGCCGCGCGGATGGCCTGCAGCAATTCCGTGGGAGCGCTTTGCTTCAGCACGTAGCCCGACACGCCGGCCCTCAGCAGCTCCTGCAGGTAGGCATCGTCGCTGTGGCGCGTCAGCGTGATGACGGCGACGCCGGGCTGTTGCTTCTTCAGCGCCCGCGTCGCCACGAGCCCGTTCATGCCGGGCATCGAGATGTCCATCACGACCACGTCGGGCTTGAGCGAGACGGCGTTCCTGACGGCCGTGTCGCCGTCGCTGGCTTCGGCCACCACCTTCATGTCCGGCTGGGCGTCGATGAGGAGCTTGAGGCCGTGACGCACCGTGACGTGATCGTCGGCCAGCAGGATGCGCAGCGGCGCGGTGCGCTCAGGCACGATCGGCCGCCTTTCCTGCGGGCGCCGCGGCCGCCATCCGCACGAAGATGGTCGTGCCCGATCCGGCCGACGATTCGATCTGGAGCGTCGCGCCAATCAGTGCGGCCCGTTCCTGCATGCCGAGGAGCCCGAACCCCTGATCGCCCGCGCCCGACGCCCCGCCCGGCTCGAAGCCTACGCCGTCGTCCTCCACGATCAGGACGACGTGATCGGGACGCCGCTCGAGGATGATCTCCACGTTTTTCGCCTGCGAGTGCTTGGCCACGTTGGTGAGCGCTTCCTGCGCGATCCGGTACAGGGCCGTTTCGGTCTCCGACGGCAGCCGATCGTCGAGGAGACCCGTCGTGTGCAGCTCGGCCGACACGTGCACGCGGGCCGACCAGTCCTTGATGTAGTTGGCCAGGGCCGCGCGCAGGCCGAGGTCGTCGAGCGCCGTGGGCCGGAGCTCCCAGACGAGGTGATCCACGTCGCGGTCCAGCCGCTGCGCGACTTCTTCGAGGGCCGTGACCTGTTCGGTGAGGCCGGCCCGGCCCGCGCACGCGTCCCTCAGCAGCCTGACGCGCAGGTTGAGCGCCGTGAGCTGCTCGCCGAACTGGTCGTGCATCTCGCGGGCAATGCGACGGCGCTCGTCTTCCTGCGCGAACACCAGCCGCGCGAGGAGATCCGTGCGGGCCCGTTCGGCATCGGCCTGTTTGCGCTCGGTGAGGTCGAAGTGCGTGCCGACGATGCGGACGACGGGTCCGCCGGGTTCGTGGCGCACCGGAAACCCGCGCGACAGCACGTGGATGTAGTGGCCGTCCTTGTGGCGGAGGCGGAACTCGCCCTCGTACGTGGATGCGCCGCGCACGACGCTATCGTTCACTTCCTGCGCGCGCCGACCGTCGTCCGGGTGGAGCAGGCGCTCCCACGCGCCGACCGTCGGCTCGATTTCATCGTCGCCGTAGCCGAGCATCTCTTTCCAGCGGGAAGAATACACGACCGCGCCGGTGTCGAGGTTCCAGTCCCAGACGCCTTCCTGCGCGCCGGCGAACGCCAGCGTCAGCCGCTCTTCGCTCTCGCGCAGCGCCGCTTCGGTCCGCTTGCGCTCGGTGATGTCGAGGTGCGTGCCGACGATGCGGACGACCGGCCCGCCGCTCCCGGCGGACCGGGAAGCCGCGGCTGAGCACGTGGAGGTAGTGGCCGTCCTTGTGCCGCAGCCGGAACTCGCCTTCGTAGGAGCGTTCGCCGCGCCGCACGCCCTCGTTCAGCTGCAGCGCCAGCGCCTTGTCGTCCGGGTGCAGCACGCGTTCCCAGGCGCTGACGTGGGCTTCGATTTCGTGCTCGGCGTAGCCCAGCATCTGTTTCCAGCGGGGCGAGTAGAAAACCGCGTTGGTCTCGAGGTTCCAGTCCCAGACGCCTTCCTGCGCGCCGGCGAACGCGAGCGTCAGGCGTTCTTCGTTCTCCCGCAGCGCGGCCTCGCTGCGCCGGCGCTCGGTGATGTCGCGCACGACGAGCTGGACGTCGTGCCCCACGCCATCGTCGAGACGCGCGCCCGCCATCTCGATGTCCACGGTCGAAGCGTCCGGCCGGGAGATGCGCGCCTCGATCGGCGGTGCGCTCTGCCCGGCCATCCACCGGCCCACGCTTTCGCCGACGCGTGTGCGGCTGTCGGGATGTACCAGGTCGAGCAGCGACTGGCCCTGCAATTCGTCCGCGGCGGATGCCCCGCAGAGCCGCACGGCCGCGGGGTTGAGAAAGGTGATTCGGAAGTCCCGGCTGATGAAGATGGCGTCCGGCGATAGCTCTACCAGACGCCGGTACTGCTCGGACATCACTCCAATCTTACCGTCCCCCTTGCCTCAACTCCGAGAACATGGCGTCTGACTGCTGAAACTGAAGGCAGCCGGGAGTCGGAGGGCTTGGAGGGCATCCCTTGGCCCGCCAGCCGTAGTCGGCTTCGAGGGTGTTCACCATGTCGTCCTTCGTCTTGCCCTGCCGGATCATGGCGGCGAGGCGCGTGCGCATGGTCTCGACGTCCCCCCGGAACCGCGCGACGTCGGCCTTGGTCGAGACCGGGCCGTGACCCGGGATCACGGTGTCGAAGTCGAGCGTGAGCGCGCCGTCGAGCGTTGTCGTCCAGTCGAAAAAGCTTCCTCCCTGAGCGTAGTCCACGTAGATGTTCACGCCGGCTGGCGGGGGCGGTGCACCGTCACGACCTGGCGCCGGCGCCCTGCGGCCGAGGAACAGATCGCCGGTATGGATGACCTTGAGCTCCGGGAAGTAGATCACCGCGTCGCCGCTCGTGTGGCCGCGGCCGAAGTACTTCGCCCGGACTTCCTTTCCGCCGAGGAACACCGACGCTTCGTCGCTGAACGTGACCCGCGGAAGGCCGATCGGCGTGCCCGGCGTGTCCTCATAGTACGGCTGCCGGATGTGCTCGAGGTTCGCGCGCGCGTTCTTGTGTGCGATGACCTCGGCAATCGGCAGCATCTTCATGTCGCCGCCCGCATGATCGTCGTGCTGGTGCGTGTTGATGACGTACTTGAGCGGCTTGTCGGTGATCGACTTCACCTGCGCCAGGATGTCGGCGTGGTTTCTGTCGAACATGTCGTCCACGAGGACGACGCCCTCGCTCGTGACGTAGACGGCGACGTTCCCGCCCTCGCCCGAGATCATGTACAGGTCGCCCTTCACTTTCTCGATGCGGAGCGGCCCGGGCGGCTTCGCCGACTGCGTGTACACGACCCAGGCGCCCTGAAGCGAGAGGGCGGCGACGAACAGACCGGCGAGCGCCGTCCTCTTCTTCTCCGTCGGCATCCTACTTCGCCGGGGCGGTCGCCTGTGTCGAGGTGGCGGGGCCCATGCCGACGATCTGCAGCACGCACTCTTCGTCTTTGGCGCCGTCGTAGTGGATTTCCTTCGCCGTGTGGACCACGAAGCTGCCGGCCGGCACGGGCTTGAACCCGGCGGGATCGTAGTTGGGGCCGGTGTTCACCCACCACGTGCCCGAGATCACCGTGATGTAGCGATCGTTCGGATGGGAGTGCGGGCGGCTGTTGTTGTGCGGCAGCCACTTCTGGAGCACGACGTAGAGGCCGGGCTTCGAGGGATCGCCGACCAGGATGGCGCTTTCCGAGCCGTTGCCCTTCGTCCACTTGATCTCCTTGGGCAGGGACACGGTGATCGCCTTGGGGTCGAGATCTGCGGACACGCCGACGGTGCCGGCGAGCATCGCGGCGGCGAACGCCAGCAGCGACAGACGGCTGGTCCAGGACGTTGGGATGCGAAGCATGCGGTCCTCCATTTCAATTCTGCGGATTGTGCCATATCCTCTGGCGGGCATGCGAAAGAAGGAGGCGCCGATGGACAGGAAACACGCGTTGGCCGTGGCGGTAGCCGTGGTGGTGGCGTCGGCGGCGGTGGTGGCCCAGCAACCGGCGCCGCAGGCCGCCAACCCGGCCGCCGGATGCACGGCAACGCCGGCACAACTCGAGGCGAACAAGAGAGTGGCGATGGAATTCTTCCGCGCGACAGGGGCGGAACGGGTGGCGCTCGCCGATCCGAGTTACAAGCAGCACAACCCGGCGTTCAAGAAACGGGCGGAAGACAACAAGGTCAGCGACTACGAGGAATTCCGGACGACGTTTCTGGGGCAGGCCGCCGGACGAGCGGCGGGCGGGGCCGGCCGCGGTCCGGCGACGGGTCCTCAGCCGCCGCAAGGCAATCCGCTCGAGATCGTCGTGGCGGAGTGCGATCTCGTGACCGCGATCCACAAGAACTACCGCCAGGATCCCACGGCCGCCGCCGGGACGTTCTACGAGGTGTTCACGTTCGACACGTTTCGCGTGCGGAACGGCAAGCTCGTCGAGCACTGGGACGGGGCGGTGATCAATCCGCCAGCGCCGGCGGGCGCGCCCGCCGGGCGCGGACAGTAGGTCGTCGGGGCGGCGCCCTTCTCCGACATGCCGCTCGTCGCGCGTCCTGCGCTACTATCATCGAGCGTGAATCGCTTCACGATGTGATGGTGATGCTATGACTGTTCATCAACGGCGTGCGTGTGCAGGCGTCATCGCGATCGTGTCGATATTGTCGCTGGGTCTGGTGTTCGCCCAGGGGCGCGGCGCTCCGCCGCGCACGCGCGACGGCCGGCCGGACCTCCAGGGCACCTGGAGCTACGCGACGCTGACGCCGCTCGAACGCCCCGCCGAGTTCGCCGGAAAGCCCTTCCTCACTCCCGCCGAGGCCGCCGCCTTTGAACGGCAGACGCTGACGGTTCAGAATCGGGACCGCCGCGACGGCGAGGGACCGAACGGGCGCGGCACGGACGGACGCACCGACCTCGACCGCGCCTACAACCAGGGCTGGTGGGAATACGGCGCCAAGGTGGTCGGGACGCGGCGGACTTCTTTGTTGATCGACCCTCCCGACGGGCTCATTCCACCCTTGACGGCCCTGGGCCAGCGGGCCGCCGAAGACAAACGCGGCCTGTGGACCGCCAACGGCGAGTATGAGGGCGGCGCGCGCGGCCTCAGCTTCGATTCCTACATGGATCGCCCGCTGCAGGAGCGCTGCCTGGGGTGGACCGTGACCGGGCCGCCGATGATTCCCGGCGCATACAACAACAACCTGGAGATCTTCCAGACGCCCGACGCCATCGCCATCGTCAACGAGATGGTGCACGAGCACCGCATCGTGCCGTTCGACGACCGGTCGCGTGTGGGGTTGCCCATCCGGCAGTGGATGGGCGTATCTCGCGGCCGATGGGAAGGCGACACCCTGATTGTCGACACGACGAACTTCAAGCCGGCGGTGTTCCGGAGCGCGAGCGCGTCGCTTCATCTCGTCGAGCGCTTCAAGCGGGTGGACGCCGAGACGCTGCTGTACGAGTTCACTGTGGATGATCCGATCACGTGGACCAAACCGTGGACCGTGCAGTTCCCGATGACGCGGAGCCGCGAGCCGATCTTCGAATACGCGTGTCACGAAGGCAACTACAGCCTGCCGAACATCCTCGCGGGCGCCCGCGCGGCGGAGCACCAGAAGTAGTGCAGGGCTTTAGCCCTGCCTGTGCGCAGGCCTGAAGGCCTGCACTACGCCGAATCACATGAAGATCGAGTGCGTGCTCGAGTGCGGGAACCACCTCGGCGAGGGGCCCGTGTGGGACGGCGAGGAAGGCTGCCTGTACTGGCTGGACGGGACGGGCCGGCGCGTCGGCAACCCCTCGATCTGGCGGCTGGACCCGCGGACGGGCACGACGCGCAACTGGTCGCTTGGCCACGACGTCGGCGCGCTCGCGCTTCGCCGTGGCGGCGGCGCCGTCCTCGCCCTGGCCGATGGTTTCTATTTCTTCGATTTTGGGAGCGGCCGCCTCGACCTCGTCTCGCGGGTGGATGCCGACCAGCCGCGGTCGCGGTTGAACGACGGCAAGTGCGATCGCCGCGGACGCTTTTTCGCGGGCGGCATGGACGACAAGGAGGAGCTGAAGATCTGCAGCCTGTGGCGGCTCGACGCCGATCTGTCGGTCACCCGGGTGGACGAAGGCATCATCTGCACGAACGGCCCGTGCTGGAGCCCGGACGACCGGACGTTCTACCTGGCCGATACGTTCCAGGGCGAATACTGGGCCTACGACTACGACATCGCCGCGGGAACGCTCGCGAACAAGCGGGTGTTCTGCTCCTTCGCGGACGACCCGGGCGTCGCCGATGGCTCGACGATCGACGAGGAAGGCTGTGTGTGGAACGCCCAGCTCATCTCCGGCGATCTCGTCCGCTACGCTCCTGATGGAACCGTGGAGCGCCGCATCGGCATGCCGGTCCGCAACATCACGAGCTGCATGTTCGGCGGCGACCAGCTCGACGAGCTGTACGTGACATCGATGGCCCGCGTCAAACACCCCGCGGTCCACGATCTGTTCGCGAAGGAAGCGAAGCCGCAGTTCCTGGCCGGGAGCCTGTTCAAGGTCACCGGCCTCGGCGTACGGGGTCTGCCGGAGCCACGGTTTGCGGCGTAAGGCAATCATCACGTGCGCCATCACCGGCGCCATCCACACGCCGACGATGTCGCCGTACCTGCCGGTGACGCCCGAACAGATGGCCGAGAGCGCCGTCGGTGCGGCGAACGCCGGCGCGGCCATCGTGCACCTGCACGCCCGCGATCCCCGCGACGGCCGGCCGACCCAGGATCCCGCGCGGTTCCGCGCGTTTCTTCCCCTGATCGCCGCGGCCTCCGACGTTGTCGTCAACCTGACGACCGGAGGTTCGCAGGCGATGACCGTCGAAGAACGGTTGCAGCCTGCGCTGCAACTGCGGCCCGAAGTGGCGTCGCTCAACATGGGCACGATGAACTTCGGCCTGTACGAGATGCTGCCCCGCTACAGCGAATGGAAGTGGGACTGGGAGCCTGCGTATCTCGCGGGCAGCGAAGCCGGCTTCTTCAAGAACACGCTGAAAGACATCGCCGAGATCCTGCGGTTATGCGGCGGCCACGGCACGCGCTTCGAGCTCGAGTGCTACGATATCGGCCATCTCTACACCGCCGCGCATTTCGTGGATCGCGGTCTGCTCAAGCCCCCGCTGCTGATCCAGTCCGTGTTCGGCATCCGCGGGGGCATCGGCACGCATCCGGAGGATGTGGCGTACATGAAGCGCGTGGCCGATCGGTTGTTCGGCGGCGAGTATCAGTGGTCGGTGGTCGGCGCCGGGCGGCACCAGATGTCGATCGCCCGGCAGTCGGCCGAACTCGGCGGCCACGTACGCGTCGGCCTCGAGGACAGCCTGTGGATCGACAAGGGCCGGCTCGCTTCGTCGAACGCCGAGCAGGTGACGAAGGTGCGCGCCATGCTCGACGCGATGGGCATCGATGCCGCGACGCCGGACGAGGCGCGTGAGATGCTGCGGCTCAAGGGCCGTGAGAATGTGGGATTCTGACAACGACGTACGGGCACAGAGACACAGAGACACAGAGGGACAGAGGCTATTCTTCCGGACAAAAGATCCTCTGTGTTCTCTGTGCCTCTGTGGCTTTGTACGTTCGTGATCTTGGAGGTTACATGATTCGCGATGTGTTGCTGGCAGGTGCCGTGTGTGTCGGGCTCGGGGTTGCAATCGGAGCACAGACGGCGCGTGTGGTTCCGCGTCCGCCCGCGCAGGCGCCGGGCGCGCAGCCGCCGGGCGAGAGCGCGGCGCCGGACGGCTACCAGCCGATTCCGCAGTGGCTGGGCCAGACGCGCGCGGCCGTGCCGGCGAGGACTGCGGGATACGACGTGCAGACGGTCGTCGAAGGTGTGAACGGAGCGTGGTTCCAGTTTCTGCCAGACGGTCGCATCCTCGTTGCCGAGAAGAATGGCCGCATCCGTATCGTCAGCCAGGACGGCAAGCTGTCAGGCCCGCTCGGCGGTATGCCCTCGAACATGTACGCGGTCGGACAAAGCCTGTACTCCGTGCAGCCGGACGGCCACTTCGCCACCAACCGGATGATCTACCTGGCGTACGCGGTGCTGCCGGACGGCGTCGACGCCGCGAAACAGCGCACGCCCTCTCACGTGCATGTCGCGAGCGCGAAGATCTCATCGGACGACACGCGTCTCGAAGACGTCAGAGACCTGCTGGACGCCGAGGGGACCGGCGGACGTGTGATTCAGGCGAAGGACGGCACGTTGCTGATCGCGACCACGGTCCCCGCCGGCCTCGGCATCAAATCGGAGGACTGGATGCAGCCGCAGCAGGCCGACAGCCTGATGGGCAAGGTGCTCCGCATCAACGGCGACGGGACCATTCCGAAAGACAATCCCTTCGTCGGAAAAGCCGGCGCCCGCGGCGAAGTCTACGCGCTGGGGTTCCGTGACCCCCAGGGCCTGGCCATTCATCCGAAGACCGGGGCACTCTGGACGAGCGAACACGGTCCGCGCGGCGGCGACGAGATCAACGCGGTGGGCAAGGGCAGGAACTATGGCTTCCCCGTGATCGGCTACGGCCGCGACTACACCGGCAAGCCGATCAACGGGGACAAGACCGTCCAGCCGGGAATGGAGCAGCCGGTGTATTTCTGGACGCCGGACATTGCGCCGGCCGGCATCGCGTTCTACGCCGGGAAGCTGTTCCCGGCGTGGCAGGGCGATCTGTTCGTGTCCGCGCTGGCCGGCAAGTCGCTCGTACGCCTCGTCCTCAAGGACGAACGCGTCGTCGGCGAGGAGCGCCTGCTGACCGAGCTTAATGCGAGAATCCGCGGCGTGAACGAAGGACCCGACGGCGCACTCTACGTGCTGACCGACGGCAACATGGGGAAGATCGTCAGGCTGACGCCGAAGAGACCGTGACTCACGCAGCTGGTCATCTGATCATCTCGTCATCTGGTCATCGTTGTTCCAGTGATTCATTGGCTCAATGGATCAATGATGACCAGATGACCAAATGACTAGATGACCAAATTCAAAAAGAGGCTGTCATTGCCCGTCCACCGAAAGTGCGAGGAGGACGTTGCCAGGCTGGCCGCCGGCGCGGGCGTAGCCGGAGTTGACGAACAGCATTCCTCCCGCGATGGCCGGCCCGGGTCCGTCGAACGAGCCGCCGCGCGCGGGCACTTCGTTGACGGTCTTGTACGGTCCGACGCTGTCGAAGTCCCAGAGGATTGCCCCGGTCGCCGTCGAGTAGCCGCGCAGGTGGCCATCGACCGATCCCGAGAACACGACGCCCGGAATGGCCGTGACCGCCGCCGACTGCGCGGGGCTGCACCGCGGCCGCGTGCCGCACGCGGCCGGCGGTGTGTACCACACGCGGTCGCCGGTCTGGAGGTTGAACGCGAACAGGCCGCCGCCGGCTTTCGGGTCGACGTTGCTGCCGAGGCTGTTCGGAATGAAGAGGCGGACGATATCCGAGAGCGCGACATACGCATTGACGCCGTCGGACGCCGATCCCCACTGCACGCCGCCGAGCGTGCTGCCCACTCCGACCCGGGACTGCCACAGAATCTTCCCCTGATCGTCTGGATCGACCGCGTGAACCATCCCTGACTTCTGGCCGGCCACGAGCGCGCGTCTGCCGTTGGCGAGCGTGACCAGGATCGGCGGAGACGCGAAGTCGAAGTCGGGCGCCTTCATGTCCGGGCAGTTCGTCGTGTCGGCCATGCGGCACGCGGTGTTCCAGGCGTCGCCGGCCGTCATCTGCTTCGACCAGACAATCCGCCCCGTCTCGAGGTCCATGGCGACGAACGCATCGCTCATGCTCGACGCCGGCGCGCTGTAGTTGTCGCCCGTCGTGGCGTACAGGACACTGCGGCTGACATCGATGGCCGGGCTGCTCCACACGCCGGCGCCCGACGGTCCCCACAGCTGCGTGCCGGCCGTGTTCTTCTTCGTCGGCCGCGGTTCTTCGATCGTGAACGTCTTCCAGATCTGCCGGCCGGTCGCGGCGTCGAGCGCGGTGACGCTGCCGCGGAATCTGCAGCACTCGTAGTTCGCCGGCGCGCCCGCCGTCTCCTCGGCCGATGCGACGGGCACGTAGAGCCGTGCGTTATGCAGCACGACGGAACCGACGATGCGGGCGAGCGGGTGGGCATCGGCTTTGATGGTCCAGATCAGGGCGCCTGTGGCGGCGTCGACCGCGTAGACGTTGCCGGCGAGGTCGCCGAAGTACGCCGCCTCGGCCGGTCCCGCGCCCGGCTGCGTCCGGCCGACGGTCACCGCGCCGCGTACGGAGCTTTTCGCCTGGAAGAACCAGCGGATGCAGCCGGTCGCCGCGTCGAGCGCGTACACGTTGCCGCCTGCGCTGCCGACGAACACGCGCCCGTCGACGATGGACGGCTGCGCGTTGGCGTCGAGATCGCCGGGGAAGCCGAACGCCCATTTCACTTTCAGCCGTGGAACCTGAGCGGCGGTCAGCCCGGCGGCCGCGCCGTCCTGAAAGCGTGTGTTGTTCGTGTTGGCGCCCCAGCCGTTCCAGTTCGCACTCGACGGGCTGTTGGACCGGCCAGCCGTCGTACACATGGCCTGTTGCGGCGGCGTCATCGTCAGATCGCGCGCCGAGAGCGACTTGCCGGTCAGGAACTGGGCGAGGGCGCGCCGGTCGGCGGTCGACATGCGGCTGCCCATCGAGAGCATCGCGCCGTTCTCGAGGGCCGCGAGCACGCGCTCCGCCGACATGGTCTGCAGCGCATCGCGTGCCGGGGCACGATCGACGCCGGCGTCGTGGCACGCGGCGCAATGCTCCCGATACAGGGCGGCGGCGTTCTGGGCCAACGCACCGGATGGGCTGAGCAGGCCGAGAAGCATCGCGAGACACACCGGGGCGCCACAGGTGATGCGCGTCATATGCCGGGCATCCTACAACACGCGACAGCGGAGGGCCGCGTTAATTGACAATGTTGACTGTCTGACTTACTGTCCACTCTCACTAAACGAAGCGGACCACTCGCACACTCGACCCTGGGAGGCTGATGTGACGACTCCCTCACGTGTCTTGCTTGGGTTCGTCCTGATCCTCGGCGCCGCGGCCGGCGCCTCTGCGCAAGGCTCGGCGTCCATCGCCGGCGTTGCGCGCGACGCCTCCGGCGCCGTCCTGCCTGGTGTCACGGTTGAAGCCTCCAGCCCGGCCCTGATCGAGAAGACGCGCACGGCCGTCACAGACGGCGCGGGCCAGTACAGGATCGAGCAGCTGCGCGGCGGCGTCTACACCGTCACGTTCACGCTCACCGGCTTTGCCTCGTTCAAGCGTGAAGGCGTCGAGCTGAGCGGGTCGTTCTCGGCGACGATCAACGCCGACCTCAAGGTCGGCTCGCTCGCGGAAACGCTGACGGTCACCGGCGAAACGCCCGTCGTGGACATCCAGAGCGCCACCAAGCAGCGCGTCGTCGATCAGGAACTTCTCGTGGCGATTCCGACCGGCCGCACGCCGCAGGTCGCGGCGTTTCTCATCCCCGGCGTCAACCTCAGCAACGTCGATGTCGGCGGCACCAACATCATCAACACGACCGGCGGGTCGCTGTCCGTGCACGGCGGCAGCATCTCCGACACGCGCCTGCTGATCGACGGTGTCACAATCGCGAACACCGAAGGCACCGGGTGGTCCGCCAACATGCTGCCGAACATGGGCAGCACGCAGGAAGTGGCGGTCGACTACTCGGCGGTCACGGCCGAGAGCATCACAGGCGGGCTCCAGATCAACATGGTCCCGAAGACGGGCGGCAACAAGTACTCGGGGACCTTGTTTGCCACCGGCGCCAACACGGCGTTTCAGGGGAGCAACACCGACGCGGACCTGGTCGCGAGGGGGCTGGCCACGCCGAACAGCCTGAAGCTGCAGTCGGATGTCAATCCCGGGTTCGGCGGGCCGCTGAAAGAGAACCGCGCCTGGTTCTACACCTCGGCCCGCTTCACGAATCAGCAGAATTACGTCGGCGGCCTGTTCCGGAACCTCAACGCCGGCGACATCACCAAGTGGACGTACGCGCCCAACACGGCGGAGAAAGCGGTCAACGCCGCCTGGGAGAACAGCGTGAACCTGCGCCTGACCTGGCAGGCGACCGCGAAGAGCAAGTTCAACTTCTTCTACGATCAGCACTGGCGGTGCCAGTGCGGCGTGACCTCGCCCGTCATCGCGGAGGAGGCGGCGAACCATATCCATTATCCGATCAGCGATCTGAAGTCGGTGTCGTACACGGTGACGCCCACGAACCGGATCCTGATCGAAGCGCGGTTGGGAGAGCGCCGTGAAGAGTACGCGTACACCCCGGACGCGACGGACTTTGAGCGCTCGTTCACCCCGGTCATCGAGCAGGGCGGATCGATTCCGGGCCTGCTGTATCGGGGCGGCGGCATCTCGAGCGCCACGCAGCCGTACCAGCGGACGCTTGGCGTGAGCATCCCGTTCGGTGCGTCGCTCGCGTACGTGCCCGGCAGCCATTCCTTCAAGTTCGGCTTCTACAACGTCACGGCGCAGCGGACGTCCAACGTGTTCGACGACACCTCGCACCTGACCTACCGGTTCCTGAACGGCTCGCCAAATCAGCTGACCCAGCGTGCGACCCCGCTGTATCGCGCGGAGCGGCAGAAGCTGGACCTCGGCATCTACGCGCAGGACAAATGGACGCTCAACCGGCTGACCCTCAGCTACGGCGTCCGGTACGATCACTTCAGCAGCTACTTCCCTGAACAGACGCTGGGGCCGGCGCCCCTGACTCCGACGCGCAATATCACGTTCCCGAGGACGCCGATGGCCAGCTGGTCCGACATCGTGCCGCGCGTCGGCACGGCCTACGATCTGTTCGGCGACGGCAAGACCGCGCTTAAAGTTTCGATCAACAAGTACGTGATCGCGCAGGGTCTGCAGGGCACCTACGGCGACACGGCGAACCCCGTGAATCGCCTGGCCAACATCGTCACGAGGAGCTGGACCGATCAGAATCGCAACTTCACGCCCGACTGCGACCTGACCAACGTGCTGGCGCAGGACCTGCGGGCCGCCGGCGGCGATCTTTGCGGCGTCGTGTCGGACACGAACTTCGGCAAGCCCACGGTGAGCCTCAACTACGACCCGGCGGTGTTGAACGGCTGGGGGACGCGGCCGTACCAGTGGGAGTTCTCAGCGAGCGTGCAGCGGCAGATCACCAGCAACGTATCGTTCGACGCCGGGTATTTCCGGCGGTGGTACGGCAACTTCGGCGTCACGGACAACCTCAACCTGACGGCGGCGGACTACAGCAAGTACACCGTCACCGCCCCGGTCGATCCGCGGCTGCCGAACGGCGGCGGCTACGTCGTCGGCCCGCTCTACGATATCAACCCGAACAAGGTCACGCTGCCGCTGAACAACTACTTCACGCTGGCCAGCAACTACGGCGAGCAGATCCAGCACTGGAACGGCTTTGACCTGACGATCAACGCCCGGTTCCGGCGCGGGTTCACCGTGCAGGGCGGCGTCAGCAGCGGCCGCACAGAGACCGACAACTGCGCGGTTGTCGCGACGCTGCCGGAAGCGGCGCCGCTCGGAACGCCGTACTACATGCCGTACTGTCACCAGAAGGAGAACTTCCTGACCGACGGCAAGGTGATCGCGACCTACAACATCCCGAAGATCGACGTCACGTTCAGCGGTCTCTGGTACAGCCGTCCCGGGCCCGTGATCGCCTCAAACAAGGTCTATTCCAGCGCCGAGGTCGCCCAGTCGCTCGGCCGTCCGCTGGCCGGCAACGCGCCGAACGTCACCGTGAACCTCGTGCAGCCCGGCACGCTCTACGGCGATCGTCGCAATCAGCTCGACCTGCGCATGGGCAAGAACTTCAAGATCCAGCAGCTGCGGACCGGCGTGAACTTCGAGATCTACAATCTCTTCAACACGAACGCCGTCCTGACGGAGAATACGACGTACCGCGACGCATCCATCTCGGGCTGGCGGATCCCGACCTCGATTGCGCCGCCCCGGTTCATGAAGTTCAGCCTGCAGCTGGACTTCTAGGGACGTCACCTTGCGCTGCGGCGCGTTCTGCTCGGTGCTGTTGTCCGCCGCCGTGGCGGCGCAGGCGCCTGAGGTCTGCGCCGACAATTGCGGGGCGACTCAGGAACACGTCGCCGCGGCCGCGGCGCGAATCGACCAGGACAGAAACCAGTTCGTCGCCGCCGTCGGGCAGCTGATCCAGGCTGTTCCGGGCCGCGACGTGGGCGGCCCGTCGCGCGTCGCCGCCAGCGTCGACGGCATGGCGCGGGCCCTCGAGCGGTGGGATCAGTCCCTTCGTACCTACCGTACCGTCGTCCTCGACGCGGCGGGGCAGTCGGCCGACGCGCGCGTCGCTCTTTCCGGTGCGTACCTCGAACGCGGCCGCGGCCAGGAAGCCTTGAAAGAGGCCCGGGTGGCCAGCGCGCTCGATCCGGCCCGCCCCGATGCGTTCATCTTGCAGGGGCTGGCCCACGATCTCGCGAAACGTCCGTTGGATGCGGCCCAGGCGTTCGCGAAAGCCGCGAAGATTAGTCCCGGCAGCGCCGCCGCGACCTACGGCCTTGCGCAGCGGCTGATTGCGGCATCAGACGAAGCGGGCGCCACGGCCGCCCTGCGCCAGTTCGACGCCGGACAATCGATCGATGCGCGCCGGCCGCCCACTCCGGCCCGCGCGCCGTCCGCGCCGTTCGTGCGCGCAGGTCTTCTTCGGCAGACGGCCGGCGTGGCGCCGCTCTTCCCGCCGGCCCCATATGCCCGCGGCTTCGCGCTGCTCGCCGACGGCGCCCTCGATCAGGCCATCGTCGAGCTCCGAGCGAGCGCCGCGAGCGAGCGCCGGCGCGTTCGCGATCTCGGCGGGGACCCGAATGTTCGCCTGGCGATGACGGCGCTCGGCGAGGCGGACCTGCGATCTGTCATCGATCAGCTCGAGCTGGTCGCCAAACGGTGGCCGGACCGTGCCGAGCCCCGGCAGATGCTCGGCCTCACCTACGAGGCTGATGAGCAGTACGGTCGCAGCATCGAACACTTGACCGCTGCCGTTGAACTGAACGCGGCCGACGAACTCGGATACAGCGCCCTCGCCGATGTTCTCGTGCTCGCCGGGCGCCCGGACGAAGCCGAGCGCGTGCTGCGACGCGCGTTCGGCACGCTGCCGGTTTCCGGGGGAGGACTCCACTACCAGCTCGCGCTGCTCTATCAGTCCACGGGCCGCAAGGGCGACGCGATCCGCGAGCTCGAGCAGGCGGCGACGTTCCCTCCGGTCGTCGGACAGGATCATCTCTACGATCTGCTCGGGGTTCTCTACACCAGCGATGCCGACCTGGAGGGTGCGCTGGGCGCGTACCGCCGCCGCGTTCGCGTGAACCCCAACAACAGCGACGCGCACCGCAAGCTGGCGCAGATCTATCTCGAGCAGAGCCGCCACGAGGAAGCGTGGGCGGAGTTCGGGGCCGCGCTGCTACTCGATCCCGCGAACGCCGAAGCCTGGGCCGGGCGTGCGCAGGTGCGGCTGCGGCTTGGCGACTACGCCGGCGCCGTGAACGGGGCGCGCCGCGCGCTCGCTCTCAATCGCGCGCACGCCGCCGCGCAGTACACGCTGGGGACATCCCTCCTCCGGCTCGGACAGGTGGAAGAGGGGACCGTGGCGCTCGAGGAATTCCGGCGGCTGCAGACCGCCGCACAGGCGGCAGCGGATCGTGAGTGGGAGCTGAAGCTGCTGCGGCAGGCCGCGCAGAACCGCCTCGACGCCGGCGATCCGGACGCAGCAGCGGCCTCTCTGCAGCAGGTGGTGGCGCGCCAGCCCGACGTCGCCGCCAACCACATCACCCTGGGGCTGGTCCTGCAGCGCGCAGGGCGCCATGCGGCCGCCATCGACGCGTACCGTCAGGCGCTCGCGATTAGCGCCGAGGCCGATGTGCACGGCCATCTGGCCGCCGCGTACGCGGCGCTCGGTCGCGAGGCGGAACGTCAGGCGGAACAGGCGCTGGCCGATCGCCAGAAGGAGAATCGCATCCGCACGAGGGGATTCGGCCGTTGAGACGCATGCCCGCGGCATGCGGCGTCGCGGCGTTGGCATTGTGGACGGTCCTGCTGTCGGGCCAGCGTGCCGCCCCCGCGGCGGCGGGAGCCGGGTCCGTCCAGTTCCGTGACGTCGCCGTCGAGTCCGGCGTGACCTTCACGCACCTCAACGGCGCCAGCCCCGCCAAGCACATCGTCGAGACGATGGGCTCGGGGGGGCTGCTGTTCGACTACGACGGCGACGGTTGGCTCGACGTTTTTCTGGTCGACGGCGGATCCGTCGTCGATCCCAAGGCGGCCGCCCTGGCGCGATCAAGGCTGTTTCACAACCGCGGCGACGGCACGTTCGACGATGTGACGCCGGCGTCGAAGATCGAGCACCACGCGTACGGCATGGGAGCCTGCGCGGCGGACTACGACAACGACGGGCACGAGGACCTGTACCTGACGAACTTCGGCGCGAACGCGCTCTACCGGAACAACGGAGACGGCACGTTCGCCGACATGACGAAAACGGCTGGCGTCGGCGGCTCGGCCCTGAGCACGAGCTGCGCCTTTGCCGACATCGACAACGACGGCCGGCTCGATCTCTTCGTGGCGAATTACGTCGATCCGGAAGACAACAGCAAGGTCTGCGGCGACAGCCGCGTGCGCGCGTACTGCCGCCCGGACGTCTACAAGGGCGCCGCCAACGTCCTGTACCGGAACAACGGCGACGGCACGTTCAGCGACATCACGCGAGCCTCGGGCGTCTACCGGACCGACGGCAAGGGCCTGGGCGTCGTCTTCGGCGACTACGATGACGATGGCCGCGTCGATTTCTTCGTGGCCAACGATCTGGTGCCCAACTTCCTGTATCACAACGAAGGGCGCGGCGTGTTTCGTGAGGTCGGGCTGTCAGCCGGCGTGGCGGTCGCCAGCGACGGCAGGGCCAGGGCCGGCATGGGCACGGACTTCGGCGACTACGACGGTGACGGACGACTCGATCTGGCCGTCACGAATTTCGAGATGGAGACCCACAACCTGTACCGGAACCTGGGAGGCGGGTTGTTCGCGGACGCGACGCTGGCCAGCGGCATGGCCGCAGCCACGCTTCGCTTCCTCGGGTTCGGCGCCGTCTTTCTGGACTATGACAACGACGGCAGCCTCGACCTTGCCATCGCCAACGGGCACGTGCTCGACAACACCAGCCACTTTCAGTCAGCGTCGAGGTATGCGCAGCGCAAGCTGCTCCTTCACAACGACGGGCGCGGGCGGTTCAGCGACGTCGCGGCCATCGCTGGAACGGGTTTCGCGCTGGAAAGGGTCAGCCGCACGCTCGTGGCCGGCGACATCGACAACGATGGCGACCTCGACCTGCTGGTCACGAACAATGGTCAGGCCGCGAATCTATTGCGTAACGAGGGCGGCAATCGCGGCAACGCGGTGCTCGTCCAACTGGTCGGCCGGGAGAGCAACCGCGACGGAATCGGGGCGCGGATACGCGCGACCGTGGCCGGCCGGAGCCAGATTCGCGAGATCAAGGCCGGGTCGAGTTATCTGGGGCAGAACGATCGTCGCGCGCACTTCGGCGTGGGCGCCGCCGGAGAGATCGATCGTCTCGAAGTGCGGTGGCCAAGCGGACGTCGTGACGTGCTCGAACACGTGGCCGTCAACGGTATCCTCACGATCACGGAAGGCGGTGAGCTGCGCCGCGCGCCCCTCTTGACGAATGGGAGAAGATAGAAGCTTTTGGAGGGATGCATGGTTCTGATCAAGTCCGAGCTCATCTCGCAGCTGCAGAAGGAAGTCGATATCCTGGTCCACCTCTCGAGCAAGATCGACCGCTCGAAGCTCGATTACCGCCCGACGCCGAAGCAGCGCAGCATCATCGAGCTGCTGCGGTATCTGAGCATCATGGGGCCGGCGCTGGTGCAGGGCGCCAAGACGAAGTTCGACGTGGAGGCCTGGCAGGCCGCGGCCAAAGCCGCCGAGGCACGAGACTTCGATCAGACGATGGCGGTCATCGCCGGCCATAAGGAGGTCTACGCGAAGGTACTGGGCAGCATGTCCGACGCCGACTTCCGGTCCGAGATGGACAACTTCGACGGCTCGAAGATTACCCGTGGCCTCTTCATCGTCAACCTCGTCCTCGGCGGGCACGCCGCCTACCGGACGCAGCTCTTTTGTTACCTCAAGGCCTGCGGCCGCGATGAACTGGGCACCATGAACCTGTGGTACGGCGTCGATCCTCCGCCGCCGGCGAAGTAGCGGCGCGAGCCCGAAACGTACGTAGCCACAGAGGCACGGAGAGCACAGAGCTCTCTCGTCAGGAAGAGATCTCTGTCCCCTCTGTGTCTCTGTGGCCACGTGATTCGCGCGCAGATGGATCGATCGGCTTGGCGATGGAAGCTGCCAACGCATAAAGTGGGGCCGTGAAGCTTCACCAGTTCCTCTTCGACCAGCTGTGGCACTACGGTGTCCGGCACATCTTCGGGATTCCCGGAGACTTCGTCCTCAACCTCTACGAGGCACTCGAAGACGACGGGCGCTTCCGCCTGATCCGGCTGAGCCACGAACCCGCCGTGGGGTTTGCTGCAGATGGAGCGGCACGCATGGCCGGCGGCCTCGGCGTCTGCTGCGTTACGTACGGCGCCGGCGGCCTCAACATGATCAACCCCGTTGCGTGCGCGTACGCCGAGGAATCGCCGCTGGTCGTGCTGACCGGCGGGCCCGGGCGAATCGAGCGTCAGTCCGACGTCCACGTGCACCACGAGGTGAAGAGCTTCGAGTCGCAGCTCAAGATCTACCAGGAGGTCACCGAGTACGCGGCCATCCTCGACGACCCGCACACGGCGGCCGGTCACATCCGCAAGGCGCTCGAGACGGCGACCAAGGTCAAGCGGCCCGTGTACCTCGAGATCCCGAGGGACATGGTGTCGGAGGAGATCGAAGCGCCCGTCGAGGGCGAGCCGGTACACCTGTCGCTGGCCGACGACCCGGACGCCGTTGACGAGGCTGCTCGCGAGATCATCGAGCACCTCAATGCCGCCGACAGGCCGGTGCTCATCGTCGGCGTCGAGGTCCACCGGTTTCATCTGCGCGAGCAGGTCGTCCGTCTGGCCGAGCGGTTGAACGTCCCGGTCGCGTCGTCTTTCCTCGGGAGGGGCGTGTTCCCGACCCTTCACCCGCAGTTCGTGGGCACGTACCTCGGCGTCGTGTCTCCGCCCGCGCTGCGCGAGATCGTCGAGCGTTCCGATTGCGTGCTGCTCCTCGGTGAACTCGTCAGCGATACCAGCCTCGGCGTGTCCGCGGATTGCCTGGACAGGACGAACCTGCTCATCGCCGTGGCGCGCGACGTGTACATCCGCCATCATCGCTACCAGAACGTGCCGATCGACAGGCTGGTGTCGCGGCTGCTGGAATCACACGATCTGCCGCGCAAGCCGACGCGGGCTGGTGCGTTTCGTGATCACGTGTCTCCGGAAACGCTGGAGGCGGGGGAGGACCGCGAGCCGATCAGAGTCCGGCACGTCATTCACGAGCTCAACGAGTTCCTCGCTGATCACCTCGACGTGCCGCTCGTGTCCGATACCGGCGACTGCCTGTTCGCGGCCGTGGATGTGCGCTCGAACGAGATCGTCGCGCCGGCCTACTACGCGACGATGGGGTTTGCCGTGCCGGCGGCGCTGGGCGTGCAGGTCGCGACCGGCCGCCGGCCGCTCGTGCTCGTCGGCGACGGCGCGTTCCAGATGACGGGGCCCGAGATCTCGCACGCGCCCGAGTACGGGTGCAACCCCGTCATCGTGTTGTTCAACAACACGCGATGGGAGATGCTTCAGGCCTTCTACCCTGACGCGAAGTACAACGCGACGGTCCCCTGGCCGTTCGCGAAGCTGGCCGAGTTGTGGGGCGGGCGCGGGTTCGTCGTCCGGACACCCGGGGAATTCCGCGAGGCGCTCGCCACGGCATGGACCGGCGATTCGTTCGCCCTGATCGAGGTGACGCTCGAACCGGGCGACGTATCGCCGATCCTGTCGGGTTTCGTGCGCGCGTTCAAGGCGCGTGTCTACACGACGCGCTAGCGGTGATCGTTGTCGTGACCCTTGTCTCGACCGTCGTCTCTCCGGTTTCGATCGTTGTCCCAATGATGATCGTGGTTGGCCCGGCGGCGACCGTCTTCCCAGTATCCCGGGACGTACCGCCCGCCGTAGTAGTACGGGTCCACCCAATAGGCGCCGGCGAACGGCGGACGCGTCCAATAGCCGTCATGCCACTTGTAGTGCTTGCCGTTGCCCTGGGGGTACCAGTAGCCCTCGACCCAAAGATAGTCGCGGCCGGGCCTCGGGGGTACGCGATAGGCACGGGGAGGCGGCGGCTGACCGATCGTGATGCCGAACGAAACCTGAGCGCTTGCCGGAGATCCGAACGCCAGGATCGCGGCGCATATGACTGAGCATGCAAGAGCATGGCGCATGAGATATTCCTCCTAGCCTTCTTGCCTGCATGACTCGCGCCAACCGCGCGGCCACAATTCCCCGGACAGTTCCCTTATGAGGCGACGTGTTGTCACCGTGGCATGGCTGAGTGTCCCCGTTTCCCACTTACTTGGCGCGACCCTTGTAGCCCTGCGCGATCATCGGAATCGTCCAGACCTGCGCGGCGTTGGCCACTTCCTCGCCGTTGGCGTCCTTGGCGCCGCGGGCCAGGATGTACATCGTCTTCTTGTCCTTGCCGCCGAACGCGCATGTGATGACGCCCCGCGGAGTCGGGATGACGCCGAGGTTCTTGCCGTCCGGGCCAATCACCTCGATGCCGGCGTTGGTCGTGACATACAGACGGCCCTGCGAGTCGATTGTGCTGCCGTCACCACCGCCGCCCTCCCACTTGGTGAACTCCCGCTGGTTGGTCAGCGAGCCATCGGCCTGGACGTCGAACGCGGCCAGCGTGGGGCCGTTGGTGGCGTAGCAGCGTCTTCTCGTCGGCGCTCAGGATGATGCCGTTCGGCTGGGTGTCGCCGTACTTGGTGATGACGCCGCTCGGGCTGGCGTAGAAGACGCCGCCCATCGTGAAGTAGACGCCGCCCTTGCTGTCGGCCGTGAGGTCGTTGATCACGCCGCCGATGCAATCGATCGGATCGCCGTTGTACTTGTCGGCCAGCACCCGCCGCTTCGGCGCGAGCTGTTCGATCCGCGCGTTCAGCCCGCGCTCGACGATGAACAGGTCGCCCTTCTTGCTCATCGACAGCGCGCCGCCGGTGTGCGTGTCCGAGTAGGCCACCGACGTCTTGCCGTTCTTGTCCAGCTTCAGCACGGCGCTGCTGTCGTTCTGCGCGAGCAGCAGCGTGCCGTCGTTCAGGCCGACGATGCCGTCGCCGTTGTTGCCGGCCTGCTGCCACTGGAACGTCCACTTCTGGCCCGCGGCGATGACGCCGGGGATTTCGGTGATCGTGTACTCGCGGATGCCCTGCGGGGCCTGCGGACCGCGTCCGGGGCCGCCGCCGCGGGCCGGACCACCGGCGCGGCCGCCGCGGCCCGGGGGCGGCGTCTTGCAGGTCGCGATCAGCGCGGCGTAGCCGGGATCGACCGCCGACTGCAGCGAGGGCGCCGGCGCGTTGGCCGCGACAGGTGGCAGGCGCGGCGGTTCGGTCTGGGCGAACACCACGGCCGCGCCAATCGCGGACAACGCAACTGTCAGGATTCCTCTCGATGTCATCGTGTCGCTGGGCGCTCGCTCGTTAGTTCAGGGGCTTCAGTTCCGGCTGCACGCCGTCGGGCAGCGGGTAGCGATCCGTGTTGAGCAGCATCGACACCATCTGATACCAGCTCATCACGCCAATCAGATCGACCACGCCTTTTTCGCCGAAGGCTTCTTTCGTTACTTTGAACGTCGCGTCGCTGACTTGCTTGGTGGTCAGGATCTCCGTGCAGAAGGTGTACACGGTGTCTTCGTCTTTCTGCATGCCGGTCGGCCGCTTGCCTGCCGCGATCGCGTCGGCGATGGCGGGGCTCAGGCCCGCGGCGAGGGCCGCGCGGTGGTGCGCGTACCACTCGTACTGCGACGTCCAGTGGCGGGCCGTGATGATGATCGCCATCTCGTTGAGCTTGGGCGGGATCGACGACTTGAAGCGCATCGATGCGCCGAACTGCTGGGCGATGTCGCCCATCTCCGGGCTGCGCAGCAGGACGTTGAACGGCCCGTTCGCACCGGCGCGCGGGCCCGCCACCAGGTGCTCGACCATCGTCTTCTGCGCGGGCGTCATCTCGTTCCAGGTCAGCGGCTTGAACCGGTCGCCGCGGAACTCGATGCTCTTCGGGTCGGGCTTGGGCTGCGTGGCGGGCGCCTGCGCCCGGGCAACGATGACGACGCCGGCGACGGTCAGCACGGTGGCGCAGACAAGCAGTAAGCGCGGCATATGGGCGTTCCTTTCGGTGTGCATCATATCTAAACTGGGGCTCGCATGATCGCAGCCGTGCTTTTCGGCCTGGTCGTCGTCGGCGTGCTGTTCGTGTGCCGGCGTGGACGTCCTGGCGCGCCCGAAGACGCCTGCTGGCGCGGATTCGCGCCGAATGGGGCCATCGCCGCGAGGTCCCGCGAGACATGGACGCGGTGGCCGATTGGTTCCAGTCGCGTGAACGGCGCGGGCGCATCGCTCGACGACCGTACCTGGGCTGATCTCCTGCTGGACGATGTGTTCGCGCACCTGGACCGGACCGAAAGCAGCGTCGGCCAGCAGGTGCTCTACGCCCGGCTGCGCTCGGCGCCTTCGCCGAAATCCCTGGACGCGTTCGACGCGCTGATGGCCAGCGTGGCGAGCGACACGGACCGACGCGAACGGGCCCAGGTGCGGCTGGCCGGGCTGCGGTCTCCGGCCGCCTACAACGTGCATCGACTTGCCGGCCCCGACGCGCTCGCCAGCCCGCGGTGGCACGTCGTGATCCCAATCTGGACCGGGATAGCGCTGCTGACGATGTCGCTCGGATATTTTCGGCCGGCGTTCGCGGTTGCGGGGGCGGTCTGCTTCGCGGCTAACGTGGTGATTCGCATCGTCACGGCACATCGTGCTGTGGGACAAATCGCCTGGTTCAGACAACTTGGCCCGCTGCTCTCGGCGGCGCGCGAGTTGATGACATTCGATACTCCGGAGACGGCTCCGATCACGGGAGCCCTGGCGGCGGACCTTGCTTCGCTCCGGCGGCTTGGACGCATCGCGAGGTGGCTCAGCCGGGATCCGCTTGCTACCGACTACCTTGCGTTCGTCATCCTGGAATTCATCAACCTGCTGTTCCTCCTGGACGCGAACGCGTTCTACTTTGCCAGCCGTGAGCTCGAAGTGCGTGGGCCGCACCTGCTGAGGGTGATCGAGGCCGTCGGCGAGATCGATGCGGCGATTGCCGTTGCGTCGTTTCGATCCGGCGCTGACGGATGGATCCGCCCGCGTTTCGGGCCGCCAGGCTCGCGTTCGACGTTCGCGGACCTCCGGCATCCGCTCGTGGAGCAGGCGGTGCCCAATTCGATCGCGCTGGCGCCGCCGCACGGCGTGCTGGTCACCGGCTCCAACATGTCGGGCAAGTCCACGTTTCTGCGGACGGTCGGGATCAACGTCGTGCTGGCGCAGACGATCAACACGTGTCTCGCCCGCGCCTACGAGGCGCCCGTCTATCAGGTGCGCAGCTGCATCGGCCGGTCGGACGATTTGATTGCGGGGAAGAGCTACTACCTCGTGGAAGTCGAGTCCGTGCTCGCGCTCGTCAACGCGAGCGGGGAGCCGGCGCCGCATCTGTTCATCTTCGACGAGCTCTTCAGGGGCACGAATGCGGTCGAGCGAATCGCCGCGGCGGAGGCTGTGCTCGTGGCCCTCATCGAGGGCGACAAGCCGCACGTCGTGCTTGCCGCGACGCACGACGGCGAGCTCGTGGACCTGCTGCGAGACAGCTACACCGTCTGCCACTTCGGCGATGCGGTGGGACCGGATGGCCTGACGTTCGACTATCGCCTCACGCCGGGTCCGGCCACGAGCCGCAACGCCATCGCGTTGCTCGAGCTCAGCGGCGCGCCCGAGGCCCTCGTGAAGCGCGCGTTGGCTCGTGCGGCTGCGCTCGATCGGCAGCGGCTCCGCCTGTCCCGGCAGGCCTGAAGGCGGGCCGGGCGGCGGGCAGTCCGTGAGACGGTGAAGCGCATTACTTCTTCTTCAGCGTCCCCGTGAGCCCTTCGCGCGAGCAGTTGAACGGCTCGATCTTCAAATCAGACGGCGCGTACTCCGTCGTCGTGCGATTGAACGGCCGTGTGAAGAACTCCGGGTCCGCCATGTCGACTTCGACGACGAGCCGTTGACCCGCGGCATCGAGGTGCAGCCGCTCGACCGTGGTGAGCGCCGCGGAGTGGAGCAGTCCCTTCGTCGGCTGGCCCGGCGTTTCGACGTACTGATTCAGCACGCCGGCGGCGTAGTTCGCCGTTTCGATGACCAGCGTGTCGCCGTCGAGGTGGCCGATCGAGTGGCCGAGCGAACTGCGCGGACCGTTCTTGGGGTGGTCTTTCATGTTCATGTGGATGAGACGCCGTACGTCCATCCATTCGTGATGCAGCACGATGTCGCCTTTGTCGCGCACGATCTCGAGCGGCGTGCCGGGCGCGCCCCAGACGCGGCGGATGGCGACGGGGTCGCAACGGAACGTCGGATCGTCTTTGAAGGGATCGTACGCGGCGACGGCCTTTTCGCCCGCCGGCGTCAGAAACTGCATCATCGGCTGCGGGCCGCTGGTGCTTCGGTTCCGTATCGGCGCGAGCAGCCACGTGCCGAAGATGTCCGTCCGCGTCGCGAGCGCCGGCGTCGCCGGAGATCCTCCGAGACCGTTGGCGCTCACGACGCGGCCGTCCGCGAACTCGACGCTGCTGAAGAAGCACATGTAGAGGCTGTGCCGCGACAGGGATCCCTTGACGCGCACGCTGGTGCCGGCCTTGAGCGTCGCCGGCGTCAGCCCGGCGCGCGAGAGCTGTGTGACGCCGTTCGATTCGCAGACGTACTCGCGCGTCTGGCCGTTCTCGTCGACCGCGGCGATATGGAGGTAGCTGTGCGGATTGCGTGCCTCGAACTCGGTCACGGTCCCGGAGATACTTACCGGCTTGCTCGCGTCGAAGTGCGGCGCGAAGCTGTGATGCGCGAGTGCGTCGGACGCACCGAGCGAAGCGCCGACCGCCAGGGTAGTTCGTAGGGCGACGTGTCGCAGCGGCATGCGGCTCCTCCCGGATGCAGGTTCCGAGAGTATAAGCCTTCCAGCCTTGGGCCGGTTGTTGGCGAGGTTACTTGTTGGGCCGCGCAGCAGCCGTGTCCGACACCACGACGCCTCCCTTGACGGTTGTCACCACGTTCAGCACGTCGTAGATGTCTCTCAGCGGATCGCCGTTGACGATGACGATGTCCGCCAGCTTGCCCGGCTCGAGCGTCCCGAGCTGATCCTGCTTGAGCGCCGATCGCGCGGCGTTCCTCGTCAGAATCGTGACGATGTCTTTCGGCGAAAAGACCAGGCTGAGCGCTCGCAGCTCGTCTTTCAACGACTCCTTCGGCGGCCACGATGTGTCGGTGCCGTAACCGAGCGAGATGCCGGCCTCCCAGAGGATGCGCGCGTTCACCGGACCCTGGCCCGCGCTCGAGATCGTGTTCCACGGAAAGGGCAGCGCGTCGCGGAACAGCGGCATGTTGTCACGTGAGAAGTGCGGCGTGAAGACCGCCAGCGTCGTCGTCATCGGGATGCCGGCCTTGACGATCTTCTGCACGGCGGCCGGGTCTTCTTCGAGGCGTCCGATGTGCGGCGTGTGGACCAGCACCGCGGGGCCGGCGTCCACAGCCCCGAGCGTGTCGATGACGGTCACGGCATGCGTGATCGTCGGCAGGTTGTGCCTCTTTCCCTCGTTGACGATCAACCGAAGCGTCTCAACTTCGGGCCCGCCCGGCGTGACGGTGATCACGGTCTTGATGTAGTCGAAGCCGGCCTTCGCGGTCGCTTCCACCGCAGCGACGGTATCCGCGGCGGGAATGGCGCCGGCGGGCTCGGTCGGACGGAGCGGCGGCCGCGAGTTGTCGAAGCGGGCAGGATCGCCACCACGTCCGCCGGCGGCTCCGCGCCCTCCGCCCGCGGCGCGCGCGAGCGGGATCAGCCTTGCCGCGAAGATCCGCGGACCTCTAATCACGCCGGATTCAGTTCGCCGCCGGAGCTCCAGTCCGTCCTCTTGCGTGATGGCCGACAGCACGGTGGTAAAGCCGGCTTCAAGGAACGCGCGCATCTGCGCCGGGGCGTCCTTTTCCAGCCACTCGGCCGTGTTGCCGGGGATGGGATGACGATGCGCGTCGATGAAGCCGGGCATCACGGTCATGCCACGTGCGTTGATGACGCGCGCGCCGGGCAGCGCGGCCGGAGTACCGGCCGCCACCGACGCGATCTTGCCGTCGCGAACGACGACGGCCCCGCGCTCGATGACTGTGCCGGTGCCATCCAGGATTCTGGCGTTGGTGATGACGAGACTCTGAGCGGCAGCCGGATAGGCGCCCGCCGCGAGTGCCAGACCCATCAGGGCGGTCAGCTTCTTCATGCGCGTAGTCTCCCACGAACTGTTGGCAACGCCGGCACGTTCGGCGACATCGATGTGCGAGCCCACGGGAAGGACGAGTCGCGCGTCTTCGTCTCGCTATCGGCCCGACCCGCGGGCTACGGCCGCAGGCGCCCTGAACAGCGAGAGATCGATCGCCTCGCCCATCGCCTTGTAGCCGGCGTCGTTGGGGTGCAGGTGGTCGCCCGAGTCGTACTGCGCCAGGAACTGCGACGGGTGCGTGGGATCGCGGGTCGCGGCGTCGAAATCAATCACGGCGTCGTAGGCGCGGCCCGTGCGGATCCACTCGTTGAGGGCCTGCCGCTTGGCCTCGCCCTCCTTCGTGAAATACGCGGCGCCCTCGAACGGCGTCAGCGTGCCGCCGTAGATGGTGACGCCTCGCGCGTGCGCGCGCTCGATCAGCTGCTTGTGGGCGGCGATCAGATCGGCGGCGGTCGGCGTCGGGTTCTGGCGCGCGTTGCCGATGTCGTTGATGCCTTCGAGCACGATGATGTGGCGGACGCCCGGAACGTCGAGCGCGTCGCGGTCGAACCGCGCCAGCGCGTTGATGCCGGCCTGAAAGGCGCCTTCGTTGAGGACCCGGTTTCCGCCGATGCCGCTGTTGGCGACGCCGAACGGGAGGCTCTGGGCGGCCAGCCGGCGGGCGAGCACGTCGGGCCACCGGCCGTTGGCGTCGGCCGTCGATCGCGAGCCGTCGGTGATCGAGTCGCCGAACGCGACCACCGTCTCCGCTGCCGCCGGTGCCATCACCTCGATGCGCGCCAGCCCGAACCAGCTCTGCGTCGTCGCCACCACGGGCAGCGTCGGCTTGCCCGCATGGTTGCCGGTTTCCGTCACGTAACTCGTCTGCAACGCCCCGTTGTGCATCGTGACCGGCGAGGGCGCGTTGGTGTTGACGGGCAGATAGAGATCGACCGCGATGTCGGCCGCGGCCGGGAAGGTCAGGGCCACCGGATCGCTGAGCAGCATGGCGCCGGCCGGAATCGCGATCGTCGGCTGCCCGCTGAAGGTGACCGCCCTGCCCGACGCCGAGACGATGGCCGGGCCGCTCTCGCGTAACGCGACGTAGGCCGCCCCGATGGTAAGCGGAGCCGTGCCGAACACGTTGCTCAACACCAGACGGATCTGGGAGCCGCCGACGGTGGCGTGGACGATTTGCCGGAGCGTCTGGTTGTCGAAGTGCAGGAACGGGGCCGGCGCCGGGGCCGGTGGCGACGCCGGTGCGGGGCTCTGCGGCCGTCCAACCCCGGCCGTCGACCAGGTGACCACCCAATGATCGCCCGCGCGTTGCGCAAGCGCGGGGCTCCAGAGAACAACCGCGGTTATTGCCGCGACTGCCGCGCGAATGAGGCCGGAACGTCTCATCATTCCCTCCACTGCTGTCGGCCGTCGCCAACTTCGACGGCCGGATTATATGCCGCATCGGCGCCGCGCGGCCCCCAGGGACCAATTGCGATAGAGTACCGGCCGGGAGGACCGATGCACTATCACGACTCAGACGATTTCAAGCAACTCCGCGAACTCAGGACCTTGGCCCCGGCCGAATTCAAGGTGTGGCTCGACCTCGATTCGATCACCGGGAAAGAGGACGGCGCGATCCCCAGGAAGTTCCGCGAGCTGATCGCCATCGCCGTCGCCTGCACCACCCAGTGCCCGTATTGCCTTGATGCGCACACCAAGAATGCCAAGAAGGCGGGCGCGACCCGTCAGGAGGTTGCCGAGGCCGTGTTCCTCGCAGCCGCGCTCAGGGCCGGGGCGGCGGCGACGCACGGGATGCTCGCGATGAAGCTCTTCGACCGCGAATAACGGGGTTGGGCTGGGGTGATCGATCCGTTCGACTTTTGCCCGCGGTGTGGACGGCCGATGACCGGCGGCGCACGCCGTGTCTGCTCAGATGCGGCGTGCGGTTTTGTCCAGCGCACCAATCCCACCCCTGCCGTCGGCGCCCTGGTCGAGTACGAGGGCGACATCATCCTGGCCCGCAATGTGAAGTGGCCCGAAGGCTGGTTCGCGTTGATCACCGGCTACCTCGAGGCGGGGGAAGAGCCGACGGCGGCCGTCGAACGCGAGCTGAAGGAAGAGCTGAATCTCGACGCCCTCGAGATCCATCCCATCGGCAATTACATCTTCGAGCGCAAGAACGAAGTCATGCTGTGCTACCACGTCGTCGCGGCGGGGGAGTTGAGGCTTGGCGCCGAGCTGTGCGACTACCGCCGCTATAAGCCGCACGAGCTCAAACCGTGGCCCCGCGCAACAGGCTTTGCCGTGGCCGACTGGATGAAGGCGCGCGGCCTCCAGGTCGAATTCGTGGACTTCCCTTCCTAAGGCCGTTCGGCCTTCCGCTGCTCGGCAAGGATCGCGTGGAACATCGCCTCTTCGATATCCGCCTCCAGCGTGCAGCTGGCGGGTTCGATGAAGGGATTGCGGCCGCCGGCCCGAACCTTGGCGAACTTCTCCAGCATGTTGTACTGGGCGCCGTGGTCGCCGAGCTGGACGTCGCACGGCAGAGCGCGCACGAGCTTGAATGAGCGGTTGAACTCGGCCTCGATGGCCGGCGTCACCATGCCCGGGGGCCGCAGGCTGCAGCCGAACATCACGTTGTAGGTCTTGCGGCCCTCTCGCGCCTTCATGGTCCATGTGGTGCAGCCGCGGGTGTGGCCCGGCGTCAGGTGCGCAACGAGCGTTGTGGCGCCGAGCTTCACCTCGTCGCCGTCGTGCAGGATCCTGTCGATCGGGTGCTCCTTGCCGCCAGGCTTGATCGCCTGCAGCGCCGGCACGTCCTCGGCCAGGGCCATCACCTGTGCGCCGGTCAACTGTTTGACCAGCGCGTCACCCTCCTGATGATCGCCGTGCGCGTGGTTGCCGAGCAGGATCTTGACGTCGGAGAACTTGAAGCCGAGCTGTTCGACCGACTGCCTAATCGTCGGCACGTTCCGCTCGTACGTGCTGTCGATGAGGATGTGCCCTTGCGGCGTTGTCACGAGAAACGAGCTCAGCGTTCGTGTCCCCACGTAGTAGACGTTGCCGACAACCTTGTGAGGAGTGAAGGCCGTCGTCTGATCCTCCTCGGTGCCCATGTTGCGCGCCAGGATCGAGCGCGGCGTGTAGATCTGTCCGCGAACCGTGACTGCGGGATGGTCCGGCTGCAGCTGACCTTGCGCACGGCTCGTGCTTACACTGACAGCCAGGAGCACTGCCGCGAGGAGGCACGCGGGCGTATTCGACTCGAACCTAGCGGGCATTCGCGTCGCCGGCGCGCGCGGCGCTGAGAATATTCCGCAGTCCGTAGTTCCCCTCGTGGCACGCGTACTCGAACATCCCGTAACCCGGCTCGCGTTTGAGCGGGAACGCGATCGTGAACGGCCGCGTCCACGTCTTCGGGTCGTCGATGACCGCTTCGTATTGAATCGTGTCGGCGTTCGTCCGCGTGAAGCGTTCGACGACGTGCAGGGCGTCGCTGTGGTAGAGGGCGCGCCCGTTGCCGCCGATGCCGGTCCTGCCGTTGAAGTTGGTCGTGTCGACGACCAGCGTGGCGCCGTCCCAGCGGCCGCGTGAGTCGCCCATGTAGCCGCGAATCGTGGCCGGCGCGTGGGGGCGGCCGTCGTCCCTCGACTTCGCTCGGGACGACCCCGAGCCCGTCGAGGGGTCGAGCGGGATCATCCGCGCTTCGTGAATCATCTCGTTGCGGAGCGCTACCCAGCCGGGGCCCTGTACGATCTGGTTGCCGGCGTTGTAGCCCACCGCCACCATCGAGCCGATCACGCCGCGCGAGATGCAGCGATCGTAGACGCTGAGATCCTCGGGCCCGTTGAACACGCCGCCGCCGCTGTTGTCGTAGTAGAGGGTCGCGGGAATCGCGGCCGTCCGCCGCCGTCCTTCGTCCGTCATCGGGGGGATGCGGCCGTCCGGCGGGTCGACGACCAGCGACGTCTGCCGCTGCGGCCGTCCGCGTTCGCCCCAGTGACCGGGAGGTCCGGAGCCGGCGCCCGTAATGACGGCGGCGGGCGAAGGCGCGGGCGCGACGAACTCCTCGTTGTCCGCCTCGGCCTGCCGCCGGGCCTGCGCGGCGCGCGCGGCGAACTCCTCGTCTGAGAGCATCAGCTTGCCGCCGAATTGCGCCGGCCGCTCAAGCGGCACGCCCATCATGGCCGTCCCGGGCCAGATACCCTGGAGATCCGGATCACCCCACGCGGTTCTGGGAACGGTCCACGGCGCCGCGCCGACGGTCACGCCGGCCGCCAGACCGAGGCACGTGATGAATTTGCAAGCCATCGGATGCCCTCTCGTCTCGCGGTCAGTTTACATCCGTCACCCGTTCATCGCGAAGACACGAAGGCCACGAAGATCATTTCTTGAAGAAGAAGGCTTCGTGATCTTCGTGTCTTCGTGATGAGCAGGCGATCGATGAAGCACGGTTGCTACGAGGGCGAGGCTCGTAGCTCCGCCAGGCGTCGCTCGATGAACCGTCGCTCCGGGGCCTGGCTCGTCAGCTCGAGCGCACGTTCGTACGCGGCCACGGCGTCGGCCCGGTTCCCCAGACGCCGGCACAGGTCGCCGCGGGCGGAGTGGGCGAGGTGATAGTCCATGAGATCCCCACGCGCCAGAATCGCGTCGATGAGGACGAGGCCGGCCCGCGGCCCATCGCGCATGGCGACGGCAACGGCGCGGTTCAGCTCGATGACCGGCGACGGGTCGATGGCCAGCAGGACATCGTACAGCGCGGCAATCTGCGGCCAATCGGTTGCCGCGCTGTCGCGCGCGTCGGCGTGCACGGCCGCGATCGCCGCCTGCAGCGTATAGAAGCCCGAACGCCGCAGCGACAACGCGCGACGGACGAGCGCGAGCCCTTCTTCGATCTGCGCGCGATTCCACACCGACCGATCCTGCGCCTCGAGGAGCACGATCTCGCCGTCGGCCGATGTCCGGGCGGCGCGCCGCGCGTCGTGCAGCAGCATCAGCGCCAGCAGGCCAATGCCCTCGGGCTCCGGCAGCAGCTCGACCAGCAGCCGCCCGAGCCGGATTGCCTCGCCGGAGAGGTCCGGACGGGTCAATGCGTCGCCACCTGACGCCCAGTAGCCCTCGTTGAAGACGAGATAGATCACATGGAGCACGGCGTCGAGACGTTCGGGCAGGTCGGCGAGCGATGGCACCTGGTAGGGAATGCGCGCGTCCCGGATCTTTCCCTTGGCGCGCACGATGCGCTGCGCAAGCGTCGGCGCGGAGGTCAGGAACGCCCGCGCGATCTGCTCGGTCTCCAGACCGCAGACCTCGCGCAGCGTCAGCGCGATGCGCGCGTCGGGGCTGAGCGCGGGATGACAGCAGGTGAAGATGAGCCGCAGGCGGTCGTCTTCGACGCTGCCGCCGTCTTCTTCTCCGGGGGCCCCTGTCCCCCGGACCGACGAGGCTGTGGCCGCGCTCGCCTCCAGCTGCTCGGCGAGGCCGGCAAGCGCGGCGTCGAACCGCGCCCCCCGGCGCAGGCGGTCGATCGCCTTGAACCTTCCCGTCGAGACGAGCCACGCGCGAGGGTTGTCAGGCATGCCGTCACGCGGCCAGGCGTCGAGCGCGGCGACAAACGCCTCGTGCATCGCCTCCTCGGCGCGATCGAAATCCCCGAGCAGCCGGATCAGGGTGGCCAGCACGCGGCGCGAGTCGGATCGGTAGATGCCGCCGATCCGCTCGCGCACGCCTGCGGCGTCGTTGTCTTGCTCGGACAGGGGTCCCTCCGATCTGGCTACATCTTCATGATCGGCCGCACCTCGACCGAGCCGGTCCTGGCGGCCGGAATCCTCGCCGCGACCTGGATGGCGTCGTTCAGGTCCTTGGCCTCGATCAGGTAGTAGCCGCCGAGCTGCTCCTTCGTCTCCGCGAACGGGCCGTCCGTCGTCGAGATCTTGCCCTGGCGTACGCGGACCGTGGACGCCGTCTTCGTCGGCTGCAGCGGGTTCCCGCCGACGTAGTGGCCGCTCTTCTTGATGTCCTCGGTGAAGCCGACGTACTCGCCCATGATGGCCTGTCCTTCTTCCCTCGTCATCCGGGCGCCGGTGCTCTCGTCGTCGTAAATGAGACAGAGATACTGCATGGGTCCGCTCCTTGGTGGAAAGTTGGTTGAACTGGTCTTCGGCAGATAGTCGTTCGGAGTGGGCCAGAATCGACAACCCGCCATCGCGGGCCTGAAGGCCCGCGCTACTTGGCCGCTTTTAGCAGCTCCAACATGGCCGAGGACACCGCTTCGGGCTTCTCCCGCGGCAGGAAGTGTCCCGCGCCGGGGACGACCCGGCGCCCGATCAGCTTTGTAAACTGCCCCAGTTCGGCCGGGGACGCTTCGGGCGCAGGCCTGACGATGTCGTCAGCGCCGTATAAGAGCATGGCGGGAACGTCGATCCGGGGCCGGGCCGCCAGGCGGCGTTCCATGGCCTCGAACCGCGGCTCGCCCGGCGCGTTCAGGTTACGGTGCCGATAGGAGTGGATCACGCAGTCCACGAAGTCGGGGTTGTCGAACGACGCGGCTGTCCTGTCGTAGGTGGCGTCCGAGAAACGCCAGGTCGGCGACCACGTCTGCCACAGCAGCTTGCACAGCGGACGACGGTTCGCGGCCAGCCCAAGACGCCCACGCTCGGTGTTGAAGTACCACTGGTACCAGGCCGCAGCCTCGGCCTGCGGCGCGGCAGGCCGCGGCGGCGAAAAGACGTCCTGGATGGTGTAGCCCCCGGCAAGGACGGCGGCGCGCACGCGATTGGGGAAGAGCGCCGCGGCGATGCCCGCCGCGCGGCCGCCCCAGTCGTACCCGGCGACGGCAAATCGCTCGAGGCCCAGCGCGTCGGCGAAGTCGATCACGTCCTGGCCGATGGCGGCCTGCTCGGCCATGCGGGGCGCGGCCGCATCGCGGAATCTCGTCGCGCCGAACCCGCGGAGGTACGGCACGAGCACCCGATGTCCAGCGGCCGCGAGCGGCGCCGCTACTTCATCCCAGGCCCGCACATCATCTGGAAATCCGTGCAGCAGGACGATGGGGAAGCCCGACGGGCTGCCGGTTTCCTCGAAGCCGATGTTGAGGACCGATGTCTGAACGCTTCGCCCTATTGGCGCACCGCCTCGTTGTGCGAGTCCGCCAACCATGGCCATTCCGGACGACTTGAGAAACGTTCGGCGATTCATGGCTCTGGAAGTTTACACAAGGGCGGGCGGGGCTGGCAGGACGGGCAGGGCGGGCAGGCGGGCCAGGCTCCCGTCTCGCCAGCCCGGCCTGCCTGGCCCGCCCGCCCTGTTAGTATGTGACGTCGGAGGGAGCCACCATGCAACGAATCCTGCTCGTCTGCTCGCTCTTCGTGCTGTTCGCCGGGTCGGCCGCCTGGATGGGCGCCCAGCAGCCAGCCGCTGACCCCGAGGCGTCCCGCTTTACCGGGCAGACCGCCGCGCTCGATGCTGGCGGCGCCGCAGCAGGCCGCCGGCGTTTCGAGGCCGGTGCGCGGACCGCCTGGCACAGCCATCCGCGCGGCCAGCTGCTGTTCGTCCAGGAGGGCCGGCTCCGCCTTCAGAAGAAGGGACAGCCGTTCAAGGATCTCGGCCCCGGCGAAAGCGACTTCACGGGCCCCGACATCGTCCACTGGCACGGGGCCACGCCGACGAGCCCGCTGGTGCACGTCGCCGTCGGTTTCGGCGGCGAAACGAAGTGGCTGGAAAAAGTCACCGATGACGAATACACGGGGAAAGTACAAAGTTCAAAGTGAAAAGTGAAAAGTGGAGAAGTAAGTCAGTGTCGCGCTAACTTCTCCACTTTGAACTTTGCACTTTGAACTTTCTTCTGGCTAGTCGAAGCGCGGGGCCGCCGTAATCCGCCGGACCGCGCGTTCAGCGTTCCTGGCCACCGTTGCATCGTTGTCGCGTTCGAGCTCCTGGAGCGCCGGCAGCGCGGCCTTGTCGCCCATCAAGCCCAGGACATCGGCCAGTTCGGCGCGGCCGAATGCGCTCTTGGGGCGCGACGCGAACAGCGCCGGGCGGTCGGCGGTCTGCGTTTCGAGCAGGTACTCGCGGGCCAGATCCTTGGTTGGCAGCTTCTCCAGTGCCCGGACCAGCTCGTCCAGGTACTCCTTCCGTCCGAGGCGCAGCAGGCCGAATGCCTGCGCGGTCTGAACGCGCCCGTTCTTCTCGGTGAGCCGATCCGCCGACATCAGCGTGAGGAGCGACGCATCGCTCAGACGCCCGAGTCCTTCGTTGGCGTACGTCCTGATGGTGACGTCCTTGTCGGCCTTGGTGCCGAGGAAGATGGGCCGGGACGCCGGCGCGGCGATGTCCGCCAGCGCCGACAACGCAAGGGTCCGCGCGCGGTCCGCCGGCTTCGAGTCCTCGAAGACGCGCGTCAGGTCGGGCACCGCATCCCGGTATCTGAGGGCGCCGAGCGTGATGATGATCTCGTTCCGGACCTTGTCCACGTTGAGGTTCAGGCCGGGCAGCAGGCGATCGCCGACCGACGCGTCGCCGATCTTCTTCAGCGCGCGCACCGATTGGAATCGCACTTCCGGATCGCGATCCTGGCTGAGGGCCTGCAGCAATTCAGGAATGGCCGCCGCCCCCCGCAGGATGCCCAGTCCCTGGGCCGACGTCCGCCGGATGCCGTCCTGGCTGTCGCTCAGCCTCGCGCGAAGCGCAGTGATCACCGACTCATCGACGGGGACGTCCGGCTCGACCACCGTGTCGGCGTACTCGTCCACCCAGGGGCTGATGAGGTTGCCGAACTTATTGAGCGCCGCGGCCGGGCCGGTCTGGCGCGGCAGGTGCAGGTTCACCAGCGCGTGAACGGCGCGGTCGCGGATGTCGGCTTCGCTATCCGCGGAGAGCACGACGAAACCAGGAAGCGTCTGGATGTCGTTCATCTCCTCGAGCGTGAGCTCGACCTGGCGACGGACGCCCGGGTCCGAGTCCTCGGTGAGCGGCAGAAGGGCCGGAATGGCCGGCAGGAACTTGGCCGCGCCGAGATCGCGGGCGGCGTCCTTCCGCCGCCCCGCATCGGGGTTCTTGAGGTCGTAAATCAGGCTGTCCGTGGTGACCTGGCGCGGGGTCTGCGCGCTGGCGGCGCTCGCACTCAAGGCGGCGCAGAACGCCAGTACAACTGGAAAACGCATAATCTTCTCCTCGAGAAAGCGCGCGCTATGCCGGAGTACTACTGCCAGGCGCTGGATTCGCTTGGCGATTTGTCACGACGCCGTCGCTGGGGAGTTGGACGGGCGCGCAACAGGGAGGAAAATCTGGGGAAGTGTACCACGGCGGGGCGCGCGATGCGTCAAGCTGGTCCATAATAGGCGTCCCGTCAGGAGGACCCGTATGCGTCGTTCGTTCACGGTGGCCGTCGCCGCCCTCGTCTGTGTATTGGGTGCGTCGGCCGGCGCGCAGCTCTCGAACAAGGAAGCCCCCGCCATCGTCGGCCATTTCCACCTCAACGTCACGAGCGTCGAGGCGCACCGAAAATTCTGGGTGGACACGCTCGGCGGGACAGCGGAGAAGGTCGGCGGGCAGGACGCCATCAGATTTCCCGACACCGTGCTCATCCTGCGGGTGCAGTCCCCGACGGGCCCGACCAGAGGCACGGCGTTCGACCACATCGGCTTCGCTGTTCCGGACGTCCCCGCGCTCACGACGAAGGTGGTGGCGAACGGCTACCAGCTGACGACCGGCCGCGAGCCGGTGCCCGGCCAGGCGGCCGCGGCGGCGACGGGAACCGCCGCACCGTACGGGAGGTTTTCGTATCTGGTTGGCCCCGACGGCGCGAAGGTCGAGCTCGTCACCAACGAGGACAAGAGCGGTCCGCCCATCAAGTATCACCACGTGCACTTCATCAACAAGCAGTACGTCGAAATGCAGCAGTGGTACATGAAGGCGTTCGACGCCACGCTGCGTCCGGGTCAGACGGATTTCTTCATCGGCGCGGATCTGCCGGGCGTCGGCTACAGCCTGAATTTCTTCCGGTGGGAAGGCGACCAATCCGTGACGCACGTGCCCACGGCCGGACGCGTCGTCGATCACGTCGGGTTCGAAGTGCGGAATCTCGTCGAGTTCTGCAAGAGGCTGGAGGCCAAGGGCATCAAGCTGACGAAGCCTTACAGCAAGTCCGGGAATATGGCGTCGGCATTCATGATCGATCCGTGGGGCGTGTCGATCGAGCTGACCGAAGGTTTGAAATAACGTACGTAGGGCGACCCTTTCAGGGTCGCCGCAACGCGGGCCTGAAAGGCCCGCGCTACTGCTGCACCAGCGCGAGGAGCGCGATGCACGCGGTGTCGGTGCGAAGCGTGCGCGGTCCCATGCTGATGCGTTTGAAGCCGTGCGCGTCGAGCAGCGTCGTCTCGAACGCGTTCCAGCCGCCCTCGGGTCCGACGGCCAGCAGGACGCGCTCTCCGGTGTGCTGACGCGCGACCGATGCCGCGGACGTTGAAGCGGCCGGGTCGGCGACAAGACGCAGGCCGGCCGGGAACAATCGATCCAGCTCGTCCTCGACGAGAACCTTGAACTGACGATGAATCGACACGCGCGGCAGGCGCGTGTCACGCGCCTGCTGTAAGCCCTCGACGAGCAACGGCCGGTAGCACTCCGACGTCAGCACGTGCGTGTCGAAGTAGTTCCGCTCGACGCGCTCGGCGTTCGTCAGGATGATTCGGCCGATGCCCATCGCGGCGATCTGTGCCCACAGGCGCCTCATCACCTTCGGCCGCGGAAGCGCCAGCAGCAGATCGACCATCGGCACGGGTGGCGCCTCCGTCTCGAACGCGCAGTGAAGGGTGACCGTCCCGTCGGCGATCGATGCCACGGTCGACGTGCCGCGGGGGCCATCGACAATACCCACGCGGACCGACTGGCCGGGCTGGACCTTCAGGACGTGCAGCAGGTGACGGGCGCGGGCTCCTTCCAGCGTCACGTGGTTCCCGGCCTCGCCGGTTTCGAGGAGCAGCAGGTTCACGGCCGCGGACGGGCCGCGGTCGGATCGGCTCCAGCCGGCGAGACGGTGGGGCCGTGCACCGTCCGGTGCGACAGGAACTTCCACTGCCCGTCCCGCCTGGCGTACACCCGCTCGAACCAGATGGAGTTCAGCTGCCCCGGGTTGCCCGATCGGTTTCGCGGCACGTACAGGCTGACATAGCGCCCATACGTGATGACGACGTCGCCGTGGACTTCGGCTTTGACCGAATCGAGATCGTGGACGAGGTATTCCTTCTCGGCGACCCTCTTGAGGAACGCCGCCTTGTCGTCCTCCACCAGCGGCTTGCCGCCCGTCGTCCAGCCGTCGCCGTGCACGAAACGGAAGTCGGCTGAGAGGACGCCGTCCACGAATGCCACGTCGCCGCGGACGACCGCAGCTTCGATCTTCTGCTCGAGGGCCAGCACGTCGGCCGCCGCCGCGGCGTCGGCCGCGTCGGGATGGGGCAACTGTGCAACCGCCGTCAGACCGGAAAGAATCGCGGCGAGGAGCCAGGCCATGACGGTCGTGCTCCTTGTTCTACGGCTTGATGGTGATCGCGGTCTGCGGTCCGCTCGGCACCATGTCGATGTTGTGCGCCTTGACGATGAGGCGGTTGAGGGGATCGCGCTCCTGCTTGAGCACCACTTCCGCGAACTCGGGATCGTCCCGCGCCGCTTTGAGGCGCTTGTCGCGCTCCTCTTTCGACGGGTACCCGCGGATGTAGATGAAGGTGTCCTCGGCGTCGATGCCGAGTTCCTTGTCGGTCTCCTGTGGAATCCAGTAGCCGACGTTCGTGATGTTGTACCGGGCGTAGATGGACGCCGTCCGGCTGGCGAACCGCGCGGCGAGGGCATCGCGTTTGCCGGGCTGGGCCTTGTAGATGCGCAGCTCGTAGAATCCGGGCGCGCGCTGCTGCTGCGCCTGTCCCCACGCAACGCCGGCGACCCCGATCGACAGCCCCAGCACCGCGGCCAGCTTCCACTTCAGCATAGGAGTTCCTCCGGCCGGGCTACTGTAGCGTTTTCGGCGAAGGATTGCGACACGCGGTCGCTATAATTGGCCGGTTGAACGAGCACCGCACGACCCGTCGTCGCCTGCTGCAGCAGGCGGGCACGCTGGCCATCGGCGGTTTCGCGGCGACGGCCTTCGCGCAGCCGGCCCGCAAGCGGCCGCAGCGCGTGGCGGTGATCGGCGCGGATCACTATCACGCCACGTCGACGCCCAACTACCTGCGGATTCTTCAAAGCCAGAAGCTCGACATCGCCGGCGTTCACGCGCCGGACGCTGCCGTGGCTTCGAAGTGGGCGGGCCAGTACGGGAGCACGGCGTTCACCGACTACCGCGCGATGATCGAGAAGACGAAGCCCGAGTTCGTCGTCGCGCTCGGACACCATGCGGCCATGCCCGCGGAATTCCGTTTTCTGGTCGAGACAGGGATTCCCTTCCTGATGGAGAAGCCCTGGGGGACCGACGCGAAGACCGTCAACGAACTGGCTGACCTCGCGGAATCGAAGAAGGCGTGGGCCGCGGTGCCGATGCCGTTCCGCTACAGCTGGTTCGCCGAGACGGCCGTCGCGATGCGCGACCGGGGCGAACTCGGCACGCTATCGCACGGCCTCATGCGGTTCAACCAGCCCGGCGTGCAGCGGTACCGCGATCTCGGCAGCCCGTGGATGCTCTCGAAGGCCGAGACCGGCGGCGGCGCGCTCATCAACCTCGGCATCCATGGCTTCGATCTCTGCCGCTACCTGACAGGCGAAGAGCCGGGCGTCGTGTCGGCCGTCACCAGCCACGCGATCCACAAGCTCGAGATCGAGGACTACGCGCACGTCACGCTGCGCACGCCGGGCGGCGTCGTGTTCCTCAACGAGGCCAGCTACACGTTTCCGGGCAGCGGTTCGGACCAGGAGCGGAAGATCTCCGGCGAGAAGGCCTTTCTGCGCGCGACGCCGGCGGGCGAGGGCGTGCAGATCAGCGGGCCCGGCCGGAACGAGACGAGCATGGCGCCCGAGGGATACCTCAGCGGCTGGCCGCGCGTGGTGAACGAGTGCCTGGACCGAATTGGACGCGGCGACGCTCCGCCAGCCACGGCGCGCGACTGCGCACGCGCCGTCACGCTCGTGTTCGACGCCTATCGGATGGCGGGAGAAACGTAGGCGGCGGGGCGGGCAAGGCGGGCAGGGCGGGCAGGGCGGGCGGGGCGGGCGGGTCGGGCGGGCCCGGCAGGTCGGGCAGGCAGGGAAGAACAATGATTAGAATCGGACATTTCGTTCTCGCGCTCGTTCTTCTGACGGCTGGCTCTCTGGCGTTTGCCCAGCGGGGGCCGGCGGCGGGGCAAACGGTCGAGAAGATCAGGCAGCTCAAGCCGAACCTCTATATGGTGACGGGTGGCGGGGCCAACACCCTGGTCCGCGTCACGCCCGACGGGCTCATCGTCGTGGACACGAAGAATCCCGGCGAGGAGAACTATCGCCGGCTCATGGAAGAGATCGCCTCGGTCTCGGCCCTGCCGGTGAAGTGGGTGTTCAACACGCACCATCACCCCGATCACGTCGGCAACAACCAGCGGTTCATCGACGCGGGCGCGCAGATCGTGGCGCTCGACGCGCTGAAAACGCGGATGGCCAGCGATCCGCGGACGAAGGACATCCCCGGGCTGCCCACGATGACGTTTCCGAAGGACTACGCGTTGAAGTTCGGAGGCGCCGACGTGCAGGCGTATTCATTCGGGCGCGGGCACACCGGCGACGACACGATGGTGTACTTCCCGGATCTGAAAGTCGTCATGGTCAGCGACCAGATCACGAATGCCACGCCGATCGTGGACTTCGCCAACGGCGGGAGTGCGATCGAGTGGACGCAGATCCTGGACGGCGTGCTGAAGCTGGACTTCGAGATGGCGATCCCCGGCCGCGGCGAGCCGAAGACCCGCGCGGAAGTCCAGGCGTACCGGACAGCGTTCGCGACGTTCGTCGGCCGTGCGGCCGATGCGGTCAAGGCTGGCGCGACGAAAGACACGCTCGCGATGCAGGTAAAGACCGACGACCTGGGCTGGCAGTTCGCGCCGGCCTTCTATGCGTCGCTCTTCGACGAGATGGCAAGGAAATGATCGAATAATCGGAGGATGTCGATGAAGATGCTGACGCTGCTCGGTCTGCTTGCGCTCGTGACGCCCCAGGGCGCGGCTCCGGCGAAACCCGCGGGGTGCGCGCCCCGCGACAATATCCAGTTCGTGTGCGGCCTGGTCGGCCCCGAGGATCTCGTCGAGGTGCCGAACTCGAACTGGATCATCGCGTCGGGTGACGCCGCGCCCGGAGCCATCACGCTCGTCGACAAGCGGACGCGTAGCGTCACGCCGCTGTACCCGTTGCCGAACATGAAGCAGCAGCTCGACGCGAAGACCTACGACACCTGTCCCGGGCCGATCGACCCGCAGGAGAAGGACAAGTTCAGGGCACACGGGATCGCGCTGCGTCAGGGCCGTGGCTCCCTCTACACCCTCTACGTCGTCCACCACGGCAACCGCGAGTCGATTGAAGTCTTCGAGTTCGACGCCAAGGCCGCGCCACCCGCGCTGACCTGGGTCGGCTGTGCGGTGGCGCCCGATCCGATCGGTCTCAACTCCATCGTCGCGCTCCCGGAAGGAGGGTTTGCGACCACGAACTTCCTGCCGCGCAACGCGGCCAACGGGATCGCCGGCCTGCGGGGCGGCCAGAAGAACGGCGAGCTGTGGGAATGGCACACGAAGACCGGCTGGAAGATCGTGCCGGGCAGCGAGGCCTCGGGCGCCAACGGGATCGAGATCTCGAAGGATGGCAAGACGTTTTACATGGCCGGCTGGGGCAACCAGGTGTTCATCCGGTTCTCGCGTGGGGCCACGTCCGTTCAGCGCGACGAAATTCCGCTCGGATTCCGGCTCGATAACCTCCGGTGGGCGCCTGACGGGACCACGTTGATCGGGGCGGGCCAGCAGGTGGGCCCGGACGGGGCGGCCGTAGTGGCGTCCCGCGTGGTCAGAATCGACCCGAAGACGCTCAAGGTGCAGGATCTGGTGAACTATCCCTCCGGCGACGCGTTCGACTTCGCGACGGGGGCGATTCAGATCGGCAAGCAGATCTGGGTGGGGTCGGTGCGAGGCGAGAAGCTCGCCATCTTCTCAGTGCAGTAGTAGTGCAGGCCTTTAGGCCTGCCGTGACGTGATGGAGGCTTCATGAGAAGGCTCGTCGTCCTCGCCGCCCTTGTCGTGCTCGGCGCGCTGTCGATGGCCGTGCTTCGCGCGCAGCCGACATCGGGGGAAATTCAAATCCAGAAGGTCAAAGACAACCTGTACATCGTGACCGGAGGCCGGCAGGGCGGAGGCATCGCCGGGAACACGACCGTGTTCATCGCCGACAGCGGCGTCGTGCTCATCGACGCCAAGTACGCCGGCTTCGGGAAGGCGATTCTCGACCAGGTGAAATCGGTGACGAGCAAGCCGGTCACGACGATCATCAACACGCACTCGCACGGCGATCACACGGGCGGGAACCCGGACTTTCCGCGCACCGTCGAGTTCATCGCGCACGAGAACGCGAAGGCCAACATGGTAAGGATGGAGGAGTTCAAGGGCAGCAACGCCGCGTTTCTGCCCGCGAAGACCTTCAAGGACACGCTGTCGCTCTTCAGCGGCAAGGACCGGATCGACCTCCGCTACTTCGGCGCCGGCCACACGAACGGCGACGCGGTGATCGTCTTCCCGGCCCTCCGGACCGTGGTCATGGGCGATCTGTTCGCAAGAAAGTGGGCGCCGTATGCCGATGCCACCAACGGCGGGAACATGACGGCGTTTCCCCAGACGCTCGCAAAGGCGATCGCCGGAATCAAGGACGTGGATACGGTGATCACCGGCCACGCCACCACCACCATCGGGTCTGGCGCGACGGTGTCGTTCGTGCGATCGAATCCCGTGATGAAATGGTCCGATCTCCAGGAGTTCGCCGACTTCACGCGCGAGTTCGTCGCGGCCGCTCAGGCGGCGAAGAAGGCCGGCAGGAGCGCGGACGATGCGGCGAAGGGCTTGAACCTGCCGGCGAAGTACAAGGACTACAACATGACCCGGGCCGCCGAGGACGTGCGGCTCGTCTACGAGGAGTCGAAATAGATGTCTGAGACCGTCGAGTTCAAGAGCAACGGCAACCTTGCGTCTGGGTACCTCGTCAAGCCGCCCGGCGGCTCAGGCCCCGGCGTGCTGGTCATTCAGGAATGGTGGGGGCTGGATGACAGCCTCAAGGAGATGGCCGATCGCCTGGCCGCCGCCGGCTTCGTCGCGCTCGCGCCGGATCTCTATCATGGCCAGGTGGCCGGCCACACCGAGATGGACAAGGCCGCGAAGCTGATGCAGGCGCTGCCGCCGGATCGCGCGGGCCGCGACATGAGCGGCGCGGTGGACTTCCTGGCGAATCACAGCGCGGTCACCGGCAAGGGCATCGGCGTCGTCGGCTTCTGCATGGGCGGGATGCTGTCGTTCATCATCGCCGCCAACCGGCCCGACAAGGTCAAGGCGGTCGTGCCGTTCTACGGGTTTCCGCAGGGCCCGGCCGAGCCCGACTGGTCGAAGCTGACCGCGGCGGTCAGCGGCCACATGGCGGAGCACGACGACTTCTTCGCGCCGGCCGCGGCGAAGGCGCTCGAAACCAAGCTGCGCGGGATGGGGAAGAACGTCACTTTGACAGTCCATCCCGGCACCGGCCACGCCTTCATGGGGCCGCACAACGCGCTCGGCACGCTCAACGCCAAGCTCGCGGCCGAGATCTGGCCCCAGGCGATGTCATTCTTGAAGGCCACCCTGGCGTAACGTCAATCCGCGTTCCGCCGTCTCGATCCGGCCAACACGAACGTCGGCGTGGCAAAACACCCCGCCGGCGTTCGTGTTGGCGGAATCGAGATGACGGAACGCGAGCTCAGGCGCAGATCCAAGCGTTCTAGCCGATCAATTGCCCGGCGCTGAACTCCACGATCTCCGGCGGGTCGACGCTGTAGTTGCTGTACCGGATCCACGTCGGTTTGACGCGTACGTAGATCAGGCCGGGCCAGCTCAGGCGGCTCGGGCCGTCAGGGTAAGCCGCGTAGTAGACCTTCTTCAGACCCTCCAACTCGGCGCCTGATGGCTCGTCCGCGATGCCTTCGTATTGCACCGTCCGTTCGTCGCCGTCGTTCGACCCGCCGATGACGAGGGCCACACGGCTGTTCTGACGCAAGTTGCGAGCCTTGCGTGTCGAATCCAGCGTGTCGAAGACGATCTCGAACTGGTCCGTGACGGCGAACCCCACGACCGCCGCTTGTGGGCCGCCCGTCGCGGAGACGGATGCCTGCACCGCCAGCCGATGCTGACGCAGGAATACGAGCAACCGCTTCGCGTCCATCGGTTCTCACCTCGGCAGCGCGCGCCGATCCGGGGCACAGGCGTACGCGACAAACCCTCCGAGGGCCATGAGAGGGACCCCTGTGAGTCGGATGACGCCGGTCCCCTGTCCCAGCCACCATTCGATACTGTCGCGAGCGCGGCCCATCGCCAGCCGGCCCGTCAGAGCCGTCGCGATTCCGGCGACGAGGATAACGTAGCCCAGGACGCGGAGCGCTTTAGGCGCGCGTGATGCGCGTGCCACCAGGATCAGGGCAAGGCCAAACGCGACGCGGGCCGCGGCAACGACATAGAACGCACCGGGCGTGACGGCCCGGCGAGCGATCCAGACCAGACCGGACGGCGCCAGGATGCCTGCTGCACCGACGGTGAGGATGCATAGTCCGAACACGCATGCCAGTGTTTTCACGAGGTCCCACTCTTCGTGTCGGGAGGCTTCTCCCCACGGCAATTCACCGAGACGCTGGCCAGGATGATCGCGGCAGACGTCCGGCGGAAGCCGGACGCTACGAACGATCGCGCGATCCGAGCAACGCGTCGAGCGAGATCAGGTTCCACTTCCGGCAGACCAGGACGACGAAGATCACGAGCGCGTAGGTGAGCTGGAGCCAGGCGTTCTGGAAGTTCTCGATCTGCATCGTGCCGAACGTTAACAGCGTCATCATCAGCCCGCCGACGATCAGCGCCAGCCGTGTCTGGAACCCGGCGATGAGCATCAGTCCGACGGCCGACTCGACCCAGATGAGCGTCACGGCAAACGCGTACACCATGGCCGCCGGCAGGATCGTCGGCTCCATCTGCTTGACGATGCCGTCGGCGAACGCCCCGCCGCCGTGCGCGATGCGGACGATGCCGCGAAGGCCGATGTTCACGCCCAGGGTCAGTCGCAGGATGGCGTAGGCGATCGACGCGTCCGATCGCCAGTCGGTCTCGGCCTGCATAGTCAGCCCTCCCTATTTAGTCATGACCAGATGTTTAGTCGCGCCTGGAGAGAATCCACTTGGGGATGACGCCGGCGTTCGACAGCAGATGATCGCGTGCCTCGTTCAGCCGCTGCAGCAGCCGCGGCATGTCGACCCGCAGCAGCTGGCCGTTGTGCTTCAGAATCCGGCCCGCGACGAATACCGTGTCGATGTTCGATGTGTCGGCGCAGATGACGACGGTCGCAACGGGGTCGATGATCGGCGCGACGTTCACCTGATCGGTCCGGACCAGGATGAGGTCGGCCTGCTTGCCCGGCGTGACCGTGCCGACCTTGTGGTCGAGCGCGCACGCCCTGGCGCCGTCGACCGTCGCGAACTCGAGCACGTCGCGGTGCGTCAGCGTTGGCGCGAACGCGGTATCCGGCGTCTCGGTGAACGCGAGGATGCGTTCCTGCACGAGCGCGGTCCGCATCTGCGTGAACATCTCGCCCGGCACGCTCGACACGACGTCGATGCTGAGCGACGGCCGCACGCCTCGCGCGACGAGCCGCCCGGTCGGCGGGACGCCGTGGCCCATCAGCATCTCGACAAACGGCGCCACCGAAGCGGAGCCGCCGGTCTTCGCGATGAGATCCAGCTCCTCGTCGGTCGAGTCCGTGCAGTGGATGTAGGTCGTGTCCGGGCCCATCAGCCCGAGCTGGTTCAGCGTGAGCACGTGGTTCACGTGCACGCCCGTCAGGCGCATGCCGACATGGACGCTGATCCGGATGCCGAGATCGCGCGCCAGCTTCCAGTCGTGCGTCGCCACTTCCGGCGTCGTGTTGCCGGGCGCGCGGGCCGCCATCGCCAGCGACAGTAGCTGGTCGTCCGACTGGAAGTACGTCTTCCGGATGCGCCGGATGTCCTCGGGATGCTCGCGCGAGCTGTAGGCCCACCAGTCGGCCCCGACCGGCACGCCGTGCGCGTAGATCGCGCGGATGCCCGACTCGCTCAGTCCCGCCACCGCGGCGTCGGCGTGCTCCGGCGTGTTGTTCACGTGCGACCAGTCGAGCAGCGTTGTGATGCCGGCGTTGACGGCCTCGAGCGCGCCCATCAGGTTCGCGATGTACACGTCCTCGGCGCGGTACTGCACGCCGATGTTGTTGAGCATGCCCGCGAAGTACTCATCCAGCGTGCAGCTGGGCAGCACGCCGCGTACCGGCGTCTGCCAGGTATGCCGGTGCGTATCCACGAAGCCCGGCATGACGATGCGGTGGCGGGCGTCGATGACGTTGGCATGTGGACCGGCGCTGAGATCCGGGCCGACCGCGACGATCTTCTCGCCGTCGATCAGCACGTCCGAGTTCGGCATGTCGCCAAGCGCCGGATCGAGGGTCAGGACGTAGCCCCCCTTGATGAGCGTCGTCCGATCCGTGAAAACCTTTCCCCCGATCATGGTGTCCTCAACTCGCTCCCCCTTTGCCCTTTGCCCTTTGCCCTCAGCCCTTTGCCCTTGTCAGGGCACCCTGGTGGCCCGCTGGTTCGTGCCCATGTCCAGGTTCAGCGCGGTGGCCCGCCCGCGGGCGTCCACTTCGAACGTGATGCGCGCGTCGAAGCTGGTCAGGAAGAACTCGCGCTCGCTCGAGGCGAAGATCTCGAACGGCGGCAGGCCGAACATCTGGCCGAAGAAGCGCGTGCCGTCTCGCGTGATCACGACCTCCATGCCGGCCGTGGTCCGGTAGCGGCCGACGTACCGGTCGAACGTCTGCGCGGACACGTTGAACTTGGCGGGACCGGCGTCCTTGCCGAGCAGGTGCCCGGCGGACTGCTCGTTCTCGTTGCAGATGAACTCGATGAGTTCCCCGTCCGGCACGAGATCCTGGGTGAACCTGACCGTGAACGGTTTCGTGTAGGCCTTGGGGTCGTCGATGGTGACGTCCGTAATCAACGTGCCGTAGTTCGGGCGCCTGATACGTTCCGTGATCTTCGCCTGATCGGTCAGCGGGCTGCCCTGGATGTCGAGCCAGCCGCCGTCGCGCAGGCCAGTCGTCTCGACTACCAAGGTGTCGCCCTCCCATTTTCCGACCGAGTAGCCGTACCACCACGGCTGCGGATCGTTGTTCGGAAGCGGGCGGCCGTCGAGGAAGATCTGCCGCAGGCCGTAGTTGGCCTCGTAGATGATCACGATGAGCCCCGGCGTCTGCACGAGTTTCCGCGGCTGCGGATGTTCGTGGAACTGGAGCAGCCCCATCGGGAGACAGTGCGCGTCGGGGTTGTCCTTGCTGTGGTCGTCGTTGCGCTGCTTGAGCAGGTCGGCCGCCCAGGGACGCAGCGGCAGGCCGCCCTTCATGTTCGAGCCGACGTTGAAGAAGGTCGCCGCGGGCGGCGCGTTGGGATCCGATGACGGCGCACCGCCGAGGCCCGTGGGACCGTTCTGCCACAGCCCGGACAGGTCAGGCGTGCCGTCCGCCATGCGCGGCGCCGGCGCCGACAGGTTGGGCTTGCCGTCGGCCGTTTTCGGTATGCCGGCCGGCAGGTGGTTCGGCCACTGCGCCGAAATCGCCGTGGGCATCGCCATCAGCACGACAATCGCCCCAGCCCTGACTGCCTTCATCTCGAACTCCTTCTCGACGTCTGGCTGGAGCGGTTTCTTGTTCGGCGCAGCCGCCGCCCGTCCTTGGGTCTTGGGCCTTCGTTCTTAGTCCGTGCTTCGTCCCTGGTCCGTGGTCCTTGTCCAGCCGCCGCGACCGCGTGCGATTACGGACCAAGGACCGTGGACCATGGACGGACTAAGAACTCAGAACCAAGTACCAAGGACCCTCCGTAAGCGCGACCTCACTTCGTGCTGCTCTTCTTCCCGGCCTCGACGTGCCTGTCGATCCACGCGATCACGAGATCCGCGAGCTGGTCGCTGTTCCTGTCCTGCATGAGCATGTGGCTGTTGCCTTTGATGCCCATCGACGGCAGGTGCATCATCTCGGCGTCTCCGCCGGCCTTTTTGAGCTGATCGACGAACGTGTTGCAGCTCGCGAACGACTGGGCCCAGTTGGCCGGTCCGCCGGTCACGTCCCCGAGGTGGTCGCCGAACATGATGAGCGTCGGGATCTTCGCGAGCGTGCCGATCTGGGCCTCCGTCAGGTTGGTGGCGCACGGCATCTCGATGGAGATGTTGCCCCTGATGCCCGACGGATCGATGAGCGCGGCCTGCTCGGGAAAGAAGCCCGATTCGGAGTGGCCCATCAGCACCGCGCCCTTCAGCTTCACACCGAGCGCAGCCATCTGCGTCCACGTGGGATTGGCGGCCGGCAGCGTGGAGTTGAGGTCGGGAATCATCTGCTTGTACAGCTCGTCGGCCGCTTCGACCGGGAACTGACCGTCGGGGAAGGCCTCGCCCCACTTCGGGCCGAACCGGAACACGGTCCACGCGACCTGGTGCGTCGCATCCAGGATGTTCGGCATCTGGCCTGCCGGAGTCTTGCCCTGCCGCACCTCCGCGAACGCCGTCGGGTCGAAGCCCGATCGCGCGCGCGACACCTGATCGGCCAGATACACCGCGCGATCCTTCCGCACGAAGTACTCGCTCCAGCCCATGCGGCCGTCCGGCGTCGTTTCCCACGTCTTGCTGCTCAGACAGCACCCGTGGACCATCACGACGGGGACGTGCTGGTCGCCCTTCTGCGGAATCTGGTACTGCACGTACATCTGGTTGACGGTGATATCCCCGCTTGTCGGCTGTGCGTTCGGGCCGAAGCCCGGCTGCGTGATCGTCTTGTGCTCGCCGCCGACGAAGAAGCTGCCCTGGCTCTTGATGACGAGCGGGCCGGAGGCCTTGTCCCGCTTCTGCGCCGCCGCCAGCCCCGCGGCCAGGCCCGCTGCGATTCCGATGATGACCCCAACCGTGACGGCGGCGGCTTTCGATACCTTCATGGCGATGCCTCCAGAGCGGTGCACGTCTTCAGTTCGGCCAGCGACAGGCCGTCAACCAGGTCCACGACCGCGAGTCCGCCGGGCGTCACGTCCAGCACGGCCAGGTCCGTGTAGATCCGGGACACGCATCGTACTCCGGTCAGGGGGTACGTGCAGCGGTCGACGATCTTCGGCTCGCCTTTTTTCGTCAGGTGCTCCATCATCACGAACACCCTGCGGGCGCCAACAGCCAGGTCCATGGCCCCGCCGACGGCGGGAATTGTGTCGGGTTCGCCGGTGTGCCAGTTGGCCAGATCGCCCGCGACCGACACCTGGAACGCGCCCAGCACGCAGATGTCCACGTGCCCGCCGCGAATCATCGCGAAGGAATCGGCGTGGTGAAAGTAGGCGCCGCCCGTCAGCAGCGTCACGGGTTGTTTCCCCGCGTTGATCAGATCGGGATCCTCCTGGCCGGCCGCCGGCGCGGGCCCCATGCCGAGCATGCCGTTTTCACTGTGGAGGAAGACTTCTTTGTCGCCGGCGAGGTGATTGGCGACGAGCGTCGGCAGACCGATGCCGAGGTTGACGTACGAGCCCTCCGGGATGTCGCGCGCGATGCGCGCGGCCATCTGATCGCGCGTCCACTTGTTCATACCGCCACCACCCGGTGGACGAAGATGCCGGGCGTCACGATGCTCTCGGGATCGAGCTCACCGAGGCCGACGACCTCGCTGACTTCCACGATCGTGCAGGCGGCGGCCGTCGCCATGACGGGACCGAAGTTGCGGGCCGTCTTCCGGTAGACGAGGTTGCCCCAGCGGTCGCTCGCGCGGGCCTTGATGAGCGCGACGTCGGCGTGGATCGGGTACTCGAGGACGTGCGGCTTGCCTGCGATGACGCGCGATTCCTTGCCGTCGGCCAGCATGGTGCCGTAGCCGGTCGGCGTGAAAAACGCCCCGATGCCGGCGCCGGCCGCGCGGATGCGCTCGACCAGCGTGCCCTGCGGCACCACCTCGAGCTCGACCTTCCCTGCGCGATACAGCGCGTCGAACACGTACGAATCGGCCTGGCGGGGGAAGGAACAGATCATCTTGCGCACACGGCCAGCCGCAAGCAGGGCGGCCAGGCCCATGTCGCCGTTTCCGGCGTTGTTGCAGACGGCCGTGAGGCCGCTGGCACCCTGCGCGATCAGCGCGTCGATGAGCGCCGCAGGCATGCCGGCCGTGCCAAACCCGCCTATCAATACCGTCGCCCCATCCTTGATGCCGGCGACGGCAGCGGCTGGCGATTCTACGACTTTGCTCACCACGGACGACTCCGTTTTCTGATAGTGTGCGCCTGCCTTGTCGACGACCGACCCGGCCGCCTCCGGCGGCGTTTCCGTGCTGACCCGTGCCGCCAACGCCGCGGCGGGATGGAGCGCCCGCTGGGTGCCGAACGCGTTCGTGATCGCGTGCCTGCTCACGCTCGTCGTGTTCGTGCTGGTCGTGACCGTGGCCGGCAAGGATCCTATCGCGGCCCAGGGCTATTGGGTCAAAGGCTTCTGGGAGCTGCTCGAGCTGGCGATGCAGATGTCGCTGATCGTCCTCACGGGCTACGTCGTCGCCGTGTCGCCGGTGGTGTCACGGCTGCTCGAACGCATCGCCGGGCTGGCGCCGAGTTCCCGCGGCGCCGTCGCCCTGATGGGCCTCGTGTCGATGGGCGCGTCGTGGCTGCACTGGGGCCTCGGCCTGATCGCCGGGCCGATCTTCCTGCAGTTCCTGGTCCGCAAACACCCTCGCATCGACTACCGTCTCGCCGTCGCGGCGGGCTATCTCGGATCCACGTGCACCTGGCACGCGGGCTTGTCGGGCTCCGCGCCGTTACTCATGGCCACGCCGAAGAACTTCATGGAGGCGCAGGCCGGCCTGATTCCGATCTCCACGACGACGTTTTCGGCGTTCAACCTGATCCTGACGGTCGTCGTCGTCGTCGTGATGACGGCGACGGTGCGGCGCCTGTACCCCCGCGAGGCCGACGTGCTGACGAGCGCGGAGGTCATCGGCGTGCCGCGCGCGGCGGTGGAGGAGTTGCCCGTCGATCCTCACGCGTACCGCCGTGCGGGCGACGGGTCGTCTGGCTTCTCGCTCGCCGACGAGATCGAGAACCGCTACGGGCTGAACCTCGTCATGGGACTGCTCGGGCTTTCCGGCGCCTGGACCCTGTACGCCGAGGGCGGCCACCGCATGTCGCTCAACGTCTTCAACTTTGCCTTCCTGTTCGTGGCGCTTCTGCTGCACCCGAGCCCGGCGAGCTTCACGAGGGCGGCCACTCGAGGCGCGACCTACCTGCACGGCATCGTCGTGCAGTTTCCGTTTTACGCGGGGATGTACGGGCTGATCCGGTATTCGGGCCTCGCGGAGATCATCGGGCACTGGTTCGTGTCGATCGCGAGCCCGCGGACGTTTCCCGTCATCATCTACTGGTACTCGGGGGTCCTCAGCTACTTCATCCCGTCGGGCGGATCGAAGTGGGCCGTCGAGGCGCCGTACGTCGTGTCCGCGGCGCAGGCGCTCGCCGTTCCCATCCCGCACGCGATCCTGGCGTACGCGTGGGGCGATATGTCCACGCACTTCCTGCAGCCGTTCTGGGCCATCCCCCTCCTGGCTATCGCCCGCGTCGAGTTCAAGGACATCGTCGGCTACCTGGCCCTGCTGTTCGTCGTCAACCTCGTGGTGGTCTCGACGGCGTTCCTGCTCCTGCCGTACATTTGGTGAGGGCAGACCTGAAGGTCTGCACTACTACTGTCGTAGTGCAGGCCTTCAGGCCTGCCGTGAGGAGCATCGATTGAGAGAAGCGGTCATCGTTGCCAGCAGCCGCACGCCGCTGGCCAAGTCTCATCGGGGTTCGTTCAATATGACGCGACCGGACGAACTGGCGTCTCATGTCATCCGGCACGTGCTCGGGAAGGTTCCGGCGCTCGACCCGGCTGAAGTCGAAGAGGTCATTCTCGGATGCGGTCAGCCGCACGGCGTGCAGGGGCACAACATCGCTCGTGTGGCGGCGCTGGGCGCAGGGCTGCCGGTCACGACCGCCGGCCTGACCGTCAATCGCTTCTGCGCGTCAGGCCTGCAGGCGATCGTGCAGGCGGCGCACATGGTGGTTCACGAAGGCGCCGATGCGGTCATTGGCGGCGGCGTCGAGTCGATCACGCTGATCACGCGGGATAACTCGCCCAGCCCGGTCGTGAAAGAACGCCATCCCGGCGTCTACATGGTGATGGGCGAGACGGCCGAGATCGTGGCCAGACGCTACGGGATCACGCGCGACGCCCAGGACGAGTACGCGCTCGTCAGCCAGCAGCGGACCGCGCGCGCGCAGGCCGAGGGGTTCTTCGCGGGCGAGCTGGCCCCTATCCAGGTGACGCGCGCGATCCTCGACAGGAAGACCGGCGAGAAGATGGGCGAGGAGCCGGCGCTGGTCGGGCGCGACGAGTGCAACCGCGCCGACACGACGCTCGAGGGCCTGCGCAACCTGCCGCCGGTCTTTGACGCCGCGAGCGGGCAGGGGAGCGTCACGGCCGGCAACTCGTCGCAGCTGTCCGACGGCGCTTCAGCGACGCTGGTCATGTCGGCGGATCGCGCGAAGGCGCTGGGCGTGACGCCGGCACTCGTCGTGCGCGGCTACGCCGTGTCCGGCTGCGCTCCCGACGAGATGGGCATCGGCCCCGTGTTCGCGGTGCCGAAGCTGCTGAAGCACGCAGGCCTTCGAGTGAGCGACATCGACGTCTGGGAGCTCAACGAAGCGTTTGCATCGCAGGTGTTGTATTGCCGCGACACGCTCGGGATCCCGATGGACCAGCTGAACCTGAACGGCGGCTCGATCGCGATCGGCCACCCGTTCGGAATGACGGGTTCACGTCTGGTCGGGACGATCGCGAGCGAGATGGCACGCCGCGCTGCGCGTTACGGCGTCGTCACGATGTGTGTGGGCGGCGGACAGGGCGTCGCGGCGCTTTTCGAAGGATGTGGATGACCGTCAAAAATGCAGCGCTCTCCGGACGGCGCTCACTCCGCCGTTGACCGCGCGATCGATCGGCGAGGACGAACCCGCCCGCAGGCTCGCTCTGATTTCGACCGTCTGCCGCGGCAGCACCTGAACGCGACGCACGTCAGCCGCGTAGAGGGGATGGCTGACACGCACGACGTAGACACCCTCTGTCAGCTCCTGAGTGACGCGGCCCGTAGAGTCCGGCGTCAGCGTCGCAACAATCGCGTCCTGAGTCGTGAGGACTTCGATCGTCGCATCGGGGACGCTTCGACGGGAGCCTGCGGCCTGCACGATGGCGACGAGGTCCCCGGTGTTCGCTGGACGAATGAACTGCATCAGAGAGAACCCAGCGCCGACGATCGACGCGATGCCTGCCACCGTACCGACGACAGAATGAAAGCGCGAGAGTGACAAGCCGGGCACAAAGCTCTTCCATGCGGCCCAGGTCGATTTCCGGGGCGAAGACCTCGGCGATGTGCGTGTCTCGTCAGCCATCGCAATGGGATTGAACAGGGCTGGGCTTCAACATTCGGACCAGCGCGCACCGTTGTGTAACAGTGCACAATTGTGGCGTTTAGCTACCGCGCCCCGTGAGGCGCGCCGCGGCCAATGTCCATTTTGCAATTGGCCATTCAAGAGTGGTTGCGAGGTTCGTCGTACTGCGAGGCCGACATGCTGCACGTCACCAACGGCGACTCGGTTCTCATGGGATTCCGGGACGGGGGCATCGCCGGCACGTATCTCGCCTGGCGGGACGTGCTGCACGACGGCGCGGTTCCGCAGACCGAATCGCTTGAAGCCCTTTCGGATGTGCGCGCGCGGGTTCTGTCCGAATTCGGCGGTGAGGGCGACTACGTCGAGCTGCGCTCGGGATTTGCCGAACGTGACCGAATGCTCGCGGGGTTCCGCGATCACGATGAAACCGTGCTCTGGTTCGAGCACGACCTGTACGACCAGCTGCAGCTCGTGCAGATTCTGGACTGGCTGTCACGCCAGGACCGCGCCGGCGCCCGGATCAGCCTGATTCAGATCGGCCAGCACGCCGGGGTGTCGCCGTTTTACGGCCTTGGCCAGCTCTCAGGCCGTCAGCTCGCGGAGCTCCTGCCGCAGCGGCAGCCCGTGTCGCCCGGCCAGTTCGCCGTCGGAAGGGAAGCCTGGGCCGCGTTCTGCGCGCCCGACCCGACGGCGCTTGCCGGTCTCGCCAATCGTTCGTTTCCGGACATGCCGTTCCTGCCGGCCGCGCTGATGCGGTGTCTCGAAGAGTACCCGTCGGTTCGGGACGGCCTGTCGCGGACGGAGCGGCAGCTGCTCGAGGCCGGGTCGTCGGGCGCGCGACACCGGCGGGACTACTACGTTGCTTCGAGCAGACAGGAATCCTGCCCGTGGGGTGACCTGTCGGTCTACGCACGCCTCGACCGGCTGTCGAACGGGCCGGGCCCCGCCCTCGATCGCCTCGGCGCCGACGAATTCGCGCTGAACGATCGAGGACGTCGGCTGCTCGCCGGAGACGACGACTGGTTCGGCGAGGGCGAACGAGACGTGTGGATTGGAGGCGTCCATCTCGAGGCGGGCACGGACGCGTTGTGGCGGTGGGACGGCGCCCGCGGGACGCTCGTCGCTACTTCATGAACGGGCTCCAGCCGTTCTTCGAGTTGAGCGGCAGCGAGAAGCCCATCGCTTCGATCTCGTGGATCTTGCCGCCGCTGATCTTGTGGATGTGCGCGGCTTCGAGGTCGAAGGGGTTGAAGTTGATCGGCCGCTCGGACGTCGACCCGTCCTTGTTCAGGATGGTGATCGATTTCTGTTCCAGCGGGTGACGGAACATCGAGAGCGCGAACACCAGGCCCTTCTCTTCGTCCGCGATCCAGATCCGCCGCAGGTCGATGCTGCCAATGTAGGTCATGGCGCGCGCGGTCAGCTGGCCGGCGCAGTCGGTCGGCGTGCCGCCGAACCCGGCGGGAGGCGGGGGCGCGTCGGCGGGACGGCCGGCGCCGGCCGTATGCATGCCGTTTTCACGGCGGCCGCAGTCATCGGCGAACGGCACCAGTTCGCCGTCGCCGAGCACGAGCGCGTCGTAGTAGGCGTTGGCCATCAGGAACAAGACCGCTCGCGTGCTGCGCTCGGCGGGCGGCACGGTCTGCATGAACGGAGCGCGCGGCGTCTTCAGCGCGTTCAGCTGGTTCGGCGCGCCGATGCGCGCGATGATGTGCTCGGCCTCGGTGATCTGCCGGTTCTGTACCTTCAGCCTCAGCGCCAGCTGAATATTGGCGGGACCGCTGTCGGCCGCGGGCGGCGTGCCGCCGCGCCCCGGCGGCGCGGGAAATGCGCTCGCCGATGCCTTCATCATCAGAATCAGCCCGATTTGCCCGGCCACCGGATCGGCCACCGGGATCTTGAACGTCGTCGGACCTTCGACGGCGCTCTTCCACAGCCCCTCGCCGACCGGCAGTACCCTGGCCTGCTCGGTGAATTTCGCGTTCGGCGCCATCGGCGCTTTGGCCGGGTCGTGCGCGACGAGCGCCGCCAGGTACCGATCGGCGATGCCGTTGAGGCACGCGCGATCGCAGCCGCCGGCCGAGGCGGACTGTCCTGCGTGCGCGGTCGACGCCCAGAGCACGGATGCGAAGACGACCGCGTGAGTGAATCCGTTCATTGCATTCTCCGATCACGGCAGACCTAAAGGTCTGCACTACGACAGTCGTAGTGCAGGCCTTCAGGCCTGCCTGAGCGCGCCGATTGTAACCCTACGACGATGGCCGATTGATCAGGAATGTCGCGATGTCGCCGAGGAACGCCCGGATGAACTGGTCGGCCTCGGCGGGGAAGGCGGCCTCTTCGAGCGCGGCGGTCATCAGCTGCATCCAACGGTCGCGCGCGGCCGGGTTGATGGGGAACGGCGCGTGGCGGACGCGCAGGCGAGGGTGGCCGCGCTCTTCGATGTAGCGCGGCGGGCCGCCGAAGCGGTAGATCAGGAAGTCGCGCAGGCGCTGCTCCGAGCCGACGAGATCGTGTGCGGGGTACATGGGCCCCAGGATGTCGTCCTGTGGTACCCGCCGATAAAACGCCGCCACGAGGCGCGTCAGGCCCGCCTCGCCGATGATCGCGTAGACGTCGGCTTCGCGCACCGTCAGAAGCGCCGCTCGCCCGGGAGGCGATCGGAGCCGAGGGCGTCCATCCAGGCCGGGTACTCGACCGGCAGCGCGCTGACACTGTCCAGGGCCTGCTTGTCGTCCGTCGACAACGTGAAGTCGACGGCCTTGAGGTTGTCCTCGAGCTGCGCGACCTTCTTGGCGCCGATGATGACGCTCGTCACCGTGCGGTTGGCCAGGATCCACGCGAGCGCCACCTGGGGAATCGACGCGCCGGATTTCTTCGCGATCGTGCCCAGCGCGTCCACGATGTCGTACGCCTTGTCTTTGTTGATCGGTGGGAAGTCGAACTTCGCCCGCCGGGCTGCCTCATCCGAGCTGTTGCGCGTGAACTTTCCGGACAGAAAGCCGCCGGCGAGCGGGCTCCAGGCCAGCAGGCCCAGCCCCTGATCCCGGAGCAGCGGGATCGTCTCGCGTTCGAGCTCGCGTCCTGCGAGCGAGTAGTACGACTGCGTGCATCGAAACCGTTCGAGCCTCTGCTCCTTCGACACGCCGAGCGCCTTCATCAGCTGCCAGGCGAAAAGGTTCGAACAGCCGATGTACCGGACTTTGCCGGCGCGCACCAGGTCGTCGAGGGCGCGCAGGGTGTCTTCGATGTTCGTGAGGGTGTCGGGACGGTGGATCTGATACAGGTCGATGTAATCCGTGCCGAGGCGCTTGAGGCTGGCCTCGGCGGCTTCGATGATGTGCAGGCGCGACAGGCCGACCTGGTTCGGCTCGTTGCCCATCCGGCCGCGCACTTTGGTCGCGAGAATCACGCCGGCGCGTCGGCTGCCCAGGGCCCGGCCGGTCATCGTTTCAGACTCGCCCGTCGCGTAAACGTCCGCAGTGTCCACGAAATTGATGCCCGCGTCGAGCGCGCGATGCACGATCTCGTCGGCCGCCTTCTGGTCGAGGCCGCCGATGGTTTCCCAGATCTGGCCGCGGCCGCCGAACGTCATCGTGCCGAGGCAGAGTTCGGACACGAAGACACCCGTGTCGGCCAGCTGTCGATATTTCATCCGTCTAGTTTATCGCACGGCCTGCGGCGCGAGCGCCTTCGTCAGCGCCGGCTTGAGGATGCGCGCGAACTCTTCGTACGCCGGGGCTCTCAGGTGCAGCCCGTCGTTCATGAAGAACTCGAGCCGGGACGATCCGTCGGCATTGAACAGCGCCGGGTTCACGTCGACGAAAGTGACGCGTCCGTTCGCCGCCGCGTACTTCTGGATCTGCCGGTTCACATCGTCCACGACGTCCCAGCGGTCCTGCTTCTCCGGCGCGCGGTTGATCGAGACGAACACGACCTGCGACTCCGGCAGCTCTGTCGTCACCCGGTCGATGAACTGCCGGATGCGGGCTACGACCGGCCCGGCGGGCTCGCCGAGGCTGATGTCGTTGCTGCCGCAGTAGTAGGCCACCACCTTCGGCCGCCGGGGGAGCACGCGCGAGTCGACAAGCCGCAGGATGTCCTCGGTGACGGCGCCATCGAACGCGAGGTTCACGATCGGCAGCGGGGCCATCTGCGTTTGCAGGCTCGTCCACCGATGGAAGATGCTGCTGCCGACGAACACGATGCCGGCAGGCGCGGGCTTGGCGGCATCCTGGACAGGCGCCCACAACGCCAGCGCCGCGACGCCGAGCGCGAGCTGTCGAATCATCTCCGGGGGGCCATCGTCTTCTCTTCAGCCGTCTTCTCTTCGGCGCGCGCCGCGCTCAGCATGTTCGCGATGCTGTAGTTGCCCTCGTGGCACGCGTACTCGTAGATGCCGCCGGTAGCCGTCGTCCACGGCACCATCGCCGTCCATGGCCTGGTCCAGATCGTCGGATCGTCGACCGTGAACTCGTACGCGAGCGCGCCTGGCCCGGTGCGCCGGAAGCGTTCCGTCAGCTTCAGGTTCTGGTCGGCGAACCGGAAGAGCCCGCCCATCGCGTTGCCGTTCGGATGGAAGTTCGTCGTTTCGACGACGAGCGTGTCGCCCTCCCAGTGCCCGCGCGAATCCCCGAGGTAGTGGTGAATCCGTGGGGACACGTGCGGCCGGCCGTCGAGCGGGATGATCCGGACGTCGTGAATCTTCTCCATCGTGATGACGACGTAGTCGGCGGACTGCATGATGCGGTACAGGCTCATGTACGCGGCGAACAGGTCGGGGATGCCGTAGGAGATGCATCGATCCGTGACGAACATGTCTTCCGGACCGCGGATGAACGGCGGACGCGCGGCCGCGGCCGCCGCGCGGGCGCGGATGGCCTCCTCGGTCATCGGCGGCAGCTTCCCGGTGTCGGGATCGGTGATGAGCGACGTGCGGGTTTCGAAGTTCCGCGTGGGCAGCCAGTTCCCGCTGTAGCTGCCGGTCGCGCCGAGCCCCCGGTTGATGTTCTCCAGCAGACCCAGGTAGAACGCGTCGCCGAACACCGCGTCCGCGTCGGCGGAAAACAGCCGCGACGCCTGTGCCTTGAGCGCGTCCACTTCCGGTTGGGTGAGGCGCGGTTTATCGGCGAAGACGGCCGGCCGCTCGAGCGGTGTGGCGCTGTTGTTTTCCCAGAGGCCCTGCAGGTCCGGGTGGCCGTCAGCCGCGCGTGGCGCCACCCACGGCCTGGCCTGCCCGCCCGCGGCCGACGCGGCTGAAAGCAGAAGCACGAACAAGAGGCCACGGCGCATCGCGTCCCTCCTCGATGCCGGGAATCCCCGGCTCAGGCGACGTCGAAGCCGCCCTTGCCGTTCAGCTCAAAGTCGCCCTGGGCGATCTTCGCGAGCCACTCGGCGGTCCGTTTCAGGCCGCCGAACGGGAAGAAGTGTACACCCCGCAGCCGCGTCTGCGGCTGCTGCTGCCGGTACTGGGCCAGCCCGACGACCACCTCGTCCGGCGCCGACACGGTGACGAGCTTCGTGAGGTTCGTGGCGTGCTTCGACACGGCTGCCAGCGAAGGGCCGGCGCCGCAGTCGATGGCGTACTTGAGCAGCGTCTTGAGCGTCGCCAGACCCGGCAGGCCGACCCTGAACGGCAAGTGGTTGATGGGACCGTTGGCCGCTTCCCATTTGATGACCGGCTCGGGCAGGAACACGAACTGCGTGACGATCTGGACGTCGGCGCCGGTCTTGTCCGCGTACGCGTTCTTGCGGACGATCGCGTCCCGCAGCGCGGGATCGCTGACGTCCTTGTGGCCTTCGGGATGGCCGGCGACGCCGATCTTCCTGATCCCGTGTTTCTCGAGGAACCCGCCTTCGAGGATCTGCAGCGCGCTCGAAAACTCGCCGACCCCCTGCGGGATATCGCCCGCCACGACCAGCACGCGGGTTACGCCGGCTTCACCCACGAAGCGGGCCAGGTAGTCGTCGAGAAAGGCCGCGCTCTCGGTCCGGCGCGCGACGATGTGGGGAACCGGCTCCATCCCTTCTTTCCGCAGCCTCGCGGCGAGCGCGACCGTCTCGTGGGGCTCGGTGCCCGGGACGTGCGGGATGTAGAGCTGCGTGCCGGGGCGGACCAGATCCCCGTACCGTTCGATGCGCGCCGACTCGCGCACGGTCGTCTCGATTGAGTAGTCCGCAACCAGATCCTGAACCTGCTTCTTGTCCATGGGGCCTTGTCGTAGGTGAGTGATGGCCGATAGGGCCAGAAGCCGTATTGTGGCTGAGGTGGCGGCCGGTGAGCAACCGGCCGCCTGGTGGGTGATAGTCGGGTGATAGCCGGCCTATTCGACGATCGTGACCGCGTCCTTCAGCGTGAACCTGAAGCGCGTCTCAGCCGGGATTTCGACGTTCTGCTTGCCCGTCGCGGCCGCCGCGCCGGTGCCGGCACCCGCGCCCACCGCCGCGCCGATCGCCGCGCCCTTGCCGCCGCCGGCGATCCCGCCGATCAGCGCGCCCACGCCCGCACCGCCCCCGATGGCGGTGACGTTGCGTTTCTTGTGACCTTCGGTGGCCCGCGTGTTGACCGACGTCTCGACCGGATGCCGCTCGCCGTTGACCTCGAATGCGTCGAGCGTGATGCTGAGCACCGCGTGTCCTTCCATGCGGCCGGACGCTTCGGACGTCGTGACGTGCCCCGTGAATTTCGTCCCGCGCGCGAGCACTTCGATGTCGTTCACGAGAACGGGTTCGTCCAGCATGGCGGTGAACGGATCCTTCGTCCGGTCGCGAACCGTCGACAGCGCGCGAGTGGTGCGCACCGTGACGACGGTGCCCGGAACCAGTTCGACCTCCCGTCGCGGCTTGACCGCCGCCGCTACGGCGGAGAGCGCGTCCGCGGCCTTTTCGCGGGCGGTTTCAGTCGCCGTCGAGGCCCTGGCGCCTGTCGCCGGCGATCCCGTCCCGGTCCCGCTGGCTCCGTTGCTATTGCACGCGCCGATCGTCAACGACACGCAGGCAATCCATCCAAGGGTGGTGGTCTTCATATCGCATCTCCTCACGGTCACGTCCGCGAGGAGGGGTGCAACGTCCATGCCCCGCACCATCGGTGTGTCTGGAAATGCAACAACAAGAAGGGGTTAGTGGCCGCCGAATACCACGTAGCCCCGTTTGCGAAGGCTGTCCGCCAGCATGACCTCCATCCGGACCGCGTGTTCGTAGGTCATCGGGTTCAGGTGGGCGTACAGCCGGGGAACCAGGCGCTCCCCGAACCGTTTGACGACGCGCGCGGCCTTGACCCCGTTCTTGTGGTTCTCCAACCGCTTTTCCGGCGAGAGGCCCGTCATGCCAACGTAGTATCCGGCCTTGCCGTCGCCCCGGGGGTTTCGCAGGTAGACGACATACACCGAATGGTGGCCGGGACGCCTGGGAGCCATTCGCGAATCCTCTCCTTACGGTCGAGTTCGTGTTGGTACAGCCCTTGGATCACAATTTCGTATGAACACCAGACAAGAACTGCAGGCCCTTGAGCAGGATCCTCAGATCGTGGTGTCGGTCGAGTTCCTCGGGAGGGGCCTCTGCCAGGCCTGTATAGGGGATATCACCAACGGCTACCGCGAGATAGGGAAGCTCGACAGTTTCAACGCCGCCGTCGAGTGGCTGCAGCAAAAGGCTGTTCAGAACTACCCCGACTCGATGTACGCGCAGCGCCTGCCGGTGCTCACGAGGTAGTTTCTACATCCCTGCCGGGCAATTCTCGCCAGTGATCGCCCCGGCGTCACTTCGCCGGGGAGCTACGGAACGAACGTAAACTTTGTCAGGCCGACGACCGCGCTGGTCCAGCCCAGCAGGGACGTCCTGTGCGGGACGTGGGCGCTGATCCGCACGTAGTACTCGCGGTTGGGGTCGAGTTTCGAGGTCTCGCAGAGGGGGAGGCGCGTCACTGTCGTGAGCCACTGCTTGACGACCGCTTCGTCCTCGGTCACCAGCGATTCGGCCACCCGGCCGTCGATGGTCCGGACCAGCCGGTGGCGGCGTGTGAGGTTGTCGTACTGATCCGTCGTGCCGATGACCGCTGTCGCAATCGTCCGGTCGACCCAGCCCCGCACGATCATCCGCAATTCCACGTCGTAACTGAACGTCGTGCGCAGGCCGCTCGAGATCGCGTCGCGCACATCGTCGGCGTAGCCGTCGGCGACTTCAACCGAGACGAGCACCTGGGCGTCGCGCACGGCCGGCACGATGTGGAGGCTTTCTTCGGCGCGGACGACCACGATCGCGACGATGATTGCCGCAGCCACCACGCCCCCGACCCGTGCTCCGCCCGTCACTGCTGCTCCGCCTTTCAGTCGAATCGCGACCGCCATGTTCGCGCGCCAGAACGACAACTGCTCGGCGCCGATGCTGAGCCCGCTCTCGAACGTCCGGTCGATGCTGCGAAAGTATCGCACATCCCAGCTCAGGCCAATGCGATTGGTGAGAAAGCCTGTCACGCCGCCTCCAAGATCCATGGCCTTCAAACTTCTCGAGATGTACGGGATTTCCGACCCGTCGTCCGTGTGCACGAACATCGCACCGGCACCGCCGACGAAATACGGCCGGAGCGTGTACTCGGCCAGCCGCCGCGGCAGCGCGACGATGATGTTGCCGGTGAGGGTGCTGGTGCTGCTGTTGGTGACCAGCGGCAGCTCCGGCCGAGGGCCACGCTCGAAGAAGCCGGGCTGATGCCCGAAATCCGCTTCGATGCCGAACACATCCCCCAACCACAGGCCAGTGATCCCGACGGACGAGTTCGAATGGCCCACCGCATTCTCGTAGTCAACGAACGTCGTGCCGCCGCCGAACGTGATCCCGAAGAAGGGCTTGATTTGCCACTCGGCCGACGCGCGCGGCGCCATGCCCAGCAGAAGTGTGAGGGCAAGGGCGATGGGGCCGGTGCGCATGGGGCGGCGCGTTCCTATTTGACCAGCAGCTGGAAGAACACGCGCGCGAACGGTGACGCGGCGACATCTCCCGCGGCAAGCTTGGCCGGCTTCGCCAGGCCGTCACTGTTGGCCAGCAGGACGAGGGTGATGCCCCGCGCGGGCAGCGTGATCACGAGAGAAGAAGACGAGGCGTTCGCGCCCACACCGAACTGCCAGACGACGGGTTCGTTGTTGTAGGTCTGCACGAACCAGCCGTAGCCGTGCGGCAGCGATCCGTTCCGACCGACCGGCGGTTGCCAGGCCGCTGCGAGCGTCTCCGGACGAAGGATGTCGCCTTGCCGAAGCGCCAGGTCGAACTGCGCGAAGTTCAACACGGTCGAGATCAACCCGCTCGACGGCGTCAGCGTCGTGGCCGCGTAGTGAGAGGCCGACGGACGTCCCTGTGCATCGACCGTGTACGGCACGGCGAGGCGGCTGAGGATGCTCGTATAGCGCTCCACCGCAAGCGCAGGGTCGGTCACGGCATCCGGTCCCGGCACCGAATCGAACATCACCAGCTGGTCCAGCAGCCCGGCGACTGCGCCCCGGAACGTCGTCTCTCTGCAGGCGCTCACGGCCGGGGCGAGGACGTCCAACCGCTCGGGCCGGTACGCGAACGTCGGGTCGATCGGGTTGCCGGATGTGTGGGTCAGAATCTGGCCGATCGTGGCCGATGCGTACGGGCTTAACGGGCTGAACGTTCCGACCGGCGTGTCGAGGGTCAGGCGCCCTTCCTCGACGCAGCGCAGCACGAGCGTGGCGGCGACGATCTGCGTCAGACCGTCGAGATGGAACAGCGTGTCGGTTCTGGTCTGGAGCGAGCGCGACAGGTCCTCGTATCCGAACGCCTGTTCCCAGGCGAGGCCGTCGCTGTCCATGATGGCCGCCGCCATCCCGGGGATGCCTGACTGAGCGCGCAGGGACTCGAGGTAGCGGCCAAACGAGGCGAACAATCGCTCGCGGGTAGGTGGCAGCGCAGCGGGAGCCTGCAGCAGAGCGAGCGCCAGGAACGCAGCGATGACACGCACGTCAAAGAATCATAACATCTGGTCATCTGGGCATCTGGTGATCTGGTCGTTGAAAGGTTATAAAGTTGTCGATCTGGGCAGAACTAACCCGGGTAAACCGGCGTCTAAGACCAGGAAACTCCGCCTTATTCACCGTAATGGCCAGAAATGACCAGATGACGAGATGACCAAATGACCAAATTCCTGTTCGTGGTGTCATTGGCCGTGGCCCTCGTGGCCGGCAGCGTGTCGGTGTCGGCGCAGAAGCAGCAGCAGGTCTTCATCAGCCTCACGACGGCCGATGGCAAGCCGGTGGAGGGTCTCCAGACCGGCGATGTCTCCATCACCGAGAACAACGTCGACTGCAAGGTCGTCAAGGTCGAAGCGGTGGACTGGCCGACCAAGCTTCAGGTGCTGGTCGACAACGGCCGCCCGAATACGGCCCCCATCAACCCCCTCCGCGACGGGCTGAAAGCGCTGTTCGAGTTGATGCCGGAGGGCACGGAGATGTCGATGTATGTCACGGCCGGCACGCCCCGCGCGGTCGTCAAGCCGACGACGGACAAACAGAAGCTGATCGACGGGATTGCCCTGATCGCGCCCGACGGCGGCGCGGGCATGTTCTTCGACGCGCTCTCGGAGGCGGCGGAGCGGGTGACCAAGGACAAGGTGCCGGGCTTCCCCGTTATCCTGATGATCGGATCCGACTTCGGCAACGTCAAAGCACTCGATCAGCCGTATCTCAAGATGCAGCAGGCGATCATCGACAAAGGCATCACGACGCATGTCACCGTCACCACCGGCACGGGCGGCACGACCAGCGGAGGGGCCCAGACGGAAATCGGGCTGACGGTCACCAAGTTGAGCGGGGGCCGGTACGAAGGCCTCTCCGCCCCCAGCCGTCTCGCGACGCTGCTGCCCGAGATCGGGCAGAAGATCGCCGCCAGCGCGGTCAAGCAGCGCCACCAGTACCGTGTCACCTACGACCGGCCGGACAAGCCGAGCGCCCAGCCGAGCATCGGCGCCACGGTGAAGAAAGAAGGCATCGTGCAGATGTCCCTGCGGGGCAACCTGCCGTAGGAGGTGTGACTGCCCCTTGACAGGGGCCGCCCTCACACTCTAGAGTCCTACTGTGCTAGTTCAGTAGCACAGTAGGACATGATCCTCCGCCCCAACCCGTCGTCCGGCGTTCCCATCTACCTCCAGCTGATGGAGCAGGTGAAGCACGCCATCGAAACGGGCGCCTTGCGCCCGGGCGACCAGCTGCCCGGCATCCGGCCGCTGGCCGAAGAGCTCGTGATCAACCCCAACACCGTTGCGAAGGTCTACCGCGAGCTCGAACACGAGGGTGTGATCGAGCTGCGGCACGGCGCGGGCGCGTTCGTGTCGGGGAACACGAGGGCCAGGAAGCTGACGGAGACCCTGCGCGCGGGGCAGGCCATCGTGGCGGCCGCGGTCGAGCGGCTCCATGCACGCGGCCTTTCCGACGAGGAGATCCGCAGGTTGTTCGAGGCGGAAATGACGGGCCTGGCGCCGGCAACCAAGCCGGTCAGGCCGGGAGGCTCGCGTGGCTGATCCCTGGGCGATCGAAACCGCCGGACTGAAGAAGAACTACGGCGGGGTCGAGGCCGTGCGCGGGCTCGACCTCCAGGTCCCGGCCGGCTCCATCTTCGGCTTCCTCGGGCGCAACGGGGCCGGCAAGACGACCACCATCAAGGTGCTGCTGGGGATGGTGCACCCGACGAGCGGGCAGGCCCGCGTGTTCGGGCTCGACGCGGCTTCGCCGTCGGCGAGCGTCGAGATTCGGCGCCGGACCGGGTTCGTCGGTGAGGACAAGGACCTCGACGGCTACATGACGGTCGAGCAGATGGTCCACTTCACGGCCGGCTTCTTCCCGCGGTGGCGCCCGGATCTGCAGCAGCGCTATCTCGGCGCGTTCGAGCTGCCGCTCGACCGGAAAGTGAAGGCGCTGTCGCGCGGCATGCGCACCAAGCTCGCGCTGTTGCTGGCGCTGTGCCGCGGCGCGGACCTGCTGGTGCTGGACGAGCCGACCTCCGGCCTCGACCCGGCCGCGGCCGAAGAGGTGCTGCAGGCGCTGGTGGCCCATGTGGCGCGCGAGGAGATGACGGTGTTCTTCTCCTCGCACCAGCTGACCGAAGTGGATCAGATCGCCGATCGCGTGGCGATCATCGATGCCGGCCGCAACGTCGTCTCCGGCGCGCTCGACGATCTGCGCGAGCGCTATCGCCGCGTGCAGCTGGTGTTCGACGGCGCGGCGCCGGCGTGGCGTTCCGGTCGCCCGGGATTGCACGGGTCGCGCGCAAGGGGCGTGTGCTCACCGTCCTCTCGAGCGCGGGCGCCGAGCAGGTGGTGGAGGAGGCGCGCGCCCTGAATCCCGTGTCGATCGAGGTGGTCCCGGTCACCTTGAAGGAAATCTTCCTCGAGACGGTGACCGGCGATGCCGTGCGGGTGGAGGACTGACATGCTCTGGCACAAGGCCTGGCTCGAAACGCGCTGGCGATTCCTGATCGGGCTGGCGCTGCTCGTCTGCTCCGCCTGCTTCGTCGTGCTCTCGTATCCGGTCGTCCAGCGGCTTCTGTCACAACTGCCCAATCTCGATGCGGGCGGGGACCTCGGCCGGCAGCTCCGGCAGCAAGCGGATCTGCTGGCGACCTACCGCGGGTACGTCTGGTCGCAGTGGTTCAGTCGGAACATGGCGCAGGCCTGGACGCTGTGTGCCGCCATCATCGGCACGGGCGGACTGCTCAACCAGGCGTCGCGGGGCGCGTTGTACACGCTCTCGATGCCTGTGTCGCGCCACCGCCTGCTCGGCGTCCGGGCCTCGCTGAGCCTCGCCGAGCTGTTCGCCCTCGCGTTCATCCCATCGCTCGCACTCCCACTGCTGTCGCCGCTCGTCGGGCAGAGCTACGGCATCGCGGACGCGCTCGTGCACGCGAGCTGCATCTTCGTCGGAGGCTCGGTGTTCTTCAGCCTGGCGTTCCTGCTGTCCACCGTATTCAGCGACGTGTGGCGCCCCGCGCTCCTCGCGCTCCTTGCGGCGGGCGCCTTGAGCCTGGCCGAACAGGCGCTCCGCGGGTCGCTGCCGTCCGGGCTGTTCTTTGTGATGAACGCCGAGGGCTACTTCCGCGGTGCGGGCGTGCCGTGGCTGGGCCTCGCCAGCCGCGCCGTCATGTCCGCCGCGCTGATCTACGGCGCGATGGTCAACATCGCCCGCCAGGATTTCTAAAGAACGAAGGAGAGCGTCATGAAGAAGAAGATGATGTTGATGCTGATGTTGTTGACCGCCCCGGCGGCCCTGGCCCAGACCCCCGACCCGTCGGGCCACTGGGTGGGATCGATTCAGATTCCCGGGCGCGAACTGGCCTTCGCGATCGATTTCGCGCGCACCGCGGGAGGAGAGATGGCCGGCGCCATCAGCATGGACGGCGCCGACGGCGTCCCGCTCGCGAGCATCACGGTCGTCGGGCCGATCGATCGCGTTCTACGCCCGCTCGGATCAACCGCTGACCGGCACGCTGTCGGAAGACGGCGCGGGGATATCCGGGGATGCCACGCTGAGCGGCTACTCGCTGCCGTTCCACATGAGGCGGACGGGCGACGCGCGCCTTTCACCGCCGCCGATGAGCGACGCCGTCAGCAGGGAACTCGAGGGCACGTGGCACGGTACGCTGCAGGTGAACGGCCTGACGCTGCGCGCGATGCTGACGTTGACGAATCAGCCGGGCGGAAAGGCCATCGGGCGTGTCGTCAGCGTCGACGAAGGCGGCCTGACGCTTCCGGTCGTCGTCGTGCAGCGCGGATCGCGCGTGGACTTCGAACAGAAGGGCGTGCCAGGTTCCTTCTCGGGCGAACTGAACGCAGGGGGCACCGAGTTGACCGGCACGTTCACCCAGGGCGGCATGAGCATCCCGCTGACCTTCACCCGGGCCGCCCGGTGAACTGCTTCACGCACGGCGGGAAGGCGGCGGTGGGGATGTGCGCGCTCTGCCAGAAGGGCGTGTGCCGGGAATGCGTCGCCATGGACGCCCCCAGGCTCGTCTGCGCCGGCTGTCTGCAGCGGCGGGAATCCGTCGGGTACAGCTGGGGATGGTACGGTGTCGGCTTCGAATACAAGTCCGGGACGATCATCGCGGGCTGGCCGCTCGTGCACGTCTGCGGCGGCTTCGATCCCGTGACGATGCGCCCGCGGATCGCGCGAGGGATTGTTGCGATCGGCAACGTCGCTGTCGGCGGGCTGGCGATCGGGGGCGTCGCGTGCGGCCTGGTGGCCGTCGGCGGCGTGTCGATGGGCGTGCTGGCCGCCGTTGGCGGGTTGGCCGTGGGTGCCGGTGTGTCGGTCGGCGGGCTTGCCATCGGGTCGATCGCCGTCGGCGGGGCGGCAATCGGCTTTTCGTACGCGATTGGCGGCCGCGTTTGATAGAGTCTTAAGCCATGTCCACTGTCACGCTTCACACTCCCGGTCGCATCAACGGATTCGACACACCCAACCGCCTCGTCATGGCGCCCATGACACGATGCCGCGCCGAAACGCAGGGCGTTCCGTCCGCTCTCGCCATCGAATACTACGTTCAACGCGCCGGCGCCGGCCTCATCATCACCGAGGGCACGGCACCCTCGGCCGTGGGACAGGGCTACGTCCGGACGCCGTCGATCTACTCGCCCGAGCAGGTGGCCGCCTGGAAGAAGATCACCGACGCGGTTCATGCGAAGGGCGGCCGCATATTCGTACAACTCATGCACGTTGGCCGTATCGGGCACAGCGCGAACCGGTTCACGAAGGAGCCGCTCATCGCGCCGTCGGCCATTCGGGCGGCCGGACAGATGTGGACCGACGCGCAGGGCATGCAGGACAACGACATGCCGCGGGCGCTCGAGTCGAGGGAAATCTCCGGCGTGATCGAGACCTTCGCGCAGGCAACCCGCAATGGCCTGGCCGCGGGCTTCGACGGCGTCGAACTGCATTCGGCGTCCGGATATCTTCCAATGCAGTTCCTCTCGACGGGCGCCAATCAGCGCACGGACGCGTACGGCGGCACGCTGCAGAACCGCCTCCGCTTCGTGATTGAAACGCTCGAAGCCATGATCAACGCGGCCGGTTCGGCGTCGCGCATCGGCATCAAGATCAGCCCCGCGATGCCCTTCAACGACATCCAGGACGACAACCCCGCGGAGACATACACGGCGCTCGTGAAGGCGATTTCGCCGATGGGACTCGCATACCTGCACGTGCTGCAGACGGCGCTGCCCAATACGTTCGAGATGCTCCGTCCGCTGTTCAAGGGCCCGTTCCTCGCCGGCGGCGGGTTCACCAGCGAATCGGGCGATGCGATGCTCGGCGCGGGCAAGGCCGACTTCATCGTGTACGGCAAGCTCTTCGTCGCGAACCCGGACCTGCCCGCGCGCTTCGCGAAGAAGGCCGCGCTGAACGCGCCCGACGCGAACACGTTCTACTCCGCGGGCGTGCAGGGGTACACCGACTACGCGTCGCTGTAGCCGAGAGTAGTGCAGGCCTTCAGGCCTGCGAGGGCCAGAATAGTGCGGAACCCCGTCATCGTCTTCTTCGTTGTGCTCGCGGCCTCCGCTGCTCCCGTGGTGGCGCACCACGGGGGCGGCACGTTCGATTTGAGCAAGTCGGTCACCTACAACGGCACGCTGACGAAGGTCGAGCTCGTCAACCCCCATTCGTGGCTCTACTTCGACGTCAAGGATCCGGACGGCAAGGTGTCGCACCACCGCTGCGAGATGCGGTCGGTGCACGTGCTGCGTCGCTCGGGCTGGGCCAAGGAACAGTTCCCCGTCGGCGTCCCGATCGTCGTCGAGGCGGCGCCGGACAAGGCGGATCCGAATTCGTGCTACCTCAACACGATCCGGTTCAACGACGGCACGCACATGGATCGGTACGGCCAGTACGTGAAAGGCACCGGAGGCTCGCTGACCGAGGTCCGCGGTCCGATCGTGGCGCCCGCTGCCGGGGGACGTCCCGAGCGCCGGCCGTCCGGCGAACCCAACATCTCCGGTGACTGGGCGCCCGAGCAGCTCGTGATGGCGAACCCGCGCGGAACCGGCGGGGGACTCGTGCCGCTCGGCACGCTCCCGCAGATCGACGCCGCCGGCGGACCCGCGCGCGGAGGTGGCGGCCGCCGCGGCGCCCCGCCTGCGGGCCCGCGCCTCTACGGCGGGTCCGAGCTGACCGACGCCGGCACGCAGGCCGCGGCGAGCTTCGGCCAGGCGGACAACCCGCGCTTCAAGTGCGAGACGACGAGCATCGTCTTCGATTGGACGTTCGACGGCCCGGTGAACCGCATCACGCAGAACAAGGACACCATCGAGCTGCTTTACGGGCAGATGGGGCTGAAGCGCACGATCTATCTGAACGTGAAGGAACATCCCGCCGGCACGAAGCTGACGCGCGCGGGCCACTCGATCGGCCGGTGGGAGGGCGACACCCTCGTCGTCGACACTGCGCGGTTCCTCCCGGGCGTGCTGAACGCGCCGGTGCGCAACAGCGACAAGCTCCACGTGGTCGAACGCTTTACGCTCGACGCGAAGACGATGAAGCTGACGCGCACGTACGAAGCGGACGATCCGGTGTACCTGAAAGGCGTGTACAAAGGCTCGGACGTGATCGGCGATTGCCGACGCGCCCTACGCGAAGGACCAGTGCAAGGAACAGGGCTTCATCAACTACTCGAAACAGGTGGGCAAGTAGGTGCAGGCGGGCGGGCGGGCGGGTCGGGCGGGCAACGAACAAGACTGACAGGGAGGCTGCCAATGACGCGGTCGGTTGTGACATCTCTCGTGCTCGCCGGCGTTCTGTTGTGCGCCCGGCCGGCGCAGTCGCACCACAGCAACGTCGCCTACGAGGTGACCAAGGTCATCACGATCACCGGTGAGGTCAAGGAGTTCCGGTGGGTGAACCCGCACACCTGGCTCCACGTCATGGTGGACGACGGCAAGGGCGCGAAGGTCGAGTGGCAGGTGGAAGGCCGCGCGCCCGGCGTGCTGCTGCGGGCCGGCTGGACGAAGACGTCGCTGAAGCCTGGCGAGAAGGTCACCGTGGACATGAGCCCGGCCAAGGACGGCACGAAGGTCGGCATCATCGCCAGAGTGACCAAGGAAGACGGCACAATCCTGTCCAACCAGCCGGTGCTTCAGTAAGAAGTTGGAAGTGCAAAGTGGAAAGTAGAAAAGTTTCGACGCTCCTATGCGCGATGGCCGCCGTCGCGCTCACGATGACGAACGGTCTCGGGGCGCAAACGGCCCCGCCGGCGGCCGGCGCCGCGCCGCCGGATTTCTCGGGCGTCTACTACCCGGCGAACGAAGGCCGCGGCGGAGCCGGCCGCAGAGGAGGCCCGCCACCAGCGGGCGCGCAGCGCGGCGGCCCGCCGCCTCGTCCGACACAGTCCGCGCCGCTCTCGGACGGCTCCCAGGGCCGGTCGCCTGACGCTCCGTCGCTGACGCCCGAGTACGTGGCGAAATGGGAGGTCATGCGGAAGTCGCGGATCGCCGGCTCATACGAGTACGACAACAGCGCCAAGTGCCTGCCTCCCGGGATGCCCGCCATGATGAACATGGCGTACGGCATGGAGGTGATGCAGACGAAGGACAAGATCACGTTCTTCAGCGAGCTGAACGACGCGCTGCGACGCGTGTATCTGGACGGACGCAAACCGACGCAGAAGATTCTCGACGACCCGACCTACGCCGGTTACTCGACCGGACACTGGGAAGGCGACACGCTGGTCGTGGATACGGTGGCGTTGAATGACCTCACGTTCATCGAAGGGTTCACGCCCCACAGCACAGCGATGACGGTGAAGGAGCGAATCCGGTTCAACAGCGCCGGCCTGCTCGAAGATCACATCGTCGTCACGGATCCGATCGCGCTGACGAAGCCCTGGGAAGTCACGCGGACGTACCGGAGGGCGAGCCCAGGCAACGATCAGCTCAGGGAGTTCGCCTGCCCGGAAGGGCTCGACCCGTTCGCCAAGAAATAGGGCGGCCCTTTCAGGGCCGCCATCGACGCGCACGGCAGGCCTAAAGGCCTGCACTACTTCTGCAGCACGAACCGCTGTGCGCGCCGGTTCGTGACGATCTCCGCTGTGTAGAGATTGCCCTTCGCGTCGGCCGCCATGTGGTGGACGATATTGAACTCACCCGGGCCGGCCCCGCGCATCCCGATGACACCGATCTGGCTCATCGTCTTCCGATCGAAGATAACGACGCGCATCGGCCCGGAGTCGACGACGTACAGATACTGCTGTTGTTTGTCGGGCGAGAACGAGAACCCTGCGGGAACCGGCACCACGGCGGCGTCCGGGTTGGTGACGCGCACGGTCCGCAGGTATTTCCCGGCCGTTGTGAACAACTGGATCCGGTTGTTGATGCGGTCGGCGACGTACACGGTGCCGTCGTTCGATACCTTGACCGCGTGCGGCAGGCCGAACTGCTGCGGTCCTTCGGTCCCCGGTTCCTGTGGCTGCGGCACCGGCGGGTTCGGTTTCATCTCGGGTGTCGGCCCGTTGCCGAAGGCGCCCCACATGCGCTTGAACTTGCCCGTGTTCGAGTCGAAGACGACGATGCGCTGATCGCCGTAGCCGTCGGCGACGTAGAGCTCGCTGGCGCGCGCGTCGACGAAGGTGTCCGCGGGCTGGTGGACGTTTTCGGTGTCCGTGTTGCCCTTGCTCTGGCCGCGGTGGCCGATCTGCATGACCAACTTTCCGGCCATCGTGAACTTCAGGATCATGTCGTCGCCGGTCCCGGGCGACGTCGGCCTCGGCCAGCCGCCGTTCCCGCTGATCCAGACGAAGTCCTTGGCGTCGACGAAGATCCCGTGCTCGCGCTCGGGCCAGTCGTAGCCCGGCGCGTCGCCGCCCCAGCTGGCGAGCAGCTTGCCGGTGCTGTCGAACTCGAGGACGGGCGGCGCAGCCTGCGCGCGTTTCTCAGCGGGAATCGAGCGCGGCCGGTGCAGAACCCAGATGTGATCGCGCGAGTCGGTCGCGATCGACGTCACCTCGCCCAGGACCCAGTTGTCGGGGATCGACGGCCACGCGGGATCGACCGCGAACGTCGGCGGGCCTGACTTGCCCGGTTGCTGTGCGGCCGTCGTGGTGATCGCGAGGGCGGCCGCGCCAGCCATCGCGATGGCCGAAAACGACTTTCTGACGGTCGTGAACATCATGACGCTCCAGGAACAGGAAAACGCCACATCATAAGCTGTCGGGCGTCAGGTCGTGACGACTACCGGCCGCGCTGCTTGTAGAACGCCTTCGCGGCCTTGTGCATCTGTTTCCACCGGCGCTTCAACTCGGCTTCGCCGGCTTTGTCGTGTTTGCGGGCTTCGAACGCCGCTTCGCGCATCAACCGCTGATAGTTCGCCAGCCGATCCTCGTCCAGCTGGCCATTTGCGACGGCCTCCATCACCGCGCAACCTGGTTCCGAGCCGTGCGCGCAGTCCTCGAAGCGGCAGCCTCTGGCGAGCTCCGCGACGTCGTCGAATGCCTGCTCGACCGACGATTCGTCCGACCAGAGCTGCAGCTCGCGCATTCCCGGCGTGTCGATGAGCAGTGCCCCGCCGGGCAACTCGACGAGCTGCCGCGACGTCGTCGTGTGCCGCCCGCGCCCGTCCGATTCCCGGACCGGGCCGACGGCAAGGCGCTCGCCGCCAACCAGCCGGTTGACCAGCGTGGACTTGCCGACGCCGGACATGCCGAGCAGCGCCACTGTGCGCGCCGGCTGCAGGTACGGCGACAACGCGGCGAGGCCGTCATCGGCGAAGGCGCTCACCGAAACGACGTCCACGTGCGGCAGCCGGCTGCGAATGGCCGCGCATTCGCCCTCAGGATCGTCGCTCAGGTCGGCCTTGTTGAGGACGACGACGGGCATGGCCCCCGCGTCCCACACCATGGTCAGGTAGCGTTCGAGGCGGCGCGGGTTCAGATCCTGTGTGAGCGCGGTCACCAGGAAGATCGTGTCCACGTTGGCCGCGATGATCTGCTCGGCCACAGCCGGACCGGCGGCCGCTCGTGAGACGGTGCTGCGGCGCTCCAGCCGCACATGGATGATCGACGTGGACGCGGACGCTGCCACGCCGACCCAATCGCCGACGGAGGGAAAGTCCGCCGTGGAAGAGGACTCGTGGCGGAAGCGCCCGCTGACCTCCGCCCAGCCCTGCGCGCCGCCGTCGATGCGGTACAGCCCGCGCTGTTCCTCGACGACCCGCGCCCACGCCAGGCCCGCGCGGCTCTCGTCGTTGTTGTATTGGTGAATCTGCTGCTCGAAGAAACGGTTCCAGCCCAGGCGTTCAAGTGAAGACACGTCGACCTCTCTTTGTTGTTTTCCACGATGAGTTGTTGGAAAGAGAGAGGGAAGGGCCCGCGACTTCTAACTCAAATGACCAGACGACCAGCTGATCAGATGACCAAACGTACGGACCCATCCCCGGAACGTTCGTCGGCAGCACGCATCAGGACAGGCCCTCCTTTCAGGGGGGCTATAGTAACCGATCTCGCGAAGTTCTGAGTTACGGGACGCGCTCGATTTCGTGGACCCGGCTGATGTCCACGGCCACGCGCGACCGCGCATCGGCCTGCAGGTACATCGACTGGAATCGCGCGTGCCAGACGATCTCGTCGGCCCGGTAGGATGACCGGACGTGCACGGTCTGCTCCAGCGCCTCGTCCACGCCCGACAGCAGGACGAGGATTTCGGCCTCCGCGCGTTCGAGGTCTTCCCGCGTCCGTCCCGCCAGCGGGCTGCTTTCGTCAATGGGATGCACGATGGTCCACGACAGCGGAAAGAACGTGACCTTGTTGCGCTCGAGCGCGAGCGGGGCGTAGCGCCGGACCGTGCCGCCGCGCCCGTCGCTTTCCATTGCGCTGAAGAGCACCTGGGCTCCGAGCTCGATGATCTCGTTCCGGCGCTGGTTCGCGATCCGGAACATGAGGCCCTCGCCGGCGCCGTACGGCCCGACCACGGCGTTGCGGCTGAAGAGGAGCGCGGCGGTCGGCCTGGTGAACCGGGCGAACAGCAGGCCCGTGGCCAGCGCCTGATACATCAGACCGACCAGCGCTTCGACGGTGACGACGAGGTTCGCGGCCATGCCGTTCGGCGCGATCTGGCCGTACCCGATCGTCGCGAAGGTCTGGATGCTGAAGAAGAACGCACGGCTGAAGCTGCCGCCGAGCATCGCGGCGCCCGCGCCGAGCAGCGCGTCGGGGCCGCACGCAAGGTAGGCGAGCGCAAACGCGAGGTTCAGCGCCAGGTAGCTCGCGCTCACCACGCCGAGGAATCCGGTCCACGAAATCGTCAGCAGCAGGTGATACGGCGCGAAGCTTTCGAGGAACCCGAGGCCGTACCGCGCCACGTTGAACGACCCGTCGTGGTTGAGCAGGCGCTGCCGGCTCTCGCGGCTGACGACCGAGCCGAACCCGAGGTCGCGGTCGCGCGCCTGATCGTCGGGCGACGGGCGCGGCGCGAGCGGGCTGGGTTCGAACGTCTGAGGTGACATGGGGACATGGTACGCTGACCGCATGCCGGAGCTCGAACGCCTGTTCGCCAACAACGCCGCCTGGGCGGCCCGCATGCTGGAGCACGACCCGCGGTTCTTCAGCCGCCTGCAGGAACAGCAGAAGCCCGAGTATCTCTGGATCGGCTGCTCGGACAGCCGCGTGCCCGCGAACGAAATCGTGGGGCTCGCGCCCGGCGAACTCTTCGTCCATCGCAACGTCGCCAACGTCGTCGTGCACACCGATCTCAACTGTCTCTCGGTGCTGCAGTTCGCGATCGACGTGCTCGGCGTCCGCCACGTGATCGTCACCGGCCACTACGGCTGCGGCGGCGTGCGCGCGGTGTGGGAGAGGGCGAAGGTCGGCCTGAGCGACAACTGGCTGCGGCACGTCGAGGACGTCCGCCAGCAGCACGAACGCGTGTTGGACGCGCTGCCTCCGGGAGCGGCGCTCGATCGCCTGTGCGAACTGAACGTGATCGAGCAGACGCGGCACGTCTGCGAAACGACGTCGGTGCAGGACGCCTGGGCGCGCGGCCAGACGCTCGACGTGCACGGCTGGATTTACGGGCTGGACAACGGCCGCCTGCACGACCTGGGCTTCGTCGCGAGGCATCCGGACGACGTGCGGCCTGGGTACCATCGCGCGGTGGGGAAGGTGTTGAAGTAGTGCAGGCCTTCAGGCCTGCCGCGCTGCGGACCTGAAGGTCCGCACTACGACTGTCCTAGAATACGCACATGGAAGTCCGGCTGTTTCCCAACGCGCGGCGGCCCGGCGTCGGCTTGAAGCCGCGCCGCGACGGCCAGCGGCCGTTCCTGCCGCAGCACGCCCGCCACTGCCCGGTGCTCGAAGCCGGCAGTTCGCTGGGGTTTCTCGTCTACCCGCCGCTCTCGCCTGAAGAGTCCTACAGCATCGAGTACAGCGGGGAAGGGCGCTACCAGTTCGTGTACTACGTGAACCCGGCTGGCAGCAAGGAGTGGCTGCCGATCTTCTCCGTCACCGTCGTGATGCCGGTCGGCGGCATCGGGGCGTTTCGCGAGGAAGTCGCGCTGATGACGCAGAAGCCGGCCGTCACGCGCGAAGAGGCGCTGCACACGATGAGGACGTTCATCGTGCCGGAGGACCTCGGCACGCCGCCGGGCGGGCTGACGCTGCGCGGGGCGTGGAACTTCCAGACGCCGCCAGGCTGGGACTCGGTGTACACCCCGGTGTTCAACATGATCGAGCGGCCCATCGCGCCGATGCTGATCGTGCGGGTCGAAACCGACTGGTACATGAACGAGACCGAGTTTCGCTACGTGCTGCAGCCGGGGGAGATGATCGCGGGCGGCCACAGCCAGCCCATCGGCCAGGTGCTGTTCGTGCCGCGCGAGGACGTGTCGCTGCGGACGTGCACCGACGAGGAACTGGCCGCGATCCGCGACACCCAGGCGGAATTCGCCCGGCAGAAGGCGGCCCACAAAGTGACCACGTCCTACGGGATGTCGTTCAGCCCCCACTACCTGCGATCCAGCCGCTCCGCCAAGCCGTAAGCACGGTAGAATGACCCCGAAACGGGGAGGGCCCCGGCGGGGGTTCACAGATTGACGCGCAGGGTGTCGGTGATCCTGGTCGTAGGCTGCGTCGCCGCATCGGCGCCGGGCGTCCGGACTGCGCCCGCGCCCGCCCCGAAGGCTCTGATCGATCAGTACTGCCTCGGCTGCCACAGCCAGCGCCTGCACACCGGCGGCCTCGATCTCGAGAGCCTCAGCGCCGGCGCGCCGGGCGCCAACGCCGAAACGTGGGAGAAGGTCGTCGCCAGGCTGCGCGCCGGGTCGATGCCTCCGCCTGGACGGCCGCGCCCGGACAAGGCGACGTATCACGCGGCGGCCGTGGCCCTCGAAGAGGACATCGATCGGGCGTGGGCGGCGCATCCCGAGCCGGGACGGATCGGCGCCGTCCACCGTCTGAACCGCGTCGAGTACAGCAACGCCGTGCGCGACCTGTTCGGGATCGATCCGCTCAGCCTCGACGTGAAGTCGCTGCTGCCCGGCGACGAGACGGCTGACGGCAGCTTCGACAACTTCGCGGACAGCCTGTCGATTTCGACGGCGCATCTCGAGCGGTATCTCTCGGTGGCCCGGCAGGTCACGCGCATCGCCACGGGCCTGCCGCCCGCGAGCCCCGGCCTCGAGCGCTACGAGATCCCGCTGTTCGTGATCCAGGACGATCGCCAGAGCGAGGACCTCCCGCTCGGTTCCCGCGGCGGCATCGCCATCCGGCACAACTTCCCGGTCGACGGCGAGTACCTGATCAAGATCCGGCTGCAGCGCCAATATCAGGATTACCTCAAAGGCATGGGGTGGCCGCAGCGGCTCGACGTGCGCCTCGACGGCAAGCTGCTGAAGCGCTTCACCGTGGGCGGCGGCGCGACCGGCCGGCCCGCGGCGGCGAGCTATGCGGGCGACGGCGAGCCCGGGTTCGCCGGAGACGATTCGTGGGAGAAGTACATGCAGGCGGGCGGCGACGCGGGCCTGGAGCTTCGCGTCCCTGTTGCCGGCGGCTCGCACGTGGTCGGCGTCTCGTTCGTCAGGGAGCTGTGGGAGCCCGAAGGGCTGCCACAGCCGCTGCAGCGCGGCCGCGTCATCGCGAACGATCAGGTGTACATGGACTACGCGAACGTGGGATCGGTCCAGATCGGCGGGCCGTTCGCGCGTACCGCATCGGCCAGTCCACCAAGTCGAAACGACCCGTTCGCCTGCGACGCCACGACCGCGCCGGCCCAGCGTCTCTGCGCGACCCGAATCTTGTCGCGAACGGCCAGGCTCGCGTATCGCCGGCCCGTGACGAGTCGAGATGTGCAGACGCTGCTCGAGTTCTACGACAACGGCCGCCGTGACGGCGGCGACTTCAAGACAGGCGTCCAGTTCGCGCTCGAGCGCATGCTGGTCGATCCGGAGTTTCTGCTCCGAATCTATCGTGATCCGAAACAGTCGACAGTCAGTGGTCGGCAGTCGACCGTCCATCGGCTGAGCGATCTCGAGGTTGCGTCGCGGCTGTCGTTCTTTCTCTGGAGCAGCATCCCTGACGATCGCCTGCTGTCGCTGGCGGAGCGCGGGCAGCTGACCAGCCCGCTGGTGCTCGAGAAGGAAGTGCGCCGCATGCTGGCCGACCCGCGCGCGCTCGACGCGCTCGTCGGCAGCTTCGCCGCGCAGTGGCTGAACCTGCGACGCGTCGAGGAAGTGGTCGTCGATCCGGAGCGCTATCCGAACTACGACCTCAGCCTGCTGCAGGCCTTCCAGCGCGAAACGGAACTGTTCGTGGGCAGCACGATCCGAGAGGACCGCAGCGTCGCGGAGTTGCTGAGCGCGCGCTACACGTTCGCGAACGAGCGGCTGGCACGGCATTACGGCATTCCCGGGATTTACGGCAGCCGCTTCCGCCGCGTGACCCTGACCAACCCCAGCGAGCGCGGGGGGCTGCTCGCCGAGGGGGCGCTGCTCGCGACCACGTCGTACCCGGACCGGACCTCTCCCGTCCTGCGCGGCAAGTGGCTGCTGAACAACATCTTCGGTTTACCCGTGCCGCCGCCCCCGCCCGGCGTCGACACCAACCTCGAGAACAAGCCCGGCGCGCCGCCGGCGTCGATTCGCGAGAAGCTCGCGAAGCACCGGCAGAACCCGACGTGCAGCAGCTGCCACGCCGTCATCGATCCGCTCGGCTTCGCCCTCGAGAACTTCGACGTGATCGGCGGGTGGCGGACCGTGGACGAGGCCGGCAAGCCCGTGGACGCCAGCGGAGCGACCGTCGCGGGCGACAAGGTTGATGGGCTGGCCGGCCTGCGCGCGCTGCTCCTCGCCGACCCGGAGCAGTTCCCGCGCACGCTGACGGAGAAGCTGCTGGCGTACGCGCTCGGCCGCCGGCTCGAGTACTCGGATCAGCCCGCGGTCAGGCAGATCGTTCATGCGGCCGCCGCCGCGGACTACAAGTGGTCGGCACTCGTTGTCGGGATCGTGAAGAGCCCGGTGTTTCTCATGCGGTCGGGTCCGCAGGAGTCGCGCGATCGTAGTGCAGGCCTTTAGGCAGGGAGAGACAGTGATGCTGGTGCCGAAACACGCGCTGCCCCGGCGGACGATCCTGAGGGGTATGGGTGCGACGCTCGCCCTGCCGTTCCTCGACGCGATGCTCCCGCCGTTCACCGTGCGCGGACGCGCCGCTCAGCCGGTGCACCGGTTTCAGACGTTCTATGTGCCGAACGGAATGGCCATGGACTACTGGACACCCAAGGGCGAGGGCGGCGCGTTCGAACTGTCGCCGATCCTGGAGCCGCTCGCGCCGTTCAAGGACCAGATGCTCGTGTTGTCGGGCATCAAGGCGAGCTGGAACTACATCCATGCCGGCGCGTCCGGATCGTTTCTGACTGGGACGCCGCGCGGCGGCAAGACCGAAATCGAGATCTTCGCCGATGTCTCGATGGACCAGCTGCTCGCCCGGCATTTCGCGCGCGACACCCAGGTGGCGTCGCTCGAACTGTCCATGGACGCTCCCGCCAACGCGGGCGCGTGCACGGGCAACCTGAGCTGCGTCTACACGCACACGCTGTCGTGGCGAAGCGCGACGCAGCCGCTGCCGATGGAGTGGAACCCGCGCGCCGTGTTCGAGCGGCTGTTCGGCGACAGCGGTAGCACGGATCCGAAGGCGCGCGAGGCCCGCCTGCAGCAGCATAAGAGCATGCTCGATTCGGTGGCCGAGAAGCTCGCGAGCCTCAAGCGCGACCTCGGGCCCGGCGACCAGACCAAGGTCAACGAGTACACCGAGGCGATCCGGGACGTCGAGCGCCGCATCGAACGGGCCGAGGAGCAGAAGGACGTCCGCCTCCCGACCATCGATCAGCCGCAGGGCGCCCCGCCCGTGTTCGAGGACCACCTGGCGCTGATGCTCGACCTGCAGCTGCTCGCGTTCCAGTCCGACCTGACGCGCGTGATCTCGTTCATGATCGGCAAGGAACAGAGCGCGCGGCCGTACCCGCAGATCGGCGTGCCCGAAGCGCACCACCCGCTGTCGCACCACAACGAGATCCCCGAGATCATCGCGCACATGTCAAAGATCAACCGGTACCACGTCCAGTTGTTCTCCAAGTACGTCGAGAAGCTGCGCGCGACGCCCGACGGCGACGGCTCGCTGCTGGATCACACGATGATCCTTTACGGCGCGGGCATCTCCAACAGCCAGCGCCACTCCGGCGACAACCTGCCGCTGATGCTGGTCGGCGGCGCGTCGGGCCGGCTGAAGGGCGGACGCCACCTCAAGTACGCCGACAAGCCGATGATGGCGAACCTGCTGGTCACGCTGATGGACAAGATGGACGTGCCGGTCGACCACGTCGGCGGCAGCACGGGCAAGCTGCCGATCGACACGTTGCCGGGAATCTAGAGATCGGAATCAAGAACATGAACCACGAAGATCACGAAGATCACAAAGGCTACAAAGGGACCGGATCGTTCTTTGTGAGCTTTGTGTGCTTTGTGGTTCAGATCGTGTCGGCTGTTCCTGCAATCGCGCAGGCCCCCGCTGGTCGTCCGCCGCTGGTGGACGCTTCCAGGAACGGCGACCACGACGCACTGCGCACGCTGCTCCGGAAAGGCGCGGACGTCAACGCGGCCGACGCCGACGGCACGACCGCCCTGCAGTGGGCCAGCTACCGCGACGACATCGAGGGCGCCGAGATCCTGATGCGTGCGGGCGCCGCCGTGGACGCCGCGAACGACCTCGGCGCGACCGCGCTCTGGGCGGCCAGCCAGAACGGCGGCGAGGCGATGGTCCGCCGGCTGCTGACGGCCGGCGCCAACCCGAACGCGGCGCTGCTGGCTGGCGAGACGCCCGTGATGGTCGCGGCCCGCGCCGGCAAGCCGCGCGTGGTGGAACGGCTCATCGCCGCCGGCGCCAACGTGAACGCTCATGCCGCGCGAGGCCAGACGGCGCTCATGTGGGCCGTCGCCCAGCAGCACGCCGACGTCGTCGCCGTGCTGCTGGCGCATGGAGCCGATCTGGCCGCGCGGTCGGACGTCTGGAGCCAGATGATGGCCGTGCCGCCGCACGGGTACATGCCGTACAACAAGATGATCCCGGCCGGCGGCGAAACGGCGCTGCTGTTTGCGGCCCGCGTGGGCGATCTGGAATCCGCGAAGCTGCTCGTGGCCCGCGGCGCGAACGTGAACGACGCCGATGCCTGGGGCGTGAGCGCCGTCACGCTGGCCGCGCACTCACGGTTCACCGATCTGGTCGAATACCTGCTCGACCAGCACGCCGACCCCAACGCGGCGAAGAGCGGCTTCACCGCGCTGCACGAGGCGATCATGCACCGCGACGAGCGCATGGTAACGGCCCTCCTCGCCCACGGCGCCGATCCAAACACGCCGCTCAAGACGTGGACGCCGATGCGCCGCTCGGCGGACGACTACAACTTCGCGCCGGAACTGGTCGGCGCCACGCCGTTCTGGCTCGCCGCGCGCTTCACTCAGCCGGGCGCGATGCGGCTGCTCGCCAAGCGCGGAGCCGACCCGCTGTTCGTTCATCACGGCGAGCGCGTCACCGAGGGACGGGGCGAAGCGTTCGTGCACAGAAAGGACGCGACGACGGCGCTGATGGCGGCGACGGGGATGGGCGGCGGCCGCGCGTGGGCGCCCGCGCCGCCGGGGCGCGAAGCCCTGGTGCTGGAGACGGTCAAGCTGGCCGTCGAATTCGGTGTGGACGTGAACGTGGCGAACACCGACGGCCGCACAGCGCTCGACGCCGCAACGGCCCTCAAGTACGACAGCGTCGTCGCGTTCCTGACTGAGAAGGGCGCCAGGGCGGGAACCGGCGCTGCGGGGGCGGCCACCCGCGGGAAGGATTCGGGCCGATCGGCGGATCCACGTTAGGGGGTGTTCTGTGCGTGCAACCTGCATGGCTTTCGTCGCGTTGGTCTTGACGGCGCCGGCGGCCGCCCAGCACTCGAGCGAAACACCTCCGGCCGGGCAGGTGACCTTCGCGAAGGACGTCGCGCCCATCCTGCAGCGCGCCTGCCAGAACTGCCATCGTCCAGGCGCAATCGCACCGATGTCGCTCCTCACGTACGAGGACACGCGGCCGTGGGCGCGCGCGATTCGGGAAAAGGTCGCCAGCCGCGAGATGCCGCCGTGGTATATCGACCGCCATGTGGGCATCTCGAAGTTCAAGGACGATCCGTCGTTGACCGACGCCGAGATCGCCACGATCACAAGATGGGTGGACGGCGGCGTGCCGATGGGCAATCCCGCGGACCTGCCGCCGCCGCGCCAGTTCACTGAGCTCGATCAATGGCACATCGGCAAGCCGGATCTGATCATCCGTATGCCGAAGCCATATAAGCTGCACGCCAAAGGTCCGGACGAGTTCATCGACGTCCTGGTCGATCCCGGCTTCAAGGAAGATATGTACGTGATGGCCGTGGAGACCAAGCCCGAGGCGCAGGCCTTCAAGGTCGCGCATCACATCACGACCAACCTGATCGAAGACGACGATGATCCCACGGGCCTGTTCTTCAACGAGTACGCGCTCGGGAAAAACGGCGACATCTTTCCCAGGGATTCCGGCCGGCTCATCAAGGCCGGTTCGAAGATCAACTTCAACCTCCACCTGCACCCGTATGGGGTGGCCACCGACGTGCAGGCGTCGCTCGGGCTGAAATTCTTCCCGAAAGGCGCCGCGCCGAAGTACGTCGCCTTTACGCAACACATGGGGGACGTGAACGATCTCGATCTGCCGGCTGGCGAGGTCACGCGCAGCGACGGCTATTTCCGCCTGCCGCAGCCCGCCCTGATTTCCGCATTCCAGCCCCACATGCACAACCGCGGCAAAGCGCAGTGCATGGAGGCCGTCTATCCGGACGTCCGGGCCGATTCGGCCCGTCCGGGCCCCGCGCGAACGGAAACCTTGAGCTGCGTCAGCAACTACCAGTTCGGCTGGCACATCACGTACCCGTACACCGACGATGCCGCGCCGCTGCTGCCTGCCGGAACCATCATTCACATCACCTCGTGGCACGACAACACGGCCGCCAACAAATACAATCCGAACCCCAAGAACTGGGTCGGCAGCGGCCAGCGCACCATCGACGAGATGGCGTTTGCCTGGGTGAGCCTGACCTATCTCGAACAAGCGGACTACGAGCGGCGGGTTGCCGCGCGGAACAAATGAAGACCTCGCGCCAGCTAATCGCCGCGAGCGGCGTCCTGATCTGCGCGCTGTTCGCGCGCGCCGGCGCGCAGGCGCCGCCGCCCACCTACATCCCGCAAGTGAAATTCGATTCCGGTCAGAACATCGTCCCGGTCTACGAAGGATGGATTCGCAATCCCGATGGGACCTTCGACATGGTGTTCGGGTACTTCAACCGGAACTACAAGGAAGAGCTGGCGATTCCGGCCGGTCCCTCGAACATGATCGAGCCGGGAGGTCCCGACCGCGGGCAGCCGACATACTTCCTGCCGCGGCGCCGGGCGCGGCTCTATCGCGTCCGCGTCCCTGCCGACTGGGGCCAGAGGGTGCTGACGTGGACGATTACCGCCAACGGTCGGACTGAGAAGGCGTACGGGGACCTGCTGCCTGTCGAGGAAATCAACGAACGGATCATCATGAGCGGCGGCAACACGGTGGCCTTTGGCGACGAGGACCCCAACCTGCCTCCCGTGCTGACCGTTGCGCCGGTGCCGCCAGCCAGCGTGTCAAGCCCCGTGACGCTAACGGCCGCCGTGACAGACGACGGGCTGCCGCGGCCCCGGAAAACGCCAGTGCCTCCGGCTGTGGTGACGACAGCAGGGCGGGGCGGTGCCGTTCAACGGCAGACCAATTCGGTCACCGCAGCTCGTCCGCGTGGCCTGACCGTGACGTGGTTCCAGTACGGCGGCCCGGCCAGGGTGACGTTCGACCCGGCCGGGACCGTGGCTGTGGGGAATGGGATGGCGCTGATCACCGCGCGTTTTGGCGCGCCCGGAGCGTATACTCTGGTCGCCACGGCCAGTGACGGACAGCTGTCGCAGAGAGCTGTCGTCAACATCGACGTTGGAAGGTAGAACGGAGGGATTCCCGTGCGGACAACGCTCTGTTTTGGGCTCCTGGTGCTGACTGCCGCGGTCGCGCTGCGCGCGCAGCAGCCGGCCGCACCCGGGGCGGCGCTCAACTACGACTACTTCAAGGCGAAGGTCCAGCCCGTGCTCGTCGCGAAGCGGCCCGGCCACGCGCGCTGCGTCGCGTGTCACGGCCAGGGCACGCCGCTCCGTTTCCAGCCGCTCGCGCCTGGCGCCACGACCTGGAACGAAGAAGACTCGCGGAAGAACTTCGACGTCATCAAGCGCGTCGCGCAGCCGGGGAACCTCAAGAGCCGGCTGCTGACGCACCCGCTCGAAGAGCAGGCCGGGGGCGATTTCTACCACAACGGCGGCAAGCATTTCACGTCGCAGAACGACCCGGAATTCCAGGTGTTGAAGGCCTTCGTGATGGGGCAGGCGAACTGAAGAACTTAGAACTTAGAACTTGAACTTCGAACTTGGAACTTGAGGAGTTAGATGATGAGCACTCAACGGTTACGGCCGTTCCTGGCGGTGGCAGTCGGCGTCCTGGTGTGCACGGTCGCCGTGAAGACGGCCGACCGGAAGGTCAGGATCATCCAGACCAACAGCGCCGGCGACAACGTGCACGTCATCGATCCGGTGACCAACAAGGTCGTGGGCGTGATCAACGGCATCGAGGTCAGCCACGGCGCCGCCGTGGCGCCCGACGGCACGCGCATCTACGTCAGCAACGAGGCCGACAGCACGCTCGACTTCGTCGACGGCAAGTCGCTCAAGGTGGTCAAGAAGGTCCCGCTGAGCGGACACCCCAACAACATCGCCATCGGCAAGGACGGCAAGCACGTCTACGTCGGGATCATCCAGGCGCCGGGCGGCGTGGACGTGATCGACACCGTCGCGATGACGAACGTGAAGACGATGCCGACCAAGGGCACCATTCACAACGCGTACGTCACGCCGGACGGCAAGTACGTCGTGGCCGGGTCCATCGCGGGCAAGACCGTCAACGTGTTCGATGAGAAGACCTGAGAGCCCGTCGTGGGTGCTCGACATGGATCTCGGGATCCGGCCGATGGCGTTCGCGGCGAACGCCGACGGCTCGACGAAATGGATCTTCGTCCAGCTGACGGACTTCAACGGCTTCGCCGTCGTCGATTTCGCGACGCACAAGGAAGTGAACCGCATCAAGAACCCCGACCTGCCCCCGGGCAAGTCCACGGTCCCGGAAGGTTCCGATCCGTCGCACGGCATGGCCGTCACCGCCGACGGCAAGACGCTCGTCGTCTGCAGCCGGCTGAACAACTACCTGTACTCGTACTCGCTCCCGGATCTGAAGCTCACCGGCTCCGCCGAGCTGACCGGGAAGGGCGCAGGATGGGTGACGCTCACGCCGGATGGGAAGACGGCCTACGTGGCCAACCCCGTGACGAACGACGTGTCGGTCGTCGACGTCAAGACGATGAAGGAAGTCGCGAAGATTCCGGTCGGCTTCGTGCCGAAGCGCAACACGACAGGCTTCCTGGAGTAAACGATGACGCGGCGAGCCTGGATCCTCGCCGTCCTGGTTGCCGCATCGCTCGCCGCCGCGAAGGAGCCTCCGTCCAGACAGGTCGAGTGGCTCTTTTACGGCGGCGATCCCGGCGGCATGAAGTACTCGACGCTGACGGACATCAACGCCGCGAACGTGCAACGGCTGCAGCTCGCCTGGCAGTGGAAGCACTGGGAAATTCCCCTCGAGGAATACAAGACGGCGCCGGGTTTCTTCGAGAGCACGCCGCTCATGATCGACGGGGTGCTGTACGTGACGACGCCCTACAACAGCATCGCGGCGCTCGACGCCGAAACCGGCAGGGAACTCTGGCGGTTTGACGGGGAAGCCTACAAGCTCGGCCAGCTCCTGTCCTCGAGCGGATGGAAGCTGCGCGGCACGGGGTTCTGGCGCGACGGCGGCAAGCTCCGCGTCTTCCTCAACAGCCGCCATCGTCTTTTTTCACTGGATGCGCTGACGGGCAAGCCGGTGTCCTCGTTCGGGACCGGCGGCGTGGTGTCGCTCACCGACGGCTTGGCGAGAATTTCGGACATCAAGCACGCCACCGAGAGCTCGCCTCCCGTGGTGTACCAGGACCTGGTCATTGTCGGAAGCCAGGTTCCCGATCGGGTGCAGCTGCCCGATCCGGTCGGCTACGTCCAGGCGTTCAACGCGCGTACCGGCAAACGAGTGTGGACGTTCTCGACGATTCCGCAATCACCGGCGGACCCAGGCGCGGAGACGTGGGAGCACGAGTCGTGGCGAACGAACGGGCACGCCAACGTCTGGGCGCCGATGACGCTCGATGCGGCCCGCGGGCTTCTCTACCTGCCGACGTCGACACCGAGCAGCGACTACTACGGTGGCGAGCGGCCGGGCGCGAACCTGTTTGCCGAGTCGCTGGTCTGTCTCGATGCGGCCACGGGCAAGATGAAGTGGCATTTTCAAACGGTGCACCACGGGCTCTGGGACTACGACAACCCGGCGCCGCCGAACCTGGTGACGATCACGGTGAACGGCCAGCGGATCGACGCCGTGGCGCAGATCACCAAGCAGGGCTTCACCTACGTGTTCGATCGCGTCACGGGCACACCCGTGTGGCCCATCGTCGAGCGTGCGGTGGCGACCGACAGCAATGTGCCCGGTGAGAAGCCGTACTCAACGCAGCCGTTTCCGACCCGGCCTCCCGCCTTCACCGATCAGGGCGTCTCGCTCGAAGATGCAAACGACCTCACGCCGGAGATCAAGGCGATGGCGCAGCAGCAGATGCGAAAGTTCCGCATCGGCCCTCTGTACACACCGCCGTCTCTTGAAGGTACGCTGCAGCGGCCAGGGCAGGGCGGCGGCGGAAACTGGGGTGGCGCCGCGTTCGATCCGGAAACCGGGTATCTCTTCGTGCGAGCGACGCGAGGCGTCGGCGTGAACCGCCTGGCGAAGAACGACGGGTCGGATCCGCTCGTCCCGGTCGCGTATTCGAACGTGTTCGCGCGGGGCGGAGAATCGGTCAACCTGCCGGGCGGCCTGCCCATCACGGCTCCACCTTATGCGGTTCTGACGGCGATCGACCTGAACAAGGGCGAGCTCGCATGGCGGGTGCCGTTGGGGGAGGGGAACCAGGCCCTTCGAAATCACCCGCTGCTGAAGGGCGTGACGCTGCCGAACCGGCTGGGGTCGCCGAACAACCGCGGCGGCGCCCTGGTGACGAGGAGCGGGCTCGTGTTCATCGGCGGCGGCGACGGGTATTTCTATGCCTTCGACAGCAAGACGGGTCGCGAAGTGTCGCGGATCAAGATTCAATACCTGAACACCGCGGACCCGATGACATACCGCACCAAGTCGGGCCGCCAGTTCATCGTCATGGCCACCGGAGCGGGCGCCGACAACGCGCTGCTGGCGTTTGTGCTGCCGACGAACTGAACTGTCGCGATCACGATCACGTACGTACAACACAGAGCACGCAGAGCACGCAGAGGCCTGAAGGTTTGCGTTGCCGGCCGCCCGCGTCGAATTGCCTCTGTGTGCTCCGCGTGCTCTGTGTTCAACGTCGGGATCACTTTCCCATTCCGGTGAACGCGTACTTGTAATAGCGCTGGCCGTTGTTCACTTCGCCGATGAACAGGTTGCCCTTCGAATCGGCGACGACGCTGTGTGCGTGGAAGAATTCCCGGGCGTTGTGGCCGGCGTGCCCGCCGATATTCGACACGACTTCCAGCGTCTGCCGGTTGAGCACGCGGACCGCCTTGTTCGACCCATCGAGCACGTAGAGAAACTGCTGCGCCTTGTCGGGAGACAGGGCGAAGCTGTGGACGGTGCCCTCCGCCTGCAGCGTGTTCTTCGCGATGAACACTTCCTTGACGAACGTGCCGTCCAGCTTGAACACCTGCAGCCTGTTGTTGGTGCGGTCGGCGACGTAGACCAGTTCGTCATTCGACACGACGACGGCGTGTACCGGGTTGTTGAACTGCGGCGGGGCGTCGCCCTGCACCAGCTGCGCCCGCGGCGCGAACTTGTAGCCGTCGTCGGGGCGCTTGCCGTACGCGCCCCAGTGCCGCTTGTAGGCGCCGGTATCGGCGTCGAACACGATGACGCGGTGGTTGAAGTAGCCGTCGGCGACGAACAGCTCGTTCGTCCTGGGGTACACGAACAGCCCGGCCGGGCCGCCCAGGTTCTCGGTGTCGTTGCTGCCTTTGTTCTTGCCCGCGTGGCCGATCTGCAGCAGGAACTTGCCCTTGTTCGTGAACTTCAGGATCTGGTTGTCCTCTCTCGCGCTGCCGCTCAGCCACACGTTGTCATTCGTGTCGACGAAGATCCCGTGCTGCGTCACGAACCACTCGTATCCCTGTCCCGGGCCGCCCCACGCCTGGATGAACTGACCGGCGGGGCTGAACTGCAGGACGGCCGGCGCCGGGATACAGCATTCCGCCTGCGGCGGGTTGAGCGACGCGGCCTTTTCGCCGTCGGGGATGCTCGCCTCGCGATGGAATACCCACACGTTGTCGTGCGAGTCCACGGCCATGCCGCCGACCGCGCCGGTGACCCACTTGTTCGGCAGCGCCTGCGACCAGAGCGGATCGGGGCGGAACGCTGGCGCCGGTCCGGCGGCCGCGCCCAGCAGGGTGGCCACAGCCAGGGTTGCGATCAGGGCGCATGTTGCCTTGGTCATAGAGGGCTCCTGAAAAGTAGGGCGGCCCTTTCAGGGCCGCCGCGCCACAGAACGCACGAATGTTAGCCGGATTGGCGCGTCTCAGGAGGAGTAAGATCCGCGACAACGTCAGGAGCAGGCCTATGAAGATGCGGTCCGCTGTTCCGGTGCTGATCGTCGTGCTGCTGGCGGGCTTCTGGGTTCATGCACAGGTCAGAGACTATCGTCCGGTCACCGAGGCCATGCTGCGCAACCCGGCCGCAGGCGATTGGTTGAACTGGCGGCGGACCGACAACGCCTGGGGCTACAGCCCGCTCGATCAGATCAACCGGCAGAACGCCGGACAACTTCAGCTCGCCTGGGCGTGGGCCATGGACGACACGGGCGCGCAGGAAGCGACGCCGCTCGTTCACGACGGCATCATGTACCTGCCGAGCCCGCGAGGCGTCATCCAGGCCCTCGATGCCGCAACCGGCGACCTGATCTGGGAATATCGGCCCGAAGTGGCGCAGCCGGCCCCGCAGCGAGGCGCCGCTCGCGGTGGCGGCGGAGAGCAGACCGATATTCCCCGATTGACGCAGCGTCCCGCGGCCGCGGCGGCCGCCGGCGGCGGCGATACGGAGCGGGGGATCCAGCGAAACCTCGCGATCTTCGGCGACAAGATCTTCGGCACGACGGGAGACGCCCACGTCATCGCCCTCGACGCACGGACAGGGAAGGTGGTCTGGAACACCGCGGTCGCGGATCCGAAGCTCGGCTACGGCTACACATCCGGCCCGATCGTCGTTCGCGGGAAAGTCATTGCGGGCATCAACGGATGCAGCCGGTACAAGGAAGACGTCTGCTTCATCACCGGGCACGATGCGGCCACCGGGAAGGAATTGTGGCGCACGTCGACCATTGCCAGGCCAGGAGAGCCTGGCGGTGAGACATGGGGCGACCTGCCCCTCAAGTTCCGCGCCGGCAGCGACGCCTGGATTCCCGGCAGCTACGATCCGGACGCCAACCTGGTCTACTGGGGCACAGCGCAGGCGAAGCCGTGGGCGAGAGCCGTTCGCGGCACCGATGGTTCCGCCCTCTACACGAACTCGACGCTGGCGCTCGATCCCGACACCGGCAAGATGAAGTGGTACTACCAGCATCTGCCCGGCGAAACGCAGGACATGGACGAAGTCTTCGAGAACATCCTGATCGACATCGGCGGGCGCAAGTCGCTCTTCAAGATGGGCAAGCTCGGCGTGCTCTGGCAATTGGATCGGGTGACCGGCGCGTTCGTCCACGCGACAGATCTCGAGTACCAGACGATCCTGGACGTGAATCCCGAGACCGGCAAGGTCACGTACCGGCCCGGCAAGATTCCGGAGATCGGCGCGCAGGTCGACATGTGTCCGAGCACGGCCGGCTTCAAGAGCTGGCGCGCCATGGCGTTCAGCCCGCAGACCAACGCGTTGTACATCCCGATGAGCCTGAACTGCGAGAAGGCGATCTTCGGCCGCGGTCCGGAAAAGGAAATCGGCCGCGGCGGGACCGGTCCCGTGCAGCGCAAGGACTACAAGCACCCGGCGTCCGGGGGCAATCTGGGCGAATTCCAGGCGCTCGATGTCAGGACCGGCAAGACCTTGTGGCGCCATCGCACGCCATCCCCGTCCAACACGGCCGCGCTCGCCACCGCGGGCGGCCTCGTGTTCGGCGGCGACTGGGACCGTCACATGTATGCGTACGACGCCGCCACGGGACGGATTCTCTGGCAGACGAGGCTGCCGACGTCTGCGCAGGGATTTCCGATCACGTACCTGGCCAACGGGAAGCAATACGTGGCGATGCCGGCGGGAATCGGCGGCGGGAGCTGGTCGACGCTGCTCACGCCGGAGCTGGCGCCAGAGATTCGGCGGCCGAACAGCGGCAACGTCCTGCTCGTGTTCGCGTTGCCATCGAAAAGCTAGACTGTCGTCGTGCAGGCCTTTAGGCCTGCCGTGTCGTGAGGTACCTGCGATGAAGCATCTCGGACGATCGAGCCGGCGGCAACTGCTTCGGATCGGCGCGGCGATAGGCGGCGGCATCCTGGCCGGGCGGCAGAAGCTGCTCGCCTGGGATACGCCGGGAAAGCTGGGCATCCCGCTGGGCCCGTACGGCGAACGCTCGCCATTCGAGAAGGCCGTCCGCTGGCGGCGCGACTCGAGAACGCCCGAGACGGGCTCAAGCTTCACGCCGCTTCAGGACTCCGTTGGCACGCTGACGCCGTCATCCCTGCACTACGAACGGCATCACGCCGGAATCCCCACAATCGATCCGGCGCAGCATCGGCTGGTGATCCACGGCATGGTGGATCGGCCGATCTCCCTGTCGATGGCCGAGATCAAACGGCTGCCCTCGGTGACGCGGACGCTGGTGCTCGAATGCGGCGGCAACAGCGCGGGCGAGTGGGCGACGACGACGGGGCCGGATGTGCAGCGAAGCTACGGGCTTGTCAGCTGCAGCGAGTGGACGGGCGTTCCGCTGTCTCTCGTGCTGGCCCGGGTGGGCGTGCGCCCCGGCGCGACGTGGGTGATTGCGGAAGGCGCCGATGCCTGCCGGATGGAGCGCAGCATCCCGCTCGAGAAGGCGATGAAGGACATCCTGCTCGCGTACGGGCAGAACGGCGAAGCGATTCGTCCGGCGCAGGGATATCCGCTGCGGCTCATCATCCCCGGATGGGAAGGCAACACGAACGTGAAGTGGCTGCACAGCCTGAAGCTCACCGATCAGGCCTACATGGCCAGGGACGAAACGTCGAAGTACTCGGACCTGATGCCCGACGGCAAGGCGCGTATTTTCACGTACCAGATGGAAGCGAAGTCCGTCATCACGTTCCCCTCGGGAGGTCAGGCGCTGCCGGGGCCCGGCATGTACGAGCTGACCGGCCTCGCCTGGTCCGGACGCGGGCGGATCGAGCGCGTCGAGATCACCACCAACAGCGGACGGACCTGGACGGCCGCCCAGCTGCACGAACCGCGGCTTCCGATTGCGTTCACCCGCTTCCGGCTCCCATGGCGCTTCGACGGCCGGCCGGCCGCCATTGCCTCGCGGGCGATCGATGAAAGCGGCTACGTCCAGCCGACGCGCGAAGCCCTCGTCACCGTGCGCGGGACGAATTCCATTTATCACTTCAACGGCATCAAGTACTGGCACGTGAAGGCCGACGGGACCGTGACCCATGAAGCGGTCTAGCGCGTTTTTCGTTTCGGTGTCGTGGGTGATCGCCACTTGCCGTCAGTCCCTGGGCCGTGGTTCTTGGTTCCTCGTCCGTCCCTGGTCCCAGAGGTCCCTGGTCCCGTCCACAGGTATCACGCAGCGACGATGGACGAAGGACCGGAGACGAAGGACGGACCAGGAACCAAGGCCCAAGAACCAAGGACCAACGCGACACCGATCAGAGAATTGGTTTGGTCCCCTGGCGATCGCGCTGGCGGGGGCCGTCACCGTGGTGGCGCAATCGCCGGCGCCAGACATTGGACGGCCGGCCACGCCGGACGAGATTCGCAGCCTGGGCGCGGCCATCGCTCCAGACGGGAGCGGCCTGCCCGAGGGATCGGGGTCGGTCGCGGCAGGCCGCGGCGTGTTCGCGCTCCGATGTTCCAAGTGTCACGGTGAGAAAGCGCAGGGGGATATCGGTCCGGCGCTCGTCGGGGGCCGGGGCACGCTCGCGACGCCGAGGCCGCTGAAGACGGTGGGGAGCTTCTGGCCGTACGCGACGACTGTGTGGGACTACGTCAATCGCGCGATGCCGTTCGACGAGCCGGGCCTCCTGAAGCCGCCCGAGGTGTACGCCGTCGTCGCGTACCTCCTGAACATCAACGGCATCGTCGCCGAAAACGCCGTGATGGATGCCAGGAGCCTGCCGAAGGTCAGGATGCCGAACCGCGACGGCTTCGTCGCCGATCCCCGGCCGGACGTAGGCAAAGCGCAACAGATCAGGCCATAATCTGAGCCTGGGCGCTCGCGGTGCCAATGACCTTGAGACGGTTTCACGGAGGAATGCATGGTGAAGCGAATTCTTGCGTCGGTCGTCGTCGTAGGGGGGTGGCTGCTGGCCGGTGGCACGCTGCAGGCCCACCACTCTCTGGCGGGCGTCTACGACATGAAGGGCGAGAAGGAAATCACCGGGACGCTCGCGAAGATTCAGTTCGTGAACCCCCACGGGTCGATGACCATCGAGGTCAAGAACGCCGATGGCACCCTGACCGAGTGGAAGTTCACGACCGGCTCGGCGACGACGCTGGCGGAGCGGGGCATCGGCAAGAGCTCGAACGTGCTCAAGGCCGGGGATACGATCACGGCGAAGTTCATCCCAGCGCGCGACGGCAGCCCGCTCGGGTTCCTGAAGTCGATCACCCTCGCGGACGGCAAGGTCATCATGATCTCGGCCGGCAACCCCAATGACTAGAAAATTCTCCGTCGTACTCGCGTTCGCGGCGAGCGCGCTCCTCGCATCCGGCGTGCAGGCGCAGTTCGGCGGCAACCAACAGCCACCGTACACGCCGACGAAGGAGGCGAAAGATCTGCGGGCCGTGCTCTTCAACTGGACCTGGTACACGGGCATGCTGCGGGGCATCGACGAGCACGAGCTGATGGTCTCGCTCGAGTATCAGGCGAACGGCGGCAGCGTCCAGGTCGACGGCCAGCCCTGCACGCTGACGAAGTATCGGGCCAGCATCAACTATCAGACGCCGGGCGAGCGCGTTCAGTACACGTGCACGCGCGCCAACGGCCAGGCGTACTCGAACGTCGAGGTCGTGAGCGGCCAGTACGCGTGGAACGAAGACATCCCAGGCGCCGAAATCGTCCCCGGCAAGGGTAAAGCGACGCCGATGGCGACGGCGGTGCAGGAGCGGCTGATCCGATTATGGGCGAGCCCGCAGGGCGCGCCGAAGGCGGCGGCCCTCGGCGTCAACGACAAGGCCGAATGGGGGGCCAATCCTGCCACGCTGCTGCAAGACGGTGTGACGATGGCGGGGAAGACGTCCGTCGCGTGGGAAGGCGGGAAGCCGGTCGTCACGTTCCCGATCCCGGGCGTTCCCGGCGCGACCGCAACGGCCACGCTCGATGCCAAGTACATGGCCGAGCGCGTCGTGGTGAAGAACGGATCGGCCACGACCGAGTTCACCTACAGCAACTACCAGGACTGGAACAATCCCCTCAACAAAGTCGAGGTGCTGTACGCCGGCAAATTGACCGAGCGTCGGAACGGCGCGGTCGTTCGCGATGTGACGACGAAGGAAACGGAAACCGGCAGCGTGTATGTCGTGATGCCGGTGCCGGCGAGCGTGCAGAAGGCGATCGCGGTGACAGTGGCGGCTCCGCCCACGAGGCCTTTTCCAGCGGCCCCGACCTTTGGGCCGCCAGAGCCGCCGGCGCAGTCTGCGCAGAATCAGCCGACGCCGCGGCGGGCCGACGGGCACCCGGATCTGACGGGTAGCTGGCAGAGCGGTGGTTTTTTCAACTGGCGGTACGGCTTCCGCCGCTGTGGTCCGACGCAGAGCGCCGACTGCTCGCGGACCGTCAACCAGACGATGGACTACGAGTTCGAGGCGCCCTCGCGGTTCGGACCGAATCGTCCGGTGTACAAGCCTGAGCACTGGGACAAGGTCCAGAACCTCGACATGTGGACGAACAAGGAAGATCCGGTGATGACGTGCCAGCCGCTCGGGCTTCCGCGGCACGGCGCGCCGCGGCGTATCGTCCAGTCGGACAAGGACGTGATCTTCATCTATGGTGCAGGCGTCGACGGCGGTGGCGGATACGGGGAGTATCGGGTGATCCCGACCGACGGCCGCAAGCACGACGCGAAGAGAGCGATCGAGACGACGTATTACGGGTATACCGTCGGAAACTGGGAGGGCGACACGCTGGTGCTCGACTCGATCTCGTTCGTCGACACGACATGGCTCGCGCGTGGCGGGTTCTTCCACTCCGATAACATGCACCTGGTCGAGAAGTTCACGCGACAGGGCAATCAGATCAAGTACGAAGTCACCGTCGAGGACCCGGAAGTGCTCGCCGAGCCGTGGGTCATGACGCCGCGCGTCATGACGCTCATGCCGAATCCCGAGGCGGGGCTGGTTCGGGAGCGCGGCAACTGCGAGGTCTACGAGGAAGGCACCGTCAGCTCTCAAATTCGACACTAGAAGAAAGTTCAAAGTTCAAAGTTTGAACTTTGTACTTTCTACTTTGAACTTTCTTGAAAAAGTCCCGAGGAGCGGCCACGTCTGCGCGAAGGCCCGCCCCCACCAAGGCGAAGGCGGACGGCCGACTCTCGGCCGGTGGCGCCTTTGTCCTCAACACCTGCTTCGTCGCCGGCTTGCTCGTCCTCAGCTCACTCTCCCTGCTGCAGCAGCGTCCCACGGTGCGCGCCTCCCTCGTCTCGGCCGCCCTGTTCCTGCTCGCGTGGAGCGGGCTGCTGTTCGGTGTTCTGCGTCGTGGGCAGAAAGTGGCGCTCGAGATCGTGCCGCGCCGCCAGCACTACCTGCAGGCCTGCCAGCAGGGCGCAGTCATCCTGTATTGGGGCTACTACTGGCGCGAGGTCTATCACGCCTGGCCGCTCATTGCCGCGCAGCTTCTATTTGCCTACGGCTTCGACAGCCTGCTGTCGTGGACGCACCGGCGCAAGTTCGTCCTCGGTTTCGGGCCGTTCCCGATCATTTTCAGCATCAACCTGTTCTTGTGGTTCAAGGACGATTGGTTCTACCTGCAGTTCGCGATGATCGCGCTCGGCTTTCTCGCCAAGGAGTTCCTGCGCTGGACGCGCGACGGCGTGAACACGCACATCTTCAATCCCTCGGCATTCCCGCTGGCCGCGGCGTCGGCGCTCCTGCTGATTACGAACGCGAGCCAGACGACCTGGGGCGTCGACGTCGCGCAGACCCAGTTCTACCCGCCGCAGATGTACCTCGCGATCTTTCTCTTCGCGATGCCGGGGCAGTATCTGTTCGGCGTCACGTCGATGACCATGTCGGCCGTGGTGACGACGTACGTCTTCAGCGCGATCTACTACGCCGCGACCGGCGCCTACTTCTTTTCCGATTCGCATGTGCCCATCGCCGTGTTCCTTGGTATGCACCTGCTGTTTACCGATCCGGCCACGTCGCCGCGCACCGACCTGGGGCGCATCGTGTACGGCGTGCTCTACGGGCTGACCACCTGCCTGCTGTACGGCGTGCTGATCGGCGCGGGGATGCCCGGGTTCTACGACAAGCTGCTGCAGGTGCCGCTGCTCAATCTGTCCGCGAAGTTGCTCGATCGGCTGGCGCCTGCCCTCCGTAGCCTTGGAGAAGGGGGGCGGGCGCTGGTCCCGCGCCGGCGTCACCTCGCTTACATGAGCGTGTGGGCGGTTGCCTTCGTCGCCATGAGCGCGTCCGGGTACTTGGGTGACAGGCATCCAGGGCAATGGCTGCCGTTCTGGCAGAAGGCGTGCGCGGCCAACGCGCGCAGCGCCTGTGAGGATCTGTACTTTCTGGAGGACACCTACTGCGAGGACGGGTCCGGGTGGGCGTGTAACGAGCTCGGCATTCTGTTGGCCCAGCATTACGACAATCGCCGCCGGGCGGTGATGGAGTTCGAGCGCGCGTGCGCGCTGGGGTTCGCCGCTGGCTGCGGCAACACGTCTGCCATCACGCCGGGCGACATGTTCCGCCGCGACGCGCCGACGGTTGCCGACTACCGGTTTATCTTGCGCGGCAGCAAGGGCCCATTCCAGGACCTGGAGCCCGCGCAGCTCTACGCGCGCGCCTGCGTGCAGGGTTGGCCTGGTACCTGCGAGATTCGATAGCCGTCTGGCAGCCTTCGGATACACTACCCGATCGAATGTGTCGTCACGTGAGGAGCCGCGCATGAAACAGCTGGTGATGCTTGTCGCCGTGCTCACGTTCGCGAGCGCGGCGGCGGGTCAGAACGCTGACGACTATCGCGGGGGATGGCGAACCGACGGTGGCGAGGCCCACACCTACGAGTTCTCGATTCGCGGCGAGGCGGTGCGAGGCATCTACTGCACGTACTGCGCCGATGCGACGACGCTGGCGTTCGTCGACGGAACATTCGGACCCGACGGCATCCGGTTCGAGGTCACCCATGTGAAGGCGGATGGCAGCACGGCGTACAAGGACAAGGCGCTCGCCAAGTTCAGCCGGGGCCGCCTGACCGTGACCGGCACGAGCGGCGCGCCCGGCGGCGGCCGCTTCGAGCGCGTGCTCATCAAGGATCCGCATGGGCCCGATCCAATTCCTGTCCTCGTGTCCGTGCTGCCGAAGGATCGTCCATCAGTGCCGGGCAACCCTGCCCGTCGAAATCCGGACGGCGCGGACGGGCTTCCCTATATTCAACCGGGTCCGTGGAAATCCACGCTGACTGAGAAAGATGTCGTCGGCGTGTGGCTCGGATTCGGTGTGGGCTCGCCCAAGCAGTACTTCATCATCAGGAAGGTCGGAGACAAGCTCCGGGGCATGGTGTGCGGCACGTGTGACAACCCGTACACGATGGCGGCGCTCGACGATTTCAGGATCGAAGGCGACACGCTCAAGTTCAACATTCTTCACGAGGACTGGGCTGACGGCGACCTGCCGACGTTCTACAAGCATTTCACCTGTCATGTCGGCTGGAACGAGCTGCGCTGCACGACGGCTGCGGATCATCAGCCGCCCCCGCCGCCTCCGCCAGCCGGACGCATCCCGGGCTTCTCGCTGCAGGGGCCGATTCCGATCGACGCGACACGCGGCAACGTGTGGCCGGAGTGGCCGCCGAAGAACACGTCGGAGCCGCGATGATTCCACGGCGCCGCTGGCGCGCATCGATCGTCGGGCTGGGCGTGGCCTGCGCATGCCTCGCGCTCGCGCTGCGCGGCACGGCACAACAGACCGTTCCGTTCGAGAACGGAACGCCAATCGCGCCGGCTGGATTCGAGCCGCAACCGATTCCGGCCGAACCGATTGAATTCGACACCGCCGAGGTGATGCGAATCCGCGTCGTCCCGGTCGCGCGCGGCCTGGTCAATCCGTGGAGTGTGGCGTTCCTGCCGACTTCGCCGGGAACTAGTGGCGTGACGATGCTGGTGACCGAGAAAGAAGGGCGCCTTCGCATCGTCCGCGACGGCGTCCTCGATCCAAATCCCATCCCAGGCGTTCCCACGGTCCGCGTTCAGGGCCGATCGGGGCTGCTGGACGTGCTGCTCCATCCGCAGTTTGCGGCCAACCGCTTCATTTACTTCACGTACCTGAAGCCCGTCGGCGCCGAGCGGCAGGCGGCGCTGACCGTGGCTCGCGGCCGCTTCGACGGCGCCGCGATCACGGAGCTCGCGGACATCTTCAGCTGCGGCGCGGGCGTCAGCGGGCCGTCGCGGATCGCGTGGGGGCGCGACGGCAAACTCTATATGACGACGCCGAGCAGCGGGAACGGCAGCAGCTCGCAGGATCCGAACAGCTATTCGGGCAAAGTGCTGCGCTTGAACGACGACGGCACGGTCCCGGCAGACAATCCGTTCGTCGGCCGCGCCGGACATAAATCGGAGATCTATACGCTGGGCCACCGCAACGCACTCGGGCTCGCCGCCCATCCAGTGACCGGCGCGATGTGGCAGAGCGAAATGGGTCCGAACGGCGGCGACGAAATCAATCTGCTGAAGCCCGGCGCCAACTACGGCTGGCCGATCGTGAGCCTTGGACGCACCTATCCGGGCCCCTGGCAGTCACCGGTGTTCTCGAAGGAAGGGATGGAATCGCCGGTCGTGTACTGGACGCCGTCTATTTCCCTCTCGGGTATGGCCTTCTACACCGGCAACAAGCTCGCGAAATGGAAGGGCGACATCTTCGTCGGCGGACAACGGACCGGCGAGATCCCCGGAACAGGCCACCTCGAGCGCGTGCTCGTCAACGAGAGACTGGAAGAGCTCCGCCGCGAGGCGCTGTTGGTGCCGCTGCGGATGCGTATCCGCGACGTCCGGCAAGGCCCCGACGAGCTCCTCTACGTGCTGGTCGATCACGAGAACGGAGGCGTCCTGCGGATCGAGCCATCCGCAACGCAGCAGAAACCGACGACCTCGTCCGCACGGCCGCCGCGGTGACAAGCGCCCGCCCCTTCGCGGTACTGACCCTCGCAGCCGCGTGTATCGCGAGCGCAGGCGCCCGAGGCGCCGATGCAGGCCTGTCCGCGCTCGAGAAACGCGTCGCTCGCCTCGAGGCGCTCACCGAGCGCGTCGAAGCCATTTCGGCGATCAAGCGCCTCCAGCACGCCTACGGCCATTACGCGGAGCTGGGTCTGTGGCACGACTTCGCGGACCTCTTCGCGGACAGCGGCGTCGGTCACTACGCGCAGGGCTCGCTCGATCGCGAGGGGATTCGCGCGCTTTTCCTCAAGGACGTCGGAGGCGGGCAACTCGGCCTCAAGGACGGACGCATCTACCCCCACATCTCCATGCAGCCGGTCGTGACCCTCGCCGACGACGGCCAGTCAGGCAAGGGCCGCTGGCACATCATGGCGATGCTCGGCGGGTACGGGGCGTCCGCCTCCTGGGCAGGCGGCGTCTACGAGAACCAGTACGTGCGCGAGAACGGCGTCTGGAAGTTCAAGGAGGTCCGCTACCTGCCGCAGGACTCGGGCCGGTACGAGGATCCCGGCTGGAAGGCCACGAACGAGCCGGCGCCATTCCATTTCGACGCGTCGCGCGTCGGCAGACCGATTCTCCAGGTGCCGGAACCCGCGCCCGCTCCTCCACAGACGCTCGCCACGCTGGCGACGCGCATGGCGGATCTCACCGCGCGTGCCCAGCGGCTGAGCGACGAGATCGAAGTGACGAATCTTCAGCACGCGTACGGCTACTACGTCGATCGGAAGATGTGGGACGACGTCGCGGATCTGTTCGCCGTGGACGCCACGATGGAGCTGGGGCTCACTGGCGTCTACGCTGGGCGGACCAGCATCCGCCGCGGACTGAACGCGTTCGGCCCCTCGACTTCGCTCGGGGCAGGCCCGGCGGGGCTCGCCGAAGGCGAGGTCAACGACCACATCCACCTGCAGACCATCGTGACCGTGCTGCCCGACGGTGGTACCGCTCGCGCCCGCGGTACCGAGATCGGCATGACCGGCCGGCCTGCGCCTGGCGGCGGCGAGGCAGGCACGACCGGGGGGCGCGCCCTGTGGAGCCAGTCGATCTACGAGAACGAGTTCGTCAAGCAGGGTGGTGTCTGGAAGTTCAAGGCGATGCACGTCTACCCGCGCTTCATCGTGGATGCCGAGAAGGGGTGGGCGAAAGACGCGCAGCCCGCGCCAGGGCCGAGCCGCGAGTTCCCGCCCGACCGGCCGCCGTCAGAGACGTACGAGATCTATCCCCGCTTTCACATCGCGCCGTTCCACTTCGATCACCCGGTGACGGGCGTCCCTCCGCAGTACCCCGATGGGACGAAGGCTGCCTCCGCGCCGGGCGCGAAGGCGGACAAGGCTACGGCGGACAGGCCTGCTGCCGTGAAGACCGCCGCCGCGCTCGCCGCGCTCCTCGCGGCGACGGAACGATCGGTGGAGCGCAGCAGGGCCTACCACGCCTCCGAGAACCTCGCCTCGGCCTACGGCTACGACATCGACGCCAGGTCATCGCCGAACTTCCTCACGCTCCACCAGGTCGTGCAGCCGGTCATCCACGTGTCGGCGGACGCGCGAAGCGCGAAGATTCGTGCGCGGCTGTTTCAGCTGGGCGGTCCGGCCGGAGGCGAGGGATCCTGGACGTCGGGGGTCTACGAGAACACGTCCGTGGACGAGGGCGGCACGTGGAAGCTGTCGGGCGTGCACCTTGACGGTATCTGGACCGCGCCGTCACGCGGCGGCTGGGTCCGCGTCAAGACGCCTTCCACCGCGCCGAAGGCCCTGCCGTTTCATTACAAGAACCCGGTGTCGGGGCGAGTGCCGCCCTTGCTGCTGCCCTAGGTTAGAATCTCTCACCATGCTGAGGTATCACATGACAATGCGAACGTTTGTGCTGGCCGCTGTGCTCGTGACGGTCCTGCCGGGCGCCCCCGCGCTTCGTGCCCAGGAGCCGGTGGTCGGCGTGAAGGATCCCGAGACCTTGTTCAAGGATCCGGTTCCGGCGCTCAACAAGAACAAGCAGGCGGCGCTGCACATCATGCGCGAGCTGCTGCAGTGCGGACAGTGGGATCGCGCCGGCGAGTGGCTGACCCAGGCCTACCATCAGCACAACCCGAACGCGGCGTCCGGCCTCGATGGTGTCATCACCTTCTTTACAAAAGTCCTGAAGGTCAAGCGCCTCGACACGTGCACCAAACTGACCACGGAAGTCGTCGCGGTCATGGCGGACGACGACTACGTCACGGTGCTCACGCCGCGCAAGTTTCCGGATCCGCGGACGCCCGGCAAGGAGTACTACACGAGCTGGTTCGATACCTGGCGGTTCGTGAACGGCAAGGCCGACGAGCACTGGGATCCGGCCACGATTGCCCCGCCCGCTCCCGCGGCGAAGTGATTGTCAGGTGAAGGGGAGCGACGTGACGAGACGGCTCGGGTTCCTCTTTGCCGGCGCGCTGTTGTTCGCGCCCGGCCAGTGGTTGACCTATCCGACGCCGGGGACGCCGCGTGGCGCTGACGGCAAGCCGAATCTGTCCGCGAAGACGCCGCGTGCGGCCAACGGCAAGCCCGACCTGTCGGGCGTGTGGCGGACCGCATACGATTCTCCCGAGCAGAACGAGCGCCTGTTCGGTCCCGGCGTGAAGGCGTTCAGCGTGCCCGGCGACGACCCGAGCTCGTTTTCCAAGTACTTCCTCGACATCCTGGTGGACTTCCCGCCGGACAAGAATCCCATGCGTCCCGCCGCGGCGGAGCTGTTCCGCCAGAACGCCGTGAGAAAAGCCAACAGTTCGTCCGCCCGCTGCCTGCCTCAGGGGTTGCCGCGCACCGACATCAACAGCTACGCGCCGTTCAAGATCTTTCAGACGCCCGGCGTCATCGCGGTGCTGTACGAGGTGGACAACACGCACCGGCAGATCTACACGGACGGCCGCCCGCTGCCGGTCGATCCGCAGCCCACGTGGGGCGGCTACTCAGTCGGCCGATGGGACGGCGATACGCTGATCGTCGACGCGGCGGGATTCAACGCCGAAACCTGGCTGGACTCCGGCGGCCATCCCCACAGCGAGTCGCTGCGCATTCAGGAGCGGTTCTACCGGCGTGATTTCGGCCACATGGACCTGAGCGTGACCGTCGACGATCCCAGGATGTACACGACGCCTTTCACCATCAAGGTCACCGAGCTGCTCCAGCCGGACACCGACATCCTGGAGTCGGTCTGCAACGAGAACGAGAAGGACCGGGCGCACCTGGATAAGTAGGCGCGCCGAATTCGGACTAAATCCCCGTAACCCAGGCGAGGCCATCGGGGCCCGGACCGGTCGAGATCCGGCCGCTGACCTGAAGTGTCTTCAGATCGACGATCGCGACGCCGTTCTGAGAGCCAACCGCCACAAACGCGCGCGCTCCGTCCGGCGACATCTGGATGCCGGCCGCGCCGCCGCCAACATCGATCCGCTTGATTTCCTTGCGGGTCGCCACGTCCATCACGATCACGTCGGTGCCACCGAGATCGGAGATGAGGGCGTACTTCCCGTCCGGCGTGAACTTCAGCCGGTTGGCACTCCGGAACGCCACCATCAGCGTCTCCGCCCCCTTCTTCGCAGCGACATCGACAATCGAGACGCTGCCAGCCTGAGCGTTGGCCACCCACAGCTCCCTGCCGTTCGGAGACAGATCAAATCCTTCGGCACCGGTGCCAACGGGAACAACGGTGACGTTCCAATCGGTGGTCGGCGGTGGCAGACCGTTCGAGCCGCGACCGGTCGGCCCCCGGCCGGCCACACCAGGCTGCGGAGTCCCAGGAGGAGGACCGCCGCGCCTCGCCACCGTGATCTGCTCGAGAATGCAGATGGTCGCGGACGCGACATTCGTCGTGAACAGGCGCTTTTGATCGCCGGACACGATGACCATGTGCGTGCGGTCCTGGCCCGTCCCGATCACCCAGTCGACTTTTCGAGTTGCGGGATCGTATCGACCGACGACCTTCGCACCCTCTGCCGTGAAGTAGATCTTCCCCCCGGCGATCGTGATTCCATGAGGCCTGCCGAGCGCACCGAGATCGATGGGGGGCAGCGCCTTCCTGGTCACGAGATCGACCACGGAAATGCTGTTCGCGAAGCCGTTGCCGGCGTTGTAGTTCGTGATGTACGCCAGCTTTCCGTCAGACGAGGCCACCACCTCGTGCGGATCGGGACCGGTGGCCGCCGTGCCCAGCACTTTCAGTGTTGCGGCGTCGACGATCGCCAGCGTGTTGTCGCCCTTGTTGATGGCGAGCAGCAGGTCGGCCGCCGCGGACGTCGTCGCTGTCAGACCGCACGCGAAGAACGCGAGGAGGAGATGTGCGAACGATTTCATGATGAATGTTCCCTGACTCAAACGAACCTCAATCCGGCACGTACGCGATCATCATGCTTCTGAGAGCGCCGTACGTGAAGGCGGACGGGTCGCCGAAGTCGGCCTGGTGTTCCTTGAGCGGGTTTCGCAGCACGGCGTCCTCAGGACCCATGCCCATGTTCAGGTAGCCAATCATGGTGGTAAACAGCTTCTGATAGATGTCGCGGTGACGCAGGATCTCGCTGCCGGTCATCACGCGGCCAGTCGCGGGCACCACGCGAGTGTCGGGCTTGACGAGATCCGCGAGCCGCTCGAGCGCGCGGACGCGGCCGCCCAGCCAGGCGCCGTTCCGGTAGTCGAGGAGCGGCCATGCCTCCGCGGAGACGACGCCGCCCACGACCAGCAGATTCATCCTGGGAACGTGAACAAACACATCCGAGTCCGTGTGAGCCGCCGGCATGTAGCCGTAGTCGATCGTCTGGCCGGCGAACTCGAAGGAGCCGTCGCCGCGGGTGGTCCGAGTGGGTCGCGCGGCCTGGGGCAGAGGGGGCCGGCGGCCTGTGAACGTCACGGAGTAGACCGCGCTGGACAGGTAGGTCTTCGTCTTCTCGTGCGCGAAGATGACGCCTCCAGCGCGACCGACGGCTTCGTTGGCGCCGGTCTGCTCGGGATGCCAGTGCGTGTTGATCAGCGTGTTGATGCGAGTGGCGCCCGTCGCGCTCTTCACGGCCGCCAGCAGGGCATCGGCATTGGCCGCGAGGCCGCCATCGATCATCAAGGCGCCGTCGGGGCCAGGCATCGCGATCACGTTGCACCCGGCACCCTGGAGTAGCGTCGCGCCGCCGAGATCGGTGGTCGAGATTGGCCCGCCCTGGCCTCCGCCGCCGCCCAGGGCGTAGGTGGGCAGCAGCGCGCTGCCGAACGCGGCCGCGCCAACGTGCAGAAAGCGTCGCCGCGAGAAGCGACGTTCAGTCGGTCTTGCGCTTGTAGACGGGCTCATGAACTCGCGATTCGCCAAGAGGCCAGATGTCTTCCCAGATGCCCTGTGGCGGGCCAAGAACCGGCCACACGGCGCTTCGATCAAGCAGTCTGGTCGCGCCCAACTCGCGGAGCAGCGCCGCCTCCTCCTTGAACACGGGGGTCTGCAACGCCATGAACGGCATGAAGCCCCGGGACTGCGTGTAGTCCAGCGCGGTGAGGCCGTCCTGGTCCACGGCGTTCATGTCAATGGAGTATGACGCGAGGAGCCTGATCACCTCTTTGTAGCGCTTGCGGACGGCGTAGTGCAGCGCGGTGCCGCCACGAATCTCCTCCGGGTGGTTGACCAGGGCGATGACGTTGACGTCCGTCCCGGCTGTCTGCAGAACGCGAATCAACTCCACTGCCTGTGGCTCTGAGGCGCGGCCCGTGATCGCGGCGTGGATCGGCGTCTGTCGATCCGCCATGTAGATTGTGGCGTCGGCGCCATGGGCCAGCAGGACCTTGACGGCCTCGAGGTCGCCGTTGTTGGCGGCGCGGATGAGCGGCGTGGTCCCGCGTGTGTAGGTGGCGCCCGCCCCCCGCACGTTCGCCGGCTTGAAGAGCAGCTGCATGTTCGGATCGGCGCCGTGCTCGATCAGCAGGTTGACGATCGCCAGACCCTTGGTCGCGTTCATGGGATCGATGGATGCCCGTCCGCCGTCAATCCGGTTGCGCAGGTCGACCGCCGTGAACAGCGGCGCTTCGCCGTAAATGTCCCACTGATTGACGTCGGCGCCGGCGACAATCAGTTGCTGTGCCAGGTCCCAGTTGCCGTTCATGATCGCCACGAGGAGCGGCGAGACGCCATCAGGATCCGGCAGGTCGATATCCGCCTTGTTCTTGAGCAACACGTCCACGCACGCCGTGCAGTTCTCACGTGCGGCATACAGCAGCGGCGTCAACCCACCGCTGTCCAGGCTCTTGGGCCGCCCCTCGGCCGTCACATGGCGCTGGTAGTCGCGATCGATGGAACGCGCATTGACGTCGGCGCCCCTGGCGATCAGCAGCTGCATCATCTCAGGATGCCGGCGCGCGGACGCCCACATCAGCGCGGTCTGTCCACCCCATTTTTCACGCGCATCGACGGTTGCGTGGTGGTCCAGCAGCAGCTGGGCAGCGGTGATATTGCCCGTTCTCGCCACGGCCATGAGCGCGGTCTGTCCATCGGGATTGGGCGAGTCGGCATTCGCCCCGACTTCGACGAGCAGCTTCAGCATGTCGGTGTTGCCGACTTCGGCGGCGAGGCTCATCGGCGTCGCGCCGTAGTTGTTGGCGAGCGACGCGTCGGCGCCGGCACGCAGGAGACGCCTGGCTTCGGCAAGGTCGCCCTTGTAAACCGCCCACTGCAGCGGCGTGCTGCCATCGACAGCGCGGCGGTTGACGTCCTGTTTTTGTGCGCTGAGCGTGGCGCCGGCCAACAGTAACGGCAGAATGTAGTGCAGGCCCGCTCTCATACTTCCGAGAACGCTCCGGTGGTGTCGGCGAACTTCTCGAGCTCGCTGGCCGGCACGCCCGCGCGGTCCAGCATCGTCACCAGGATGTTCGCGTGCGGGGTGTCCTGCTTGTAGTGCAGGTGCTGGTTGCCTTTGATGCCGCCGCCACGGCCGATCAGCGCCTGCGGCAACGGGTCGTTGTTGTGCGCGTCGCTGTTGGCCATGTTGCTGCCGAAGAGAATGATCGAGTGATCGAGCACCGATCCGTCGCCTTCTTTCATGTCCTTGAGGCGCTGCACGAACTTCGCGAACACCGCCGTGTGGTAGTTCTGGATCTTTCTCAGGTTGGCCACGCGGTCCGGAAATCCACCCCAGTGTGAAGTCGGGTGAAACGCCTCATGGACGTCCAGATTCGGGTAGGTCCGCATGCTGGCTTCCTCGACCATCTTCATCGTCACCACGCGGGTCCGATTCGTCTGCCAGGCGAGGGCGAACATTTCGAACTGCACGCCGACGAGCTCGCCGAAATCTTCCGGCGGCCCGAGCGGCGCGCCTGGGAGATCGACCGACTGGGCGTTCTGCTCGAGCCTCTGCACGCGGAGCTCGATCTCGCGCACCGAATCCAGGTAATCGCTGACCCTCGTCCGGTCAGCCGCGTCAAGTTTCCTATTCAGGCTCGCCGTCGATTCCTTCACGTAATCGAGCAGGCTGTCCGTTGTCTTCAGGATGTCGCGGCGCTCTTCGTTCGTATCGCCCTGGCCGAACATGCCGAAGAACACCTTCCGCGGATTGCTTTCCATCGGCAGCGGCTGATTGGGCGTTCGGAAGGAGATCATGCCGCCCGGCTCGGCGCAGAGTTCCAGCGAGGGGAGCGAGGTCTCCTTACCGAGATACTTCGCGGCGATCTGGTCGGCCGTGATGCCGATGCCGGTCTTGGGATCGCGCTTACGCGGGCTGACGCAGTTCAGCCACGTCTCTTCGATGATGCCGTGCGGGCTGGAGCTTTCCCCGCCCTTGTTGCGCAGGCCGCTGACGACGGTGACGTGCTCGCGCATCGGTTCCAGCGGCTTGAGGATGAAGGGGAAGTCGAAATCGCGGCCGACCTTCGTCGGCTGCCATTCGTCCTGCAGCGCGCCGTGGGGAAAGTACACGAATCCCAGCCGCGGGCTGGCGGCGGCGACCGTTTGCGCCAGCGCTGTCCGTGCCGGGATCATCGCATCCAGCAGCGGGAGCGCGATGGTCGCGCCGGCCCCCTTGAGGACCTCGCGCCGTGACAGATGTTTTCGCGTCAGGAACATCACTAAGATCCTTCTCTCTTGCGGAATGCATCGCTTGAAACGACGCCGAGGACGATGGATTTGAAGCGGTAATCGTCGGCCGCCGCCTGGCGGACGATGCGGCGGACCGCGGGCATGTCGTGGTAGTCGAGGCTTCGGCCCAGCGCGTAGGTCAACAGGTTTTCCGTGAGCGTCTGAACGAACTGATGATCGGGGCGAGCGACGAGCGCGCGGCGCAGATCGTCGGGTCCATTGATCGTCGTACCGTCCGTCAGCCGGCCGGTGGAATCGATTGGCGTCAGCGTGTCGGGGTCATTGGCCCGGAACTGACCGACCGCACTGAAATTCTCCAGCGCGAGTCCGAGCGGGTCCATCGCGCCGTGACACGCGGCGCACGTCGGGTTCGCGCGGTGCTGCTCGAGCCTCGCCCGCAGCGTGCGCGCCGGCTGACCGCGCTTGTTTTCCGGCAGCGTCGGGACGTTGAGAGGCGGTTCGGGCGGCGGCGCGCCGAGAAGCCGATCGAGGATCCAGGCGCCGCGCAGCACGGGCGACGTGCGATTGGGATACGCGGTCAGCATCAGGATCGCGCCCTTGCCCAGCAGGCCGTGGCGTGCCGGGTTGTCGAGCGTCACGCGACGGAAGTGGCTGCCCTTGACCGTCTCGATGCCGTAGTGCATCGCCAGCCGCTCATTGAGGTACGTGTAATCCGCCGTCAGCAGCTCGAACACGCTGCGATCGCTGCGCAGGACGCTGTCGATGAATAAGCGCAGTTCTTCCTTGAACATCCCGCGCGGATCCAGCAGGCGGCTGGCCTGGGGAAACTGGGTTCGGTCCGGGGTGATTTCGTCCAGCCTGGACAGATGGAGCCACTGGAACGCGAAATCGTCACTCAGAGACTTCGCGCGCGGGTCGGCAAGCATCCGGCTCACCTGTCCGGCCAGCACGTCTGGTTTGCTCAGGCGCGATTCGGTGGCGAGCTTCAGCAGTTCCTCGTCCGGCAGGCTGCTCCACAGGAAGAAGGACAGACGCGATGCCAGCTCCAGATCGCTCAGCGTGCGCGTCGCGCCCGTCCCGACTCCGGATTCCGCGCGATAGAGGAAATGCGGGCTCGCCAGGATCCCGCTGAGGGCGTCGCGCACGCCGCCTTCGAAGCCTGCGTTCGCGGATCCCGACTTGTAGAACGCCATCAGCGGCGTGAGATCTTCAGCGGTCACCGGGCGCCGGAAGGCGCGCCGCGCGAGACTCTCGACGATCCTGTTCGCGCATGGCAGCTCGTCTCGTGACGTCTTCGGGAGACACGCGAAAATCTTCGACCGGCTGGCCGACGCGCTCATGCCGGTGACCGCGAGCGGCCCCCGGATCTGCAAAGCATGCGCGGCCTGGATCCGCTCCTGACCGCCCTCCAGCGCGATGGTGCGAACACGCTCGTCGCTTTCGGCGAAGCTGCGATGCAGAAAGGTGATCGCCAGCTTGTGCTGACCTTGCGTGGCCCGGAAGCGGATCTTCCGCAACCGCCCGTTGATTTCCTCGACCGCCGGATCGAGGCGCTGATCGATCGCCTTATGGTCGGCGTCGCCGCCGATGTTCGTGCGATAGAACTCCCTGCCGTCGAGCAGGGCGATCACCGTGTTTTCGAATTCCATCCGCGGCACTTCGCGCGCGAGCGCCATGTCGCCGATCGTGAGCTCGTATTCGCCGTCTGCGGGGAAATTGTGTTCGACGCTGAAGCCGCCCCGCGTGCCGAACGGCATCCCTTCCAGATGATGCTGCTGCCTCCCGGTGCCCGGTTCGCCGGACGGCGGCAGAGAGATCACCATGTTGGCGGCATCGCCGTAGGTGATCGTCTCGGCGGGCGCCTTGGGGTTGCCGATCGCCTCGAGCGCGACGGCGCGCGCGGCGTACACGTACTGGTCGATGAAATTGGGCGACACCTGCAGGGCGGCGGCGTTGTTGTCGAAGTTGCCCTTGATGTTGTCGTCGGGCAGCCATGCCGTCGCGTCGATGTGGAGCCCGAGCAGGTCGCGGATGGCGTACCCGTACTCCCGGCGGTTGAGGCGACGCAGTGTCACACGCCCGGGATGCGGATCCGCCCGGGTGTCGATTTCGTTCTCGAGCCACGAGACGAAGTCGGCCGTCGACCGAGGATCCGGGCGCCGGGCGCCGGCCGGCGGCATCAGACCACCGCGCAGCTTGCGGATCACCTTCTCGGCAACCTCGGCGCTCTGGGCAGTCTCACCAGGGGCGTCCAGATTCAATGCCGACAACGCCAGGCCGCCCGACTTGAGCCTGTCGCTATGGCAGCCCAGACAGTACCTGATCGATGAGCGCCGCCTTTGAGTTGAGAGGCGCCGGCGCAGCAGCAGGGGCCTGTTGTGCTTGCCCCTCCGACACGAAATTGCCGGCCACGACGAGGCAGAGCAGGACTGATCCCGTCGTGATGGCTCTGTTGGCGACGCTTCGCATCAAGTCCCGCACACCTGTCCATTCGAGAGTGTAAACGGGGACTCCCGGGCACGCAAGGTTAATGCAAAACCATGTATCTGTTGAACTTATCGCTCGCGAGACCCGGAGACGCAGGCCCGCCGGCGTGAGCCACGATAGACTCTTCGACTGTTGAACCCTCCCGTCCGCTTTCGATTTGCCGAGTTCGTCCTTTCGCCGCGCCAGCGGCTGCTGCTTCGCAACGGGACGCCCGTCGCGCTGATCCCCAGGTACTTCGATCTTCTGCACCTGCTGATCCGCTGCCGGCGTGATGCCGTGTCGAAGCAGGCCATCTTTGCCGAGGTCTGGAGCGACGTCGTCGTGTCGGACGGCGCGCTCTCGCAGGCGGTGCGAACGCTCCGTCGCGCGCTCGGTGACGATTCAAGAGAGCCTCGCTTCATCCGAACCGTGGCGCGCCACGGCTACCAGTTCCTGGGGGCGGAGGTTGCAGAGGAACTCGACGAAGAGCCCGTTGGTCACGCGATCGAGACTCCTCGACCGCGCACCTGGCTCCTCCGGAGTCTCCTGAAACCGTCGACTCGATGGTCGAACGCTTCGTCGCCACGGCCGCGATCGGAGAAGTCGATGACGCTCGCGACCTTGCTGAACGGTTACACGTGATTGGCACGGCCGAGGCGATGGCGCGCATTACGTCGAGGCCGGGGCATGCCTCAGCCGTCGCCCTGATGCGCGACGCGCGCTGGAACGTCCCCGGCGCCGGCGACGTGCCGCTCGTCTCCGACGCCGAGGCGGCCGGCGCGGTGTTCGCGCTGATCCGGCTCCGAATCTCCTCCGTACGAGCGCATATCGCGCGGCGATGGGCCGGCGCCGCCCTGGCGGGAGCGATAGGAGGAGCCGGGGCTGGCATCTGCGGTGGCTTCGCTCTGTACCTCGCGTCGACGTCGCAGGCGCGGCTCCAGTCCTCCCTGGCGCTGGCGGCCATCGGTGCGCTGGCCGGCGCGGTCGGCGCCGGCGGCATCGGTTCCGGACTCGTGGCCGCCGAAGTGCTGGCGCGGTCGCGGCGCGGCCTGGCGCTCACCCTGTGCGGAGCCGCGGCGGGCGCGGTCGTCGCGCTGTCCGCCCACCTCCTGCTTCAGGCACTGCTCGAGGGCCTTGTTGGCGTGCATCTGTCTTACGGGGGCGGAGCGCTCGACGGCCTGGTCCTCGGCGCGGCGGCCGGTGCCGGCTACGGGCTGGCAACCCGTCAACCGCCAGGGGGCGGGTTGGCCGCGCCCTCAGGCTGGGCGCGTCTGAAAGCCGCGGTGTTTGTCGGATGCTGCTGTGCCGTGGCTGCCGCCGCGCTCACGCTGGCTGGCCGTCTTCTGGTCGGTGGGCTCGTGCACGAGATCGCCCGCACGTCCCGCGACGCTCAGCTCGTGCTCGCGCCGCTCGGCCATCTGATCGGCGAGCCGGACTTCGGCCCGATGACCCGCACCATCCTCGGCGCGTTCGAAGGGGGGACCTTCGGGTTCGCGCTAACCCTTGGCCTGACGCGCAGATAGCCAGCCCTCAGAGACTTCTCACAAAACGCTCACCTTTCGCTGACGACTTCCGCCGCCCGGCCGCGCATGCTGCTTCGTGACGTAGTGCGGACCTTTAGGTCCGCCTGTCTGCAGGCCTGAAGGCCTGCACTACACCAAAGGAGGGCATCGTGACGATTCGTCGACTCGTGGCTATCGCTGTGATCTTCGTCGGGGCTTCGGTCGCCTGGAGTGTGCTTGGGTCATCGCTTCTCGCGCGCACGGGGCAGTTCGACGAGCGCCTCGGACGCGAAGTGCAATTGCTCTGGGGCGGCGCAGCACCGTCAGGTCGCCCCGGACGCGTGGATTCTGCGCCCGGCCGTGGACACCGAGATCGTGGAAACGAAAGACGAAAAGGGCCGCATCGTTCGCAGGGAAGTCAAGAAGCCGGCGCTTCGTTCCATCCCCGCAACGCTCGAATCGACGCGTGCCTCAGCCGATCTCGATCTGGCACACCGCCAGAAGGGGCTGCTCTGGTACGCGACCTACGCGGTGACGTTCAAGAGCGCCTATTCGTTTCGGAACCCCGACAACCAGCCGCGCGAGCTTCACATCCGGTTTCCGCTGCCGGCGCAGGATGCGCTCTTCGACGACTTCGTCCTTCGTCATCAACGGCCGGCCGGCGAGCTTTGGCAACGACGTGTCGAAGGAAGTGGTCGCCGCCGTGCAGGCGCCGGCAGGCGGAGTCGTCACGCTTGACGTCCAGTACCAGTCGCGCGGGCTTGGCAGCTGGACGTACGCGTTTGCTCCGAGCGGCGTGGCGCAGGTGCGCGACTTCAACCTCGTGCTGCGCACGAACTTCCGCGACATCAACTTTCCCGCGGGAACCGTGTCGCCAGGCGTGAAAGCGGAGACCGCGAACGGCTGGACCCTGACGTGGACGTTCGCCAACCTGATTTCCGGCCAGGCCATCGGGATGGAATTGCCCGAGAAGCTCAATCCCGGGCCCTTCGCGGCCCGGGTCACGTTCTTCGCGCCGGTCTCCCTGCTCTTCTTCCTCGCGGTCATGGTGATGGTCGGCGCCACGTCCGGACCCTCGCTCCATCCGATGCACTACTGGTTCATCGCCGCGGCCTTCTTCGCGTTTCACCTGCTTCTGGCGTACCTGGTCGATCACGTGTCGGTGCATGTGGCGTTCGCCATCGCTGCCGTTGTCAGCCTCGCCCTGGTCGTGAGCTATCTCCGGGTCGTGACCGGCATGCGCGACGCCCTGCTCAAAGCAGGCGTTGCTCAAGCGATCTTCCTGGTCCTGTTCAGCTACGCGTTCTTCTTCGAGGGTTTTACCGGCCTGGCGATCACGGTCGGCGCGATTGTGACGCTCTTCGTCGATGATGCAGATGACCGCCCGCGTGTCGTGGGACGACGTGTTCAGCGCGGGCATTGCGAAGGAGCCGGGCCATGCCAGCCGCGGTTAGCGCATCGGTGGTCGCGCACCGAACTCTCACTGTCGACACGCAGAGGCCGATCGAGTTCGTCGACATCACGGCGCTGCTCTCGCGCGCCGTCCACGAGGCGGGCCTCGTGGACGGACTGACGATGGTGCAGACGCGTCATACGACGACGGGGCTGCTCGTCAACGAAAACGAGCCGCTGCTTCTCACCGACCTCGAGGCCTTTTTCGCGCGCGTGGCAGCGACGCCTGCCGGCTACGCCCACGATGACTTCCGCCGCCGCACGGTCAACCTCACGCCCAACGAGCGGAAGAACGGCCACGCGCACTGTTGCGCGTCACTGCTTCGAACGTCCGAGTGCGTGTCCGTCGTCGGCGGCGCGCTCTGTCTGGGTCGATGGCAACGCGTGTTTCTGGTGGAGTTCGACGGCGGCCAGCGCCGCGAGCTCTCGGTGACGCTGGTCGGTACTTAGCGGAACTGAGAAGTTAGAACTGAGAAAGTTAGAACTGAGAAAGTAGAACTGAGATCTGATGAGTTCTGACTTCTTACTTCTTACTTCTTACTTCTAAGTTCTAACTTCTTAACGCTAGTGCCGAAACTGGCTGCTGACCTCTTTCAGTTCGCTCTCCGGCTGCAGCTTCCCCGCTCTGGGATGATCGTATTGGCGTTGGAGAGCCGCAAGGTCCGTGAAGGCATGACCCACGGCTTGACGAGCACCTCCGGGTCCTCGACCGTCACTTCGTAGAGGATCTGGTTGCCTTTCCGGGTGAACTTCTCGATGACGCGCATCTTGTCGGAGTGGAAGAAGCCGCCGCGCCCCAGCCAGGTCTCATCGGAGAACCCGATGGAGTCGAGGACCAGCGTGTCGCCTTCCCAGCGGCCGACGGTGTACCCCATGTACGTGTACTGGGCCGCCCGCTGGGGATCGTGGGGCTTGCCGTCGAGCGGGATCATGCGGAACTCCGCGTACCCGCCGCCGCCGTCGCCCCCGCCCCTGTAGATCATCGTGATGTCGTTCTCGGTCTGGAAGATTCGCGCGGGCGGTCCCTGCCTCGGAATTCCGAGCGGGAGGCAGGTCATGACCGGGTCGTACTTGTTCGTCCACTGGTCGAGCTCGATCATCTTGTCCCAGTGCTCGGGCTTGTACAGCGGCTGACGCTGATCGAGCCGGGTTGCCGACATGAACACCCAGTCCTCGCTCTGATTGGTCCACTCCATGCAGTTCTTCGACTGGAACGGAGTGCACCGCCGGAACATATCGCCGCCGGAACCCTGCTGACCGCCCGCGACCCCCTGCCAGGAGCCTGACAGGTCAGGCTTTCCGTTGGCCAACTTGGGCACCGGCGCGTTCGGATCCGCCGGCGGAGGGGGAGGGCCGAATTGCGCTGCCACTGGCGTGGCCCAGGCACCGAGAATGACGCCAAGAACGATTGCCATCATGGTCGCCTTCATCGCAATCCTCACTTTCCACCAGCCTTCTGCACACTGTCCGGAACCGGCACGACGACGTACACCTGGCCGATTTCGGTCACCTTCGTCTTCACGTCGCGAACGACGGTGCCGTTCCGGCGCTCGACGATGGTGCCGGCGTACAGAGCCTCGATCTTGAACAGGGGATTGTTCCAGTCCTCGAAGTTGCCGTAGACGAACTCCGTCGTGTTCGTCCCGTTCTTCACGACGACGCGCTCCGGCAGGAAGCCGCTGTCGAGCGTCGCCGTCGCAGTCGCCCCGGCGACTCCCGGGATCGGATACGTCACGACGGCCTTATCCCCCTGCCACGACAGCGTCGTCGTCGCCTTCGCGCCGGCTGCTGCCTGGCGATCGAGCAGGGTGGCCGGGTTCTGGCCGAAGGACTCGGACGGCGGCAGGCCGGCCGCGCCGGCGATGGCGGCCTTTGGCGCACCGTGAGGGCTGGCCCACAGACGGATCCGCCGCTCCTGGAACGCGTCGGGCCGTGGTGTCGCCTTGCCCTTGCCGGGAACGATTTCCGCGCCCGGAATGTCTTCGTCCCAGGCGTACTCTCCGCTCATCGTTTCAACGTTCTTGTACATCTGGCCATTCGGGCGCGTGCACTCGATTTGCGTCCGGTACCCCGGGATCTGGTAATTGGCGCTGATGCGATACTTCTTCAGCGCGCAGGGCTGACCGTTCACCTGGATCGTGCCGCCGTCAGCCTGGTACTCGAGCGTCTTGACGAGCTCGGACTCGTTCCCGCTCCGCAGCATCCCCATGTGCCAGGTCCAGTTGTAGAGGACCGATTTCAGGTCTTTGGCTCCAGGGGTGGGCGTAAACGCTGGTCCGCGACCGCCGAACCCACCGCGACCCGGCCCGCCCGGACCCCCTCGGCCCTGCGCGCCGGCAGCCGGAGCCCCTGGAGCCGGAGCCGCCTGGCCCCAGGCGGTCACGCTGGTCGTCGCCACCAGGGCCCCCAGGCGACGAGAACAGCGAGCACACCTATCGCGAGAGATCGTCGATCAACCATGGCCAACTCCGAGGGTATTCCGTCAGTCGCGGCTGTCGCCGAAGAAGAGCCTGATGTCGCGGTCGCCGAGCTGGAGATTCCTGATGAATCCCGCCGGGTTCCCGTTCCTCGCCGGAAGGATCGTCACCTTGAGGATCTCGCCAGGCTTCATGGAGGTCTTGTTGATTCCCTCCCGGGTCAGCGTCGTGATGGAGGCGGTGGTCAGCACCCAGTCCGTGAACGTGCCGTCCTTGTTCGGGACCGTGAGCTCGATGCTCGCGTGCGGATTCGTAAAGTTCAACTTCTTGAGCCGGCCCTCCAGGACCACCTCTTTGTTCAGGTCGTACACACCCGCCACGGCATGATGGGCCTGCAGGACGCCACTCAGCGGGCCACCCGAGGCCGGCCACCAGGAATCCGCACAATACGACCAGTCGAGCGATTCGTGTCGTCATGATTGCAGCTCCGTTGTCTTCCGGGTCGATCCTAGCAACAGGCGGTTCAACGCCGCAAGCGTTCGTCGGAGGGGAAATCGCCCGTCAGGCGCTGCGATCGAGCACGTACCCGACCACGCCGACAATCACCAGCGCAACCACGACGACGACACAGACATTGAGCGCCACTATTCCTCAGCGTCAGAAGGCGTGGCCGATGAAGGGAAGCATGCGGCCCCCATAGAGCACGGCGAGCCACGAGAAAAGGGACACGATGGCCATCGCCTTGTCGGCGAGGCTCGCGTCCCACTCGCCGTAAAGGGCATTGTCGCGGGGGGCCCAGGCCTTTCTGAACACCGTCAGATACAGAAAGTTCGCGCCAGCGATCATCAGGAAGACGACCTTCCAGTAGAACGGCGCGCTGTCGATGTACTGCCTCGGTTGCCCGACGAAGAACAGCATCCCGGTGATGAGATTCGCGCCGAAGCCCAGCATGCCCCACGGCAGGAGCCGGTGCACGTCTGCAAACGGGATCTGCTTCATCACCCCGAGTATCCGCAGGTTCACGGCGAGCAGCACGCCGAACGTGAGGGAGAGACCCAGGAAGTGCACGGTCTCGGAGGCCGGCCAGACCCACGGGCTGTTCACCATGACGAAGCTGACTTTCGACGCCGTGAACTGCTCCGGATCGACAGCGGGCGCGGCAGCGGCGGCGGAAAGACCAGTCCGGATCTCCGGATGGCGGATGTCGCCGCCGAGATTCGCCGCCTGAGCCATCACCACAACCGCGACAATCGTCAGCGCCGTCGCGACGGCGACCATGCCTGTCGCGGCGCGCCCTCGACGCCGCGCCTGCCATAGCGCAACCCAGCCAACGAACCCGGCGAACTCCATCCAGGTGAAGCCAAACAGCGCGACGTCCTGATGCAGGCGGATCGTCGCCTCCGAGATTCCAGGCTGGTCCCGCAGCTTCTGAAAAGCCGCGACGCCAGTCATGTAGGCCGGAAGTGTCAGGACCGCGATCGCAAAGAGCACTTCCAGGCCCACAAGCTTCAACGGCTCGTCGCGTCGGACAAAGGCGACGATGAGAAGTCCCAGGGCGACGACTGCGCCGACCGTCGGCACATGGTTCAGCAGCAGGTGGAGATGCGCGAGGTTGAAGGATGTGATCGAAGGCATGGCGCGCCTATGGGACCAGGTAGGCGAGCAGACGGCCCACGGTGATGGCAGCGGCCCAGGTGAGGATCGAGGCGATCGCCAGGAGACGGGCGTTGCCGCTGACCTCGCTCTGCTGCGGGTCGCTGTGAAGCACGTACGAGCGGAGCGGCATCAAAGTGGCCGCGCTGGCGATGACGAAGCCCATCTTGATGAAGAACGGGATCGATATCCCCCAGGTGGTCGCTCGCCCGGCGAAGAGCAGGACGCCGGTCACGAGGTTGACGATCAGGCCGACCGTCACGGCAGGGAACACCCAGCGGAAGGCGGACAGCGGAACGTTCCGGTTGATGCCGAGCAGGCGCAGGTCGAGCACCCAGCTCGCGCCGACCAGCACCCCCATTCCCATGGTGTGAAGGGTCAGCACGGTGGGCTGAGCCCACACCGAGGGCGACTCATGCACCCAGACCGAGAGCGGAAGCGATTCGAGCCAGACCAATAGACCCATGGATGCGTCAGTGACAGCGCTTCAGTATACGTCGCTAGTCGGGGAGCTTGAACGCGAGCAGCTCGCCCGAGTACGCGCCGCCGCTGACGGCGAGCGCGATGTACTGCTTGCCGTTCAGCAGGTAGGTCATCGGCGCACCGCTCTCCGGCGCCGGCATGTAGACCGCACCGACGTCTTTTCCCGTCGCTTTGTCGTACGCGCGCAGCATCGCGCCCCGCCGGCCCGTGGACGTGGTCGTCGGCCGCGGCTCGCCGGAAATCAGCAGCGTCTTCGTGACGAGCGTCGCGGCCATGCCGCCCTGACCCGTGCGCGGGATGGTGAGGCCCTTGAGGGCGGGGTGCTCCTTCACGTTGTCCGGCGTCTCGCCGTGGGCGATCTGCCAGCGGATCTCGCCCTTGTCGAGATCGATCGCGCTGATCCGGCCGTAAGGCGGCTTCCCCAGCGGAAGCCCTCTGACGCTCAGGCCGCCACCCACGTCTTCGGCTGCCGCGGCTGGAGCAGCCGCCGCGCCTGCCACCGATCGCCCGCCGCCGGCCGACGATCCACTTCCTCCTGTCAGGCGCGCGCCGGCGATGGCGTTGCCGGAGATGTACCGCATGTCGGAGAACCCGGCCGGCGGGGGCACGAGCCCCATCGTGCCGATCGCGCCGGTCGAGTAGACGTACGCCAGGTGGGTCTCGGGATCGTACGAGCCGCCCTTCCAGTTCGTACCCGCGAGCGCCCTGGTGAGCAGGCCGAGCGGGCCTTCGATCTTGCTGACGACGGGCGGCGTGAACATCGGGCCCATGGCGTACTTCTTCGCCAGCTCGACCGCCTCGGCGCGAAGCTCGGGTGTGAAGTCGATCAGATCGTCGACGGACACGCCGGTACGTTCGTACGGCGGCGGCTTGGTGGGGAACGGCTGCGTCGGCGCGTACCATTCGCCGGGCACGTCGCCCTTTGCCACCGGACGTTCCTCGATGGGCCAGATCGGCTGGCCGGTCACGCGGTCGAACACGTACAGCACGCCCTGCTTCGTCGGTTGCGCGACGGCTTTCACGACGCGGCCGTTGATCGTGATGTCCGCGAGAATCGGCGCGCAGGGGATGTCCATGTCCCAGATCCCGTGGTGGACCAGCTGGTAGTGCCACTTGCGTTTGCCGGTCTGGAGGTCAACGGCGACGAGGCTCTCGCCGAACAGGCCGTTCCCCGGGCGGTGGCCGCCGTAGTAGTCGCCTGTTGGCATCTCGACCGGGAGGTATGCCAGGCCGAGTTCCTCGTCGATCGAGATCTGGCCCCACACGCCGGTGTTCCCTGTGTAGACCCAGCTTTCCTTTTCCCACGTCTCGATGCCGAACTCGCCCTGCTGCGGGATGGTGTGGAAGATCCACAGCCGCTTGCCCGTCCTGACGTCGTATCCGCGGACGAACCCCTTCACGTTCTGATAACTCTTCGGGTTCGCGCCGGTCTTGCCCGCGGCGCCGACGATGACGATGTTCCTCGCCACCATGGGCGTGGCGTGAAGGCCGATGTCGCCGTTCATGGCATCGATCGGCTGGTCGTCCTCGAGCTTCAGATCGACGATGCCGCTGGCGCCGAACCCGGCCACGGGGACGCCGGTTTTCGCGTTGAGCGCGACGAGGCGGTAGCCGGGCGTGACGTACAGGATGCGTTCCTCCCGGCCGTCGGTCCAATACGCGAGGCCGCGGCCCGACAGTTGGCGCGGCGCCGCCGAGCCGCGCGCGCCCTCCTGCTCGCTGTGCATCCAGATCTGCTCGCCGGTCCCGGCGTCGAGCGCGACGACGGCGCGCCGGCTGCCCGCGGTGGTGTAGAGGGTGCCGTTGACGAAGAGCGGCGTGCCCTCGTACTGGTACTCGGGACGCGGGCCGAGGCTGTCGGTCTTGAATCGCCAGGCCACCTCGAGCCTGCTGAAGTTGGCGGCGTTGATCTGGTCGAGCGGCGAGTACCGCGTGCTGCCCGTGTCGCCCGCATAGCTTCGCCACTCGCCGTTCTTCGCGCCGGCCTGCGCGGACAGCGGAGCCGGTTGGGCGGCCAGCAGGCACACGACAGGAACCGTCAGCAACACCAGCCGGGAGTGTGTTCGCACCACGGTGTTCACCCTACGTCTTCACTGAAAGTTAGCGACCTTGCGCGCCGGGCCGGCGAGTTCGAGGATGTGCAGGCCGGTGTTGGCGCGATCGGCGATGTAGATGTAGCCGCGGTCGTCCACGTCGACGTTGTTCGTCTGGATCGCGATTTTGCACCGCTCGTCAGCGCCTGTGCCGACGCAGCGTTTATCGGTCTTGTCGGTCACGGCCGGAATGTAATAGCCGATCTCCTTCGGGTTGAGCGGATCGCGGACGTCGAGCGCGCGGACGCCGGCGTTGAAGTGCGCGATGAACAGCACGCGGTTGTAGTAGATCGGGGTCATGTTCTCGTTCGACGAGTGCGTGCCGAAGCGGCCGCCGCGGTCGCAGAAGCGGCCACCGGCTTCGGGCACGGTCCACGTGGAGACGCCAAACGGCTTCGACTCGACCGTGATGTCCACCATCCGGACCATCTGCCGGTTCTCGAAGCACTCGTTGGCCAGCGACTCGCCGACGACCGCGACGAAGTCGCGCCCGGCCTGGGTCCTCGCGGGAGCGGCGCCGTCGTGGTCGTGCTCGATGCCGGCCGCCGCCGCGGTGCCGGGCCGGAGCTTCTGGTTCGCGAACTCCGGCAGCTGCATCCCGAGCATCGGGAACGCCGTGTGCGCCCCCGCATCGGCCGGCAGGTCGATCCGGGCAATCTGCGGGTACACGAGGTTGGCGTCAGTCGGCTCCTTCGGTCCGTTCAGGAGCTTGTTGCGATCGACGATCTGCAGCACGCCGTTGCCCCCGGTGCCGTAGCCGAAGTACACGCGGTTGCCGCGCGGCCCGGTGGAGATCGGTCCGTGCAGGTCGGTTGGCACCGGACCCGTGGAGCCCGGTTGCTGCCCCGGCAACCCGAAGTGGCGGATGAACACGGGCCTGGCCGGATCGCTCAGGTCGTAGATCATCGTCATGCGCCGCGTGCGCCACTCGGGCGCCTGGCCCACGAGGTAGGCGATCCCGGTATCGCATTCCCACCAGTTCTTGTGCGTGTCGCGCAGGCCGCTGACCACGACCGTGAGGCGGGTCGGCTTCATGGGATCGCTGACGTCCCAGATCTCGTGGGCCAGCCCGCCGAAGCTGCGCAGCAGATAGACCTTGCTCCGGTCGGCGCGGGGCAGCGTGCTGCCGTCGCAGACGCGCACCATCTGCGCGCCGCCGGCTTCGGCCTGGCCGACGGCTCCCGGAATGTGGGCCAGGTATTTCGGCTGCCTGGGGTTCGTGACGTCGATGATCGACGTGCCGTTGTCTTCCTGCGTCGCGGTCAACGGGTTGAGCACCTTGCCGCCGTGGTGCCCGATGTAGGCGATGAACCGGTCGCCCTGCTTGTGGACCAGCGGCTGATACGCGCTCCGGCCCTGGAGATCGCTCCAGCCGACCAGGTCCATGTTGGACTTTTCGGCGGCCTGCGTCTTTTGAGCGGAGGCGCGAGGCGTCAGCATCACGCCGAGCCCCGCGAAACCGATGGCTACGAGTAGGAATCGCGCGTAACGCATATCGCCCTCACTCAGAAAGTTCAAAGTTCAAAGTACGAAGGTTCAAAGTAAGTGTGAAGCGTCTCCGTTGTCGAGATCGTCCGGCGCCATCCGTGGGCACAGTAGCGCCCGCCCAAACACGTGTCAATGGCAGGCCGCGTCGCGCGGGTGGGCGTCGGCAATGGGCGAGCTTGGCGGGGCAGGCACGAATGCCTGCCCGGGACTGTCGACTGCCGACTGCCGACTGCCGACTGCCGACTGCCGACTGTTAGTGTGCGCTCTCGCCTTCAGACCGCTTCGGCCCCTCGAAGAGCCTGGTGACGTCGGCCTTCGGGTCGATCGACAGGGTGACGATCGCGAGCAGCATCTCTTCCCAACTCTGGTCGCCCCAGTGCACTTCGGCTCGAGGATCCGGATTGAAACGGTTGCTCGCCGAGTTGTCCCAGACGCCGACCACATCGAGCTTCGTCCCGCGCGGCGCGGTCCGCGCCGAATGGAATTGATACAGCTGCTGCCAGTTGAAGTCGTAGCGCGGGACGTGGAACAGCATCTCGCTCTGGCCGCCGGGGTAGACCGCGCGAAGATCCATGGCCTTGCCGCGCAGGTGCATGTGCGGTCCGGCCGACAGGAGTTCGACGTCCGCGGCGAGCGTGACGGACGCCCTGGCCTCGTATGCCGGATCGCCTGGCGGGATCGTGAACCCCCCGTCGTTGACGAGGCCGACGAACGCGCGCCTGGCGGGCGGCGTTTTCGCGAGCACCATGCCGATGCGGGTCTGGTCCGCGCCCGCCGTGCCGTTGGCCGTGTAGTGCAGCTGCAGGACGAAATCGGAGTTCGCCTTGACGAGGAACGCCGTGTCCGGCGGCAGCGTGTACGGCGGCGCGCCGGGGACGTAGCCTACCAGCCACTCGTCGGCGAGCGAGCCCTCGGACGTGCGATCGCCGTCGCTCGACCTCTGCTTCTTCCCGGGCCGCGGCGCCGGGACAAACGGCACGCCGACCGGGTACTCGCGCAGCCACTTCGAGTCCGGCGTCCGCTCATAGAGCACGGCGTGATGCATCAGCGACCGGTTGCCCGGCCGGATTTCGAGCGCCTGCACCCACGTATCCTCGGTGAAGCGCGTCGGGAGAATGATGTAGGTGTACTCGATGGTTCCCGCCGCCGGCACGTTGTACGGCTCGGGCATCTGGATCACCTTGTCGGGCGTGCCGATGTTCCAGCCGTCCACGAACGTGCGCGCCGCGGGAGCATCTTTCGGGTCGCCTTCCGGCGCGCCCGCGTCGGCCCAGGCTGCCAGCGTGTTGACGTCCGCCGCTGACAGCGACATGTCGTTGGCGTAGTGCTGCACGCTCGAGTCGGCGAACCATGGCGGCATCTTCTTCGACTGCGTCGCCGTCTTGATGGCGCGCGCGTAGGGCCGCGCCTGCGCGTAGGACAGCAGCGGCATCGGCCCGATTTCCCCCGGCCGGTGGCAGCCCTGGCAGTTCTTCTGAAGGATGGGGAGGACGTCTTTCGTGAACGTCTGTGAGCGAGCTGGGGCGGCGGAAGCAAGGGCCACGGCCGCGGCTGCGCAGGCTGAGACGATGGCTCGCGTGGTCATGCGAATCTCCTGACGATTGATCGGCATTAGCCGGGGGAATCGTAGCATGGAGTTTGCCGTCAGCCGCCGGTGTGTGTTTGGGGGGCCGGACGGGAAATTCTCGCGGTGTCGAGCCACCGGGTGTAGCATCTCGCGCATGACGAACCGAAGAGCATCGACGGTGACCGCGGCGGTCGGTGCGCTGATGGGCGTCTTGATTTGGGGGGCCGGGGCGTTAGTGGCGCAGAGCCATCCGGAGGTGGCCGACGCGGGCAAGGTGTGGACCCAGAAAACGCCCTGGGGCGATCCCGACCTGTCGGGTGCGTGGACGAGCGACGACATGCGCGGTATCCCGCGCGAACGGCCCGCCGAGCAGGGCACGCGGCGCTACCTGACGGACGAGGAGTTCGCCAAGCGCCGATCGACCGACGATCAGGGCCGAAGCCGCGAAGCGAGCCGGTCGGGCGGCTTCCGCAACGACACCGGCACGCGCACGTTCCGGCAGACCTCGCTCGTCATCGATCCCCCAGACGGCCGGATTCCCGCGTTCACGCCGTACGCCGAGGCGCGCCGCGCGGCGCGCGACCGGGGAAGCTTCGGCGAGGGCCCCTTCGACCACACCGAGGACTTCACGCTGTACGACCGCTGCATCACGCGCGGCGTCATCGGCTCGATCCTGCCGGTCATCTACGGCAACGGCAACCGCATCTCGCAGTCGCCCGGCTACGTGACGATCACTTACGAGATGATTCACGACACGCGGGTGATTCCGGTCGACCCCTCGACGGGCTCGGGGTCGTCCCGAGCGAAGTCGAGGGACGACGGCCGGCCGCACCTCAGCTCGAAGATCCGCCAGTATCTGGGTGACGCGCGCGGGCGCTTCGAGGGCAGCACGCTCGTGGTCGAGACGACCAACTTCACGGACCAGACAAGCGTCGGCGGCAACGGCAACGGGCCGCGCCACAGCGACGCGCTGACGCTCACGGAGCGTTTCACGCGGATCGACCCGCAGACGCTCGAGTACGTGGTGACCGTGAACGATCCGAAGACCTACGTCCAGCCGTTCACCATGCTGCTCGATCTGACGATGGGGCGCGAGAACGCGGTGCTGCCGTACGAGTGCCACGAAGGCAACTACATGCTGAAGAACACGCTCAGCGCGGAGCGCGCGGAAGATCGCGCGATTGACGCGGACAGGAAGAACGGGATTGTCCGGGCGCGCCGGCCGGTGCAGGGCAACATCAACACCCTGCCGGCCGCCGCCCCGGCTGAAGAACGCTGACGCGCTTAGTGGGCGATCGCGCGCACCAGGATCAGGCCGAGCTCGAGGCATCCGGCCAGAATGGCGCCGACCACGATCTGCCTGCGAACAAAGAAGGTTTCCATCGTTGCACTCCTCCCTTGTGTGTGTGGGCAAAGGCCATGCCTCGGCAGTTCCGGTCGTCAACTGACCTGAGCGGTATCACTTAGCGCGTTCGAGTCAGGCCGTCCCGCCTCCCGTGCGGTGACAGAATGCGTACCTCAACTCTCATTTCCGTGAGCGACTGACATGCTGGGTGCCATCGCCGGAGACGTCATCGGATCGGTCCACGAGTTCATCGCCACCAAAACGACGGATTTCGAACTGTTCGTCGCGGGCACGTGTTTCACTGACGACACCGTCCTGGCGGTGGCCGTCGCCGACTGCCTGCTGAACGGCCGCGACTACGTGGATGCGTTTCACGAGTACTTCGCCGCCTATCCCGAGGCGGGGTACGGCGCCCATTTCTACGATTGGGCGAACACGCGCAGTCGCGAGTCTTACGGAAGCTTCGGCAACGGGTCGGCGATGAGGGTGCCTGCCGTCGCGTACGCGTTCGACTCGCTGGAGGGAGTCCTCGACGAAGCGGCGCGAAGCGCCGGCGTCACGCACGACCATCCGGAAGGCATCAAGGGCGCGCAGGCGACCGCCGCGGCCATCTTCATGGCGCGGCACGGCGACTCGAAACGCGCGATCAAAGCGGGCGTGGAGCGGATGTTCGGCTACGACCTGAGCCGGAGCGTGGACGATCTCCGTCCAACCTACAGTTTCGATGTCACGTGCCAGGGCACCGTGCCGCCCGCGATCACCGCGTTCCTCGAATCAACCAGCTACGAGGACGCGGTCCGCAAGGCGATCTCGCTGGGCGGTGACGCCGATACGCTGGCCTGCATCACCGGCGGGATCGCCGAGGCGCATTACGGCGGCGTGCCCGCGGACATCGCCAACCGCACGCTGGCGCTCCTCGACGCTCGATTGCGCCAAGTCGTGCAACAGTTTTCACGTCGCTATAGGACTGCTTAAAGACGACGGCTCAGTTCTACCTTCTCAGTTCTGAGTTCTATCGGGTCTCCCCCCGCCCCTGGCCCCATTTCCAGCCATCCGAGCGGCGTTCGATTCGCTTGAGGCGGACCCGGTTGTCGTTCGGATCCCGGTTGGGCGACGCCCAGATGCGGACGTTATCGCCCACGTGTATCGTCGTCTTGTCGATGCCGTCGCGGTCGAGCCGCGACGTGCTGGCCCACTCGGCGGCGTAGGTCTTCAGCGGCCCGAAGTTCTCCTGGCCCGTGACGTAGATCCACGAGTGCGGGTTCTTGAACTCGAACTGCGAGACGTTCCCTTCGACTTCGATGGTGTCCGTTTCGAGGTAGGTCGCTGCGAACGAATGGTGCGCCAGCAGCGGAGCCGTGAGGGTCGCGACGCCGGAGACGAAGAGCAAGAGGGCGAGGGCCCATCTGCCCGTGTTCGACATGACTGCCTCCCCAACCACTCTAATTGGTTCCCTTCGCCAGCGCCAGCAGATCGGCCTTCGTCATCGGACGGTCGGGATTGGGCGCGTGCACCATCACGTGCCGCTCGAAATCGAGCTGCAGCCGCTCGATGTTCTGGACGAGGACGGCGATCGACGGGCTGACCGCCTGCCCGGCACCGGGGACGTTGAAGTCCGCTGTGAACAGGATCTTCTCTTTCGGCAGGTACGCCACGAGCATCCCATCGCTGTGCTCGAGGCCCTTGACGTGATGCAGCTCGATGGTGCGGGTGTCGTCGCCGAGCACCATCTTGTCGATGACGCCCTCGACCTTCGGCTTCTTGTGCGACCTGGCCAGGGCGTCGCCGACCAGCGTCCGCGGCGAGCCGAGCGACGCGTCGACGAAGAACTTGTTGTTGTCGTCGGTGAGAATCGTGATGCCCTCGGCCGCGAACGGGGCGAGGCCGCCCGCGTGATCGAAGTGCGGGTGCGTGTTCACGACGTACTTGATCCGCTTGGCGGGGAACAGACGCTTCGTCTCGGCGATGATCGCGAGGCCGCGCGCTTCGCTCTGGGGCCCCTCGAGGACGACGACCGAGTCCTTGAGCTCGACCGCCATCGCGACGTAGCCGCCCGTGATTCGGTACACGCCGTCGGCGAGCTTTTCGGACGCGGCCACCGGCGGCGCGGTGGCGGGCGCCGCTGCCGGGCCCCCGCCGCGGCCGGCGTTCGGCGGAGGCGTCATCAGCTGCGGGAGGTCCGCAGGGTTCTTTCGTGCCGCGGTGATCACGGCCACGAAGGTTTCCATGCCGACCTGTTTCTGGGAAATCCTCCCCGGGACCTTCAACCCGCCGAGGTCCTGGTAGTTTTTGTAGAACAGCTCGACATGCAGGTCGCCGAGCACCGGGTGCTCGACCCAGGTTTCCACGCGATCGACCAGGTTCTCGGGGCTGATGTAGCCCACGACCTTGTACGGCTGCCCCGACGGCGCTTTCTGCGCCGGGCTCCACGTCACGATCTTGTAAAGGACCTCGTCGACCTTCTTCGTGCCCAGCGTCGCGTTGCTGCTGGCGGCGGCACCGCGCAGGAACCCCCACGGCGTCACCCAGATCTGCAGCTGCTGCGCCCATGCGGCGTTCGCCGGCGTGATCAGCTGGTCGTAACTGCCCGGCGCCCCAGGTTGCGGCGGGGGACCACCACGGACCGCGGGCGGGATCGGATCGCCCGTGGCGTGCGATGCCGGTTGCGTGAAGTCGATCGTGCGCGTGTAGTTCCGGATGGTCGTCGAGGCGAGACCGAAGGAGATCGTCCGGCTCTGGCCGAAGTTGCCGTTGGCGGCCGAGCCTGAGTAGGTGATGGCGTTCAGCCCGGCCGCGCCCATGGCGAGCGAGGCATTCTCCACAACCGACTTGGCGTCGTCGGCGGCTGCGGCCGCCGGCGGTATGAGGATGAGGGCCCACAGGGCCCCGTGGGCAACGACGAGCGCCGTAACTGCCGGTCTCTTCCACATGTCTTCAGATTCTGCGTCGCGCCCGTCAGGGGGTCAAGGCTTGGGATAGACTCGAATGTATGAGTTTCTGCGAGCATTGCGAAGGGCAGCGGTTCGATCGCGCGCAGGTCCTCCGGGTTCTGAGAGACACCCGCAGGCGCCTGCCGAAGCGCGCACGGGCAGACGAGGCGCTCGCGATGGCCATCAAGGCCGTTCGGGCAATGGAGATTCCCCACCTCGAACGCTTCGACGAGATCGCGGACGACGAGATCGTGCATTAACCGCTGGCGCGTTCCGGTCCGCATCACTCCATCCGCGGTAGCGCTCCGACGAGCCGCGTTGAAACGGATGAGTGACTCGAGCCGATTTCCCTTCAGATGAGCCGCGCCCCAGGATTGTCACTGTCGGACTGAACCTGAAACCGGCAGGTCCGCGACGATTCATCGTCAGCGGATACGCGCGTGACATTCACCCACATCCAGGCGTTTTCCGTCGTGTTCTTCCGCGATCAGACTCGGCGGTTCAGACAGGCAAGGTTTGTGCAGTCCCCGACGCCGGTCTCAGTCCGCCGGCGCCGCTGAATGGGCGCAGGACGACACTTGACTGAGAAGCAGAAGGGTCTCATCAGTGTCTCTTTCAGGCAGCCGTTTCATCGCCGTTTCTCTCCGTGTGGCCGTTGCGTTTGCGTTGGTCGGCATTGCGGTCCCCGTGCGGGCCCAGACCGTGATGAACCCGACAACGGCAAATTTCACGGCTTCAACCGATCACAACACGACTGGGTCGAATGGCCTGCCTGTCGTCGATCACTACGATCTGGAATTCTTCATGTCCGGTGCTTCGGCACCGTTTCAGACCGTGTCCCTCGGCAAGCCGACCCCTAACGGCGCCGGGACGATCTCGGTAAATTTTTCATCCCTTCTTGGCACACCTCTCGCGGCCGGACCGATTTACACCGCCGATGTGGCGGCAGTTGGCAGCGGAGGGCGCGGCACGAGTGCCATGTCGGTTGATACGTTCGCCTACACCGCGCCGGCGTGCACCTACACGCTGTCGCCGGCAACGCTGAACATCGTCGCCGCTGGCGGTACCGGCAGCGTCACGGTGAGCACGGGCGCGGGCTGCACGTGGACGGCGACCGACAACGCGACATGGCTGAGCGTGACGAGCGGGGCGAGCGGGTCGGGTAACGGCACCGTGACGGTGACGGCCACCGCCAACACCTCGACGGTCTCGCGCAGTGCCACGCTGACGATCGCCGGACAGACGGTCACGGTGACCCAGGCGGCGGCATCGTGCAGCTACACGCTGTCGACGCTGACGCAGAGCATCGTGGCGGCTGGCGGCACCGCCAATGTCGGCGTGACAGCCGGCACGGGCTGCACGTGGACGGCGACGAGCAGCGCGACGTGGCTGAGCGTGACGGGCGGAGCGAGCGGGTCGGGCAACGGCACCGTCACGGTGACGGCCACCGCCAACACCTCGACGGTCTCGCGCAGCGCGACGCTGACGATCGCCGGACAGACGGTCACGGTGACCCAGGCGGCGGCATCGTGCAGCTACTCGCTGTCGACGCTGACGCTGAGCATCGTGGCGGCTGGCGGCACCGCCAATGTCGGCGTGACGGCCGGCACGGGCTGCACCTGGACGGCGACCGACAACGCGACGTGGCTGAGCGTGACGAGCGGGGCGAGCGGGTCGGGTAACGGCACCGTGACGGTGACGGCCACGGCCAATACCACGACGGCCTCGCGCAGCGCGACGCTGACGATCGCCGGACAGACGGTCACGGTGACCCAGGCGGCGGCATCGTGCAGCTACTCGCTGTCGACGCTGACGCTGAGCATCGTGGCGGCCGGCGGCACCGCCAATGTCGGCGTGACGGCCGGCACGGGCTGCACCTGGACGGCGACCGACAACGCGACGTGGCTGAGCGTGACGAGCGGGGCGAGCGGGTCGGGTAACGGCACCGTGACGGTGACGGCCACGGCCAATACCACGACGGCCTCGCGCAGCGCGACGCTGACGATCGCCGGACAGACGGTCGCGGTGACCCAGGCGGCGGCATCGTGCAGCTACTCGCTGTCGACGCTGACGCTGAGCATCGTAGCGGCCGGCGGCACCGCCAATGTCGGCGTGACGGCCGGCACGGGCTGCACCTGGACGGCGACCGACAACGCGACGTGGCTGAGCGTGACGGGCGGAGCGAGCGGGTCCGGCAACGGCACCGTGACGGTGACGGCCACGGCCAATACCACGACGGCCTCGCGCAGTGCGACGCTGACGATCGCCGGACAGACGGTCACGGTGACCCAGGCGGCGGCGTCGTGCAGCTACTCGCTGTCGCCTGCGACCCAGAGCATCGTCGCGGCTGGCGGCACCGGCAGCGTTGCGGTGACGGCCGGTACGGGCTGCGCGTGGACGGCGACGAGCAGCGCGACGTGGCTGAGCGTGACGGGCGGGGCGAGCGGGTCGGGCAACGGCACCGTGACGGTGACAGCCGCGGCCAACACCACGACGGCCTCGCGCAGCGCGACGCTGACGATCGGCGGAAAGACGGTCACGGTGACCCAGCCGGCGCCGGTGCCGGGGGCGCCGGGCAACCTGCGAATCACGGGCTGATCGGGATCTCGACCTTTCGGGCACGGGCTCCTTTCGGGCACGGGCTGCTGAACCACCGGCAGCCCGTGTGCCCTTCGAGCAGGTTCTCCCGCCATTCACAAACCGCGCAGTTTTGAGCCGCCCCGGTAATACCTGGACCATTCCCAGCCACCACCCGCCCGGCTTGCTATTCTTTTGAGATAGGCTGCTCGTGTTGGCCTCCCTTCGCGCTGTGGCGAGAGGAGGTCTCCCGAGTGTTGGAGGCTTGAGCCCACGATGACCCGAACGGCGCCGCTCGTGACCCCACCGAGCACTGACCCAGGGAGTCCGCTCACCGATCTCGAGATCAAGGACGCCCGCGTGATCTTTCAGTCCGTGTGGCAGGATCTCGAAGCCGACTACGGCCACGAATATCTCCGTTTTCCCAAGGAGATCATTCTCCTCGGCGGTGCTCCGGGGGCCGGCAAGGGGACCAACACGGCGTTCATCGCCAAGGCACGCAGCCTGACGTGCGCGCCGATTGTCATGAGCGCACTGCTCGACTCGCCTGAAGCCACAGCCTTGAAGGATGCGGGCCATATGGTCGGCGACCGCGAGGTCGTCGGCCTGTTGCTGCGCGAACTACTGCGTCCCGAGTACCACGACGGCGTGATCATCGATGGTTTCCCACGCACGACGGTGCAGGTCGAGTGTCTGAAGCTGCTGGTCGACCAGATGCACGCCCTCAGACGGCAGTTCTTCAACACACCGCTGTCGATCCATTTCCGGCAACCCACGATTCACATCATGGTGTTGTTCGTCGAAGAAAAGGAATCGATTGCGCGGCAGCTGAAACGGGGCCGCGAGACGCTTGCGCACAACGAGGAGGTGCGACGCACGGGCGTAGGACGACTCAGCGAAGATCGGCCGACCGATCACGACGAAGCGCTGGCGCGGCGACGCTACCAGGCGTTCAAAGAGCAGACGTGGGATGCGCTCCAATCGCTGGAGGAGATCTTTCACTACCATCTTGTCAACGCCCAGGGGCCGATCGAGAAGGTCGAGCAGAACATTCTGCAGGAGCTCCAGTATCAAAGCACGCTCGAGCTCGACCCGCGGACGGTCGAACGGTTACGGGGCGTGCCCGTGGCGAGCGAGATCATCGTTCACGCCCGTCAGGAACTCGTCAAACGACTCGACAGTTACGAGTTGGAATACCGGGACCTGTTTGCGAAGGTGATCACGTTCATCGAACGCAAGATGATCCCGATCGTGCTTCGTCACGCCATTTCCGGCGTGGCGCAGATCAACACCGAAGACCCCGTGCTCGAAGACCCGCTGGCACTGGCCATGCTGATCGACGTGTTTTCAGAGCGCGGTTACCATGCGGTCGTGGACATCCACCGCCTGGACGTTCCGGAACGCTTTGACCTCAAGACCGGAGCGATCAGTTGCAGCAGCAAGAAGGTCTACCGCATTCAGATCAGGTTTCAAGGTTCCGAGATCCGCTGGGGCTAGCGGCCGCGCAATGAAGTCCGACCGGAGTCTCGCGCGCGCGGTGCGCTCTCCACGCGTCGTGAACGTCGCCGATCTGCGCCGGCTGGCCAGGCGCCGGCTGCCGCGGCTCGTGTTCGACTACATCGACGGCGGCGCCGAGGACGAAATCACGCTGCGCGACAACGCGCGCGCGTTTCGCGAGATTCGCTTCCGGCTCCGCCAATGCGTCGCGGTGCCGGAGTGCGACCTGCGCACGACGGTGCTCGGCACGACGTTCGCGCTGCCGTTTCTGCTGGCGCCCGTCGGCTTCTCCCGCATGTTCTATCCGCGCGGCGAAGCCGTGGCGGCCCGCGCGGCGACCGCTGCCGGCACCGGCTACATCCTGTCCACGTTCTCAGGGACGCGGCTCGAGGATATCCGCGAACAGGCCAGCGGCCCGCTCTGGTATCAGCTCTACGTGCCCGGTGGCCGCGCGGTCGCGGAAGCGGCCATCGCGCGCGCGCGTGCGGCCGGCTACTCGGTGCTCGTCATCACGATTGACACCCCGGTGTCCGGCATGCGCGAGCGCGACTACCGTAACGGCGTCGGGCCGCTGCTGGCGGCCGACTGGCGCCGCAGCCTGCCGCACCTCTGGCAGTTCGTCACGCACCCGCGCTGGGTGGTCGACTACCTCGCGGACGGCTCGCCGCGGGTGTTTCCGAACGTCGAACTGCCCGGCGTGGGCGCGATGCCCTGCCGCGATGTCGGCGCGCTCCTCGCCAGCACCGTCATCACGTGGAGCGACTTCCAGTGGATCCGCGACGCGTGGAACGGCCCCGTCGTCGCAAAGGGCGTTCACACGGGAGACGATGCGCGGCGGGCGATTGATGCTGGAGCCGACGCCATCGTCGTCTCGAACCACGGCGGCCGTCAGCTCGATGGCGTTCCGGGCAGCCTGCGCGCGTTGCCGGAAGTGCTCGAGGCCGTCAACGGCCGCGTCGAGGTGATGGTGGACGGCGGCGTGCGGCGGGGTGCCGACATCGTCAAGGCGCTGTGCCTCGGCGCCCGCGCCGTGCTCGTCGGCCGGGCCTACGCATGGGGGCTCGGCGCGGCGGGCGGACCCGGCGTCGACCGCGCGATCGAGATCCTGCGGGCGGACATCGAGCGGACGCTGCGCCTGCTGGGCTGTCCGTCAGTCAGCGAGCTCAGTGGGGACTTCATCGAAAGTTGAAAGTGGGAAGTACGAAGTTGGAAGTGAAGTGCAAAGTAAGTGAAGTGGAAAGTAAGTGCGGTGGAAAGTGGACTGGCTATCCAACCTTGGACTTCGCACTTCGAACTTCTAACTTCACTTCGCACTTCGTACTTTGAACTTCTCACTTTCAAGTGTGCTATCGCGCTGTGATCCGGACGTCGCCGATCTGCGGTGCGGCCGCTCCGGGCGGTTCGCCGGCCGGCACGATCGTCACGCGGTCCTCGATGTCGGTGCTTTGAAGCAGGCGTCCCACGCGGGCCGTGATGTTGAACGACATCGCGATCGTCCGGCCGGATGCGGCGTTGAAGAAGTTCAACGTGCCGACGTAGTGCAGATCGGAGATGCCTGGCGGCGTCGCGTTGGCGGGAAGGCCCAGGTACACGTTGTACGTCGTGGCCGGAACGGATTGCGCCTGGGCGCCGACTTCCAGGTAGATCTGCCCTCCCGGCCCGACGCCTCGCAGCCGCGCGGCCACCGAGCCACCGCCTGTCGCGACGAGCGTCACCTCAGTCGGCCCCGTGCCCAGCATGATGGCGCCTGGGACAGCCGACGCCGCCAGCGTGCCCGGATCCTGTGCCCGCGCACCGTGCGAACAGGCCGTCGCCAGCAGCACGCCGAGCACGACCGAGCGCGCGCTCTTCATGCCCTCACCCCCGGATCGCACTTCAACCCGATTATGACCCCGATCGTTATGCTTCGACGAGGAGCACCTGTCCCACCGTCGGGCTCTGGCTTTCCGGGTCGCCGTGCCGGATGAGCGTGACGCTCGGCGATGCCGACAGCGCTCGGTTCGCCAGCAACCGGCGAACCTTGTTCGTGACGTTCATCACGACTCGATGACCGGAGGCGCCGTGCTGCTCGTGTCCGGCGGCGCCGAAGAAGTGCAGCGTCCCCATGTAGTGGGCGTCGCCCGGTCCCGGGTTGGGGGTGCCCTCGGGCAGATCGATGAAGACGTTGTAGGTGGACGCTGCGTCGGCGGGCGCGGAGATGTCGCCCAGGACGAGGTACAGCCGCCTCCGTGCCGACGAGACAGCGAAGATACGGTCTGGCGTCAGCGGTGCGGCCGAGGGCGGACCGGCCGGCGTGAGGCTGACGCGGCCCCGATCGCTGCCGAGCGTGACGGGGGCGGACGCAAACGCCCGCGTCACCTTGGGCGCGGCCCCCGTCAGGCTGACGGGCGGCGCCGGCGCGGCGCCGGCGACCGTCGCATAGCCGTCGTACTGGTAGTTGAGCAGCGACGGGCGATTGGCCCTGGCGGCCGGGACACTGACCGCCTGGCCCTGTGCGTTGGCGAACGGGAAGCTGCGGTTGGGCCACGCGGGATTCACGTGGCCCGCCACGCGGTTCCAGCTTTCCCACATCCGGTCGATGTTGCAGTGATGGACCCAGAACACCGGGTCGTTGGCCGCTGACGGCACGCTGCCCATGTTCGTCGGGTTGCCAACGAGCACGTGCACCATACCGTGCGGGTTGTTGTCCACGAGCGGACAGAACCCCTCCTGGCCGTCCGCGGAATCGATATAGGCCGGTTCGAGCAGCGCGTCGAGGTTGAGGACGCCCGGATTCTGCTTGTCGATGCGTTCGCCGTTGTTCACCCACGGGTTCCGGTTAGGCCGGAAGAGCGGACTGTTCGTGTCGCGGAACGGCGCGGGAATCGACAGATCGCCGGCGTTGCCGCTCAAGTAGTTCCAATACGGCAGCGTGAACGTCTGATCGTTCAGGACCGCGCGGATGATCTCCTCAAAGTAGTACACGTAGTGCCGATGCCAGTTGCAGAAGTACATCTGCTGAAAGAAGTTCGGATCGCTCGGGTTGAAGCCGTGCGACTGGCAGTTGTCCCACATCGCGTCGGCGAGCAGGCGCTGTGGATCGGTCGACGGCTTGCCCGCGTACACCTGGCCGATCGTCTGCTGCTTGACGGTCTGGGCGCCGGGGAACTGCATCGTGCCGGGGATCCAGTGCGTGTACCACTGGAAATTCCAGCTCCGCGGATCGGTGGGCGGGTACTTCGTGGCGTCCTTCATCAGACCGACGGCCGTGGCGTACTTCGCCAGCATGGCCTGGCCCTTGGCGCTGTTGATGTTGTACCGCGTGCGGAGGGCCTGAGCCGGCTGCCCGAAGGCGGCCTGTTCAAACGGCGCGATCAACGCAGCGGCACCGGTGGTGACGCTGGCCTTCAGCATGGATCGGCGGGTGAGTGTCATGTGAGCAAGTATCCACCGAACACAGCGCGCGAAGGCGCATCAGGGCAACTCATGGGTGAACGAGTGTGCACCGGCTGCGATAACATCACGGCCATGAAGCGAAACCTGTCGATCGCGCTGCTCTTCTTCCTCAGCAGTATCAGGAGCCTGGCGGCTCAGGACCTCGTGATTACGAACGTCCGGGTCCTCGTTGGCACCGGCACCGTGATTGGTCAAGGGACCATCGTCGTACGGGGCGGGCGGATCGCGTCGGTCTCGCCGGGCCCGCCTGCGCCTGGCGCGCAGACGCCCGTGCAGACGATAGACGCGCGCGGCACGACCGCGATGCCGGGGTTCATCGACGCCCATCGGCACGTGAACACGGGGCCCAACGAGAAAGAGCAGATGCAGGCGCTGCTCGACGCCGGCTACACGACGATCCTGTCCGGCGGCGGCCCCGCGGAGGGAAACATCACGCTGCGCGATCACATCGAGGGCGGGGTCATCAAGGGGCCACGCATCATTCCATCGGGACGTCTGGATCTCGCCGCGGGGACGCCCGACGCGATCCGGGCCGAAGTGCGGAGGCTCGCCGCGCTCGGCGTCAGGTTCATCGGCGAACAGGCGCTGACCCCCAAGCCTGGCCCGACGGCGAAGGAGCTCGAGAACCTGCGGGCCGCTGTTGACGAATCGAAGAAGGTCGGCGTGTGGATCCAGATTCACGCCGTCAGCCCGCAGTCCATGATGGCCGCTGTGGACGCGGGCGTACCGAAGCTCGTGCACACGCCGCACTTCGGCTGGCTCGGCTTCGACGATGCGAAGCGGGTGGCGGCGGCGGGGGTGAAGCAGTTGTCGACGATCGGATTCGGCGTGCCCGTGTTCGGCGTGTTCGCGGACGACAACCAGCCGCGGTTCCGCGACGGCAAGCCGTGGCCCGAATCGATTCTCGACGGCGATGGGCGGGGGCAGGAAGCCGGGTACAAGGCGGTGAACGCGCGGACGTCGTGGGACGCGGGCGTGGTCTACGGCTACGGCACGGACACGAACTACGCGCCGAAGGCCGGCCTCGCGCACGAGCTCAAGTCGCTCAACCTGATGTTCTCGATGCGTGACATCGTCAAACTGATGGGACCCAACTCGGCGTCCTACATCGAGATGGGCGATCAACTGGGCACGATCGAGGCGGGGAAGCTCGCCGACATCGTGATCGTCGGCGGCAACCCGCTCGAGGGTTACTGGAACATGCTGAACACGAAGCTCGTGATCAAGGGCGGCGTGATCGTGTCAGACCAGCGGTGATCGGAAGGACGTCGCCTTTGACGAGAGGTACGCCACGGCACCATCGAGCGTGTACAGGTTGGGGTAGTCGGATTCAGGAATGTCCAGTCCGAGCCGCTCGTGCAGTCCGAGTACGAAGTTCAGGAAGTCCATCGAGTCCAGGTCGAGCTCGTCGCGCAGGATTGCGCCGGGCGGCAGCGCAGCCGGATCGCTCTCCGGCGCGATTCGCCGAAGGACGCTGACGACGAGGTCCCGAATACGGTCGTTGTTCACAGCTGATCCGGCTTCTGCAGCAGGCGGCCGATGGCGTTGAGCAGCATGCCGCCGCGATGACCGTCGCTCGCCCGGTGATCGGCCGAGAGGGTGGCCACGAGCAGCGGCCGCACTTCGATGTGCCCCGACACGACCCAGGGCCGCTCCGCGATCGCGCCAAATCCGATGATGGCGACCTGCGGCGGGTAGATGATGCCGAATGCCGACTCGACGCCCTGTTCGCCGAGATTGGTCACCGTGATCGTCGGGTCGGCGAGCTCCGAGCTCTTGAGCGAGCCGGCCCGGGCGCGCGCCACTAGGTCCTGGAGCCGGCGCATCAGGGACGCGAGGTCCGCCTTGTCGGCGTCGTGGAGCGCCGGCGCCACCAGGCCTCCTCCGCGAAGCGCGATGGCGCAGCCCACGTGGACCCCGGCGCCCTTCTGGAACCCGCCGTCAACCCAATGGCCGTTGAGTTCGGGTGCCTCGCGAAGCGCGAGTGCGGCGGCCTTGATGAGCAGTAGGGCGGGCAACAGCCGGTCCGTCATCGCCCGCCGTTCGTTTTCCGCACGGAGCCACGTCAGCGCCGCGCTCATGTCGATCGTCGTCGACAGGTAGTAGTGGGGGATGTCGCGCTTCGAGCGCGTCATCGCGGCCGCAATGGCGGCCCGCATGCCGGCGGCGCGGTCGGCCGGCGACGACGGGGGCTGGGGCATCGCCGCCTTCAATCCGGCCGCGGCCCGTTCGATGTCGCCGCTTGTGATCGCGTCCTGCGCGCCGGTCCCCTGGACCAGCGCGAGATCGACGCCGAGATCCGCGGCAAGCTTCCGGGCCATTGGCGAGACGCGCCTGCGTCCGGCCGTTTCCGGTGCGGCCGCGACCGGTGCCGGCGCACTGGCCGCCGGCACGGGCGGGGGCGTCGCCGGCGCCCCTCCGGGCGCTTCAGGCCCGCCTCCGCGGATGACCGCGAGCACCGTGCCGACAGGCACCTTCTCGCCCGGTGTGACGATCGTCCGATCGAGGATGCCGTCCTCGAAGACCTCGATTTCGATTGCGCCCTTCTCTGTATCGACGACGGCGATGATGTCCCCGCGCTTGAGCGAATCGCCAGGCCGCTTCAGCCACTCGACCAGCGTGCCCGCCTCCATGTCGGAGCCGAGCGAGGGCATCCGGAACTCACGCACAGTGTCCGACCATTCCACGCACCGCCGCAACAATAGCAGGAGGCTGGGGCAGGGCGGCGTCTTCGAGGTGCTTCGGGTACGGGATGGGCACTTCCGCGCTGCAGACGCGCGCAATCGGCGCGTCGAGGTCGTAGAACGCCTGCTCGACAAGCCGGGCGACGATTTCGGCCGACAGGCTGCCGCTCTTCCACCCTTCATCCACGATCACGGCGCGATGGGTCTTCCGGACCGACGTTAGTATCGTGGCCATGTCGAGCGGACGCAGGCTGCGCAAGTCGATCACTTCCGCCTGCACGCCTTCGCCGGCAAGCGTCGCCGCGGCCTCGAGCGTCTTGCCAAGTGTCCCGCCGTAGGTGATGAGGCTGACGTCTTTTCCTTCGCGCCGGATCGCGGCTCGATCGATGTCGACCGCACCGGCGTCGGCGGCCAGCGGCCCTTCCATGTTGTAGAGCGTTTGATGCTCGAAGATGATAACGGGATCGGGGTCCTCGAGCGCCGTCCACAGCATCCCGCGCGCGTCCTCGAGTGTGGCGGGCGCCACGATGCGGATGCCGGGAATGTGCGCGTACCAGCCTTCCAGACTGTGGGCGTGCTGGGCGGCCAGCTGGCGTCCCGCGCCCGTCGCCATCCGAATGACCAGCGGGATGTTGAACTGTCCACCAGACATATGTCGGATTGTCGCGGCGTTGTTGACGATCTGATCGAGCGCAAGCAGGCTGAAGTTCACCGTCATGACTTCGACGATGGGCCGCATGCCGCCGAGGGCGGCGCCGATGCCGGCGCCGACGAACGTGGACTCCGACAGCGGGGTGTCGCGGATACGCTCCGGGCCGAACTCGGCCAGCAGGCCCTTGCTGACCGCGTACGATCCGCCGTATTTTCCGACGTCCTCACCCATGAGAAAAACGCGCGGGTCTTTGAGGAGCGCCTCCCGGAGCCCCGCGCGGAGTGCCTCGCGGTAGGTCGTGGTGGCCATCAGGCGGCTCCCGACGTGCCGGGCAGCCGAGACTCGGCCGACGAGTACACGTCCTTCAAGAGATCCTCGACGGGTTCCCAGCTGCCGGCTTCCGCGAACTGGACGGCCTGATCGATTTCGTCCGACACCGACGTCTCCAGGGCAGCCACGACGGTGTCGCTCGTGAGACCGGCTTCCTCGAGCCGCGCGGTGAACGTCGCAATCGGGTCGCGTGTTTTCCACGCGTCGACTTCCGATTTCTCGCGGTACAACTCGGCGTCGAACATCGAGTGTGCGCGGAACCGGTACGTCCGGCACTCGAGAAACCAGGGGCCTTCGCCGCGCCTGATGGCCTCGACGGCGTGTTTCGTCGCCGCTTCCACGGCGAGCACGTTCATGCCGTCAACCGATTCCGACTCGATGAGGTAGCTCCGCGCCTTTGCCGCCAGGTCGGTCTGGGACTGGGCACGCTCGAGACGCGTGCCCATGGCATACAGGTTGTTCTCGCAGACGAACAACACGGGCAGTTTCCACAACGCGGCCAGGTTCAGCGACTCGTGAAACTCCCCTTCGGCCGCCGCGCCGTCCCCGAAGAAGCAGGCCGTAACCCGCGGCCGATGAGCGAGCTTGTCGGCAAGGGCGAGGCCGACGGCGACGGGAAGACCGCCGCCCACAATCGCGTTGCCGCCATAGAAACGGGTCTGCGCGTCGAAGACGTGCATCGAGCCGCCCCGACCCCGGCTGCAACCCTCCTGCTTGCCGTACATCTCGGCCATCAGCCGGTCGGCCGGGATACCGCGCGCCAGCGCGTGGCCGTGCTCGCGATAGGTCGCGACGATCGCGTCGTCAGGGCCGAGCGAGTCTATCGCGCCGACGGCGACCGCTTCCTCGCCGATGTAGAGATGCAGGAAGCCGCGAATTTTGCCGGCGCTGTACAGCTCCGCGCACTTTTCCTCGAAGCGGCGGATGCGGAGCATCTCGTGGAGCAGGCGTACACCGTGGTCGCGACTGATCCCGCTCATGACTCCTCCAGCGTGGAAGTATCGCCTTCGGGGAGGCCGAGTTCCCGGGCCTTGAGGAGCCGCCGCATGATCTTGCCGGCGCGGTTCTTGGGAATCGACGGCCGGAACTCGAGCTCCTTCGGCGCGACGGCGGCGCCGAGGCGCGCCCGAGCGAAGCCGATCAGCTCCTGGCGCAGCGCGTCGCCCGGTTCGTGACCCGGCTTCAGCGCCACGAACGCCTTGACGATTTCGAGCGCCATCGGATCCGGTTTTCCGATCACGCCCGCTTCGGCGACCGCCGGGTGCTCGAGCAGCACGCTTTCGACCTCGAAGGGACCGATCAGGTGTCCCGACGACTTGATCACGTCGTCGGCGCGGCCGATGAACCAGTAGTAGCCGTCGCGATCGCGTCGCGCGAGATCGCCGGTGAGGTAGTACCCGCCGGCGAAGCACTTGCGGTAGCGCGCCTCATCCGATAAATAAGCGCGGAACATCGACGGCCAGCCGGGCCGGATGGCGAGCTCGCCTTCGCTGTCGGGCGTTTCGACGACGTCGACTGAGTGTTCGCCGGTTCGCCGGACGATCGCGACCTCGACGCCCGGCAGCGGCCGTCCCATCGAGCCCGGCCTGATCTCGGTTGCCGCGTAGTTGGCGATCATGATGCCGCCGGTCTCAGTCTGCCACCAGTTGTCGTGGAAGGGCCGTCCGAATGCGTCCACGCCCCACACGACCGCCTCGGGGTTCAGCGGCTCGCCGACGCTGGCCAGAAATCGCAGCGACGGGAACACGTGTTGCCGGGCGGCGGCTGCGCCGGCCTTCATGAGCATCCGAATCGCGGTCGGCGCGGTGTACCAGACGCTGACGCGCTCCGACTGCAGAATCGAATACCAGCGATCGGCCTCGAAGTCGGCCTCGTCGATGATGCTCGTGAGACCGTGGGTGAGCGGCGCGATGATGCCGTACGACGTGCCGGTGACCCAGCCAGGGTCGGCGGTGCACCAGAAGATGTCGTCTGGATGAAAGTCGAGCGCGAAGCGCGCCGTGGCATGGTGAGCCACGACCGCCTGGTGCACGTGGAGCGCGCCCTTGGGTTTGCCCGTCGTGCCGCTCGTGAAGTGGAGCAGCGCCGCGTCCTCCGGGTCGGTCGGCTCGATCGCGAAGCGATCGTCAGCGGTGGCCATCAGGGCGCGCAGATCGCTCGTGCGCGAGAACTGCCGACTCGAACCGGCATCGCCGACAAGGAAGACGTGTTCGAGGCTTGGCAGCGACGCGCGCAGCGCCTCGATTTTCCGTCGGTACAGCGCGTCGGTCGTGACGAGGACCCGCGCCCGGGCGATGTCGAGCCGTGCCTGGATCGGCTCGGGGCCGAACGCCGAGAACAGTGGGGTGAACACGCTGCGGTTCTTGAGCGTCCCGAGCGCCGCGATGTAGAGCTCCGGGATCCGTCCGGCCAGCACAGCCACCGGATCGCCCTTGCCCACGCCGTGGCTCTTGAGAACGTTGGCGAAGCGGCTGGTCTGGGCGCGCAGATCGCCGTACGTGAAGTCGGTCCGCGCTCCCGCTTTCGAGAGCCAGCGCAGTGCGACACGGGCTCCGCGTGGCCCTGCCGCGTGCCGGTCGATTGCCTCGTGGGCGATGTTCAGCCCGCGGCCGTCGGGCAGGCCGTCGAGATCGCGCCGTGCCTGCGACCAGGAAAATTCCGCACAGGTGTGCGCGTAATCGAGCAGGTTCGGTGCGACTCGCTCGTGCGCCGACTTAGGGATGGCCGGCCACCGTACGTTTGGCGCCGGAAATGTGGACTCAGTCATGTTCGGACGCGACGGCCGTGCCGGGTCCCCGGCACGGCGGGTGAATCCCTGTCGAGGCTTCTGCAAGGATCCTGCTAGGGCGGAGAGCCTGACCCCGGGGGGACGCAGAGGTGCGAGCGGCAAGCTGGCCCCGTCACCTGATGACGAAGGAGGGCTGCCGACTATCTGGCAATATGTAGGAGCGGTGCCAGTGGGAGCCTCAGCGAGTCGATTCCGGCCGCGGCGTTCCCTCGCGCCATAGACTGAAACCAGGATGGTCGATTCAACGCCTGACGCGCGGCCGAGCAGCGCTTCGCGAGCCGCGCTGATGTTTCCGATCCTCGACGACCGCCTGATCGCACGCATCGCCGCGCACGGCGCGACGCGTCCGGTGCGCGCGGGCGACGTGCTGATCGAAGCCGGCGAACCGGATCCGCGCTTCTTCGTGATGAAGACGGGGAAGGCCGAAGTCGTCCGGCCCTCGGACCTCGGCGACGCGCGCGTGGCCGTGCACGCGGCCGGCCAGTTCACCGGCGAAGCCAACATGATCCTCGGCCGGCGTTCGATCATGCGGACCCGGGTGACCGAAGCAGGCGAGGTGATCGAGCTGACGCGCGATCAGCTGCTGTCGCTGATTCAAACGGATACCGACGTCGCCGATGTCGTGATGCGGGCGTTCATCTACCGACGCCTCGAGCTGGTCACCCAGGGCATCGGTGACGTGGTGCTCGTGGGATCGATGCATTCAGCCGAGACGCTCCGCATCCGCGAGTTCCTCACGCGCAACGGCCATCCGTTTGCCTACATGGATCTGGACAAGGATCCGGACACCCAGCATTTGCTGGATCGGTTCAACGTCGCCGTCACCGAGATCCCCGTGATGATCTGCCGCGGCGACGCGCTGCTCAAGAATCCGACCAATCAGGCGATCGCGGACTGCCTGGGATTCAACGCCGCGATCGAGACGACACACCTGCGCGACGTCCTCGTCGTCGGGGCGGGGCCGTCAGGTCTCGCCGCGGCCGTGTACGGCGCGTCGGAAGGCCTCGACGTCCTCGTGCTCGAGTCGAACGCGCCGGGCGGGCAGGCGGGGGCGAGCACGAAGATCGAAAACTACCTGGGCTTTCCAATGGGCGTCTCGGGCGAGGAGCTGACGACCCGGGCGTTGACGCAAGCGAAGAAGTTCGGCGCTGAGATCATGGTGGCCCGCGGCGCGACGCAGCTGTCCTGTGAGCGGAAGCCGTACCGGGTCCGGATGGACGACGGCCCCGGCGTGCCGGCGAAGACCGTGATCATCGCGACCGGAGCCGAGTACCGCCGGCCCGCGATCGACAACCTCTCGCGCTTCGTGGGCGCCGGCGTCTATTACAGCGCGACGCAGATGGAGCGGATGCTCTGCGAGGACGAGGAAGTCATCGTCGTTGGCGGCGGCAACTCGGCTGGACAGGCCGCGATGTTCCTGTCGCAGAAAGCGAAGCACGTGCACATGCTGGTCCGGTCGGAGAACCTGTCGGGCAGCATGTCGCGCTACCTGATTCGGCGCATCGAGGACAGCCACGCGATCACGTTGAGGACGAAGACCGAGATTACCGCCCTCGATGGCGACGGCCGCCTCGAGCAGGTGTGCTGGCGCGACGGACGGAGCGGTGCGGTCGAGCCGCGCGCGATCCGCCATGTGTTCCTGATGACCGGCGGCGTGCCGAATGCCGTCTGGTTGCGCGGGTGCGTCGCCCTCGACGCGCAGGGCTTCGTCAAGACCGGCCCTGACCTGACGAGCGACGATCTCGCCTCGGCCGGCTGGCCGCTCAGCCGCGCGCCGCACCTGCTCGAGACCAGTCTGCCGGGCGTGTTCGCGGTCGGCGACGTGCGGGGCGGCAGCGTCAAGCGTGTGGCGTCGGCGGTCGGCGAGGGGTCGATCGCCATCTCGTTCGTGCATCGGGTGCTGGCGGAATAGTGCTATCCTGCTGAACGCGGCCGGCGTGAAATTCTGAGCAAGCTGTCAACTGGAGGGGGTCAGGTATGAAACGCATCGCCCTATGTCTCACGGGTATTGTCGCGGCTTCGATCATCGCCTTTGCACAGGCGCCGGCAGGCCGAGGGGGGCCGCCGCCACCGCCGCCGCCGCTCGAGCCAGGCGCGTCGCAGGCCGAAGTGGATACCGCCCTGCTGGCGGCTCCGGCCAACCTGAAAGATCAGGCGACCGTCATCAAGTGGAAGCCGGACCAGACCTACACGACGCTGCGGAAGGGCACGAACCGCCTGGTCTGCTACGACCGGTCAGGCTTTCCGCTCCAGCAGGCGTTCTCGATCGAGTGCACCATGCTCGGGAACATCGACCGCGTCGCGCAGAACATGAAGATCGAAGCGCTCGGCGACCGCGCGAAGGCGCAGGCCGCGTTTGACGAGCTGGAGAAGAACGGCACGCGCGTCAAGCCCGAGTTCGGCTCGGTGTTCTATCACACCCAGGGTCCGGAGCAGGCGCGCGCGCGCGGCCACGTCACGATTGCCGTGCCTGGCGCGACCACGGCGACGCTGGGGCTGCCCGACAGCGGCCGCGGCGGCGGCGTGTGGATCATGAACGCGGGCACCACGACCGCCCACCTGATGATCCCTGGTGAATAACGTCAGAGGCTGGAGGCTGGGGGCTAGGGGCTAGGGTTGGGGATCGGGGAATACCTGATGGCCGGTCTGCTTGCCGGGGCGGCGCTCGCTGCTCCCGGCAGGCAGACGTTCACCGGCGTCATCACCGACGACATGTGCACGGCCGGTCACGCCGCGATGCGAATGGGACCGACCGACGCCGAGTGCACCGTGGCCTGCGTCGACCAGCACGCCGCCACCTACGTGCTGGTCTCCGGCAAGACCGTCTACACGCTCAGCGACCAGAAGACGCCGGCGGGATTCGCCGGACAGAACGTCCGTGTCGTTGGAACCCTCGACGAGAAGAAGACGACGATCCTGGTCGAGTCGATCGCCGCGTCTCAGAAGTCTCAGAAGTAGTGCAGGCCTTCAGGCCTGCCGTCCGTACATCGACACCGCAATCCTGAACAACTCGTCCGCGCCGAGCTCATTGCTGGCGAGCAAATAGAGCATCGCCCCGTCATGCCAGACGACCACGGCAGGGCTGCGCCCGTCGATGTCACCGGGCGGCGGTTCCGGCCCGAACTCGTACATGCGTACCGCGTGTCCGGCAAGGCGCGCCTCGCGCGGCTCGCGGCCGTAGGACACGTCGAGCGCCAGCCGCCGCGCCTCCGCGTCGCCTTTCTGCGATTGGCTCACCATGAAGCGTCCGTAGTGGGCTTCGAGGGTTCGACCGGCCTTCGGCAGCTCGCGGCCCTTGTGATCCCGGACGTGGATCTGCAGGGACGTCAGGACACATCCGGCCGTGTCCTTCGGCACCAGGGGACGAAAGGTCAGCGACGCTTCGGCGTCTTCCCACGAGCGTGCGGCCGTGAAATGAGGAAGCGCGGTCACAAGCCTCATAATAGGGCGGACCATTCGCGGGACGCCATGCCTGGAGTCTTCATCAGCTACCGGCGCGACGACAGCGGCGGCTACGCGGGCCGGCTGTTCGACCTGCTCGCCGGGCGCGTCGGCCACGATCAAGCATTCATGGACCTGGACGACATCCAGGGCGGCGATAACTTCGCCGCGGTCATCGAGGAGAAGGTCGGGCAGTGCAGCGCCCTGCTGGCCGTCATCGGCGAGCGGTGGCTGACACTCAAGGGCCAGGACGGCGGACGCCGGATCGACGCGCCGGGCGACTTCGTGCGGCTCGAGATTGCGAAGGCGCTCGAGCGCGGCGTGCGCGTCATCCCCGTGCTGGTTGGCGGTGCCGCGATGCCGGGCGCGGCCGATCTGCCAGAGGTGCTGCGGGCCCTGGCGGGTCACCAGGCGATCGACCTGCGAGACGCCCACTTCCACGCCGACGCGAACCAGCTGATCGATCTCCTGCAAAGCACCGTGCCCGGCCTCGGCGCGAGGCCGTGGCAGGGCGGGCGGCGCTGGCTGATTCCCGCCGTGGCCGCAGTGCTCCTCGCAGCCGCGCTGGCAGCCGGCTTCAAGTATCGCGAGTCGAGAGCGGTGGAGGTCGAAGCGGCGCGCGCACGGGCCGTGGCCGAGAGCGTGGCGGGCAAATGGACTGGCACCGTCAAGTACGACTGGGGCGAGAGCTACGTGGAGACGTTCGAGTTCGAAGTGGCGGGTGGCGAACTGTCCGGCGCCGCGTCGTATCTTCGACGCCCCCGCGGGATCCTCGACGGCAAGCTCGAAGGCAGCCGCGTCAGCTTCACGACCAAATCGCTGACGTCACTCAACGACAAGACGTTCGAGGACACGCACCACTACAGGGGAGCGGTCGAGGGGAACGTCATCAATTTCACGTTGATCACCGACAGCGGCGCCGAATCGCACGTGCCGGTTCGATTTACCGTGCGGCGTTAGGCTCGATCCGCAGCACCATCCCGTCGGCTCCGGTGCGGCCGCTCGCCTGCTCGGTGACGACGTAGATGTAGCCGTCGGGGCTCTGCTGCACGTCGCGGACGCGGATGTTCAGCGGCAGGAGCAGGGATTCGCGACGCTCCGCCTGCGATGGCTGGCCGAACGCGATGCGCTGCAGCTGCCGCGTGGTGAGCGCCCCGATGAACAGGTTGTTCTTCCAGTTCGGAAACTTGTCGCCCGTGTAGAACATGATGCTCGACGGGCTGATCGACGGCACCCAGTGGATCCGCGGGTTATCCATGCCGGGCCGCGCCCACGGCTCCTCGGAGACGAGCGTGCCGGTGTAGTTGCGGCCGGTTGAGACGAGCGGCCAGCCGTAGTTGTGCCCCGGTTTGAGGATGTTGACCTCGTCGCCGCCCATCGGGCCGATCTCGGCCTGCCACAGCTCCCGTGTGATCGGATGGATGGCCAGCCCGTACCCGTTGCGGTGGCCGTACGTGAAGATCTCCGGCTTTGCCCCGGCCCTGCCCACGAACGGGTTGTCCGACGGCACCGTGCCATCGTCTTTGAGGCGCAGCGTCTTGCCGACGTGATTGTCGAGCGCTTGCGCCTTCATACGGAGGCTGTTGTCTTCGGTGCCCGTGCAGCAGAGGCGGTCGCGATCGCCGACCGTGACGTAGAGCATCTGATCGGGGCCGAAGAAGACGCGGCCCGCGAGGTTGCCGCTCGTCTCCCACGCCTCGGCGACGAAGATTTCCTGAACCTCGCCGAGCGTGCCGCCCTTCAGGTGGCCACGAGCTACCGCGAGCGTGTTTCCCCGCGGTCCCTGTTTCGGATACGAGACGTAGACCAGCCCGTTCTCGGCGAACTTCGGATGGACGGCCACGAAGTGCAGAGAGTCGGCGGCCTCGCCGGCGGGTGTCGGCGACGTAAAGACGGCATCAGGCAGTAGCTTGCCGTCGCGAATCAGCCGGAGCTTGCCGTTGCGCTCGCTGACGAGGATGCCGCCGTCGGGAAGGAACGCCAGGCCCCACGGATGAAACAGGCCCGTCGCGACCGTGACGACGCGGATCTGGCCGCCGGCCACGTCGAGCACGCGGGGAGGCGGCGGGTCCGCCGGCTGCTGCGCGCGGGTTGCAAGGGAGAAGACGAAGACGGCCGACAGGGCCGCCCCAAGCATCAGCCGCCGTTCAATCGTCATGATTCAGGCCTTCGCCAACACCATGCCGTACCCCTGCGACCGCGGGCTGACGCCCAGCAGGCGCACGCCGTTCATCAGGCCGTGCGGCGTGGACGAGACGACGGGGACCTTGATCTCGCCTTCGAGCGGCACGATCACATCGAGCGTCCTCAGCGCGCCGCAGGACATGACGAGGGCGTCGGCCTTCTTCGAGTTCGCGTAGGCTTCGGCGCCCAGCTTGAACAGGATGTCGTGGGTCGCGGCGCCTTCCGGGATCTGCACGAACCCGAGACCCTTTGTGAATGTGACCTCGAAGCCGTGCTCTTCGAGAAACAGCTTGAGGCGTTCGGTGACGACGTCGGTGTAGGCTGTGGCGATCGCCACGCGTTTCGCGTTGGCGACCTTCAAGCCGTCGAGCAGGCCGGCGCTCTGAGTCGTCGCCGGCAGACCTGTGGCTTTGGCGACCTTCTCTATCAGCTCCTCGTGGAACTTCCGGCCTTTGTAAAAGGTGAGCGACGAGCCGAACACCGAGATGACCTTGGCGCCCTGCTTCGCCAGCGCCTCGGCGGCCGGCAGCACGCGCGGGATGGCTTCGTCGTAGCCGGCGAGCGTCATGCCGCCGGGAAGGCCCACGCCGCCCGACAGGAACTCGACACCCTTCGGGTACAGCAGCTTCGCGTCGGGAGGAATCGGGTAGTTGAGCGGCGGGAAGATCAGGCCGAGCGCCGGGTCGCCGGCCGCGGTCAGCAGGCGGGCGCTCGGTATCGCCAGCGCCGTCGCGATGCCCCCGAGTTTCAGAAAGTCGCGGCGAGAACTCGTCATCACTCCTCCTGCCGTGCACCGGTTGCGACGGCCATTGTAAACCGTGCGCGGGTTCGCGCGGCGTTCATTGACACTGCACATCGCAAGGTGGAACAATTCCGCCGGATAGTCATGAAAACGCTGACCATTGCCTCACGCGCCATCCTCGCCGCCGCGATCGTTTCGTGTGCGGCCTCCGCGGCGTTCGCGCAGGCCGCCGCGCCCGCGCCGCCGCCCGCCCCGACGCCCCGTCTCGCCGACGGCGCGCCCAACCTTGGGCGGGTCCCGGGCGAGAAAGGGGTCTGGAACGTTGGATGGGTCGCCGACTTCGGCGATCGCGTGGTCGGCCACGAAGTGCCGGCCGCCCAGCGCAAGACGGGATACAACCCCAATGCCCCCGGCGCGGAATCGCAGCCGTGGGTGCCCACGATGCCGTGGTCGGCGGCGGTCTACAACTACAACCTGAAGAATCAGGGCAAGTACGACCCCGAAGGCTACTGCCTGCCGCCGGGCGGACCGCGCATGATGGCGACGCCGTACCCGATGGAGATCCTCCAGCTGCCCGAGCAGAAGCGGATCGTGATGACCTTCGAAGGCGCGACGCACATCTGGCGCGAGATCTTCCTGGACGGGCGTCCGCATCCGACCGGCGACGCGCTGAACCCCACATACCTTGGGCACTCCGTGGGCCGCTGGGAAGGCGACACGCTCGTCGTGGATGTCGTCGGCTTCAACGAGGCGACCTGGCTCGATCCGATCGGTCACCCGCACACGGACCAGCTGCACCTGATCGAGAAGCTCACGCGGGTCAACAAGAACGTGCTGCACTACGAGGTGACGATCGACGATCCAGGCGCGTACACGAAGCCCTGGACGGTGTCCTGGGACATCCCCTGGCGCGCCAACGCCGAGTTGACCGAGTACATCTGCCAGGAGAACAACAAGTACCTGCACCGGCTGACCGACGATTTCGACAAGCCGTTGTTCCGGTAGAGGAGTCATCGATGCACCGGTTGAACATCGCCATCCTGTTGACGGCTGCGAGCGTGGCGGCCGCGCCTTCCGCGGCGCTGGCTCAGACATCGCGCACGCCCTGGGGAGATCCCGACCTGCAGGGCACGTACACGAACAGCGACGAGAGCGGGATCCCGATGCAGCGTCCGGCGGAGTTCGCCGGGAAAACGCTCGTCGAGATCACGCCGGCCGAGCTCGCGCGGGTGATGCAGCAGCGGCACGCGCAGACGGAGCGGACCGCCGCCGTCATCGGCGGGACGGCCGAGAACGACACGGGCGCCGGGCCGTCACACTGGTACGAGAACTACAACGCGAAGAACAGCCGCGCCTGGATGATCTCGGACCCGCCGGACGGACAGATGCCCGCGCAGACGCCCGAGGCCGTGCAACGTGCGGCGGCCGCGCGGGCCGCCCGCCGCGGAGGGGACGGCTACTACAACGGTCCGTTCGACGGCCCCGAGGATCTGACGCTGTACGTGCGCTGCATTACGCGCGGCCTGCCCGGCTCGATGATGCCGGCCATTTACGGCAACTCGTATCAGATCGTGCAGGGCCCGGGCTGGGTGGCCATCCGGTACGAGATGGTGCACGAGACGCGCCTCATCCCGCTCGACGGCCGGCCTCATGCCTCCGACAAGCTGCATTCGTATATGGGGGACGCCCGCGGGCACTGGGAAGGCGACACGCTCGTCGTCGAGACGACGAACTTTCTGGAGAAATCGGCCTTTGGCGGGGCGTCGGACCGGTTGAAGACGACCGAACGCTTCAAGCCCGTTCGGAAGGGCGTCCTCGACTGGTCGATCACGTTCGACGATGCGAAGACGTGGGTGCGCCCGTGGACTTACGGGATGCAGCTGACGCGCGACGAGACGCAAAAGATCTTCGAGTACGCGTGCCACGAAGGCAACGAAGGGCTGCAGGGCATCCTGATCGCGGAACGGCTCAAGGACAAAGAGGCGGAGCAGCACAACCACTCCAACTAGCGAGGTCTTTCATGCTGAAGCGAAGCGCGGCGATCGCGGTGTTGTGTCTGTGGTCGGCGGGTGTCGCGGCGCAGCAGCAGGCGAAGGGCCCGTGGACACCGCCGAAGACGGCCTGGGGCGATCCCGACCTGTCAGGCATCTGGCCCAGCACGGACATGGTGGGCGTGCCGTTCGAACGGCCCGCGGAACTCGGCACGCGCACCGAGCTGACAGCCGAGGAGTTTGCCGCGCGACAGAAGCAGGCCTCACAGCGGTCCGAGGCCGACGCCGAGACCGTCGTGTCCACAGCCGCGCGTACGGGCGACGGCACCGGGCCGCCGTCGCATTGGCTGGAATGGGGCAAAGCCTCGAAGCAGGCATCGCTCGTCGTCGAGCCGGCGGACGGCCGCCTGCCGCCGATGACCCCCGAAGGCCAGCGCCGCACCGCGACGGTGAAGAACACGTATGTCGTGTTCACCGGCTTCAACGATCCCACGGAGCTCGGCCCGTACGATCGCTGCATCTCGCGCGGCGTCCTCGGATCGACGTTTCCGGTCATCTACAACAACGGCAACCAGATTCTCCAGTTCCCGGGGTACGTGGCCATCCGCTACGAGATGATCCACGAGACACGCATCATCCCGCTCGACGGACGGGCGCACCTGTCACCGTCGCTCCGCTCGTACATGGGCGACGCGCGCGGCCACTGGGAAGGCAACACGCTGGTCGTCGAGACGACGAACTTCAACGGCCGGACCGGGGCCCAGGGCAACGGGAACATGCTCATGACGAGCGACGCGCTGAAGCTCGTCGAGCGATTCACGCGAACGGGGCCGGACGCCATCCAGTACGAAGTGACGGTGGACGATCCGAAGACCTGGACCGGGCCCTGGAAGGCGGCGTTTCCGCTCCGCCGCGACCCGTCGTACGGCATCTTCGAGTACGCGTGCCACGAGGGCAACCACGCGATGAGCAATATCCTCTCCGGATCGCGCGCCGACGAGAGGAAGGCCGCTCCCTAGGTGTGAATGTTAAACACGTTGTTCATTCGGAGGTCTCTGGAAACAATGGGCGCTGCCAAGCCAACCCAACGTTTCCTGGAGGGCCTCCGAATGAGACTTCATCGTAACGCCAAGACCACGCCGAAGATGCGGCAACTCCTGATCGAGCGTGTGACACGCCGCGGTTGGACGCAGGTCGCGGCGGCGACAGCCGCTGGGATCAGCGTGCGGACCGTGGCCAAATGGATCCAGCGCGCGCGGCAGGGCGATGAGCAGCTCGAGGATGCCTCGTCGCGTCCGCATCGCCAGCCGCGCACCCTCGATCTGGCCAGGACAACCGCCATCCTGGCCTATCGGCAGCAGCGGGCGACGGCGTGGGAGATCAGCGCGCGCGTCGGCGTGCCCCGCTCGACGGTCGCGCTGGTGCTGCGGCGCGCCGGACTGAATCGGGTGAGTCGGCTGGACCCGCCGCCGGTGATTCAGCGGTACGAGTGGCCCCACGCGGGCGATCTCCTGCATCTCGATATCAAGCCGCTCAGTCGGATTCGCGGAGTGGGCCATCGCATTCACGGGGACCTGTCCGTCAAACATCGGGGCGTCGGCTACGAGTACGTACACGTTGCGATCGACGACGCGACGCGTGTCGCCTTTGTGGAAGTCCGTCGATCGCAACGCCGCCGGGCCTGTGCGGCGTTTCTGCGGAATGCACTGGCCTGGTTTCGTCGTCGCGGCGTCACGGTCCGCCGGGTGCTCACCGACAACGGCGCGGGCTACAAGTCGCGACGGTTCGCCGGCGTCTGTCGCACGTGGCAGCTCCGGCATCGCTTCACCCGGCCCTATACGCCTCGCACGAATGGCAAAGCGGAACGCTTCATTCAGACGCTGCTCCGCGAATGGGCCTACCGCCACGCCTTCATCAGCTCGGCGCGGAGGACGGCGGCGCTGGTGCCGTACCTCCGCTTCTATAACCACCGGCGTCCCCATGCGAGCCTCGGTCGGCGCTCGCCGTGGATGCGTTTCCAAGAGGCTGCGTAATGAACAACCTCTTTGACATTCACACCTAGGGACCGGCGGCCCAGCATCACGTTATCTGATCATCTCGTCATCTGGTCATTTCTGAAGACGCGGGCAGAAATGACCAAATGACCAAATGACTAGATGACCAAATGATTAGGGGCCGGCGGTTTCGATCGGGGCCGCCGGGATGCCGGTGACGGTGTAGGCCGGCATGGGCGCCGGAAAGCCCGCGTCGCCGAACGCTTCCCGCACCATCCGGTTCGTGTCGAAGTACACCTGCCAGTAGTTGGCGTTGCTGCAGTACGGCCGCACGCACAGCACCGGGCCGGCCGGCGTGAATTGCAGGACATCGACGGTCGGGGCGGGCTCGGCGAGCACGTTGGGGATCGTCCGCAGCCGTTCCTTCAGAATTCCGATCGCCTGGTGATGGTCCACGGCGTTGCTGATTGTCGCGGTCAGATCCACGCGTCTGTACGGATTCGCCGAGAAGTTCTGGATGGTGTCCGAGAAGACCTTGTTGTTGCCGACGATCGTCAGCACGTTATCGGGCGTATTGATCGTCGTGCCGAACAGGCCAATCGCATCCACGGTGCCGACGACGCCGGCGGCGGAGACGAAATCGCCGACTTTGAACGGCCGCAGGAACACCAGAAACGCCCCGGCGGCAAAGTTGGACAGCAGCCCACCCCACGCGACGCCGATGGCGACACCGCCCGCGGCCAGGAGCGCAGCGAACGAGGTCGTCTCGACGCCGAAGAAGCCGAGGATCGCGACGAGCAGCGCGATGTTGAGTACAAGGCCCACGCCAGTCTGGAAGTAACGCGCGAGCGTGGCGTCCACGTGCTCCCGTACCAGCATCCGGCCGAGCACTCGTCCGGCAAAGCGGATCAGCCATCGGCCCACGAGCCAGAGCACGATGGCTCCGATGAGCTTCCAGGCCACCGCCATCAGCGTAGCGACAGCGGAGGCGGTCAGTGCGTTGACGTCCATGCTTCCTCCCATTCGACAGTGAATTTAGTCATCTAGTCATTTGGTCATCTGGTCATTTCTGAAGGCGCAGGCGGAAATGACCAGATGACGAGATGACCAAATGACTAAATGGTCATTTCGGCGTGACGCCGAGGTTCGTGAACAGGAACGAGTAGATATCCGTGGTCTGTTCGATGTTCTTCGTCGTGCTGCTGGCTCCGTGGCCCGAGGTGGTGTCGATGCGGATCAGGATGGGCGCGTCGCCAGTCTGCGCGGCCTGGATCGCCGCGGCGTACTTGAACGAATGCGCGGGGACCACGCGATCGTCGTGGTCGGCCGTGGTGATAAGCGTGGCCGGGTATTTCTGCTGCCGCACGTTGTGGATCGGTGAATACGCGGCAAGCACCTTGAATTCGGCCTCGTTGTCGCTCGACCCGTAGTCGGCGATCCAGTTCCAGCCGATCGTGAACTTGTGAAAGCGCAGCATGTCCATCACGCCGGCCTGCTGCACCACCGCGGCGAACAGGTCCGGCCGCTGGTTGGCGACGGCGCCGACGAGCAGCCCGCCGTTTGATGCGCCCTGAATCGCCAGCCGCGCGGGCGAGGTGTACTTGTTCTTGATGAGCCACTCGGCTGCGGCGATGAAATCGTCGAAAACGTTCTGCTTCTTCAGCTTCATGCCCGCCTGGTGCCACGTCTCGCCGTACTCGCCGCCGCCGCGCAGGTTCACCGACGCATACACGACGCCTTGTTCGAGCAGCGCCAGGCGCAGGGAGCTGAAGTTGGGCGTGGTGTTCACGTTGAAGCCGCCGTACCCGTACATCAGCACGGGGTTGTTGCCGTCGAGGTTCAGGCCCTTGCGGTGGACGAGGAACATCGGGACGCGCGTGCCGTCCTTGCTCGTGACGAACACCTGCTGCGTGTCGTAGTCGGCGGCCCTGAAGCCGGGAATCTCAGCGGCGCGGAAGAGCGTGGACTTGCGCGTGGCGATGTCGTAGCGGTAGATCGTGGACGGGCTGGTAAACGACGTGAACGAGTAGAAGATGAACGCGTCGTCGTGGTTGCCGCCGAGGCCGCTGGCGATGCCCGCGCCCGGCAAGTTGACCTCGTTCTCGAGCGTGCCGTCGAGCGCATGAGCGTAGGCGCGCGTCGTCACGTCCTTGAGATACGTGACGAAGAGCCTGCCGCCGGCCGTGCTGGCGGTCTCGATGGCCTCGGGCTTCTCAGGCACGACATCGCGCCATCGAGCAGCGCCGCTGGCACGCGGGTCGAACCGCACGACCTTCCAGTTCGGCGCGCCGGCGTTGGTCTGGACGAGGAACGCGTCGCCGACGTTGCCGACGACCTGGTAGGTGTCGTTGCCGATCTCGGAGACGATGGGCTTCCACGTCTTGTCCGTGGCATTCAGGTCGCGGAAGTACAGCGCGTTGCCGTCCTTTCCCTTGCCGCGCTCGGAGACGTCCAGAATGGCGAACCGCTCGTCTTCGGTGGTGGCCACGGTGTGGAAACGCTGCGGGTTGCGCGTGTCCTCGAAGACGAGCTCGTCGGCCGACTGCGGTGTGCCGACGCGGTGGTAGTACACCTTGTGGTCATCGTTCGACGCCGTCAGCTCCTTGCCCCGGGCCGGCTCGCTGTAGCGGCTGTAGAAGAACCCGTCGTTTTTCCACGCGATGTCGGAGACCTTGACCCATTTCAGTTCGTCTGGCAGCGTCTTCCGGCTCGCGACGTCCATGACGTAGCAGTCGTGCCAGTCCGATCCGCCGGTGGACTTGCAGTAGGCGGCGTATCGGGCGTTCTTCGACAGCGACAGCGTGGCGAGCTGCGTGGTGCCCTCAGCCGAGAAGGCGTTCGGGTCGAGCAGGACCTCGGGCGCCGCTTCGAGCTCCTTCTGCATGTAGATGACGGACTGATTCTGAAGACCGTCATTTTTCGAGAAGAAGAAGTAGTCGCCGCGCCGGTAGGGCGCCCCGAAGCGCGGGTAGTTGTATAGCCTGGTCAGCCGTTCCTTGAGGCGAGGCCGGAACGGGATGGCGTCGAGGTACGCGAACGTCACTTTGTTTTCGGCCTCGACCCACCTGGCCGTTTCAGGAGAGGTCTCGTCCTCCAGCCACCGGTACGGGTCGGCGACCCTGACGCCGAAATACGTGTCGACCTGGTCGGATTGTCGGGTTTCGGGATACCGCATGTGCTGCGCCGCAATGGACACCGCGAACGTGGCCAGGGCACAGGCGCCGGCCAGCCGAACGGCGAATGAATTGACCATGGAGAACCTGTGAATTGCCGCGATTATACCTGTGTGTTCGCGTCGATGTGACATGGTCTGCGGGCCGATCGAACGGGGAAGTCAGGGCAGGATCGAGAAGGACTTGATGGCCCAGACGCCGCCGACCTTGCGAAGGGAGAACGTTCGCTCCAGAACGTCGAGACGTTCGGACGGCGATGCCGCGCTCTGGCACGTCGCCGTCGCGGAATCGACGTCGAGGGTCACGCGGCAGCCCTGAAAGGTCAGCGGTCCGCCAGGGCGCTCCTCGCCGTGACTGGTGAAACGGGTGTTGTAGGTCATCCGGAAGCGCTCGATCGCCTGCCGCACGAGCGCCTCGTCGTCGCCCGTTCCGAGACGCTTCGGCTCGACCGCCGGTGCCCGCGCTTGCTCGCGCGGCCACGAGACGGGCACCGGCTTCGCGTCGGGTGTCGAATCAGCGACGCGCGTGGCGCGGACAATGAATCGATCGGGCGCGTGGCCGAATATCCAAAACGGATAGCACGTCACCAGCGTCAGCGTGGCATCCACGGTGGGCTTGAGCACGCTGATCTCGCTGGGCTGCACGACGCGGACCGACGCCACCCGGTAGCGCAGGCGCTCCCGTGGCGTGTCGAGGATGACGTCGTCTCCCACTCGAACGTGCTGCAACGGTCGAAAGAACGAGTCCCGATGTCCGGCAATCGCCACGTTCCCGGGTTCGCCCGGAAAGGCGGTGTTCTCAATGTGTCCGGCGCCGACGCGGAGCGTGTCGGCATCGGAGCCGTGCAGCACGACGGCGGACAGGTGAATGCGCGGGATCGAGAGGTCGGCCAGCGGTGTGCCGGTTGGCGGCGGCGCGTGTCGCCCGGTGGGTTCCACAGGAGGCATGGCCACGAGCGATTCGTGCGCGAACCGCTGGGTGAGATGCCTCTGGACGACGGTCAGCGCAGACCAGCCCAGTGCGGCCAGGCCCGCGATCACGAACAGCCGCTCGGCCCAGGCCAGCGCGCGATGGCCGACGTTACCGGACGATGTGCGTAGTACGACCCGCATAGTAGCCTGCCCGCGTCCGTACGGTTAGTTGCCGCCCATCGTCGGCTGCGGCGACGACTCGTACGGAATGGAATCCTTCGTCCGGTGCGCCGGAGGGGGAAAACCCGATCGTGTATCCGCTGCGGATCTCCCGCGCAATGCGGGCGAAGGCGTCCATGACGTCTTGAACGCGCTTCGGTGCGAATGCCGCCCCGCCCGTTTCTCTCGCCAGCTTCTTCAGGACTTCGGGCCTGGCGTCATGGTTGTCCGGATCGACGAGCATGACGGAATAGATGACGGCGTCCGCGCGTCGCGCGCGTTCCAGGACGCCGCCGAGCGTCTGGGCGCTGGCGTTGTCGCCTCCGTCGCTCACGAGGACCAGCACCTTGCGGTCGCGCGTGCCGAGCAGGACGTGATCGAGCGCGCGATTAACGGCGTCGTAGAGCGCGGTCATGCCCTGCGCCGGCGCGCCGGCGAGGGCCACGTGAAGCTGTTCGGCGTTTTCGGCGAATGCGATGTGGGGCGGAAGGCCGGGCCACACCGCTTCGTTGAAGTTCACCGTGAACAGCTCGTCCAGCGGATGGCTCAACGAAGCGAAAGCCGTGGCGGCCGCGGTGACGTCTTCACGGCGACCCCGCATGCTACTGCTGCTGTCGATCACCAGGCCGATCGTCGCCGGTATCTCTTCGCTCGTGAAGAACTCGATATCCTGCAGCTCGCCGTTGTCGTAGACCGAGAATCGATTTCTGGTCAGCCCCGGGACGAATTGGCCATGCCGATCGACGACCGTGACGGGCAGCGTTACCAGATTGGTTTCCACCGAGATGGTCGGGAGGCGGTCGGCCTCCTGCGCGCTCGACGCGAGCGTGCCAAGAAGTCCGAGTAGTAGTCCCGCGGAGGCCAGATGGCGCATTGGTGAGCCCCCAATTGAGGAACGGTCTGGTGGGCCCGCGGCCCGCCAGACCGGATCGGCGCGTTGCGCTAGTTGAGCCGTCTGCGGAGCAGACCCGCGCCGAGTCCCAGGACGAGCGACGCGAAGCCGCCGAACGCAAACAGTGGCAGCGGACTGGCCGTCTGCGGCAGCTCAGCCGCTGGCACTGCCGGCTCTGCTGCCGGTTCCACCACCGCCGCATCCCTGGTCGACTCCGCCGCCGGTTCGCTCACCCTTGGTGCTGGAGTGGGCTCAGCAAGCGGTTTCGCCTCCGGGACTACGGCCGCTGACCCTGGCGTGTACGTGTAGGTGATCGGCGGCTGCGGTGTGACCATGGCCGTCATCACCGGTTCACCGCGGGGATACCAGAACTCGTACCCGTTGAGCTCGCCGCCGTAGAACAGCGACCGGACCGCCGGGGGAACCCCTGCCGGCGTTTCCATGAACGTCACGACGGCTTCGTCGGTGGCTTCCATCCGGCTTGCCGGCATCGTGTGGAAGCTCGCGTAGACGTGGGCGCCGTCATGGCTCAGGACCTGGACGATCTTTCGGTTGGAGTCTGGATCCGCCAGCCTGAACTGGTAAGTGCCGGCGTTCAGCAACACGCCGGGGATTTGCACTGACCGGTTGAACGTGAGGTTGGTCAGTTTGTCGGTTGTTTCTGCGCTTGCTGGCGCAGGCGCCATCGTGACGAAGAATGCCGCCACGAGAACGCCCACCAACGCGGATAGTCTTGTCATACATCCCTCCATTGGCGTTGCCGGAATGTCGCAGCAACGATGTGCGGCTGGATGACCGCCTCCTTTCCGCCGCAGTGATCGCCGGAGCACTCATGTGGCGCCGTTCCGGCGAACGCACGCTCTGAAGTTCCGTACTGCATGTCCGCGGCCGCATCACCCCGGCTTGGGCCGGGCAAGATCCCGCGCTGTTTCACGTCTGGGTGTCGGGGCGGCGCGCCCCGGTGCGTAATCTTCCGCGTCAGGCGAGAAGATTCACGCAGCCGACCGGGGACGGCCCGCGCCTGCGACGCGTCACGTCACTCCGGGCAACTGGATATAATTCGAGCGAATCCGGAGGCTGAAGATGACCGTGTGCCCTGCCGCCCGCTGCCTGCTGCGCTGCCTGCTGAGCCTGAGCGTCACCGCGCTGTTCGCCCCGCCCATCCTCGCGCAGGACGTGGCGATTACCAACGCGCGCGTGATCGTCGGCAACGGCACGGTGATGGGTTCCGGCACGGTGATCGTGCGCGCCGGGAAGATCGTCTCCGTGTCGGCCGGCGCCGCGAATACCCAGGGGCTCAAGACGATCGACGCGAAGGGCATGAGCGTCATGCCCGGGTTCATCGACGCTCATCGCCATATCAACACCGGCCCCAACGAGAAGGCGCAGATGCAGGCGCTGCTCGAGGCCGGCTACACCACGATTCTGTCCGGCGGCGGTCCGGCGGACGGGAACATCACGCTCCGGGATCACATCGAGAAAGGCGTGATCAACGGACCGCGGATTATCCCGTCCGGCCGGGTGCAGCTGCGGAACACGACGCCCGAGATGGCCCGCGCCGAAATCCGGGCGATGGCCGCCGCGGGCGTCAAGTTCACCGGAGAGATCGCGCTCACGCCGGTGCCGGGGCCGAGCCAGGAGGAACTGGACGTGCTTCGCGCGATCGTGGACGAAGGGAAGAAGACGGGCGTCCAGGTACAGGTGCACTCCGTCAGCTCATCGGCGCTGGTGGCGGGCATCGACGCCGGCGTCAAGCTCTTCGTCCACCTTCCGAACAAGAACTTCGTCAGCAAGGAAGAGGGCAAGAAGCTCGCCGATGCGGGCGCGAAGATCCTGACGACCACCGGGTTTGGTCCGCCGGTCTTCGGCGTGTTCGCGGACGACAACAAGCCGCGGTTCCGCGACGGCAAGCCGTGGCCGGAATCGATCGTCGACGGCGTCCGGCTCGGCGAGGAAGCCGGACACGCGATGGTGAATGCGCGCACGGTCTGGGACCAGGGCGGCATCGTTGGCTACTGCACCGACACGACGTACGACCCGCTGGCCGGCCTGAACCAGGAGCTGAAGGTGCTCAACGTGATGTTCTCGATGCAGGACATCATCAGGCTGATGGGTCCGAACACGGCGTCGTACATCCAGATGGGCGCCGAACTGGGCACCATCGAGCCCGGCAAGCTCGCGGACCTGACCCTCGTCGACGGCAACCCGCTCGACGGCTACTGGAACATGCTGAAGACGAAGGTCGTGCTCAAGAGCGGCGTCGTCGTCGTGGACAAGCGGTAGGTGGCGGCAGGCGAACAGCCGGCCGTCGTCTTCGACAAGGTATCGTTCGCCTTCGACGACCACGTCGTCCTGCGCGACGTGAGCTTCTCGGTCCCGAAAGGGAGCATGCGCATCCTGCTCGGCGCGAGCGGCGCCGGGAAATCGGTGGTGCTGAAGCTCATCCTCGGTCTGTTTCGACCGGACTCCGGCGCGATCCTCGTCAACGGCGAGCGCATCGATCGCATGTCCGAGCACGATCTCATGCGCATCCGGGGCGACATCGGCATGCTGTTTCAGGAAACCGCACTGTTCGATTCGTTGACCGTGGCGGAGAACGTCGGGTACCGGCTGGAAGAGGAAACCAACACGCCGGCGGACCAGGTGGAGAGCCGCGTGACGGAGGTGCTGGGGTTCATCGGCCTCGGCGAGTATCCCGGCCGGATGCCGTCGGAGTTATCGGGAGGCCAGCGGCGGCGCGTCGCGATCGCGCGCGCGATGGCCTCGAGGCCGAACCTCCTGTTGTTCGACGACCCGACCACGGGGCTCGATCCGGTCATCGCGAACACCGTCAACGACGAGGTCGTCAAGCTGCGCGACCTCGAACACGTCACGTCCATATTGGTGACGCACCAGATCAGGGACGCGTTCTACGTCACGCGGCACGAAGCGACGAAGACGAACGGCCAGCTGGAAATCCGTGAAACGCACGGATCCGAAGCCGAGCGCGCCAGGTTCATGGTGCTGCACGAGGGCCGGATCTACTTCGAGGGCAGCGGCACGGAGCTGCTGGCCTCGCGCGACGCCTACCTGAAAGAGTTCCTGTTCATGACGCTCCCTCCCTGGTAGCGTCGCGTCTGCTTCACCTGGCGCCTGGACCGGGAGGGTTGTCGAGCGTCAGCTGCCGTACCCAGAGACCGTTCGCGGTCTCCGGACCGTCGCCGAGCGGCGCCGTGAAGACGTTGGCGAGGTGCGCGCTTGTCTTCACTGTTGGCGTGGTCGTCAGGCCGCCCACGCTGCGCAGCTTCGAAAGCGTCCCGGTCGGGATCTTCTCGGCGCGACTGACCGGCTTGCCGAAGACGGGCCGCGGCAGCGTGGCGAACAGATCTTCGAATGCCGCCACCCGTTCGGGGCTCGCGAAGATCAGAAAGTGCTCGCGCCCACCCTGGCTCGAGACCTGCCAGCTGATCTCCTCGTCCCTCGTTCCCGGAACGCGGACCATCGTCTCCGCGGCAATCGGGTTCGCCACGGCCTGGCCCGGCAGCGGGAAGAGCAGTAACGACTCGCCCTGGTCGTCCTCGTTGACGATGTAGACGTAGGTCGGGGCGGAGACCTGAAGCTTCATGAACAGCGCATCGCCTGGAGCGACGCGATCGCCAGCGCGGAGGCGCGTGTCGCCGCCGGCGCCGCGTCGGTAGATCGACGTCTCGATCCGGTAGCTGGCTGGTGTCGCCGCAACGGCGGGGCCGTTCACCGGCTGCACACCACCGGTGCGCGGATCGCCTTGCGTCAATCGCCGTGTCACCCAGACCGTCGCCAGGCTGATCGCCAGCACCACAGCCGCGATGGCCGCGATGTTGCCCCACCACTTCCGAGGGTCCGGCTGCGGGACGACCCGCTTCGTCTGTCCGAGAAACTCGGCCAGCGCCGTCTCGAATGCACCCGCCGTCTGGAATCGATCGCGGGGATCGCGGCTGAGCCCGCGTTCGACGAGGGCGACGAAGGACCGCGGCAGGTCCGGCCTCGCGTCGCGCAGGCTCGCCCGCTCGTTGCGCCGGTGAGCATCCTCGACCTCGGCCTGCGTCTGACCCTTGACGGGGTAGCTGTTGGTCACGAGGTGGTACAGCAGCACGCCGAGGCTGTAGGTGTCGGTGACCTTCGACTGGGGCTGGCTGTCGAACACTTCCGGTGCGAGGTAGAGCGGCGTGCCGGCGGCGGCATCGCTCGCGCCGTGCAGGCGGAGGGCTGACAGGTCTCGCCCGGTCCCGAAGTCCATCAGCACGGTCCGCCCGCCCGCTTCGCGCATCACGTTCCGCGTCTTCACGTCTCCGTGGATCAGGCCCGCGCCATGAACGGCGGCGAGCGCCCGGCACAGGTCGACGCCGATGAGCGCGGCTTCGTGCGCGCCAAACGGTCCGTTGCTGTGTAGGAGGGTCGAGAGCGTCTGCCCTTCGATGAGCTGCATCCAGATGCCGACGCGGCCGTCGACGATGTCCGCGCCGTACACGGTGACGACGTTGGTGTGCCGGACGCGTGCCAGCATACGTGCTTCTTTCAGGGCGACGGCGGGCCGGAGCTCGCGGCCACCGGGCAGGTCGACGAGCTTCAGCGCGACGTCCGTCTGCAGTTTCGTGTCGCGCGCCCGGTACACGGACCCGAAGCCGCCTTCGCCGATCAGCTCGATGAGCCTGAAGTGCGCCCATGACTCGGGCATGGCCGGCTTTGGCCGCTCGCTGCCGGGCTTTTCAGGGATGTCCTCGGTGTCCGAACTGCGCAGGAAGGTGGCGATGCGCTCGAGGACCTGCATCTCGCTCAGGATGCGGCTCTGCTGCGGGTCGGGGGACTGCTGATGCAGCCCGTGCCAGTCGACGTTGTCGCCGGCGGCGATCGAGTCGGCGGCCCTGGTCAGCAGTTCGTCAGGTGCGCTCATGGGACATCTCCTCCGCGAGCCGGACCAGCGCTCGGCTCACCGCCATGTGGGCGGCCGCCACGCTCGGTTTGCCGAGCGCGGTCACGATTTCGCTGTAGGGGTAGCCGAGCTCGATGCGCAGGATGATCGCTTCGCGATCGTCTTCCCTGAGACGAGCGAGCGCGGCTTCGTAGCGTTCCAGTGTTTCCTGTCCGATCGCCTCTTCGAGGGGCGAGGGATCCTGCCCCGGACTCTCGGGGTCGAGGGGCGACGCGGGCCCGCGCCGCGTGACGCGGCGGATCTCGTCGCGCACGCGGTTGAAGAGCGCCTGGCGGAGGTAGCCCTGGAAGGCGCCTTCGTGGCGGGGCTCGAACTGGTCCAGCCGCTGGAGGACCTGCATGAACGTGTCCTGGACGAGGTCGTGGGTGTCGAGCGAGCCGCGGGCCCAGGAGGGAAGCCGGCCGTGCGCCCACCGTTGTAACCGGGGCATATACCGGGCAAAGAGCTCGTTGATGGCGGCCTGGTCGCCATCGTGGGCGCGGCGGACGAGGATCGAGCGACGACTCGGCCTCGGTGCGCACCCCATCTGTCTGGACAGATCCGCGCGTCGCCGGGTGCGAGCGGTCGGCCATCGTGTGAACCGGACCACGTGTCGGGGCGAGCGTGCCTATCATAACCTCCCCGGTAAGTGATGTCCGTTAGGTAATAACGATGGGCACGATGGTTCTTAACGTTTCGGTTGCCCTGGCGCGGCCCTGTTAGGACAGGGCCCGCCGCTCGTTGGTACTGGTTGTTGGCGGGTTGGACTGCCGGTCGTGTGCTAGACTGCGCACCTTTCGGGTTGCCCTTCCCATCGGTTTTCCTGTTCGTCCGTCTCCACTCGACGAAAAGAGGAGCGTTGCATGTCCCCAACAGCGAAGAGTGCCCAGCCGACACCCGAGCGCAAAGCCTGGACCATACTCCTTTACATGGTGGCCGATGGTCCAAGTGGTAATCGGGCATTGGACGACATTGCACTACGCGAAATCGCGAGCGTCGTTCATGGTGTTCAATCGCGAGATGCTCATGGGCATCGACCACTGGACGATATCTATGTGGCCGTTCAGGTGGATTTGAGAAGTCTCGACGGCACGTTCCGGTACATCGCGAACGAGGACGAGCCGTTCAAGGTGGAGCAACTCGCCGAAACGATCGCGACCAGTCCTAAGACTGTCATCGACTACCTGTCCTGGGTCGAGGCGTCTTGCCCCGCGGACCACCATCTGGTCGTGTTCTGGGGGCACAGTTCGAGTTTTCTCGGACTCTTCGGTGAGCGCCCTAAAGCGACGGGCAGCATCACCCAATTGCAGATTCGACAGATTGGGCCGTTGCTTCCTTCGCTACGGCGAAATCCATCTTCGATCGGGACGTCTCGGGACAAAGACAAGAACAAGGCAAAGTTGACGCCTGGGAAGTCGCCGGTCGACATCGTGCTGTTCAAGGACTGCTGGATGAGCACGATGGAGATCGCGTTTGAACTGGACGGGTACGTCGATTACATGATGGGCTCTCAAGGGAAGGTGCCTCAGATCGGTTGGCCGTATGCCGACATTTTCCACTCAGTCGCGCGCGTTGCCCACGCGGGCGGTTCGGTCAAGGACGTTGGAAGAGTCGTCCTCGAGGCCCTGGCGTCATTTTACGATTTTTCAGTCAACCGGCCTGGCAAGGACGAAGTGCCCTTCTCACTCGTCGATCTGAAACTCATGTGCGGCAAACCGTTGCGGGATGCGCTTGATGGCCTGGTGTACGAACTTGGTGAGGCCAGGAAGCGAGATGCGGCCGACGTCAAGAGGCACGATGGTACGATGGCCAAGCTCGTCAGGGCGTTGAAAGGCCCCCTGGATGCCGTCGTCAGGGAGACCCGAGGCGCCGTCGGGTTGGCGTTCGACGACGTCTCTTTGGGCCAGTTCGTCAATGTGATGTTCGGTCCTCAGCCCCAGCGCACGGCCATCACTCGCGATGCGATTGAGCGGGCATCCCGAAGTGATCCAGCGTTGATTGATCTCCGATGGATGTGCGACAACTTGCGCCGCCTCGCGGGCTCCCAGTACCAGGCTCTGCGAAGCTGTGCGAAAGCCGTGGGGGCGGTGCTCGACAAGGCGGTGACGGCGAGTCGCAAGCAAAGCGCGTTTGGAGGCATCAGCCTGTTTCATTTCCCGCGCGGCGCCGAGGCGCTGGTACCACCCGAACTGGGTGGTTCACTTCTCGTCCCGGCGATTGCCCACGACCGCCATTTGTACGAGAAGCGACTGAAAATGAGTCGCCATACCCACTGGCACCGCGTCGCGTTGGAGTCATGGCAGGGCATGGACTTCAAGCAGCGGATGATCAATGTCCACACCAGCGCGTTGCTTGCAGCCTCCGCGGACCTCGTCAGGAGCGGTGAATCTGTGAGTGCCTTCGATTTCGTTAGGGGCAGCGATTTTGTGGGGGGGAACGAGTTCGGCAGCAAGGGGTCTGACTTCGGCAGCAAAGGGTCTGACTTCGGCAGCAAAGGGTCTGACTTCGGCAGCAAGGGATCAGATTTCGGCTCGAAGGGGTCAGACTTCTTCATATCGGCCGGCGGCCAGTAGCCCCGGTAGCGTTCGCGAACTGAGCTCTTTTCGAGGCACGATCCTCGGGTGTTTGGAGATGAAGCTCGTCCTTCTCGCCGCGGTCATTGTCTGCCTGCCGCTGGCGGGTCGATTCCTTGCGCAATCGGGCACCCTTTCCGAGAACGACCTAGAGCGGGTGCGTGCGCTTATCGCGGACGGTCGTTATGCCGAAGCGGAGCGAGCCTCGCGAGACCTCAGTGATCGCATCGCCGCAATCGAGGGGGCGTCGTCACTGGCGTTTGCCCGTTCGCTCGACCTAGTTGCGACCGCACTGATCAAGGGTGGAAAAGCCGGTCAACGTCAGACCCTCGAGCTAGCTGAGAGGGCCGTTCGTCTGAAGGAAGTTGCCGGGGACGACGTTGAACTCGGGATTTCCTTGCGGAACCTTGGTAGTGTCAGGGCGGAGCGCGGTGAATTCCTTGCTGCGCTGTCGGTGCATGACCGCGCGCTGACGATAAGCGAACGCCGACTCGCCTCGGATGCCCCACCCATCGCAGACTCCCTAGACGGAAAGGCGTTTGATCTCGCGCGCCTCCAAAGATTCAGGGAAGCGCAGCAGACTCTCGCCCGTGCGCAAGTTATTCGGGAAGCGCATTCAACTGGAGAACCCCTGGCGCTGGCAGGGACTCTTGAACTGACCGCGTGGCTCAATCGCTACTCCGGTGACTACAAAGCCGCGGAGGCGCCTCTTGCGCGTGCCTTGTTGATTCGAAGTCTCCATTCTCCAGGGCATCCGGACCTGGTATCAGGGACCGAATTGCTAGGAGACCTACGCTTTCTTGAGGGACGCATATCAGAGGCTCAATCCATCTGGTCTGGCGCCTCGAGCCTGGCGGAAAGAACTCTGGGCGCGGACCATCCGATGCTTGCGAACCTCCAACGGCGGCTCGCCCTTGCGTCACGTGCCGTAGGCGATTTCGTCGAGGCGCGGCGTCTGCTCGAACGGGCGCTCCAGATCGCCGAACCATCCCTGGCGCCGTGTAACCCGGAGTTGTCTGGGATTCTCGCTGATCTAGCGGGCTCGCTGCAGTACGAAGGCGACTACGTTAGGGCTCGGGCTCTATTCAGCCGTGCTCTAGACGCCTTCGTGATGTGTCTTGGGCCCGCACACGCTCTGAGTGCAACGGTGGTCCACAATCTTGCTGAGCTTGCGGTTGACATGGGCGATCTTGCGGAAGCTGAGCGGCTGGAGCAGCGGGCGATTCGGTTGTGGTCCATGGGTCTTGGGCCCAGTCATGCGTATGTTGCCCGAGGTATGGATGCGCTTGCCGAGGTGCTTGTCGCTCGAGGCGATGTCGACCGAGCACGGAGTCTGTACGAACGGGCACTCGCGATCAGGCGCACGCCAGACAAAGAAGACGGTCCCGATGTGGCCTGGACGTTGACGAATCTCGCGCAGTTGCGCTTCAAGTCTTCACAGCCGCGCGGTGCACTTCGGTACCTCGACGAGGCGTTCGCCATTTATGGCCGTTCCGGGGCATCTGACCACCCAGATCATCTCGCACGCGCGCTGGCGCTCCAAGTCCGGATCCACACGTCGACGGGCGACCTCGATGCGGCACGCGCTGCGGCTCTGCGGGCGCTTGCAACGCGTCAGTTGATTTTCGGATCCAGCCATCCGCTCGTCGCCGAAAGCCGCGCGGATCTCGCGGCGGTGGATTTCGCTAGGGGCGAGGCCAGCGGCGCCCTCGGGGGGGCGCTCGACGCCGAGCGCATCGGCCGCGACCACCTGCGATTCACCGTGCGGTATCTACCAGAACGACAGGCAATGGCCTACGCCGCTAGGCGGCCGAAAGGACTCGATTTGGCGCTCTCGGTCCTCGCCGCCGGCGGCGTCGCCGATCCCTCATCCATATTCGAATCGGTGATCCAGTCGCGCGGCCTGATCCTCGATGAGCTCGCCGCCCGTGCACGTTCGACGATCGCCGATCCCGAGTCAACGTCGTTAAACGCGGCACTTGTCAACACGCGCCAGCGCTTTGCGAACCTGATGCTGCGGAGCCTCCAGGGCGACGACCCCGTGCCGCCCGCTCTGTTGGACGAAGCACGGCAGCAGAAGGAGGCTGCCGAGAGTGCAATGGCCGAACGTAGCGCCTCGGCTCGCGCGGACCTCGACCGCGCACGCGCTGGGCTTGAAGATGTGAGGCGCGCACTGCCGGTGGGGACCGCCCTCGTCTCCTTCATTCGCTACGACCGCAGTGTCGTCTCTCGAACCGGTTCGAGGATCGCGTTGCGAGTGGTCCCCTCGTACGTGGCGTTTGTCGTCAGATCTGGTTCGCCGACGGTCGGTGTTGTCCCCTTGGGCACCGCCGCGACCGTCGACAGGGTTGTCCGCGCATGGCACGAGGAGGCGGCCGGCCAATCGTTCTCTGCCTCCCCCGATGCCGCTGCTGCAGAAGTCACGTACCGTGCCGCCGGCGCCGCGCTGCGCCGACGCGTTTGGGACCCGGTCGCGGCGCACCTGGGTGACGTAGCTCACGTGTTGATCGCGCCGGACGGCGCGCTCAATCTCGTCAGCTTTGCGACGCTTCCGACGGGCGCCCGCGGATATCTCGCTGAGCAGTCGCGGACGATACACTACGTGTCGACCGAACGCGACCTGATTCCGGTCGAGCGCGCACCGTCCACGGCCGGACTGCTGGCCATCGGCGGCGCAGCCTTCGATCTGAGGTCGGCGCAAGCGAAGTCGGGGTCTTCACTCCCGGCCGGCGTTCTACGATCGGGCTGCGCTTCCCTGAAGTCAGCGCACTTCGACGATCTGCCTGGCTCGCGCGAGGAGGTCGCCGACATTGCGCGAGTGTGGCGGCGCAGCGGGTCCGATCAATCGATGATCTTGACGGGGCGAGGGGCCACGGAGACGGCCCTCAAGAAGGCCGTCATCGAACGCCAGGTCATCCATCTGGCGACGCACGGGTTCTTTCTTGGATCCAACTGCGACGTCGCGCCGGCCGGCACGCGCGCAGTTGGCGGCCTCGCATCATCCCGGTCGGGCGCGCCTGAACAAACGGAGAACCCGCTGTTGTTGTCGGGGCTCGCGCTGGCTGGCGCCAACAACCACATCGCGGCAACCTCATCGGCCGACGACGGGATTTTGACCGCGGAAGAGGTGGCGTCGCTGAATCTGCAGAAGGCCGACTGGGTGGTCCTGTCGGCGTGCGATACCGGCATTGGAGAAGTGAGGCCCGGCGAAGGTGTGTTCGGCCTGCGACGCGCGTTCCAAATCGCGGGCGCGCGCACGGTGATCATGAGCCTCTGGTCGATCGACGATCAGGCGGCACGGCAGTGGATGCGGGCGCTCTATCAAGATCGCTTCGAGCGGCATCTCAGCACCGCCGACTCGATGCGCGAGGCAAGCCTCAGCGTCCTTCGCGCCCGCCGCGCGGGCGGCCAGAGCACGCACCCGTTCTACTGGGGCGGCTTCGTCGCAGCCGGCGACTGGCGCTGAGCGTCGAGATCTTCGTCTGGACTACGGCTGCGCGGCCGGCTCGATCTTCAGCACGGCTCCGAAGGTCTCATCGGTCAGCGCGTAGATGTTCCCATCGAGCCCCGGCTTGACCTCGCGGATGCGCTGCTTGAGCTCGGACAGGATGATTTCCCGGCCGATCGGATCGCCCTTGGCGTTGAACATCACACGCTGGATGTGCTTCCCGGTGTTGTTGCGCATCGCGCCAACGAGCGCGTTGCCCTTCCACGCGGAAAACTTGTCGCCGTTGTAGATCGAAAGCCCCGAGACGGCGATGGCGGGCACCCAGTACACGACGGGCTCCTCGAACCCGGGCGCCGTGAAGCCCCGGCCGACGATCGTGCCGTCGTAGTTGCGCCCCAGCGACACTTCCGGCCACCCGTAGTTCTTCCCCTTGACGATGAGGTTCAGCTCGTCGCCGCCCTGCGGGCCCTCCTCGGTGGACCAGAGCGTGCCGTCCGCGTCGTTGAACGCCAGGCCGAGCGGGTTGCGGTGCCCGAGCGTCCAGATTTCCGGCTTGTAGCCGGCGCGGCCCACGAACGGGTTGTCGGCCGGCACGCCGCCTTCGTCGGTGATCCGCAGGATCTTGCCGATGTGCGAGGCCGGATCCTGCGCCTTGGGGCCGTAGTTGCGATCGCCGAGCGACACGTACAGAAGCCCTGCGCGATCGAACGCGAGCCGCGCGCCGTAGCTTCCGAACGCGGGACCGCGCGTCTGATCGGTGCCGGGTCCGCCCCAGTACGCGTCGGCGACGAGGATGTCCCTGCCGTCGGCGAGCGTCGAGCCGCCGTCCCAACGCGCGCGGTACACGGCGGTGGTGGCGTTGCCCGCGCCTTCGCCCGGCTTGGAGTAGGCGAAGTAGATCAGCCGATTCTGCGCGAACCTCGGGTGGAGCGCCACGTCCAGCATGCCGCCGAGGCCGGTGGCGAGCATCTGCGGCAGCGGGCCGATCGGCGCCGGATCGAGGACGCCGTTCCGGATCGCCCGCAGGCGGCCTGGACGCTCGGTGACGAGGATGACACCGTCCGGCAGAAACGCGATGCCCCACGGATGATCGAGGCCCTTCGTCAGCACCGACACGTGGAAGCGGGCCGCGCCCACGCCGAAATCCCACGGGCCGGCGCCGAGCGTGTCTACCGGCGCAGGTCCCCGTCCGCGCTGTGCGATGGCGACGGAACCCGCCATCAGCGTGAAGACGGCCAGCGTGGCGATGTCGTGTCTCTTCAAGTCGATGTTCTCCTCAGAAGTAGTGCAGGGCTTTAGCCCTGCAGGTCGCCGGCAGGCCTGAAGGCCTGCACTACATCTGCTTAACGCCGGTCCAACAACTCGTAGATCCGCGTGACGGCAATCGGTGGCACGCCGGGACCCTGAATCGGCAGATGCGCGCTGTGCCTGGTCATGTCCACTCGCTTGGCCGCGTCATCAGCCGATACGCCCTGGCGCTTCAGCCGGCCGACCTCCGTCCACACGTCGCGCAGGTAGTCCTGGAAGTAGCCGATCTTCGCCTTGTCGGTGAACGCCTCGCCGTGGCCGGGCATCACGGTGTCGAAGTCCAACCCCTTCAACGCATCGAGCGACGTCACCCACTCGTCGAGATACGCGTCGCTCATGTTGGACAGGCCCGACGTCAGGAAGTCGCCAGTGGCCACGACCCGTTCGCGCGGCAGGAAGACGACCACGTCGCCGCCGGTGTGGCCGCGGCCGAGGAACCGGATCTGGATCTCGCGGCTGCCGCGGTACAGCGTCATCCGATCGGTCAGCGTGACGTTCGGCGGCGTAGGCTTCAATTCCGCCTGCGCGGCGCGGTTGTTCTCGGCCACGGCAATCTGCGTCCGCAGCGCGGCCTGCCGTGCACCGTCTGTCTCGGCGGCAAGGCGCTTCTTCATGTCCTCGATCTGCCCCGGCAGCCCGGTCACGTAGTTCCGGTAGAGCGGCATGCCGATGGAGTTGCTCAGCAGCATCTGCCGCGTGAACTCGTGGCCGATGATGTCCACCCGGCTGTCGAAGATCTGGTTGCCGTGGGCGTGATCGAAATGGAAGTGCGTGTTGATCACCGTGCGCACCGGCTTGTTCGTGATCTCCTTGATCTCGTCCAGGAGCACCCAGGCCGCGGCGGGGGAGACGTGGTCGTCCACGACGATCACGTCCTCGTCGTTCACGATGATCGAAGAGTTGCCGACGACGGCGAGGGCGCCGGTGCCGATGGCGTGGTAGATGCCGGGCTTCACCTGGTTGAACCTGAAGGCTCTGCCCGTGTGCGCCGTGCCCGCCGGCGCCTGCCGCGACTGCGCCGAGAGCGTGTCGCCCGCACGCGGGCCCCACGCCGCGACAGCCGCAAGCGCGAGAATGGACGTGGACAGCAGCAGGCGTCGCATTCTGATTCCTCCGCGCACAGCCTATCAGAGTCGAGCGCCGATGGGCGGGGCCGCGGGTACAATGCAGCCACCTGGAGGGACCCGATGTCTCCACTCATGAAACGGCTCACGGCAGCAGCGGCGGTCGTGATCGGCAGCGCCACGACGGCGTCCGCACAGAACGACTGCGATCGCACCTGCCTGAAAGCTGCGCTGGACCAGTATCTTGCGGCCGTGATCAAACACGACCCCGCGGCGGCGCCGCTGGTGGTGGGGTTCCGGCAGACGGAAAACGCCATCAACGTAACTCCGGGCGGAGGAGTCTGGAAAACGGTGACGGCCCTCGGAAAGGTCCAAAGACGCTATCTCGATCCGGTCAGCGGACAGGCCGGCTACTACGGCATCGTCGAGGAAGGCAGCGGATCGGCGATCGTGACGGTCAGAGTCCGGGTGCAGAACCGGAAGATCACCGAGGCGGAGTGGTATCTCGCGCGCCCAGGCGATCCCGGCCTGAACGGGCCCGCACAGCCAGGCCGTCCGCCTGCCAACCTGTTCAATCCGGACTACCTGGCGGCGAACCCGCCGCCCGAGCGCACGCTGCCCAAGGCCCAGCGCCTGCCGCGTGAAGCGCTGATCGCGATCGTGAACAGCTACTTCGATGGCATCACGTCGCACGATCGGACCGTCGCGCTCGTGCACGACGGCTGCGGGCGAGTGGAGAACGGCACGCCGGCGCCGGCGGGCCGCTTTCTGCCCTCCGGGTCCTCCGCGGGGCACTCCCGCGCCCGCTGCCAACGCGAACAACGACTGCATGTCGGGCATGGCCAACTTCAACCTGTCGATGGTCGCCGCGCGGCGGTTCCCGGTTGTGGACGAAGAGGCCGGCATCGCCCTCGGCCTGGCGGTGTTCATCCGCCGTCCGGGATCGCCGACGCCGCGCAACGTCTTCAGCGAGTGGTTCGTGATTGACGAGGCGAAGATCCGCACCATCTACACCGCCATGTACTACCCGGAGCCCGAGCGGGCGGTGCCGAACTGGCCGCCGTACGAAGGCAACTGGCCGCTGCCCGCGTCCATCGTGCCCGCGCCGCGGCCCCAGTAACCGATAGATGACCTGGTGGACCGAGGCCGACCCGCCGGCCCGCCGGGCGTTTGCCGCCGCTGCGCTCGGATGGATGCTCGATTCGTTCGACGTGATGCTCTACGCGATCGTCCTCGCGGAGCTAATCCGGGATCCCGTGCTCCACCTGTCGCTCGCCGCCGCCGGCATCCTGGGATCGGTGACGCTGCTCTCCGCGGCCGCGGGCGGCATCATCTTCGGCGTGGTGGCGGACCGGATCGGCCGCACGCGCGCGCTGATCGCGTCGATTCTCATCTACGCCATCTTCACCGCCGCGTGTGGCTTCGCGCAGTCAGTCCTCCAGCTCGCCGTGTTTCGCATCCTCCTCGGGTTCGGCATGGGCGGTGAGTGGGCGACGGGTGCCGCGCTGGTCTCGGAGTCGTTTCCCGCGCGCCATCGCGCGAAGGCGCTGGCGTTCATGCAGAGCGCGTGGGCCATCGGCTACGGTCTGGCCGCGCTCGTCAACCTGATCGTGCTGCCGATCTGGGGCTGGCGCGGCGTGTTTTTCGTCGGCGTCCTGCCGGCGCTCCTCACGATCTGGATTCGGCGCAGCGTGGCCGAGCCGAAGATCTGGCTCCAGACGCCGGCCGTCGAACGCGGCCGCATCAGCGCGCTCTTCGCACCGAAAGTCGCGAAACTCACCGTGTTCCTCACGCTGATGAACGCCTGGGCTCTCTTCGGCTACTGGGGGCAGAACAACTGGGTGCCGGCGTACCTCGCGCTCGATCCGGCGAAGGGCGGCATCGGGCTGTCGTCCGCGGCCATGTCGGTGTTCGTGATGGTGATGCAGGTGGGGGTCTGGTTCGGGTACATCAGCTTCGCGTACATCGCGGACGCGATCGGCCGCAAGCGCGCCTACGTCATGTTCCTGGTCATCACCGGGTTGATGCTGCCGGCGTACGGCTTCCTGCGAACGCCAGGCCTGCTCCTGATCCTCGGCCCGGTCCTGGCCTTCTTTGCCACCGGCTACTTCAGCGGCTTCGGCGCCGTCGTCGCGGAGCTGTACCCGACGTCAGTGAGGGCGACGGCTGCGGGCGTCTGCTACAACACCGGGCGCATCGCGAGCGCCGCCGCGCCGTTCCTGGTGGGATCGCTCGCGGCCACGCGAGGGTTCGGGCCGGCGTTCGCGCTGACCGGCGTGGCGTTCCTGTGCGCGGCGCTGATGTGGATCTGGATTCCGGCGACGGGCGACGCGGAACTTGCTTAGGGGTTCCGGGGGGTTCCGGGGGTTCCGGTGGTTCCGGGGGTTCCGGTGGTTCCGGGGGTTCCAAAGGTTCCACAGGTTCCGCGGTTCGAACCCGGAACCCCCGGAACCCGCGGAACCTCCGGAACCCGCGGAACCTCCGGAACCCGCGGAACCTCCGGAACCCGCGGAACCTCCGGAACCCCCGGAACCTCCGGAACCTCCGGAACCCTGAACCCTACTGTGCGAGCGGCGCGCAGTTGTCGCAGGGCGCGAACGGCGTGAAGAAGAAGTTGTTCGAGTCGGCGACGAGCGCGCCCTTGAGGTTCGGCGGGATCGGTACGGCGACGCCTCCGTCCGAGACCACCGTTAGCCCGGCGCTTTTCATCGTGGCCACCAAGGCATCGACGTTCTGGGCCCGCAGCTGCAGGCGGGCGGCTCCGCGATCCTGGATACGCATGCGAAGCGGCGCGCGATCGACGCCCTTGAACTCGACCAGCTCAATCCACAGCGTCGACCCCGGCGCCTGGACGCGGCTCCGGCGGACCTCGGCCTTCGAGAGGCCGGTGAGCGCTCGCGTGGCCGTGTCGGCGGCAAACGCCGTCTCGCCTTCCACCTTGAACCCCAGCACGTCGCGATAGATGGTCGTCGTTCGAAAGACCGTGTTTATGGCTTATTGACGATTGATCCGAGCGGCGCAGTGGCATCATCAGTCCCACCGCAGGAGGAAGCACGGCTCGACGCTTCACATGGCTGGAGGAATGACGACCCGACGGATTCTCAGCGGAGTCGTGGCCGGTGCGCTGCTGGCGGGGGTCGCGGTCGGCGCGCAAGGCCGCCGCCGCGGCTTCGGCGGGTTCCGCGGACCTCTCGTCAGGATGGCGAGAGCCGAGGACTTCGACGGCAACTTTCTGTTCTGCCGCATCATCTTCCGCAACGCCCCCAACGGCGACGGCAACGGGTGGGGCGTCGACTACCCGCGCGCCGACATCAACCTCACATTCCGCCTCTCCGAGCTGACGACGACGACGGTGAGCCGCGACCCGGAGGATGAATACCGGCACGTCGTCGTGCGGCTGACGGATCCGCTGCTGTTCCACTGCCCGTTCGTGATGATGACCGAGCCGGGCGGCGCGTTTTTCGACGAGGCCGAAGCCGCGCAGCTGCGCGACTATCTGCTCAAGGGCGGGTTCCTGTGGGTCGACGACTTCTGGGGCGAGTACGCGTTTCGCTTCTGGTCCGACGAGATCGCGAAGGCGCTTCCGCCCGAGCGGTACCCGATCGCGGACGTCCCGCTCGACCACACGCTGTTCCACATGCTCTACGACATCCGCCGGATTCCGCAGATCCCGTCGATCGGTTTCTGGGGCGGGCCCGGCGGTTCGACGTCAGAGCGCGGGCGCGACAGCGCCGTGCCGCACGTCCGCGCGATCACGAACGACGCCGACGGCCGCATCATGGTGTTGATGACGCACAACACGGACTTCGGCGACGCCTTCGAGCGGGAGGGCGACGATCACGCGTACTTCCTGCAGTTCGCGCCAGAAGGCTACGCGTTCGGCGTCAACGCGATCGTGTATTCAATGACGCATTGAACGGCAGGCCGCCCGGCCTGCCTGGCCTGCCCGGCCTGCCCGACCTGCCCGACCTGCCCGGCCTGCCCGACCTGCCCGACCTGCCCGACCCAGGTCAATCCTGCGACAGGATGAGTACGGAGTACGGACCCACGCCGACGTTGGCCTGACACGGCATGTTGTCCCGCACGCCGCCGCCGGCGGCCGTATCGTAGCCGGGCGTGTTGACGAAATCGGCGCTGTAGCCCTCCCAGTCGCTGTTGAAGCGCACGCGCCACTGCCCCGCGCGAGGAAAGCCCAGGGCGTAGTTCTGATAGCTGCGGTTTCCGAAGTTCGCCACCACGACCACATCGTCGTTCGGGCCGCCGTCGGCCCAGCGATGGAACGCGAGCACCTTGTCGTCGTTGTTGACGTGGTGCACGTGGAGCCCGCTGCCGCTCAGGCCCCGCGTGCAGCGGGACCCGTTGCGGCGCAGCCGGATCAGGTCGCGATAGAGGAGATGAATGCCCGCGTGCGTCGTCAACCTGGTCCAGTCGAGCGGGACGTCATCCCTGAAGTACTTGTGCTCGAGAAATTCCTGCCCCTGGAAGATCATGGGAATGCCTGGTGCCGTGAAGACGAGCGCCGCGCCGAGCGTCGATCGTTTCCGTGAGAACCAGCTGGAGGCGTTGCCCGGCCAGATCTCTTCGGGCACGCGCGCGTGCCCGTTGGCGACTTCGTCGTGCGATTCCGTGTACACAACTCGCCGGGCCATGTCTCCGTTGTAGCCGTGTACGAGGGCGCTGGCGACGGCCCACAGGTCGCGATCGGCGTCGCTCGGCGCGATGACGGCCGAGCGGACCGCGTGGACGAAACCTGCATCCCACTGCGAACCAAAGCCGGCGCCGCCGTTGCTCGTCTCGCGCGTGATCCAGTCGTTGTTCTGCAAGTCCTCGGCGATCGTCACCTTCCACGGCTGCCGCGCCCGGATCTCGTCGTTGATCCGCTGGAGAAGGCTCCAGCCGTCGGGGAGGTCGTTCGTCGGGTCGTCGTTGTTCCCGTGACGGTTGCGGATGTTGACGACGGAGTCGAAGCGCAGGCCGTCGAGGCGGTACTTGTTCAGCCAGAACAGCGCGTTGTCGAGGATGTACTGGCGCACCGCCGGACGCCCGTAGTCGGGGCGCGTATCGCCCCAGTCGGTGTGCGCGCGGCTGTTGTCGTAGAAGTAGATGCCGCCGTTGTGGTCTGCGTCGCTCCAGCCGTCGAAGCGCCAGAGGTCGAGATCGCCGGGTCCGAAGTGGTTGTACACGACGTCGAGGAGTACGGCGATGCCGTGCGCGTGGGCCGCCTTGACGAACCGGTACAAGCCGTGCGGCCCGCCGAGCGCGGTCTCCACCGAGAAGGGCTGCGCCGGGTTGTAACCCCACGACGTATCCATCGCGAACTCGGCGACCGGCATGATCTCGATGGCGTTGATGCCGAGATCGTTCAGGTAGGCAAACTTCGGGATGATTTCCTCGAAGGTGCCCGGCCCGGTGCCGGACGCCTCGTTGAACGTGCCGACGTGCATTTCGTAGATCACGAGCTCGTTCCACGGCGGCATCACGAACCGGTCGCCGGTCCAGTCGAAATCCGGGTCGTGAATCACCGCGTTGCCGGAGGAGTTGACGACCTCGCTGGCATATGGGTTCTTGCGCCGCAGGCCGCTTCCGCCGTCCGGAATGAAGAACTCGTATTCGTCGCCCACTGTGGCGCCGGGAACCTCCACGGACCAGTAGCCGTTGCCCTCGCTTGCGAAGGGATGGGCGGTGGTGCTCCATTGATTGAAGGTGCCGATGGCGAAGACGGCCGGCGCAAACGGCGCCCAGACGCGGAAGGCCGCGCCGCCAGGATAGAGAATCGTGCCCATGCCCGGGCGGGAGGAAGGAGAAGGCACCAGAATCGCTCACCGGCAGGCCTGAAGGCCTGCACTACTTCCTTTGCAACTCCAGCGCGCGGAGTTTCTGGAGCTCCTCGAGTTCCTTGTTGTTGGTGCAGTAGAACTCGTAGACCTCGCCGTCGCCGAGCGTCCAGCGGCGGCGCGCGGAGGTCCAGGGCTTCACCAGGACCTTCGGATCGTCAACGGTGACCTGAACGTAGAGGTAGTTCATCGACGGGCGAGTGTAGCGTTCGGTGACTTTCAGGTCCTCGCTGTGGAACCAACCGTTCGGCATGATGTAGGTGCGCTCGTCGAAGCCAATCGATTCGACCACGAGCGTGTCGCCTTCCCATCGCGCTGCGCTCGTGCCGTGGAAGAACGGCTCGGGGTTTTTCGGGAGCGGGCGCCCGTCGAGGTGAATGACCCGCCAGTTGTTGAGGACCTCGTAGAGCTGCACCAGCAGGCCCGGCTTGTGCACCATCAGCGTCGTATACGGGTTCTGCAGCCAGATAGCCGGCACGCCCCGAGGCAGGCAGTTCACGGACGACTTCGACAACTCGAGCTCGGTCGGCGTCATCGCCTTGATCTTCGCCTGCGCCCAGGGCTGCAACTCCGGCCTGGTTTCGGGCGTGGCTCTCGGATCGAATGTGCCCAGCGCGGCCGGATCCACACCGAAACGGCCGCTGACGCCTTGTCCCGCGCCGTTGGGGAACCAGTGACCGGACAAGTCCGGGTGGCCATCGGCCAGCTGGGGCGCCGGGCCTCCCGGCGGCATCACCGTGATCGTGTACTCGGGCTTCTGCGCGCCGGCAGACACCGACAGCAGCAACGAGAGCGCCAGGCCGGTCAGCAGCTTCGTGTTCACGGTCCGACTCCTGGCTGGCTAGTCTTGCAGCTGACCGACCTGCCGCAGCACGCCGTCGGAAAACTTGAGCGTGCCGGCCGCGGCCGCGTTGACCTTTTCGTTTCTCGCGAGGCACCCGCGCACCCACACGTCCTTGCCGATGTTGTCGAGGAACATCTGCCGGTCGGTGCCGTTTCGCCGCAGGGTGACGGGGGAGTAGGCCTGGAACGACCAGTTTTCGACCTTGCCGCTGGCGTCCTTGATGTCGACGTAGAAATACGGGTGGGGGTTCTGCCAGTCGATCTTCGTGAGGGTCCCCGTGAAGTCCCGGCACTTCGTGCTGTCCCATTCCGCCGCGAACGAATGATGGGCGAACAGGGGCGCCGCCGCCAGAACTAGGCCACAGACCACCGAGGCCCCGCGGAAAACACGTCGGGCTCGCATCGAAACCTCGCTTTCCCGGACAAGGTAGATTATACGTGGCCGTGTGCCCCGGGAATGTGTCACGGTAGCAGTGGTGATGTATGGGACGCGTCTCTCGTAGACAGCTGCTGAAAACAGCGGCGGGCGTCGGGACCGTGGCGCTGCGGAGGCCCGCCCGGGCCGAGGGGCAGACTCGCCCGGTGCGCGTGGCTGCCGTGCAGATGCACGCCGCCCTCGGAGAGGTTGCCGCCAACCTGGAGAACGCGGAACACTGGGTCCGGCTGGCGCTGCGGGAAGGCGCGCAGTGGGTTGTCCTGCCCGAATTCTTCACGACGGCCATCGCCCTCCACCCGACGAAGCTGGTGCATGCCTACCGGACGCTCGAAGGCCTCCCGATGCAGCTGCTGAAGTCGCTGGCAAAAGAAGGAAACGCGTACGTGGGCGGCTCGTTCCTCGCGCGCAGCGGGGCCGATGTCTTCAACACGTTCGTCCTGGCGTCGCCGACTGGCCAGGTCTACACGCACGACAAGGACTTTCCGACGACCAATATCGAAACCAGCGTCTACGCCGGCGGAGAAGACGACGAGTTCGTGAAGGAGCTGACTCGGCGCGGTGTAGTGCCGGATCCGCCCACGCCGATTCCGTCGCGATCGGGAAACGTGAAGAGCGCGGTGTTTGCCCTTCCGGACGGCATCAGCGCCGGCGCGGCGCTCTGCTGGGAGCAGTGCCGCTATCGAACGGCGCGGCGGCTCGCTGGCAAGGTCGATCTGATCCTGGCCGCCTCCGGCTGGCCGTTCGTCGCGCCGGACGGCGGCATCTCGCGCTCGACCCCCGCATCCGGCCACGACGCGCTCGCGGCCGGCGCCGGGATCAGGGAAGCGCCGCGTCGTCTGGCTCGGCTCACCGGCGCACCGGTCGTGCACGCCAGCCTGGTGGGCGACGTGTGGCACTCGCCGGCCAATGGCCCCGCCGTGGTGCTTCGATTTTCGGGAGAGAGCCAGATCGCCGACGCCTCGGGGCGGACGCTGGCGCGTCGCAGCTACGCCGAGGGCGAAGGTCTCGTGATCGCGGAGATCGAGATCGGCCGCGTCCCGCCGTCCGAGTCGATTCCGGACGATGCCGCCGCCTGGACGCCGGAAGTGTCGACGCAGTCTCAAACCGCGTGGGCGGCGACAGGCGCCGCCGGCCGCGCCGTCTACGTGAAGACGACGAGGCCGCGCCGGAACGGGTAAGGAACGCAGAGATCGCCGAGAGCGCAGAGATCAGTTATCAAGGATTAGCGGTTCCTTCCCAGGGATATCCCGGCTCCGTGGTGAGGCGGCCATCATCGACCGGCATGCCGACGGTGAAGTGATACAGGCTCTGGAACGCGTGGCCGCGCAGCCCGAGCACGTCGTGCACCGGGTCGTCGAAGAAGCAGCCAATCCCCGTCGCGCGCACGCCTGCGGCTTCGGCTTCGAGGTAAAGCACCTGTCCCACCATACCGGTCTCCCAGAACAGATGACGGTAGAACGACGGACCGAATGCCTGCAGGCTCGCGTCGAAGTCGGCCAGCATGCCGAGGCTGAAGAAGCCATCGGCCGCGATGTCCTGATCGCAGCTGAGCCGCGCCGCCAACGATCGGGCATCGCCGCGCGTCAGACGCCATAACGGCAGCCGGTCGTCCGCGGCTTCCCACGCGAAGTCAGGGCGGCATGCGGATCGCAGCCGGTCGAATACCTGCGGATCGCGCAACAGGACGTACAACCCCGGCGGGACGCCGTCGACGCGATGGACGAAGACGGCGAGGTGCACGCGGGGCGTCCACCACACGCTCGTCCACGGTGCCCTCGCCCCGGGCAGCACGCGCGAGAGCATGTCGATAAATGCTGTGCGGCTGATGGACGATCGCCCGTCGAACGCCACCGCGCTCCGTCGCTGCAGCAGCAGCGCGCGCGCATCGATCTCGGACCTCTCGGACCCCTGGGACCCCTCGGACCTCTCGGACCTGTGTTGTCCGGTGTCTTGTGTGGCTCGCGCGATTTCTTCGATGAACGACCACTCGACGTGATCCTCGCTTAGCTGGCTGGCCCGGCCCGACCACTGGCCACGCGAGATGGCAGCGGCGAGCTGGTCCGCGATGTCGCGCGAGCACTCGAACGGTTCCGCCGCGGTCAACGCCATGATGCAGGCTGGCTCTTCGCGTTCGGCCTCGACGAAGTCCTGGTCGCGATCGATGCCGGTTGCCGCGGCGATCGCGCGCTGTGACCACGCGGGGAGGAGAGACGCGCGCCATCCGGCGAGGCCGGCGGCGATGGACACGGCTGCGATGGCGTGGCCGAGGTCGTGCTGGCAGTAGCGGAACGCCCGCTCGCCGTATTTCCACGCCTCGCGCCAGTGGATGGAGGCCAACGCGACGAGTACCACGTCGTTTCGTCCGCCGACAGCGCTCCGCCACCCATCGTCTTCAAACACGCTTCGCCGTTCGAGCGCATGGCGGTCCGGCGCGTAGTGATAAACGGCCGGCTGGCCGGCCAGCCCGGCCAACGCTCCGCACACGACATACGCTTCGGTCGGGTGGAGGTTGCCGCTGGACGGGTTCACGCGCAGGGCCCAACGCGACGCCTTGAACACCTTCCACGCCGACAGCCCCAGCGCGTGCCGAAGTACGTCGCCGATGGCCGCTGCGCTCACCTGCTGAGGCGCGACCTGGAGCTGGCACGCCTGATCAAAGGTCGCGCGGCGTGGTGCGTACCCATCGGCCGGCACGCCTGGCGCCGGGTACAGGGGGAAGACCGGCGCGTCAGCGAACCCGCGAAAGGGCCGCGGCTGCGACGCCCAGTCCAGATAGCCCAGCGATCGGGCGAAACGCTGGAAGTGATGTTTTGTCCCGTCGTGATAGCGGTACACCACCGCGAGCGACGCCTCACGCAGCTCGGGCCCGGTAGTTTCGCTGAGTGGCAGCACGCGTACTCATCATACCGGGAGCCTCCCCATGTGGGCCCGACTGGGTGATTGCGGGGCCTTACGGATCGCTTGTGTCGTCAACGGCATCACTCCGTCCGCTCGGTGTGTGATCGCACTGACGGTTCTGCAGACGCTTGCGCGTGAGCGTGCACTCATCTCCCCCGCATTTTCAAGGACTTGGCGCCCAGAGACGCATGGCATTCGTCGTGCGAACCACACAGCGGGACGCGGATTGGACTGCGTCCCTGTCAGCGGGCCTGGGCTTGCGAGCGTGTGAGAGCCCGTTCAAGGGGATGGCGTATGTTCAAGGGAAACGAGACAGCTAGCCGCGCAGTATTTGGCCGTATCGGCGGCGTTCTCCCGTTCGTCGCGGCTATTGCGACGGCGCTCGTCGTGATGACGGCCAGGCCGGCATCAGCGCAGGTTCCAGACTCCTGCAACAGCGAAGGTGTGGTCGTGTGCGGGTTCGTCTGGAATGACTTGAACGGTAACGGGATTCAGGACGCGGGCGAGCCCGGGCTCGATGGGGTCACGGTGACGGCGTCTAATGGCGCCACCACGACGACTGATACGAATGGACTGTATTCGTTCACTTCGCAGCAGCTGCCGGTGGGGGACTATCAGATCGTCATCGACTCTACGCTCCCTCCATTTGGGGCAGGGACGTCGGCGTCGCCGGTGATGAACTCGGGTAACCCTGATGCCTCGCCGACCGACAGCGATGGTATCGATTCGGGTAAAGGCTTCAGCTACGTCAACGTGACGGTGGCGGACAGCTTCACATTTCACGTCCTCGACTTCGGCTTCCATACGCCACAAGTCAGCTACCCCGGGACCGGAACCCCCGGATACTGGAAGAACCACCCGGAGGCTTGGCCGGTTTCGACGATCACGGTAGGTGGCGTCGACTATACGAAGGCTCAGGCGATCGCGTGGCTCGGCAAGGTCGGCAAGGACAAGACGACGACGATGTTCAGCTCGCTCGTCCCGGCCATGCTGAACGTGTTGCTCGGCAATCCCAACAGCTGCATCACGTCCACAATTGTCGCGGCCAACGCGTGGATGGCAACGTATGGCCCGGTCGGGAGCAACGTGGCCGCGTCGAGCCCGGCGTGGGCGATCGGCGAGCCGCTGCACCAGCAGATGGACGCCTACAACAACGGCCTTCTCTGCGCCCCGCACCGCAAGTAGGCGAGACGATACGACCGGCCCCCGCGATGCCCCGGAGCATCGCGGGGGCTGGAGCTCCTCAGTTCCCTTATGGTACTGGCGTATGATCGCGCCTGATATGTGGAACGGGCCCACACGGAGGCATGTATGCGGGGACTAGGGGTGTACGTGTCGCTCGCCGTTGTCTCGGCTGTCGCGTTGAGTGCGGAAATTTCCGGTCAGGGGCAGGCGCCTGCCGCGCCGCGAAAGGCGGCATATCGGGCTCCACGGACGGCGTGGGGGCAGCCCGACATCCACGGCGACTACACCAACAAAGACGAGGCGAACACGCCGCTCGAACGGCCGCAGCAGCTCGCCGGCAAGGACCCGAGCACGTTCACCGAGGCCGATCTCGCGCAGCTCGCCAAAGAACGCGCGGCCCAGGCGCAGCAAATCGCGGGCGGCATCGGCGGGGCGGAAACGGGCGCGGGCCCGACGCACTGGTACGACCACCTCGCCGCGAAGGGCAGCCGGCCGTGGTTCCTCGTCGATCCGCCGGACGGCCGGCTCCCGCCGATGACGCCGCAGGCGCAGCGTCACGAGGCCGCCGTCGCCCTCCTCAACAACGCCCGCAACGGCGAGGGACGTGCTGATTCCCCGGACGACCGCAGCATGTACGACCGGTGCATTACGCGCGGCCTCCCGGGTTCGATGATGCCGGCGATCTACGGCAACGCGTATCAGATCGTGCAGGCGCCGGACACGATCGCCATCCGCTACGAGATGATCCACGAAACGCGCATCATCCCGCTCGACGGCCGGCCGCACGTCGGCGCGCGGCGTGCGCGAGCTGATGGGCGACGCGCGCGGGCATTTCGACGGCGACACGCTCGTCGTCGAGACGACGAACTTCACCGGCCGCACGCACTTCGGCTACAACAACCTCTACAACAGCGAGAAGCTGCGCCTCGTCGAGCGGTTCACGCCGATCGGTCCCGGCCGGTTGAACTGGGAAGTCACGGTCAACGATCCCGAGGTCTGGACGCGGCCGTGGACGTTCGCGATGACGCTCACGCGGGACGATGGCCAGCGCGTGTTCGAGTACGCGTGCCACGAGGGCAACTACGGGCTGCTGCACATCCTCCGCGGCGCCCGCGCTGAAGACTGAACTACCGGCGGCCCGTGAGTTTCTGCAGCCACCCGACGCGTGGCGCGGCGCTTGTGTGAAGCCGGCCTGACAGCCAGAACCATCCGGCGATCACGTTCCCCGGCCGGACCGGGCCCGAGAGGAGCGTGGGATCGATCACCACGTCGAACGTGCCGCCCACCGTATCGACCAGCGCCCACCAGAACGGCTGGCCGGTGACCGCGTTCCGGCGCTCCGCCGCTTCACGGACCTCGCCGGCGATGAGCGCGTGCGGTTCCGGCGGCGTCACGGGCTCGCCGGACGGCGAGATGAGCCCAGACGGGATGAAGGATCGCGATTCGAAGGACAGCCCCTGCGCCGCCTGCGCGGCATCGTACGCCTGTTGCGAGTCGTACACCGTGACCTGTTGTGCGAACGCGGCAATCTGTGCCGTCACCGTGACCGGGAGCGTCAGCGCGTCGTGGGTCGCGGCGTCAGGGCAGTCGAAGGCGAACGGGTAGTCGCCGCCGGCAGAGGCGCCATCCGGCGGGTTGGCCCAGGCGAGGAACGTCCCGTCGAGCGGTGTATGGGACTCGCGGGCGATACGTGCCTCGATCGCGATGCGCACAGACGACTTCCCCTCGAAGTGGGGGTTCATGCCCATCGCGTCGCCGTTGCGCTTCACCTGCAGCCACAGCTGTTCGCCGGACGGAGGCGCCCACTTCAAATACTGTCCGGCCTGCGCGTCGATCGTATCGGCCCGTTCGGCGACCTGACTCGCGAGCGCGGCGAGGTCTTCGCCGGAGGAGACGGAGAACCCGATGGCGGAGAATTGACTGGGCACAGGCCACGATTGTACCGGTTAAGGCTGTCTTCGCCGCCACGCCAGTGTTGTCCGTGGTCCTTAGTACTTTGGTTCTTGGTCCGTCCATCGGTGTGGTCTTCGTCCTTGGTCCGTCGGTCCGAGCCGCGATGACTCGGACTCGGGACCGTAGGACAAAGGACGGACGAAGGACTCCGAACCAAGGACCAGGGACTATTCAGTCGCGCCCGTCTGCTGGCGGTACCAGTCGAGGATCTGCGAGCCGTTCCACACCACCACGCCGGGCCGCTGCATGATCTCGTGAATCGCGCGTTCGAGATGGCGAATGCGATGCGGCGAGCCGGAGAGGTACGCGTGGCAGGCGATGGCCATCACCTTCGGGCGCTCGGCGCTTTCCTCATATAAACACTCGAAGTGATCCATCGCCCGCACGTACACGGCATCGGAAGGCTGTCCCTGAAACATCAGCACGATGTCGTGGATCTCGAAGTTGTACGGGAGCGCGACGATGGGCTTCGACGTCGTGCGAAGGGTCACCGGCTCGTCGTCCAGGACCCAGTCGCCGATGTACTCGATGCCGGCCTCGGCCAGATGGTCGAGCGTGTCGTACGTGTGGGCGAGCCCCGGACCCCACCAGCCGCGCGGCCTGTAGCCGGCGAACTGCGCGATGACGTCGATCGCGCGCCTGATGCTCTCCGGCTGATTCTCGATCCGGTGCATCGGCACGTGCTCGTAGCCGTGCGCCGTCAGCTCCCAGCCGCGTTCGAGGCAGGCAGCCACGACCTGCGGGTAGCTCTCGCAGACCTTGGCGTTGATGGTGACGGTCGGCGACACGTTCAGCCGGTCGAACATGCGCTGAAGGCGCCAGAAGCCGACGCGCATCCCGTACTCGTGCCACGTCCAGTTGGCCACGTCGGGAAGGAGCGGCGGGCCCTGCGGCGGTCCGATCACGGTGCGGGCCATCGGCCTCGCGATATCCCATTCCTCGAGCGCCAGGACCGGCCAGAGGACGAGTCGCGCACCGTTCGGCAGCGTCAGCGGCGGGCGTTGTGTAATGGGCGAGAACGGCAGGCGATCTCTGGGCTGCATCGCTAGTCGACCGGACTGACCTGGACGAGCATCCCGTCGGGATCGCGGAAGGACGGCGCACCCGGCAGCTCCTGCGGCTCGATCGTCGCACCAAGCGCAGCGAGGCGGGCAACGGCGGCGTCGTAGTCGAACGGCCGGGCCGACACGCAGAAATGGTTCACGCCGGGCCGCTGGCCGTCCGGTGCTTTGAGCAGGCCGATTCTCGAGCGGCCAAGCTGGAACCAGATGCGGTCGTTGCCGCGCCGCGAAACCGGACCGAAGATCTTCTCGTAGAATCGCGCGGAGGCCTCCGGATCGACGACGTTGAGCAGGACGTGTTCGATGCCGACCGGACGGAACACCGCTTCGTCCTGAAGAACGACGGCGTCGGGCGCAAAGGTCGGCGGCTTGAGGAGGCTCCAGCCGTTTTCGGGAGACAGCTGGATGCGGATGCCGTCGCCGTCCACGATAGCCGTGTCGCGGCCGCTGGGGTAGTCGCGGTACGCGATGCCGCGCGCATCGAGCCACGCGTGGACGCGCGCCATCTCGATATTCCGGATGGCGACCGAGACGTGGTCGGTGACGAGCGGTCCGCCCGCGGTGCGCGGCCGTTCGAATGCCAGGTAGGCGGATCCGGCCTTGACGTAGCTTTTCGAGGCTGACGCGTTCTTGAGCAGCGTGCCGCCAAACACCGAGGCGAAGAAGTTTCGCGATCGCTCCACCTGCGACACGTAGAACTCGACGTGATCGACCCCGTCGAACTCGGGAAAGGCTGCCTGGGCGAACGGTCGTGCTGTCGTGCACATCCCGATTCCGATAGCGGAGAGCACCTCCCGGCGTGTCGGCCTGTACATGCCGGTAACTTTCTCACAGACGGCCACCGGGTCTGACGCTTTTTGGCAGTGGTGTTTTGTCTTCGGGATTCGCCTTGCTCGTGGCAAGATGCGTGCTCTTCCCCGGTCGATTCAGCTCGGGGGGGACGAACGAAAGGAGTTCGAAGATGAAGGGTCGGAGAGCGTCGGCGGTCGTAGCTCTGTTGGTTGCGCTTTCGCTGGCCGGTTCGGTGGCGGGCGCGAACGACGGAGATCGGGACGACGACAAGGTGCCCGCACGCGCCACGGTGGCGTTCGGCACCGGCAACAACAACGCGCAGCCTGGCAACACGCCCAACCACCACGTCCTCCCGCAGGAGATCAAGGTCCGCATCACCAGAGCCAAGAAACTGGACGGGACCGAGGTCGTTGTGCCGGCAACGGTGAATTTCATCGTGTCCGGCTTCCACTGGGTGTGGGTGTACAAGGACGGGGTCACGCTTCAGGAGGTCGCGTCCCACATTACCGCCGCACTGTTCGTCGACTACGAGGTGTTGACGAACGGGGTCAGCAACGTGTTCGCGAAGGGAATCTTCCCCGGCACACCGCCGACGTTCGCTGACGCCACGGTCTTCCCCCTGGATGCCACTCAGAACCGCACCGACACGATCGCGTTTTCGACACCGGGGAGGTTCCTCGTCATCTGCAACGTGGCTCCACATCTGGCGGATGGCATGTACGCGTGGGTCAGAGTCGTGGACGGAGACGACGATGACGACGACCACGGCCACCATCACTGAACGTCGAGCCGCATGATTCGTGGTGGCGCGTGCCGTGGGCACGCGCCACTGTCCCGAACGCTACGCAAGGAGAACTGCCATGCGCATCACGTCCTGCCTGGTCTGCCTTTTCGCGTGGGTCGCGCTCTCCGCCGGAGAACTCTCCGCAAGGCAAGCGACCCCGAATTCACCTGCGGCAGACATCAAGTTGACGAGGAACGTCACGGTCGTCTCGAGCGCCGGCGCGCGGGCGCTGGCTGACGCGTGTACCGCCTGGGCCGAGCGGAACAAGCAGATCGTCGCGATGGCGATTCTCGATTGGGGCGGCAACCTCATCGAGTCGCACGCCATGGAAGGCGCGCCGATGAACGCCATCGAGACGGCGCTGTTGAAGGCGAAATCGGCCCTGCGCTGGCGGCGTCCGACGTCGGAGACCAACAGGATGGTGCGAAGCGGCGAAAACCTGGCGCCGACCTTCATGAACGATTTTCCGCAGCCGGGCGCGCTGCCCATCGTGCTCAACGGGCAGGTCATCGGCGCGATGGGCGTGTCGAGCGCCGAGGGCGAGAAGTGCGCCCAGGCCGCGATCGACGCCGTGTTCAAGGGACAGGCCGGCCCCGCGGTGCGGTAGGGAGGAGTCATGGCCAGGCTGTGTGCGATCGTTGTGCTGTGCCTGATCGCCGCGGATGTTCAGGCGCAGTGGCTGAACTACCGTCACCCCGGCGTGCCGCGCACGCCGGACGGCAAGGTCAATCTCGCCGCGCCGGTGCCCCGGGCATCGGACGGAAAGCCCGATTTGTCCGGCACCTGGGAGAGCGAAGGGGGGTACTTCGGCAACCTGGCCAAGGACCTGAAGCCGGGCGAACTGCTGATGCAGCCATGGGCGGAAGCCCAGGTGGCCGAGAACCAGCGCAACCTCCACAAGAACGATCCGATGGTCGCGTGCCTGCCGCCTGGTGTGCCTCGCGTCAACCTCGGAGGCAGCCAGCTGATGCCGCATCCTTTCAAGATCGTGCAGACGCCGGCGCTGGTCGTGCTGCTGTACGAGACGTCCACGAACCAGACGTTCCGGCAGGTGTTCCTCGACGGCCGCCCGCTTCCGAGCGATCCGCAGCCCAGCTGGCTGGGTTATTCGGTTGGACGGTGGGAAGGTGACACGCTCGTGATCGAGACCAACGGGCTGAACGGCCGCGCATGGGTCGACACCGGGTCCGGCCACCCGCAGACCGACGCGGCGCGTGTGACTGAGCGCTTCACGCGGCGCGACTTCGGCCACCTCGACCTGGACATCACGATCGACGATCCCAAGGCGTACCTGAAGCCCTGGCGGGTGAAGGTGCCGATCAACCTGCTCCCGGATTCCGATCTCATCGAGACGTTCTGCGAAAACGAAAAGGATCTGGGACGCATGGACAGGACGCGCAAGCCGTAGTGGCCCGCGCCGAGCAGCGTCTGACGGCCGAATATGTGTCGGCGCGTGCGCTCGCGGAATCTGCGACGCTCGCCGAGGCGGCGGTGCGTGTCCTGCAGGCCCTCTGCGAGGCGCTGGGCTGGGACTACGGGGCGTTGTGGAACGTGGATGCCGATGGCGGGGTCCTGCACTGCGTGGAAACCTGGCATCCGCCGGCCCTGACAGTGCCGCAATTCGAAGCGACCAGCCGCAGCACGACGTTCACCCGGGGCGTCGGGCTGCCGGGACGGGTGTGGGCCAGCGGCCAGCCCGCGTGGGTTCCTGACGTCGTGGCGGATTCGAACTTTCCGCGCGCGGCAGTCGCCGGGCAGGAAGGGCTGCACGGCGCCTTCGCGCTGCCGCTGCTCATTCGAGGGACGGTCGTCGGCGTCATGGAATTCTTCAGCCGCGAGGTCCGCGAGCCCGATGAACAACTGCTCGGGATGCTGACGCGGGTCGGCGCGCAAGTCGGCCAGTTCATGGAGCGCAAGCGGGCCGAAGAAGAACTGGATCGATTCTTCACGCTGTCGCTGGACATGCTGTGCGTGGCGGGATTCGACGGCTATTTCAAGCGTGTGAATCCGGCCTGGGAACGCGCCCTGGGCTACACGAAAGAAGAACTGCTCGCGCGGCCCTACATGGACTTCGTGCACCCCGACGATCGGACGCCGACGACAACGGCGGCGGACAGGCTCGGCGTCGGCGGCCAGGTGCTCGCGTTCGAGAATCGCTACCGCGCCCGCGATGGCACCTACCGGTGGCTGCAGTGGGCCGCCGTGTCGTATCCGAGCGAGCAGAAGATCTACGCCGCCGCGCGGGACATCACCGAGCGCAAGGAGGCACGGGCGACGATCGCGCGGTACTCGCGCGACCTGGTGGCCGCGCGTCAGGCACAAGCGGAAGACGCCTCGCGCCTCGCCAGGCTCGTCAGCGAACTCGAGGTGCGGAACCTCCTGAACGTCGTGCGCGACGCGTTGCAGGCGTCGTCCGACGCGCCGGCCGCGATTGAAGTGATCTCGGCTCAGCCGAGCTGGGTGGAACTGCTCGTTCCCTGCACGCGCGAAGCCGCGGAGCAGATTCACGCGGTGGTCGCCCGGCTCGGGGCGGATCTGCCGGCAGACGTGATCGAATCGGTCGGGTTTGCGTTTCGCGAACTGCTGCTGAACGCCGTCGAGTGGGGCGGGCGGCTGGATCCGACGCGGAAAGTGCGCATCGCGTGCGTGCGCACGAACCGGGTGCTCATCTACCGCATCGCGGATCCGGGCTCCGGATTCCAGTTGAAGGATCTCGACCATGCCGCGATCGCCCACCCGGGCGATCCCCTCGAACACGTCAGGATCCGTGAAGAAAAAGGCCTGCGCGCGGGCGGCTTCGGCCTCCTGATGGTTCGCGCGCAGGTCGACGAGCTGGTCTACAACGAGAAGCAGAACGAAGTCATCTTCATGAAGTACCTGGAAGGACCGGCATGATGAAGACGCGCGCGGTGTTCGTGTTGATCGTGGCCGTGCTGGCCTCCCGGCCGGCGGGCGTGTCCGTCCAGGAACCTGGCAAGCGGCCCTACACGTTTCCCGCCGGCTACGAGACGCCGTGGGAAAAGATCCAGATCACGGTGACGGCGAAGATGTCGCCGAATCTGTTCGTGCTCCACGGATCCGAAGGGCTCGACCCGGCGCATCCTGAGGCATCCGGTGGCAGGGTCATGACGCTCTTCGGGCCGGACGGAGTCCTGCTGGTGGATTCCCAGAATCGTCAGGTCGCCGAGAAGACGCTGCAGGCCATCCGGTCATTCACCGACGCGCCCATCAGGGTGCTGGTCAACACGCACATTCATTCCGACCACACCGGCGCCAACGCGTTCTTCGCCAGGCAGGGCGCGCTGATCTTCGCGCAGGGCAACCTGCGCGCCGAAATGCTGCGGCCTCCGCGGCGCGCCAACGGCCAGCCGGCTCCCGCGCCCGACCTGGCAGGCATCCCGGTGGCGACCTACGACTACAGCGCCGCCGCGTCCGGCCAGCCTGCCGTCAGCTTCGACATGAACGGTGAAACCGTGGATTTCATTCCCATGATGCCGTCTCATACGGCCGGGGACACGATCGTCCGCTTCCGCAAGGCCGACGTGATCTACGTCGAGGACTTCTACCGCAACTTCGGCTACCCGTACGCCGATCAGGCCAACGGCGGCTCGATCAGGGGGATGCTCGACGCGATCGACCTCATCGAGAGGCTGGCCGGACCGGACACGACCCTTGTCCCCGGCCATGGCACCCTCGTCCGAAAGGGCGATCTGCTGCCGTATCGCGCCATGCTCGTCGACATCATGGCGAAGGTGAAGATGCTGCGCGATCAGGGCAAGTCGCTGAACGACGTCCTGGCCGCGAACCTGACGGCGCCGTATGACAAGACGACGCAGGGCGACACACAGCAGAGCAAGGACCGCTTCATCACCGAGGCTTATGATGAGGTGAAGGACTTTCCGCCCGTCGTGGACGGCAAGCGCACGATGCCGGCACGGCCTTAGGGTAAGCTTCACCCTACCCGTGGGTTCAGCGCCGACCATCACGCTCCATCTTCCGGGCCCGCTGCGGACGTACTGTGCCGGCGCGTCCGAGCTGTCGATCTCGGCGCCGACTGTTCGCGTCGCGCTCGACGACCTCGAGCGGACCCAGCCGGCGCTCTATTGCAACATCTGCGACGAAACAGGTAAGGTGCGCCGGCACCTGAACGTGTTCGTAAACGCGGACAACGTACGCGACCTCGACGGGGTCGACACGATGCTCAAGCCGGGGGACGTGCTCACGGTCCTGCCGGCAGTCTCAGGAGGTTAAATGGCGGACCGGGTCATTCTCACCATCGGCACCAAGAAGGGCGTCTTCGTCGCGGATGCCGCGAAACCGAGACGCAGCTTCAACCTGCGCGGGCCCTTCGGTCCCGGTGTCCCCGTGTACTCGACGCTCGTCGACACGCGCGGCACCCCGCGTATATATGCCTCGAGCTGCAACCCCTTTTTCGGCATGAAGATCCTGCGCTCGACGGACATGGGAAAGACCTTCAAGGAAACGAAGTCGGCGCCGGCCTTTCCCAAGGACGACGGACGCGCGCTCGCCAACATCTGGTCGCTCGAGCCGGGCGACGGCAAGAAGGAACTCTGGTGCGGCGTCGAGCCCGCGTCCCTGTTCAGGAGCCACGACGGCGGCGATTCGTGGGAGATGGTGCCCGGCATCAGCAACCACGAGCACGCGCGCAAGTGGAATCCCGGCAACGGCGGGCTCTGCATGCACACGATCGTCCGCGACGGGAATCGCGTGCACCTCGGCATCTCGACCGGCGGTCACTATCTGAGCGAGGACGGCGGCCAGACGTTCACGGCGTCGAACAAGGGCGTCGGCGCCGGCTTCGCGCCCGATCCCTACCCCGAGTTCGGCCAGTGCGTCCACAAGATCGCGCGGCACGACGCGGCGCCGGGCCGGCTCTACATGCAGAACCACGGCGGATGGGCCGAGTGGACGGGCCCCGGAGGCCCGCGTCCCGACATCGGCGTGCTGCGCAGCGACGACTCAGGCCGCTCGTGGCGATCGATCGCCAAAGGGCTGCCGTCAGACTTCGGCTTTCCCATCGTCGTTCATCCACATGATGCCGACACGGTGTACGTCGTGCCGCTCGAGCCGCAGACGCGCTCGTGTCCCGGCGGCGCGCCCGCCGTGTGGCGCAGCGAGAACGGCGGCGGGTCGTGGAACCGGCTCGCGCGCGGGCTGCCGAAGAAGCAGAGCTACTTCACGATCCTGCGCGACGCGATGGACATCGACCGGCTCAAGGCGCCCGCGCTCTACATGGGCACGACAACCGGTCAGCTCTGGATCGGCAGGGAGGGCGGCGAGAAGTGGGACTGCCTCTTCGATTCGCTGCCGCCGATTCACAACGTCAAGGTTGCGGTTGTCTGACTCGGAACAGGAGGCGATGAGTGACGGGAACGATTCGGACGCTGCGAGTGGACAAGGGGTTCGGTTTCATCAAGGACTCCACCGGCAAGGAATACTTCTTCCACCAGAGTGCGGTCTACGGCGAAAAGCTTCAGGATCTGCGCGAAGGTGACAGTGTCGAGTTCGACGTCGGCGAGGGGCCGAAGGGGCCTCGGGCCGAAAACGTCCGGCGTACGTCCACCTGAACACCAAGGAGCCTCGTATGCGCGCGTTGAGACGCCTCGTCCTTGTCGTGGGCACCGTGATCGTTGCGAGCGCGTGTGCACCAGCCGCTCCGCCTCCAGTCGATACGGCCGCTGAAGAAGCCGCCCTCAAGGCCGTCACCGCCGCGTGGCTCGCGGCATACAACGCGGGCGACGTCGAGAAGATCGTCGCCATGTATGCGGACGACGCCGTGCTGATGCCGCCTCACGCGGCGGTGGCGACCGGGCATGCCGCGATACGGGCGTTCCTGACCGCGGACACGGCCGGCGCGAAGGCGGCCGGCGTCAAGCTCGTCCCCGGGGCGGCGACAGCCGGCGTCGCCGGCGACACGGGCTGGGAGTCGGGGTCGTACACGATCGTCGACGCCTCGGGTGCGACGGTCGAAAGCGGCAGCTACTTGTCGGTGTCACGCAAATCGAACGGCAAGTGGCTTTACGTCCGCGACACGTACAACTCGGACCGGGCCTTGCCGGCGCCAGCTCCCGCTGCTGCCGGGAAGAAGTGAACGCACGCGCGCTTCTACTGGGCAGTCTGTTCTTCGCGGCGGCGTGCAGGCCGGCTTCGCCTCCGGTGGAGCCGGCTGCGGCCACCACTCCGAGCGGAACACAGGTGGTGTTCCTCGGGACTGGCACGCCGCTTCCGGATCCCGATCGGTCGGGTCCGGCGACGGCGATCGTCGTCAACGGGAGCGTGTACATATTTGATGCCGGCGCAGGCGTTGTGCGCCGCGCGTCGCTCGGCGCGCGCAAGGGCATCGCCGCACTGAACTCCGTCAACCTCCGGACGGCGTTCCTCACCCACCTTCACTCCGACCACACGATGGGGCTGCCCGATCTCATGCTCACCCCGTGGACGATGGGGCGAACCGAGCCGCTCGAGCTGTACGGACCGGTGGGGACGCGCGCGATGACGGAGGGAATCCAGAAAGCCTGGGCCCTCGACATCGATCGCCGGCTGCACGATCTGCAGCCGGCCACGCCGCGCGGCTGGCAGGTCAACGTTCACGAAGTGCAGGGTGGCCAGGTCTATCGAGACGAGCGTGTGACGGTCACGGCCATCCCGGTGCTCCATGGTGTCTGGGAGGCATTCGCGTACCGTATCCAGACACCCGACAAGACCATCGTCATTTCCGGCGATGCCCGGCCGAGCCCGGGTCTGGCCGAGGCCTGTCAGAAGTGCGACCTGCTGATCTGCGAGGTCTACACGATGGGCTCGACCGGAAAGGTCACCGAGCCGTGGCGGGAATATCGACGCGCCTACCACACCTCCACGAAGGAGTTGGCGGAGATCGCCACCGCCAGCCAGCCAGGGCTGCTGGTCCTGTACCATCGCGCGAATCCGGGGTGCGACCAGGTGGGCGCCAGCTGCGGCACGTCGGGCAGCGAAGCGGAAGCGCTGGCCGAAATGCACCGGTTCTACGCCGGCAAGGTCGTTGAAGCCCACGACCTCGATGTGTTCTAAGATCCGGTCGAATCTTTCAGCCGGTCGAGTCAGTCCGGGAGGTCGCCGATGTCGCGTGTGCTTCGATGCCTGGTGTTTGCAGTGCTGACGGCTCTGGCCCTCTCGGTCTCCCCGGGAATCGCCCAACAGGGTGCGAAGGACGGCGAGTGGCGCGCGTATGCCGGCGACGCGGGAAGCACCCGCTACGCTCCGTACGAGCTGATCACGCGCGACAACGCGAAGGATCTGCAGATCGCCTGGAGCTGGAAGTTCGACAACTTCGGCGGCGGCAACAGCGAGACGACGCCCATCATGGCGAACGGCGTCCTGTACTTCACGGTCGGCCAGCGGCGGAACGTGATCGCGGTCAACCCCGGCACCGGCGAGACGCTGTGGATCTGGCGGCCCGATGAAGGCGCGCGCTTCGACCAGGCGCCTCGAAAGGTCGGGCGCGGCGTCGCGTATTGGACCGATGGCGCAAGTGCCAGGATCATCACCGTCACGCCAGGCTTTCAGCTGGTCGCGCTCGACGCGAAGACCGGCATTCCCGTCCGCGAGTTCGGGAAGGACGGCGCGGTCGATCTGTTCAAGGAGCTGGATCTGACGACGCCGCTCGATCCCATCGGCAAGATCGGCAACAGCTCGGCGCCGGTGGTGTCGAACGGCGTGATCGTCATCGGCCCCGCGCTGACGCAGGGCGGCACGAGCCCGAACAAGGAGAACGTCAAGGGCGACGTCATGGCGTTTGACGTGCGCACCGGAAAGAAACTGTGGATGTTCCACACGATCCCGCGTTTCGGCGAGCCCGGCTACGAAACCTGGCTGAACGAGTCGGCGACGTACTCGGGCAACGTCGGCGTGTGGGGACCCTTCTCTGCAGACGACGAGCTGGGGTACGTGTACCTCGGCCACGGAGTCGCCGACCAACGATGGATACGGCGGTCATCGTCCCGGCAACAATCTCTACTCGGACTCGCTCGTCTGCCTCGATATCAAGACGGGCAAGATGATCTGGTACAAGCAGCTCATTCGCCACGACATCTGGGACTACGACATGCCGGTCCATCCGATCCTGCTCGACGTCAACGTCGACGGGCGGCCGATCAAGTCCGTGGTGCAGATGGGGAAGATGGCGTTCGCGTACGTGCTCGACCGCACGAACGGCCAGCCCGTGTGGCCGATTCCCGACGTCCCCGTCGCTCAGACCGATGTGCCGACGGAATGGACCGCCGCCACGCAGCCGATTCCGACGAAGCCGCCGCCCTTCGACGTCGTGGGCATCAAGACGGACGACCTGATCAACTTCACGCCGGCGCTCCGCGAGGAAGCGCTCCAGGCGGTCCAGGGATATCGGGTGGGCGGGCCTTTCGCTCCGCCCTCGCTCGTCGTGCCCGACGTGAACCGGGGCACCATCGTGGCGCCAGGCTTCGGCGGCGGCGCCAACTGGCAGTCCGGCGCGTCGGATCCGGAGACAGGTTTTGTGTACGTCGGATCGATCACGCGGCCCTTCGTGGCCGGCGTCGTGAAAACCGATCCGCCCGACCCGACCAAAGCGGCGTACACGGCCGGCCGGGGAGGTCAGGTGCCGAACGTGCGCGAGTTGCCGTTGCTCAAGCCGCCGTACGGTCGCATCACGGCGTACGACATGAACAAGGGCGAAATCGCGTGGCAGGTCCCGAACGGCGACACGCCGCCGAACATCAAGGAGGCGTTCGCGAAACTGGGCCTCACGAGTGTCCCTCCCACGGGTTTTCCGTCGCAGGCCGGGCTGCTGGTGACGAAGACGCTGCTCTTTGGCGGCGAGGGCTCGGGCGGCCGTCCGATTCTTCACGCGTACGACAAGAAGACGGGCGACAACATCGCCGAGGTGACGATGCCCGGCAATCAGACGGGCGTGCCGATGACGTACGTGTACCAGAACAGGCAGTTCATCGTCATGCCGGTGAATGGTCAGCCTGCCGGACAGCTGGTCGCGTTCGCGCTGCCGCTGCCGGCGCCTGCCGGCGGACGTGGTCGTGGCGGCCGCGGCGGAGCGCCGAATTAGTCCTTGGCCCTTGGGCCTTGGTTCTTGGTCCGTCCGTTGTCCGTGGTCCACGGAATCGGATCAACATCACTTTGTCCCAGACGGCCGCTGAAGCCGGACGCTACGTCGTTTCGAAGATGCTCTAGTGACGTGCGCGCGCACCAAGGACCGTGGGCTTGGGACGGACCAAGCACCGGGCACCAAGTACCAAGGACGATGTCCGGCTACTTCCCGCGCGATCGCTGCAGTCGCTCGTAGTCCTTCTCGCCCTCGAGGCAGAACTCGTCGACCAGTTCCGTGTCGGCTTCGAGACTCTCCGTCAGGGTGACGGTGAACGGCTTCGTGTAGACCTTCGGATCGTCAATGGTCAGCTCGATCTGCATCGTGCCGAAGTTCGGCCGCCGGATCTTCTCGGTCATCTTCGCGACGTCGCTCATCGGGCTGCCCCAGGTGTCGGCCCACAAGTCGTCGCGGAAGCCCCGCGTCTCGACGACCAGCACGTCGCCCTCCCAGTGTCCGACCGAATAGCCGTTCCACGTCGGGTTCATGTCCTGCGGAAACGGACGACCGTCGATGAAGATCTGCCGGTACATCGCGTTGACTTCGTAGAGCAGCACCAGCAGCTTCGGGTTGTGGATCGCCTTGGTGAGGTGCGGCAGCGTCCAGTGGCGCGGGCGGGTTGTCGGGCAGGCAGCGCACGTGCGGATCGTCGATGCTCAACGCCGCATGGCGCTCGTTGAACAGTTTCTCCGCCCATGGCTGATACGGCAGTTTGCCGCCCGGGAGGTCGCGACCGAGGTTGCCGCCAAGCGGCGAGCCGCCGATTTCGATGCCGCACGGGGTGGACTCGCCCCGGCTGTTCACGCACTGCCTTGGCTGAGCGGCGTGCCAGAGGCCCGAGAGGTCCGGCTTTCCGTCCGGCAGGCGAGGCGCAGGCGCGGCCAGGTCGGGTTTCCCGTCGGCCTTTCGAGGCACGCCGTCGGTCGGATAGCGCAGCCACTGGCCGAAGCCGGCAGCCGGCAGACCCACGACGGCGACAAGAACGAACACCAGCGCGTGGCACGCACTCCGCATACACCCTCCGTTTGGGTGCATACTATCGCCAATCGCGGGCGTTCTGATGCTGGATCGTAGAGCAACTCCTGACCGGCGTCGCTCGGCGGGCTGTTCGGCGGCCTGGTGCTGCCGCGCGGTGGCGCCGCGCAGCAGGCAGGTCTTGTCCCGCTGAACGATCGGCTGTCGCTCGTGACGAGCGGTCGCACCAACGTCCTCGCCCTGACGACGTCCGATGGCCTGGTTCTCGTCGACAGCGGCGCTCCGGAGTTGAGCGATCGGCTGATGGAGTCGCTGCGGCCTCTCGGTCGCGTCGGCACCGTGTTCAACACCCACTGGCACACGGAGAACACCGGGGCGAACGACGCCCTCCGGCAGGGCGGCGCGGCGATTGTCGCCCACGAGAACACGCGGCTCTGGATGGCCACGCCCGTCTGGATCCCGCTCGGAGGATCGCTACCGGCAGCCCCGCCCGAAGACCGCGCATCCGACGAAGACCTTCTACGCCAATGGGTCGATGAACGCCGGAGGCGAGCGCATCGACTACGGCTACCTGATCGAAGCCCACACGAGCGGAGACATCTACGTCTTCTTCCGCGAGTCGAATGTGCTCGCCGTCGGCGACGTCGCGTCACCCGCGCGGGATCCGGAACTGGATTACCTGACCGGCGCGTGGCTCGGAGGACGCGTCGACGCGATGAGCCGGCTGCTGGAACTGAGCAACGCCGACACGCGGATCGTGCCGGGCTACGGCCCGGTGATGAGCCGCGCGGATCTGCAGGCCGAGCGCGACATGATGAAGACGATTTACGAACGCGCCGTCGATCTGGTCCGCGAGGGCGACAGCGCCGAGGACATGCTCGAGGCAGGCCTCCTGCGCGGGCTCGCGCGGACGTGGAACGATCCCCACACGTTCGTCCGCGCCGTTCACAAAGGGTTGTGGGCCCATCACAACAAGCTGAATCCCAATGTCGTCTAAGCGCACTCATCGCCGCGTTCGTGATGCTGTGTGCGGCCGCCACTGCCCATCCGCAGCCTGCCTCGCCGAAGCCGTCAGGCGCGAGGCGGACTCGCGGATCGGATTCAGGCCGGGGATCGCCGCGCCGCGCTCGCGATGATCGCCGCCGGCGCCGACGTGAACCAGGCGCAGCCGGACGGGACGACGCCGCTGCACTGGGCCGTGTACCGGGTCGATCGGGAGCTGGTCGCCACGCTGCTGAAGAAAGGCGCGAAGCCCAACGTCGTGAACCAGTACGGCGCGAGCCCGCTGGCCGAAGCCGTCAGAGTGGCCAACCCGGAGATGGTCGGGATGCTCCTCGAGGTCGGCGCCGACGCCAACGTGGCCAACGAGGACGGACAGACGGCGCTGATGCTGGCGGCGCGAACCGGCAATGTCGCGGTCGCCAGGCTCCTCGTCGAGCATGGCGCCGATGTCAACCGGCGCGAACAGTACCGCGATCAGTCGGCCGTGATGTGGGCGGCGGCCGAAGGCCACGCCGGAGATGGTCGCGTTCCTCGTGTCGAAGCACGCCGACCTGTCGGTTCGCGCGCGGGCCAACGACTGGGAGACGCAGATCAGCAGCGAGCCGCGCGTGCAGTATCGCCCCACCGGCGGCCTCACGCCGCTCCTCTACGCGGCGCGGGCGGGATGCCTCGGCTGCGTGTCAGCCATGGTCGAGGCCGGCGTAGACATTGACCGGCCGAATCCCGACGGCATGACGCCGATGATCATGGCGCTCGACAACGGGTATCCGAACGTCGCCCGGTACCTGCTCGATCACGGCGCCAACCCGCACACCTGGGACTGGTGGGGCCGGACGCCGCTCTACGTGGCGGTGACGATGCGTGGCGGGCGCGACAGCCGTCCTGGACCCAGGCCCCCGGAGTCCCTGGCATTCATCAACGCGCTGCTCGACGCCGGTGTGAATCCGAACGCGCAGCTGGCGTTCAAGGAGCCGAGCCGCGGCGGACGGGACAATCGATTCGCGGACGATCTGCTCACGACCGGCGCCACGCCGCTCCTTCGCGCCGCACAGACCTTCGACGACGACGTCGTCCGGGCGCTGCTCGCGCATGGCGCGCTGGTCGATCTGCCGAACGCGTCCGGCGTGACGCCGTTCATGGCGGCCGCCGGTATCGGCGCGCGGCTCGGGTCGGGCGTGCTCGGCCCGGGCGCGCCCGACAACGTCGTCGCGCTGTCTCTCGAGACGATGGAGATCCTGCGCGCGGCCGGCGCGGACGTCAACGCCCGCATCACCGACGTCACCAGCCTGACGGCGCGCATCGCGCGGACCAACACGTTGACCAACCGGCAGGGTCAGACGGCCCTCTTCTACGCCGCCGAGACCGGACGGACCGCGGTGGTGAAGTATCTGCTCGATCACGGCGCCAGGACGGACCTGAAGGACGACATGGGCCGCACGCCGATGCCCCCATAACCTTTTGCCCCGCCAACCCGTTATTCTGATCGACGGGCGTGGTGGCGATCGCCAACGATGACGACGAACGTGCGTTGATTCTGGCCGCGCAGGCGGACCCGGCCCGTTTCGTCGACTTGTATGAACGGCACTTCCACCGGGTATACGCCTATGTCATCCGCCGCGCGGGCAGCCGGGCCGAGGCGGAGGACATCACCTCGGATGTCTTCGAACGCGCCCTGACCAACCTCCAGCGGTTCGAGTGGCGCGGCATGCCGTTCGTGGCGTGGCTGTATCGCATTGCCGCCAACGCGCTGACCGATCGCCGGCGGCAGACCGAACGCGACTCGGCCGGGCCGCCGCCGGATGTTCCGGACGGCAGGGAGTCGGACGAGATCGAGCGGCGCGCGATGCTGTTTCAGCTCGTCGAGCGCCTGCCCGACCTCCAGCGCCGGGTCATCGAGATGCGGTTCGTCGACGGCAGCAGCATTCGCGAGATCGCCGCGGCGCTCGACCGGTCGGACGGCGCCGTCAAGCAGCTGCAGCTGCGGGCGCTGGAGAACCTGCGAAAGAGCATGGAGGGCCCCCGTGGCTGACATCGCTGAGGCGCTCCCCGACCGGCTGGACCGGACGATCGATCTGGTCCTGGCGCGCCGCGACGCGACGGCCGCGCTCGCCGACGCTGAACTGGCGCCGCTCGCCCTGCTCGCCAACGAGTTGCGATCCTGTCCCGGCCCCGCATTCAAGGCGGGGCTGCGGGCCAACCTGGAACGGAGGAGCATCATGTCTGCATCGCTCGAAGCGGTTGACGTTCGCGAAGGGTTCACGACGGTGACCCCGTATATCAAGGCACGCGAGCCCGGCCTGGTCGATTTTCTGGCGAAGGTATTCGCCGCCGTCGAAACCTCCAGCACCAAAGGTCCGCACGGCGTTCACCGCGAAGTGCGCGTGGGCGACTCGATGCTGATGATTGGCGAAGGCGGTCCCGAAGGGACCGTGTACGCGCCGGCGGCCTTCCACGTCTACCTCCCCGACGTGGATGCGGCGTTCACGCGCGCGCTGGCCGCGGGCGGGACATCGCTTGGGGCTCCCGAGGATCGGCCGTACGGAGAGCGGTCTGGATATGTCGAGGATCCGTTCGGCAACCACTGGTTTCTTGCCACCCACCTCGGGCCGTCGCCGGTGCCTGCCGGATTCCAGATGGTCACGCCGTTTGTCTATGCCAGCGGTGCGCCGTCGTACATCGATTTCCTCACGCGCGCGCTCGGGGCGGTCGAGGAATTCCGCCACGAGCAGGGGGGATTAGTCATGCACGCCCGCATCCGGATCGGCAGCGGGGCGATCGAAATGGGCGACGCCCAGGGCCAGAGGAGATCGGAGCACACTGCGTTCTATCTGTACGTTCCCGACGTCGATACGCTTTACAATCGCGCTGTCGGGGCCGGCGCGGCGCCGCTGTCGGCTCCGGCGGACCAGCAGTACGGCGAACGCGTGGCGTGCGTGACGGATCCGATGGGTATCACCTGGTACTTGGCGCGGCCTGTCCGATAATCGCCGCGACGCGGAGAACCGTGTTCTCGGAAAGGAAAGGAAGTGCCGCGATGCCGCGCATGTCTGCAATCGCCGTCATCGTCTTGTCGCTCGTGCTGACGGCGATCGCATCGGATGCCCAGTGGCTGAAAGAACCCACCAAAGGCATTCCGCGGACTGCCGACGGCAAGCCGAATCTTGCGGCTCCCGCACCACGCACGGCCGACGGCAAACCGGATCTGTCCGGACTCTGGCGGTTCGACAACGGCCCGTACGGCGGCAACGTGCTGGTGGATCTGAAGCCCCACGAGATTCGGCCGGGCGTTGACGCGCTCTACAAGCAGCGCATGGAGGATCTCGGCAAAGACGATCCCTCGACGTTCCGGTGCCTGCCGCCCGGACCGCGAGCGTTGTACGCGCCGCAAGGCTGGGCGCGCATCGTCCAGACGCCGAGGGCCATCGCCATCCTCTATGAGGACCTGACGTTCCGGCAGATCTTCATGGACGGCCGGGCGTTGCCGAAGGACCCGAACCCCAGCTTCATGGGCTACTCGGTCGGCCGCTGGGACGGCGACACGCTCGTCGTCGACAGCGTCGGGTTCAACGAAACCTCATGGCTCGACTTCGGCGGCCATCCGCACAGCGAAGCGCTGCGGACGACCGAGCGCATCACGCGCAAGAACTTCGGACGGATCGATGTCGAGGTCCGGTTCGACGATCCGAAGGTCGTCACGCGTGCGTTCAGCGTCCCCGTTCACGCGGAGATCGTGACGGACATGGAGATGCTCGAATACGTCTGCAGCGAGAACCAGAAGGACCTGGAGCACCTCGTCGGCAAGGCGTCGGACGACAAGAAGCTTGCCGTGAAGGTCCCCCCGCAGCTCCTGTCGCAGTATGTCGGCGCCTACACCTTCAAGGCGCCAGACGACCCGAACCAGGTGATGAAATTCAACATCACGCGTGCGGGTGAGACGCTCTCGATGGACATCGGCGGCAAAGACCCGCAGGAGATGATCGCGTTGTCGAACGAGACCTTCTCGATGATGGGCATCCGCCTCGACTTCGTGAAAGAAGGTGGCACGGTCACTCATCTCATCTTCCACGTCGTGGAAGGAGACATGAAGGCGACGAAGGATCGGTAAGCTACGGCCGATGCGCCCGCAGGAACGAGCGGATCTGGCGCACCGCCAGAGGAATTCTCTCCTTGGGCTCCTTCCACGGAAACATGCTCACTTCGGCCTTCGGCGCGAGCATCGCGGCTTCCATGGCGACGGCGTACGGGTGCGCCGGGATGTCGTCCGGCAGAATCAGCACGGGCGTCTGGCAGGAGCGCACGAAATCGCGCGTCACGGTGAAGACGAAGTCGGGGTTGGTGCGGTACATCTTCGTCAGAAACTTGTCGACCATGGCCATCGTGATGTCGGGCCGTCGTTTCACCAGCGCCGGGCCCCAGCCCGTGATGTTGTTCTGGTAGAAGAGGTCGGGCTGCTCCGGACGGAACCCGCTGGGCTGCGCCAGCACGGCCGCGACGACACGCGTGGGCGCCCGCCGCAGGAGGTTCCAGATGAACGGGCCGCCGATGCAGAAGCCCATCACCATGAACTTGTCGATGCCCAGGTGATCCATGAGACCGAGATGATCGTCGGTGTATGCGTCCCACGGCCGGTCGATTTCCAGCGGGCCGGAGGACTGCCCGTCTTGGCGTTGCGCAGGTCCGATCGCGATGCAGCGGATACTCGTCTCTTGAACTCCGGGATCGGGTCAAAGGGATTGCTCAACGCGGAGATCGTCGAGTTCAAGCCTCCACCGGCGATGAGGAGCAACGGGAAACCGGAGCCGGCCTCCTCGTAGTGGATGCGGACGCCGCTCTTTTCGTAGAATTTCATCGCGGCTCCGGTTTGTCCCGTGCGCTGTTGCGCGAGGCCTCGGGCAGCGGCCAGGGCCGCCGCGGCGCCTGTTGTCAGTAGCGTGCGTCTCTTCTGATCCACGGTGGGCTCCCTTCCTGATGGGCCGACGGCGATGTGCTGGATTATACGCAGTCAGCCGGTCGATTCACGGAGGAGTTGTTTATTGACGCTGTACGCCCGCCGTGGAAGAATCCCCACTGTCACGGGCCAGTGTCGACAACGACAACAACAACATCAAGGCGGAGGCGCTCAATGAAGGTCACGATCTGTGTCGCATCGGTGTTTGCTCTTTCTCTCGCGGCCGCGCCGGCGCTCCGCGCGCAGACCGCGGCCGAAAGCCAGATCGAGCGGGGCAAGTACCTGGTGGGCATCACCGGATGCCACGACTGCCATTCGCCGAAGATTCCGGGTGGGATGAAGCCCGATCCTGAGCGGATGCTCTCGGGCCGGCCGCAGACGACGAAGGTGCCGAGCGGCGCGCCGGGCGAGGTGCACGCGTCGGAGGACTTTACCGCGTTCACGGGCGGGTGGGGGTCGACGGTCGCGTCGAACCTGACGCCGGATCCCGCGACCGGACTCGGGATGCGCTATACCGAAGCGAAGTTCCTAACGGCGATGCGGACCGGCAAGAAGCCCGAAGGCGTGGCCGTGATGCCGCCGATGCCGGTCGACGTCTACGTGAACATGAAAGACGACGATTTGAAGGCGATCTACGCGTATCTGAAGACGATCAAGCCCATCAGGAACGCCGTTCGCGCCGGATTGCCGCCACCAGCGCCGGCGCCGGCGCCGGCCAAGAAGTAGCGGCGCTAGAGGGGCCAGTTCCTCGGGACCTTCACGACGAAGGTGCCGGCGACCTTGTCGTGCCAGGCTTGTCGCTCAGGATCCCTCAGGATCCAGAGGCATCCAATCCCGAGCACGGCCAGCGAAAAGATGCTCGACAGGCCGCGCACCAGCGCATCGGCGGGGCGGAGCGGCGCCCCGTCGACGCGCACGACCCGAAGCTGACAGATGATGCCGCCGACCGTCGTGCCCTTCCACGCCCAGAATCCGATGTGGTACGCGAGGAGGAGCAGGGCGATCGTGTTGTCGCGCCTGAACACGTCGAGGATCTCGTAGACGAGTGCCACGAGGATGACGTCGAGCACGAACGCCGCGAGTCGATCCCGGAACGCTGCGCGCGGAAACGACGTGAGATCCGCCCCTGTGGCCGGCGCGCCCGCCTGCGCAGGCGGACTGACGGCCACGGCTGGCACGTCGGCGATCGGTGGCGCGCTTTCCAGCTGAGAGGGCACGGACGCGGACCCGTGCGGTGAGACGCGAGGAGGCGGCGCTGGATTCTCTCGTCTGTATGCGGCCACGAACGCGAGCGTGGCCGCTCCGAGGCCCAGGACTCCCAGCAGCGCAAACGCGACGAAACCCAGGCCCGGCACCATGTAGGCGGTCGTGATGATCGCGAAGCCGATGGCGAAGCGGATCAGCGACTGCAGTCGGGTTTCTTCCGTCCCGAACTCGCGGCGCACGACACCCATCCCGATCCATCGCGCCGTGCCGACTTTGCCGACGATGCCAGCCACGACAAGGGCGCAGAACACGAATGGCACGACGACGATCCCGATCACGGATACCGCAAGCAGCGCGCATACCGGGCCGGCGAGCAGCAGCGCCAGAAGGCCAACCGCAAAGGCCGTCAGGGGCTTGTCAGCGAGCGTTTCCGCGCATGCGCCAACGGGAGCGTCGAAGACAAGATTGATCGCCAGGTAGACCACAAAGAAGATCCCGACGACGCCCCAGACCCAGGGGAGACCCGGCACGATCGGCCGTCCCCAGAGCAACCCGCGCGTGATCCAGGGCAAAAAGGCGCTCAGCCGTCCACCGAGCGTGGCCGAGCCAACGATGACGGATTCTCCGCGAGGCTTGAAATCGTCCGGCGCCTCGAGCCCACCGCCGAAGACGAAGGCATCGCCGCCGACGGTGGCGCCGGATGCCGCGACAGCAGTCCCCCCCACCACGACGAAGTCGCCGTCGACCGACGCCGTGCTCGAGAGCCGGGCGGTGCCGAGGACGACGACCATGTCACCCGTGACATGGCCCGAAATGTCGGCGTTGCCGAAGATGACGGCGACATCGTGCGTGGACTCGCCGGCTCCCAGTGAGTAGTCCTGGAAGATGCGGACGGGGTCGCTATCCTGGGCCGCTGCACTTGCGGGCAAGCCGGCCGCCATCATCAGGAACAGCGCGACGAGCCCGATCCGTAGCCGATTCATGGCTGTACCGTCCTTCCGAAGACCACGTGATTGAGCGCCGCGCCGAACACGGCGCACGCCAGACACATCAGCGCGCCGAACGCGAACGCATAGGGCGCGATCGGCCTGACGATGGCGCGCCAGACGACCACGGCCGCATTCACGGTTGTCATACGTGCCGTTCCGCTTGCGACACTCGGCGGCAGCATCAGGGCCCCGGCGCCTAACACGCAGAGCAGTGCAATCGATGCGGCCTGCCACCCGAGCGGCCACGTGAACCATTCGCGCGCGTACCATGGCCGTCGCGCCCACGCCTGCGCGGCAGCCATCACCCGCGGCAGCAGTGTGCGCGGCGCAACGGGCATGGGAAGCTGCCGCAATCTGGCGCCGACGGCGTCCGCGAATCGTTCCGGTTCGACAGGGGGCATGGTCAGGTCAGCAGCTTTCTCAGGGCCTCGCGGCCCCGATGGATGTCGGTCTTGACCTTGCCCAACGACACGCCGAGCGTTTCGGCAATGTCCTGGTAGCTGGCGTCTTCGAAGTGGAAGAGGACGAGAGGGACGCGCTGGTGATCGGGAAGCCTGCGCAGCGCCTCCTCCAGCTGGTCATATCTCGCGGCATCGTCCGCTTCTGCGGCCTGCGGAACCGCGGGCTCGAAGGCTTCTCCGTCGGGCTGCTCGAGTTCGCTGAAGAACCGCCAGCGTGCGCGGTAACGAGAGAGGTGATTGAGGCAGGCGTTCCTCGTCACGGTCTTCAGCCAGCCGGCGGCCGCCGGACTCGAGCCGATCGCGTCGAAGCGCTGGAACGCTTTCAGGAACACTGTTTGCGCCACATCTTCGGCTTCCGCCGGGTTGCCGAGCAGCCGTACGGCCGTTGCATACACCAGGTCCTGATACCTCCGAACGAAGGCCTCGAACTGGTGGGCGTCGGTCACGTCTGGGACGCATCCACCGGCGTCACTGACGGGAGAACCCCGGGACCGGGCGAAAGTTTCAGCCGGAGCCGGAAGGGCACGGCGGGCGGTCCGTTGTCTGCGGTCAGTCTTGCGGTTCGAGCTTCACGATCGAGGCGCCGTGGTTGTTGCCCACCCAGAAGGTCGCCGGCGTCGTGGAACTGTCCACGAACACGCGCCGGATGTTGGTGAACCGAGGCAGCAGATACTCGGTGATGGCGCCCGTCTTCGGATCGAGGCGCATGACGCGGTCGCTGTACTCGCCGCCCGCCCACGCCTCCCCGTGCGTGTCCGCCATCACGTCGTACGGCCACGACTCGGGTGTCGGCGCCGTCCATTCCTGAAACGTCGTGGTCCGCGTGTCGAACATCCCGATTCGCTCGGCCCGATTCTCGCCGAACCACAGGCGGCCTTGCGCGTCCAGCATGCCCCGGCGCGGCGCCGAGCCGCTGGTGGGCGTCTTCCAGACGTTGATCTCTCCGGTTTTCGCGTCAATCCTGCCGATGTCCCCCCGGCCGAAGACCGTGAAGTAGACGTTGTTCCGCGCGTCCGAGATGACGTCGTAGATATTGGGCCGCGGGATCTTGAACGGCTCGAACACTTCGAATTTGCCCGACGCGGGATCGAGCCGCATGACCGTGTACGTCCCAGCATCCTGCAGCCACACCTTGCCGTCGACCCTGTGATGATCCGGGCTCACCATGTTGATCTGCACATGGTCGCCGTTCAATTCCGGCGGCAGGCTCCACGTCTGGAACGTCTCCGTCTTCCGGTCGAACTTCGCGACGCCGCCCTGGAACTGCATGCCCATCCACACGTTCTCGTCTTCGTCGAACCGCACGGAAAGAATACCCGTCGGCATCTTCGGCTTGAGCAGCGGGATGTCGTACTCGGCGATGGCACCCGTCCCGGGATCGAGCTTGCCCAGAATCTGTTCTCCGAAGCTCGCGTACCACGCGAACCCCCGCGAGTCCACGATCACGTCATGCGGCTGCCGTGTGCGCTTGGGCAAGTCGTATTCGGTGTAGATCACCTTCGTCGCCCGGCCCTTCGGCCGCGGCAGCGTCTTCAAGGCATAGCTCCAGTGATCGCCCTTGCTCAGGTTGACCGTGCTCAGATACTGCGCCTGCCGCCGCCATGCCGCCTGCCGTCGTTCGAGGGGATCCTCGCCGCCGCCGATGCGCGACGCGACGAGCTTCTGAACCTTCAGCGGAAACGACAGCTGCGGATACGTCGACATGCGCTCGATGACCGTCGTCAATTTTTCGACGTCGTGGCGGGACCGCGCGATTCGTTCCAGCGTATGGCAGTGCGCGCACGCGCGGATGGAGGCCTTCTCCGGCTCGGTGCCGGGAAAGCTGGCCAGCCACTCGGAGTTGGAGAGTTGCGACGCGAGATCGCGAGCGGGCGTCAGCTTCAGATCGGCCGTCGCGGTCGCGCCGGCCGTGACCTCGACGTTTTGGGGTTCTTCCAGGTCGTAGCCCACCGCTCGAATCCGAAGGGCATAGGCGCCCGGATGCAGCTTGTCGGAAGGGAAGCGATAGCGGCCTTGCGCGTCGCTGACGACGGTGACCGTGATCGTCGAAGCCGCGCGCTTCGCGCTGACGAGGACGCCTTCCATCGGGCCTTCTTCGGCCGACGTGACGCGCCCGCCGATCGCGGCCGACGATTGAGCCCTCCCGGTCGGCGAGAACGCCAGTGCGACGCCGAGCGCCATCGCGACCAACACTGCGACTCGCGCTTTCATCGAAACCTCCCGTGCTGATCCCGTACACGTCGAAGGAGCCCGCGGAACCTGAGGGATTATACGGCCGGAGCGGCAGTCAGAGGGACGCGTGCTAGAGTGTCGGAATCGACCACACGCGGGCTGCAGAGTGAAGCGCGGGGAAGCCAAAATGACCAGCATCGCAGGCGTCGACGCCGCCAGGGACCTGCTTGGCGGCGCCAGCCGGGCCGGGGCCGTCGCGGACGAACACGCGGAACAAGGCGATCGGCAGGGACAACTGTCCGTTCCCGTCGTCGAGGCGCTGAACCGCGAGGGGTTGTTCGGCATGTGGGTGCCACGCTCGATTCGCGGCGGCGTCGAGCTCGACCCCGTCTCGTCGCTTCGCGTCATCGAGAGCGTTTCGTACGGGGATCCATCCGCGGGCTGGGTGCTGATGGCGGCGGCGCTCGCCATTGGCACCGGCGCGGCCTACCTTGGCGACGAAGCGGTCGCCGAACTGTTCGGCGGCGAACGGCTGCCCGTGATTGCCGGTCAGGGTACCCGGCCGGGCACCGCCGTCCCGCAGGCCGGCGGGTTCAGCCTGAGCGGTTCCTGGAGCTTCGCGTCCGGAATCAAGCACGCCACCCACATTCATACGCTGGGCGTCATCGAGGGCACCGGCGAACCGCGGATCTTCGTGCTCCCGGTCGGCAAGGCGACGCTCATCGAGAACTGGGACGTGCTGGGACTGCGTGCAACGGGCAGCATCGACTACCGGACAGAGCACGTGTTCGTCCCGGAGGCGTACACGCATTTCGCGGTCACGGAGTCGCCGAAGCGCGGAGGCGCGTTGTACACCATCGGCATTGCCGGGTTTGCCGTCATCTGTCACTCGGGGTGGGCGTGCGGCATCGGCCGGCGTCTGCTCGATGAGTTGTCGAAGAAGGTTCGTTCGGGACTTGGCCGGTCAGGCACGCTGGCGAACAGCGACGCGTTCCACGAACAGTACGCCAGGGCCGAGGCGACGTACCGAGCGGCGCGCGCCCTGGTGGACGAGGCGTGGGGGAGTGTGAAGGCGTCGCTCGATCGGGGCGGGAAGCTCGGCGTTCGCCAGCACACGCTGGTACGCCTGGCCCTGGCCCACATCACCTGGTCCTGCCACGAGATCGCGGAGTTCGTCTACACGTCGGCTGGTACGATCGCGCTGCGTGGCGGCACGATCCAGCGCCTGTTCCGCGACATGCACGCCGGGACCCAGCACATCACGTCGGCGCCTCCCGTCATCCGCAACGCCGGCCGCGAGCTGGCCGGTCTGGCCGACAGGAAGAAATGGGTCTTCCTCGATCTCGTTGACGAAGCGTAGCCGTCAAGGCGGAACCATGACTCCTGATGCCGCAACCCTTGGATTTCTGGACGCGCTGAACGCCGCCGGCCGCAAGCCGGTGTGGGAGCAGACGGTCGACGAGATGCGGGCCTCCATCAGGGCGGCGTCGCTCCAGCTGGCCGCGCCTTCGACCCCCGTGCATGACGTTGTCGATCGCAAGATGCCCGTACCCGGCGGCGAGGTTGGTCTCCGGGTCTACACGCCGCGCGCGGGCAACAAGACGGGCCGTTTCCGATCGTCGTGCATCTTCACGGCGCCGGATTCGTGGCGGGGGATCTCGACACGCACGATTCGATCGCCCGCTTCCACTGCAAGCATGCGGATGCCGTCGTGATTGCCGTTGATTACCGGCTGGCCCCGGAGCATCCATTTCCCGCAGCCGTTGACGATACGTATGCAGCGGTCGAGTGGGCGGTCGAGCACGCGCGCGAGCTCCACGGTGACGCCCGCAGGATCGCCGTGCTCGGGGACAGCGCGGGCGGCAACCTGGCCGCCGTTGTCTGTCAACTGTCGAAGGCGCGCAACGGACCGCGGATTGCCTTCCAGGCGCTGGTGTATCCGGTCGTCGATTTCAGGCCGGACGCGGCGTATCCGTCGCGTGCGCAGTTTGGCGGCGGCGATTTCTTCCTGTCGATTCGCGACATGGAGTTCTTCCGATCGTGCTATCTCACCGACGTGCAGCGGCAGGCGAGCGATCCCCGGGCATCGCCGTTGCTCGCGCGACGATCTGGCCGGGTTGCCGCCGGCACTCGTCGTGACCGCGGGCTGCGATCCGTTGCGCGACGAGGGGAAGGCGTACGGCGACCGGCTGGCCGCGGCCGGCGTTCCGGTTGAATACCGCTGTTTCGAGAGCACGATTCACCCATTCATGTCCTTCGCCGCGGCGCTCCCCGTCGCAGTCGAAGGGCTCTCCTTCGTCGCCTCGCGCCTTCGCGCGGCGCTGCACGCCGCATAGCGGCATCTGTCTTCGCGTGACGAGCTTCGTGACCAGGCTCAAAGGCCCGGCGATGTGGCGCGAGCCGACTCGACCGGTCCCAGATACCGGTCGAACCAGTCCAGGACCTCGCCAATCAGGTCCGGGCGGGTCACCAGATTGCGGTGCCCCCCGTCGTAGAGGATGTGCTTCTTGTCCGGCTCCTTGGTTCCGAGAGCCTCGAAGAGCAGGCTTCTGATTCGTGTCCAGGGGAAAGAGGAAGTCGTCGCGACCGTTGACCATCAGCACGGGAACGTGGAACCGCGGGGCGAAGTTCCACGCGTCGGTCTCCGCCGGCTGATTTGGCAGCAGCCCACCGGATGACAACACCGCAGCCTTGAATCGACCGTCGACGGCCAGCAGCCGCACACCGTGAGCGGCGCCCGCGCTGACGCCATAAAAGCCAAGCTTCCGCGCGTCGATGTCGGGTCTGGTCTCCAGGTAGTCAATCGATCGGCCGAGATCCATCGACCATCTCAGCGCCCGCTCCCGCTCCTGAACGTCGGGCAAGACGGAAGGGAGACGGCCCTCGCTCGAGCGTTCCACTAAGGCAGGAATGATCACGGCCCGCCCGGATCGGACCAGGAACTCGTAATGGGTAGTCAAAGTCCTCGACTCTCTTCAGACCATCCGTGATGGTGGAACCGCACCAACGATCGCCACCACCTGGTACGGAGGCGGCGTGTTCCTGGGCAGAAACAGATGAGCGATCACCCGTTCGTTGCCGTAGGCCGCCCGGAAGGTCGCCGTTTCCCGTCGCCAGTACTGCGGTGACTGGTCGACGCGCTCCACCCGGGCATCGAGATTCGACTTGGAATAGGCATGCAGGTTCAAGAACACTCTGTAGGTCTCGTCGCCAACGGGAGCGGTCGCTCTGGCGGGCCCGGCAACGCAGCGTGAGCGGGGCGAAACTACGTTCGGGCGGAGCCGTCGGCCGTCGCACACAGCGGAATCCAAACGTACCGTCGCGCGCGAATGGGGCTCTCGCGTCAGGGATGCTGAACGCGTAGGCCGGCTCGTCCCACGCCCCACCAAGGATGTAACGCCGATCGCCTGCGGCGTTCGCGGTCCATTCCTTCACGTTGCCGGCCATGTCGAAAGTTCCGAAGGGACTCATGCCCGCGATGCGCTCCCACCGGAGTGGGCGCCTTGCCGCTGAAGTTGCTCAAGTGGAGCACGTCGGAGTTGAACCCGATCCCGGCGGCCTGGTTCCATTCGTACACGGTCGGCAGGCTCTTGCCGGCAAACTCGGCGTACGCCATCGCCTCATACCAGCTGACGCCGCTGACTGGCACATCGGCCAGTTGCCGTCCGGATAGGCTCCCAATTGCCAGGTGGCCGGTCCGGGTCGTCCCGTCAGATCGCGGAATTCAGAGATCGCCTGTGGCCAGGACACAATCTGCCCGTCCTTGACGAATGGCTGCTTCCAATATTCCGGCTTCCGGTACCCGCCGGCGTCCACGAACTCCTTGAACTGCCGGTTGGTGACCTCGAAGCGGTCCATCCAGAACGCGGGAAGCGCAAGCGGCGGCGCCGTCGACGTCGCGGCCGTGGCGGGCACCCACACCATCCCCGGCGGGACCGCCTTCTCGGGTTGCAGCGTCAGTCGCACCACGGTCGGCGCCGCCGAAGACCAGGTCCGTAGGTGGCAAACCCCTCCTTCACCGCCCGAACTCGGTAGTAGCCCCAGGTGGGGATCTGGTCGATTTTGACCGGGGCCTCGCCCAGCAACTGCCACTGGGACAAATCGTCGCCGGCGCGCGCCGTGTAGTCGGAAATGTAGACGCGGGCTCCTGCTGGCGTGGTCTCAAACGCAACCGGGCGCGCCGCGACACCTTCGGCGAGCCGGAACAGCGACCGCGACGCGGGGGCGTATTGCTCCGCCTCCCGAAACAGTTTCAGTGCGGCCAGACCGCGGTCCTCCTGGATCAACCGGGCGATCTGCGGAACGGCTGTCTCTTCCACCCACCGGACACGCGACGCGCGCTGATAGGACCGCCAGCCGTAGGCTCCGGCGGCGACCAGCACCAGCAGCGCCGCGGCGATCGAGCGCCACGCGCGGCACGGCGACGCGTGGCGGTCGTGGACGAGGCGTCGAACGCGGCCAGCACCTGCTGGAGCTCGCTCGCCGAGCTGTAGCGCGCCTCGGGCTTCTTCTCGAGGCACCGCCGGACGATCTGTTCCACGCCTTCGGGAATTGCCGCTGCGATGATGGCGCAGCGGCTCGGGCGTCGCCTGCAGAATGGCCGCGAGGGTTGCGAGCGTCGTGTCGCCCTGGAACGGACGACGGCCGGACAACATCTCGTACAGGACCACGCCGAACGCAAACACGTCGGAGCGCACGTCGAGGGGCTTGCCCTCGGCCTGCTCCGGCGACATGTAGGCCGACCGTGCCGATCATCTGCCCGGCTTCTGTCCGCCCGTCCGCCGCCGAGAGTGCCGCTGTTTCTGTGTCGGCGCCCGTTTCGAGTGCGAGTTTCGCCAGCCCGAAATCGAGAACCGTCACGCCCGCCTGCCCGATCATCACGTTGCCTGGCTTCAGGTCTCGATGGATGATTCCCTGCGCGTGAGCCGCTGCCAGCGCGTCGGCGATCTGGGCGGCATAGCGCAACGCCTGATCGAGGGGCAGAGGACCTCGACTTCAGCACGTCGGCCAGCGATTCGCCCTCCACCAGTTCCATCACGAGGTAGTTGGGGCCGACATCGTACAAGGTGCAGATATGGGGATGGTTCAAGGCTGCGATGGCGCGCGCTTCGCGCTCGAAGCGTCCGCTGAACTGTTTCAGAGAAACCTTGATGGCGACCGTGCGGCCCAACCGCGTATCGCGCGCGCGATAGACTTCACCCATCCCGCCCGCTCCGAGCGGCGAGAGGATTTCATACGGGCCGAGGCGCGTGCCGGGCCGCAGGGGCATGGTGAAGGTGCCGGGATTATACCGTCAGCTTTCAGGCACTTGCGGGGAATCAGGTCACCAGGACCTCGATTTGTGTCGTTCGACCTACCCGCACGATAATCAGCGGCGAGGACCAGGGTGCTGCCAACGCGCCGCGACGTGACTGACCGCTTGTTCGGCGTGATCGCCTGGCTCGCGGTCACCCTGATCGGAGTCAAAGCCTACTATCTGGGTTTCTGGACGGGCTCTCCGGTCGGGGCCTGGGCGGACGTCCGTGCGCTGATGGCGATTTCCTACGCGGACCTTGTCTTCGTCGCGATCATCTGGACGATCGGTCGTGCCACCCTCGCCATCGTCGCCAGCCGGCCGCTGGGGTCACGACTCGTTCTGCTCGCGCTGCAGGTCTTCTGCGCTGGCTGCTGCGTATACGCCGTGGCCAGCGTCGTCACCTTCTGGCTCTTCGGTGGCTTTCCCAGTTATCAGTTGCTGACTCTCGTCGGGGACGTGCGCATGGTCCGCTCGTCCGTCGCCGCTTACCTGACACCCGCGGTTGTGGCTACCCTGGTCCTGGTGCCGGTCGCCTACCTGGGGCTCGCACGGGTCGTGACGCCGTGGTTTGTTTCAGGCCGGGTTCGCTCATGGCTCGGGCCTGCGGTGGCGGCGGTGGCGCTGGCCTGGATTTTCGGCGGTCACCTCGCATACGAGGCCGACTGGCCCACGCGGAGCGGTCGCCGTGTCGCTGACAATCCTCACTGGGTGCTGGTGTCATCGTGGTGGCGAGCGGTCGTGGGAGACGGAACCGTGCGCCTGCCCGATCGAATCGTTGCCGGTGACGTCGAAGAGTTTCTGCCGCCGAAGATGCCCGCGGCGGCGCGCCTCGCGATTGCCCGCCAGATGTCGATGCGATCCAGGAATGCCGCGCTGATGGCCCGGCGCCGCCCACCCAACGTCATCCTCGTCGTGCTGGAGTCCGTCGGCGCACGGTGGACGAGCCTGGGGCGTGGTCTGTACCAGACGACGCCGAATCTGGCGGCCGAATCGGCGCACGCGGTCGTGTTCGACAACTTCTACGCGCACATCGGACGCAGCTCGAACTCGCTCGCGGCGATGCTGATGTCGGTGTATCCCAAGCTCGACTTTCGCGACCTCACGGCGGAGTATCCCCGCCTGCCCGGGACGACGCTCGCGCGACTGTTCCGCGACCACGGCTACCGCACCGCCTTTGCAACGGCCAGCGATCTGGGCTGGGCGGGATGGGACACGTTCTTGGAAGAGCGAGGTTTCGACGAGCTCGCGGACTATCACGGCTCCGCCTGTCCCATGGTGTCGTCCTGGGGCATCGAAGATCGATGCCTCGTGGACAGCGTCATTGGCGGGATCGATCGTGATCCGGCTCGCCCATTCTTCATCATGGCCTGGACCACGCAGAGCCACCATCCCTACGAGCCGACGCCTGGGGTTCCGTTGCTCAACTTCCAGCGCGAACCGATCGTGGATGACTACGATCTCGAGCGGTATCTGAACGTGGTGCACGAAACCGATCACCAGCTCGGTCGGTTGTTCGAAGCCATCCGTCGAGCGGGGATCAGCGGCGAAACGATCGTCGCGGTGACCGGCGACCACGGACAGTCGTTCGGGTACCCCCATCCGAGCTACATGCAGGGTCGCGCCGATATACGAGGAGGACGTGCACGTTCCGTTCATGCTCTGGTATCCGCGGATCTATAGCTCGGCGGTGCACGTGGACAGGGTCGGCAGCCAGGTGGATTTGGCGCCGACGATTGCCGAGCTGGCCGGATTCGAACCGTCACCCGACTGGCAGGGGCGCAGCCTCTTCGGCGCCGCGCATCCGCCACGGGCATATTTCTACGTCGCCGAAGACAGCTTCATCCTCGGCGTGCGGGAGGACAACTGGAAATACTCGATCAATCTCCGCGATGGCAGGGAGGAGCTGTACGATCTCGAGCGGGATCCACACGAACAGGACAATCTCGCGCGACGAAACGTCGAGCGCATCGCCCGTCTCCGGCAACGCCTGGTCGCCTGGACCGAGGCCAACCGACGTCAGTACGAGACGACTCCAGCCTTGCGTCTGCCCGAGCGACAGTGAGGGGAGCCTGAGCCGATCCGCCTACCACACGCCCGGCCAGGGCTTGCCCACGAGAAACTCGGGGTTGGCGCCCTTGCGCGGCGTGTACTTCTGGACCCGGCCGGTTCTCACCTCGGCGGTGTAGAGGTTGCCCTCTTTGTCGGTGGCGAACCCGTGCACGCCCCACATGCAGCCCTGGCACGTGCCAAAGGTTCCCCACGAATAGAGGAAGTGTCCCTGGGCGTCGTAGGCGAGGAGCTTGTTCGACCCCTGGTCGGCGGCCCAGAGAATATGGTCCGAGCCCATGTAGATGCTGTGAATGTTCATCGGCGGGCGCGGACCGAAATCCCACTGATCCAGGAATTTGCCGTTTTCGTCGAAGACCTGCACGCGGCCGTTGTTGCGGTCGTTCACGTACACGCGCCGCGTCGTCGGGTCGACGGCGATGCCGTGCACGCTGTTGAAGTAGCCGGGACGCTTCTCGTTGGGGGCCGTGCCTTTCTCTCCCCACTGCAGGAGCTTCTTGCCGTTCATGTCGTACTTGATGACGCGGGTCCCGTCGTAGCCGTCGGCCAGATACCAGGTGTTGGCGTCCATGAAGGCCATGAACGTCGGCCGGCTGAAATGCGTGTCGTCGGTGCCCGGCACGCCCGGCGTGCCCAGGGTCAGGAGCCGCTTCTTGCCGTCATGGCTGAACTTGCTGACGAAGTGGTTGTCGGCGTCCACGATCCAGATGTTCTTCTCGGGATCGTACGGGCTGATCTCCACATCGTGCGGCCGGCCCCAGATCGAGTCCCATTGCGACCAGTCTTCGATCATCTTGCCGTTGCGATCGAAGACCACGATGACGTGTTCCCACCGCCAGTCGACGCCGGGCCGGCCGTTGCGCCCGTCCGCTGAGGCTTTACCCCCGCTCGGGGTCGCGCTGGCGGTTTCACGCACGGGCAAACCGCCGCCGACGGGGAACTTGATGCTCGGCCCGATCTGCGGAAGCCAGGTGGTTCCGCGCCCCAGCTGAAGCACCGGCAGCTCGCCCTTCTGCGTCACGAACACCCGGTCGGGGCTTTCGGCAAACACATCGGTGGACTGCGACCACGTCCACCCCTCGTGGTTGGGAAGGCTCTCCGACAACGGCCTCGGCCAGTTCTGCACTGGATCGTATGGGCCGAACACGTCCTGCCCGCCCTTCTGTCCGGGGATGGCCGCAAACCCCTCCCCGGGCGTCTTCTTCTGCTGTCCCTGGACTACGCCCAGCCAGCTGCTGACCACGATGACAGCGAGCAGAGCCATGCAAACCGCCGCAATTCTCAGCGTGAGTCGTTTCATAGTCAGTGCCTCCGCGGTGAGCTCGAGCGGCTACTTCGCCGCGCCCGATCGATTGGCCGCCTTCTCGACCGCCTCCATCACCCGCAGCATGTTGCCGCCAAGAATCTTTTCGACGTCCCGGTCCGAGTATCCCTTTTTCACGAGCGCGTCGGTAATCGCGGGGAGCTTCGACGCGTCTTCCATGCCGAAGGGCATGGTGGCGCCGTCGAAATCCGATCCCAGGCCTACGTGGTCGGCACCCGCCACTTTCACGGCATGGTCGATGTGTTCGACGATCTGCTCCCACCTGACGCCGGGCAGCTGACCGGCGGTCATGGCCCGGTGATCACGTCGCTCGCTTTCCATCGTGGCGCACGCCTCGTCGCCGCCGCACTTGGCTGACATCTCGGCCTGAATCGAGGCCACATTGCCGTTCGCCTTTTCGGAGGCCACCCTGAACTCTTCGCTGAGAAAGGCCGCGTTGTAGTTGATCATGATGACGCCACCGTTCTTCGCCAGGTTGCGCATCATGTCGTCGGTCATGTTGCGCGGATGGTGCGAGATGGCGCGGCTGGACGAGTGCGATGCGACGACTGGAGCCGTTGTGAGTCCGATCACGTCTTCAAACGTCTTGTCGGACACGTGCGAGACGTCAATCATCATTCCGAGCCGGTTCATCTCCCGGACAACGTCTTTGCCAAAGGCGGTCAGCCCGTTGTGTGCGGGCGTGTCGGTTGACGAGTCGGCCCAGTGGTTGTTCTTGAAGTGCGTGAGGGTCATGTACCGGACACCGAGCGCCGCGAAGTTGCGCAGCTGCCGGATGTCGTCATCGATCATGTGACCGCCTTCGACCCCCATGAGCGCTGCAATCCGCCCCTCGCGCGCCGCCCGCCGGACGTCAGCCGCGGTGGTTGCCAGGACCAGATCCTTGGGGTGCGTACGAACGGCCTCCCTGACGGCATCAATCTGATCGAAGGCGCGCGTGATCGCGGTGGGACCGGTCACGTCGCCGGGTACCCAGATCGAGAAGAACACCGCGTCCAGCCCGCCCTCGCGCATGCGCGGGATATCGAGATTGCCGTCGTCGTGGCGTGCGCCGAGGTCGAACCTGGCATCGAAGACGAGACGCTGTGTGGTGTCGACGTGCGCGTCCAGGACAATGGCGCGCTCGTGCAATGAGCGTGCGCCCGGCGTCTGGCCGAGCAGGGGCGCGCTGGCGAGCGCGAGCGTCAGTGCGGCCGCGGCCGAGGCGAAGGCCGTCGGGCTATGGCGCACGGCAGACGAAGCTGGCGGCGTCGTTGATGCTGCCCGTGCCTTTGTATTTTGCGACCTGCGGATAGGCGCACAGCGGGCGCGTGCGGTCCTCCTTGCCGTCGGTGCTGTGTGACGCAATCAGCTGTTCCGGCGCCTTGCCCCGCTCCACCCATTGCTCGAGCGCGCCGACCTTGTCGAACACGTTGGGACCTTCACCGCCGCCGCAGTGGCCCATCCCGGGCGCCAGGAACAGCCGGACACTATTGGACGCACTGGCCGGGCCGCCCAGGTTGTGAACGACGCTGTTGTAGTACTTGATGGTGTTCACGGTCGGCACGTTGGGGTCGCTCCAGCCGTGATAAAGGAGCAGCTTCCCGCCGCGCGAGAAGAACGGCTTCATGTTCGGATCCGTCGCGTTCATGACCACGTTTTCCGGCAGGTCACCACGTACCACGTCGCTGTCGAAATTGAACGTCTTCCAGTCCCAGTTCGGATCCTTGAAGACGACGTATCGGTACTGGTCGTAGATGTTGGCCGACGGTTCCGGCCCCAGGGCCTGAACGCCCCAGCCGAGTTCCGTTCCAGGTACCAGCGACGCAAACATCTCCTGTCTGGTGCGCGGGTTGATGGCTGGCGAATAGATCTTCTTCGCCGCTTCCGCCTGTGGGGCGGTCAGGCAGTCGGGACCATCCGCGCCCTTGCAGACCAGCGCCTTGGGATCGAAAGCGCACTTCGTCGGGTCGTCGATGAGGCCGTCCTCGAGCCCGTCGCGCTTGTCACAGGCCGCGAGAGCGGCCTGGTGAATCATCGGATACTTGCCGGGAGGGATGTAGCTGGCCGGGTCCTTCAGCACGGCGTGAGCGATCCAGAGGGATATGGCTGTCCGGTTGGCCGGCGCGCCGGCGATGATCGCGTCGTAGTCCTCGGGGAATTGCTGCGCCTCCTTGAGGCCCTGTCTCCCGCCCGTCGAGCAGCCGTTCCAGTAGGACAGCCTGGGGCCGCTGCCGTAGAAGGCGGCAATGACCGCCTTCGCCTTCACGGTCATTTCGTGCTCGGAGCGCCACGCGAAGTCGATGAGCTTTTCGGGATGATCGAGCGCGAACGTCCCGCGGCCGCCCACATGCCCGGTGTCGGTGGACGCGCTGGCATATCCTGCGCGGACGGCGTCGGCCAGGGCGGAATAGCTGATCACCCCGGCCCAGCCGCCGTTACCGACGGCCTGGAACTTCCCGTTCCAGTCCCTGGTCGGCAGCCAGACTTCGATCTTGATGTCTGAATCGCTCGTGGGCCTGAGGGTCGCGGCCACGCGACAGAACTCGGGAAGATCCTTGTAGGGGTTGGCGCCCCTTCCGGCGTTTTGCCGTCCCCCGGGCGCCGAGAACTGGCCCGCCGGTACGAGCTGAGCGGCCGTGACGGTTGTGTCCTTTAACGCCAGCGCCGCGAGGCTGTCACACGAGGCTGCGGACGCGGGCTTCCCGGACAGGCACGCGAGAGCCAGGATCGCGCATGTCGTGGTTCGAATCTTCATGTGGACCTCCAGCTCGGTCAGGCGTTGGGCAAGACCACCGTAGCGACGACGTCGCGGTTCGCGATGATCTCGTACGCGTCCGCGGTCTGGCGCAGGGGATACGTCTTCCCGACGAGCGCTTTCAAGTTGATCTGCCCGGTCTCCGCCAGTCGGACGTAGCGCCCCGAGTCGCGCCGATCGTTGGTGCCGCCGCCCGTCCCTGGCCAGTGATGTTTCGCCCCGTCGGCCCACTGCGACGCAGGCAGCGAGACGAACGCATCCTTCGGTTGACCCACGCTGCACGTGACCAGTGTGCCGATGGACGAGCAGAGCTCCCAGCACTGGTTCAGCACGGTCACGCCGGTGGGGTCCGGTCCCTGCGGCTGCGTCTTCGGCTTCCAGGTGTCGCCGCCGACGGCTTCGATCACGTGGTCGGGACCGTTCTTGCCGCCTCCGGCCCAGAGACGGTCGGTCACAGGCTTCGTCATCTCGCGCAGGTGGTCGACAAGATCGTCCTTGAAGCGATCGCCGTTGGCGGGTGGGTTCGGGATCGGCCGACGCCCTGTGTACCGGTTCGGATCGACGACATCGGTGGCGCCAAGCTTGAGCGCCAGCTCACGCCGGTAGGGAATAGGCTCGACGACGATGATCCGCGACGCGCCTTTGACCCTGGCTCCCATCACGGCTGACAGACCGACAGGACCAGCGCCGAAGATCACCACGTCGGATGCCACATCGACCGGCGCATTCGTCATCGTCATGCCCAGGCCGCAGCCGCCCACACACGTGAGCATCGCGATCTCCGGACCCGAGATGCTGGTGAAGATGGGCGTGACCATTTCTTCGCCGGTGATCGCCAGCTCCGACATCGCGCCGGTGCGTCCGAACACTTCCGTCCCGTCCGGCAGGGCGCCGAGCGGCACCGGGGCTGCCTGGCCGCTCCGGCATTTGTCGGAACGCATGTGCAGGCAGTTCCAGCACCGTCCGCATGCGGGGTGCAGGTTCAGGATGACGCGGTCACCGACCCGCGTGCTGATCACCTGCGGACCGATGGCTTCGACGACGCCGACGCCGCCGTGACCGACGATGGATGCATTGGCCGAGGGAGTCCGTTCGTCGTTCCGCAGGACCTGGTCGATGTTGGAATAGCAGGTCTGGGCGGCTTCGACGCGAAGCAGGACCTGATTCCCCGTGAGCCCGCGCGCCGTCACGTCGACGACGGTCGGGCGTTCCTTGCTGAACTTCACGAACGCTTTGAACCGCCGGCCGGCCTGCGTATTCGTGAGGATGGCCGGCGCGCCCGCTTGAGCGGCGAGGTTGGCACCTCCGAGCAGAGCCGCCGAGCCGCTGCCGACGGCAGCCGCTCCAGCGGCTCTCAGAAGACGACGACGAGACACGCGCGACGACGAAGTTGGCATATCCCCTCCTGAAGGAAGCCAGTATACGCCTCACCTTAGGTGTTGCGCGGTCACGGTTGTGCGGAAAGAATGACCACGGCGGCAGAGGAGAGAACACATGAAGGGATCTCGGCTTGGGGCGGCAGCGGCACTGGCCATGGGCGTGGTGGAAGCGGTTGTGGCGCAGCCGGCCCCGGCCGCCCGTATGGGCCTCGAGGTGATCAAGCTTCGGGCGAACTTCCACATGATTGCCGGCGCCGGCGGCAACATCGGCGTCCACCTTGGCCCCGACGGCGTCATCGTCGTCGACACTGGCTCCACCGACCGGGCGGACGCCGTAGCTGACGAGATCCGCAAGCTCACCCCCCTTCGCATCCGCTACATCATCAACACGTCGGATGACGACGATCACATCGGGGGAAACGAGAAGCTGGCGCGCGCCGGACAGTCGCTGTTCCTGCGGAACAATCTCGGCCCCGGAGGGGGCGGCAACACGGCGATCAACAACGACGGCGCGGCCTCGATCGTCGGGACGGAGAACATGTTCCTCCGGATGAGCGGCGTCTCGAAGTATCCCACGGTGGCTCAGCCGACCGAGACCTTCGCACGACGGATGAAAGTGATGTACCTGAACGACGAGTCGATCCAGATCATGCATCCCGCGTCCGCACACACTGATGGCGACGCCATAGTGCTGTTCCGGCAGTCCGACATCATCATGACGGGAGACGTCTTCGACATGACGAGGTTCCCGGTGATCGACCTGGCCCGTGGTGGCAGCGTGCAGGGTGAAATCGCCGTACTCAATCAGTTGATCGATCTCACGGTGCCATCCATTCCACTGCCGTGGAAGGAGGGAGGGACTCTGGTCGTTCCCGGGCACGGTCGAGTGTCACAGCAGGCCGAGCTCGTCGAATACCGCGACATGGTCACCGTCGTGCGTGACCGTATTCAGGACATGATCAACCAGCGCATGACGCTCGATCAGATACAGAAGGCTTCACCGGCGAAGGGGTGGATTCGACGCTTCGGTGCGGATTCGGGTTCCTGGACGACGGGGATGTTCGTTGAGGCTGTCTACAAGAGCCTGACCGCCCCGCCACAGTCACCGAAGGTATAGGGACTCACATGAAGACGTGGACCATCACCGCGGCGGCGTGGCTTGTTGCGGCGCCGCTCCTCGCCCAGGGCCGCCCCGCGCAGGCATCACCCGCACCTGTCAGGACGGCGAAGGCAGCAGCTCCAGTGGATCTCACCGGCTATTGGGTGTCCCTCATCACCGAGGACTGGCGCTGGCGCATGGTGATGCCTGCGAAGGGAGACTACGCAAGCGTGCCCATCAATGCCGAGGCGAAGCGCGTCGCCGAGGCCTGGGATCCGATCAAAGACGAATCGACAGGCGAGCCATGCCGGGCGTTCGGGGCGGCAGGCATCATGCGCATGCCCACGAGACTCCGTATCAGCTGGCTCGACGACAACACGCTGAAGGTCGAGACGGACGCCGGCACGCAGACCCGGCTGCTTCACTTCAGGTCGTGGAAACGTGGCCATCGCCCGACGTGGCAGGGCGATTCGAGTGCCGAGTGGGAACTGCCGCGCAACGCCGCCACGGGGGAGCCAGACGAGCGACCCGCTTCCGGAAGCCTGAAAGTCGTGACCACGAACATGCGTCCCGGTTACCTGCGCCGGAATGGCATCCCGTACAGCGTCAGCGCGAAGCTGACCGAATACTGGGACCTCCATCAGGGGCGGAGCAACGAGCAGTGGATCGTCGTGTCGACGGTGGTCGAAGACCCCACCTATCTCCAGATTCCGTGGATGACCAGTCCCAACTTCAAGAAAGAGCCTGACGGGTCGAAGTGGGACCCGTCGCCGTGCACGGCGGGAAGGTAACGATCATGAGACGAACTGTCGTGCTCTTCGTCGCCGCGCTCGCCTTCAGCGTGCCGGCGGTGGCGCAAGTGGATTTGTCCGGGCACTGGGCCGTGCGGCAGCACGAAGACTGGCAGGAGCGCGGGCCGGGGCCCGAAATCGTCGACTATCTGGGTCTGCCCATCAACGACGACGCCCGGGCTCGCGCCCTCTCGTATTCGACGTCGGCCCTCTCACTCCCCGAACGTCAGTGTCTGTACTACGCGCCTCCGTACAACGCGATCGGACCCTTCGGCCTTGAAATCTGGGCCGATACCGATCCGAACAGCGGCCGCATCGTCGCGTGGAATATCGGTGCCTTCATCGACAAGGCGATCAACACGATCTGGATGGACGATCGTCCCCACCCGGGCCCGAACGCGCTCCGGACGTTTTCCGGTTTTACGACGGGACACTGGGACGGCAATACGCTGGTCGCCTACATGACGCACTTCAAGGAAGGGTATCTGCGCCGCAACGGCGTGCCCATCAGCGACCAGACGACGATGACGATGTACATCACGCGGCATGGCGATATGCTCACCATGCTCGAGGTGATCGAGGATCCCGTCTACCTCACGGAACCGTTTCTCGTCAGCCGCAACTGGCAGAACGATCCGACGGCGAACATGACGCGCGTCCCCGCCCCGTGCGTGCCCGAAGCCGAACTGCCGGAGCTGAAGGGGGAGGGAACCGTTCCCCACTACCTGCCAGACAAGAACCCCTTTGTGAATGAAATGACGAGGATGTACAACCTGCCCGCGGCCGCCGTCCTCGGCGGCGCCGAGACGATGTACCCCGAGTTCCGGAAACGGCTGGAGTCGTATCAGCCGCCGCAGGCGTGCGCGCGGTACTGCTGCGGGTGGGCCGGCGCGCCAAACCGCACCGCGCCGAACATTTCGTGTGTGACCGGGGGCTCGGGACAGATCAACGAGCGCTGACGACGGCATTCGCCTTGCCACGTGGACTGTGAGGGTATTTGAGGTCCGACCCACAGCGTTGATCCATAATCAATTCGAGCGAAGACGCGTTCATCTCGAATATGACTGCTGGGCTCGTTGGGAGGCTCGCCGGTTCTTTGGCGGTTGTCGCGGCCTCCGGAGTGGTGGCCGCGCAGTCGCAGATGGCAACATCCCCGCCCGTCGTCTATTCGGCCGAAGTCGACAGCATCATCCATCCGGTCTCCGCCGATTACATGATCGAGACCATGGACCGAGCCGACCGCGCGGGCGCGATGCTCGTCGTTTTCACCCTCCGCACGCCGGGTGGCCTGGTGGATTCCACGCGCGATATCGTCACGCACATGCTCGCCAGCAAGACACCGGTCGCACTCTTCATCGGGCCGTCTGGCGCTCGCGCCGCGTCGGCCGGCTTCCTCCTCACGATCGCCGCCGACGTGGCTGCAATGGCGCCAGGCACGAACATCGGCGCGGCGCATCCGGTGACGGGCCGCGGCCAGACGATGGACGAGACCATGGCGAAAAAAGCGGCAGCCGACGTGGCCGCGTATGCGCGCACCCTCGCCAACAAGCGTCATCGGAACGTCGCGCTGGCGGAGGAGGCGGTGAACAACAGCCGCGCCTTCACAGAGGAAGAGGCGCTCAACGCCTCGCCACCGCTCATCGATCTCGTGGTTCCCGGCATCCCCGAGCTGTTGCGAAGGCTGGATGGACGAACCGTCACCCGCTTCGACGGGGCGACGATTGTCTTGAGGACCGCGGGCGCGCAGGTGGTCCCCATCGAGATGACCCTGCGCCAGCGTGTGCTGAGCGCCATCGCCCATCCGGAGGTCGCCTACATTCTCCTGACCCTGGGCACGCTCGGGCTGACGATCGAACTGTGGAGCCCTGGCGCGGTGCTGCCGGGCGTCGCCGGAGGGCTCAGCCTCCTGCTGGCGTTTTTTGCCTTGCAGATCCTCCCCGTAAATTACGCCGGCCTGGTGTTGATGCTCTTCGGTCTGCTGCTGTTGATGCTTGAAGTCAAGGTCACCAGCTACGGCCTGCTGACAGCCGGCGGACTTGCGAGCCTCCTCTTCGGTTCGATGATCCTGATGGACTCCTCGGTGCCCGAGCTGCAGTTGAGCCTGAGATTCGTGTTGCCCATCGTGTTCGGGCTAGCCGGCATCGCGGTCTTTCTTGTACGCCTTGCCGTCGCTTCCCAGCGGCGCCATGCCGTGACCGGCGTCGCGGGCATGATGGGCGAGGTCGGATACGCGCTGACGGCCATCGAGCCAGGCAAGGTGGGGCGGGTGTCGACGCACGGCGAGATCTGGAAGGCAGTCGCTCGCGAACCCATCGCGGAAGGCGACCGTCTTCGGATCACCAACGTTGACGGCTTGACCGTGACGGTCCGTAAAGAATGAGGTCTCGTGATGCCGATGTCTCCCGTCTTCTTCTTCGTCGTCATCGTCATGCTCTATCTGATCAGCTCGGTCAAGATCCTGGCCGAGTACGAACGCGGCGTCATCTTCCGCCTGGGGAAGCTTCTGCCTCAGCCAAAAGGGCCAGGGGTGATTCTGGTGTTCGCGCCCATCGACCGCATCGTACGCGTGAGTCTGCGAACGGTGGCCTTCGAGGTGCCGCCGCAGGATGTCATCACCCGCGACAACGTGTCGGTGAAAGTCAGCGCGGTCCTTTACTATCGCGTCGTCGATCCCCGGCGAGCCATCGTGGAGGTCGAGCAATACCAATACGCGACGCTGCAGCTCGCGCAGACGACGCTGAGAAGCGTCCTGGGCCAGGCGCAGCTCGACGACTTACTGGCCGAGCGGGATCGCCTGAATCAGCAGCTGCAGCACATCCTCGACGAGCGCGCCGAGCCGTGGGGGATCAAAGTGTCGGCCGTCGAAGTCAAGCATGTCGATCTGCCGGCCGACATGCAGCGGTCGATGGCCCGGCAAGCCGAAGCCGAACGTGAGAAACGGGCGAAGATCATTCACGCCGAAGGCGAGCTGGACGCGTCGGCCAAGCTGGCGCAGGCCGCCGGCGTGATTGCGTCGCAGCCCTTGAGCATCACGTTGCGTTACCTGCAGACGCTCACCGAAATTGCAGCGGAAAAGAACTCGACGATCGTTTTTCCGCTGCCGATCGAGCTACTGGAGCTGCTCAAGGCCTCGGTGTCGGGTAATCGAGAGGCTAGGTGAGCCGCAAGATTCACACCTGGCCCTGGGGCGAAGACCCGGAGGTACTATGTTGAGGAAGTCCTTCCTGCCGTTGGCGGCCGCCGTTCTCTGCTCCTTGGTCTCGGTCGATCCCGTTCACACGCAAGGGCGCGGACAGGGCCGCGGTCAGCCAGTGACCTTGCCGGACGGACCTGGCAAGGAGACTGTTCAAGCCCATTGCACGAAATGCCACGCGCTCGGCCTGCTCGCCAACGCAGGCGGCTATTCGCGCCAGGGATGGGAAGACCTCTTCGGCACGATGGTCTTGCTGCCGGGCGATCAGAAGACCGAAGTCGCCGAATACCTGGCCAGGAACTTCCCGGAGCAGCCACGACCGCCGGCCGTGGTGATTCCCGGACCGGTGAACGTTTCCATCAAGGAATGGTCGGTGCCGACGCTCGGCTCGCGACCTCACGATCCGGAACCGGGACCAGGCGGCACGATTTGGTGGACGGGCATGTTCGCCAACGTGCTGGGGCGGTTCAATCCCAAAACAGGTGAGTTCAAGGAATATCCCGCGAAGACGCCCGCGTCAGGACCTCACGGCCTGGAGTTCGACAAGGACGGCCACTTGTGGTTCACGGCCAACTCGAAAGGGTACATCGGCAAGCTGGATCCCCAAACGGGCGAGGTCACTGAATACAAGCTGCCGGAAGATGTGCGCGATCCGCACACGCCGCTCTTCGCGCCGAACGGCATGCTCTTTTTCACCGCGCAAAACGCCAACTACATCGGACGTCTCAACCCGAAGACCGGCGAGATCAAGCTCGCCAGGACGCCGACGGAACGCGCGAACCCGTACGGGGTCGTGATGAGTTCAAAGGCCGTTCCGTTTGTCTGCGACTTTGGCACCAACAAGATCATCCGGATCGATCCCGACACGCTCGCCATCAAGGAATACGAGTTGCCGAATCCCGAGAGTCGGCCCCGGCGGATCGCGATTAGCCCAGACGACATCATCTGGTACGCGGATTACTCGCGAGGCTATCTCGGCCGGCTCGATCCCAACACGGGCAAGGGCACGGAGTGGCCGTCTCCGAGCGGCCCGAGATCGCAACCGTACGGCATCACCTATTTGAGCGGCGCCATTTGGTACGTCGAATCGGCGATCAAGCCGAACGTGCTCGTGAGGTTCGACATCAAGAGCGAGAAGTTCCAGAGCTGGCTCATCCCCGGCGGCGGCGGAGTTGTGCGCAACATCAAGGCCACCGACGATGGCAAGATCGTGATGGCCGAAAGCGGGGTCAATAAGATTGCGCTCGTGGAAGTAGGGGGCGGCGGCAGATCTCGATAAACTCAGAAGCCGTGCGTGCGCACGAGTGGTGACGTACCCAGGCTACCGCGTCGAGCACGGCGTGGGATCCCACCCGGCCGCATCGGCCTGCTTGCGGAAATCAGTGCTGGTGACCCACGGCACGCGCAGGTACGTCGGATCGGTAACGACCGTGGTGACCGTGAACCACTCCGTGCCGTTCGGAGCTTTCTGGTAATCGTAGTACTCGTTGACCAGCGTGTTCGCACTGAACGGCACACCGTTCTTGCGCAGATAACCCGGGCGCAGGTTGCTGGTGACGACTTCGAGCGAGCGGCCCTGTCCGGTCACTTGCGATGCTTGCGCCTGGCCGCCCAGGTTCTGCGTCACGAGCGTCGTGAGTTCGCCTTCCCAGCGCGCGGATGAATAACCTTGCAGGCTCCGTTCTGCTCCGGGCGGTTGCGCTCCGCCGAAGTGGAACAGGCGTGTCTGCCGGCCCTGGTCGGTTTCGACCTTGAGCGTGTTGTCATCCTGCCAGGTGATGTGGATGCGCCCCGGGATGCGCATGATGGAAGGGGCGCCGTAGGCTTTGCATGGCTGGCCGGCGGCTTCGTCCTTCGCGGGGTCCCATGCATCGCCGATCTTGCGGGCTTCGGCGTTGAGGGGGATGCTCGCGAAATCGCCTTTGATAGGGGTCACCATGCGCCAGCGCCAGTCTTCGGTGACGATGGAAACCCAGTAGCCGGTGAGATCCACGGTCGCGGCCGTTTTCGCGGTCCTGGGCTGAGCCAGCAACGCTGGAGCGGCAACCAGCACAGCGATCAGAATGCGGCTCATCATGCCGGTTTCCACTACTGTTTCGCGGTCAGGCTCTTGTACACGTTCTCGACGAACGTGTCGCCCGGGCCGTAGCGCGTGTCGTAATCGAGGGTCGGCTTCGCCGCCTTGATCTGCTCGAGCGTGCGGCCTTTCCTGATGCCGTCCTGCACGCGATCGCGCACGATGGTGACCATGTCGCGGTATTCCACCACGTCGGCCTCCTCGCACAGGCGGCCGTGGCCGGGGATGATGTAGGTGCCGCCTTCCTGTTTATCCTCGGGAATCGCGATCTGGATGATGTGGTTCAGGGCGGAGATGATGCCGTTCACGTTGCCGCCACGCGCCAGATCGATGCCCGGATAGCGCTCCGGTGTAAACAGATCGCCCGTGCTGATGACATCCGAGCGCCGGAAGAAGACGATGCTGTCTCCGTCGGTGTGCGCGTTCGGCGCGTGATAGAGCACGACGGCTTCGCCGTTGAAGAACAGGTCCTTTTCGGGAAGGAAGTACTCCGTGGTCGGGAGACCGACTTGCGGCGGCGGAGTCACTCGGCTCGTCACCGGCGTGGTCAGCCGGTTCAGGACGTTTTCGTGCGCCACGATGTTCAGCGGCTGGGTGTTGTCGACGGGTGTCATCCTGACCAGCGCTTCGTTGCCGCCCACGTGATCGCCGTGTACGTGAGTGTTGATGATGTAGCGCAGCGGGCCGCTCGACAGCTTGCGCACCTCGGCCATGATCTTGGCGACGAGAGGGCCGTATTCGGTATCCACGAGCAGCACGCCCTGCTTGCCCACCTGCACGGTGACGTTGCCCCCCGCGCCCACGAGCATGTGGATATTGCCCTGCACCGGGAGCACGTGCATTTCCACTGCGGCGAAATCGATCTGGTTCTGCTGGGCGAGCGCGGAGCTGGCGAGGCCCATGACGCCGGCCAGCGGAACGATCAACCAGTTTCTCGAGATGCTCATGAATCGTCCTTGCTTACCGGCCTGGCCGCAGCTGGCAATCGCCCAGGGTGGTGCACACGCAGAACCGCTCGCATGTGGCCGGAGGCGCCTTCTCCGGCGGGCCCATGGTCTTGCGGTATTCCGGATACATGGTCTGCGGACCGCCTCGGGTCGCCGCGCGCGGCAGGCCGTACCAATCGGCCACCTCGGTCAGGAATTCGTTGGTGCCGGGCTGATGATGCGGCACCGTCCCCATTGGCTTCGGGACCTCCGGCGCCGGCTCGCAAAACGCCGGATTCATGCGCTGGCCTGGATCGCGCACCCAGTTGGAGCTGCGGACCAGCGGCTCGGCCAGGAACACGGGGTCGTCCACCATTTGCGTGACCGACATGTAGTTGCCGTGCAGCCGGAACCATTCGGTGACCACGGCCTTGTCGCTGCGAGAGAGACCGTTGCGCCGCATGTAATTCGGCTTCAAGTGCGTCGTCGTGACCACCAGCGTGGTGCCTTCCCAGCGGCCCGTCGAGAAGCCCGACCACGTGTGCCCGGCGTATTCCGGAGGATGCGGGCGGCCGTCCATCCAGATGGTCCGCTCCATTCCCATGAACTGCGTATGCGTGCGGAAGGCGACCAGCTTCTGTGTCGCCGGATCCATCTCACGCCAGACGCGCAGCGTGGAAAGCCCATGCATGGAGTAGTCGCCGCCATGCGGCCGGCATTGATATTCCTGCACCACGGAAATGCGGTCGGCGTCATAGCTGTCGCCGCGCAAACGGGCCGCTTCGTTGATGGGGAGTCCCAGATAGTCACCCAGTTCGGGTCCTGGAAGACGCTCCGGCCCGTCCTCGTGATAGAGCGATTCCCATTGGCCTGAGAAATCCACCTGCGCGTGCGCGGGCGCTCCGGCCATCAGAAGGGCGGCGCACGCCATCAGGGCGGCTCGCCGGGTGAACAACATCTCGGTCTCCTTGGTGGGAGTAGCGTGTCGATGGTAGCAGGATCAGAACCGCCGTGGCCGCCAATTGCCAGACTCCAGCTCGTTCGGTCTATACTCCGCCCATGTTCTTCAGGAGTCATATGGAAAACCGAACCGCCCGTTTTCTGAGCGCCGTGCTGGTGCTCGTGCTGGCCAAGGCCGTCGGCATTGGCGCCGCGGACCCGAACAACCCCACCGGCAGCAAGGGTCTGATTCTTGTCGACAAGCGCGGGAATTACGTCCGGTTTTTCGATCCGAAGACCCAGAAAGAGCTGTCAGCCTTTCCGACAGGTCCAGGCGCGGCGCATGACCTCGCCATCTCGCCGGACCTGAAGACCGCGTACATCCCGATCTACGGTGACGGCATCTACAACCGGAACCCGAACCCGGGGCAGAGCATTCTGATCGTCGATCTCGCGGGCCAGAAGGTCGCGGGCACGATTGACATCGCGCCGTATCAGGCGCCGCACGGCATTCAGATCGACGCCAGGGGCAAGCTGTATGTCGTCTGCGACATCAGCAAGACCCTGCTCGTGATCGATCCAACCACGCGAAAAATTGAATCGGCCATCGATGTCCAGGGCACCTCGCACTGGCTTGCCGTGCTGCCGGATGCCAGCAAGGCGTACGTCTCGAACCAGTCCGGCCAGGAGTTCATCAGCATCGTCGACCTGAAGACACGGAAGATGATCGGCAAGGTCCCCGCGGCCGGCGGCGCACGCGGCATCGTCGCGTCCTCGGATGGCAAGCGCGTCTTTGCCATACAGGGGCGGGCGCCGCACCTGCTCGTCATCGATACCGCCTCAGACACGATCGTCGATCGGATCGAACTGCAGGGCCACACCGAGGCGGGCTACAAGCTCAGGCTGAGCCTCGATGGGAAGACGCTGCTCATCTGCAGCGGCATCGGTGGCATGGAGTCCTACATCAATATCCTGGACGTCGGCGACCTTCGCGGGAAACAGAGTGTCCTGCGGGCCGGCAAGAGCTCGATGGGCTTCGCGTTTGCGCCCGACGGCCAGACGGCCCTTGTATTGAACGATGGCGACGGGACGGTCACCGTGATCGATCTCAAGTCGAAGACCGTGAAGAACACGTTCAAGGGCGGGACCGGGATAGAAACGGCGAGTTACTACTAACAGGGCGTGTGGTGCGCCCGCCGCGATTCCGGCGATGGACCGCTGCGGTGGTTGGAAGTGCGGCGCTTGCGTTGGGGCTCTGGGGGTTCTGGCTGGAACCCGCAAGCCTCAGCGTGGTGGAGGAACGAGCGAGCCTCCGCTGGCCGGCACCACCGTTACGAATCGCGATACTGACCGATCTTCACATCGGGTCGCCGTTCAACGGCATCGCGAAACTCCGTCGGGCCGTGGATCAAACCAACGCGGCGCGTCCTGACATGGTCTGTATCCTGGGCGATCTCGTCATTCAGGGGGTACTCGGCGGTCATTTCGTCGCGCCCGAAGAGATCGCGACTGAATTGAAGCGGCTCCACTCGGCAGCGGGAACGGTCGCGGTCCTGGGCAACCACGACGGGTGGTTTAATCACGACCGGGTGCGGGATGCGCTCGAGGGCAACAGCATCCGGGTTGTGGAGGACACCGCCGCACGAATCGACACACCGGCAGGGCCTGTCTGGGTGGCGGGCGTCAGCGATCTGTGGACCGGACGGCACGATCTCACTGACGCGTTGTCAGCGGTGACAGAAGACAACGAGCCGGTCCTCTTGCTCACCCACAACCCCGATATCTTCCCGCTGGTCCCCGAACGTGTCACCCTGACGCTCGCGGGTCATACCCACGGCGGCCAGGTGCGGCTCCCGTTTTTCGGGAGACCCATTGTGCCGTCACGATTCGGGCAACGCTTTGCGGCTGGCCATATCGTTGAGGGCGGTCGGCATCTCTTCGTGGCCACTGGTCTCGGAACCAGCATCATCCCGATACGCTTTCGTGTGCCGCCCTCCGTGACCGTTCTCACGTTGGAGCCCGAGTAGTTGGCGGAGAACGCTCGAAGCACCTAGAGAGCGCATTTCAGATCGGCGTAGCCGCAAGTCCCAGGGCCTTGGCTCTTGGTGCCTGGTCCGTTCTTGGTCCATGGTCCTGTGTCCGCGCGCCTGTGCACCGGCTCTGGCGCACCATGGACCAAGGACAGAGGACGGACCAAGAACAAAGGACAAAGAACTAAGGACCGGCGCTGCACCGATACGGAAACCGCTCTAGGCCGGGACTATTGACGGAATCGGCCCACATAGGCGGCCTTGCCCACGACGATGTCGCGCATCGCGTTATCGCGCCCGCAGACCCGTGAAGTAGGTGTTCGCCGCGCGGATGGCGTCGTCGGCTTTGGCAAAGACGACGGCGGCGCTGGCCTTGGCCTGTTCGGCCTGCGGCTTCAACGACGCCGTGCCGCTCGGCGACAGGTCGCTCTCCAGGTACTTGACGTGATCGGCAAGCTCCTTGCGCAGGGGATCGAACGATTCCCTCGCCTCGCGCAGAGACGAGAGGACACCCGCAAAAGACTGCTGACTCGCGTCCAGCCGCGTTTGGGCCTGCCCCTGCAGCGCTGGATCCTGAATCTTCTTGATGGTCGCGGCCCGGCCCGCAAAGTAGGTGTCTCCCGTCGCTTTCATCTCGGTGACACGCGTGCGCGCCGCTTCTGTCTTTTCGTTCATCTCCTTGATGTTCTTGAGCAGCTTCTTGTACCCGTCCTTCATGTCCGTGGCGGACTGCGAAAGCAGGTCGTTATAGTTGCCGAGCGTCGTCTGCACTTGCAGCTTCGCTTCGGCGACGGCCTGCGACAAGTTGCCTCCAGCCTTGATGAACTGCTCGGTTTCCTTGACACCCTCCTGGGCGGAGATCGTCGCGGAACCGAGGAGACAGGCGGCGAGCATCGTGGCGGTGACGAGGGACAATCGGCAGGTGGGAGAATACGCGTTCATAAAACATCCTTGGCTCTGACGTAACAAAACAGGCCTGAACCTGTAGATTCTAGACCAACGCTTGGTGATAGGCTTCTTACTTCGGCGACCTACCCGTGACGATTGTCGTTTCCGAGATCTCGGTATGTGGCTCTTCGACGATCTTGGTGGCTGATACGTCCATGCCAGGCTTCAACTCAGAAACTGACGCGGGCTTGCCCTCCACCACGAACTTGAACGAGTCGGGGACGTTGTACTCCTTGTTCTCGCCGTTGGCCAGTGTCAGGATCACGTAGTTGCCCTGGACCCACCACACTTTCCCCTTGAGGTTGCTCGTCGTGCGGACCGTCACAGGCCGCGTTGTCGTCGTCACCGTCGCGGTCAAGACGGTGCCCAGCTTGAGATCGCCGATGTGCTTGGTCTGTCCGTCGATCACGAACACCCGACCTGGCTTCACGTTGAAGACGCTGTAGAAGCCCCGCGGCAGCATCTTGGCGGCGAGCGTATTGCCCTGAACCCAGACGACTTCTCCCGTCATCTGTTCGGTGGTCACCTGGGCGGTGCCCTTGACCGCCTCGGTCTCTTTCGTAACCTGCGCCTGAAGGACCCCGGCCGTTACCAACAGGGCCAGTCCGGTCATGAGTACGTGGCTTCGCGTCATAGTCGTTCTCCCTTATTGTTACTGCCAGTCTTCCAGCGGTTTCGCGCTGACGCGTCTCACGCGCCTAACCGATTCTATCCGAAGAGCCGCCGCCGAACTGAGCCACCCTATGCAGTGACGGGCAAGGCCGCCGCCGCCCAAGCGGCGTCCTCTCCCCCGTACTCAGCCGCCGGAACGCGGGCAGATCACCCGATAAGTAGCGCGTGACAGGACAGACGATCACCCACTACCGGGTGGTCGAAAAGCTCGGCGAGGGCGCCAGCGGCGTCGTCTACCGAGCCGAGGATCTGTCGCTTGGCCGCGAAGTCGTCCTCAAGTTCTTCTCGCCCGGCAAGACTGACGGCGCCCGGTTTCAACACGAGGCGCGCACCCTCTCCAGCCTGAACCACCCGAATATCTGCACCATCTACGAGATTGGCGAGCACGAGGGCGGGTACTTCCTGGCGATGGAGAGGCTCGATGGCGAGGTGCTGGCGCAGACCATCTCCGGACGTCCCCTGAGCCTCGATCGCGTTATCGATATCGGAACCCAGATCGCCGACGCCCTCGACGCCGCGCACGCCGAGCGAATCGTGCATCGCGATCTCAAACCGGCCAACATCTTCGTCACCCGATCGGGACGCGTCAAGCTGATGGACTTCGGCGTCGCCCTCCTGCTGCCGCTGCGGAGAGACTCGACGGCACCCGGACGGCTGACGTCGTCGGCAGGCGGGACCATTCCCTACATGTCGCCGGAGCAGGCCCAGGCCGAGGAACTGGACCACCGGAGCGACCTGTTCTCGCTGGGGATCATTCTGTACGAGATGGCGACCGGCCGGCGTCCGTTCGCGGAACGGACAGGCGCGGAAACGCTCTCGGCTATCGTGAGCCTGACGCCAATCGCACCGCGTGCGGTCAACCCGCGCGTGCCACCGGAACTCGACCGAATCATCGAGAAGGCGCTCGAGAAGAAATCCGCGCTGCGGTACCAGAGCGCCTCCGATCTCAAGGCGGATCTCCAGCGGATGAAGCGGGACCTTGACGGGCCGGCTGCCGCCGTCGCCGCGGGATCTCGACGGGGAACGTCGAACCGATCGTCGTGGCGGTGGTTGCCCGCGGCGGCGGCCGCCGTCTTGCTGTCCGCAGGCGCGGCGTGGTTTGCCGTGGCGGCGGCGAGGGCTCGATCGGTCCCGTTGTTTTCGTCGGCCTCGCCGATGGCTTCGCCGCCCGTCGGGGAGGCCGCTCCTGTGAAACCGTCGGCGCCTGCCGCGGACAGCGGCCCGCCATTGAGTTTGGAGCGGCCGCGGCAAGCGGCGGCCGCCGGGATCAAACGTCCAGCGTCTCCGCCCGCCACCGATCGGTTCGTCACCGCCCGGCAGCAGATCGACCTGCGGCTGTACGATCAGGCGATCGAGACCCTCCGGAAGATTGCGGACGCGCCGGACAGGACGCAGGCCATCGACGCGTCGTTCCTGATCGCGTCGGTCCACGAGACACGGGACGACATCCCGAACGCGATGAGCACCTATGTCGAAATCGCGAGCCGTTTCCCCGGCGACGCCCGAGCCCCTGAGGCGCTCGCCCGGCTTGCGCAGACCCTTCTGAAGTCCAGGCGTCCGGACAAGGATCGGGACGCGCTGCGCACGCTCGATGCCCTCGTGGAGAAGTACCCGCAGAGCCTCTGGGCGCCTCGCGCGCTGCTGCTGCGCGGCGAAGTGGAAGCCCGGCAGGGCACGCATCAGCGGGACGACAGGCTTGGCGGATCGGTGCCGACGGCCGCGGTCACCTATCGGCGGATCGCTGAGCGCTACCCTTCGAGCGAATCGGCCCCGGAAGCCCTGCAGAGGCTGGCACGCATCTACGCCGACGCGAAGCGGTTCGCGCTGGCCGCCACGATCCTCGAACAGCTGGCCAGCCGCGATCTCGACAACCGTTACGACGCGTGGTTCGCCGCCGCCGAGATCTACGACAAGCGTCTGAAGGACGTCACACGGGCCAGATCGGCGTACTCACGTGTGCCGCCTTCGTCCCCCCACTACGCCGACGCGCGACAACGCCAGCAATAGCCCAGGGCCACTCGCGCCGATATCCCTCCGTAGGAGGACAAGCCTGTGCGTAACGCTCTCGTGTTCCTGGTTGGCACGTGTCTTATCGGGCTGTCCGCGGGTGCGTGGGCCGTTGCCCAGCAGTCGCCCCAGAACCCGGTGACCCCGGCCATAGTCGACGAGATGCTGCTGGCCGTCCGCGCCGATCTGCAGAGCAGCAGGTCCGACATCATCGCGAAGAACGTGGCCCTGACGAGCGGGCAGGCCGCGAAGTTCTGGCCGCTGTTCGAGTCGTACCAGAACGAGCAGAACGTCACCATGGACGACCAGTTGAAAGGTCTCCAGCGGTACATCGATGGCTTCGACGGCCTGGACGATTCAGGCGCGCTTGGCCTGATCAACGCGCACTTCGAACGGGACGCCCGGATGAACGCGCTGCGAAAGAAATGGCTCGGCGAATTCAACAAGGTCCTCGGCGCCAAACTCGCCGTGCGCGTCATGCAGATCGACCGGCGGCTGTCGCTGGCTCATCAACTGGAGTTTGCGACACGGATCCCGCTGTCCCATTAGCTGATCAATAGATCGCCGCCACCGTTGCGGGCGCGCCGGGGCTTCGGGGGGTGTAATTCTGGCCACAACCGAGGCGTCGAAGTCGGTTCGAAGTCGGTTCGGACAAGTCTACGCCAAGCGTAAAGTGCTGATGATAAGGAGCTTGTCAATTAGCATGTGAGGTACGCGTTTTGCTGAGGTACGCTTCCGGCTTGTCAGGCGAGGCTTCGAACGGCATCGCAGAGAGGTGACCATGACCGCTGCACTCCGTCCTCAATTCGTTGCCTCGTGTCTGGCGCTTGCGGTTGTGGCCGGCTGCACAGGCGGCTCCGGCAACCCCGGCTCGCCCTCGGGCGGCGCCAGCGCAACCATCGCGGGAACGGTGAGCCGCTCGGCGGAGACCGTGGCGGTCGCCAGCACGGGCCTGTCGGCGGCCGTTGACGGTTTGGGCCACTTTCAGATCGACGGTGTGCCTGCGGGCAACGTTCAGTTGAAATTCAAAGGCGCCGTCGTCGACGCTACCGCGCAACTCTCGAACGTCGCTCCGGACGAGTTCATCGAGATCCAGGTGCAGGTCAGCGGCGGAAGCGCCACCATCGTGAACGAAAGCCGGTCGAGCGGGAAAGTATCCCTCTGCCACCGTACGGACAGCGGCGGGTATCACCTGATCGACGTCAGCGTGAACGCGGAGCCGGCGCACCGTGCCCACGGAGACGCCAAGGTCGGCGAGCCCGTCCCGGGGACCCAGCGGCAGGTGTTCGACGCGAACTGCCGGCCAGTTGGACCGGCCGTGAAAATCGAGAAATCAACCAACGGAGAAGACGCAGACGAGGCCCCCGGTCCAAGCATTCTGGTCGGGAGCCCCGTGACCTGGCGGTACGTGGTGACCAATACCGGTACGATCAACCTGACCGGCATCGTTGTCGTCGATGATCGCGGCGTGGCGGTCAACTGCGTCAGCCAGACGAACCTCCCGGCCGGGCAGACAATGACGTGCAGCGGGACCGGAGTCGCGACCCTGGGACAATACAGCAACGTGGGGAAGGTGACGGCCGCCTCGGCGGTTGGTTCCGTTGACGACTCCGATCCCAGTCATTACCTGGGCGTCCCTCCGACGCCTCCGTCGCGCGAGATGACGATTTGCCACATCCCGCCCGGCAACTTCAGCGCGCGCCACACGATCACGATCGACGACAGTGCCTGGTCCGCTCACCAGAAGCATTGCGCCCAGGGAACGTGCGACTACGTGGGGGCGTGCAGGTAACCCTTCCCGCCTTCTTCTCGCCGGTCGAGAACGCGGCAGGAGTGATAGTGCGTTTGACGCGCGAAGCCGGCCATCGCGGTAATATCTGAGGCCGGCCCGAGCGTTCGGTCCAGGGGGAACTCCTGACGAGAAGCTCTCCGTCAGCGCCGCTCCGTCAGCGCCAGATACTGGAGGCAAACCGTGATCAAATCGATTGTCGCGCTCACACTTGCGTCAATTTGTGTGACGGCGTGTACACAAGCACCGCCCGCTCAATCCGAAACCGCGGGGCAGGCCGCGGCGGCGGCGCCCGCACAACCTCAGTCGAAACCCGAGCCCGCGCCGCCACCGGCGCCTGCGTTCCGCGAGGTGACGATTCCCGCGGGCACCTCGCTCAGCGTGACGATCCTCAGCACGCTGGCGTCGGACAAGAGCAAGGCGGAGGACCCGGTCAAGGGATCCATCGCGAAGGCCGTGACCATTTCCGGCGTGACTGCGCTTCCCGTCGGCACGCAGATTCTCGGATCGGTGAGTGAAGCGGGCGAATCGGGCCGGGTCAAAGGCAAGGCGTCCGTGGCGTTCCGCTTCGACCGCCTGGTCGTCGACGGCGAAACGGTCCGCGTCCAGACCGCGACCGTGGACCGCGAGGCTGCCGGCGACACGAAGTCCGACGTCAAGAAAGGCGGGCTCGGCGCGGGAGCCGGCGCGATCGTCGGCGGCGTGATCGGCGGCGGGAAGGGCGCGGCCATTGGCGCCGTGGCAGGCGGCGCGGGCACGGTGCTCGCCACGAAGGGCAAAGAAGTAGAAATCCCGTCCGGTACCGTCGTCAGCGTTCTCGTCCAGGATCCGATCACGGTGAGAGTGGCGGTGCAGTAGCAGGCTTCAGCCTCCGAAGGTCCGGCAAGACAAGAACGGTATGGGATGGCCCTCGATCGGTATACGAAGTTTTGGACCGGCGTCGGATGCTCCCGTTCCCGTCGTGCTGAAAGGTGTGTCACGGCCGGGGTTGCGGGTGTATAAGTCTTCCGTTGCGCCGCCGTTGGGGAGCTGGCGCATCGGAGGAAGCATGACTAGTATTCTGCGACGAGGACTCCTTGCGTTGATGTGGGCGGTCGCCATTCCGGGCATGGCCTACGCGCAGGCGTCCATCACCGGCGTGGTTCGCGACTCGTCAGGGGCGGTGCTGCCCGGCGTGACCGTCGAGGCGTCGAGCCCGGCGTTGATCGAGCAGACGAAATCCGCGACGAGTGACGCTGCCGGTCAGTACCGCATCGTCGATCTCCGTCCAGGCGTTTACGCGGTGACGTTTACGCTGCCCGGCTTCGGCACGTTCAAACGCGAGGGAATCGAGCTGACCGCGACGTTCGTCGCGACGGTGAACGCGGACTTGAAGGTCGGAGCTCTGACGGAGACGGTCACCGTATCCGGTGAGACTCCGGTCGTCGACGTGCAGAGCTCGCAGACTGTGCGCACGATCGACAGCACCGTGGTTGCCGGCATTCCGAGCAGCCGGGGGTACGCCGCGCTCACCGTGCTGATGCCGGGCATCAATGCGCAGGGGGCGGACGTCGGGGGCGTGTCGGGGAACGCGTTCAGCGTGTTCCAGGCGCACGGCGGCCGGCGCAACGAGGGCCAGGTCCAGGTCAACGGGTTGAGTGCCGGGTGGCAGGGGATGGGGGTGTCCGGGTACGTGCCCGAGGTCGGCAGCGCGCAGGAAGTCTCAGTCCAAGTCACCGGCGGTCTGGGCGAGGCGGCAACCGGTGGTCCGCAGATGAATCTGGTGCCGCGGGAGGGAGGCAACAGCTACCGCGGAACGGTGTTCGTGAACTTCGCCGGCGGGTGGCAGGGCAGTAACCTCGACGACCAGCAGAGGGCCCTGGGCCTTCGCGAGACCAACAAGCTCGTCAAGACGTGGGACATCAACCCGACGTTCGGCGGGCCGCTCAAGCGCGAGCGGCTCTGGTTTTACGCGACGTTCCGGCACTTCTACACGGAAAACACGGTGGCCTCGATCTTCCTCAACAGGAACGCGGGCGACATCACCAAGTGGACGTACGATCCGGGCAACGAGCAGGCCGTGGCGAACAACTTGACGAAGAACGCCAGCCTCCGTATGACGTGGCAGGCCTCGTCCCGGAACAAGTTCTCCGGGTGGTGGGACGAGCAGCTGACCTGTCAACGATGTGAGGGCATGAACGGTGTGTCGTTCGCGTCGCCGTTGACGGGGGGATCGCTGTCCCCTGAGGCCGATGGAGGCAACGACAACCCGATCCGGATGGCGCAGGCCGCCTGGACGTCGCCCGTGAACAACCGCCTGCTCCTCGAAGCCTCGTTCGGCCTCGGCCCGTGGGCCACGTTCGGCGGCCAGGAGATCCCGAACAACAATCGGAACCTGATCCCTGTCATCGAGGCGGCGGGCGCTGTGCCGGGCATCGAATACAGGGGACAGGCGAGGGGCGGATGGGCGCGGAACTGGGGGAAGATGTACACGTACAGCGGGTCGCTGTCGTACATCACGGGCGCGCATCGCTTCAAGGTCGGCGGTCGCCTGCAGCAGACGAACGCGGCGTTCGTCCCCTTCTATAACAATTACCGGCTTGCCTACAACTTCGCGAACACCCTCCCGACGTCCTTGACGATGTACGCGAACCACGGAGCCAACAATCCGTTCGAGATGTCCACGACCGCGGCCTATGCCCAGGACCAGTGGACGTCCGGTCGACTGACGTTGCAGGGCGGGATTCGCTTCGAGCAGATCGGCAGCTACTACCCGGAGAGCATTTTTGTCGCCGATCGGTTCCTCCCGAATGCGTTGACCTTTCCGGCGCAGGATGCCGGCGTCGGTCCGAAGTCCCTCGACCCGCGGTTCGGCGCGGCGTACGACCTGTTTGGCAACGGCAAGACGTCGCTCAAGTTCAGCATGGGGCGGTATCCGACCGCCGACAACTGGTACGGCACGTACGGCTGGCTCCAGCAGCCGGCGAACCGCGTCGCGACCAGCACCGCCCGCAATTGGAACGATCTCACCTTCGCGGCCGGCGACTCGCGCCGAGGCAACTACACACCCGACTGCGATCTGATGAACCCGGCGGCCAACGGCGAGTGCGGGGCCTGGGCCAACCAGAACTTCGGCAAGTACACCGTCTCCACGACCTACGACCCCAAGGTGCTCAACGGCTGGAACGTTCGCGAGTACAGCTGGGACCTCAGCGCAGGCGTCCAGCAGCAGATCGCGCCTCGTACCTCGTTGGAGATCACGTACGTGCGGCGGAGCTGGGGCAACCAGACAGTCACCGACAACCGCTCCGTCGGCCCCGGGGATTTCGACAAGTTCAACCTCACGGCCCCGCTCGATCCGCGCCTGCCGAACGGCGGCGGCTACGTCGTGGAGGGCATCTACGACGTGAAGCCCGCGAAGTTCGGGCTGGTCGACAATTACGTCACCTTTGCCAAGAACTTCGGCCAGGGCCGCATCGAAACGTACAACGGCGTGGACTTGAACGTGAACACCCGGCTGAGGGGCGGCCTGACAGCGCAGGGCGGCGTCAACATCGGGCAGAGCACACTGAACGACTGCGACGTCTGGGCGCAACTGCCGGAAATCCAGGCCGTCGGGTTCCCCTTCGCCCGGACGCCGTTGTCCTCCTGCGACCAGGCCTCCGGCTGGCTGGTGACGGTCGGCGCGCTGACCACGTACACCATTCCGAAGGCCGATGTGCAGGTGGCCGCCACCTTCCAGAGCCGGCCTTTCGCGGGCGCCAATTTCCCCGGCATCGCCTCGCAGAGCCTGGCGGCGAACTGGATCGTGTCCAACGCGCAGATCGTTCCGGCGCTCGGGCGGCCGCTGGCGGGGAATGCCACCCTGGCCAGCGTCAACGTCGTCGAGCCGGGTGTCATGTACGGCGACCGGCTCAACCAGCTGGATTTCCGCGTGTCGAAGATCTTCAGGTTCGACAATCGGCGGTTGAACGTCGGCGTGGATGTGTTCAATATTAACAACACCAACGCCGTCTATGCGTATTTCCAGACACTCAACACCGCGACTCCGGCGACGTACCTGCAGCCGGCGTCGCTCGTCTCGGCGCGGTTCGCCAAAGTGAGCGTGCAGTTCGACTTCTGATCGGAAGCGCGCCGCGCGGCAGCGCGACGCGCAGGATGATTCGATGCTGACCCCGGCTCGGTGCCGGGGTCAGCAAAGAGTTGTTTGTTGAGCCTCTCTGGCGGCACAATTGCCGCTCGCCCCAATCGTGACCGCCTCGCACCCGGAAAATGACATGAGTGACGGCTCCGGCGCGGAGGCTCGACCGTGAGCGAGCCCGTCCGAGTCCGGGACAAGGCGTCGTGGCGCGACACCTTGCTCAACCTGCTGAAGGCGTGGAACCGCCACCAGGTCTGGAAAATCCTGACCGCTATCGTGGTGATGTGGATCGTCAGCGGAGTGGCGCTCCACTTCGCGGAACGCGACACAAATCCAGCGTTCGAGACGTTAGGCGAGTCCCTCTGGAACGTCTGGGTCACCCTCTTCAGCGGACTTGAAATCGAGATCAACTCGCCTGTCGGGCGGTTCGTGGTTGCCGCCGTGCTTGTCGTCGGCGTCGCCCTGGCTGGTTTGTTCACAGCCAGCGTGGCGTCGATCCTGATCGAACGCGCGCTAAGGAGTCGTGAAGTGCCTAATCTTGAAATGTCCGGCCATCTGGTGCTGTGCAACTGGTCGCCGCGCGCACTCGACTGGATACGCGAAGTGCACAGCGGTATCGTCACCGACAAGCGGCCAGTCGTGATCGTTCACGACAGCCCCGACGAAGTCGTGCTGCCTGACAAACTGGATGACGCCGCCTTCAACGATGTCTATATCGTCAAAGGTGACCCGGTCAACGAAGTGATCCTGCGCCGCGCCAAGGTGGCGCAAGCGCATTCCATCGTCATCTTGTCGGATGACCGCCAGGAACAGCACGCCGACGGCAAGACCATCGTGTGCTGCATTGCCGTCAAGAACGCTTGCGGGCAGGAGCACGATCCGAACATCGTGGCCGAGTGCCAGGATCCGAAATATCGACCGCACATGCGCAAAGCGGGTGCCGATGAAGTCATCTCGGCCGCCGACTTTGGATTGCGGCTCATGGCGCGTGCCTCGCTCTTTCATGGCATGACGCGCGTCTACCAAGAGCTGCTCTCGGTCCGGCGCGACGCCAACGAGATGTACCTGGTGCCGGTGCCCGCTCAACTTGTCGGGGTGGATTTCGTCGCGGCGGCAAACGTGTTCCTGCCCGATCGCACGGTCCTGAAAGCGTGCCTTCTCATCGGGATCTATCGCGGTGAAACCATGATGCTCAATCCGGTTGGCGGGGAAGCGGGGCCGTTGCGCGAAGGCGACGAGCTGATCTTGTTGAGCCAGAGTCTGCCGGATCTTTCGCGGCTGCGGCCGCCCGACGCAGCATAGCGTCTGCGGGTCACTGGGGTACGACGTGCTCAACCTGGAAATCTGATAGGAGCGGCCCATTCCTGAAACTCATGTTCGGATGGTCGGTGTCCTGCTGATCATTGCGGCAGGCGCGGCGGCGGCCGCTGCTCCGGCCCGATTCGTCCGTTTCAGCGAGGCCCGGTCGATTCTGACCGAGCTGGCAGGCAACCTTCCGCCCGAGCTCAACACGCTCACCCTGGGGCAGATCGAGGACGGATGGCCGGGCTGGATCGAGCGGCACGATCGCGAGGTCCGCGCGCGGCTCGATCAGGGCGACGAAGACACCCTCGTCAACTGGATGCTCTTCGGCACCTCGTTTACGTCGAGACCGCGCGCGGTGCTCGGCGCGGTTGAATCGGGCGCCGCCGGGAATCAGGAACTGGTGGTGCGCCGGACCATCGAGCTGATTTCGGGCCGTCTCGATGATCTGCTGCAGGCGCTGGCCGCTCCTGGCACCGACGAGCGCCGGCTGTTCGCCCGCGCGCTCCTTCAGCGAAAAGGGCTTCGTTTCGCGACCGTCGCGGACATGGACGCTGCACGGGAGTATCTGCTCGCCGCAGTCCTGCGCGTGGCCGGCGAACAGGACCAGATCGATCAGGAACTTGGCGCCACGAGCGGCGGCGCGCCCCTCACCGAGTTCGTCCGGCGGTCCCGGCTGTTCCGCACGCGCGGCCTGTCGCTCGACACGTCGCTCGTTCCCAACTATTCGGTCGAGCAGGCCCTGGCGGCGATGAAAGCGCGTGGGCTCGTCGCGCCCGGCTCCGTGAGACGCGTGGCGATCGTCGGCCCCGGACTCGACTTCGCGGACAAGGACGTCGGTTTCGACTTCTATCCTCAGCAGACGCTCCAGCCCTTCGCCGTCCTTGATTCGCTCAAGCGGCTGGATCTGGCGCCATCGTCAGGCGATCCTGAAATCGTGCTCCTCGACATCAGCCCGCGGATCATCGATCATGTGACGAAGGCTCGGGCACGGGCGGCAAGAAACATCGGCTACACCCTGAACCTGCCGCTGCCCGGGAGCTCGCAGTGGCTCCCCGAGGTACGCGCTTACTGGCGAACGTTCGGCGATCGGATTGGCGCGCCCGCCCAGGCGCCGACGTCGAAGGCGATTGCGGACCTGGCGGAGTTGAGGGCCGTCCGTGCGAGGCCGTCTGCCGTTCAGCGGATGTCGGTGCTGAATGTGAACATCGTGACCGATCGCCTCGACGGGGAAGCGTTCGATCTGGTGATTGCCACGAACGTGTTCATCTACTACGACGTGCTCGAGCAGGCGCTGGCGATGTCGAACGTCGAAGCCATGCTGAAGCCCGGCGCGTTTCTGCTGGCGAATTTCTCGGCGCCGAATCTGACGTCGCTCACGATTCGCCCGGTCGAAACGACGACGACGCTCTACGCGCGCGCCGTCAACGAGAACATCCGCGATTTCATCGTCTGGTACAGGGCGCACGCAAATTGAGAGGGTTGATAGTATCAGTCCCATGGTCGCGGCTCTGTCGCGGGGCTACCTGAGAGGCCTTCTGGCCCTGGCGCTGTTCGGCGCCTCTTGCTCCGTTCGGCCTTCGTCTGACGGTGCCGAACACAAAAACGAAGCGCAGGCCGGGGCCCCCACCGCGCGGACGTTGCGCGGTGGAGTGGAGGAGTGGTTTACCGATCGCGCCCGTGAATCGGGCCTCGACTTCGTCCACTTCAACGGCATGACGGGCGAGTTCTATTTTCCCGAAGTCATACCGCCCGGCGTCGCGCTGCTCGACTACGACGGCGATGGCGATCTCGATGTGTTCGTGCCGCAGGGACAGATGCTCGGAAAAAAGGCGCTCAGCGAAGCGCTGTACCCGCCGCACGCCCCCCTGACAAGTCGCCTCTACCGCAACGACCTCGAGGTTCACGTCGACGGTACGCGCACGCTGCGCTTTACCGACGTCACGGATGCCAGCGGCATTGTGGTGCGCGGATATGCCATGGGCGCCGCAACCGGCGACTTCGACAACAACGGGTGCGTCGATCTGTACGTCACCAACCTCGAACGGAGCCAGCTGTTCCGCAACAACTGCGACGGAACGTTTACCGACGTGTCGATCGAGAGTCGTGCCGAGGATCGCGGGTGGAGCGTCTCGGCGGCGTTCCTCGATTACGATCGAGACGGGTGGCTCGATCTGTTTGTCGGAAATTACGTGTACTACAGTGTCGAAGGGGACAAGCCCTGCCTCCACTCGATCGGTAGCCTCCGCGACTACTGTCCACCCAGCCTGTACCGCCCGCAACCGGACCACCTCTATCACAACAACCGCAACGGGACGTTCACCGACGTCACCGCCACCGCGGGCATGGGACGTGAGTTCGGCCCGGCGCTCGGCGTCTCGACCGCCGACTTCAATGGCGACGGTTGGATCGACATCTACGTCGCCAATGACGGTGCGCCGAATCAGTTATGGATCAACCGGCGCGACGGCACCTTCGTGAACACGGCGCTGCTCGCGGGCGTTGCGCTCGGCGCTGACGGCGAGGCCAAAGGGAGCATGGGGATCGACGCGGGCGATTTCGACCACGACGGCGACGAAGACCTGTTCATGACCGAGCTCGCCCGAGAAGGACACAATCTCTACGTGAACGACGGGTCCGGCGTCTTCGAAGAACAGGCCGCGCGTGCGGGCATCAGGCTTCCAAGCCTGCGGTACACGGGTTTCGGCGCGGCCTGGTTCGACTTCGACAACGATGGCTGGCTGGACATCCTGACCGTCAACGGAGCCGTCAGGCATACAGCTGAAGCCCTCACACGAAACGAAACGTTTTCCCTGCAACAACCGAAGCAATTATTCCGCAATCTTGGCAACGGGCAGTTCACGGACGTCACCGCACAAGCCGGCGCCGCCTTGAAGAATCCCGACGTCAGTCGCGGCGCCGCGTTCGGCGATATCGACAACGACGGCGACACGGATGTCGTGGTCGCGAATGACAGCGGACCGATGAGGTTGCTGATCAATCATGTCGGCAACGGCAAACATTGGGTCGGGGTGAGAGTGTTGGGGCGGCCACGCCGTCCTTCGACAAGCTCGGGACGCCCTGAGCATGCCGAAGGGCGGGACATGGTTGGCGCGCGAGTGGGTGTTGTTCGCGCGACGGGTTCCACACTCTGGCGCCGGGCTAGAGCCGACGGCAGCTACGCATCCGCCAACGATCCGAGAGTGCTCGTCGGGCTCGGCGACACGGCGACCATTGACAAGGTCCGCGTCGAATGGCCAGGCGGGAATGCCGAAGAGTGGACCAAGGTGCCTGTCGATCGATATACCACGCTGAAGGAAGGCGCGGGCCGGTGAGAGCCGCGATCGTCGTGAGCGTGGTGGTACTGTCGGCCGTCAGCTGCGTCTCGAGGAACGAGCCGAAGACCGCCGATCGACGCACGTTGCAAGTCGTCGCGCTGCCGGATCTCTCGCGCCTCGAGGAATCGGTCCAGGTCCAGTTGCGCGAACGCGACGCGGTCCTGACCGCGAAACAGACAGATCCCGCGACACACGAGGCCGACCTCGGGACCGAATACGGTGAGATGGGGAAGCTCCTGATGGCCGCCGAGTTCCACGATCCGGCGGAAGCCTCGCTCAGGAATGCCCAGGAGCTCGCACCGGGTGACATGCGCTGGCCGTATTATCTGGGGCACCTGTACAGAACGAAGGGGGACATCGCGAATGCGATGGCCTCGTTTGAGCGGGCGCTGCGGTCGGCGCCCAACGACGTGCCGACGATGATCTGGCTCGCAGAGGCCGCGCTCGATCAGGGACGACCCGATGCCGCGGATCCGCTCTTCTTGAAGGCCCTGTCGCTTGAGCCTCGCTCGGTCGCGGCGCAGTATGGCCTCGGTCGCACGGCGCTGGCACAAAAGGATTACGCTCGAGCCGCGCAGAGTCTCGAGCAAGCGCTCGCGCTCGACAGCAAAGCATCGGTCATGCACTATTCGCTCGCGATGGCGTACCGTGGCCTGGGTGACCATCGCAAGGCGGAATCACACCTGCAGCAACGCGGGACATTGCAGATCCAGCCCGACCCATTGAGAAAGGCGCTCGACGAACTGCTCCACAGCGCGCTGACCTACGAAAAGAACGCCGATGCCGCCGGCAACAGAGGCGAGTGGGCGGCCGCGGCGGAGTATCTCAGGAAGGCCGTGGCGTTGGCGCCCACGCGGGCGTCGCCGCATCACAAACTGGGCACGGCGTTGTTCTACCTTGGCGACCGGCCCGGTGCGTTCGAACAGTTCCAGGAGGCCGTGCGGCTGTCGCCGAGCTTCGCCGCAGCCCATTACGCCCTCGGCGTGCTGCACGAGGAGGCCGGCGAACATCAGCAGGCGATCAGGTCCTTTTCGGCCGCCCTCGAATCCGAGCCCGTCCATGTCGACGCGCGTCTTGGGCTGGCCGACGCGTTGAGACGAGGTGGCCGACTTGAACCATCGCTGTCGGAGTACGACCGCATCTTGAGGATCGATCCCGGCGCCGTCAGAGCGCGGTTCGGCTACGCCGCCGCGCTCATCCGCCTGAACCGATATCAGGAGGCTGCCCATCGGTTGGCCGAGGCGATGGATCTCTATCCGAACGAGCTTGCATTCGCGCACGCCGCCGCTCGCCTGTTCGCCGCCGCGCCAGACGATCGCGTTCGTGATGGCCGTCGCGCGCGCGCGATCGTACAGACGCTCGTGAGCCGGCAGCCGCGAACGATCGAGCTGGCCGAAACGACGGCGATGGCGTCGGCTGAGATCAGGGAGTACAGTGGCGCCGTGCTGTCCCAGCGTGAAGCCATCGAGGCCGCCGAGCGGACGGGCCGGCGAGATGTCGTGGGGCGGCTGGGCGACAACCTTCAGCGGTATCAGGCGGGTCGGCCCTGCCGCACTCCGTGGCGCGCCAACGAGCCCATCGAGTTCTACAGCAGTGGCACGCCCGCTGAGAATCTGCGATGAACGTCAGAGCGAACCGCGCGGTCTGGCTGGTCGTCCTCGGCGCACTGGCGGCTTCCGGGATTCGACCGCGCACTGACCAGCTCCCTGCCGGACCCGCACAGGTCACGCCTTCGAACGACGTGACCTTGCGAGTCATCGTCGTCGATTCTGCAGAGAAGGCGCAGGGTATTGTCGCTCGGCTGAATGGCGGCGAAAACTTCGTCGCCGTGGCGCAGGCCGAATCGATCGATCCCACCGGCGGCACGGGTGGACTCCTTGGCAAGGTTGCGCTTTCGACGTTGCCCCCCGAGTTGAAAGACGCCCTCGTGGGCGTTGGCCCCGGGCAGCTGAGTCCGGTGGTGCAGATCCCTACAGGATTCGCCATCCTGAAGGTGGTCGAAGACACCGATCAGGCCAACATCAATATGAACGCGGCGTCTCCGGACATCTCCACACTGGCCACACTCACGAGCGTGAAATATGTGATCGATGTGAGCGGACTCGTGGAAGCGGAGGCGGTCCTGCAATCGTTTCCCAAACCAGCCGACTGGAATCAGAATCCCCGTACGATTTGCCAGACGCGTCGCGAGTCGTTGGCGTCGTCGCAGAGGTCGCTCGAAGATTTCCTTTCGCCTGAGAAACAGGCCGTCCGCGCCTCGCGACCGCGCTTTGACGTCATGCAGGCCCAGTTCGCGCTGGCTCAGCTCCATGCGTATCACGGCCGCATGGATCGTGCGGTCGATCGGTATCGACAGGCGTACGAGACCGCCCGTTCCGGCGTGCCCGCTGCGACATGGCGGATGGAGGAAGCGCTCGGTGTCGCATACCTGCACAAGTCCGAAATGGAGAACGGCGCCTATCGTTCGCCAGGTGAAATCTGCTTGTTCCCCTCGAGGCCGGGTCAGTCGTACGCCAAGACCCGAGACTCGGAACGAGCTATCGGGCACTTCCTGAGTGTCCTGAAGCAGAGACCCGACGACCTCGAGGTGCGATGGCTCCTCAATCTCGCTTACATGACAATGGGCCGCTACCCGCACGACGTTCCGCCCGCCCATCTGATTCCGCCGGCAGCTTTCGCGTCCGCGGAAGACGTCGGGCGTTTCCGGGATGTGGCGCCCCAAGCGGGCCTGAATGTCGTCGCAACCGCGGGAGGGGTCATCGTCGACGATTTCACCGGCAACGGGCGCTTCGACGTCGTGACGTCCAACTTCGACAGTTGCGGCCCGATGCACTACTTCCGCAACAACGGCGATGGCACGTTCACCGAACGGACATCCGCGGCAGGGCTCGACGGCCAGTTGGGCGGGCTGAACATGGTGCAGGCCGATTACAACAACGACGGCTGCAAGGACATCCTGGTGCTGCGCGGCGGGTGGCAGGTACCCCAGCGCAAGTCACTGTTGCGGAACAATTGCGACGGCACGTTCACCGATGTGACCGCTGCAAGCGGACTGGCGAAGCCGGCGACCAGCACGCAAACCGCGGCGTGGACGGATATCAACAACGATGGATTGCTCGATCTGTTCCTTGGCAACGAGGATCGCGCCCCGCAGTTGTTTCTGAACAAGGACGGTCATTCCTTCGAAGACATCTCTCACTCCGCCGGTATCGATCGCGCCTCGTTCACCAAGGGCGTGAGCGCGGTGGACTACGACAACGACGGATTCGCGGACGTCTACGTCTCGAATTTCAAGGGGGACAACTTTCTGTATCGGAACAATCACGACAACACGTTCACCGAGGTGGCGCGAGCGGCGCGAGTGCCCGGTCCCGGGCACGGTTTTGCGACCTGGTTTTTCGACTACGACAACGATGGATGGTCGGATCTCTTCGCGACCAGCTACTTCACGTCGGTCGACGAATCGGTTCGTACATACCTTGGTCTTGCCCATAACGCCGCGACATTGAAGCTGTACAAGAATTTGGGAGACGGGACCTTCCGCGATGTGACGACCGAAGTCGGCCTCGACAAGGTGTTCATGCCGATGGGTGCGAATTTTGGGGACATCGACAACGACGGCTTTCTCGATATCCGTCTCGGCACTGGAAATCCGTCCTACGCGTCGCTGCTTCCCAATGTGCTCCTTCGCAACAAGGAGGGGAAATCGTTCGTGGACGTCACCGCATCCTCTCGCACCGGTGAGCTGCATAAGGGCCACGGTGTCGCCTTTGCTGATCTCGACAACGACGGCGACGAGGACATCGTCGCTGAAATCGGCGGCGCGACGCCAGGAGACAGTCATCCATTGCGAGTGTTCGAAAACCCTGGTCACGGAAATGATTGGATCAACCTGAGGCTCGTGGGTGTCAAGACCAACCGGGCGGCGATCGGCGCTCAAATCAAATTGACCGTCGAAAACGAGGGACGCGGAACCCGCTCGATCCATCGCTCCGTCGGGAGTGGCGGCTCTTTCGGCGCCTCGCCTCTGGAGCAGCACATCGGCCTGGGTAGGTCGGCGCGAATCGTGGAGCTCGAGATCTGGTGGCCTGGCAGCAACACGCGCCAGCGCGTGACTAGCCTTGGGAAGAATCAATCTGTGGAGGTCACCGAGTTGACGCGGAGCTACATCAGGATCGAACGGCGGCCGATCACGTTGGGCGGAACGAGGAAGGCTGAATGAAACGTCTCTTCGGATTCACCGCGCTGCTGTTTCTGGCGGTCCAGTCAACTGCGGCGGCACAGGAATATCCGGTGACCGGCATGGTCCTGAAGGTCGATCCCCCCCGCCACACCTTCACCGCTTCGATTCAGGCCATCCCCGGCTTCATGCAGGCGATGACCATGCCGTTCGAGGTTCGTCAGAGAAACGACCTGGACGGCTTGGTACCCGGAGCCGTCGTGGAATTCATGCTCGTTATCGACCAGAAGTCGTCACATGCCGAGCGCATTCGTCTCGTGCGCTACCAGAGCGTGGAGCCGGATCCCCTGGCGGCCAGCCGTCTGAAGCTGCTGACGGAAATCGCGGGCGCGGCCCCCCCACCGGTGCTCGCCGTCGGGGAAACTGTGCCCGATTTCAGGTTGACCAACCAGAAGCGCCGACCGGTAGCGTTTTCCGACCTGCGCGGGAAAGTCGTGGTCGTCAACTTCATCTACACCAGTTGTGCCTTGCCGAACTTCTGCCTGCGCATCGCCAACAACTTCGGCGTCCTCCAGAAGCGTTTCAAGGCGCAGCTCGGACGCGATCTGGTCCTGCTGACGGTCACATTCGACCCTGTCCACGATACGCCGGAGGTTCTCGCGCAGTATGCCAGCCGGTGGGACGCCGATCCGGCGACCTGGCACTTTCTCACCGGGCCGGCCCGTGACGTGCAGCGCGTCTGCCGCCTGTTCGGAGTGGACTTCTTTCCGGACGAAGGTCTGATGAACCACTCGCTCCATACGGCGATCATCGACCGACAGGGCAAAATGGTGGCGAATATCGAAGGCAACCAATTCACCGCGGGTCAACTCGGGGATCTGACGGAGGCCGTCCTCAATTCAAAAAACCGAATCCGTCGATAGAACGGGCCGAAAATCGCATAATTCATCTTGACACACCTACCCGACCGGGCTAGCCTGCCCGGCTTAGTAGCAGCCTGACAACCAAGTAATCCCCGCCGTGCTGCTGCGCCCGCTCGCGTCGTGTACTCGAAAGAACACGAGGAGGACAGTAATGCTGAGCCTGATCCGGCGATTCTCGCGGTTCCTGCCGGTCGTGTTGGTGTCGCTGCTCGTACCGTCGGCGGCCTACGCACAAGCCGCGATCACCGGCGTCGTCAAGGACGCCTCCGGGGCTGTGTTGCCGGGCGTGACCGTTGAAGCGGCCAGCCCCGTCCTGATTGAAAAGGTCCGGTCGGTCATCACCGACGCCACGGGCCAGTACCGCATCATCGACCTGCGGCCCGGCACCTACTCGGTGACGATGTCGCTGACGGGCTTCGCCACCGTCAAGCGCGAAGGCATCGAGCTGTCGGGGAATTTCGTGGCGACCGTGAACACCGATTTGAGGGTCGGCGAACTCCAGGAAACGATCACGGTCAGCGCCGAGTCGCCAATCGTGGACGTGCAGAGCACGAGCCAGCAGTCGATCATCAGCAAGGACGTTCTCGCCACGATTCCGTCCTCGCGGAACGTGGTCGGCATCCAGGCGATCATCCCCGGTATGAACACGGACGGGGATTCCGGCGGCATTTTCGGGACGATGCAGGGCGGAGCACTGGCCATCCACGGCGGACGCGCGAACGATACGCGGATCTATGCAGACGGCGTCAACATGGGCTGGGCCGGCACGGGCGGCGGCGGCGGGAGCATGCCGCAGGTGGCCGCCTCGCAGGAAGTGGTGATGACCATTTCGGGCGGGCTCGCCGAAGCCGAGACGAGCGGCGTCGTCTTCAACGCCATCCCGCGCACGGGGTCGAACCAGTTCAACGGCCAGGCCAATTACAGCGGCGCGAACGGCGCGTTGCAAAGCAGCAACTACACGCAGGCGCTCAAAGATGCGGGCCTGCGGGCGCCGTTCGAGCTCCTCAACGTGTACGACGTGAGCGGGATGTACGGCGGCCGGATCGTGCGCGACAAGATGTGGTTCTATGGGGTCTACCGCCAGGTCGGCGGGGAGCGGACGGTGCCGGGCATGTTCCAGAACAAGAACGCCGGCAACCCGAATAGCTGGGTGGTGGACCTCGACAAATCCAAACAGGCCTTCACCAACAGCCTGGAGCGACAGGGGACGATGACGCTCACGTGGCAGGCGACGCCGCGGAACAAATTCAACCTCCACTGGTCCGAGCAGTTCAACGACGCAAACTACGACGCCGGCGGAGGCACCTCCACGGCGACGCCGGAAGCCACGAATCGAGTGCTCTACATCCCGTCGCGTCAACCTCGTGCCAGTTGGCAGTCGCCGATCTCGGGCAAGCTGCTCGCCGAGGCCGGCTGGGGCGCGTATCAGGCGCGGTACCGCTTCCATGTCCGCAACGACAGCACGTTCAATACGTCGATGATCCAGCGGTTGGAGCAGGTCGGCGAGCCCGGCTGCCAGGCCCGGGGAGACTGCATCCCGGGTCTGCTCTCACGCATGCCTCGAGCCCCCGGACAAGGTGGATTCACGCAGTCGTTGATCGGGACGCTGGCCAGCCTGCATGGATCGGTGACGTATGTCACCGGCGCGAACAACATGAAGTTCGGCTACCAGGGCGGGTTCAGCAACCCGTCGCAGGTCTACAAGAACTACACCCAGGTCGTCCAGGTCCGCACGAGTTCCGGCGTGCCGAACCAGCTCACGCAGACAATCTCGGTGGGGCCGATCGACACGACGTACATCCGCAATCTCATCCCGACCAACTTCTTCGCGCAGGACCAGTGGACGCGGAACCGGCTGACGCTGCAGGGCGGCGTGCGGTACGACTCCCTGAGCTCGAACTATCCCGACCAGGGCATCGGCGGCCCTGCCTTCCCATACGCCCCGGTGGAAGTCTTCTATCCGGCCGGGTCAACCCCCGGGTACGAGTGGAAGGATCTCACGCCACGGGTGGGCGTGGCCTACGACCTGTTCGGAAACGGGAAGACGGCGATCAGATTCAACGTCGGCAAGTATCTGGAAGCCATCTCGGCGAGCAACAACGATATCGACATGAACCCGCTGATTCGCACGGCCGTGAACACGACACGCACGTGGAACGACGCGAACAGGGACTACGTGCCCAATTGCAATCTGAACGACCCGGCGGCCAACGGCGAATGCGCGAGGATGGACAACCAGAGCCTGGGGCAAAAGTCGTTCGTCCGCACCTTCGATCCTGCCTTCGTCGGCGGCTGGGGTACGCGGCCGAACAACTGGTCGATGGGTCTGGCGGTGCAGCAGGAAATCGCGCCGCGCGTGTCGCTGACGGTCGCCTACAACCGCAACTGGTGGGGCAACTGGTACGTCGTGGACAACCGGTCGACCAACTTCGCGGACTACACGCCGTACAGCCTCCGCGCGCCATCCGATCCGCGGCTGCCGGGCGGCGGTGGCCAGACGATCGGCGGCTTGTACAACCTCGTGCCGGCCAAGGTCGGGCTGGTGGACGAACTCGCGCAAGCCTCGAGCAATTTCGGCGAGCAGACGGAAAACTGGCAGGGCATCGATATCTCGGTCGTGGCGAGGTTGCGAAACGGGCTCTCGGTGCAGGCGGGCACGAGCACCGGGCGCAGGGTCGCGGACGGCTGCGCCGTGCGGGACAAACTGCCGGAGCTCGGTTCCGGACCGACTGGAGTGACGAACAGCTCCGTGACAGCGAACGTCAACGCCCTCGGTGGAGGTCCGTACGCATTGTCGGTGAACAACCCCTATTGCCGCATCGAGGAACCCTACAGAACGGACTTCAGAGGGCTCCTGAGCTACCTCGTCCCGAAAGTGGGCGTCCAGCTCGCCGGGACGTGGGCGAGCATCCCCGGGGACTCTTTGCGGGCGGACTACACGCTGACCGCAGCCGATCAGGCGGCCATCGCGGCGCAGATCGGTCGACCGCTCACCGGGGCCTTGAACCAGGTGAACCTGATCGCGCCGGCCACGCTGTATGGCGCGCGACGCAACAACGTCGATCTGCGCATTGCGAAGATCATCCGCTACAAAACGACGCGGACCCTGGTGGGCGTCGACATCTTCAACTTGATGAACGCCGACACGGTGACGAACTACAACTACGGGTTCAGCCCGGCTAACACGTCGTGGCTGACTCCCTTGGCCATTACGCCGGCGCGGTACGCCAGGATCAGCGTCCAAGTCGACTTCTGATAGGCGAGGACCGGCGCCGGTGCGCCGGTCGTTTCAGATCGTTTGTCGGGTACTCTGAGGCCCGCTCTCGAACGAGGGCGGGCCTCACTGTGACGGCTAGCTCACGGCGATCTACACCCAACACTCTCTACTGATCATGAGAACCTTCTGGCAGGACGTCCAGTACGGCCTCCGGATGCTGGTCAGGAGGCCGGGCTTCACCATCGTGGCTGCGCTCTCGCTCGCCCTGGGCATTGGAGCCAACACGGTCATCTTCAGTTTGATCAACACCACGCTGCTCCGTCCGCTGCCCTTTGAAGATCCCGACACGCTCATGATCATCTGGACCGTACCGGCCCAAAACAAGAGCGCTCGTAACGGAGTGAACTTCTCGGCCTACACGACGTTTCGTGAAAAGAGCCAAACCTTCGAAGCAATGGGGGCTCTCACAGGGATCAGCAAGAGTCTCGGTGCGGAAGAAAACGGCGCGCCCGCCGAAAGGATTTCCGGCTGGCGATTTGCGCCTTCGGTGTTTCAGGTTCTGCGCGTGAAACCGGCGTTAGGCCGCTTTTACACGGAAGACGAAGATCAGATCGACAACGCCGCGCCCGTCATCGTCATCACGCACCGCCTCTGGAAACGCCACTTCAACAACGATCCATCGCAGTCGTCGGCGACACCCGAAGCAGCCGCATGCAAAAGGAACCCTCTCCGACCATGTACGTGCCGCACGTTCAGCAGACCGCCCGCTGGATGGGGCCACAGTTCTCGGACCGCGCCGGTATGTATTTCCTGCTTCGAACCGCAGGAGACCCGCTGAGGCTGGTCGAGACCGTGAAGCGAGCCGTCGCCGAAGTAGATCCGAGCAGACCCGCAGCCAATTTCCGAACCATCGAACAGAACCTGAACCAGCAGACGCAATTCTTGCGGCTCTACATCTTGCTGCTCGGGATCTTCGGCGGAATCGCCGCCGTGCTTGCGGCGATCGGCATATACGGAGTGATGGCGTACTCTGTCGCCGAGCGGACGCGCGAGATCGGGATTCGCATGGCGCTGGGAGCACGTTCCGGAGACGTGGTGAAGATGATGCTCGGGCATGCGCTTCTGATGGTCGGCATCGGCGTGACGCTTGGGCTTGCGGGATCGTTTGCGCTCACACGGGTGATCAAATCGGCGCTCTACGGCGTCACCGCGACCGATCCGGCAACGTACGCCGGGATCTCTGCCCTTCTGCTGCTGGTCGCGGTCGCCGCTTGCTTGATTCCGACGCGGCGGGCCGTCGCGGTCCACCCGACGATCGCCTTACGATACGAGTAGTTGTCGTTACTGGCGCGCCTCGGTGCTGATCAGCGCCCAGTGTTCTTGTGTGTGGACTCGTTGAGCACCACGACGCAGCCCGGCTTGTGCGTCCGACTGCCTGGGTCAGGCACGAGCACGCAGTCGTTCGAATGCAGCTCCCGTCACGACGGCGTTCTCTGCTTGTCGCTCATCGATCAATGGTGGCCGTGACCGTGGCCGCCTCCATGGTTCCCGTGGCCATGGCCATGGCCATAACCCGGATGGCCATAGCCATAACCGCGATAGCCGCCGCCGACGATGACGGCGCCCCCATACGCGGGGCCGTAGTACGGATACGCCGGGTAGTAGGCGCGGTAGGAGTACGGGTACACCGGCGCCGGGTACGCCGGCGGGTAATACACCGGGTACGGATACCGATACGCGTAAGGGGACCGGTAGGGGTACGGATACGCCGGCCTGCCGATGACGACCGTGCCGCCGCCATAAGGTGTCGCAACGCCGACCCCAACGGTCACGTGGGTTTGAGCCACGGCCGGCGCGGCGCCGAGCGTGAGCACCAAACCAATCCCAAGAGTCCAGCCGAGCAACCGTCTCATCGTGCTCATCGGGGTCTCCAGCAGCCGGTCCGTTCCGGCAAGTCTTCCAAGGGATGTTTGCGGTCAGTATGCCACGCAAAGGCTCTTCGTTGTCGAAGCCCAGGCCCGATAATTGAAGAACCCGATGATCAGGCAGACTCTGTCACGCGCCCGGTTGCCGCGCCTGTTCTGCGCGCTCGCGCTCGTCGTCGCAGCAGCTTCGGGCGCGGGGCGGGCGGCCCAGGAACGCCCGCTGCCGGAGCTCCAGACGTTCCTGGCGGAGGCGCGCACGCGGCTGCAGACCGACAACGAACGGCAGCGTTCGTACATCTACGTCGAGACGCAGCGGACGCGAAAACTCGACGGCTCCGGCAAGGCGCGGAGCGAATCGGTGAAAGTCGTGGAGAGCTATCCACCGTTGCCTGGAGAGGACGAGCGCTGGGAGCGCGTGCTCGAAGAGGACGGTAAGAAGAAAACCGAGGCCGAGCTCGCCAGGCAGGACGCGGACCGTCGCAAGACCGCCGAGGGTGTGGCCAGGCGCCTCTCATCGCAGGACCAGGCCGACCAGGCCAGGGCGGCGCAGAGCCGCGACCGCGAGCGGCGTGAGGCGCTGCAGCGTATCAACGACATCTTCGTCGTCTACGAGATCAAGATGGCCGGACGGGAACGCATCGACGGCCGTGACACGATCGAACTCACTCTCGATCCGCGGCCCAACGCGCGACCGGTCACGCGCGAGGGCAAGTGGATGCAGGCGTTCAAGTGCCGGGCGTGGGTAAGCGAGACCGACCACGAGCTGGTGAAGCTGAACGTCGACGCCGTCCACGACCTCAACATCGGCTTCGGGATCCTGGCGCGGATGAACACCGGCACGCAGATGTCGTTCGTGCGCCGCCTGGTCGACGGCGAGGTGTGGCTGCCGGCCCGGGCCGACTACACGATTCGAGCCCGGGTGCTCATGCTGAAGCGCTACGACCGGGGTGGGACGATCGAGTTCTCGAACTACCGTAAGTTCACCGTCGATACCTCGACGACGATTGTCACCCCGGCGCAGTAGGGCGCGTGTGCGCAACTTCGGTGGGCTTGGGCCTGAACGTTCGCGTGGCTTGCCAACCGTCGCTCACGTATCCGTGCGCAAGTGTGAGCGAAGGTTGGTGCGCCCGCCGCGACTCGAACGCGGGACCCCCGGCTTAGAAGGCCGGTGCTCTATCCAGCTGAGCTACGGGCGCACATGGTGGGAAGTGTCAGTGTAGCAAGTCTTTCCCGGCTTCGTGCTGATCGGCGTTGCGAGGGAGCCCGTGCTCCAGCTGGCGATTACGCCCTACCTGTTCCTGCGCGGCCTCGCCACGCGCGTGGCCCGCAAGGAGTGACCACCTCCTTCTGTCAGTCAGGCGGAGAGCGACTGCAGTCGCTCGGACCGACCGCGCCATCGTGAAGGTGAAGTGCAGGAAGTCAAGGTTTGCGCGCCCTATCCCGCTGTGCTAGGTTACATGTAACCTGTGAGGGAGTTGTCATGCCTACCACCGCTCGACCCGCCTCTCGCGACAAGGTCCGCGCGCATCGCACCCGATTGCGGAAGGCCGGGCTTCGTCCCGTTCAGATCTGGGTTCCGGACGTGCGGTCGCAGGCCTTCGCCCAGGCCGCACACCGTCAGTCGCTGGCGGTGGCGAAGAGTCCTCACGCCAACCGGGACCAGTCGTTCGTCGACGCCATTTCCGCGTGGAATGAAGAATGAAACGTGGCGAGATCTGGACCGTCGCAGGTGGAGCCGCCTATGCGGGCAAACCGCGACCCGCCGTCATTGTCCAGGACGATCGGTTTGACGCGAACGATTCGATCGTCGTGTGTCCCTTGACCACCGATCCAACGCAGGCACCGATCTTCAGGCTTTCCGTCCAGCCCGGGGCCCAGAGTGGACTGCGTGCACCATGCCGGATGATGGTGGACAAGTTGACTGCCGTGCCCAGGAGACGCTTCGGAAGGCTCGTCGGCTCACTGGCCTCCGAAGAAGTGAAGGCGCTCAACCGCGCCATTTTCGTATTCCTGGGTTTGGCCGAAACGGAAGCGTCACAAGATTAGCTTCCGCCCTCTGAAAGGCCCTTGCAAAGTATTGCAACGGATTGCAGAGAACCCGACCTTTGGAGGCCTCGTCCGACTGGGTCCGAAGTAAACCAACCCCGTTTTACCGGGGTCGGCTGCGATCGGCCTTGATCAATTCTCGCTTAGAAGGCCGGTGCTCTATCCAACTGAGCTACGGGCGCACATGGTAGGGAAGTGTCAGTGTAGCAAGTCTTCCCCGGCGTCGTGCGGATCGGGGTTGCAAGGGAGGCTCTATCGGTGTCCCGGGCGGCCCAGAAGCTGAGCGAGGGTGGGAGAGCGACGATCGCGTACAGCGGTGGTTGGACTACTTTTCTGAGGTGATCCGAAATGCCTGGCGCCGACCTTAGTGACCTTGTCGCGATCGGCGGTAGACGACTGTCGCACCCAACATCAGGGGAATCTCGGTCAGGAAGTACGTCGTCGCGAACACAGCGAACTCGACCCGTCCGGCCAGCGTCAGCGCGATGGCGGTGGCCACGGCGATGTTGCGCGTCGCGAACTCCGTGGCCAGTGTGAATCGATCCGGGGGTGACGCGCCGGTCGCCGCGCCAATCAGCCAGCCGGCAAGAAATGACGCAGCGACGAACGTCGCGGCCAGTGGCACGCTGTCCCGCAGGCCGTGCACGAACACGACAGGGTCGCTCGCGACGACCAATACGATCAGCGTCGCGACGCCGCCAAAGCTGAAAGCCCGTCACGTAAGGCTGGGAGCGGCTGGCGAGCGCCGGCCGGCTGAACCGCACCCACATCCCGAGGCCCACCGGAAGGGTGAGCATCAGCAGGACCTGCGCGAATATCAGCGGGAGCGGCACGGCCAATCCCACGTTCTGGCCAAACACCGTCCTGAACACCATGGCCAGTGCAGGAATGGTCACGACGGCCAGGAGGCTGGAGCACGCGGTGAGCGTGACGGACAAGGCCGTCGAGGCCCGCGCCAGGTAGCTGTACGTGTTCGAAATGCCTCCGATCGGGCACGCCGCGAGCAGCAGCAGTCCAGCCTGGAGATCCGACGAAGGACGAGACAGCACGACCAGCAGGAGCGCGAGTGGCGGCAGGACCAGCAGCGGCCCGAGCAGGCCCGCGGCCAGAACGCGATGCTGCCGACGCACGCGCGCGAAGTCAGCGGGGGCGAGGTCCAGTCCGACGGCGAGCAACAGGAGGAACGTGATCGCCGGAACGGCCAGATCCAGGAGGGCCTTCAACTCGCAGAATCAGGAAGGACGCCGGGCCGCGAGATGCTTCCGCTCGATGCCCAGCTTCTTCATGCGGGACTCGAGCGTGGTCGGCTTGACGGCGAGAATGTGAGCGGCCCCATGGGCGCCGCTGATGCGCCATCCCGTCTGTCCGAGCACGTCGAGAATATGGCGGCGCTCGACCTCCTCGAGCGTCACCAACGGCTCCAACACCGGGGTGGCGTGCGAGCCATTCGGCAGCGCCACGCGGAGCGTCGGCCCGTCGGTCAGAATCATCGACCGCTCGATCACATTGCGCAATTCACGAACGTTGCCCGGCCAGGCGTACGCCCGGAGCGCCTCCATCGATTGACGCGGGACGGTCTCGATGACCTTGCCGAGCTGCCGGCCAAAGTCCTTGATGAAGGCCCAGACGAGCGGCGGAATGTCCTCACGGCGGTCGCGCAGCGGCGGAATGTGAATGGGAAACACCTGCAGGCGGAAGAACAGGTCCTGGCGGAACCGATTCTCGCGCACGGCCTGGCCGAGGTCGCGATTGCTGGCCGCGATCAGGCGGACATTGACCTTCACGGTTCGACTGCTGCCCAGTCGTTCGAAGGTGCCATGCTCCAGCACCCGCAGCAGTTTGGCCTGCAGCTCCATCGGGAGCTCGCCGACCTCGTCGAGAAACAGCGTGCCGCCATCGGCGATCTCGAACCGTCCGCTCTCCCGCGTCAGCGCGCCCGTGTACGCGCCCTTCTCGCGGCCGAACAGCTCGCTCTCGATCAGGGGGCCCGGCAGCGCCGCGCAATTGACGCGGACCAGCAACCGGTCCTTTCGTTTGCTGGCCCGATGCACGGCTTCCGCGAGGAGCTCTTTGCCCGTGCCCGTCTCGCCGGACAACAGCACCGTGGAATCGGTGGCGGCCACTCGCCTCGCCTCGCGCAGCACGGTCTTCATCGCCGCGCTCTGCGCGACGATCGCGTCGTCGTCCGCGTCGGCCGCGAGCTCCTGGCGCAGGTACTGGTTGTCGAGCTCGAACCGTTCTTTGAGCTGCAAGACCTCCGCGTAGGCTTGCTGCAGCGCGAGATCGGATCGCTTGCGCTCGAGCGCGTTCGCGAAGACGTGCGCCACGGTCGAGAGGCGATTCCTCAGATGCTCGGGCCACTGACGCTCGTGCCGCACCGCGCCGAATGCGAGCGCCCCGACGACGGATCCTCCCGCGACCAGCGGAAACGACAGGTTCGACTTGGGTCCGTGCTTCTCGAAGAAGGCGCGGTCGACCGCCGCTTCCGGTGGAAGCTCAGTCAGGTTCGAGTACCAGAAGGGCTGGCCCTCGAGGACCCTGCGAAGGGAATACGGCAGGACCTCATCCGGAATGACCGGGGGAATGGGCTCGCACCCCTCGACGACCCAGTGATGCGTGTTCTCGAGAATCCGGCGGTCGGCAGACCACTGAAAGAGCGTGCTGCGATCGACGGCGAGGAACTCGACCAGCGATTGCAGCGCGCCCGTGATCTCGGCGTCCACGTTCGCCGGCGCGGCGTTCACGAACCGGGTTGAGATGTCAGTGAGAAGCCGCTCGAAAGCGCTTAAATCGGTGGCAGGCATCAAATCTCGAAGGTCGAACCCCATTCTATGTCACGCCTAATCGGGAAACTCCCGATATTTCGGAGCTTCGCGTTCGCTGAACGCGACTCCACGCCTGCCCGCATGCACGAGCAAACCCTTGAACCGTGGCTATTTGCTGCGGAGGCTCCCTTCTGGACTCGCCTGGGGCACCGTTCGTGCACCAAATCGCCACAGATGATCATGTCGACCGTGCGTCTTGCGATCTCGGCGCGACATCAACCCGAGGTACTGCGCACGCTGCGGGTCTTGATGGGGCATACCACCGCCAAAGCCGGTTGCGCGGGATTCTCGCTCTTGCAGGACGTCACGAACCCGGAGACCTTGACGATCTGTGACTGGTGGGTGACGCGGGAGGACCTCGACGCGCATGTCCGCTCGGCCGATTACCGTCTCCTCTTGGCGGTCATCGATCTGTCGGTGACGCCTCCGGACATCAGCTTCGACGATCTCGAGCACATCGGTGGACTCGACCTGGTGCAGGCGCTGCGAGCCCCGCAGTGCACGATTCAGAAGGACAACGGGACATGATGCGACCGGGAATTTTTCCGCGCGACCGGGAAGAATCCCTTGGCGACAAGCCCGCGAAACCTCTCACGACACCCGGAGGATGATGATGACTCGACTCAGACTGATGACGGCGTTCGCGATCGCGGCCGCGCTGGCGGCACCCGCGCTGGCCCAGAATGCCGGGACCGGCAACATGGACATCCTCCGCCAGAAGATCAAGGCGGACAAGAAGCTGGTGGTGGCCCAGAACTTGAATCTCACGGACGCGGAAGGGACGGCGTTCTGGCCCGTGTACGACGCGTACCAGAAAGATCTGCAGCAGATCAACCAGCGCCTCGCCGCGGCGATTGCGGCGTATGCCGAGGCGTACAACAAGGGGCCGGTCACCAACGAGGCGGCGAAGAAGCTCCTCGACGAATCGCTGGCGATTGACGAGGCCGAGGCGCAGTTGAAAAAGGCCACCGCGGCCAAGGCCATGGCCGCGCTCCCGGCGATGAAGGCGGCCCGTTACATCCAGATCGAGAACAAGATTCGAGCGGCCATTCGCTACGAGCTGGCCGCAAACATCCCGCTCGTCCAGTAAAGGGTTGCGAAGTGCGCGTCCATCGACGTCTGGTGATTCTGGCCTCGTGCGTCGTGTTGGCCGCGGGGGCCGGCATGCGAGTGCCGGTTGCGGCACAGAATCCGGCTTCGCCGGCGCCTGGCGCGGCGAACGAGTTCTACGACTCGCACTTTCATCTGACGAACTATGTCCAGCAGGGTCTGACCCCGCGCGAGTTCCTGCAGATCATGGGCACGCGCGTCGGGCGCTCGACCCTGTTCGGCATCCCGCTGCAGCAGCAGTGGTCGTACGCCAACTCGGGCAGCTTCGCACCGACGTACTATCTGCACAGCGACGCCCCTCTTTACTACTACTCGTTCACTGACGCGTACATCGCGAGCGTCTACAAGACGCTCACGCCGGCAGAGCAGGCGCGTTTCGACCCGATGATCACCGGGTTCAATCCGGCTGACATGTATGGGGTCGATCACATCCGCCGCGTGCTGCAGGTGTTCCCGGGCGTGTTCACGGGCATCGGCGAGTTCAGCATCCACAAGGAGTTCGTGTCGGCGAAGGTGTCGGGCGAGACGGCGAGCCTGACGAACCCGGCGCTCGATCGCATTCTCGACTTCGCGGCCGAATCCGGCCTGGTGGTGATCCTGCACAGCGACATCGACGTGCCGTTCGCGAAAGCCGATACCGAGCCGGTGTACCTGACGCAGATGAAGGCGCTGCTGAGGCGGCATCCGACCGCGTCGATCATCTGGGCGCACGTCGGGCTCGGGCGCATCGTGCATCCAGTGCAGGTGTCGGCCGAGGCAGCGGAACGCAATCCCACCCAGATGGAGATCGTGGAAGCGATGATCACGGACCCGGCGCTCAGCCACCTGAATTTCGATATCTCGTGGGACGAGGTCGCGAAGTACGCGGTCGCCTCGCCGCAGTCGATCGCGCGGGTGGTCGCCACGCTGAACAAGTACCCGGACCGGTTCCTGTTCGGGACGGACACGGTGGCGCCGGCCAGCGCGGCGGCGTATTACGCGGTCTTCGACATGTGGGATCCGGTGTGGCGTCAGCTGACGCCGGAGACGAGCCTCAAGGTGCGGAAAGGGAACTACGAGCGGATCTTCAACGAGGGGCGCAGGCGCGTCCGCGACTGGGAACGACTCAACGTGAAGTGAGCCACATGCGTTGGACATGGAGTACTCGACAATGCGTATAGAACGAAGAATATCGACGCCGGTCCTGCAAGGGGGAGCCATCGCTCTCCTGATGCTCGTCGGCGTCGCAGGAGTCGCCAGGGCCGCCGGGGCCGAGGAGCCGGCGACGCCGCCCGCAGCGCAGGCGGCGCAGGACGAGAAGGGCACGCTCGAAATCTACGGCTTCGGGCAGGCCGACGCGATCGCGGACTTCAAGCAGAACAACCCCGACTGGTACGACGTCAACCGGCCGTCGCGTCTGCCGAATGTCGCCAACCAGTTCGGCAACGACGGCCACTTCTACCTGAGCGCGCGGCAAAGCCGCCTGGGCGTGAAGGGCGAGGTGCCGACGGCCAACGGGCCCGTGAAGGGCCAGTTCGAGATCGACATGTTCGGCGTGGGCCGCGACGCCGGCCAGACGACAATCCGGTTGCGCCATGCGTGGGGCCAGTGGAAGCAGGTCGGCGCCGGCCAGACGAACAGCCAGTTCATGGACGTCGATGTCTTCCCGAACGTCCTCGACTACTGGGGCCCGAACGGGATGCTCTTCTTCCGGAACGTCCAGGTGTTCTGGGAGCCGTTCAACGACGGCAGCTCGAACGCGCGCATCGCCGTCGAGGCCCCTGGCGCGAGCGGCGACGCGGGCGTGCTGTCCGACCGCGTCGAGCTGCAGAACGTGAAGCCGCGGTTTCCGTCGCCGGATTTCACGGGGCACTATCGCTTCGGCGGCAAGAAATGGGGATACGTCCAGCTCGGGGGCGCCCTCCGGTACATCGCCTATGACGACCTGCTGACCACCGACAAGTTCGACCTGAACGGGAACGTCTGGGGCTGGGGCATCAGCGTGAGCTCGAACCTGAAGGTCTCGCCGAACGACACGCTGCGCCTCCAGGTCGTCGAGGGCGCGGGCGTCGAGAACTACTTCAACGACGCGCCGGTGGACGTGGCGATCAAGAGCAACCTCCCGCAACGCGGTGACGCCGGTCGTCGGCGAGGCGCTCCAGGACTTCGGCCTCGTCATCTACCTCGATCACAACTGGAACTCGAAGTACTCGAGCGCCATCGGCTACTCGCGCGTCGATATCACGAACAGCAACGGCCAGTCGGCCAACGCGTACAAGAACGGCCAGTACATCAGCGGGAACCTGCTGGTGACGCCGGCGAAGAACGTGATGATGGGCGGCGAGTTCCAGTACGCGCACCGCGAAAACAACTCGGACGGCTTCGCGGTCAGCGACTACCGTCTGCAGTTCTCGTTCAAATACAGCTTCGGCTACAAGATCGGGGGTCAGTGATGAGCATGATCAAGAAACTCGGCGTGGTCGCAGCGAGCGTGCTGCTCGGCGGCCTGGCGCTGACGGCGCAGCAGGCGTCCGATCCGCAGACGATCGTCAACAACGCGTACAACCAGTTCAAAACCCTGAAGGAAGGGAAGAACGCGGACTACATCCCGGCACTCGCCAAGGTGGATCCGAACCTGTTCGGCATCGCCCTGGTGACCGTGGACGGCAAGGTCTACACCGCCGGCGACATCAAGACCGAGGTCTCGATTCAGTCGATCTCCAAAGTCTTCACCATGGCGCAGGTGATTCAAGAGCAGGGCCCTGACGCGATCGAAAAACGGATCGGCGTCGACGCGACCGGCGCGCGGTTCAATTCCATCATCGCCATCGAAGGGGTCAAGGTGGTCTCCGGAGCCGGCGCCCCGGAAATGAACGCGCTGGTGAACCCTGGTGCCATCTCGGCGACCAGCATGGTGACGGGTGCCAACTCCGACGCGGTCTGGAAGAAGATCATCGGCACCTATAACGACTACGCGGGGCGCCCGTTGACGGTCCTGCAGGACGTGTATAAGTCGGAGTCCGACTCCAACCAGCGCAACCAGGCCATCGGCGCGTTGATGTTCGCGTACGGGTACATCAAGACCAGCTGGCCGCAGGCCGTCGATCTCTACACGCGCCAGTGCTCCGTGGGCGTGAACGCCAAGGACCTTGCGACGATGGCCGCGACGCTCGCGACCGGTGGCAAGAATCCGGTGACGGGCAAGCAGGTGATCGATGCGGCCAAGGTCCCCGGTGTCCTCGCGGTGATGGCCACGGCTGGCCTGTATGACGACTCCGGCAAGTGGCTCTATCACACGGGCTTGCCCGCGAAGAGCGGCGTCGGCGGCGGCATCATCGCGGTTTCGCCGGGTAAGTTCGGGATCGCGGTGATCTCGCCCCCGCTCGACGATGCGGGCAACAGCATCCGTGCGCAGCGCGCGATTACCGCCATCTCCAATGCGCTCGGCGGCAATCCCCTCGCCGCCAGGAAGTAACACGTCATGGCGGGGACGCTTCGGTTGAGCATGAGTGGAAAAACACCCGTTCACTGGGGAGTTTCCAGCGGCATTGAGAGAGAGAGGCACATATGAGGGCTTCCAGTCGTTCGACAATAGCGGCATTCGTCACGGGACTGTTGTGCCTGGCGCCCATGGCACGGGCTCAGGCGCCGGCGAAGCCGGCGGCTCCGGTCAAGGGCGAGGCCGTCGTGGCGGCCGTCGAGGTCACGGCGACCGTCACCAAGATCAACCATAAGACGCGCGAGGTCACGCTCAAGGCCGCCGACGGCCAGGAGTACAGCTTCGTGGCTGGCGACGCGGTGAAGAATCTCGCCCAGGTGAAGAAGGGCGACGTGGTCACCGCAGCCTACACGGAAGCGCTCGTGTACGAGGTGAAGAAGGGTGGCAAGGCGGGCGCGGATACGGCCGTCGCAGCCGGCGCGGCCGCATCCGGCCAGAAGCCGGCGGGCGCTATCGGGCAGCAGACCACGGTGACGGTGAAGATCGCGGCGATCGACGCGAAGGTCCCCTCGGTCACCTTCAAGGGACCCGCCGGCAACACGCGGACGATCAAGGTGCAGCGCCCGGAGAAGCTCCAGGGCGTGAGTGTCGGCGACACGGTCGAGATCACGTACACCGAAGCGCTCGCGATCAAGGTCGCGGCGGCGAAGAAGTAGGTCAGGGAAAGAAAGGAGATGTCACATGTTATCGAAACTGATGTCCCGTTACTGGTGGGTTCTGCTGCTCAGGGGCGCGTTCGCGATCCTGTTCGGCATCGTGGCGCTTGCGTACCCGGGAATAACGCTCGGTAGCCTCGTGCTCTATTTCGCGGTGTTCGCGTTCGTGGACGGGATCTCGAACGTGTTCCACGCGTTCTTCGGGCGCGAAGAAACCGAGAGCTGGTGGGTACTGCTGTTCGAAGGCTTGCTCGGCATCGCCTTCGGCGTCATCACGTTTCAAGCACCCGGAATCACCACCCTGATGCTGCTCCTGTACATCGGCTTCTGGGCGATCGCCACCGGCGTCCTGCGCATCATCCTCGCCGTGAGCCTCCGACACGAGATCACGGGTGAGTGGTGGATGGCCCTGGGCGGCCTGGTCTCCATCCTGTTCGGCCTGTCCATGGTGTCACGTCCGGGCGCGGGTGCGCTCGCGGTTCTCACCATCATCGGGATCTGGTCGATTGTGACCGGCTTCTCTCTCGTCTTCCTCGCCTTCAAGGTGAAGTCGATCGGCGGGAAGTTGGGAGCGGTCAAGCAGAGGCTCGCCACGGCCTAGCATCGCCGGACCACGTTCGGTCCGACAGCGCTTGCCCGGAGGGCAGCGCGACAACCCCAGTCGCGCTGCCCGGAATTACCAGCCGGTTGTGAATCTCCACGCCGAAGACTCCGCCGACGAAAGGGGCGCAAGAGAGGTATGTCATGTCAAGACTTCACGTGCGCGCGAAAGCCATTCTCGTCGTCGGCGCGCGTCGTGCTCTCCTGGCGCGCCTCACAGCGGGCTGTCAGGTCGCGCCAAACCGCTCGTCACTGGACATCGGACGCAGCTAGTCTCGACCCGCTTTTCCAAGCAAAGTCAGCGATCTGTGGAGTGCGCATTGGGTCCAAGCCTTGCATGTGGATTCAAAGGCTTCTTGATTGTTCGAATACCGCGGCCGAAACCGCCGTCGAATAACGGCGGGTGCCGGACCTTCGATCCACAACCGCATAGCAAGAAAGAGGATCAGAAATGAAGACTCACCTCCTGAAACTGGCGGCCCTGGCAATGGCGTCAGCCGCCGCGCTCGCCATCGTCGCCTGCTCCCCCTCCGTCAAGGGCACGGAGGACGTCGTCGTCGTCGAAACCGCGGACGGCGCCATCATCGTGGACACCTTCACGACGACGGCCACGGTCACCGGCATCAACGCTGACAAGCGTGAGCTCATGCTCACGGCGCCGGACGGCCGCAAGACCACGTACAAAGCCGGGCCCGACATGGTCAACTTCAGCCAACTGCAGGTCGGCGACCAGGTCAAAGCGGTGCTCACGGAGGAAGTCGCGGTCGCGATCGGAACGGGCGCGGCGACCATGCCGACCGGCGGCGGCGCGGTGGCGCTGGCGCCCGTGGGCGCGAAGCCCGCCGGCGTCATGGTGGAGACGGCAAACGTCACCGCCAAAGTCACCGCGGTGGATGCCAAGAAGCACAAGGTCACGTTCCAGTTGGGCGACGGTACGACCAAGACCGTCAAGGCCGGGAAGAAGGTGGATGTCTCCGTCCTGAGCGTCGGCGACAGCGTCACGATTCAGGTGGGCGAGGGTCTCGTGGTCAGCGCGGAAAAGGCGTAGAACTCGGTTTACGAAGAAGGAGTCAATCATGGCAAGTGTATTCGTGTATGTCGCCACTTATCTCGACGTGGACGACGCCCAGATCGACTACAGCGCGGTGAAGGAGCTGTACGGCAAGGGCGTGATCGACACTTACGACGCCGCGGTCGTCAACAAGGACGCTGACGGCAAAGTGCACGTCAGCAAGCGCGAGAAGCCCACGCAAAAAGCTGCCTGGACCGGTGCCGCCGCCGGTGCCGTCATCGGGGCGCTCTTTCCGCCGGCGATCCTCGGAATGGCGGCCGCGGGCGGCCTGTATGGCGGATTGCTCGGCCACATCTGCGGCGGCATGTCGCGCAGCGACGTGAAGGATTTCGGCGAGGCGCTCGACGCCGGAACCGCGGCCATCGTCGTCGTCGGCAAGACCTCGCTGAAGGAGAAACTCGAGAAGGCGACGGCCAAAGCAGTCAAGCGCATCGAGAAGCAGCTCAAGGGCGACGAGAAGGCCTTCGAGAAGGAACTGGCGGCGGCGGAGAAGGCGGCCGCGTAGTAGCCGAAGGAGACATCCCGCGCCGGTCCGCACTTCACGCTGATCGGCGCGATTGTCGAACGGTTGTCGGCTCGGCACTCTGTGTTCTACCGAACGCGGAGGGGCTGCGCAAGATTTCGCACCCACGTGGACTTTCGCCCAGGGGCAGGCGGACATCGTTAGAACGGCCTGTCGTCCGGATCGAGTCCTCGCGGCGCATTCCTTGCACAGACGCGGCGCAGCGAATGCGCTCCTTTACCGACCGTCACCTTCCACCCTCCGAGGCTCGTGGTCAGCGATGAGGTTCTTTGAGGACTGACATGATCTCCACGCCACCCAATGTGCTCGGTGTCGACGCCCCAGGCCGACGCACGGTCTACAGCATGTGCGGCATGTGCGCGGTGCGTTGCCCGATGGAAGTGACGGTCGAGGATGGCCGGGTCGTCTGGCTGCAGGGCAATCCGCACGACAAGGCCATCGGCGCCAGCCTGTGCGCGAAGGGCTCCGCCGGACTAGCGTTTGAGTACGACGACGACCAGCGGCCGCAGACGCCCTTGATCCGCAAGGGGCCGCGTGGCGGAGGCCAGTGGCGGCGCGCGTCGTGGGACGAGGCTCTGGACTATATCGGCGACAAACTCCACGAGACGATCGCGGCGTTCGGCGGGCGCGGCATCGTGCTGTCCGATCGCGGCGGCCCCTTCAACGACTTGACCCGGACCTTCGTGAAGGCGCTCGGCTCGCCGAACTACTTCAACCACGACGCCGGCTGCGGCGGCAACGTGCACAACGCCGCACGTTCGATCTACGGCTTCGGTCACGAGGCGCTGATCCCCGACCTGGGGCATGCGAAACACCTCGTGCTCTACGGTCGCAACATCGTCGAGTCGCTGATGGTCAAGGAGGCCAAAGCCTTCATGGCCGCGGTGGCCAGAGGGATGCGCGTCACCTACATCGATCCGCGCGCCAGCATGACGGCCTGCAAGGCGACCCGGTACTGGCAGGTGCGCCCGAACAGCGACTACGCGCTGAACCTGGCCATCATCCATGAAGTGCTGAAGCAGGAGGCGTACGACAAGGACTTCGTCGCCCGCTTCGTCTCCGGCATGGACTATCTGCGCGAGGCGGTCAAGGACACCACGCCGGAATGGCAGGAGCCTCATACCGGCGTGTCGGCCGACCAGCTGCGCGCCTTCGTGAGGGAGATCGCCGCCGATGCGCCGCAGGTGATCTTTCATCCGGGCTGGATGTCGGCGCGTCACAAGCAGTCGTTCCACGTCAGCCGCACGGCGTTGATCCTGAACACCCTGATGGGCAACCTCGAGATCCCGGGCGGGTACGTGCTGGGGAAGTTACCCGCGTTCTACGGCCGCAAGGGCTTGAAGCATTTGACCGACCGCGTGCCCAAGGTCGAGCAACCGCGCGTGGACGGCGCGGGCGCCTCCCGTCCGCAGTGGGATCCCGAGATCGGCATGCTGCATCAGGCATTCGCCGCCATGGAAACCGCGCAGCCCTACGGCATCGGCGCCTACTTCGCCTACCGCCACGATCCCTTCACCGGCCTGCCCGATCCGGAGGCGACGCAGCGCGCGCTGGACACGCTGAAGCTGATCGTGTCGATCGACGTGCGCTATTCGGAGACGGGCTGGTTCTCCGACGTCATCCTCCCCGAGTCGACCTACCTCGAGCGCGCCAACATCCTGGCCCTGCTGCCCGGCCCGGTGCCGGTCTTCTTCATGCGCGATCAGGCCATCGCTTCGCGCTTCGACAGCCGCCCGGCCTGGTGGATCTTCCGCGAGATCCTGCGCCGTATGGATATCAAAGACGCGCTCGACTTCGAGACCATCGAGGAACTCTGGAACTACCAGCTCGACGGCACCGGCGTCACCGTCGCCGAGATGCGCGAGAAGGGACTGGTCGGCCTGGCCGATGCGCCCAGGATGATGCCCCGCGACAAACTGACGTTCCCGACCCCGTCCGGCAAGATCGAGATCGAGAGCGAGGTCTTGAAGAAGGCCGGGCTGCCCAGCCTGCCGCCCTACGAAGTCAAAGTGGCGCCCGCGGACGACCGCTTCTATCTGTTGTTTGCCAGGACGGCGACGCTGGCGCACGGACAGTCCCTGAATAATCCGATCCTCAACGAGATCGCTCCGGAACAGGTGCTGTGGGTTCACCCCGACCGCGCCAGGCCACTCGGGATTGGCGACGGCGACATCGTCGAGGTCACCGGTGGGGGCAGCTATACCGGCAGGATCAAAGCGAAAGTGACACCGTGGATTCATCCGGAAGCGGTGTTCATGCTCCACGGCTACGGCGCCACCGTGCCGCTCGCCACGCGCGCCCGGGGCCGGGGTGTGGCCGACCAGCGCTTGCAACACGGCAAGCTGTACGACTTCGACCCGGCTGGCGGCGGCTGTGCCATGACCGAGACCATCGTGCAAATCAGGCCCGCAGCGCCAGGAGGCCATCGATGAGCATCTACATGCTGCATCACGACGAGGCGAACTGCATTTCCTGCCTCGCCTGCGAAGTGGCCTGCAAGAGCAACAAGAATCTCGGCCCCGGCCCGACTCCGTGCCAGATCATCACCGTCGGTCCGATCGACGTCGGCGGGCTGCCGCGCATGCGCAGTGTCTTCATGCCCTGCTTCCATTGCGAGGACCCGTGGTGCGTGAGGGCATGTCCGACCGGCGCCATGAAGAAGCGCGAGAAGGACGGGATCGTCTTTGTCGAGCACAGTCTCTGCGTTGGCTGCAAGAGTTGCATCGCCGCGTGTCCGTGGGGCACGCCGCAGTGGGACCCGGTCATGCGCAAAGTGGTCAAGTGCGATTACTGCATGGATCGCGTCGATGCCGGGCTGCAGCCGGCCTGCGTGACCAAGTGCGTGACGGGGTGTCTGTCCTTTGGTGTCGCCAACGAGGTACCCGATCCGCGCCGCGAGCGTTATGCCCGACAGATCCTCGCTGAGCCGGTGGGTGAGGCTCAGAAGGAGACATGAGCGACGTCCAGATGCTGCCGGCGTGGCTCGATGCCGGTGCCGCCACCCTGGCAGGCGCCGCCCCTCCTGAACAGACCCTCGCCGGCGCGCTGCCGGGCCTCGCCATTGCCCAGGCACTGACGCCACTCGAGCGGCTGCGGCGCGTGCAGGAGTCGGGTCTCGCCGAATGCGGCGGCGCGGGCGAACCGATCTTTTTCGCCTGGCGGCAGTTCGTGCGCGGCCATGGACCGTCGGTGTTGGTGATCGACGCGACCGACCTCGATGCGCAGGCCCGCGGCGCGGCCGCCGTACTCGACAGCGCTCCCTGGCTGGTCGCGGAGGGCGTGCTCATCGCCGCCGGTCTGCGGGACAGCCTGAAGGTCGAACTGCGACTGCCGGCTGAGCTGACGGGTCATGAAGTGGCCTTGCTCAATGCCGTCGACGCCATCCGGTCGCTCGCCCAGGTCGCCATTCCCCGCCGACAAGTGGAGGTGGTCCGTCACAGCGGGCCCAGTTGCTGGGGGGAGAGACAAGTCGCCGACGGGTCACGGCTGATCCACACGCCGGAGACCTGGTGCCTGATCGCCTTGCTGTTCGCTGGCGCGTCGGGTCTCGATGCCTCATTGCTGACGCTCCGGCGCGGCATGAAGCAGCGCGGACTGGTCGCACTGGCACGGTCTGGCAATCTGCGGAACCAGATCGACAACTGGGGTGGCGGCGTCGAGGTGCCAGGCGAGGACGCCGTGCTCGTCTTCGACGACGGCCTGGGCGGTTTTCTGCCGTACTCCAAAGCGGACCTGTCGTGTGATGCGCTGTCCTTCGCGTCCGCGGGCATCATCCCGGCGCCATCCAGCCTGATAGTGATGGCGGCGGGCGTGTGCGTGGTCAAGCAGACGGGCCGTGCCCTGTATCGCCACTGGCAGAACGCCGAAGGTGAGACGCCGCCGGTTCGTGCGCTGTTGGCGCGTGCCGCGCGCCTCGTGACCGAGATCAGCCTCGGCCGCGGCGACGCGGCGCATCTCGCGGCCCTTGACGGGGTGGCGCAGGAACTCGCCACACAAGGGCTGGCGGCTGCGTGGCCGCTGGGCAGCGCCCTCCGCCACTTCCGCGCGCAGTGGGACAGCCATGCCGGGCGCGAATCCTGCCCCGAGGGACTGTGCCTGACACACCATGCGGCGCCCTGCCACAGCACCTGTCCGGCCAACATCGACATCCCGAGCTTCATGGCTCACCTCGGTCACGGCGACTATCGCGCCACCATCGAAGTCATCCGGCGCGACAATCCGTTGCCGCTGGTCTGCGGCCTGGTCTGCCCGGCGCCGTGCGAATCCGCCTGTGTGCGCGGCGGCAGCAACGGCGCGCTCTTCATCCGTCCCCTGAAGGCCAAGGCGGCCGAACATTGCCTAGCCGACGGCGGTTACCCGAAGCCTGAGATCGCGCCGGATACCGGCAAGCGTATCGGTATCGTGGGTTCGGGTCCGTCCAGCCTCACGGCGGCGTATTACCTGCGGACCCACGGTCATCAGATCGAGATCTTCGAGGCGCTGGAGAAGGCCGGCGGGCAACTGCGCTACGGCATTCCGGCCTATCGCCTGCCGCCGGATCTGCTCGATCAGGAGATCGACCAGATTCGGACGCTGGGTGTCGCCATCCATACCAGTGCCCCGATCGACAGCCTCGAGACGTTTCGCAAGGACTACGATGCGGTGTTTCTCGGGCTCGGCACGCAGCGATCGCGCCTCATCACGATGGAGGGTGTCCATCAACCCTTCGTGCTCGGCGGCATCGACTTCCTGCACGCCGTGCGCAGCGGTACTCCGGTGCGCGTCGGGCCACGGGTGGTGGTCATCGGCGGCGGCAACGTCTCCATCGACGTGGCCCTGACGGCGTTGCGGCAGGGTGCGCAGCACGTCGACCTGACCTCCCTTGAAAAGCGCCGTGACATGCCGGCCAGCCCGCACGAGATCGAAAATGCCGTCACCGAAGGCGTGGAACTGCACCCGGGTTGGGGGCCGCTCCGCATCAGCGAAGATGGTCAAGTCACCCTGCAGGTACTGCGAGCAGACCCGCGACGAGCAGGGCCATTTCAATCCGACGTTCGACGCCAGCCGGCTGCTGACGCTCGAAGCCGATCACGTGATCCTCGCCACAGGTCAGGGCACCGACCTGACCATGCTCGACGGCAGCGGGGTCGAAAACAACCACGGCTTCATCGTCGCGGATCCGAAGACGCTGATGACCAGCGTGCCGGGTGTCTTTGCCGGCGGCGACGCGGAGCACGGCCCGCGGACGGCCGTGGAAGCGATCCGCTCCGGGAAGATCGCCGCCGCCTCCATGGATGCCTGGCTGCGCGGAATTCCACCGGACGCCGCCGTCGGCCGGCCGGTGCGCCGCGCCAAGGTGATTCCTCTTCGTGTCGTCGCGCACGATCGCACGCATCTGCCCCGCGCCGTGATGCCCGAACGAACCGTCGAAGAAGTGCTCGGCGAGGGGAACTACGTTCGGATCGAGGAAGGCCTGTCCGACGCGGCGGCGCACGACGAGGCTCGCCGTTGTCTGCGCTGCGATGACTGCATCGGCTGCGGCCTGTGCATGGCCACGTGCAGCGAGATGGGCATCGAGGCGCTGCGCATGGCCGACACCGGGGCCGGCCGGCTCGCCTACTTCGACTTCACCCGGCCTGCGGCGCTCTGCATCGGCTGCGGTGCCTGCACGCAGGTCTGTCCGACGGGCGCGATCCACCTCGAAGATCAGGACGGGGTGCGGCGCACGATCATCACGGGAACCGTTGTGAAGGAACAACCACTGCTGACCTGCACCGAATGTGGGGCACCGACCAACACGCCTGCCCACCGGGAGTTCGTCCGGCAGCGCTTGCCGGAGCACATGAGGACGATCCTCGAACGTGAGCTGTGCACGTCGTGTGCGCGACTGCGAGCCGATCGTCCCGGAGTGCCCTTTGGCCGGATCAACCCGGGTGCAAGGACCTGACGCGATGGCCAGTTCATCTGACAAGGGAGCGGCCATGAACGCCGAGCAATCCCGTCTCGAAGAAGCCCGCACGAACAGGGCGCCCTGGAAGCTATGGGGCCCGTACTTGAGCGAACGTCAGTGGGGGACCGTGCGCGAGGACTACAGCGAGGGAGGCGACGCCTGGAACTACTTCCCCCACGACCAGGCGCGGTCGAGGGCCTACCGCTGGGGCGAGGACGGGCTGGCCGGCATCTGCGACGAACGGCAGCGGTTGTGTTTCGCGCTCTCCATGTGGAACGGCCAGGACCCGATCGTGAAGGAGCGCCTGTTCGGGCTGACCAACGCCGAAGGCAACCATGGGGAGGACGTCAAGGAGTACTACTTCTACCTCGATTCCACGCCCACGCACTCGTACATGCGCTACCTGTACAAATATCCGCAGGCCGCGTATCCGTACGACGACCTGGTTCGCACGAATCACCAACGGAGCCGGAATCAGCCTGAGTACGAGTTGCTCGACACCGGCGTGTTTGACCAGGACCGATACTTCGACGTGTTCGTCGAGTACGCCAAGGCCGCCCCTGAAGACATTCTGATCCGCTGCACGGTCCACAACCGTGGACCGAATGCCGCCACGCTCGACCTGCTGCCGAGGCTGTGGTTCCGCAACGAGTGGTCCTGGCATGCCGACGCGACGCGCCCGACGCTCACCCAGGTCGAGGACGGCCACGGCGGCCGCGCCGTGCGTGCCGTCCACCCGCGGCTGGGCACGCGCTATCTCTACTGCGAAGGGGACGTGCCGCTGTTGTTCACCGAGAACGAGACCAACATGCAGCGGCTCTTCGGCGTCGCGAACCAGTCGGCCTACGTCAAAGATGGGATCAACGACGCCATCGTCCACGGTCGGGACGGCGTGGTGAACCCCAGGCAGACCGGGACTCTCGTCGCAGCCCACTACCGGCTGACCATCGGTTCAGGCGAGTCTGCCGTCGTGCGCCTGCGGCTGTCGGACGCCGAGCCCTTCACGCAGGCAGGCAACGCGCGCGCGCGGCGTGGTCTCTTCGGCGACGCATTCGATCAGGTAGTTGACCGCCGCCGGCAGGAGAGCGATGAGTTCTACGCCGCGATCGTACCCGCATCACTCGGTGCCGACGGCGCGAACGTGATGCGCCAGGCCCTGGCCGGAATGCTGTGGTCGAAACAGTACTACCGCTACGACGTGTATCAATGGCTCAAGGACCACGGCTCGGACCCCTTCAATCCGATCTACAACGCGGCGCCGCGCAACGACCATTGGCACCACATGTACAACGCGGATGTCATTTCCATGCCGGACAAATGGGAGTACCCCTGGTACGCCGCCTGGGACCTCGCCTTCCATGTGCTCGCGCTGACCTTGGTCGACCGCGACTTCGGCAAGCAGCAACTGAGTCTGCTGCTGGAGGAGCACTACATGCACCCCAACGGGCAGCTGCCCGCGTACGAATGGAACTTCGGCGACGTCAATCCCCCCGTGCACGCCTGGGCCACGATCTTCACCTACCGCCTCGACAAGACGCAGACCGGCGTGGGCGACACGGCGTGGTTGAAGAGCTGTTTTCAGAAGCTGCTCCTGAACTTCAACTGGTGGGTCAATCGCGAGGACCTGAGCGGGCGCAACGTCTTCGAGGGCGGCTTCCTCGGCCTCGACAACATCAGCCCGTTCGACCGCAGCGCGCCGCTGCCCACCGGGGGCTATCTGGAGCAGGCGGACGGCACCGCCTGGATGGCGCTGTTCAGCCAGAACATGATGGAGATCTCCGCGGAACTCGCGATGAGCGATCCGAGCTACGCGGACATGACGCTCAAGTTCGTCGAACACTTCATGTGGATCGCCTCGGCGATGGACCACCTGGGCGACGGCACCGGCATGTGGGATGAAGAAGATGGCTTCTTCTACGACTTGCTGCGGCTGCCCGACGGCCGGTCCCAGCGGCTCAAGGTCCGATCGATGGTGGGACTGTTGCCCCTGTGCGCAGCCACCACGCTCGAGGCGGAACCGTGCGAGAGGTTCCCGGCTATCCAGGAGCGGTTCCGCTGGTTCGCGGAGGCTCGCCCGCAGTTGCGCGCATCGATGCACGATCCGAGGCAGCCTGGCGTCGCCGGCCGGCGCCTCATGTCGATCATGAACCGGGAGAGGCTCCGCCGCGTGCTTGCGACGATGCTCGACGAGAACGAGTTTCTGAGCCCGTACGGCCTGCGCTCCATCTCGCGCTACCACGCGGACCATCCATACGTCGATTTCGGCCGGCGGTCAAGTCAACCGGGTCGCCTATGTGCCCGCCGAGTCCGACAGCGGACTGTTCGGCGGCAACTCGAACTGGCGCGGCCCGGTGTGGATGCCGGTCAACGTCCTGATCATCCGGGCGCTCGTGCGGTACCACGAATACTACGGCAACGAGTTCACGATCGAGTGCCCGACCGGCTCGGGCTGGCAGATGAATCTGCGGCAAGTCGCTGAGGAGCTCACTCGCCGTTTGACCGCCATCTTCCTGAGAGACGCCGAGAGCCGGCGACCCGTCTACGGAGGAACACGGAAGTTCCAGGAAGATCCGCTTTGGCGTGACTATCTGTCCTTTCACGAATATTTCCACGGGGACAACGGAGCGGGCCTGGGCGCGAGCCACCAGACCGGCTGGACCGGCGTCATCGCCAGGCTCATGGAGCAGTTTGCGCCGGCAGCCGTACCGGATGTTCGCCGGAAGACCGCTGCGCGCCCGCGCGCAGGTTCTGGCGCCGGTGTCGGGTCATGACGGCTGAACGTCAGGACGGCGTCGTGGCGCCAGGCGCCACGCTGGAGAAACTCGCCGGCGGCTTCGCGTTCACCGAGGGACCGACGTGTGACGCGGAGGGCAACCTCTTCTTCACCGATCAGCCGAACGACCGCATCCTGAAGTGGACCGTGGGCGGCACGCTGATCACCGTCCTGCAGCCGGCGGGCCGCGCCAACGGCATGTGTTTCGACGCCCGCGGCAATCTGATCGCCTGCGCCGACGAGAAGACCGCCCTCTGGTCCATCGCCCCGGACGGCAAGGTCACCGTGCTTCTCGACAAGTACGAGGGCAGGTCTCTGAACGGCCCGAACGATGTCTGGGTGCGGCCGGACGGCGCGCTCTACTTCACCGACCCGTTCTATCCGCGAACATGGTGGACGTACGACGCGATGCCGCAGGACGGACAGCACGTCTACTTTCTATCCGCCGACCGCCAGCGCCTCGTGCGCGTCACCCTCGACCTCGACAAGCCCAACGGCATCATCGGCACGCCCGACGGGAAGCGGCTCTACGTGGCGGACATCGGCGCGGGCAAGACCTACGGCTACGAGATGGCGGCGGACGGCGCCCTCACGCACAAGACGCTGGTCGTCGAGCACGGCTCGGACGGCATGACGCTGGACAACGAAGGGAATCACTACCTGACCGGCGACGGCGTGCTGGTGTTCGACAAGGCGGGCCGGCAGATCGATCACATCCAGGTGCCCAATGAGAGCTGGACGGCGAACGTCAGCTTCGGCGGCAAGGACAGGCACACGCTGTTTATCACG